>NZ_JBIVGB010000004.1:0-445416 GCF_044748425.1 Curtobacterium sp. NPDC089991
CCGGCCTGCTGAACAAGACCTTCGGCACCGACGCCGTCAAGCGCGGCCTCCTCGTCGGCACCGCCACCATCACCGCACAGATCAAGTAACACCCCGCACCACACGCACCACCGCACCACACGTGAAGGGCCGCCCCGGGCAACCGGGACGGCCCTTCACCACGTTCAGCAGCACCCGCCTACCATCGAGCAGATGCCCGCTCCCCGCTCGACCGTGACCGACGACCAACCGGGGCCCGACGACTTCATCCGCGTCCGCGGCGCCCGTGAGCACAACCTGCAGGACGTCGACGTGGACATCCCGCGCAACCGCATCGTCGCCTTCACCGGCGTCTCCGGCTCCGGCAAGTCCTCGCTCGCGTTCGGCACGGTGTTCGCCGAGGCACAACGCCGCTTCCTCGAGTCCGTCGCTCCCTACGCCCGACGGCTCATCGCGCAGGGCTCGACGCCGCACGTCGAATCGATCACCGGCTTGCCACCCGCCGTGGCCCTGCAGCAGCGCCGCGGTGCCCCGAGCAGCCGTTCGACCGTCGGCACGCTGACGACCCTGTCGAACTCGATGCGCATGCTGTTCTCCCGCGCCGGCACCTACCCGTCTGGCGTCGACCGGCTCGAGTCCGACTCGTTCTCCCCGAACACCGTCGCCGGAGCCTGCCCGCGGTGCCACGGACTCGGCATCGCCCACGAGGTCACCGAGGCCTCGGCCGTCCACGACCCGTCGTTGAGCATCCGCGACGGCGCGATCACGGCGTGGCCCGGGGCGTGGCAGGGCAAGAACCTGCGCGACGTCACGGCGGTGCTCGGCTATGACATCGACGTGCCGTGGCGTGAGCTCTCCCGACAGGACCGCGACTGGTTGCTGTTCACCGAGGAACAGCCCGTCGTCCAGGTCCACCCGAAGCGCGACCGCGTCGCGAAGCCGTACAAGGGGCGGTTCTGGAGCGCACGCCAGTTCGTGATGCACACCCTCGCCGACTCGCAGAGCGAGACCCAGCGGACCAAGGTGCTGCAGTTCGTCGAGTCGGGTCCGTGCGGCCTCTGCGGCGGCACCGGCCTGACCCGGGCCGCGCTCGCGGTGACGGTCGGCGGCCACTCGATCGCCGACCTGAACGGCCTGCCGCTCACGGCGCTGGCCCACGTCCTGCGCCCGATCGCCTCCATCACGGATGCCAGCGCTGCCACCTCACGCGCCTCGTCCGGCGAGCACACCGAGGTCGCGGTCGCGATCTCGCGCGACCTGCTCACCCGGGTCGAGGTGCTCGTCGGCCTGGGCCTCGGGTACCTCGCGCTCGACCGGGCCACCCCGACGCTCTCCCCCGGCGAGACGCAGCGCCTGCGCATCGCGACGCAACTGCGCTCCGGCCTGTTCGGTGTCGTCTACGTGCTCGACGAGCCGAGCGCCGGCCTGCACCCGGCCGACGCCGAGTCCCTGGTCGAGGTCCTCGACGACCTGCGTGCCGGCGGCAACAGCGTCTTCGTCGTCGAGCACGACATGAGCATCGTGCGGCGGGCGGACTGGATCGTCGACGTCGGCCCGGGTGCCGGATCCGGCGGGGGCACCGTCCTGTACAGCGGCCCCGTCGACGGCCTCGCCGACGTCGAGGCATCGGTCACCCGACGGTTCCTGCACCCGCGCGACCGTGCCGACGGTGAGCGCGCCGTCCGGACCCCCGTCGGGACCCTCGAACTGCGCGACCTCACCCTGCACAACCTGCAGGACCTGGACGTCGACCTGCCGCTCGGGGTGCTCACCGCGGTCACCGGCGTCAGCGGCTCCGGCAAGTCGTCGCTCGTCGGCGGGGTCCTGCCCGGCGTCGCGACGTCGCACCCGCTCGTCGACCGCGTCGTGCAGGTCGACCAGAAGCCGATCGGCCGAACCCCGCGTTCGAACCTCGCCACCTACACCGGGCTCTTCGACGCCGTGCGTGCCGCGTTCGCCGCGACCGACGACGCGAAGGCCCGCGGCTGGACCACCAGCCGCTTCTCGTTCAACGTGGCCGGCGGCCGGTGCGAGGTGTGCCAGGGCGAGGGCTCGGTGTCGGTCGAGCTCCTGTTCCTGCCGGGCAGCTGGGCGCCCTGCCCGGAGTGCCACGGTGCGCGCTACAACGACGAGACGCTCGAGGTGCAGTGGGACGGGGCGTCGATCTCCGACGTCCTGGGCATGACCGTCGACCAGGCCGCGCCCTTCTTGGCGTCGCTGCCGGCCGCCGCCCGCGGGCTCGAGGCCCTGCGCCAGGTCGGCCTCGGCTACCTGCGGCTCGGACAGCCCGCACCGGAGCTGTCCGGCGGCGAAGCCCAGCGCATCAAGCTCGCGACCGAACTGCAACGCGCGCGCACCGGGCACACGCTCTACCTGCTCGACGAACCGACGACGGGCCTGCACCCCGCCGACGTCGAGCTGCTGACCGCACAGCTCGCACGCCTCACCGACGCCGGCAACACCGTCGTCGTGGTCGAGCACGCCATGGACGTCGTCGCGAGTGCGGACCACGTCATCGACATGGGGCCCTCCGGCGGCGAGGACGGCGGCCGCGTCGTCGCCACCGGCGCCCCCGCCCAGGTCGCGGCGTCCGCCGAGAGCCGGACCGCGCCGTACCTGCGGGAGCAGCTCGGGCTCTGATCGCACCCACGTGCCGACTGGCGCGTCTGTGGCGGGCCTGCACCGCGCCTCCCGTCCGCCGGTGCGTGTGCATGTTCCGACGTTCCACGCGTCGATCAACCGGTGCCCTGTCGCATGATGCACACGCATCTGCTGCGTGTGCATGTTCCGACGTTCCACGCGTCGATCAACCGGTGCCCCGTCGCATGATGCACACGCATGCACCGCACACGCCAACGCACACGCACGCACACGCACGCGCACGCACGCGCACGCACGCAACAGCGCCCGCCGGGACGGATCCCGACGGGCGCTGCTGGTGGTGCGGACTAAGCCCGACGGAAGCGGCGGGCGATGGTGAGCCCGACGCCCGCGAGCATCAGCAGGATCGCGAAGGCGATCACCGGGGCCGGGTCGCTACCGGTGTAGGCGAGCGTCCCGTTCGGGCCGGTAGCACCCGCGCCACCGGTGCCGGCGGTTGCCAGGCGGACGGTGAACGTCACCGGGTCGGACGCCGCCGAGGTGCCGTCTGCGCCGGTCTGGGTGGCGGTGATGGTCACCGTTCCCGGGCCGAAGCCGACGATCGGGGTGCACTTCCAGGTGCCGTCGGCCGCGACGACCGCGGTGCAGACGATGACCGTGCCGTCGGTGACCGTGACGGTCGCGCCGGGCTGACCGGTGCCGGTGATCGGCGGGTTGGGCGTCGTGACGGTGCCACCGTCCGTCGGCGAGGTGATAACCGGCGGCGGGGTCGTCGTGGTCGACGCGGGGTTGTAGGTGTAGACGAGCGGGTCGGAGGTGCCACCCGGGGTCGTCACCGTGACCTCGACGTCACCGGCAGCGTGCGCCGGGGTCGTGAAGGTGAGCGTCGTGCCGTCCGCCGACACGCTGTCCGGCGTGATCGGGTCGGAACCGTCCACCGAGACCGTGGAGTCGTCGGTGAAACCGGTGCCCGTGACGGTCACGACCGTGCCACCCGCGGCCGGACCGTTGTCGGGGTCCAGCGCGGAGATCGTCGGGACCGCGGCCGGGGCCGGGTTGTACGTGTACGGCAGCGGCGCCGAGGTGCCGGAACCGTTGGTGACGGTCACGGGGACCGCACCGGCGGTGTGCGCCGGCGTCGTGAACGTCAGCTCGGTGCCGTCGTCCGACACGCTGTCCGGCGTGATCGGGTCGGAACCGTCCACCGAGACCGTCGAGTCGTCGGTGAAGCCCGTGCCGGAGACCGTGACGACCGTGCCGCCGGTGACCGGACCGTTGTCGGGGTCCAGCGCCGTCAGCGTCGGAGCCCCGGCGGGTGCCGGGTTGTAGGTGTACGTGAGCGGGTCCGAGGTCCCGGCATCGGTCGTGACCGTCACGTCGACGGGACCGGCGACGTGCGCCGGGGTCGTGAACGTCAGCTCGGTGCCGTCGTCGGAGACCGACTCCGGGTCGATCGGGTCGGATCCGTCGACCGAGACGGTCGCGTCGTCGGTGAACCCGGTGCCCGTGACGGTGACGAGCGTGCCTCCGCCGACCGGCCCGTTGTCGGGGTCGAGCGTCGTGAGCGTGGGCACCGCTGCGGGTGCCGGGTTGTACGTGTAGTCGAGCGGGTCGGATTCACCGGCGGGCGTGGTGACCGTGACGTCGACCGTCCCGGCGTCGTGCGCCGGCGTCGTGAAGGTCAGCTCGGTGCCGTCGTCCGAGACGGAGTCCGCCTCGATCGGGTCCGAACCGTCGACCGACACCGTGGCGTCGTCCGTGAAGCCCGTCCCGGTGACGGTGACGACCGTGCCACCGGCGACCGGCCCGTTGTCCGGGTCGAGCGTCGTGATCGTCGGGACCGCAGCCGCGTCGTCGGTGTAGGTGAAGTCGAGCGGGTCGGATTCACCGGCGGGCGTGGTGACCGTGACGTCGACCGTGCCGACGACGTGCGCCGGCGTCGTGAAGGTCAGCTCGGTGCCGTCGTCCGAGACGGAGTCCGCCGCGATCGGGTCGGAACCGTCGACCGACACCGTGGCGTCGTCCGTGAAGCCCGTCCCGGTGACGGTGACGACCGTGCCACCGGCGACCGGCCCGTTGTCCGGGTCGAGCGTCGTGACGGTCGGGACCGCGAGCGGACCGGCGTTCGGGCCGACCGCAGCCGAGGCGAGGTTGACGACGGCGGTGCCGGCGGCCGGCACCAGTGCGACGCGCAGGGCACGCTGGGTGAAGACGCCGTCGGCGCTGGTCTCCTGCACGTTGGCCTGCAACGACACGACGGTCGTCAGGGCGTTGGCGAGCGGCGTGATGACCGTCTGACCGAGGCCGGCGACGACCTGGTTGATCGGGGCGACGACCTGCGCGATGACCGGGTTCACGACGTCGAGGAGCTGACCGATCGGCAGCGGGAGCCCCGCCACCGTGACGGTGAGCCCGCGGAGCGACTGGGTGAGCTGGGTCACGACCCCCTGCAGCGCGGTGGTGACCGCCGGTAGGAGCTGGGTCGTGAGTGCCTCCGTGATGTACGGCAGCAGCTCGGTGTTCGCCGGCAGGTTGTTGATGTCCAGGCCGGCGTTCGTCAGCACTGCGGCGACGTCGACCGTGATCGCACCGGTCTGCAGGTTCGCCGTGATCGAGCCGTCGGCGCTGGTGACGTCGCCGGTGGCCGAGTCGAGCACCGTGACGAGGTCGGGCAGGCCCTGGACCTGCACGAGCGGGCCGAGCGCGTTCAGGGTGTCCTCGACGCCGTCGACCGTCGGCTGGAGCGTGCCGAGGGTGGTGCGGAGCCCGGAGACGGTGGTGCCGAGCGCGGGGCTCGTCAGCGACAGGTCGAGTCCGGCGATGCCGTAGTCGCCCGTCTGCGCACCGTCCGGGCCGGCTGCCTGCGCAGCGGTGGCCGACACGGCGCCGACCTCGAGCTGGGCGTTGGCGAGCGAGCCCGCCAGGTCGGTGCCGATGAGCCCCGACAGGTCGAGCGTGGCGTTGGACTGCGGGACGCCGTCCTGGCCGCCGATGCCGATCCCGCCGGTGTTCGTCACCGCACCGGACGCGGCGACGGAGCTGCCGTCGGCGTTGGCGGCGGCGTACTGGTTGACGGCACCGAGGGTGAGGATGCCGTTGTTCCCGAGCAGGTTGAGGCCCCCGCCCAGGTTGACGTTGACCGCGTTGAGTGCGGTGACGTCGAGCGGGTGGACGTCGGTGTCCGTGGCCCCACCGGTGTTGACCGCGTCCGCCGGGGTCACGGTGAGGATGTCGTCGAGGTTCAACCCGAGCGCGGAGCCGCTGAGGAAGCGCCCCTGCCCGGTCGACGCGACGGGCGCTGCCGTCGCGGGGGCGGCGGCGAGGATGCTGCCGCCGGCGCCGAGGAGCGCTGCGGTGACGATCGCGACGCCCTTGCTCCGGCCTGACCATCGGGTGGAAGTGGACGCCCCTGGGTCTTTCTGGGCGCGCTCGAGTACTCCAAGCCTCATGTGGCTTCGCTCCTGATCCTGGTGCTGGTCCGGCAGTTGGTGATGCTGCCTGCAGCTGTGGTGTGGTTCCGATGAGCGTAACCCTGAACGGGTGCACAAGACCATCACCCCCGAACGGGGGCCTGCGCTCTACGGATGCGGATGCCGATGCGGATGCCGATGCAGAACGCCGGTGCACGACGCGGTCAGATGTCGACGACGCGGTCAGATCTCGACGTCGCTGCCCATCGTCACGGTGCGCTGTGCGGGGAGACCGAAGCGTGCTGCGGGGTCGGCGGCGTTGTGCGCGAGTCCGACGAAGAGCTTCTTCCGCCAGGCCACCATCCCCCGGTTGCCGGGCATCGGACGGAGCGCTCCGCGGGAGATGAAGTAGGACGCCCGGAGCACTTCCTCCGGGTCGATGTCCAGGACCTCGGCCAGGCAGGCAGCATGCAGGGCCTTCGGCAGGTCCTGGTCGTCCGAGAACCCGAACTTCACCGTGATGTGGTCGATGCCGTCGTCCTCGTAGCCGAGATCGTCGCGGAAGAACGCCTTCGCGTGCGGGACGTGCGGCACGTTGGCGGTGAGCACCGAGACGATCAGGACGGTCCGGTGCACCACGTGGTTGTGCTCGACGTTGGCCCGGAGCGCCAGCGGCGTCGTCTCCTTGTTCGGGTGCGGGAAGACCGCCACCCCGGGCACCCGCGGGATGTGCTCGTGGTTGATGCGGTCGATGAAGTCGGCGAGCGACCCTTCGCGCTCCTTGCGTTCCTCCTGTACGAGCGCCCGGCCACGGCGCCACGTCGTCATCACCGTGATCACCGCCAGGGCGATGAGGAGCGGCACCCAACCGCCGTGGATGATCTTCGACAGGTTGCCGGCGAGGAAGGTCAGCTCGAGGCCACCGAACGCCACCGCCGCGACCACGAGCTTCCAGGTGGCCCACTTCCACAGCGGGCGGACGACGAGCAGGAGCAGGAGCGTGTCGACGACCAGGGCTCCGGTGACGGACACCCCGTACGCGGTGGCCAGGTTCGCTGACGACCGGAACGCGAGCATGATCGCGAGCACGCCGATGAACAGCAGCAGGTTGACCGCGGGCAGGTAGATCTGCCCGCTCTCCCGCCGCGAGGTCTGCCGGATCGTGAGCGGCGGCAGCAGCCCGAGCTGGACCGCCTGCCGGGTGAGCGAGAACGCCCCGGAGATGACGGCCTGGCTCGCGATCACCGTCGCGAGCGTCGCCAGCACGACCACGGGCAGTCGCAACGCGTCCGGGAACAGCAGGAAGAACGGGTCCTTCGCCGCCGACGGGTCGCGCAGCACCAGCGACGCCTGCCCGAGGTAGTTGAGGACGAGCGCCGGGAACACCACGAAGAACCAGGCCTTCAGGATCGGCGACCGTCCGAAGTGCCCCATGTCGGCGTAGAGCGCCTCGGCACCGGTGATGACGAGCACCACCGCTCCCATCGCCACGAACGTGATGTACGGGTGCGCGAAGGCGAACGAGATCGCCCACGTCGGCGAGAGCCCCTGCAGGACGCCGGGGTGCTCGAGGATGTGCGGGACGCCGGCGGCGGCGATCACGACGAACCAGAGCAGCATCACCGGGCCGAACAGGTTGCCGACCTTGCCGGTGCCGAAGCGTTGCACCGCGAACAGCACGACCAGGATGACCGCGGCGATCGGCACGATCAGGTGCTCGACGGACGGCGCCGCGGTACCGAGCCCCTCGACCGCCGACAGCACCGACACGGCCGGGGTGATCACGGAGTCGCCGTAGAAGAGCGAGACCCCGACGATGCCGATCACGAGGAAGATCACCGCACCACCGCGACGCTTCGCGTAGAGCCGGCGGGCCAGGGCGGCGAGCGCCATCACCCCGCCCTCGCCGTCGTTGTCGGCGCGCATCAGGATCAGCACGTACTTGATCGAGACGATGATCGTGATGCTCCAGAACATCATCGAGATGACGCCGTAGACGTCTTCCTGGTTCGCCTTCACCAGGCCGTCGTCGATCGTGAACACCGTGCGCAGGGCGTAGAGCGGACTCGTCCCGATGTCGCCGAACACGACACCGAGTGCGGCGAGCGCCAGGACGGCGACGCCCTTGCGCGGGCCGTGGCCGCCGTCGTCGGTGGCCTCGGTCGTGGGGGTGGTGTGGTCCGTCGGCTTCGACGGTTCCGTCGGGGTCTCGGAGCGGGTCTCGGTCACGCTCGGCACTTCCGTCTCCGGCCGTCCGGGCGACGGCCGCCGCTCATCATCGCACCGTGCGCGGGATGCGCTCGCAGGTGGCGCACATGCGTGCGCACCGCGGCTCTCGACGTGCGCCGGGGGCGGACGGGAGGCCCGTGGCGGGCCCGCACCGCGCCTCCCGTCCGGCGGTGGGCCGGGTCCACATCCGCGAAAGCGACAGCGTGCCGCGAACTGTTCGCGGAGATCTGTCGCGATGCCGGACCGAACGGTGCCCCGTGCCGCAGGATTGTCGCTTTCGCGGGCCGGGCCTCAGGGACGCAGGCCGCGCACCAGGTCGTGGACCACGCGGGCGGCGCGCGCCGCGGCACCGTCCAGGTGCTCGCGGAACTCGGCACCGTCGGGCGCGCAGAGGTCGCTGATGCAGCGGACCGACACGAACGGCATGTCGTGCACGTGGGCGAACTGGGCGATGGCGGCCGACTCCATGTCGACCGCGGCCACGTCGGGGAAGGCGTCGCGGAGGGTCCGGGCGCGCCCCTCGGTGACGAAGACCTCGCTCGAGCCGATCGTCGCTGAGCGCAGCGGCCAGGCGATGTCGGCGGCCATCGCCAGCTCGAACAGTCGGGCGTCCGGGGCGTACCCGGTCGGCATGCCGGGCACCTGGCCGAGGGCGTAGCCGAACGCCGTGGCGTCCGCGTTGAGGTTGACGTACCGGTCGCCGACGACGACGTCACCGATCGCGATGCCGTGCATGAGGCCGCCGGCGGTCCCGACGCTGATCACGGGGATGCCGGGTCCGAAATCGTGGAAGCCGTGTGCCACGGCGGCTGTCGCGTTCGTGAAGCCGATGCCGCTGCGGCGGACGGCGACGGTGGCGCCGCCGATGTCGAGCAGCTGGTGCGGGTCGTGGCCTCCGACGGGGCCGTCGAGGATCGGGACCCCGCCGAACAGGTCGGCGAAGGCGGAGACCTCTTCGCTCATGGCCGCGATGATGATCGCGACGGGCGTCTGTTCCTGCACTGATCGATCCTCGCACGGCGAGGACGCGACGGCTGCCAGCGACGGCTGCCGGCGACCGCTGCCGGCTGCGGCTGCTGGCTACCGCTGCCGGGCGAGCTCCTCGGCGACGAACGCGGCCATCGCGTCGGCGCCGAAGTGGTCGTCGGCGGTGATCGTGACCACGGTGTCGCCGTCGGGGTGGTCGTCGAACAGCAGCATCTGCCCGTACGCGCCGTGCAGCCGCCACAGCTGCCCCGGACCGCCCCATCCGGCCATCGCGTAGCGGTGGTACCCGGGTCCGGTCCCCTCGCGCTCGACCCAGTCGGAGTGCATCGCGTCGCACCAGCGGGCGCCGACGATGCGCTGCCCGTCGACCACGCCACCGTCGCGGATGAGCCGACCGAGGCGCGCGAGTTCCTCGGTCCGGAGCGCCAGTCCTTCACCGGCGGCGACGTACCCGTTCGGGCAGCGCAGCCACTCGACGTCCTCGATGCCGAGCGGGTCGAACAGGCGTCGGGACACGAACGCGCCGACGTCGCCGACGCGGGTCTCGAGCACGCGCATGGCCGTGTAGGTGCTGACGTTGGCGTACTGGAACACGCGACCCCGCGAGGGCCGCCGCAGGAACTCGGCCGCCAGGTCCGGCCAGTCGGTCAGCTCGGTCGCCGACCAGGGCATGTCGATCCCGCTCGTCATCGTGAGCAGGTGCCGGAGGGTGACCTGGTCAGCGCCGTCCCCGAACTCGAACCCGGGCAGCGATGCGGCGATCGGTTCGTCGACGTCCACCAGACCCGCGTCGGCGGCGATCCCGGTGGCGAGCACGCAGATGCCCTTGGCCGCGGAGTGGATCTCCTCGCGCGCGTCGGGCGTCCAGCGGTGCTCGGCGACGTCGTCCGCGGTGCCGCCACCGGTGCGGACGTGCAGGCCGTGGGCGCCGAAGCCGGTGTCGTCGACCTGCCGGACGATCGCGTCGAGGATGGTGGTCGCGGTGGTCACACCGCCATCCTCTCGCGAGTCGCGGCACGGCCAGCAGCCGGACGCGTGTCCCACGGGATCCCTAGGGTCGAGGGATGACCTCCGCGACCCCTGCCGTCATCGCGCTGCTCGTCGGGTCCGCGATCGCGATCGCCGGACTGGTGCCGTGGGCAGCGCTGCAGTACCGACGCCGGGGCACCCTCGGCGTCGGCAACGCGGTGCTGGCGTTCGCCACCGTCGTCTACGGGCTCGCCCTCGTCACGTACACGCTCCTGCCCCTGCCCGACACCAGCGAGGTCGCGGCGATCTGTCGCGCCGCCTCCGGACCGCAGCTGACGCCGTTCGCGTTCGTCGGGGACATCGCGAAGGAGGGCGGGCTCTCCGGCCCCCGGTCCCTGCTCGCGAACCCGGCCGCGGCGCAGGTGGTCTTCAACGTCATCCTGTTCGTCCCCCTCGGCATGCTCGTGCGGCACGTGTTCCTGCACGGACGGTTCCTGGCCGGGGTGGTCGTCGGGACCGTCGCTGGGTTCCTGGTGTCGCTGCTCATCGAGTGCACGCAGCTGACGGGCGACTGGTTCCTGTACCCGTGCTCGTACCGGCTGTTCGACGTCGACGACCTGCTCGCGAACACCACCGGAGCACTCGTCGGCACGCTGGTCTCCCCCGTGCTCTGGGTGCTCGTCCGGCACCGGGGCGAGCCGTCGTCGGATCTGCCCCGCCGGGTGACGATCTGGCGCCGCGGGTTCGGGATGTTCTGCGACCTGCTCGCCATGGTGCTGACCACCGGCGCGCTGGTGTCGATCACGAGTCTGTCGTTCGCCCTCGCCGGGCAGGACCTCAACTCCACGCTCGCACGGGTCCTGCTCGCCACGCTGCCCTTCGTCGCACCGGCGGTCCAGCTGGTGGTGGTGCTCGCGTCCGGGCGCACGCTCGGCGAGGCAGTCGTCCGGCTCCGACCGGAGCCGCGGCCGACGGCCTGGCAGCGCCTGGTGCGGTGGGCCGCGGGCTCCGGCGGGTGGGCGACGGCCACCGCCGCCGCGTTGCCCTTCACCGGCCTGCTGGCGTTCGCTCTCGCCGTCGCAGCCGTCATCGGGCTGTTCGCCACCCGAGGGCGGCGCGGGTTCGCGAACGTGCTGGCGCGGGTGGATGTGGTGGACGAGCGCGCGGCACGGGAAGGCTCGACTGAGAGAAGTTAGCGAACCGATGGCGTTGGTTCTATATTCGTCGTAAGTGTTATCAACGCGAGCGGAGATGAACGGTTGAGCGACCCTTCCGGTGGTCCCGAGCGCCCTCGGTGGCCTGCCCTGCAGGATGAACAGCGCTCATGGCACACCGTGGAGGACGACGGCGGCACATCCCGACGCGCTCGCCTGGCAGCACGTGGACCGTACACCGCTGCCGTCGTGCCGACCATCGCCACCACGAGCGTCCGAGTGTCCCCGGACGTGCTCGCGGACGCCGCTGAGGCAGCGGTCGCGATCGGACGGTTCGACGCGGAACTCGGTTCGTCCGTCCTGCCGTTCGCGTCCATGCTGCTCCGCAGCGAGTCCGCGTCGTCGTCCCAGATCGAGAACCTGACCAGTGGCGCGCGCGCGATCGCCGAGAGCGAGCTCGGTGAGCGCACGAGCGGGAACGCGGCGCTGATCGTCCGCAACGTCCGTGCCATGCAAGCTGCGCTGGCGCTCAGTGACCAGATCGACGAAGCCGCGGTGATCGAGATGCACGAAGCACTGCTCTCCGGTTCGGCGCCGCAGATGACGGGCCGCTTCCGCCAGCAGCAGGTGTGGATCGGTGGCACGGAGTTCAGTCCGCACGAAGCGGCCTTCGTGCCGCCGCACCACAGCCGCGTCGGCGATTCGATGGCCGATCTGGTCGGGTTCGTGCGGCGGCTCGACGTCCCGGCGCTCGCGCACGCGGCGATCGCGCACGCCCAGTTCGAGACGATCCACCCGTTCCCCGACGGCAACGGACGCACCGGCCGAGCGCTGGTGCACGCGATGCTGCGGCAAGCCGGTGTGACGAAGAACATCGCCGTCCCCGTGTCCGCGGGGCTGCTCCATGACGTCGATGGGTACTACGAGGCATTGACGGCCTACCGCGCCGGCGACGTCGACGCCATCGTGCGGGCGTTCACCCAAGCGGCCTGGTTCGCGGTGGCCTCGGGCAGACGACTCGCCTCCGACGTCAGCGCCGTGCGTGCCAGCTGGGCCGACGCCACTTCGGATCTCCGCTCCGACAACCGAGCGCGAGCCCTGGTCGACCTCGCGATCGAACATCCGGTCCTCAACGCCGGTCTCATCCAGGATCGTCTCGGTGTCGCTGCGCCGACCGCGTACCGTGCCGTCGAGACCCTGGTGCAACGCGGTGTCCTCCGACCGGCGAACTCGAAGCAACGCAACCGGATCTGGATCGCCGAAGCGCTCATCGAGGCGCTGGAGGCCTTCGCGGCTCGCGCCCTGCGGCGCGGTCCGGCACAGCGGCCCTGAACCGTCGACCAAGCGGACGGGAGGCACGTGGCGCGCCCGCCACGTGCCTCCCGTCCGATGACCCGGCGCTACTGCGATCGCAGTACGTGCGCAGGTCGCCGTCTTGGTCAGATGGTTCCGTCCCGAGCCGCCCGTGCTCGTGACGTGAGGAGCACCATGCGCACCGTCGTCGTCACCGGCCCCGGATCCGTCGAGATCCGCGACGAGCCCGTCCCCGAGGTCGGCCCCGCCGACGTCCTGATCGCCGTCAAGGCGTGCGGGGTCTGCGGCTCCGACGCCTTCTACGCTGAACGCGGCGGCATCCCGCCGCGTGAGGGGCACACGCCTCTCGGGCACGAGGTCGCCGGAGAGGTGGCCGTCGTCGGCGACGCGGTCGAGGGCATCTCCGTCGGGGACCACGTGGTGGTGAACCCGATGGGCGACCCACGCGGGATCATCGGCAACGGCGGCCCCACCGGCGGGCTCTCCGAGTTCCTGCTCGTCGAGCAGGCCGTGCTCGGCACCAGCATCGCCCTGGTCCCGAAGGAACTGCCCTGGCAGGTGGCCGCGCTCAACGAACCGATGGCGGTCGCCCTGCACGCCGTGAACCGGACCGCGCCGCAGCCGGGCGACACGGTCGTCGTGTTCGGTGCCGGCCCGATCGGGCTGGGCGCCGTGATCAGCTACAAGGCGCTCGGCGTCGGGCACGTGGTCGTCGTCGACGTGATCGCGTCGCGGCTCGAGAAGGCCCTGCTCGTCGGAGCCGATGCCGTCGTGAACTCGGCGGACGAGCCGCTCGACGAGCGCCTGATCGCCCTGCACGGCGAAGCACGGGACGGCGTGGGGCACGGCGGGAAGTCCGGCACCGACGTCTGGCTCGACGCCGCCGGGGTGCCGGCCACCGTGCAGACGGCGCTGCGCCTGGCGAAGCACCGCGCGACGATCGGCGTCGTGGCGGTGCACAAGCGGCCGGTGGAGGTCGACTTCGGTGACCTGCTGGCCGTCGAGCCGACGATCGTGACCGCGATGGGGTACCCGACCGAGATCTTCGACGTCACCGAGCACATCATCGCGAACCCTGAGGCGTACGCGCAGATCGTCAGCGACGTCTTCCCGGCGAGCGACGTGCTCGAGGCCCTCCGGGTGGCTGCGACCCCCGGGGCGGCCGACAAGGTCGTCGTCACGTTCGACTGATGCCGGTGACCAGGAAGGTCGCCGTGCAGTACGCCGTCACGGTGTGGCGGGATCGGCCGCGGCGCGGGCTCGTGCTCGCCGTGCTGTCGGTGCCGAGCAGCCTCGTGATGGCGGGGTGGAAGGTCGTCCTGTTCTGCGCGGCCCCCTCGTTGTTCCTCGCCGCGACCGTGGTCTTCACGCTCGGGGTCGCGGCCGCGAAGGTCTGGGCCGTCCGTCGGCACCGACTGTCGTTCGCGTTCGATGCGTTGAACGGCGACCGGATGCGGTTCCGGCAGGCCGGACACCGGTGGATCGGGGGTGCGGTGACCGCGATGTCCGTCGTGTTCGTCGGGTGCAGCGTGCCGATGCTCATCGGGAGGGCGCACCCCGTGCACTACGACCAGTGGGTGGCGATCGTCATCGCGGCGGCGACGTTCGCGGAGCTGGGCATCGGGGTCTGGGGTGCGGTGACCGCGCGCAAGGACGGGGAACCACTCGTCGAGGCGACGAAGCTCGTGAACGTCGCCGCCGCGGTGGTCCTGCTCGTGCTGACCCAGTCGGCACTGCTCTCGTTCGCGGGAAGCGCCGAGGACGCTGCTGCGTCCACGGGTGCGAGCGGGGTGTTCCTCGGCGGTGTGGCTGCGGTGATCGGGCTCGCGATGGCGCTGCGACGGTTCCCGGAAGCGACGGCACCTCGGCCGGCACCGACCTCAGTCGACCAGGCCGGCCTGGAACGCGAACGCCACGAGTTGGGCCCGGTCGCGGGCGTCGACCTTCGCCATGGCCCGGTTCACGTGGGTCTTGACCGTGAGTGGTGAGAGGAAGAGCTCGGCGCTGATGGCGTCGATGCCCTGACCTCGGCTGACCATCACCACGACGTCGCGCTCGCGAGCGGTGAGGGCCTCGAAGCGCCGGGTCATCTCCGGGTCGACGGAGGACGCGGGGGTGCGGGCGACCTGTCCGATGAGCGCCGCTGCGGCCGCCGCGGACAGCGCCCCTCCGCCCGCTGCCACCTCCTCGATCGCCGCGACGAGCTCTGCGGGCCCCGCGGCCTTGCTGAGGAACCCGTTCGCCCCGGCACGCAGCGCCGCGAAGACGAGTTCGTCCTGGTCGAAGGTCGTCAGCATGACGATGCGCACCTGCTCGGCGGTGCGCTCGGCGCGGATCCGTCGGGTCGCCTCGACCCCGTCGATGCCCGGCATCCGGATGTCCATCATGATGACGTCCGCCGGGACCGACAGCGCCGTCTGCACCGCGACGAGCCCGTCCCCGGCCTCGCCGACGACCTCGATGCCGTCCTGGCGGTCGAGGATCGCACGGAGCCCCAGTCGGATCATGTCCTGGTCGTCGACCAGGATCACTCGTGTGGTCATCGTGCTCCGTTCGCGGTGGGCAGGCGGACGCGGACGACGAACAGGACGCCGTCCGCCGCGGCCTGGACGGACCCTCCGACGGCGGCGACGCGCTCGCGCATGCCGACCAGACCGAGCCCGCTGCTCCGGCCTGCGACGGGGTCGCTCGCCGGGGTCCGCCGGCGGGGGTTGCGGACCTCGAGGACCAGGTCGTCACCGGCGCGGGCGAGTGTGACGGTCGTCCGGCCCTCGCCGTGCCGGTGGGCGTTGGTGAGCGACTCCTGCACCACCCGGTAGACCGTCACACCGATCGGCACGGAGACCGGGCCGACGTCGTCCAGTCGGGCATCGACGTCGAGGCCGATCCGATCGTACGACGCGATGAGTCCGGGGAGCTGCTCGATGCCGGGGGCCGGAGCCGTCGGGTCGTCGAGGTCGGCGCCGCTGCCCGACGCCGAACGGAGCACCGTCAGGACGTGCTGGGTCTCCGTCAGGACGTTCCGCACGCCGTCCCGGGCGGCATCCAGCGCACGCCGGGCCTCGTCGGCCCCGGCGGGCAGGGTGACCTCGGCGACCCCGAGCTGCATGCTGACCACCGCGATCTCGTGCCCGATGACGTCGTGCAGGTCCCGCGCGATCCGGACGCGTTCCTCGGCCACGCGGCGCTCGGCCTCGAGTTCCCGCGTGGCGACGGCATCGGCGGCGCGCTGTTCCAACGACGCCCGGTACTGGTGCTGCACCCGCAGCCCCGAGCCGATGGCCGCCGCGGCGACGACGGAGATGAGGGCGCCGAGGGCGGTCGGTACCGCACCGCCCTCCCCCGGCGCGAGGAGCGTGCCGATGACCACGCCGGGAGCGACGATCGCCGCGGCGCGGACCGGGTGCCCCTGCCGCGAGGACACCGCGAACAGCAGCAGCACCGCGCAGCTCCAGGTCACGATCGGCGACCACCCGGACAGGCCACCGAGCACCGGCGCGACCGTGGCGAGGCCGAGCGCCGTCCACGGTGTCCACGGCGCCGCGACGACGGCGAGCACGGTCGCGGCGACCGCGATGCCGGGCCCCGGGCCGGCATCGGCCGCGATCACCCGGCCCGACTCGATCGCGCACGCGAGCAGGACGACGGCGGCGGTGCCGCGGAACACCCAGCGGTCGTCCGGACGCCACGAACCCCAGATCGCTCGCAGTCGCCGCATGCACTCATCCTGTCGTGCGGGTCAGCGGTCCGACTACTGCGAACGCAGTAGTCGGGGGTACCACCGATCGGGGACCTGCCCGCGGCCCGTCCCCGGGACGATCGACACCAGGCCGGAACGATCCGGCACCGACCGGAGGACCCACCATGACGCTGACGAACACCGCCGCTCCCGCTGCCACCACGTACGACTACTGCACGGTCGACGTCCCGCGCGGCAAGGACGCCCTGTACGCGGACACCTACCGCAACTTCGGCTGGACGTCCGACGGCTCGGACCGGACGGGCGCACTGAACCGCCGGCACACCCTCGGCCTCCGCCGCGACCGTGCCGTCCGCTCCGTCGAACTGACCGAGCTCCAGCAGAACGCCGAGACCGCCCTGGCCACGATCGACGCCCTCGAACGGTCCCGCACGACCGCGGCGTCGGTGGTCGCGTACGCCCTCGGCGCGATCGGCAGCGTCCTGCTGGCCGCCTCGGTGTTCGCCATGCAGGACACCGTGGCGGTCCCCGACCTGCTCGGCGGGCTCGACCCGGTCACGGTGTTCCTCGTCGGGGCCGGTGGGCTGGTCAACTGGGCGATCGCTCCCGTGGCCTTCCAGCTCGTCCGCGCGGCGCGCACCAAGCGGATCCGTCCGGCCGTCGACCGCCAGTTCGACGTCGTCTACGGCGCGTGCGAGGCGGCCAGTCGCCGCCGGACCGCCTGAGCGCGGGCCGAGCCCGATGACGAACACCATCGCCCGGGAAGACGCTGTCCTGCACGCGCCGGTCCCCCGCCACCTGGAGACCCGGGTGCTGTACGCACCGACCGCGTTCGTGCCGCTTCACCGGCACACCCTGGAGCAGTTCGGCTGGACGGTGACCGTGCAGGGCGGACGGCTCGGCACGACGTCCCTGCTGCTCCAGCGGCTGCGCACCCGGCCCGACGCGGCCCGACCGCTCCTCGAGCGTCGTGCCGAGCGGGCGCTGGCCCGGATCGCCGCCCTCGAGCAGCAGCCGGCCCGGTTGGCTGGTGTGGTCGCCACCGCGGGTTCCGCAGTCGCCGCGCTGGCGGTCGCGCTCGGCGGTCTGCTCGCCCTCGGCGGGGACCCGACGCTCGTGCCGGTCCTCGTCGGTGCCGGCGTGTGGATCGCCGCCGTCGCCGCTGCGCCCGGCATCCGGTCGTGGCGCACCGAGCGGAACCAGACCGCACTCAGCCGGGAGTACGCCGCGATCGACGCGTGCACGCACCCGGCCGACGGGTCGTGACGGCGGCGGAGCCCCGCGCACGACGCACACAGGAAAACGGCCCGGTGGGATCCCCACCGGGCCGTCGTGTGTACGGAACCGACGGGTCAGTCCGCCAGGCGGATCGCCAGGGCCGGGCAGACCGCTGCGGCGTGCCGCACCGCCTCGACCTGGTCGTCGGCGACCTCGTCGGTCAGCAGGACGGCGATGCCGTCCTCGTCCCGCTGGTCGAAGACGTCCATCGCGGCCATGACGCACTGGCCACTCGCGACGCACTTGTCCTGTTCGAGGATGACCTTCATGATTCGTTCCCTCCGGTGGTCGAGCTCGCGCTCGTGGTGGTGTGGTGGTCGACGGGGCACCACGTGACGGGGAGCTCGTACACCCCGTAGACGGCACCGTCGTGCTTGAACGGGACCTCGTCGAGCGGGACCGCGCGAGCGAGGGTGGGGATCCGACGGAACAGCGTCGGGTACACGACCTGCAGTTCGACCCGGGCGAGCGGCTGGCCGAGGCACTGGTGCACGCCGAACCCGAACGCCACGTGGTTCCGCGGGTTGCGGGTCAGGTCGAGCCGGTCCGGGTCCGGGTAGACGTCCGGGTCCCGGTTCGCCAGGTCCGTCGCGACGATCACTCCGTCACCGGCGCGGATCGTGGTACCGGCGACGTCGAGGTCCTCGGTCGCCACGCGCTTGCGTCCGTCGTGCGTGATGGTCAGGTAGCGCAGGAGCTCCTCCACCGCCGAGGCGACCAACGCCGGTTCGGGGTCGTCGAGCAGGCGGTCGCGCTCGTCCGGGTGCTCGAGCAGGGCGAGCGTGCCGAGGGCGATCATGTTCGCGGTCGTCTCGTGCCCGGCGATGAGCAGCAGGATCCCCATCTGCACGGCCTCGCCCTCGGTCATGTCGCCGGCGGTGACCCGGGCGGCGATGTCCGTGAGCAGGTCGTCGCCGGGTTCCGCCGTCTTGCGGCGGAGCAGCGACGTCAGGTACGCACCGAGCTCGCGGAACGCCTGCTGCCGTTCGTCGTCGGTCGTGGTGCGGCGGATGATGGTCTTCGAGTGCGCCTGGAACCGGTCGTGGTCCTCGTACGGCACGCCGAGCAAGGCGCAGATCACCAGGGACGGCAGCGGGAGCGCGAACGCCTCGACCAGGTCGACCGGGTTCGGGCCGGCGAGCAGCTGGTCGATCAGGTCGTCCGTGATCCGCTGCACCACGGGGCGGAGCGCCTCGATGCGTTTGATCGCGAACGGCGCGGTCACCATCCGCCGCAGCCGGGCGTGGTCGGGGTCGTCCATCAGGATGAAGGACAGCCCGCCGCCACCGCCCGAGGCGCTGGCGGAGGGGTACCCCGGGTTGGCCGCGTCGGCGCTGACCGACAGGCTCGACAGCACCTGCTTGCCCTCGTCGTAGCGGGTGACGAGCCACGGCTCGCGGCCGTCGGCCAGCGTCACGCGGTGGACGGGGCCGTCCTCCTGCAGCACGCGGGCCGCCGGCGGCGGGTCGAAGGGACACCCGGCGGTCCGCCGGTCCATCGGGAACGTGTCCGGTCGGTCGACGGTGATCGGTGGGTCGGTCATGGTCTGCTCCTCTGTGTTCGGGTGACGGCCCCGGTCAGGCGACCGGAGCGGACGGCACCGGTCAGCCGACCGGTGCCGGGCTCTCGGCGGCAGACGCCGCAGACGCGGCAGACGCGGCAGACGCGGCTACCGGCACGTACCGGGGACGCAGGCGCATGCTGGCGATCCGCGCCTGCTTCGGCATCCCCCACCCGAGTGCCCCGACCGCCTCACCGGCGTGTTCGGCCACGGCGACGAACCGGCCGTCCTCGGGGTGCCCGTCGACGACGGTGACCCGGTCGGCCGAGGTCATCTGCCCGAAGACCTGCACGCGGGTGCCGTGCTGGTCCGTCCAGAAGTACGGCACCGGCGTGTACGGCACGCGGCGCCCGAGGACGTTTCCGGCGACGACCTGCGCCATCTCGGTCGCGTTCGTGCGGTTCTCGAGCCGCATCGAGCGCCCCATTCCGACGTGGTGGAAACGGGCGACGTCGCCCACGGCCCAGACGCCGGGTGCAGCGGCTCCGAACGCGTCGCAGTCGACGCCGTCCGTGACCTCCAAGCCGGACGCCTCGAGCCACCCGGTCGTCGGGCGGGACCCCACGGCGACGACGACGACGTCGGCCGCACGGCTCGGGCCGTCGACGAACTCCACCGTGTCCGCGCGACCGTTCCGGCCGCGCACCCGCGCGGCGCGGACCCCGCCGAGCAACCGGATGCCGGCCGCCTCGTGCTGTGCCGCGAGGAACTGCGAGCCGAACCCGCCGAGCTGCCCGGACATCGGCGCACGGATGCTGCCCGCGAGCGTGACGTCCACGCCGAGGGACGCGGCGGTCTGTGCCACCTCGCTGCCGAGCACGCCGTTCCCGAGGACCAGCAGCGGCCCCTGCAGCGTCTGCAGTCCCGCTCGGAGCCGGTCCGCGTCGGCCCGGGTGCGGAGGACGTGCACGCCGTCGAGCCCGACCCCCGGGATCGCACGCGGCGTGACACCGGTGGCGATGACGACGTGGTCGGCGGCACGGGTGGTGCCGCTCGTCGTGGTCACGGTTCGGGTCGCGACGTCGAGGGCGACCGCGCGGTCCCCGAGCACGAACTCGGCGTCGAGGCCCGCGAGCTGCTCGGTCGAGCGCAGCACCAGGGCGTCGGCGCCGATCTGCCCGGCCAGGTACTGCTTCGACAGCGGTGGCCGGTCGTACGGGTCCTCGGTCTCGCCGTCGAGCAGTGTCAGCCGGCCGACGTGCCCGTGGCGGCGGAGCGCCTCGGCCGTCGCGACACCGGCAGCCGAGGCGCCGACGACGAGGACGGATGCGTGGGGATCGGTCCGAGGGACTCCGCTACTGGCCATGCTCCGAGCCTCGCCGGGCCCAGCAGTGCCGGACTACTCCGGGCGGACCGACCGGGATACCGCAGACACAGTACTCGCCGCGCCCGACGATCGAGCACCCTGGACCGGTGACCCGCACCCGCACCGAACACACCGCCCTGATCGTCGTCGACCTGCAGGCCGGGACCGCGCCGTACCAGCGCACCCACCCCGTCGAGACCGTCGTGGCCAACGTCGAGACCCTCGCCCGCGCCACCCGTGGCGGCGGCGGCACGGTGGTGTTCATCCGCCACGACCCTGCCGCGACCCCGGCAGGCGCCACCCAGTACGGCGGCGGCCCCCGCCCGGCTCCGGTCGCCTACGGCTCCCTGCTGCTCGAACGGGCCGACGCCGACGGCAACCTGACCCGCGGCGGGTGGAGCGCCTTCGCCGGCACCGGCCTCGACGAGCGGCTGCGCGCCGACGGCGTCACCGAGGTGGTCGTGGTCGGCCAGGCGACGACCTTCGGCGTCGAGTCCACGGCTCGGGCCGCGTACGACCTGGGCTACGACGTCGTCCTCGTCGAGGACGCCACCAACGACCCGGACCCCGACGCCCACGCCGCCCGGTTCCGGTCGGTGTTCCCCGCCCTCGGCGTCGTCGTGCAGACAGCCGACCTGGCGGGGCCGGGCGCGGCCTGAGCGGCAACCGGGCGGCGGACGGGAGGCCCGTGGCGGGCCCGCCGTGTGCCTCCCGTCCGTCACGTGCACCGTTCAGGGCCGACCCTGTAGGACGGACGGAGCCGAGCGCACGCTCGCCCCGACCCGAGGAGCACCCATGGCCGCGAAGACCATCGTCATCACCGGCGCCAGCGACGGCATCGGCGTCGCCGCTGCGCGGGAGCTCGTCCGCCGCGGGAACGAGGTCGTGGTGGTCGGTCGCAACCCCGCGAAGACCGAGCGGGTCGCCCGCGACCTCGGCGTCGACCACTTCGTGGCCGACTTCTCGGACCTGTCCGCAGTCCGGGGGCTCGCCGACGACCTGCTCGAACGCTGCCCCCGGATCGACGTGCTGGCCAACAACGCCGGCGGCATCTTCAGCGCGGGCCGCCAGGTCACCGTCGACGGTCACGAGCTGACGTTCCAGGTCAACTACCTGGCGCCGTTCCTGCTCACCGAGTTGCTGATGGACCGACTCATCGCGTCCGGCGGAACGGTCGTCAACACCTCGAGCGTCGCGAACAAGCTCTTCGGCCGCGTCGACATCGACGACCTCGACGCCGAGCGGCACTTCCGAGCCACCAAGGCCTACGGCGACTCGAAGCTCGAACAGATCCTGTTCACCAAGGAACTCGACCGCCGGTACCGCGACCGAGGTGTGACGTCGACGGCGTTCCACCCCGGCACGATCAGCACCGGGTTCTCGAACGACAAGACCTCGCCGATGTACCTCGTGTACCACACGCCCCTGCGCCACGTGTTCCTGACGACCCCGGAGAAGGGTGCCGACACGCTCGTGTACCTGGCGGACAACACCCCCGGTCGCGACTACCCGACCGGCGAGTACTACGTGAAGCGCAAGGTGGCGGCACCGAACGCGCAGGCCGAGGACGCCGACCTGGCGCGCGAACTGTGGGACCGGAGCGTGGCGATGCTGCACGCGGTCTGACCGGGCGCGCTCCGCGTCGGTCGTCGGCGCGCTACGCGCCGGTCTCCGGCGCAGGGGTGACCGGCGGCTGCGCCTGCCGCAGGCCGGTGACCAGCAGCGTCACGATCGTCCGCACGTCGTAGTCCGGGTCCTGGGGGCTCCACGCGACCAGGTCGCCGACGGCGCGGAGCAGCTGGTACGGCGACACCGACGCGACCACGTCGCCGGACGCGCGAGCGTCGTCGAGCATGCGGCCCAGCACCGGGACGAGCTCGTCGACGAACAGCGTGTGCAGCGCGGTGAAGCCGTCGGCGTCGCCCTCCCACACCCTCGCCAGGCCGTGCTTCGTGCCGAGGAAGTCGACGAACTGGTGCACCCAGCGCAGGATCGCGTCGAACGACGTCGGCGCCGAGTCGAGCAGCACGGGGCCGGCCTCGGCCAGGGCCTCGATCTGGTGCCGGTAGACGGCGACGACCAGGTCCGAGCGGGTCGGGAAGTGCCGGTAGAGCGTACCCACCCCCACGCCGGCGGCGGCGGCGACCTCGCGCACCGGCGCACCGACGCCGGACGCAGCGAAGACACCGGCCGCGGCGTCGAGGATCGTCCGCTCGTTCCGTTCGACGTCGCGGCGACGCCGGGGCGGGGCGGTGTCGTTCGAGGGCGCGGTGTCGTTCGACGGCGTGCTCATCCCCCGATCATCGCACGGCCTGCACCCGGAACGGAACGCCGATCCGTTTCGCTTGCAATCCGGAGCGCTGTTCCGTATCGTTCCGGAACGTCGCTCCGTTTCGAGCGACGACCGCTTCCGGAAGGACTCCCGATGTCAGCAACAGCACCGCTCCCCCAGGTGATCAGCGTGCGCCCCGTCACCCTGCCCGCGCCATCACGCGGCCACGACCTCGAGGTCCGGATCACCGCCCCGATCACGGGCACCGAGCTTCCCGTGATCGTCTTCGCCCACGGCTTCGGGCAGTCGATGACCGGCGGCGATCCCCTCGTCGACCACTGGACCGCCAACGGGTTCGTCGTCGTCCAGCCCACGTTCCTCGACTCGACGAAGTACGGCCTGACGCTCGACGACCCGCGCTACCCGACGATCTGGCAGACCCGGGTCGACGACCTCGAGCGGGTCATCGACGACCTCGACGTCCTCGTCGCCGCCGTCCCCGGTCTCGCGGGACGTGTCGACCAGGCGAACCTCGCGGTCGCCGGGCACTCGTGGGGCGGCCAGTCCGTCGGCATGCTCCTCGGCGCCCGGGTGATCGGGTCGGACGGACAGCCGGGCGAGGACCGCACCGACCAGCGCGTGCGGGCCGGGGTCCTGCTCTCCACCACCGGGTTCGGTGGACCCGACCTGACGCCGTTCGCGCAGGAGCACTTCCCCTTCATGAGCCCGGACTTCAGCCAGCTGCGCACACCGTCGCTCGTCGTCGCCGGGGACCACGACCAGTCCCGGCTCTCCACGCGCGGGCCGGACTGGTTCACCGACGTCTACCACCACAGCCCCGGCGCCCGGCACCTGGTGACCGTGCACGGCGGGGAGCACCTGCTCGGCGGCATCCAGGACTACGCGTCCACCGCCACGACCGACGAGAGCCCGGAGCGCGTGGACCTGGTCCGCCGCACCACGACGGCGTTCCTCCGGACGGCGCTCGGGCTCGACGCCGACGCGTGGTCCGCGACGGCCGACGCCATCGCCTCTGCCGAAGCCGGCGACGCAGTCGGCCACATCGACGCAGTCGGCCACATCGACTCGAAGGAGAACCACTCGTGATCACCGACCAGCGCCCGCTCCCCACCCCCTTCACCGCATCGTCCACCGCCACCGACGTCCTCGACGGTGTCGACCTGACCGGCCGGGACGTCGTCGTCACGGGCGGTCACGGCCGCCTCGGACGCGAGGCCAGCCGCGCCCTCGCAGCCGCCGGCGCCACGGTCACCGTCGCGTCCCGCGACACCGACCGCGCCAGCGCCGCCGTCGCCGGCATCCCCGGCGTCCGGGTCGAGCAGCTCGACCTGACCGACCCGGCGTCGATCGACGCCTTCGCCGCACACTGGACGGCCTCCGGACGCCCGCTCCACGCCCTGGTCAACAACGCCGCGATGCTCTTCACCCCGGACCGGCGGCTCGACGCCCGCGGCAACGAGCTGTCGTTCTCGACGTCCCACCTCGGGCACTTCCGGCTCACGCGGGCGCTCCTCCCTTCCCTGCTGGAGGCCCGTGGTGCGCGGGTTCTGAACGTCACGTCCGGCGCCGCCCGCTTCGGGCAGATCCGGTGGGACGACCCGGCGTTCGCCAGCGGCTACGACGCCGCTGCGGCCTACGGGCAGGCCAAGCGGGCGAACGTGCTGTTCGCAGTCGAGCTGGACCGCCGGTACGCCGACCGGGGCATCCGATCCTTCGCCGCGCACCCCGGGGTGGTCATCGGCCCGGGCCCGCACGACGACTCCCGGATCGCCTCGTACCGCGAGCAGGGGCTGGTCGACGACGACGGTTCGACGGTGGTCGACCCCGAACACGGCAAGAAGACGATCGAGCAGGGGGCGGCGACCCTCGTGTTCGGTGCCGCGAGCCCGCTGCTCGACGGCGTCGGCGGGGTCTATCTGAAGGACAGCGACGTCGCGGTGATCGACGACGAGGTCCGGCCGCTCACCGCGGACAGCATCCCGTCGGACGCGAACTCGGCGATGCTCGACGCCGACGACGCCCGGCGGCTGTGGGAGGTCAGTGTGCAGCTGACCGCCTGAGGGGGCGCCGTGCCCGCTGGTAGCTTCGGTCCCATGACGCGACCCCGAGGGACCGCACCACTCACCGTCGGCCTCGCGGGCGCTGCCGCCGGTGCTCTCCTCGGGTACTGGGGTGGCAGCCTGATGCTCTCCGGCGGCCGCGAGGCCACGGTCGGGGACGGCCTGCCGCCGTACTCGCTCGTGGTGGTGGTCATCGCCGCGATCATCGGCATCGGGGTCCCGCTCGTGGCCATCGGCTGGTACTTCCGGCAGAAGGTCTCCCTGGCCGGTCAGCCCCACCGCGTGCAGGCGCTGTGGCTCGGCCTCGTCTGGGGGACCATCGCGATGCTGCTCGCCGGAAGCCTGAACGGCATCGCGAGCCTGCTGCCCGGCGGCCTGATCTGGCCCGGGCTCGTCGAGGAGTTCCTGAAGCTCCTGGTGCCCGTCATCCTGCTGCTGTCCTCGCGCACCTACCGTTCGCCGCGCCTGGCGGTGTGGCTCGTGTTCGTCGCCGCCGCCTGGTTGGGGTTCCTCGAGGGCATCAGCTACATCATCACCTCGCTCGACCCGATCCTCGACGGCGGATCCGCTCCGTCCGATGCGCCGTTCATCATGATGATGGACGTCATCGTCCGCATCCTCGCCGAGGTCTCGCACCCGCTGATCACCGTCGTCGCAGCAGTCCTGATCTGGCTCGCCGCGAAGACGCTGCCGACGGGCAGGGCGATCGGTGTCGGCGTGCTCGCGTACCTCGGCGCCGCTGCGATCCACGGCCTCAACGACGCCGTGATCCAGGGGCCGGTCCGCGACTGGAACGTGCCGGTCAGCATCATCCTCGAAGCCGTGTACGTCGTCGCGGTCTTCGCGTTCTGGTTCCGGCCGCAGGTACGACGTCTGCAGGGCGACGGCTCAGCACACCGATGACCGGCTCCGCCGGTACCTTCTCTTCTGGTGCAGACGACATGCACCACAGGGCGATGCAACGCACGAGGGGACACACCATGGCCACAGGGGCTCGACGGTACGGCAGGGCGATCGAACGGCAGGACGGTCGGGACTTCCCGTTCTACGACGGAGACCCGATCCGGATCCCCGCATGGCAGTGGGTGACCATCGTCGTCGCGTGCGTGGCCGGCATCACCGTGCTGAGCTTCTACCCGGCGGCGGACAACATCCAGTCGCTCGTGCCACGGTTCCTCTTCACCGCGATCATGCTCGCCGTCCTCATCGCCTTCACGAAACGACACTGGGCGCGCATCTTCCAACGCACCACTGCACGTGACTTCGGCACCATGATCGTGTTCGCGATCCTCAGCCTCATCGTGTCGTTCACGGTCGGGATCATCGTCAAGGCGATCTTCGGCAGCAACGCCAACACCGCGACCGACGGCATCCACGGCGCGGGCGAGATCGTCGCGTTCTACGTCGGGACCGCGATCCAGCTGTTGGGCGAAGAGCTCTTCACGATCCTGCCGTTCCTGGCGGTCATGGCGCTGTGCCACCGCATCGGACTCACCCGCACCCAGGGCATCCTCATCGCCTGGCTCGCGACCGCGATCTGGTTCGGTGCAGCGCACCTGCCGACGTACGGGTGGAACTTCGCGCAGGCGTTCCTGATCATCGGCATCGCACGACTGGTCCTCACGCTCGCCTACATCCGCACGAAGAACATCGCGGTCAGCACCGGCGCACACATCATCAACGACTGGGTGCTCTTCACCGCCGCGATCATCGGGGCGACAGCGAGCGCCTGAACGGCGTCACGCGCGGGGCGCGTTGGACGCACCACAGAGCGGACGGGAGGCGCGGTGCCAGCTGGCACCGTGCCTCCCGTCCGGTGTCCTGGCAGTGCACCCCGCGCCCCGGCGCGGACTCGTAGGGTCGCCTCATGAGCACGAATCGGGACGACGTCAAGGACTTCCTCGTGAGCCGCCGTGCCCGGGTGCGCCCGGACCAGGTGGGCCTGCCCGGTGGGCCCAACCGGCGCGTGGCCGGCCTCCGCCGCAGCGAGGTCGCGATGCTCGCCGACGTCAGTGTGGAGCACTACTCGCGGCTCGAGCGCGGCAGCCTCTCCGGAGTCTCCGACGGCGTCCTGCACGCCATCGCCGGTGCGCTGCTCCTCGACGACGCGGAGCGCGACCACCTGTTCGACCTCGCACGAGCGGCGAACGCCTCCCCGGTGCGTGGACAGCGCCGTGCAGCGACGCCGAAGACCCTGCGCGTCGGGTTGCAGTACACGCTCGACGCGTTCACCGGCGGGCCGGCGTTCATCCGCAACGACCGACTCGACCTGCTCGGTGCGAACGCGCTCGGCCGGGCGCTCTACGCGGACCTGTTCCGGAAGGCGGAGCGGCCGAACCTCGCTCGCGCCGCGTTCCTGGACCGTGACTGGGCCGACGCGTTCCACCCGGACTGGGACGTCGCCGCCGACCAGAGCGTCGCGATCCTCCGCACTGCCGCCGGCCACGACCCTCACGACGAGGACCTGCAGGCGCTGATCGGTGAGCTCTCGACGCGCAGCCCGGAGTTCCGGGCGAAGTGGGGTGCGCACGACGTCCGTCGGCACGCCACGGGCGAGAAGCACTTCGTCCACCCCGTCGTCGGTGCCCTCGACCTGCACTTCGAGGGGTCGCGGCTCATGAGCGACCCGGGTCTGAGTCTGCTCCTGTACAGCGCGGAGCCCGGCTCCCCGACCGCGGACGCGCTCCGGCTGCTCGGTTCGGTCGCTGCGACCGACCGACGCGACGCGGTGGACGCCGCTGGGCGTGGCGCGGCCGACCGGAGCTGACCCTGCGTCGACACGACGTACCGGTCACTCGGTCCGGATGCGCATCGAGGCCAGCGCCGCGACGACCAGCACGGCGGCCGCCACCACGAAGCTGGTCTGCGTCCCGACGACGAACTGCGACCGGTCGGCCAGGAACGCCCCGAAGACCGCGATCGCCACCGCCCCACCGACCTGCCGGAAGGTGTTGAACACCGCACTCGCTGTCCCCGACCGTTCAGCGGGGACGCTGGCGAGGACGACCGACGTCGCGGGCGGCATCGCGACCGATCCGCCCGCGCCGGTCAGGATCGTGCACACCGCGACCGCGACGACCGAGTCGTACGGCGCGAGCACGATCATCACGACGATGCCGATCGCCATCGTGGTGAGTCCCGCGACCACGGGGACCCGAGCGCCGAATCGGTTCACGAGGGTGCCGCTGACGATGTTGCCGACGATGCTGAACGCCGCGGACGGCAGGAACACCAGCCCCGCGGCCAGGGGGGACAGTCCGAGGTGCTGTTGCAGGTAGAGACTCAGGACGAAGACGCTACCGAAGTTGCCGACCATGAACGCGAACCCGACGCCGAGCGCGATCCGCATCCGACCGGAGCGGAACAGGTCGAGCGGCATCATCGGGTTCCGGCCGTGGGCCTGCACCAGCAGGAAACCGGCGACCGCGACGGCCGCGAGCACCAGCGCGACGACCACGTACCACCGGTCGAAACCCGTCGCACCGCCTTCGATGAGGCCGAAGACGAGCCCCGCGAGCGCGAGCAGCGCGAGGACCTGCCCGGCCGGGTCGAACCGAGCCGGTCGCCGAGGCGATGGCGCCACCCGGGCGAGCATCACGAGCATCGCCGCGCACACCGGCAGGTTGATGGCGAACACGAGGCGCCAGTCGAGCGTCGTCAGCGCGCCGCCGAGGATCGGCCCGACCGCCCCGGCGACCGCACCGCCGACCGCCCAGATGCCGAGCGCGTGCGCCCGTTCACGCGCATCCGGGAAGGCTTCGCGGATGAGTGCCATCGAGGCCGGCAGCATCACCGCTGCGGCTGCCCCTTGGAACGCCCGCGCTGCGATCAACGCGCCGAGCGTCGGTGCGAGGGAACACGCCACGGACGCCACGAGGAACCCGGCGATGCCCCAGCCGATCGCCCGTTTCGCCCCGATGCGCTCGGACAGGTTGCCCGCGAACAGCAGCAGCGAGGCGAACAGCAACGTGTAGGCGTCGATCACCCACTGCAGCCCCGCGGTGCTGCCGCCGAGCTCTCGCCCGATCGTCGTCAGCGCCACGTTCACGATGAGGATGTCGAGCGTGATGAGGAAGAAGCCGAGCGAGGCGAGCACGAGCGTCAGCCGCGCGGCGCGGCGCGGGCCCTGCTCGGTCGGGACGTCGGCTGCGGTCGGAGCGGTCACGGTTCGATGCTCTCCTGGCTGCGCTCGTCGGGGGATGCCCTGACCGGGAACCCCTCGCGACAGATCGAACAGACATAGGATGTCTCACGCTCCCGACATCGCCGTCGTGAGCTGCCGCAACCGATCGGAGCACGTCGTGCACGAACCGCTCACCCCGCTGGACCCGACCACCCTGCCCGAGCCCGTGGACGTGTCGGACAACACCGCGGCCCTGGCCGCGGTCGATGCCGTCGTGCGCTCGGGCCCGTACGACGCGACCTGGGCATCGCTGCAGCAGTACCGCGCACCGCTCTGGTATCAGGACGCCAAGTTCGGGATCTTCGTCCACTGGGGCGTCTTCTCGGTCCCCGCGTTCCGGAACGAGTGGTACTCCCGCGACATGTACCGCGCCGGGACCCCCGAGTTCGCGCACCACGCCCGGACCCACGGCCCGCACGACGCGTTCGGGTACAAGGACTTCATCCCGTCGTTCACGATGGAGCACTTCGACGCCGCGGCGTGGGTCCGGGTGTTCCGCGAGGCCGGCGCGCAGTTCGTCGTCCCGGTCGCCGAGCACCACGACGGCTTCGCGATGTACGACACCGACCGCTCCCGCTGGAGTGCCGCGCAGCTCGGGCCCGGGCGTGACGTGTTCGGTGAGCTCCTCGTCGCCGCGGACGAGGCATGGATGGTCCGTGGCGCGTCGTCCCACCGTGCCGAGCACTGGTTCTTCATGAACGGCGGGACGAAGACCCCCTCGGACGTGCTCGATCCGCGGTACACCGACTTCTACGGTCCGGCGCAGCGCGAGGAGACCGCCCCGAACGAGCGCTTCCTGGAGGACTGGCTGCTCCGCACCGTCGAGCTGATCGACAAGTACCGCCCGCAGGTGCTCTGGTTCGACTGGTGGATCGAGCAGCCCGCGTTCCAGCCGTACGTCCGGACCCTCGCGGCCTACTACTACAACCGCGCCGCCGAGTGGGGCCGCGAGGTCGTCATCAACTACAAGTGGGAGACGTTCGCGCCGGGCAGCGCCGTGTACGACATCGAGCGCGGAGCGATGGCCGACACACCGGAGACCGTCTGGCAGAACGACACCGCGATCGCCAAGACCGCGTGGAGCTGGATCGAGGGCCACGACTACAAGACCGTGCGCGACCTGGTCGCCGAACTCGTCGACGTGGTCGCGAAGAACGGTGTGCTGCTGCTCAACACCGGGCCGAAGGCCGACGGCACCCTGCCCGAGGCCGAGGTCCGCATCCTCCGCGGCATCGGCTCGTGGCTCGCGGTGAACGGTGAGGCGATCTACGGCACCCGGCCGTGGACGATCTCGGGCGAGGGGCCGACCACTCGTCCCGCCGGCTCGTTCGTGGACGCCGACACGGTCGAGTACACCGCCGAGGACGTCCGGTTCACCACGCGCCACGACGTCACCGGCGACGCCGTCTACGCGACCCTGCTGGCCGATCCCGACGAGGGGTCGGCCCGCATCCGGGCGTTCGGGTCGGCCTCGGGCCTGCTCGGCCGCACCATCCGGTCCGTCGCCGTGCTCGGCCACTCCGGCGAGGTCGACTGGGAGCAGCGCCCCGAAGCGCTCGTGGTCGCGCTCGACGGCATCACCAGCGTCGACTCCGGTCCGGTGGTCCGAGTGCGACTCGCGCCGGTGGTCGAGCAGGAGCGGCAGGACTTCCTGCACCAGTGACCGGGGAAGCCGGCCCGGGGACGCCGGCGCGACGATCCGTCGCGGTCAGAACGGTGCGGCGCGACTACTCTGAGGCGGACGGTCGTCCGACGAGGATTGGGATGCTGACCTGAACTGGATCATCGCGAACTTCGGTCTCGTCTGGGGCCTCACCGTCACCCACGCGGGTCTCGCGGCCGTGCCCATCGTCCTCGGGTTCGTCGTGGCGGTGCCGTTGGGGTGGGTGGCGAACCGGTGGCAGGCAGTCCGATCGGTCATCGTCGGCGGCGGCAGTCTGCTCTACACGATCCCGTCCCTGCCGCTCTTCGTGATCCTGCCCTACCTGCTCGGCACCCGCATCACGGATCCGGTGAACATCGTGGTGGGGCTGTCCGTGTACGCGGTCGCCATCATGGTGCGGTTGGCAGCTGACGCGTTCGCCGCCGTTCCGGCGGACGTCGTCGACTCGGCCACCTCGGTGGGGTACTCCGCCTGGGGACGTTTCTGGACGGTCGAGCTCCCGTTGGCGGGTCCCGTCCTCCTCGCGGGGATGCGGGTGGTCTCGGCGAGCACCGTCGCCCTGGTCTCGGTCGGCGCCCTGGTCGGTTCCGCGAACATCGGGTTCCTGTTCACGGACGGGCGACAGCGTCAGTTCCTCGAGGAGATCCTGGTCGGCGTGGCAGCGAGTCTCTTCGTCGCACTGGTCTTCGACACCGTCCTGGTGGCGCTCGGGCGCGTCCTGATGCCGTGGTCGCGACGGATCCAGGTGCGGTCGCGTCGGTCGCGCCGTCGGGCCGCGCTGGCGACGATCGAACGGGGGGCCTGACCGTGCAGTTCTTCCTCCATGCCGTCGCCTGGCTCCTCGACCCGGCGAACTACCGCCCCGGGCTCCAGACCCCGCTCCCGATCCAGGACCGGATCGGCGAACACCTGCTGTACACGTTCATCTCGGTCGCCATCGCCGCGCTGATCGCGCTGCCACTGGGCCTGTACATCGGTCACACCGGGCGCGGGCGCAGCTTCGTCATCGCCTTCAGCGGGTCCATGCGCGCGCTGCCGACGCTGGGCCTGCTCGGCACCCTCTTCGTCATCATCGGGATGACCGTGCCGTTCACGCAGACCGCCTTCATCGCGTCCATCATCGCGTTCGTCGTCCTGGCGATCCCCTCGATCCTCGCCGGGGCGTACTCCGGTGTGGAGTCCGTGGATCCGCAGACCGTGGACGCCGCACGCTCGGTGGGGATGACCGAGTTGCAGATCCTGCTCAAGGTCGAGGTGCCGCTGTCACTGCCGCTGATCATCGGCGGGATCCGCGCATCGGTCCTCCAGGTCATCGCGACCGTCGTGATCGCGTCGTACATCTCGCTGGGCGGACTCGGCGCGATCATCTCGACGGGCATCAGCCTGAACGACAACGACCTCATCCTCGGTGGCGCGTTGCTCGTGACGGTCCTCGCCCTCGTGATCGACGGCCTGTTCGCCCTCGCACAACACCTCACCCGCCGCGGCCCCGAGGGGCAGACCCGCCGGCGCCGCACACACGTCCGCGCGCTGCCACTCCGGCGCCGCGCGGTGACGGCACTCTCCGTCGACGAAAGGGACCACTGATGTTCACAGCAGGCACCAGGACACGTATCCTCGCGGGTGTGATCGCGGTCGGGGCGATCGTGGCGCTCTCCGGTTGTTCCACCTCGGACCCCACGAAGCCGGCATCGGGCGGGGGCGACGGATCGGGCAGCACGCCGATCGTGGTCGGTTCGTTCAACTTCCCGGAGAGCGAGATCCTGGGCAACATGTACGCGCTCGTCCTGAAGGACGCCGGGTTCGACGTGACGACCAAGTTCAACCTCGGCCCGCGGCAGACCACGATCCCCGCGCTCAAGGACGGTTCGATCAACCTCATGCCGGAGTACAACGGCAACCTGCTGTTCTTCTACGACACCAAGGCCACCGCGAAGACGACAGCGGAGGTCGACGCCGCGCTGAAGACCGAGATCCCGAAGGACTTCCAGGTGCTCGAGCCGTCTCCGGCCGAGGACAAGGACGCCTACGTCGTGACCCAGGCCGAGGCCGAGAAGAACGGCCTCACGTCGATCGGTGACCTCTCCAAGATCGAGCCGTTCACGCTCGGAGCCAACCCGCAGTTCGGCACCCTTCCGTACGGCATCCCTGGGCTCAAGTCCACGTACGGCGTGGACAAGGTCACGTTCAAGTCGATCGAGGACTACGGCGGGCCCGACACGGTCAAGGCACTCGTCGACGACACCGTGCAGGTGGCCGACATCTACACGACGTCGCCCGACCTCGTGACGAAGAAGCTGCTCGTGCTGAAGGACCCCGAGAACCTGATCGCGTCGCAGAACATCCTGCCGTTCCTGAACAAGGACATCTACAGCGCGAAGCTCGCGTCGACGTTGAACAAGCTGTCCGAGAAGCTGACGACCGATGACCTCATCGAGCTGCGCAACCGTGTCGAGGGCAGCGAGAAGGCGCAGGCCGCGACCGCCGCGAAGGACTGGCTGACCAAGGAGGGGCTGCTCAAGTAGCTCGGGGACCGGCAGGGCCGTCGTCACGCCTCGTCCCGCAACCGACGGACGAGCTGGTCCAGCCGTGCCCGCAGCCGCTCCGGCACGCGGTCTCCGAAGCGGTCGAAGTGTGCCCGCAGCTGCTCGGCCTCGGCTGACCAGGCCGTCGGGTCGACGGCGAACAGTTCGTCGATCGCGAAGCCGTCGAGGTCGAGCCCGGCCAGGTCGAGTTCCCCCACCGCGGGCAGCCCACCGACGGGGCTCCAGTCCACGTCCGCCGAGCCGTCGAGCCGTCCGGCGATCCACTCGAGCACCCGGACGTTCTCGCCGAACCCTGGCCAGAGGTAGCCGCCGTCCGAGGACTTGCGGAACCAGTTCACGCGGAAGACGCGCGGCGCCCTCGAGCCGAGCCGGTCACCGATCTCGAGCCAGTGTGCCCAGTGGTCCGCCATGTTGTAGCCGCAGAAGGGCTGCATCGCGAAGGGGTCGAGGCGGAGTTCGCCGACGGGTCCCTCCGCCGCCGCGGTCTGCTCGCTGGAGATCGTGGAACCGAAGAACACGCCGTGTTCCCAGTCCTCGGCCTCGGCGACGAGCGGCACGTTGGTGGCGCGGCGACCGCCGAAGACGATGGCGTCGATCGGCACGCCGTCGGGACTGTCCCAGTCGTCCGAGATGGTCGGGCACTGGTCCGCCGCGACCGTGAAGCGTGCGTTGGGGTGCGCCGCCGGTGTCGCACTGCCCGGCTCCCACGGCTGTCCGCGCCAGTCGATGAGGTGCCGCGGCGGTTCCTCCGAGGCACCCTCCCACCAGACGTCGCCGTCGTGCGTCATCGCGACGTTCGTGAAGATCGTGTTCGAGCGGACGGTGGTCATCGCCGCCGCGTTCGTGTCCGGGCCGGTCCCGGGCGCGACGCCGAAGAACCCGGCTTCGGGGTTGATCGCCCACAGACGGCCGTCGGCACCGGGGCGGAGCCACGCGATGTCGTCACCGATGGTCTCGACCTTCCAGCCGGGTAGCGTCGGCGTCATCATCGCGAAGTTCGTCTTGCCGCAGGCCGACGGGAACGCGGCCGCGACGTGCAGGACCTTCCCCGCGGGCGTGGTGACGCGGATGAGCAGCATGTGCTCGGCGAGCCAGCCGTCCGCGCGGGCCATCGACGACGCGATCCGGAGGGCGAAGCACTTCTTCGCGAGCAGCGCGTTGCCGCCGTACCCCGAGCCGTACGACCAGATCTCGCGGGTCTCCGGGAAGTGCGCGATCGTCTTGGTCGAGTTCGACGGCCACGGCACGTCCGGGATCCTGGTTCCGTCGTCGTCCACGAGCGGCATGCCCACGGTGTGCAGGGCCGGGACCCAGACCGTGTCCGGCGCGATCTGCGCCAGGGCTTCAGCGCCCATCCGGGTCATGATCCTGGTGGACACCACGACGTAGGGCGAGTCCGTGATCTGGACGCCGACCTGCGAGATCGCCCCGCCGACCGGCCCCATCGAGAACGGTACGACGTAGAGCGTCCGCCCGCGCATCGCGCCCCGGAAGCGCGCCGTGAGCTCGGTGCGCATGACGTCGGGTGCCCGCCAGTTGTTGGTCGGGCCAGCGTCGGCCTCGGTGGCGGAGCAGATGAAGGTGCGGTCCTCGACCCGTGCGACGTCCGCGGGGTCACTCCTGGCGAGGAAGCTGCCCGGGCGCAGGCCCTGGTCCAACGCGATGAGGGAGCCGGCGGCGACCATCTCGGCGAGCAGTCCGCGGTTCTCGGCCTCGCTGCCGGAGCACCAGACGACCTGGTCCGGTTCCGTCAGGGAGGCGACCTGGTCCACCCACCGGCGCAGGGCCTCCAGACCGGCTCCTGGCTCGATGGTCGATCCGATCGTCTCGGTGATGACAGTCATGCTGGTCCTTCGAGGTCGGGCGCCCGCGGGGTCCTGCGGACGGCGCTCAGCCGGTCGCGGCGAGCGAGTCGACGCGGAGCCAGGCGGAGTGGTCGGTGAGGTGGGGCGCGCGGGACGGCGGAGCGCCGTCGCCACGGGTGGCCGGTGTGGCGCGGAGTGCAGCACCCCGCTGGGCGACCGCCGCCGCGCCCCAGCGGACCGCGAGTCGTGCGGCGGCCGACGGCGTCGCACCGTCGGCCTCGGCGGACAGGTACCCGGCGAGCGCCGCGTCACCGGCCCCGGTCGTGTCGACGCAGTCGGTCGCGACCCCGGGTACCAGTTCGTGTCGGTGGCCGTCGACGAGGAGCGCCCCGTCGGCACCCATCGTGACGAGGGCGCGTCGTGCGCCCCGCGAGAGGAGGGCGCGCGCTGCACGCACCGTCTCGTCCACCGTCGTGACGGGGTGTCCGACGGCCTGCGCGAGTTCGTCGACGTTCGGCTTCACGAGATCAACCGGCGCGAGCGGGTCGAGCACCGCCGTCAGCTGGTGCCCGGGGACGTCGAACGCGACCGACAGTCCGACGGCGCGGGCCGCGACGACGAGCGGGAGCACGTCGACGAGGTGGTCGCCACCGGCGACGGTCGGGAGGCACCCGGTCACCACGAGCCATCGGGCGTCGGTCTCCAGCGTGGTGCGGAGCACGGCCACGGTCAGCGTCGTCCACTGCGCACGTGTCAGCGGGGCCGGGGCCTCGTTGACGTTCGTGGTAACGCCGTCCGACCCGGTCACGACGGTGTTGACCCGGGTGCGCACCCCGAGGTCCACCGGCGTCAGGCCGGTGCGAGCGTCGTCGTCGAGGGGCGCGAGCGCCTCCGGCGACAACGGGGCGACCGCGTGCGACGCCGCGCCGTGCGCGAGGAGCGCACGGGTGACGTTCACGCCGTTGCCCCCGAGTGTCTCGGTGACGGTGTGGGCGCGGTGCACGGCCCCGCCCCGCAGGGTGTCGACGGAGTACGTCCGGTCGATCGCGGGCGCCGGGGTGAGCGTGACGATCGTGCGTCCCGTCCGGGTCCCCGTCCACGCCGCAGCGTCCGGACGCAGCGTGCTCATGCGGCGACTCGCTCCCCGAGGACGGCACGGATGCGGTCCGCGACGCGCTCGACCGACAGTCCGTACTTGTCGAGCAGGAAGTCGTTCGGTCCCGACTCGGCCCAGGAGTCGGCGAGCCCGACCTTGTGCAGGCGGGCTCCGCTGGCGTGGCCGGCGAGGACCGCCGCGACGACGTCACCGAGTCCGCCGACGACGTTGTGCTCCTCGACCGTGACGACCTGGGCCGCGCCGTCGAGCAGCGCCCAGAGGGCGTCGTCGTCGAGGGGCTTGATCGTCGGCAGGTGCACGTGTCGGACGCGGTGTCCCTCGGCCTCGACGGCGGTGATCGCCTCGACGGTGCGGGAGGTCTGGACGCCGGTCGAGACGACCGTCACGTCAGCGTCGCTCCCCCCGTCGCGGAGCAGCACCGGGGCACCGACGCGGAACTCGTAGCCGTCGTCGAAGACGTCGGCGACCGCGTCGCGGGCGAGACGGAGGTACACGGGGCCGTCGTGGTCGGCGGCCCAGCGGATCATCGCGGCGGCCTCGGTCTCGTCGGCCGGCGCGAGGACGGTCATGTTCGGCAGCGCGCGCATCACCGACAGGTCCTCGATGTCCTGGTGGGTCTTGCCGCTCGCACCGTTGAGCAGCCCGGCGTAGGCGGCGGCGAGGCGGACGGGGGCCTTGGTCTGCGAGACGAGCATGCGCACCTGGTCGAGCGCGCGGTTCGTCAGGAAGACGCCGAACGACGAGAGCCAGGGGCGGTAGCCGAGGGTCGACATGCCGAACGCGATACCGACCATGTTCTGTTCGGCGATGCCGGCCTGGACGAAGCGGTCCGGGTGGGCCTCGGCGAACGTGACCGCCATGGTCGAGGTCGCGAGGTCGCCGTCGACGACGACGATGCGGTCGTCGGTCCGTGCGAGTTCGGTGAGGGTGTCCCCCCACACTGCGCGCTGCGCCTTCATGCCAGGGCCTCCGTCTTCTGGTCGATGAGCAGTTCCGTGCGGGCGGTGTCCAGCTGCTCCGCGGTCGGCACGCCGTTGTGCCACTTGAACGTGGCGCGGGTGAACGAGACACCGTTGCCCTTGACGGTGTGGGCGATGATCGCCGTCGGCTTGCCGGACGTGCCGCGGGCGGCGTCGACCTCGGCGTACGCGTCGAGGATCTCCTCGAAGTCGTGGCCGTTGATCTCGATGACGTTCCAGCCGAACCCGCGGAACACGGCGGGGAGGTTCACGTGCCCCATCGGTTCGCTGCGGTCGTAGCGGTCGTGGTCGCCGGCCGGCCAGCCGTACTGCTGCAGGCCGTTGAGGTCGACGATCGCGGTGAGGTTGTCGAGGCCGTAGCGGGGGGCGTGGATCACGGTCTCCCAGACCATGCCCTCCTCGATCTCGCCGTCGCCGAGCACCACCCAGGTGTGGAAGTCCTTACCCTGCATCTTCGCGGCGATCGCCATGCCGGAGCCAGCCGAGAGCCCCTGCCCGAGGGACCCTGTGGACGAGTCCACCCCCGGCGTGAGCTTCATGTCGGGGTGGCCCTGCAGTCGGGAGTCGCCATGGTCGAAGGTGGCGAGCTCCTCGACGGGGAAGTACCCCCGGAGGGCCAGGACCGAGTACAGCCCGATCGCCGAGTGCCCCTTGGACAGGATGAACCGGTCGCGGTCGGGGTCCTGCGGCTGTTCGGGGTCGATCCGGAGCTGGTGGAAGTAGAGGGCGACCATCAGGTCCATGGCGGACATCGGGCCACCGATGTGCCCCGCCTTGCTCGTCGCGACCGTCTCGAGGACACGCCAGCGTCCTTCTCGGGCGACGGTCTCCAGGTGTTCGACGTCTCTCGCGTCGTTGCGTGTCACGGCGACTCCTTCGTTCTGCGGTGGTGCCAATAAACTATCACTCGGTGAACGGTGTGTCTACTGAGTGAGATTAACTGGATTCGATCAGCAGGGTCGGCGTGGGAGGATGACGACATGGCAGACGGCGCCTCCGACGACGGCGGGATCGAGATCCTCAGCAAGGCCGGCGCGATCATCGACGCACTGGCCGACACCGAGGCGCTGACGGTGAGCGCGCTGGCGGATGCGGTCGGGGAACCCACGAGCTCGACCTACCGCCTGCTGCAGAGCCTCACCGCCATGGGCTGGGTCGATGCCGCCCCAGCACGCGGCACCTACCGGCTCGGGCTCGCCTGCATGCAGATCGGCGGTGTGCTGGAGGACTCGCTCGACGTGCGCGGGCTCGCACTGCCGCGGCTCCGCGAACTCCGGTCGAGCGTCGGCGTTGCCGCACTGCTCTGCTACCGCCGAGGGACGCGTGCCGTGTGCGTCGAACGCCTCGAGGGACACGACGTCCGGTCGGTGGCGATGCAGGTGGGCGACTCGCTGCCGCTCCACGTGGGCGGGGCACCCCGCGCACTCCTGGCGTTCCTGGCCGCCGGCGAACAGCACGCCGTGGTCGACGAACTCCTGGCGACGCCCGCCCTGCCGTACGCCGTCCCGCCCCGGCGCGAGCTGCAGGCGGAGCTCGAGGCGACCCGGACGCGTGGCTACGCTCGGTCCGATCAGGACGTCACGATCGGCATCGCCGCCTTCGGCAGCCCCGTCTTCAACCACCGCGGCGAGCTCGTCGCCGCGGTGTCCATCAGCGGGCTCCGCGAACGGCTCGTCGACCGTGAGTCCGAGCTCGCGGAACTGGTGATGTCCACCGCCGCCGCGATCAGTGCGGACCTGGGGCACGACGGAGGTCGACGTGGCTGAGCGGAAACCGATGCGTGTGCTCGCGAACTCGATGGCGGTGGTCGAGGCCCTCGCCGAGCGCGGGGACCTCTCGCCCGCCGAGCTCGCCGAGGCGACGGGCCTCCCCCGCCCGAGTGTCTACCGCTTCATCGACGGGCTCCGTGCCGTCGGCATGGCGACCACCACGGACGAGAACCGTGCACGCCTCAGCGTGAAGTGGTTGCACCTGGCCGACGCCGCACGGGACGCCATGACCGAGTGGTCCGGCGCCCGACGGATCCTCGACGCTCTGGCCGAGCGCACCGAGCAGACCGCGTTCCTGACCGTGCCGCGCGGCGACGAGGCGGTGTGCGTCGACTGGGCACCCGGTCGAGGCATCGGCGTCCTCACCCTGGCACCGGGCCGTTCCCTGCCGCTGTACGCCGGGGGTGCCGGTCGCCTCGTGCTCGCGTACGCCCGCGACGTCGACGAGTACCTGGCCGACGGGCCCGAGCGTCGACCGCTGACGAGTGCGACGATCGTGGACGCCGACGCGCTCCGCGAGGACGTCGAGCGCACGCGGTCCCAGGGGTACACGCTGTCAATCGACGACGCCACGATCGGGATCGGCGCGCTCGCGTTCCCCGTGCTCGGGGCCGACGGGGCGTTGCTCGGGTGCTTGTCGGTCGCCGGCCGGTCGGTCGACGTCCGCGAGCGGCAGCAGGAGTTCACCGACGCCGCGCGTGCGGCCGTCGCGGAACTGACGAGCGGGGCCACCAGCGAACTGGCGACCCCGCTGTCCTGACGCGCACGCCGTGCCGTCGGCGGGCCCGGGCCGGGCCTGCGGTGGCGCGAGCGCTACCAGCTCACGGCGATGTACTGCGACTCCATGTACTCCAGGAGCCCCTCGGCGCCGCCCTCGCGACCGATGCCGGACTCCTTCATCCCGCCGAACGGCGCCGCCGGGTCGGACACCAGGCCACGGTTCAGCCCGACCATGCCGGACTCGATCCGTCCGCTGATTCGCAGGCCCCGCGCGAGGTCCTGTGTGTACACGTACGACACCAGGCCGAACGGGGTCCCGTTCGCGAGCCGGACGGCGTCGTCCTCGGTGCGGAAGGTGACGACGGGCGCGACCGGCCCGAAGATCTCCTCCTTGAGGATGCGCGCGTGCTCCGGCACCCCGGTCAGGACGGTCGCGGGGTAGAACCAGCCGGGGCCGTCGGGGGACGCTCCGCCGGTCAGCACCGTGGCGCCGTCCTCCTTCGCGCCGTCGACGAGCCGGGCGATGTCGTCGCGGGCGGTCTCGTTCACCATCGGGCCGAGCTGGACCTGCGGGTCGAGGCCGTCGCCCGTCCGGAGCGCGCCCATCGCCTCGGCGAGGCGTGCCGAGAACGCATCGGCGATGCCCTCCTGCACGTAGAAGCGGTTCGCCGCGGTGCAGGCCTCGCCGCCGTTCCGCATCTTGGCGATCATGGCGCCGGCGACCGCCTCGTCGAGGTCGGCGTCGTCGAAGACCACGAACGGCGCGTTGCCACCGAGCTCCATCGACGTGTTGACGACGGACTCCGCGGCGAGCTTCATGAGCTTCACGCCGACTTCGGTCGATCCGGTGAACGAGAGCTTCCGGGCCCGCGGGTCGCGCACCATCTGCTCGACCACGGTGCCGGAGGACCGGCTCGGCAGCACGTTGAGAACCCCGGCCGGCAGCCCTGCCTCGGCGAAGAGCGCGCCGATCGCCAGAGCGGTCAGCGGGGTGTCGCTCGCCGGCTTCAGCACCGTCGTGCACCCGGCGGCGAGCGCCGGTCCGATCTTCCGGGTCGCCATCGCCGCGGGGAAGTTCCACGGGGTGACGAGGATCGCGATGCCGATCGGACGGTGCTCGACGAGGATCTTGTTCGTGCCACCCGGTGCGGTCTGCAGCGCACCCGGGATCCGGACCGCCTCTTCCGCGTACCAGCGCAGGAACTCGGCGGCGTACAGGACCTCGCCGCGGGCGTCGGCGAAGACCTTGCCGTTCTCCGCCGTGATGAGCCGCGCGAACCAGTCGGCGCGCTCGACCATCAGGTCGTAGGCCCGCGACAGCACCTCGGATCGCTTCCGGGGCGGGGTCGCGGCCCAGCCAGCGGCAGCGTCCGCCGCGGCGTCGACGGCCGCCTGGGCGTCGTTCCGGGTCCCGCTCGAGACGGTGGCGATGACGCTGCCGTCCACGGGGTCGTGGACGTCGAACGTCGCACCGTCGGACGCTGCGCGTTCCACCCCGCCGATCAGGAGGCCCGTGGGGACGCCGGCGGTGATGCTCGCCCGGTCGGTCGTCGAGTGCACGGCGTCGGTGGCGTCGCGGACGTCGGTCACGTCGGTCATGAGTGCTCCAGTTCTCGGACGCGGGGTGCGGACTGCGTCAGGTAGAGGCGCTGCTCGCGCTTGTGCTCGTCGTAGGTGGCGCGAGCGTCCTTCGTGCTGTCGAGCGTCGAGACCTCGGCGACCGGCACGTCCCACCAGGCGCCGGAGCCGCCGAAGCGGCCCTGGGCGTCGACGCGGACGTACACGACGCTGGTGCCGTCGTGTGCACGGGCCGCGTCGAGTGCGGAGCGGAAGGTGTCCGCGGTGTCGGCGGAGAAGACCTCGGCACCGTAGCTCGCCGCGTTGGCGACGAAATCGACCTCGAGCCGGCGGCCGTCGTGGCGGAGCGCCTCACCGCGCTCGTTGAAGCGGGTACCGAACGTCTGCGAGCCGAGGGTCTCGGACAGTGCGGCGATCGAGCCGTAGCCGAAGTTGTCGACGATGACGATGGTCATCTGCAGGTGCTCCTGCACCGCGGTCATGATCTCCTGCGACATCATCAGGTACGAGCCGTCACCGACCAGGACGTGCACGCGGCGCTCGGGTGCGGCGAGCTGTGCGCCCACGCCACCGGCGACCTCGTAGCCCATGCACGAGTTGCCGTACTCGATGTCGTAGCCCTTCGGGCTGCCCGGACGCCACAGGCGGTGCAGGTCGCCCGGCATCGAGCCGGCGGCGTTGACCACGACGTCGTCCGGCTCGGCCGAGGCGTTGAGGAGCCCGAGCATCTCGGCCTGGGACAGCGTCCGGCTGTCCTGGACCTCGATGATGCGGTCCACCTCGGCACGCCAGTCCGCGGCGGCCTGCTCGTTCGCGGCTACGACGTCGGCGTCGAGCGTGAAGCCGTCGAGCGCGGCACGGAGTTCGGCGAGCGTCTCGCGGGCGTCGCCGACCAGCGGGATGCCGGATTCCTTGAACGCGTCGATCTCGGCGACGTTGATGTTGACGAACGCCACGTCGGGGTTCTGGAACATGGTGTTCGAGGCCGTCGTGAAGTCGGTGTAGCGGGTCCCGATGCCGATGACCACGTCGGCGTCGTTCGCGATGGCGTTGGCGTACGCGGAGCCGGAGGAACCGAGCGCGCCGAGGGCGAGCCGGTGGTCCCACGGCATGCCGGCCTTGCCCGCCTGCGTCACACCGACGCCGATGCCGGTCGACTCGGCGAAGCGCACGAGCTCCCCGGTCGCCTCGGAGTACACGACGCCACCGCCGGCGATGACGACGGCCTTCTTCGCACCCTTGATGAGCTCGGCCGCACGCTGGATCGCCGCGGCGTCGGGACGGTTGCGGGCGACGTGCCAGACCCGCTCGGAGAACAGCGTCTCCGGGAAGTCGAACGCCTCGGCCTGCACGTCCTGCGGCAGGGCGATGGTGACGGCGCCGGTGTCGGCCGGGCTCGTCAGCACGCGCATCGCCTCGAGCAAGGCTGAGGCGAGCTGCTCCGGTCGGCTGATCCGGTCGAAGTACCGCGACACCGCACGGAACGAGTCGTTCGCGGTGACGTCCATCGCGTACGGGTGCTCCTGCTGCTGGAGCACCGCACCGGTGGACCGGGTGGCGAAGGCGTCCGACGGGAAGAGCAGGACGGGGATGTGGTTCACCGTCGCGGTACCCGCACCGGTGACCATGTTGGTCGCGCCGGGGCCGATCGAGGTCGAGACGGCGAGCGCGCCGAGGCGGTTCTTCGTCTTCGCGTAGCCGGTCGCGATGTGGACCATGCCCTGCTCGTTGCGGCCCTGGTAGTAGGGGAACACGTCCTGGTACTGCAAGAGCGCCTGTCCGAGCCCGGCGACGTTGCCGTGGCCGAAGATGCCGAACGCGCCGCCGAAGAACGGCTGCGTCACCCCGTCACGTTCGACGTGCTGGGCCTGCATGAACTCGACGATCGCCTGGCCCACCGTGAGGCGGCGGGTCGGCTGAGGGTGTTGCACCATTGCGAACTTCCTTTTCGTGGTGGGTCAGGGGCGGACGGGGACGAACGGCACACGCGGATCGGTGCCGAGGGCTTCCCACTTGGCGCGGGCCGGGGCGAGCGCGGGGTCCTCTGCGGCCTGCAGGGTGCGCTTCGGCGCCGGGCCGGCGAGGACGTTGAGGTAGTAGAGGTCCTGGTCGTGGGCGGCCACGGTGGTGTGGTACCCCCAGGGGATGAGGCAGATGTCACCGTCGCGGACCGGGACGTCGAGGTCGAAGTCGCGCTCCGGGCTGTAGACCCGCTGCAGCGCCCAGCCGTTCTCCGGGTCGCGGAGGCGGTAGTAGTAGACCTCCTCCAGCTGCGCTTCGCCGTCGACGTCGTGCTCGTGCTTGTGCGGCGGGAAGCTCGACCAGTTGCCGCCGGGGGTCCACACCTCGACGATGTGCAGGCGGTCGGCCGGGAAGTCGGGTGACATCGGCGTGGAGACCTGCCGTGTCGCGTTGCCGGCACCACGGGTGGCGGATCCGACGTCGTCCGGCGTGACCAGGACGACCTCGTGCTGCTCGGTGGCCGGCGCGGTCGCGATGGCCAGTTCGGCTCCGGGGGTGGCGGTGATCGTCACCGCGGTGTCGCGCGGGACGGAGAGCGTGTGCCCGAGTCCGTCGAAGACCGTGTCCCGGCCACCGAGGCGGTACTCCTCGCCGGCGACCGTGAGGACGAGGTCACCGTGCAGGTTCACGAACGCCCGTTCGTTGCCGTCGGCGGGCAGCTCGACCGTCTCGCCGTCGCCGAAGGTCTTCACCTGGAAGGTGATGAACTCCCAACCGGCGATCTCCGGGGTGATGACGTCCCATGCGCCGTGCTTGAGCACCTGCGGGTCGACCATGTTGTGATCCTCTCTGCGTCGTTGCGTTCGGATGGGAAGAGCATACCGCTTTTCTCGCTGGCCGGACGAATCGTCCGCTGTGAGAAAAGTGCTCAGGCGAGTCGGAGACCGGCTTCAGCGAGCCGGATGCACCGCAGGGTCGTGTCCCGTGCGGCGTCCAGGGCGTCGGCGAGCGACTTCGCGCGGTGCTCGATCGACAGCATCTCGACGCCCCACGGGCCGGACCATCCGACCTCGGCCATCGTGCGGAAGAAGCCGACGACGTCCTGCGCACCCTCGCCCGGGTACCGCCGGTTGTCCCGGGTGTCCTCGAACAGGGTGCGCCCGGCCTCGGGCAGGGCGTCCGCGTCGTTCACCTCGACCCCGACGACCGTCGCGGAGTCCAGCGTGCGGCGGAGCTCGTCGAGCGAGGTCCCGGCGCGGAAGACGTGCCAGGAGTCGACGACCAGGCCGGCGTGGGGATGGTCCACCGCCCCGACCAGTTCGGACCCCTGCGGCAGCGAGGAGATCCCGGCGAAGGGCAGCGGCTCGAGCGCGAGTCGCGTGCCGATCGCCGCGGCCTCGTCGGCCAGCCGGCGGAACGGTCCGACGTAGGGCTCGACCGAGGCGACCGTCGGCGCCGGTGGCGGCGCGATCTTCACCATCGGGCTGTCGAAGGCCTGCGCGGCGTCGCGGAGCAGGTCCCATCGGGCACGCCACGGCGCGTCCGACGGGTCGCGCCACCAGTCCTTGACGAGTTCGACCTCGAGGTGACCGATGCCGAGGCGGTCGGCGTGGGCCCGGAGCGCGTCGAACCCGATCGTGTCCCGGACGACCTCGAGGTCGTCGACGACGAACCCGAGCCCGGTGAACCCGGCGTCCGCCGCGGCGCTGACCCGGTCCCGTGCCGAGAACGAGCTGCGCTCCGACGGGCCGTCCGGCACCGCAGTCCCCGACGTCGTCCAGCAGGTGGCGACGAGGTCGTGGCTGATCCCGGTCATCGCGACAGGTCGACCGAGACCGATCCGCCCGTGCGGGCCGACCGGTCGGCGGCGTCGGCGAGGACGAGCGCGGCGCGGCCGTCCTCGAACCCGGGGCTGCGGGAAGGTTCGCCCCGCACCGCCTTCAGGAACTCGACGACCTCGAGCCGGTAGGCCTCGGCGTACCGCTGCAGGAAGAAGTTCTGGTACGGCTCCAGTGCCTCGACGGCGCCGGCACCCCAGTGCCGGACGAGGGTGTCGGTCTGGTTGCCGACCTGCAGGAGTCCCTCGGACCCGAAGACCTCGAAGCGCTGGTCGTACCCGTACGCCGCGTGCCGCGAGTTCGTGATCACCACGAGCTCGTCGTCCGCACCGCGGAGCGTGACGACCGCGGAGTCGAAGTCGCCGAGTTCGCGGGCCGTCGCACTGAACGTGTTCGCGCCGCGGGCGGTCACCTCGACGATGTCCGGCACGAAGAAGCGCGCCATGTCGAGGTCGTGGATCGTCATGTCGCGGAAGATCCCGCCGGACGACGCCAGGTACCCGGCCGGTGGCTCGGCGGGGTCGCGGCTCGTGATGAGCACCTGCTCCAGCGTGCCGATCTCCCCCGCGCTCACCCGGCGGTGCAGTTCGGCGAAGTGTCGGTCGAACCGCCGGTTGAAGCCGAGCACGATCGGGACGGTTGCCGCCGCGGCCTTCGCGCGGAGCCGGTCGACCCGCTCGAGGTCGAGGTCGATGGGCTTCTCGCAGAGCACCGGGACGCCCGCGTCGATCGCGGCGTCGATGAGGTCGACGTGGGTGGCGGTCGGTGCCGCGATGATGACCGCGTCGACCTCGCCCGAGGCGAAGACCTCGGCCGGGTCGGTGCTGACCTTGCCGCCGTACTCGGCGGCCGTTCGCTCGGCGCCCTCGACGAAGGGGTCGCAGACCCACGCGAGCTCCGCGTCCTCGATGGCGGCCACGCTCATGGCGTGGACCTGTCCGATGCGCCCGGTGCCGAAGAGGCCGATCCGGATCTGTTGCGTCATTGCAATCTCCAGGGGGTGGTGGTCCGCGTGGTCTACGCGGTGGTGGTGGTCCGCGTGGTCGACGCGGTGCTGCGTGGTCGCACGGGACGACCGGTGTGGAACGACTCCGCAGCCGCTTCGGCGAGCGCCGTGGCGACGACCCCGGCCGCGGGCGGGGTGAGACTCTCCGACTCGCCACGGATCATCCGCACGAAGTGGGCGACCTCCTCTTCGAACGCCGGGACGAACCGGTCGCCGAAGGTGTCGTACGGGTTCGCCGGGGCGACGCCGCCAGGCTCGGTGGACGTGATCGGCGTGCGCGGTCCGAAGCCCGCGCCGAACGCGCCGTTCGTCCCGATGACCTCGAGCCGGACGTCCTGGCCGGCGCCGCTCCGCCGGAGCGCTCCGATGCTGCCGACGGCACCCGAGGCGAACCGCAGGGTCACCATCGCCGTGTCGGTGTCCTGGTGGTCGCCGTAGACGGGCTCGTCCAGGACGGACCCGATCATCGAGACCTCGACGACGGGGTCGCCGACGACCCACGGGATGATGTCGAAGTCGTGGACGAGCAGGTCGAGCCACATGCCGTGCGACTGCGGGATGTAGTCCACCGGCAGGGCGTGGTGGTCGTTCTCCGTCGCCTGCACGAGTCGCAGCGCCCCGACGTCACCGTCGAGGACGTGTTGCCGCAACCGCTGGTACCCCGGGTCGTAGCGGCGGTGGAACGCGACCATGATCGGGGTCCCCGTCGCGTCGAGGTCGTGGGACAGCTCGGTGAGCTCGTCCACGCCGAGCGCGAGGGGCTTCTCGATCAGGAGCGGGGTGTGCGAGTCCGCGACGACGCGGGCCAGGTCGGCGTGGGTGTCCGTCGCCGACGCGACGAGGACGCCGTCGAGCGAGGGCAGGACGTCGGTGAGCGGATCGACGGTGGTCGACATCGACGCCCAGCCGGTCTCGCCGCCGCGCTGCTCGTCGAGCCGGGTACGCACGGCCTCGGTCCGGCCGGCGTCGCGACCGACGAGGACGACCTCGTCGACGCCCGGGGTCCTGGCGAGGTTCCGCGCGTGCATCGCCCCGATGCGGCCGAGGCCGGCGACGCCGACCCTCACCGGGTGACCTCGGCGGCCTCGAGCTCGGCGAGGAGGGCGCGGACGAACTCGACGCTCGCACGGGCGTCTTCGATCGGGCCGGTGCCGGGAGCGGGCTCGTCGAGCACGACCTTGTCCTGCTCGAGCACGATCCAGCCGTCGAACCCGGCCTCGACCATGCTCGTCAGGATCGCGCGGATGTCCACGTCGCCCTGTCCGACGGGTCGGTAGAGCAGGTCGGCCTTGATCGCGTCGAAGTAGCTGATCTCGCCGTCCGCCACGCGCTGCGCGCCTTCGAGGGACACGTCCTTGAGGTGCATGTACGCGATGCGGTCGCTGTGCTCGGCGGCGAAGCGGACCGGGTCCGTGCCACCGAGGAACAGGTGCCCGGTGTCGAAGCAGAACGGGATCGTCGAGCCGGCGAGCACGGCGTCGACGTCGTCCTTCGTCTCGACGACGGTCCCGACGTGCGGGTGCAGGGTCGCCGTGACGCCGACCGCGGCCGCAGCCTCGGTGATCCGGTCGAGGTTGGTGAACAGCGTCGCCCACTGCTCGTCGGTGAGCGGCTCGCGCTGGGCGTCGTAGCCGGTCTGCTCACTGTCCGCGCAGACCACGAGCACGGTCGCTCCGGAGGCCGCGTAGTCGGCGAGTTCCTGTTCGATCCGGGGCAGCGGGTCGGTGCCGGGCTGGTGCGCGATGACCGGCACGAAGCTGCCGATCGCCGTCATGCCGAACTCGGCGAGCCGGGCCGCCTTGTCCTCGGGCGCCGGGGGCAGGAACCCCTGGGCGCCGAGCTCGGTGGCCTCGAAGCCGAGGGACGTCATCTCGGCGAGGACGCGCTCCGGCGGCAGCTGGTGACCCCAGCCGTCGACCTCGCTGACACCCCAGGAGATCGGTGCGGTCGCGATGCGGAGGCTCATGCGCGCACCCCTTCGATCTCGGCGGCGACGGCGCTGGTGTTGGCGGTGGTGCCCGGTTCGACGGGCAGGTCGACCCACAGACCCGACTCCGCCGATTCCTCGGCGGCGCTCAGCACGCGGGCCGAGGCGACGGCGTCGTGGATGTTCGATCCGGTGGCCTCGCCGCCGGTGGCCGCGGTGAGGAACTTCGCCGCCTCGATCACCTTGAGGTCGTCGTAGCCCATGCTCGTGCCGGAGCTCGGCTGGAACCGGGAGTAGTCAGGGAAGTACCCGTCGGCGAACGCGCGGGTGTAGCCGACGTGCTGCCCGGTGCGGGCGAGGGCCACCTCGAGCTCGTTGAGCCGCTCGAAGTCCCAGCGGACCGACCCCTCGGTGCCGAAGATCTCGAACGCGTACTCAGAACGCGGACCGACGGCGATGCGGGAGGCCTCGAGGTTGCCGATCGCGCCGGCGCCCACGGCGGAGTCGCCGAATCGGACGAGCATCGTGGCGTAGTCCTCGTTCTCGACGGGCAGCAGCTTGCCGGCGTCGGGCGTGCCGGGCAGCCCGGGGCGCTCGGTCAGGTAGGTGCCGGTCGCAGCCGAGATCGAGCCGATCGGGCCGAGGACGTAGTGCATGAGGTCGACGAGGTGCCCCATCAGGTCACCGAGGACCCCGCTGCCCGAGGTCGCCCGGACGAAGCGCCACGTCAGCGGGTCCGCCGGGTTCGAGGAGAAGCCGCCGAAGAACCGGCCACGGACGTTCGTGATCCGGCCGAGGGCACCGTCGAGGACGAGCTGGCGTGCGTGCTGCACGGCCGGGACGTGCCGGTAGTTGAAGCCGATCGTGGTGGCGACACCGGCGGCGTCGGCGGCTGCGGCGACGGCTTCGGTCTCGGAGGCCCCGCGGCCGACGGGCTTCTCGATCCAGAACGGCTTGCCGGCCTCGGCCGCGGCGATGCCGATCTCGGCGTGCAGCGAGTTCGGAGCGCAGATCGACACGACGTCGACCTCGGGGTCGTTCAGGACCTCGCGGTAGTCGGAGACGACCTTCTCGTAGCCGAGGACGTCCTTCGCGTAGTCGCGACCGGCCGGTGCCACGTCGGCGGCGACGACGAGGCGGGGACGGATCCCGAGCTCCGGGTAGACGAGTGGGAGGAGGGCGTAGGAGCGCGAGTGGAGGCGCCCCATCCAGCCGACACTGATGAGCCCGACTCCGACCGAGTGGGGTGCGCTGTTCTCTGCCACAGGTGCTCCTTTGCTTCCTGGCGAGGATTTTGAACCGGTCCAAAATCTGGACCGGTTCAATGTACGACCGCGGTTTCGCCGGTGTCAACCTCAGCGCATCACGCGCCGGTCGCGCACTGTCAGTCGCGCGGCACCGATGACGACCTGACGCGGAGCGTCGGCGCGATGAGCACCTCGCCGGGGTTCTCCTCCGAGAGCAGGAGTTCCGCGGCACGCCGCCCGATCGCCGCGTTGTCCGGGTCGACGGACGTCAGGTCCACTGCCCCGAGCGCCGCCAGGTACGTGTTGTCGTACCCGGTGACCGCGACCGAGCCGGAGAGTCCGCGCTGCCGGACGGCCGCTGTCACGCCGATCGCGGCCAGGTCGTTCACGGCCGTGATCGCCGTCGGCGGTTCGTCCCGGTCGAGCAGCTCGAGGGCCGCTCGGTAGCCGGCGGCCTCGGAGAAGTCGCTCTCGGCGACCAGCCCCCCGTCCAGCGCCCCGTCGAGCCCGTGTTCATGGACCGCGGCACGGAAGGCCTCCGCCCGCCCGGTGGCGACGCGACCCCCGGCTCCGCCCACGTGCCCGATGCACCGGTGCCCGATGTCGACCAGGTGGTCGACGACGAGCCGGATCCCGACCTCGTCGTCCCCGCGGACCGTCGCAGCACCGGCGAGCCGACCGGGTCGGGCGCTGGCGATCACGATGCGGGCAGCGCCCATCACCTGCACGACCCGGTCCATGGTGGGCACCGACCCGACGACGATGAGCCCCGACGGCTGCAGGTCCCCGAGCATGGCGACCGCATCGAGGTCGAGCCGCGGGCGTGAGGAACCGTTCGGCAACACCGCACTGGTCATCAGCCCGAGGCGCCCACCCGCCGCCAGGGAGACCCGCGCCGCGTCGACGACCTCGGCGAGCACGGGGTTCCGGGAGTCTGCGACCAGGATGCCGACGAAGTCATCCCGGGCACCGTTGAGCGAGCGCGCCACGCGGTTCGGCCGGAACCCCAGCGCGTCGGCGGCGTCGAGGATCCGTGCGCGCCGCTCCGGACTGACCGAAGCGGGCGAGCTGAACGCGAGCGAGACGAGCGACTTCGACACCGCGGCACGGTCGGCGACGTCCCGCATGGTCGCGCGCCGCGCCGCCGTGGTGGACCCGTCGTCAGCCATGCTCCACATCTTGCAGCACGGTCACCGCTCGTCGCGACCTGCCCGCTTCGCCTTGCCCTTGATCGTGTCGATGTAGATCGCGCCGGTCGTGACCTCCTCCTCGAGCCGCTCGAGCGACCAACCTCGGGTCTCCGGCACCTGCGTCACGATGAAGGCCAACGCGATCGCACCGATCACGGCGAACAGGAAGAACGTTCCGGTGATGCCGACGCCTTCGATGAGCGACGGCACGTAGAGCGCCAGGACACCGTTCATCAGCCAGCCGGCGAACGCCGCGATCCCGGTCCCGAGGCCGCGCATGTTGAGCGGGAAGATCTCGGCCAACCACACCCAGACCGCGATGTTGAGGCATGACTGCATCGACAGCACGAAGGCGCAGATCAAGAACAGGAGCACGTAGGGGCGGATCGGGTTGCCGTCCGGGATGACCAGGGACGAGACGCCGATCAGGATGTGGCAGGTGGTCGTCAGGGAGAGCCCGAGGATGAACGTCTTCCGGCGGTCGACGCGGTCCATGTTCCGGAGGGCGATGAGCCCGCCGACGACGGCGAGGATGCCCGGGGCGATGTTCGCGATCAGAGCGGCGTTCGCCCCGAACCCGGACTCGATCAGGATGCGCTGGCCGTAGTACATGATCGAGTTGATCCCGGTGACCTGCTGGGCGATCGCGACGCCGCACCCGATCAGGACGATGCGGATGAGCCAACGACTGGAGAGCAGGGCCTTCAGACCGTTCAGGCGGGTCTCGCTCGGCTCCTCGGCCGTCACGCGACGGATCTCCTCGAGTTCGACCTCGGCGCGGCCCTCGTTGCGGACGATCTTGAGGATCGCGAGCGCACGCTCGTCGTGACCGTGCTCGACGAGCCAGCGCGGGGACTCCGGCATCCGGAGCATGCCGATGAACAGTGCGGCGGCCGGGATCGCGCAGATGAAGAACATGACGCGCCACACGCCACCCTCGTCGCCGAGGATGATCCCGATGATCGCGTTGATGACGAACGCCGCGAGCTGCCCGCTGACGATCGCGAGCTCGTTGCGGCCGGTGATCATGCCGCGGATCTCGAGCGGCGCGAGTTCAGCCAGGTACACGGGGACGACGATCGACGCGGCTCCCACCGCCAGGCCGACGGCGATGCGCCCGGCAAGCAGCACCTCGAAGTTCGGCGAGAACACGGCGAGCAGCGTGCCGCAGAAGAAGAAGACCGCCATCGCGAGGATCGTCGAGCGTCGGCCGATGCGGTCGGACACCGGACCGCCGACGAGACCACCGACAGCCGCAGCGAAGACGAGCGACGAGATCACGACCCCGAGCCCGATGTCGTCGAGCCCGAGTTGCGACTGGATCGAGATCTCGGCGCCGTTGCTGACGCCGGTGTCGTAGCCGAACAGGAGCCCCCCGAGGCAGGCGACGACCGAGATGAGGCCGATCCGTTTCCGGTGCGGTCCCGTTGTCAAGGGAGGTAGTTCGAGCGCTTCGCGCGGTTGACCCTGTCCAGACATGTTGACTCCTTCGTCATCGACTCCCGCAGTTATCACTTCGCGGACGGACTGTTCACACGGTAGCAGGCGGTGGTTTTCGTCGCAGGCCGGCCAGTTCTCGATTTGGTGCTTGTGGAGGGGCGAGCGCGTGTCGTATCGTTCGGCGGACAAGTTGTTCGTTGGGTAGTAACCAGCGGATCCAGGCCACCAATGGAGGTGGCAGATGGAGGCCTTCAATGAAGAAAGTCGTCACACGAGCAGCGATCGCTGCCGCGTCAATCGCGCTCCTCGCGGGGTCACTCACCGCGTGCTCGAACGGATCCCAGGCATCGTCGTCGGGAGGCGGCGGATCCGCGACGAACGCGAAGATCGGGCTGCTGCTGCCCGACTCGGTCACGGCACGGTTCGCCAGTGCCGACCGCCCGCTCTTCACCGACCGCATCAAGGAGAAGTGCCCGGACTGCTCGGTGCTCTACCAGAATGCCGGCGGCGATGCGTCGAAGCAGCAACAGCAGGCCCAGGCGATGCTCACGCAGGGCGTCAAGGTGCTCGTCCTCGATGCGTTCGACGGCGAGGCAGCCGCCTCGATCGTCAGCTTGGCGAAGTCGAAGAACGTCCCGGTCATCTCGTACGACCGGCTGATCAACTCGGGCGATGTCAGCGCCTACATCTCCTTCGACAACAACAAGGTCGGCGAACTGCAGGCGACCGCGCTCGTCGATCGGATGAAGGACCTCGGCATCGCAGACGATGCGGGCGTCCTCGAGGTCAACGGCTCGCCGACCGACAACAACGCCTCCCAGTTCAAGGCCGGCGCGCAATCGGTGCTCTCCACCACCAGCTACGACGTCCTCGGCGAGTACGACACCCCCGGTTGGGACCCTGCCAAGGCGCAGAGCTGGGCGGCGGGCCAGATCTCCAAGGTCGGCGTCGACAACATCAAGGGGATCTACGCGGCGAACGACGACACCGCGGGCGGCGTGATCTCCGCGATGCAGGCGGCGGGCGCGACGGATCTCCCGCCCATCACCGGCCAGGATGCGACGCTCGCAGGACTGCAGCGGATCCTCGCCGGCAAGCAGTACATGACCGTCTACAAGGCGTTCAAGCCGGAGGCAGAGGGAGCGGCTGACCTGGCACTGGAACTCGCGGCGGGCAAGAAGGCCTCCACCACGAGCACCGTGAAGACCGCCAGCGGCAAGACCGTGCCGTCGGTGATCCTCACGCCGGTGGCCGTCACCGCGGACAACATCAAGGACACGGTCGTGAAGGACGGACTCTTCACCGCGAAGGACATCTGCACCACGCAGCTCGCCGACGCATGCACGAAGTACGGCATCAAGTGACCCGCAGGGAGGGGGACGCACTTCCGTCTCCCTCCCCTGAAGCCAAGGAGTCCCCCGTGACCATCGCGGAACCCACACCCGTCCCCGTCCAGAAGGACCTGGTGATGTCCCTCCAGGGCATCAGCAAGCGGTTCGGTGCCGTCCAGGCGCTCTCCGGGATCGACTTCGACGTCCACGCGGGCGAAGTCGTCGCCCTCGTCGGCGACAACGGCGCGGGGAAGAGCACCTTCGTCAAGATCCTCGCCGGCGTCTACACCCCGGACGAAGGAACCATCACCTTCGAGGGCGAGCCCGTCCACATCGGTTCGCCGGCGGCTGCGCAGGCGCTCGGGATCGCGACGGTCTTCCAGGACCTCGCACTCGCCGACAACCTCGACGTCGTGTCGAACCTGTTCCTCGGGCGCGAGGTCTCGCACTTCGTCCTCGACGAAGAGGAGATGGAGCGGAAGTCCTGGGAGCTGCTCCGACAGCTCTCGGCTCGGATCCCGTCCGTCCGCATTCCCATCGCGTCGCTCTCCGGCGGTCAGCGGCAGACCGTCGCGATCGCCCGGTCGTTGATCGGCGACCCGAAGATCGTCATCCTCGACGAGCCGACGGCCGCGCTCGGCGTCGCGCAGACCGCCGAGGTCCTGAACCTCGTCGAACGCCTCCGCGACCGCGGCCACGGCGTCGTGCTGATCAGCCACAACCTCGCCGACGTCCGAGCCGTCGCCGACCGCGTCGCAGTGCTCCGCCTCGGCCGCAACAACGGTGACTTCACCGTTGCCGACGTCAGTTACGAGGACATCATCGCCGCGATCACCGGCGCCACCGACAACGCCGTCACCCGTCGCGCCGCCGCGCAATCCGAACGAGAGACAGACCGATGAGCAGCACCCGCCAGAGCAAGCGGCCACGAGGCACCTCTCCGGACCCCGTCACCATGAGCACACCGACCTCCCGCGCCGCAGCAGACCTGCAGGACGAACGGCTGTTGCGCGAAGAAGGCGTTCGCGGCGCGATCACCAGCTTCAGTCGCCGGGTCCGCGCAGGCGACCTGGGAAGTCTCCCGGTCGTGGTGGGGCTCGTCGTCATCTGGGTCGCCTTCGGTCTCTTGACGCCCGGCGGGAGCTTCCTCTACGCGACGAACCTCGTCGACCTGGCCGTCCAGTGCGCCGCGGCCGGCACGATCTCCATCGGGATCGTCCTGGTGCTCCTGCTCGGCGAGATCGACCTCTCGGTCGGTTCCGTCAGTGGTCTCGCCGCAGCGATCCTCGGCGTCGGGCTCACACAGCTGCACTGGCCGCTCATCGCGGTGATCGCAGTCGCACTCGGCGTCGGAGCCCTCATCGGCCTGCTGTACGGCCTCCTGTACACGCGGTTCGGTGTCCCCAGCTTCGTCATCACACTCGCTGGGCTCCTCGCGTTCCTCGGTGTGCAGCTGCTCGTCCTCGGCCAGAACGGCTCGATCAACCTGCCGACGGAGTCCTTCATCGTGCAGTTCGCGCTGTTCTCCTACCTGCCACCCTGGCTCGTCTACGTGCTCGCGGCGCTGGCGGCTGGCGGCACCCTGTTCGCGGACCTCCGGCGAGATGCCCGACGAGCCCGGGCAGGGCTGTCGACGGGCTCGAAGTCGCTCGTCGTCCTCAAGGCGGCGCTGCTGCTCATCGGACTCAGCGCCATCGGTTGGTACCTCTCGACCGACCGCGGCACCGGGACGTCCTTCGTGTTCTTCGTCCTGCTGGTCGTCGTGATGAACTACCTGGTGAAGCGGACGAAGTGGGGCCGGTCGATCTACGCAGTCGGCGGCAACGTCGAAGCGGCCCGCCGGTCCGGCATCAAGGTGCGCCTCGTGTACATCTCGGTGTTCATGCTCTGCTCGGTGTTCGCCGTCATCGGCGGGCTCCTCGCATCGGCACACCTCTCGGCCGCGACGCTGAGTTCGGGTGGCGGCGACGTCAACCTCAACGCGATCGCAGCGGCGGTCATCGGCGGGACCAGCCTCTTCGGTGGACGCGGCAACATCTGGTCCGCACTGCTCGGCGTCATCGTGATCCAGTCGATCGCGAACGGCCTGAACCTGCTGAACTTCGAGGACTACACCCGCTACATCGTCACCGGGGCCGTCCTGCTCCTCGCGGTGATCATCGACTCCCTCTCCCGCCGCTCCCGAGCGAGCCACGGAGCCGCCTGACCGCGCGTGGCCCGAAGACGGGCCGCGGATGGACGGGAGGCCCGGTGCCAGCTGGCACCGGGCCTCCCGTCCGCGCGTCAGCGCTCCGGAGCCTCGGCAGCGATCACCACGCGACGTGCGTCGGTGAGACGCGTTCCCAGAACGCCGACGCGGCGAACCCGGATCAACCCTCGGCTCCGCCTCCAGGATTCGAACCCGGACCTAACGGCACCAAAGGCCGTCGTGCTGCCATTACACCAAGGCGGAACGCACCCGTGGGTGCTCGTCCATCCTCCCATGACCGACGAGGCTGGCCGTCCGCCCCGGGTTCGGCCAAGATGGAGGGATGCCGCACCAGGACGAGGTCGACCGGATCGTCGCGGCGTGGGGTCGTGAGCGTGCCGATCTCGACTTCGGGCCGCTCGAGGTCCTGTCCCGCGTCGACCGGCTCGCGCGGCACCTGGACCGCGCCCGGCGAGCGGCCTTCGACGCCGGTGACATGGAGCCGTGGGAGTTCGACGTGCTGTCCGCCCTGCGGCGTGCGGGTGAGCCGTACGAGCTGAGCCCGAAGACCCTGCTGCAGCAGACCCTGGTGTCGAGCGGCACTATGACGAACCGGGTCGACCGTCTGACGGCGCGTGGGCTCGTGGGGCGTCGGACGGACCCGAAGGACGGCCGCGGCATCCTCGTGTCTCTGACCAGCCAAGGCCGGGTCGCGGTCGACGCTGCCATCGCCGATCTGCTGACGGCGGAGCGGGGCATCCTGTCCGGAGTGTCCGACGCCGAGCAGGACCAGTTGGCCGGGCTGCTCCGGCGGCTCATCCTGGGGCTCGGGGACTAGTCTCCGGCCCATGCACGCGATCACCCTGGCCGTCGGCGACGTCGCACGATCGGCGGACTTCTACCGCGCCTTGCTCGGGATCGAGGGCAGCGGCGTCATCGGCACCGAGTACCCGCCGACCGAGACCGAGGCGGGCGGCACCACGGCGATGTTCACCCTGGACGACGGTCTGATCGTCAGCGTCTACGGACGGGACGACATGGCGAAGGACTCTGGTGTCGCCCTCGCCGACGGCCCCGCGGCGACGATCGGGCACTTCGTCGACAGTCAGGCCGACGCCGAAGCGTTCCTCGACCGGGCCCGGATCGCCGGCGCGACGATGCTCGCGGCGCCGTACACACGGCCGTGGGGCATGTGGTCCGGCTTCTTCCAGGACCCGGACGGCCACCTGTGGGAGGTCGTCGCGAACCCCGGCGGCGGGGCCCCCGAGGACGCGAAGCCAGCGGAGTAGCCCCGCTCAGACCCCGAGCAGCTCCGCGACCTCGAGCCAGCGCTCCTCGAGCTGCTCGATCTCGGCCTCGTGTGCCGCGAGCTTCGCCTGCAACTCCCCGAGCCCGGCGTAGTCCGACTGGTCGTGGGTGGCGAAGTCGTCGAGCAGCTTCTTCCGGTCCGCACCCACCTTCGCGATCTTGCGGTCCAGCGCCGACATCTCCTTCTCGGCCGTCCGACGCTCCGCGCCCGACAAGCCCGAGGCAGCCGCAGCCAACGTGCCGGAACCGGCCGGTGCACTGGACCCGGCCACCGCACCGGCTGAGCCGGTCCCGCCAGCGGTGTCGGGCCTCCCGGCAGACGCGGCGGCAGCCGCAGAAGCGGTCCCGCCACCGGTGCCGGCCGCACGCAGCCGCATGTACTCGTCGACGCCGCCGGGCAGGTGCCGCAGGTGCCCGCCGAGCACGGCGTACTGCTGGTCGGTGACGCGCTCGAGCAAGTACCGGTCGTGGGAGACGACCAGCAGGGTGCCCGGCCAGGTGTCGAGCAGGTCCTCCATGGCGGCGAGCATGTCGGTGTCGAGGTCGTTCGTGGGCTCGTCGAGGATCAGCACGTTCGGCTCGTCGAGCAGGATGAGCATGAGCTGCAGGCGGCGCTTCTGGCCACCGGACAGGTCCTTGACCGGCGTGGAGAGCTGCTCCGCCGTGAAGCCGAGGCGTTCGAGCAGCTGCGCCGGCGTCATCTCCTTGCCGTCCGCGACGTAGCTCGTCTTCTTGCGGGCGACCACCTCGCGCACGCGGTCGTTCGCGAACTGGGCCAGGTCGGCGAGCTGCTGGTCGAGGATCGCGACCTGCACCGTCTTGCCGGTCTTCACCCGGCCGCTCGTCGGCGCGAGCGTGCCCGAGACGAGGTTGAGCAGCGTCGACTTGCCGGCGCCGTTCGGGCCGAGGATGCCGGTCCGCTCCCCCGGTGCGATGCGCCACTCGATGCGGTCGAGGATCTGGGTGCCGTCGAACGAGACGCTGACGTCGAGCAGGTCGACGACGTCCTTGCCGAGGCGGGCGGTCGCCGTCTTCGCCAGCGCGACCGTGTCGCGGATCGGCGGGACGTCGTCGATCAGGGCGTTCGCGGCGTCGATGCGGAACTTCGGCTTGCTCGTCCGCGCCGGTGCGCCGCGGCGCAGCCACGCGAGCTCCTTGCGGGCCAGGTTCTGTCGTCGCTGCTCGCTGGCGGCGGCCTGCCGGTCGCGCTCGACGCGCTGCAGGATGTACGCCGCGTAGCCGCCCTCGAACGGGTCGACGACGCCGTCGTGGACCTCCCACGTGTCGGTCGACACGGCGTCGAGGAACCACCGGTCGTGCGTCACGACCACCATGCCGCCCTGGTTCGACGACCAGCGACGGTTGATGTGCTCGGCGAGCCACTGGATGCCCTCGACGTCCAGGTGGTTCGTGGGCTCGTCGAGGAAGAGGACGTCCCAGTCGCCGACGAGCAGCCGCGCGAGTGCCACGCGGCGGCGCTGGCCACCGGACAGCTCGTCGACGCTGACGTCCCACGGGATGTCCGACACCAGGCCGCCGATGACGTCGCGGATCTTCGGGTCGCCGGCCCACTCGTGCTCTTCGAGGTCGCCGACGACGGTGCTGCCGACGGTCGCGCCCTCGGGCAGGATGTCGCGCTGGTCCAGGTAGCCGACGGTCAGCCCACGGCGGTGCGTGACGCGGCCGTCGTCGGGTTCGAGGCGCTGGGACAGCAGCGCGAGGAGGGTCGACTTGCCGTCGCCGTTGCGTCCGACCACGCCGATCCGGTCCCCCTCGTCGATGCCGAGGGTGACGTTGTCGAAGACGACCTTGGTGGGGAACTCGAGATGCAGGTTCTCGGCGCCGAGGAGATGAGCCACGCGTCAAGGGTAGGCGGCGTGGCGGGGTGGTCGGTGCGGGGCGGTGGGTGGGGTCGGCCGGGGCCGGGGCGGGGCGCGCGGTGCGGGCTTGTTCGAGTGGTGCGAGGTTGACCGCTCGGTGCGAGGTTGTAGCGGCGCACGGAGTGGGCAACCTCGCACCAGCCGACCGACCGCGCACGGTGCGACGGCGCGTCGGCCTGGAGGCGCGGGTCAGCTCGGGCGCACGGTGCGGGCTTCGGCAGGTGGTGCGAGGTTGACCGCTCGGTGCGAGGTTGTAGCGGCGCACGGAGTGGGCAACCTCGCACCAGCCGACGGACCGCGCACGGTGCGCCCGGCGCGACCGCGCACGGTGCGACGGCGCGTCGGCCTGGAGGCCCGGGTCAGCTCCCCGGGGCCGGCGCGGCTCCGGCAGTCAGGTACGTCAGCTCGCGGGAGCGGCGTCGCCCTCGCCGGCGGCTTCCTTGGCGCGCTTCAGGCGAGCCTGCGCCTCCCAGTACTCGATCTCGCGCTCGAGTTCGGCGAGCTCCTGCTCCGTGCCGCTGATGCGCTTGGCGCCGTGGGCGTTGCGGGCATCGCCGAGGGTGGCGTACCGGTCCTCGTGACGGGCGGGCTCGATGTAGCGGCCGTGGTTCCGCTCACCCGGGGCCCAGTCGTGGCCGATGGCGAACCAGACGATGCTGCCGACGACGGGGACCAGGATCACGAGGATCACCCACGCGATCTTCGGGAGTCCGCGGATCTGGTCGTCGTTCTTCGTCAGGATGTCGATCAGGGCGAAGACCAGCAGGATGACGGTGATCCCGGGCAGCAGAACGCTCATGTTCGCGATTCTATGGATCCGCTTGGAGTCTCACCATTCCCCGAACGAGCGTCGCGGTTGCGAAGGTGCACAGGGTCGGCGTCCTATAGGGCGGCGACCCACTCGTCCGTGCCGTCAGTGAACCGCTGGTGCTTCCAGATCGGCACCCGCTCCTTCACCAGGTCGACCAGCTCCCCGCACGCTGCGAACGCCTGCGCCCGGTGCGACGACGCCACCGCTGCGGCGAGCGCGACGTCCCCGATGCCGAGCGACCCGACGCGGTGCAGCACGGCGATCCGGACGTCGGGGTGGGCGTCGGCGACGGTGCGGGCGACCTCGGCGATGACGTCGCCAGCGCTGGGGTGCCGCTCGTAGTCGAGCGCGGTGACACCCTTGCCACCGTCGTGGTCGCGGACGACGCCAGCGAAGGTGACGACGGCGCCGTCCTGGTCGGTGGCGACGACGGCGGAGACCTCGTCGACGGTGATCCCCCGGTCGACGACGTCGGCGAGGACGACGCGCGCGTCCGGGGACGGCGCCGGCGCCGGCGACGCGGTCATGACGCGCTCCGCGGCGCGTGGCCCTCGCCGTGCACCTGCGCGAGCACGTGCTCGACCAATCCGTCGAGCACGGCCAGTCCGTCCGCCACCCCGCCGCGCGACCCGGGCAGCGTGACGATCAGGGATCCGCCGGTGCTGATGCCGGCGATGCCGCGGCTCAGCAGTGCGGTCGGACCGGCCCCCGCGAGCCCGCGACGACGGACCTCTTCGAGGACACCCGGCAGCTCCAGGTCGATGAGGGGCGCGACGGCCTCGGGCGTCCGGTCGGTCGGGGTGACGCCGGTGCCCCCGGTCGTGATGACGATCCGGGCCCCGGCCAGCAGTTCGGCGGTCACGGTCTCGGTGATCGCCCCGCCGTCGGGGACGATCACGGGCTCGGCGACGGTGAAGTCCCGCTCGCGCAGCCACCCCGCGATGACGGGCCCGGTGCGGTCGAGTGCCGGATCGGCGGCGGCCTGCGTGGACACCACCACGACGGCGGCACGGCCCCTGGTCGGCTGCGAGGTCATCGGTTGCTCCAGTCTCCGGACCGACCGCCGTGCTTCTCGAGCACTCGGACGTCCGTGATCGAGGCCGCCCGGTCGACGGCCTTCACCATGTCGTACACGGTCAGCGCGGCGACGCTCGCGCCGGTCAGCGCTTCCATCTCGACGCCGGTGCGCGAGGTCGTGCGGACCGAGACCTCGATCAGCACGCGGTCGTCGGCACCGGTGATGTCGACCTGCACCCCGGCGATGGGGAGCGGGTGGCAGAGCGGGATGAGGTCGGAGGTCTTCTTCACGGCCATGATCGCGGCGATGCGGGCGGTGCCGATGACCTCGCCCTTCGGCAGGGAGCCGTCGAGGATGTGAGCGACGACGTCGGGTCGGGTGACGAGCGTGGCGGTGGCGGTCGCCGAGCGGTCGGTGACGTCCTTTGCGGACACGTCGACCATGTGCGCGGAGCCGTCGGCGCGCACGTGCGACAGCTCGGCCGCGTCGGACGGATTGACCTGATCGGACGTGGCGGTGGGTTCGGTCATCGGAGACTCCAGACGGTCAGGACGTCACCGGGTTCGACGGCGTCGACCCCCACCGGGACGTGGACGAGGTGCGTGGCGGCGGCGTAGTGCGCGAGCAGGTGGGAACTCGGTCCGCCCACGAAGTGGACGACCCCGTCGGCCACCCGTCCACGCCGAACCTGGTGCTTGCCACCCGGTGACTGCGCAGCCGAAGCAGCGGGCAGGTGCAGCACGGGGCGGTCGGCCGGCAGCCCGACGAGGGGTGCGAGCAGCGGACGGAGGAAGACCTCGAACGAGACGAGCGCCGACACCGGGTTGCCGGGGAACGACACCACCGGCACCGGTCGACCGGCGAGCTCCACGCTGCCGAACGCCTGCGGCCCGCCGGGCTGCATCGCGACCGGGGTGACGGCGAGCCCGCGTTGTTCGAGTGCCTGCCGCACGACCTCGTACGCACCGGCACTGATGCCCCCGGTGGTGAGCACGAGGTCGGCCCAGTCCCCCACGGCGTCGTCGAGCGCGGTGACGAACGCGTCGACGTCGTCGGGGACCCGGACCGTACGGGACGAAGCACCGACCTCGGCGAGCGCCGCCTGCAGCGCGATGCCGTTCGCGTCGCCGATCGTCGCCGCGTCGGTGTCGGCTCCCTGCAGCTCGGACCCCGTCGAGACCACGAGCACCCGCAGGGGTCGACGGACCTGCACGGTGGACACACCGGCGGACGCGAGCGCGCCGAGCAGGGCTGGGGTGATCGGCGCACCGGTCGGAGCGATCGACGCACCGAGGGCCAGGTCGCTGCCGGTCGCTCGCACGAAGGTGCCCGGCACGAGGTCGGCGGGCACCGGGACGTGCCCGAGGTCGAGCGCAGCAGGGAAGGACCCCGGCGACGTGGCCTCCACCGGGAAGACGGCATCGGCACCGTCGGGGATCCGCGCGCCGGTCATGATCGGTGCCGCTGTGCCGGCGGAGAGCGGTGCGGGCACGACCCCGGCGGGGATGGGCACGACGACCCGGACGTCCTGCCCGGCATCGGCCACCCGGACCGCGAAGCCGTCCATCTGACTGTTGTCGAAGGGCGGCAACGGGACCGGTGAGGCGACGGGTGCAGCGAGCACGCGGTGCCCGTGACCGGCACGGCCGTCGACGGCCAGGTCGTCGATCCGCCACGACGCACCCCCGAGGCCCGCCAGGACCGGCGCGAGCAGCGCTGCCAGGTCGTCGCGGTGCTGACCGATCGTTCGCACAGGTGCCTCCGAACAGGGATGGTGTCGCCGCTCCCGGTTCGTCCGGGGCCGGCGTCAGTAGCGTATCCAGCGCGCAGACCGCGCCGACGACCTTTCGGAGGACCTGTGGAGAACGACGAAGCCGTGACGATCGGTGTCATCGGGGGCTCCGGCCTCTACCAGCTGTTCGAGGAGGGGACCGCCGAGGAACTGGACGTGCCGACGCCGTTCGGCCCGACATCGAGCCCGATCAGCATCGGCACGATGTCCGGACGTCGGGTCGCGTTCCTCACCCGGCACGGTCGTGAGCACTCCGTCGCGCCGCACCGCATCAACCACCGCGCGAACCTCTGGGCGCTCCGCTCCCTGGGCGTCCGGGCGATCGTGTCCTCGAGCGCCGTCGGTGGTCTGCACCCCGACTACGCCCCGGGCACCTTCGTCGTGACCGACCAGCTCATCGACCGCACCTTCGGCCGCGCGGACACGTTCTTCGAGGAGGACGTCCAGCACCTGTCGTTCGCCGACCCGTTCGACCCGACGCTGCGCCGCGCGGCCGTCGACGCGATCGCAGCACTCGATGTGCCGTTCCGTCCGACCGGCACGTGCGTGGTCATCCAGGGCCCCCGCTTCTCGACGCGCGCCGAGTCCGTCTGGCTGCGCGAGGCCGGCGGCCACACCATCAACATGACGATGACCCCGGAGGTCCCGCTCGCCGCCGAGCTCGGCATCGCGACGGTCAACCTGTCGTTCGTCACCGACGCCGACGCCGGCCTGGCCCCGACCGAGGACGAAGCCGCAGCCGCAGCCGCCCACGCGGCCACGGCGGACGCAGCGGCCACGGCGGGCACAGCGGCCACGGGCGACGCAGCCGACGACGCCGGCGCCCCTGTCACCCACGCCCTCGTGATGGAGCGTCTCGCCCGCGCGAACGAGGTGATCGTCCGCGCCATCGGCGGGATCGTCGGCGCGATCCCCGCCGACTTCACGCCGCGCGAACTCGTCCCGGCGAGCGCCAGCGCCAGCATCATGCAGACCCAGCCCACCGCCGCGACCACGGGACCCACCGCATGACCCGCCTGCTCGTCACCGGCGGCGCCGGCTTCATCGGCTCCGCGATCGTCCGCCGCGCGCTGGCCGACGGCCACGAGGTCCGCGTCCTCGACTCCCTCCGCGACGACGTCCACGGCGACGCCGGCGAGGTCGTGCGCGCGCACCAGCAGCAGGGCATCGAGTTCGTGCACGGCGACGTCCGCGACCGGGTCTCGCTCGACGCCGCGCTCGACGGCGTCGACGTCGTCTGCCACCAGGCCGCCAAGGTCGGCCTCGGCGTCGACTTCCAGGACGCCCCCGACTACGTCTCGTCGAACGACGCCGGCACCGCGTACGTCCTCGCCGGCATGGACCGGCACGACATCGGCCGACTCGTCGTCGCGAGCTCGATGGTCGTCTACGGCGAGGGCGCGTACACGACGTCCGACGGCGAGTCCGTCCGGCCGCCGGCCCGCCGTCGCGAGGACCTCGACGCCGGTCGCTTCGACCCGATCGGCGCGGACGGTCACCCCCTGCTGCCCGGACTGATCGACGAGTCCGCCGCGCTCGACCCCCGCAACGTGTACGCGCAGACGAAGGTCGCGCAGGAGCACCTGGCCTCGAGCTGGGCGCGCGCGACGGGCGGCCGGGCGATCGCGCTCCGCTACCACAACGTCTACGGGCCCGGCATGCCCGCGAACACCCCCTACGCCGGTGTCGCCTCACTGTTCCGCTCGGCGCTGGCCCGCGGCGAGGCCCCCCGCGTCTTCGAGGACGGCGCCCAGCGTCGTGACTTCGTGCACGTCGACGACGTCGCCGGAGCGAACGCCGCCTCGATCGCCGCGACCGCCGACCTGCCCGCCGACTCGTTCCGCGCGTACAACGTCGGGTCCGGCGTCGTGCACACGATCGGCGACATGGCCGCTGCGATCGCGGGCCCCGACGGCCCGCAGCCGATCGTCACGGGCGAGTACCGCCTGGGCGACGTCCGGCACGTCACGGCGAGTTCGGACCGCATCGCCGCCGAGCTCGGCTGGCGCGCCGAGGTCGACTTCGCGGCCGGCATGCGCGACTTCGCGACCGCTCCCCTCCGGAGCGCCGTCCACTAGCCCCACTTCGTGAGCAGGAATGGTCGGGTCGGCGGACGAGACCCGACCATTTCTGCTCACGAAGCGCGCGCACCGCGCGCCCCGCGCCCCGCGCCCCGCGCCCAGCGCGACCACGCGCCGGACCGGACCGGACCAGAACGCCCGCCACGGGCCTCCCGTCCGCCTGTCCCCCGTTCTGGGGACCCCGCGCCGAAACAGTGCGCTGTCTGACCATCGGGTACAGATTTCCTGTACCCCGACGCGCGTCGTCGTGTTACGTCGAGTGCATGACAGGACACACCCGTCGATCTGACGACCGGCACCGAATGACGGACATGAGTGTCGACGTCATCCTCCCGTGCCTCGACGAGGCCGATGCCCTGCCGAAGGTGATCGCACGCCTTCCGGAGGGCTACCGCGCGATCGTGGTGGACAACGGCTCGACCGACGGCTCCGCAGACGTCGCCCGCGCCCACGGCGCCCTCGTCGTCACGGAACCGGTGAAGGGCTTCGGCTCCGCCTGCGCCGCGGGCGTCGCGGCCGCCACCGCCGACTTCGTCGCCTTCTGCGACGCGGACGCCTCGATGGACCCCGCCGAACTGCCGCCGCTGGTCGACCGCGTCGCGAGCGGCCGCGTCGACCTGGCGCTCGGACGACGTGTCCCGACGAGCAAGGGCGCCTGGGCGCCGCACGCCCGGTTCGCGAACCGCGTCCTCGCCGTCCTCATGCACCGCGCGACCGGCTACCGCCTGCGCGACCTCGGCCCGATGCGCGTCATGCGCCGCGAGGACCTCGTCGCCCTGGACCTGCAGGACCGCCGCAGCGGCTACCCGCTCGAGATGGTCCTGGCCGCCCACGCGGCGGGCTGGCGCGTCGACGAGTCCGACATCGGCTACGCGCAGCGCATCGGCGACAGCAAGGTGACCGGGACGCTCCGCGGCACCATCAACGCGGTCCGCGACATGACCCGCCTGCTGCGCGCGTACCGCCGGGAGGCCCGTGTCCGGGTCGTCGCACCGGCGTCCGTCCGCCACGTGGCCGGCTCCACCGCCGCGACCGGTTCGGCGGCACGGCCCGACTCCGCACCCGTCACCGCCTCGGTCGAGGGGACGCGCGCATGACCGCCGGCATCACCGTGGCCGTGGTCGCGAAGGAGTGCCTGCCCGGCAAGGTGAAGACCCGCCTGACCCCGGCGCTCTCCCCCGAGGGTGCCGCCCGTGTGGCGTCCGCGAGCCTCGCCGACACCCTGTCGACCGTCCGCGCCCTGCCCGCAGAGCGCCGCGTGCTGTTCTTCGACGGCGACGTCGTCCCGGAGTCGGCCGAGGGCTTCGACGTCCTCCACCAGCCCGGCGGTGGGCTCGACGAGCGCCTCGGGTTCCTGTTCGACGCGATCGACGGCCCGTTGCTGCTCGTCGGGATGGACACCCCGCAGGTGTCCACCGACGCACTCGCCCCGGTGTTCGACCAGCCCGAGCGCGACGCGTGGTTCGGCCCCGCCGAGGACGGCGGCTTCTGGTCGCTCTACCTGCAAGCCCCGACCGGCGACCTGCTCCGCGGTGTCCCGATGTCCCAGGACGACACCGGCGCCGTCCAGCTCGCACGCCTGACCGACGCCGGCCTCGACGTCGGGATCCTCGGCGAGCTGCTCGACGTCGACACGATGCCCGACGCCGAACGCGTCGCCGAACTCGCGCCGGACTCCGGCTTCACCCAGGCACTCCGTGCCGAGACCGTGGGGAGTCTCCGATGACCATGCACGCACCCGTCTCCTTCGGCGCCGGCGGCGGCGAGCCGTACGCCCGGGCACTGCGCTCGGACGGACGGCTCCGGCTGACCGACCCGGACCGCCCCGACGTCGTCACGACGATGGACGTCGGCCGGTGGAGCGCCGCGGCCGACCGGGTCGATCGCTCGCTGCTCGACGACGCCGACGGCCCCGTGATCGACATCGGCTGCGGCCCCGGGCGGATGCTCGTCGCCGCGCGCAACCGCGGCATCCCCGCACTCGGCGTGGACGTCTCCGCCGAGGCTGTGGCGATCGCCCAGCGGTCCGGTGGCACCGCGATCCAGGGGTCGGTGTTCGACGCGGTCCCCGACGAGGGGCACTGGGACACCGCCCTGGTCATCGACGGCAACATCGGCATCGGTGGCGACCCCGCCGCCCTGCTCGAGCGCTGCGGCGAGATCGTCCGCGCCGGTGGCCGGGTCATCGTGGAGACGAACCCCGACCCGCTGGCCGACCGGGTGTACACCGCCCGCGTGGTGGACGCCGACGGTCACGAGAGCGCCGGGTTCCCCTGGGCCGAGGTCGGACTCGACGCGCTGCACCGGCACGCGGCGGACGCCGGCCTCGTGGCGCGGCAGAGCTGGACGGTCGCGGGCCGGAGCTTCTGCGAGCTCATGGCCTGATCGCGCACGTTCGTGCACTTGTTTTGCATCATGCAAGACAGTCCCGTACCGTCGAGCGCATGACGAACAGCACCTTCCCGCTCGGCGGCACCTTCGTGTCCGGACTCCGCGGCCGTGACGAGCGCGGGTCCTTCACGGGCACCCGCTCCATCGACTCGGTCGGTACCTACACGGGTGCGCCGATCACCGGACGCCTCGGGCGCTTCACCGACGTGCAGCGGTCGCGTCCCGGCACCTGGACCGCCGCCACCCGCACGGCCACCGGCTCGTTCCGCACGGCGACCGGCTCCTTCCGCACCGCCTGAGCCGTGCCGTCGCCCCGGTCGGCGGATACGGCTCCGGCCGCGCTCTGCGGCCCGGGCTGTGCGCCGGCCGGACGCGTCCGGGTGCGCGATGCCAGGATGGACCCATGAACGACCGCGCCGGCACCCCCGCGACCGCAGACGACCTCGTCGACATCGACGCGCTCGTCGCCGCCTACTACGACCGTGTGCCCGATGTCTCCGTCGCCGAGCAGCAGGTCGTGTTCGGCACCTCCGGCCACCGCGGCTCCTCGCTCGACTCCGCCTTCAACGACACACACATCGCCGCGATCACGCAGGCGATCGTCGAGTACCGGCAGTCGCAGGGCACCGACGGCCCGCTGTTCATCGGGCGCGACACCCACGCCCTGTCCGGCCCCGCCGAGCGCACCGCGCTCGAGGTCCTGGCAGCGAACGGCGTGCACGTGCTGGCCGACAGCGACAACGGCTACGTGCCGACCCCCGCGTTGAGCCACGCGATCATCCGCTACAACCGCGCCGGCAACCCCGACACGGCGGACGGCATCGTCATCACGCCGAGCCACAACCCGCCCCGCGACGGCGGCTTCAAGTACAACCCCCCGCACGGCGGCCCCGCCGACAGCGACGCCACGAGCTGGATCGCCAACCGGGCGAACGCGATCATCGAGGGCGGCAACGCCGAGGTGCAGCGCACCGAGCACGCCACCCCCGACCGCTACGACTTCCTGCACACCTACGTCGCCGACCTCGAGAACATCATCGACATCGCCGCGATCAAGCGTGCCGGGGTGAAGATCGGCGCCGACCCGCTCGGTGGCGCATCGCTGCCGTACTGGAACCTCATCCGCGACCACTACGGGCTCGACCTGACCGTCGTGAACCCGGACGTCGACCCGACCTGGTCGTTCATGACACTCGACTGGGACGGCAAGATCCGGATGGACCCGTCGAGCCCCTCGGCCATGGCCTCGGTCCTGGCGCACAAGGACGAGTTCGACGTCCTCACGGGCAACGACGCCGACTCCGACCGGCACGGCATCGTCACGCCCGACGGCGGCCTGATGAACCCGAACCACTACCTCGCCGTCGCGATCGAGTACCTCTACGCGCACCGTCCGGCCTGGCGCGACGACGCCGCCATCGGCAAGACCCTGGTGTCGTCGAGCATCATCGACCGCGTCGCAGAATCGCTCGGGCGCCGTCTGTGGGAGGTCCCGGTCGGCTTCAAGTGGTTCGTGCCCGGCCTGATCGACGGCTCTGTCGCGTTCGGTGGCGAAGAGTCCGCCGGTGCGTCGTTCCTGCGCACCGACGGCACGGCGTGGACCACCGACAAGGACGGCATCATCCTGGCGCTCCTGGCGTCCGAGATCGTCGCCGTCACCGGCAAGACCCCCTCGCAGCTGTACGTCGAGCTGACCGAGCGCTTCGGCGACCCGGTCTACCAGCGCGTCGACGCCGCTGCCTCGAAGGAGCAGAAGGCCCGCCTGTCGAAGCTCGACGGCGACGCCATCACCGCCGAGACCCTGGCGGGCGACCCGATCACCGCCAAGCTGTCGAAGGCCCCCGGCAACGACGCGGCCGTCGGCGGCGTCAAGGTCGTCACCGACAACGCCTGGTTCGCCGCACGGCCGTCCGGCACCGAGGACGTCTACAAGATCTACGCCGAGAGCTTCGTCGGGCAGGAGCACCTGGAGCAGGTGCAGCGCGAGGCCAAGGAGATCGTGGACGCCGCACTCGGCGCCTAGTCGGTCACCCGCAGGACCCGCACTGGCGGCGGTCGAGGATCAGTCCTCGGCCGCCGCCAGTGCCAGTTCGCAGAACATCGCGTCGGCCCACGAGAACCACGGGCGCGAGAACTGCGCCGGGTCCTCGACGTCGAACGACTCGTGCATGTCGCCGGTCCCGCCGTCGGTCGCCACGAGCACGTCGAGCAGCTCCCGACGGCGCGCCGGCGACCCGGAAACCAGCCCCTCGACCGCCAGGGCGATCGGCCACACCCGCTGCGGCAACGTGTGCGGACTGCCGACGCCGGCCGCCGCGGTGCCGCTGAACCAGTACGGGTTCGCCGGTGACAGCACGAAGTCCCGCGTCGCCGCCCACACCGAGTCGTCGAGCACCGACGGCGCGGAGAGCGGCAGGGACAGCAACGACGGGGTGTTCGCGTCGTCCATGCGCAGCACGCCGCCCAGCCCGTCGACCTCGTAGGCGTAGACGTCCTCGCCGTCCGGCCCGGGCACGACGCCGTGCTGCCGGACGCCGTCCAGGATGCTCGCGCGCAGCACGTCGGCGTCGTCCGCCAGGCCGGTGTCGGACCAGACGTCCCCGGCGATGGCGGCGACGGCGAGCAGCGCCTCGGCGGCGAACAGGTTCGCCGGCACGTTGTAGCCGTACGTGCAGGCGTCGTCCGACGGGCGGAACCCGCACCACGTCATACCCGTCACCGCGACCGGGGAGCCGCGGCCGTCGCGCGCGAGGGTCTCGGTCGGGATCGCTCCGTCGCGTACGAACCGGTAGGCCGAGGCGTCGTGGTCCTGTTCGGCCCGCCACTGCGCCACGATCGTCCGGAACACCCGGTGCGCCCGTTCGTCCAGCACCGCGGTCGACCCGGTCGCCCGCCACAGCGCGTGTGCGAAGGTCACCGGGTAGGCCAGGCTGTCGACCTCGTACTTCTGCTCCCACACCAGCGGGTCGGCGTTCAGGTCGTCGGGGTCGTAGTGCGCGCCGTTCGGTTCGCGGTTGAACGAGTTGGCGTAGGGGTCGTGCTCGATCAGCCGGAACTGCCGCCGCACGACCGCCCAGAGCAGGTCCGCGAGCGCTGGGTCGTCCGCCACGAACCGCAGGTACGGCGTCATCTGCGTCGTCGAGTCGCGGAGCCACATCGCCGGGATGTCCCCCGTGATCACGAAGGCGCCGTCGTCGTCGAGCGAGATCGTGTCCCGCAGCGTGCGGACGAGCGCGCGCTCCACGCGGTCGCCGACCTCGGTGCCGACCGCGGCCCGGACCCGGTCGGCGGCCGCCACCAGCGTCGGCGTGATCTCCTCGAGCTGCGTCTGCGTCACGACACCCATCGCACTGACTCCTGTCCGTCGGTGACGCGGACGGTCCGCGTCGACCCGGGTGGATCGAGCACGTCGTCCGTCCAGCAGTCGAGTTCGAGCGGCCGTGCACCGAGCCGGAGACCAGCGTCCCACGTGCCGAGCGCATCGAGTCCGAGCGTGTACGCGGTGTCGACGGTCCCGCCAGCGGGCACGTCGACCGTCACCAGGGCGAGCAGTCGCCGTCGCCGCGGTCGGACACCGGTCTCCCGCCGCCGCCCCCACAGGGGCGCCGACACCCGACGGGGCGCGTCCGACCTGTTGCGCACCGTCACCGGGACGGTCACCGTCCCCCCGGCCAGGAGGCGCACAGCAGTCACCGCGTCGCTCCCCTCCGCCAGGCGGACGTCCACCCCGTCGCCCGGCCCGGGTGCACCGGTCACGGTCGAGCGGCTGGTCACGTCGACGTAGCCGCGTGCCGTCTCGAGCCGCTCGTCGTGCGCCACCGGCAGGACGCCGTCGGCGCCGGGCCAGGTCGCGGGGAGCCGCCCCTCGGCCGGGGCGCCGAACAGCACGTCCGCGACGGCACGACCGCCGGAAGGCCCCGGGAACGGCACGACCAGCACGCCGTCGGCCAGCGCGAGCACCTCGGTCAGGACCCGCGGGCGACCGTCGACGACGACCGCGACGACCGGCAGACCGCTCTCGCGGGCGGCGCGGAGCACGTCGAGCTGCGCCTCGGGCACGGCGATCGAGGCCAGGTCGACCCCCTCGCCGTTCGTGGTGTCCGGTGCCGGACCGCTGACGGCGCCGTTGTCCTCGAAGCCGTCGTCGTAGGCGCGCCGGCTCGAGCCGCCGAGCACGACCACCGCCACGTCGGCGCCGAGGAGCGCCGTGCGGACCGCGAGGAGCCCGTCGGGGCCCGGCAGGGGCTGTCGGAGCCCGCTGCCCCGGGCGGTGCGGATCCGGGCGGGGCCGAGCCGGGCCTCCAGGGCGGAGCGGACGGTGGACGCACCGGGGTCGTCGGGCGGCCGCGGAGGTGAGTAGTCGCCGAGCAGGGCGTCGACGTCGTCGGCGTTCGGGCCGACCACGGCGACGACGGCGTCGGGTGCGATCGCGGGCAGTGCTCCGCCCAGGGCGACCACTGCGCGGCGGGCGGCACGCTCGGCGAGCGCGATGGTCGCGCGTTCCGGTGGCTCGGCGCGCGTCGCTGCTGGTGCTGGTGTCGTTGGTGGTGCGGGTGTCCTCGGTGGTGCTGGTGTCGGCGTCGTGAGCAGGCCGACGCGGCGCTTCAGAGCGAGCACGCGGTCGACCGCCTGGTCGAGGTCGTCGGTGCTGATCAGGCCCCGGTCCAGTGCCCCGTCGAGGTGCGTGTAGGACTCGTCCCACAGGCTCAGGTCGACCCCGGCACGGAGCGCGAGCGCAGCCGCCGAGGCCGGGTCGGGGGTGACGTCGCGCAGCCGGTCGATGGCGGTGCCGTCGGCCATCACGAGCCCGTCCCAGCCCCACGTGTCGCGGATCGTGGTGGTGAGCAGGTCGCGGTTGCCGCAGCACGGCACCCCGTCGACGTCGTTGTACGCCGCCATGAACCCGGCGACGTGTTCGCGTGCCGCGGCGAGCGCTGGCGGCAGGTGCACCTCGGCGAGCTCACGGCGGCCGATCGGGGCGCCGGAACCGTTCCGCCCACCGATGCCGGCGCCCTGCCCGGCCAGGTGCTTCGCGACGACCGCGACGTGTCGGTCGTCGATCGGGCCCGGACCGCCGCCCTGCATGCCCCGGACGGTGGCGGCGACCATGATCGCGGCGAGCGCGGCGTCCTCGGACCAGCACTCCTCGCTCCGACCCCACCGGGGATCGCGCAGGACGTCGAGCCCGGAGACGAGGGCGACGTGGGTACCGCGGGCGCGGACCTCGGCGGCGACCGCGGCCGCGAGGTCCTCGACGAGCTGCTCGTCCATCGCGGCGCCGAGGGCGAGGTTCACCGGCACTGTCGTGCCGCCGAGGGCCTGCAGCCCGTGCGGGACCTCTTCCACGAAGAGCGTCGGGACGCCGCCGTCACTGTGCGCGACGACGTGGTCCTGCACGGCGGCGTAGGCCTCGGCGGAGCGTTCGGGTGGGATGCCGTTGCCCCAGTGCACGCCGGACCAGGGGTCGGCGCGGAGCACACCGTAGACCGCGCCGATCCCGCCCCACCGGTCGACCTCGGCGCGCAGGACGTCGGTGATCCGCGGGCGGCCGTCGACCCAGCGGACGGCCTCCCAGCCCTTCAGGCGCTGGTTGAGCTGGCCGATGCGGGCGCGGACGTCGAGGCTGGTCGCGGTCTGGTGCTCGGTCGGGTGCTCGGTCATCCCTTGATCGCTCCGGAGACCAGGGCGCGTTGCATCTGGCGCTGCAGGATCGAGTACACGAGGTACACCGGCAGCAGCGTGAACAGCGTGCCGGCCATGAGCATCCCGTAGTCGGTGCCGGCATCGACCTTCAGCGTCGGGAGCGCCACCTGGATCGTCCGCTGCGCGGTGTCCGGACCGATGAGCACCAGCGCGTACAGGTACTCGTTCCAGAACGACAGGAAGTTCAGCAGCAGCACCGTGGCGATGCCCGGGATGCAGATCGGCAGGTACACCTGGCGCATCACCTGCCACGCCGAGGCGCCGTCCATCGACGCGGCCTCCTCCAGCTCGCGCGGGATCGTCCGCATGAACTGCGTCAGGATCACGACGGCCAGGGGCATCGCGGTCGCCGGCAGCAGGAGCACGAGGAACGTCCGGGTGTGGAACAGCCCCATCCCGGCGGCGAGCAGGAACGTCGGGAACAGCGCCGCGAACGACGGGATGAGGAACCCGAGCGAGAAGAGTCCCTCGACGATCCGTCCGGCGCGGCCGGTGGCCCGGGCGAGGGCGAACGACGCCGGCAGTGCGAGGACGAGGGTCAGCACCAGGGCCGCCACCGTCGTGATCGCCGAGTTCGCGATGGCCGGTCCGAGCGAGGCCTGGCGGATCGCCTCGGTGAAGTTCGACAGGTCCCACGACGCGGGCAGCGCCAACGGGGACTCGAAGATGCCGTCGTTGTCCTTGAACGACGACACCACGAAGTAGTAGAAGGGCAGGATCAGCAGGGCAGCGTAGATCCACGCCACGGTGCCGCTCGTGATGGAGCCGATCCGGTCACGCAGCCGGATGCCGGCGGTGGGTTTCGCCATGGTGGTCTCCCGGGGTCTGTCGGTCAGGGGCGGTCAGTGGGTCTTGCGCAGGACCCGGCGGATGACGAACATCCCGGCGAGTCCGAGCACGAACAGGACGACGCCGACGGCCTGGCTGTAGCCGAGATCGGTGTCGACGAACGCCTTCTGGTACACGAGGTACGACAGCGTCGTGGTCGCGGTGCCAGGGCCGCCCTGGGTCAGCAGGAGCACGTTCTGCGCCGAGCTGAAGAGCATCGAGAGGAACTGCAGCATCGCCACCACCCCGATGAAGTCGCGGGCGATCGGCCAGTACACGCCCCACGCCAGCCGCCACGATCCGGCGCCGTCCATGCGGGCGGCCTGCACGACCTCGGTGTCGACGCCGTCGAGCCGGCTCGCGATGAGCACCGCCGAGTACCCGATGCCGGCCCACAGGTCGACGACGATGAGCGCGCCGAGGGCGGTCGCGGGGTCGGCCAGCCAGGCCTTGCCGCCGATGCCGAGCGTCCCGAGCACCCCGTTGACCAGGCCGTCGGGGTTGAGCATCGCGTAGAACATCATCGCCGTGGCCGGTGCCGAGATGAGCGCCGGGATGAAGAGCAGGTAGCGGAGCACCTTGTGCCCGCGCGGCTTCTGCACGACGTGGAAGGCGAGCAGGAACGCCAGCACGATCATGATCGGCAGCCCCACGACGATCTGCACCGTGCTGTTCCGCACCGCTGCCCAGAACGTCTCGTCGGAGAACAGCACCCGGAAGTTGTCGAGCCCCGCGAACGTCGGCGAGACGAGCATGCCGGGCCAGCTCAGGAAGGCGATCACGATCATCGCGACGACCGGCCCGATCATGAACAGGCCGTACCAGACCAACGCCGGGATCGCGAAGGTCGGGAAGCTGCCGCGGGTAGTGCCGACCGCACGGGATCCGCGGCGGGCGGGCCCGGGCGGGGTCGACGCCGACCGGACGGGTGGTTCCTCGACGAGCACTGCCATGGGGAGCTCCTTCTCGCAGGGTCGGGTGGGTCAGGCGGCCGTGTAGGCGCGCTCGAAGAGGTCGATGATGCGGTCGGCCGAGGTGCCCGAGCCGTACGCCAAGCTGGTCGCGCGGATCATCGGCTCGTACGCCGAGTCGGGAACGAGCAGGTCGGGCAGCATCACCGGGGTGACCTGGTCGTCGGTGAGCTTCGACGCCTGGGCGACGAGCGGGAAGTCGCGGCTGACGGTGTCGGTGATCCGGCTCATGTCGCGGCCGGAGTCGAGGACGAACTCGGTCGTCACCGCCGACGAGTACAGGTACTGCACGAAGGGCTTGATGAGGTCGAGCTTCGCCCGGCCGTTCTCGCTGATCCAGATGCCGTGCCCGTTGTAGCTCTTGATGACGCTCGGGTGCGCGATGGCCGCGTGCTGTGAGGGAACCGGCCAGCCGCCCACGGTGACCTCCTTCGCCCGTTCCTTCGACACCAGCGCCAGAGCGGAGGACATCGCGGGGACGATCGCGGCCTTGCGCGTGGTGAACTGCGTCAGTTCGGAGTCCGAGGTGAACCCCTGCACCGAGTCCACGAAGACCCCGGCGTCGCGGAGCTCGACGAAGTGCTCGACGCCGCGGACCGCACCGGCGCTCTCCGAGATCCTGCCCGTGGAGAAGACCTTCGCCGCTTCGTCCTGGGATACGAACCCCTGGATCACCTGCATGAGGAGCTTCTGCCCGCTCCAGTCCGACCCGCCGACGGTGACCGGCCCGATGCCGGCGGAGCGCAGGCGGTCGGCTGCGGCGATGAGCGCGTCCGAGGTGGTCGGGATCTCGCTGACACCGGCCTGTTCGAGCAGCACCGTGTTGAACGACACCGGCCAGTTCGTCCGGGTGAACGGGAACGCCCGGAGCCGGCCCTGGTCGTCGGTCCACTCCTCGAGCGCCTCGGGGATGATCTTGTCGCGCAGGTCCCACTCGTCGAGGTACCGGGAGACGTCGATCGTGGCGTCCTCACCCGTCCAGGACAACGTCCGCCCGACCATGTTCACGATCGCGACGTCGGCTTCCTTGCCGGCGAGGGAACTCGTCTCGAAGACGATCGGCAGGTCGGACCCGTTCGACAGCAGGGCGACCTTGCGGTCCGTGCGGCGGCGGTAGGCGGCGACGACGTCGGTGAACGTCTGCGCACCCGCGACCGCCCCGCTGAGTTGCGTGTGCACGCTCAGCGTGCCGGGGCCGCTCGAGGCCGGGGTGAGCGCACTGCACCCGGCCAGGATCGGCGCGAGGATGCCGGCGCCGAGCCCGGCCCCGATGAGGGTGCGCCTACTGATGCCGTCCGTCACGGTGCCTCCCTGGCAGTGGATGGTGGAGCGATCGCGATGCATTTGGTACAGCGGTGTACTTCAGGTGACGAGCAACGTATACCGCTTTACACGACGTGGTCAACCCTCTACGCTCGACGGCATGAGCGACACCACCGCCGGAGCCGTCGACCGACGCCGCGTGACCATCGCGCAGGTCGCCAAGCGCGCCGGCGTCTCGACCTCGGCGGTCTCGCACGTGTTCAACGGTCGGCCGAACGTGTCCGCCGCCACCGCGGCCCGCATCCGCAAGGCCGCCGATGACCTGAACTGGCGACCGAACCTGGCGAGCCGCAAGCTCTCCGGCAACGCGGGTCACAGCCTGGGGCTGGTCCTCGCCCGCTCGCGTGACACCTTCCAGCGCGACCCGTTCACGATGCGGCTGATCGCCGGGCTGACCGAACCCCTCGCCGCGATCGGCTGGTCGCTGTCCGTCACCCTCGTGCAGGCCGACGACGAAGCCGCCGTCTACCGACAGTGGTGGACCGAGCAGCGGGTCGACGGGTTCCTGCTCGTCGACGTCCGCACCGACGATCCCCGCATCCCGATGCTGCAGCACCTGGCGGCCCCGGCCGTCATGCTCGGCGCACCGATCGCCGGCAGCACCGTCCCGGCGGTCACGGTGGGCGACGCCGATGCGACCGAGTCCTTGCTCGACCACCTCGGTTCGCTCGGGCACCGCCGGATCGCCCGCGTCGGGGACGGCCCGGCGCTCGCGCACACCGGCGCCCGCGACGCCCGCTTCACCGCCGCAGCCGCGCGCCGGGGTGTGGACGCGCTCGTGCTCGGGTGGCGAGCCGACGCCGAGGACCCGGTCGCCGACCTGCTCGCCCGGCTCGACCGCGCCACGGCGATCGTCCTGGACGGCGAGGCGATCGCGGCCGAGGTGATCGCGCACGCCCCCGAGCTCGGCGTCCGCGTGCCCGAGGACCTGTCCGTCGTCGCGTGGGAGGACTCGTGGGTCTCGTCGATCGTGCGGCCGTCGCTGACCGCCCTCGACGCCCCCGTCGAGGAGTCCGCCCGCACCGCCGTCGCCCTGGTCGAACGACTCGTCCGGGGTGACGAGGTCACCGATGCCGAGGTCGGCGGCCGCGCCCTGCACGTCCGCGGCTCGACCGGTCCCGCCCCAGCCGCCGCCACCGTTCCCTGATCGAAGGAGACCGATGACCACCGCCACGCGCTTCGGCGTGAACTACGTGCCCTCGACCGACTGGATGTTCCAGTGGCAGTCGGTGGAGGAATCCGCGATCCGCCGCGACCTCGAGGCGATCGCCACCCTCGGCCTCGACCACGTCCGGCTGTTCCCGCTCTGGCCGACCCTGCAGCCGAACCGCACGCTCATCCGCCGACGGGCCCTCGACGACGTGGCCCTGGTGGTCGACATCGCCGCCGAGTTCGGGCTGGACGCCAGCGTCGACGTCGTCCAGGGGCACATGTCCGGCTTCGACTTCGTGCCCGCGTGGCTCGTGAACTGGCACGACGGCAACATGTTCACCGACCAGCCGGCGATCGACGCGCAGGCCGCCCTCGTCGCCGCCGTCTACGACGCGGTGCGCGACCGCCCGAACTTCACGGGGCTGACCCTCGGCAACGAGCTCAACCAGTTCCAGCCACCGAACCCCGCCGCGATGCCCGCCGACACCGCGCAGGTGACGCACTGGCTCGAGTCCCTGCTCGGCGCACCCCGTGACAAGGACCCGCGGCACGTCGTCACGCACTCCGAGAACGACCACCTCTGGTACCGCGACGGCCACCCGTTCGTGCCGGCACACGCCAGCCGGCTCGGCGACGTCACGACCGTGCACTCCTGGATCTTCAACGGGGTGGCCGGTCGGTACGGCGCACTCTCCGACGAGTCCGTCCGGCACGCCGAGTGGATGATCGAGCTCGCTCGCGCCTTCGCCACCGACCTCGAGCGGCCCGTCTGGCTGCAGGAGGTCGGGGCACCCGACCGGCACCTCGCCGAGTCCGAGATGCCCGAGTTCCTCGAGCGCACGGTCGCGGCGGCCCTCACGACCGAACGCCTGCAGGCGGTCACGTGGTGGTGCTCCCACGACGTCTCCCGCGACCTGGGCGACTTCAAGGACCTGGAGTACTCGCTCGGTCTGCTCGACGTCGACAACCGCGTGAAGCCGCTCGGCCGGCGCTACGCCGAGGTCGTCGCCGACGCACGACGCTCCGCTCCGATCCCGACCCCGCGCACGAGTGCCGTCGTGGTCGACGTCGACGAGGCCGACCTGCCGATCCGTCGGGCGGACCTGGCACCGGGCGGCCCGGTCTTCGAGCGCTGGCACCGCCTGCGCGCGGCCGGCGAGGCCGTGACCGTCGTGACGAGTCGGACCGCAGCCGACCCCGCGGCGCTGGCGGCACGGGGTGTGACCCGGGTCGTGGAGACCGCAGCGGTCTGACGGGGCCGAGCCGGGCCTCCTGGCCGTGGACCGGGATCGTCACCGAGCCCGCGATCCGGGCGTACCGTGACTGCCGATCCACACAGGAAGCCGCTCCTGAGCAACCGAGCACTTGCGGCAGATGTAACTTTGCAGGCAGCGCAAAAATCGTTTCGCCAGCGCATCGGTACCGGGAGACCCTGCTCATGACCCAGACGGCGACCGCACCCGCGGCCCCCACCACGGCGTCCAACGTCGTGATGAACCACCGACAGATCCTGTTGGTGATCTACGGCCTGATGGCCGGGATGTTCCTCGGAGCCCTCGACCAGACGATCGTCGGCACCGCGATCCGCACGATCGGTGACGACCTGCACGGCCTCGACCAGCAGGCCTGGGTCACCACCGGGTACCTGATCGCCTCGACCGTGACGACGCCGATCTACGGCAAGCTCTCCGACATCTTCGGTCGGCGGCCGCTGTTCATCACGGCGATCGGCATCTTCATCGTCGGGTCGTTCGCCGCGTCGTTCTCGACCTCGATGCTCATGCTCGCCGGGTTCCGTGCGCTGCAGGGTCTCGGTGCCGGTGGCCTGATGTCCCTGCCGCTGGCGATCATGGGCGACATGCTCGCCCCCCGCGAGCGGGCGAAGTACCAGGGCTACTTCCTGGCGGTCTTCGGCATCTCGTCGGTGATCGGTCCGCTCGTCGGCGGCGTCTTCGCCGGCGCGAGCGAGCTGCTGTTCATCTCCGGCTGGCGCTGGGTGTTCCTGATCAACGTGCCGATCGGCGTCATCGCGCTGTTCATGGTGCTGACGTTCCTGCACCTGCCGAAGTTCGGCGACCGCGGCAAGCCCCGGATCGACTGGTGGGGTGCGACGCTCGTCATCGTCACCCTCGTGCCGTTGCTGCTCATCGCCGAACAGGGCCGCGAGTGGGGCTGGAGCTCGCCCGGCGCCTTCGCCTGCTACGGCATCGGCGCGGCCGGCCTGATCGCGTTCATCATCGTCGAACGGGCGATGGGCAGCGACGCGATCCTGCCGATGAAGCTGTTCGGCTCGCGGGTGTTCTCGATGTCCGCGATCCTGTCCGTGCTCGTCGGCTTCGGGATGTTCGGCGCAATGCTGACCATCCCGCTGTACCTGCAGATCGTGAAGGGCGTCACCCCGACCGAGTCCGGGTTCGCGATGCTCCCGATGGTGCTCGGTCTGATGATCTCGTCGATCGCCTCGGGCCAGATCATCTCGCGGACCGGCAACTACCAGGTCTTCCCGATCACGGGCACGGCGTTCACGGCCATCGGCTTCACGGTCCTGACGTTCCTGACCGCCGACCGCCCCCTCTGGTTCCTGATGCTCGGCATGTTCGGCATCGGCCTCGGGCTCGGGCAGCTCATGCAGACGCTGACCCTCGCGGCGCAGAACTCGGTGTCCCCGCGGGACATCGGCGTCGCCACCAGCGCCGCGACGTTCTTCCGGCAGATCGGCGGCACCATGGGCACCGCCGTGCTGCTGTCCGTCCTGTTCACCCTGATGCCGACGAACATCACCGCGGCGATGCAGAACGAGACCGACCTGAAGAGCGCCCTCAACGCCGCGCTCACGCCCTCGGTCGCGAACGCGTCCGAGAACAAGGGCGTGATGGACCAGATCTGGACGAAGATCGTCGATCCCGTGCAGAAGAACGTGCAGGACGGCCTGAACGACGGCGCCGTGCAGGCGAAGGAAGCCGCCGACGCCGCCGTCACGAAGCAGGTCACCGCCGCCGTGCAGCAGCAGGTCGCGGCCGGCAAGCTCCCCGCCGCCGCAGCCGACACCGTCATCGCCCAGCAGGTCGACGACGCCAAGCCGGCCGCCGAGCAGCAGGCCCTCGAGACGGCTGCGGCCAAGGCGAACGCGACCGTCGTCGACGGCACGCTGCAGGTCGACTACTCGGACAAGGCACAGCGCGAGAACGTCGTCGACGAGGTCGCCCCGACGCTCATCAAGCAGCTGAAGAGCGGCGACTCGAACGCGAGCTCGTCCGGCTCCGCAGCGACGAGCGACACCTCGTTCCTGAACGGCGCGGACAAGCGACTCACCCGTCCGTTCCTGGTCGGTTTCAGCGACTCGGCCGTCCGCGTGTACTACGTCGGCCTCGCGGTGATCCTGCTCGCGTTCGTGCTGACGTGGTTCTTCCGGGTGCCGCCGCTGCGCAAGACCTCGGCGCTGCAGGAGCAGGCGGACGCCGCACGGACCGCTGACGCCGACGCTGCGGCAGCCGGTGCCGGTGCCGGTTCGGCTGCCGGCGACAGATCGGGTTCAGCCGCGGTCGCGTCGTCGGACTCGGTGCCGACCTCGCCCGACGTGCCCGCCCAGCCCCGGTCAGCACGCGCAGCGGGATCCTCGGACGTGTCGGTGCTGCCGAACGACGTGCTACCGAACGACGTCACCACGGACGGCACTCGCGCGCCGCTGCCCGACGCCACGACGCACGGCGCCCACTCGGCGGCTGCGCCCGTGGACGAACCCCCGACGACGACCGGTGCCATCCGGACCCGGGCTGCCCATGCTGCCCCGGTGGTGGACGCCGGCGCCCCTGCGACCGGGGCCGACGCTGCGGAGGCGAGCCGTGCCTCCCGGCTGGACGACGCGGACGACGCGGCGCACCCGCACGGGCGACACTCGGCCGAGTAGGCGCGCGCGCAGGTCGGCCCTGCCGACTCGGAACGACGAGGTCGACGTCGCACGACGTCGACCTCGTCGTCTCTGCACGCGTGCAACTGTTGCGGGCGCGCGGTTGCGTCGTCCTCGATGTCGTACGACGTCGAGGGTGTCGCAATGCGCGCGCCCTCGGTGCGTGTGCATGTTCCGACGATCCACGCGTCGATCACCTCGTGGATCGTCGCAGCATGCACCCGCATCGTGTGCGTGTGCATGTTCCGACAGGACACGCGTCGATCACCTCGTGGAACGTCGCACGATGCACCCGCATGCACCCGCCCACGCGCGGCCGCGCACCCACGCGCACCCGCGCGCACCCGCGCGCACCCGCGCGCCACCACGCACGCGCCACGGCCGCCCGTCAGCCCGCCGGCACCTCGCCCGCGCGACCACCCGGCCCCGCGCCCGCCACCTCGAACGAGGCCGCCGGCAACCGCTTCCGCATGACCTCGATCGCCGCCGGGTTGTCGTCGACGAGCACGTACCGCCGCCCGAGCGCCGACGCCACCGCGCCGGTCGTCCCGCTGCCGGCGAAGAAGTCGAGCACCCAGTCCCCCTCGCGCGACGACGCCTGCACGATCCGCCGCAGCACCCCCTCGGGCTTCTGCGTCGGGTAGCCGGTCTTCTCCTTGCCGGTCGGCGACACGATCGTGTGCCACCAGACGTCGGTGGGGAGCTTGCCGCGCTCCCGCTTCTCGGGCGTGACGAGCCCGGGTGCCATGTAGGGCTCGCGGTCGACCGCCGACGAGTCGAACCAGTACTGCGACGGGTCCTTCACGTAGACCAGGATCGTGTCGTGCTTGGTCGGCCACCGCGACTTGGACTTGGCGCCGTAGTCGTAGGCCCAGACGATCTCGTTGAGGAACGACTCGCGGCCGAACAGCGCGTCGAGCAGGACCTTCGCGTAGTGCGACTCGCGGTAGTCGAGGTGCAGGTACAGGGTGCCGTCGGTGGTGAGGAGTCGCCAGGCCTCGATCAGCCGGGGTTCGAGGAACGTCCAGTAGTCCTCGAACCGGTCGTCGAACCGCATCAGGTCGCCGCGGACCCGCTCGTAGGTCCGTCCGTGGAACCCCATCACCGGCCCGTCGGCGCTGGGTACCGCGGACGAAGCATGCCGACGCTGGTACCGCCCCGTGTTGAACGGCGGGTCGAGGTACACGAGGGTGAACGTGCCGTCGGCGAGCGCCGGGGTCACGTCGAGGGCGTCGCCGAGGACGACGCGGTCCGGGCCTCGGTCGTCTCCCGTGTGCACGGGACCATTGTGGCGCAGCCAGCGGCGGCTCGGGCGCGCGGCGTAGCCTCGGCGCATGGCAGCACCCGAGGTCCGCAACGACACCGACAAGCAGCAGTACTCCCTGGTCGAGGACGGCGAGGTCATCGGCTTCGCGGCGTACGAGGTCGACGGCGACGAGATCCGCTTCGTGCACACCGAGGTCGACCCGTCGCACCGTGGTGGCGGGCACGCGTCGATCCTCGTGCAGCACGCGCTCGACGACGTGCGCGACGGCAGCCTCCGGGTCGTGCCGCAGTGCAGCTACGTCCGCGCGTGGATCGAGCGGCACCCGGACTACCAAGAGCTCACGACGCGCTGACGAGAGCGGCGAGCGACCGCCTGACGGTCAGTAGGACCGGTCGTGCGTCCCGACGCGCGCTTCGTGCCGACCGGCGCTCCGCACCGCCGGCACCTTGATGAGCACCCTGCCGCTGAGCAGGTCGTGGTCGTCGTCCGCCGGTGACGGTGCCTCCTTCGGGAGGCGCGACTGCCGTTCGTACTCGGCTTGCGTCTCGTGGCGGGTCGGCGCGAACACCTCGTCCAGCATCCCGCCGATGCCTCCGGATCCGCCGCTGCGCGTGGACTTGTTCGACAGGTCGATCCACCCCACGCGATCGGCGATCCACACCACGACGGCCACGGCGGCCACCGCCCCCAGGAAGATCAACCAGTTCACGCGAGCGACGCTACGTGGACGATCCGGCCACGACATCAGCCGCGCGGGGGATTCTCATGATCCGCACGTGTGGTTCATGGAGTCGGTCGTCACACTGGTCGAGCGGCGGCCGGAGCGTCCCCCCTCTGCTCCGGCCGCCCACCATCCGACCCACCAGCGGACACCGGGCCGTGCCAGGATGGCGACGTGTTCGACGACGCAGACCGGGACCTCATGCGGGCCTTCGCCCGCTACATCGACCACGCGAACGAACTCGCGCAGTCCGAGCAGAAGGCGGTCCTGACGCCGATCGGCGAGCGCGTCCGCGATCACCTCGGCGTCGACCCGCAGTCCGTCCCGGTGGTGACCGAAGAACTGCCCGACCACCGGCTGGTCGACGCGGACATCGCCCTCGAGGAGCTCGCGGGTGATGCGCCCGGCGCGCTGATCGGCATCGCAGGCGACGACTCCCGCTTCCACAGCTCGGTCAGCGAGTTCATCGCCAACCCGCACATGCGCTGGGCCCCCGGCCCTGTGAGCTACGCCGACCGGGCCACCGGTCCGGACGCGACACGTCGAGTGGTGTCCTTCGGGCTCCGGCTGCTGACGTTCGACGGCTCCCCGATCGCTGTCGTCCAGCGCTCGGCCAAGCCCGAGTACGGCCGGTCGAGCGCCACCCTCGAGCTCCTCGGCACCGACCAGGACGCGGCGGCTGCGTTCCTGCAGCGGCTGCGGGCGCTCATGATCGAGCGGAGTGTGCTCCGTGGCCAGGTGCTGTCGTTCGTCCGATCCGAGTACGGCTCCGATGCCGGTGCGACCTTCCTCCGCAGGCCCGACATCGCGGCGGACGACGTCGTGCTCGCGGACGGTGTGCTGGACGAGGTCGTCGACCACGTCGTGGGGATCGGAGAGCAGCGTGACGCCCTGCTGGCCGCGGGTCAGCACCTCAAGCGCGGAGTCCTGCTCTACGGGCCGCCCGGCACCGGCAAGACGCTGACCATCCGGCACCTGTTGACGCGGACTCCCGACGTGACGGCGATCCTGCTCACCGGGTCGAGCATCGCCGCGATCGGCTCGGCAGCCGAGATCGCTCGGACCTTCCAGCCGTCGATCGTCGTGCTCGAGGACATCGACCTCGTCGCGATGGAGCGGCACTCGTCACCGCAGCCGCTCTTGTTCGAAGTGCTCGATGCCCTGGACGGCCTCGACGGCGACGCCGACGTGGCGTTCGTGATGACGACGAACCGGGTGTCCGTCCTCGAGCGCGCCCTGGCAGACCGACCGGGCCGGGTCGACCTGGCGGTCGAGGTGCCGCTCCCCGCGCTGCCCGAGCGGGTGCGCTTGTTCCGTCGCTACGCCGGGTCGCTGCCGTTCTCCGACGACGCCCTTGCCGAGGCAGCCGAGCGCGCTGATGGCACGACGGGGTCGTTCGCGAAGGAGCTCATGCGGCGGAGCGTCCTCGGGGCGGCACTGCGTGGTGCGCAGCCGGCGGACGAGGACCTCCGTGCGGCGCTCGACTCCCTGCTGACCGAGCGGAGCGCGTTGACGCGGAAGCTGCTCGGCACACGCACCGGCGACGGTGCTGACGACGATGAGCCGGACGACGATGACGATGACGACGGCGAAGCCTTCGCCGCTGGCGAGGTGGGTTGGGTGGCCGTCGCTCCGCTGTCCCGCACCACGTTCCGTCCGGACGGGAGCATCGGAACGCTTGCGACCGGCATCCAGTACGTGGACGAGGAAGAGGACGAGGACGAGGACGACGGCGGTACGCCGAGGCCCTAGGTCGAGCAGTGCCCACTCACGGGCTGCGCCCGCTCACGGGCAGTGCCCGCTCAGGGGCAGTGCCCGCTCAGGGCACCCGCTCGAGCCACTCCTTCGTCGCGAACTTCGTGCGCACGAGCTCCTGCGCCTTCTCGCGCTCGGCGTCGGTCACCGCGGCGGGAGTCGCCCCGTACAGCTTCGTGAACGTGCCGATCAGCCGGTCGATGATCTCGGCGCGGGACAGCCCGGTCTGCGAGCGCAGCGGGTCCACGCGCTTCGCGGCCGACGTGGTCCCCTTGTCGCTCATCTTCTCGCGCCCGATCCGCAGCACCTGGACCATCTTCTCGCCGTCCATGTCGTAGCTCATGGTGGCGTGGTGGAGCAGGGATCCGGTGCCGAGGCGCTTCTGCGCAGCGCCGCCGATCTTGCCCTTGGCCGAGGTGATGTCGTTGAGCGGCTGGTAGTACGCGTCGATTCCGAGGGACTTCAGCGCCTCGATCACCCACTCGTCCAGGTAGGCGTAGGAGTCCGCGAACGTCATGCCCTGCACCAGGTCGGCGGGGACGTAGAGCGAGTACGAGATGATGGCGCCGGCGTCCATGAACATCGCGCCGCCGCCGGAGATCCGCCGCACCACCTGCACGCCGAACTTCTCGGCACCGGCCGGGTCGACCTCGTTCTTCAGCGACTGGAACGACCCGATGACGACGGCGGGCTGGTCCCACTCCCAGATGCGCAGGGTCGGACCACGGCGACCGGCGCCGACTTCTTCGGTCAGCACCTGGTCGAGTGCGAGGTGCTCGTTCGGGCTGATCGGGCCTTCGTGGATGATCTGCCAGTCGTAGTCCTGCCACGACGATGCACGGGACAGCGCGCGGCGGACGGCGACCCCGACGGACTCGGGTGTGAAGCCGAGCAGCACGGCGTCGGCCGGGAGCGCCGCACGGACGGCCGCGGCGATGCCGGCGGCGTCGGTCGTCGACGGCAGCCCGTTGACGGCCGCATCGATGAGCGGCAGGGCGTCGTCCGGTTCGAGGAAGAAGTCGCCGGCGAGCCGGAACTCCTGGATGTCCCCGTCCACCACGTCGAGGTCGACGACGACCAGTTTTCCACCTGGGACCTTGTACTCACCGTGCACGCGTCGAGCCTACGCCCGCCACCTGTCGGACTGGAGGCGCGGGTCGGCGCCGCCACGGGCCTCCCGTCCGCCAGCCGGTACCGTCTCAGGACGCGGCGCGCGCCGTCACCCGGTCCAGCCACGCGACCAGGTCGGCCACGACCTCGTCGCGGTTCGTCTCGTTGTAGACCTCGTGCCGCGCCCCCTCGTACACCTGCACCGTGACGTCGGACAGTCGTCCGCGCCGCCGGTAGGCCCGCGCCAGCCGCTCGACCGACCGCGGCCCACCGAGGGCGTCGTCGGACCCGACCTGCAGCAGCATGGGCAGGTCGTGCGGGATCCCTCGCCGCGGGACCCCGAGCAGCCGGAGTGTGTCGGGCAGGCCGAACAGGCCGATGACGTCGGCCTCGACGGCGAGCGGGTCGACGGACATCGCGTCGATGATCTTCCGGTCGCGGGTGAGCCACTCGAACTTGGTCGGACCGGAGCCCGCGTGCCGTGCGTTGAGGTCGCCGCTGTTCATCCAGCCGGGCAGCCGGTAGGCGGTGGCGGAGAGCACGACCCCGTCCCACGACTCCGAGGAGCTGTTCACGATCCGCTGCGCCATGAGCGAGCCCCACGAGTGCCCGAGCAGGACCAGGGGCACGCCGGGGGTGTCCGCCCGGGCGACCTCCCCCATCTGCTCGACGGCGGCGATCGCGGCGCGCAGTCCGCCGGGGCCGAGCCGACCGAGCTTGGCGTGGTCGCCGTCCCACTGCCCGAGGCCGGTGCGCCCGTGCCCGCGGTGGTCGTTCGCGTGCACGGTGTACCCGGCGCGGACGAGGTCCTGCGCCAGGGGCTCGTACCGCAGCCCGTGCTCGCCGACGCCGTGCGCGATCTGCACGATGCCCTTGGGGCGCGACGCTCGCCAGGTCGAGTAGACGATCTCGACGCCGTGGGCGTCGGTGAACGAGGCGTCGCCTCGCGCTGCGGAGAAGGTGGGCACGTGAGCATCCTCGCAGAACTCGGTCGCCCAACACCTGTTCATCCGGCGTTCACGCAGGGGCTTCGGGGCGGGCCTACCGTCCCCGGCATGGACGTCCTCGTCATCGTCGTGCTCGTGATCGTGGTGGCCCTCGTGTTCGACTTCACGAACGGGTTCCACGACACCGCCAACGCCATGGCCACGTCGGTCGCCACCGGGGCGCTCAAGCCCCGGACCGCCGTGCTCATCTCCGCCGTCCTCAACGTGGTCGGCGCGTTCCTCTCCACCGAGGTCGCCAAGACCGTCTCGCAGGGCATCATCCGCGAGGGCCAGGACGGCGTCCACATCTCCCCCACGATGATCTTCGCCGGGCTGGTGGGCGCGGTCCTCTGGAACCTCGCCACCTGGTACCTCGGGCTGCCCTCGTCGTCGACGCACGCGCTGTTCGGCGGGCTGATCGGCGCATCGATCATCGGCGCCGGGCTGAACTCGGTGGACTGGGCGACGGTGGTGTCGAAGGTCGTGCTGCCGGCGCTGCTCTCACCGGTCATCGCCGGGGTCATCGCCCTGGTGGCCACCTACCTGGCGTACGTGCTCACGAAGAACGCCACGACGCACGGTGCGGCGACGGGCTTCCGGCACGGCCAGACCGTCTCGGCATCGCTGGTGTCGCTCGCGCACGGCACCAACGACGCGCAGAAGACGATGGGTGTCATCACGCTCACGCTCATCGCCGCGAACTACCAGGACAGCGGCACGGGCCCGGCGCTCTGGGTGATCCTGGCCTGCGGACTCGCGATCGGCCTCGGCACCTACACGGGCGGCTGGCGGATCATGCAGACCGTCGGCAAGAAGATCTCCGACGTGCAGTCGCCGCAGGGCTTCGCGGCCGAGACGAGTTCCGCCGCGACGATCCTCATCTCCTCGCACCTCGGCTTCGCCCTGTCGACGACGCACGTCACCAGCGGTTCGGTGATCGGGTCCGGGCTCGGCAAGAAGCTCGCCGACGTGCACTGGTCGGTCGTCGGCCGCATCGTCGTCGCGTGGGTGATCACGCTGCCGGCGGCCGCGGTGGTCGGCGGGTTGGCGACGTGGCTCGCCTCGACCTCGGCGGTCGGCCTCGTGCTGGTGGCGGTGCTCGCCCTGGCCGGCGGGCTGACCTTCACCGTCCTGGCCAAGCGCAAGCCGATCTCGCACGACGACGTCGCCGCCGGATCGACCGAACCCACCGACCAGGCCGAGCCGCAGCCGGCCGGCGCGCAGAACTGAGGGGAACGACGATGGAGATCGACTTCACGAGCATCGGCCTGGTCGCGGGCGTCGGCTTCGTGGCCGCGGTGGGCATCGTGCTCGTCTACACGCTCGGCCTGCGGCTGCTCGGCACCGGGCAGCCGCTCGACACCGGGGGCGAGCGCACCCAGTACTCCGAGGAGACCCCGCGGTCCGGGCACACGCCGCCGGCAGCACTGGCGGGTGCCGTCCTGTGCTTCGCGGTCTGTGCGGCAGCCGTGCTCGCGGGCATCTGGCTCACGATCCCCCAGTTCCACTAGCACGTTCCTTCCCATCGCCCCCGCGCTGGGAAGCGGAAACGGGCGTACCTGGTCGAAACTTCCGACCAGGTACGCCCGTTTCGACCAGGTACGCGACCGACGTCAGTGCGCGGAGTAGCCGCCGTCGACCAGGTGGTAGCTGCCCGTGATGAACGAGGCCTTGTCGCTCAGCAGGAACAGGACGAGCGCGGCGACCTCCTTGTCGGTGCCGAGACGCTTCGTGGCGTGCTCCTCTTCCAGCGCCGAGATGGCCTCGGGCGTCATGGCGTTGCGGAGCAGCGGGGTGTCGATGAAGCCGGGGCCCACGGCGTTGGTGCGGACGCCCTGCGCCGAGTACTCGAGCGCGGCGACCTTGGTCAGGCCGGCCAGGGCGTGCTTCGACGCGACGTACGCGGCGTTCTGCGCGATACCGACCGTACCGAGCACCGAGGCCATGTTCACGATCGAGCCACCACCGGCGGCGACCATCGCGGGCAGCTCGTAGCGGAGGCCGTAGAAGACGCCGTCGAGGTCGACCGCACGGACGCGGTCCCAGGCGGCGATGTCGTACTCGCCGATCTTCTGCGGGGCGGCGCCGATGCCGGCGTTGTTCACGGCGAGGTGCAGCGCGCCGTAGGTGTCGACGGCGTACTGGACCATGCGCTCGTTGTCGGCGGCGACGGCGGAGTTGGCCTCGAACGCGCTGGCGGTGCCGCCGGCCTCCGTGATCTCGGACGCGACCCGCTGGGCAGCGTCGAGCTTGATGTCGGTGACGACGACCGTGGCACCCGCCGCGGCGAGCTCCTTCGCGACGGACTCGCCGATGCCGCTGCCACCACCGGTGACGATGGCGACCTTGCCCTCGAACTCGGACATGATTCCTTCTCTCTGAACAACACCTGTTGTCCAGGATCACGGTACACCCGAAAACCAGTTCGTTCACTGAACTAATGAGCTAGGCTAACGACCTGTGACCGACGCCACCGACCTCCGCATCGCCGTGAACCGGCTGTCCCGGACGCTCCGCGCGCAGAAGGCCGACACGACCGTCACCGACGCCCAGTTCGCGGCGCTCGCCCGGCTCCACCGCGACGGTGCGATGACCCTCGCCGACCTGAGCCGCCAGGACGGCGTCACCCCGCCATCGATGACGAAGACCATCGCGGTGCTGGTCGAGCGTGGCCTGGTGTCCAAGGGCGGCCACGACGACGACCGCCGCAAGGTCGTCCTCTGCGCCACCCCGGCCGGGGCCGCGTTCGTCGAGGAGACCCGTCGCCGCCGTGACGGCTGGCTCACGCCGCGGCTCGCCGCACTCACCCCCGTCGAGCGCGCCACCCTCGCCGACGCCACCGAGATCATGAGGAGGCTGGCCCAGCAGTGACCGCCATGTTCCGCTCCCTCGCCGGACGCAACTACCGCATCTGGTTCGCCGGTGCCCTGGTGTCGAACGTCGGTACCTGGATGCAGCGCACCGCCCAGGACTGGATCGTCCTGACCCAGCTCTCCGACAACGACGCCGTCGCGGTGGGGATCACGATGGCGCTGCAGTTCGGCCCGCAGCTGCTGCTCCTCCCCCTGACCGGCCTCGCCGCCGACCGCTTCGACCGTCGCAAGATGCTCATGCTCACCCAGGCACTGATGGGCCTGCTCGGGCTGGGCCTCGGTGTCATGGTCCTCACGCACACCGCGACGCTGCTCGCGCTGTACGGCTTCGCCCTCGCGCTCGGCATCGTCGCCGCGTTCGACACCCCGATCCGCCAGGCGTTCGTCTCCGACGTCGTGCAGGGCGAGAACGTCGCGAACGCCGTCGCGCTGAACTCCGCCTCGTTCAACGCCGCGCGCCTGATCGGTCCCGCGGTCGCGGGCGTGCTCATCGCCGCCATCGGCTCCGGCTGGGTGTTCGTCATCAACGCCGGCTCGTTCCTGGCGGTCCTCATCGCGCTGCGCTTCGTCGACCCCGCACAGCTCGCCGAGCGGGTGCACGCCGGCCGCGGCAAGGGGCAGATCGTCGCCGGCTTCCGGTACGTGCGCACCCGGCCGGACATCATCGTCGTGCTCTGCATGATCTTCGTCGTCGGCACGTTCGGCGTGAACTTCCCGATCTTCACCTCGACGATGGCGCGCGTCGAGTTCCACCAGGGTGCCGGCGAGTTCGGCCTGCTCAACTCGGTGATGGCGATCGGATCGGTGTTCGGCGCCCTGATGTCCGCCCGCCGGGACAAGCCGCGGATGCGCACGCTGGTGCTCGCCGCCGGAGGCTTCGGCCTGGCGTGCACGGCTGCCGCCCTCGCACCCACGTACTGGACGTTCGCGTTCGTCCTGGTGTTCGTCGGACTCGCGGCACTGACCTTCATGACCACCGCGAACGCCCTGGTCCAGACCACCACGAAGCCCGCGATGCGCGGCCGCGTGATGGCGCTCTACATGGCGATCTTCGCCGGCGGCACCCCCATCGGCGCCCCGATCGTCGGTGCCATCGCGGACGCGTGGGGTCCCCGCTGGGCCATCGCGGTCGGAGCGGCGTCGGGCTTCGTGGCGCTCGCCATCGCGATCGTCTGGCTCGTCCGCTTCCAGCGCCTCCGGCTCCGGTACGACGCGGACACCCGCCTGCACCTCGCGGTCACGCACGCGATGCCGGTTGTCGGCACCCGCGCCTCGCGCGCCGCGCTCCGCCAGGAGTTCGAGCGGGAAGAGGCGGTCGCCGACCGCTCCAGCGCCGTCTGACGCGTCCACTCCGCGAACGCGATAGATCTCCGCGACGCGGCAGCGCTCACCTCGCGAAAGCGACAGATCTCCGCGAACTGTTGGCGGGGCTCTGACGCTTTCGCGTGGCGGACGGGAGGCACGGGTCGGGCCCGCCACGGGCCTCCCGGCCGTCGCCGGTCCCGTCCAGGGCCGCGATCAGTGCGCGGGTTCGGTCACCGCGAAGACGCGCTCGTCGAGCGCCGCGGTGACACGGTCCGCAGCGGCCGCGAGCCGGTCGCCGGCATCGCCGACGACGCCGAGGGCTGCGTCCGCCGGGACGGCCTCGAGCCGGTCGCGGGCGGCGGAGAACGCCGCGACCTCCTCCGCGACGCAGGACGGAGCCACGTCGGCCAAGCACTCGGCGGCCCGTCGGACGGTGAAGCGCAGCGACCGCGGACTGTGCTCGTCCAGGAGCAGGAACGCCGCGGCGTCGTCCGGCACCGGATGGTGGTCCCGACCACGCAGGAACGCCTCGCCCGCACCGCAGGCCCGGAGCGCCGCCGTCCACGAGGTGACCGAGTCCGGTTCGAGCAACCCCGAGGCGAGCAGTCGGGCGGTCGAGGCGACCCGGGTCAGGGAGCGGCCCAGGGTGAAGAACTCCCAGACCTCGTCGCGACTGGCGTCCCCCTCGACCACGCCGATCGCGAGGGCGCTGCGCTCCCGCGCCCAACCGAGGAACTCGTGCGCGCGGCCCGGGGCGATCTTGCGCGGCATGCGCGAACGGGTGACGTCGAGGCAGTCCCAGAGTTCGCTCGAGACGACCTCGCGGGCTCGACGGGCGTGGTCCCGCGCGACGGCGACCGCAGCGGCGATGGACGCCGGCTCGTGGCGGTCCAGCGCCAGGGCGTCGATGGTCGCGGACCGGTCGGCGTCGTTCGCCGGTCCGGCGGTCCCCACCACCGAACGGAGCTCCGCGGCGACGGCCCGGTCGTCCTCGACGGTGCCGGGTTCGCGTCGGGCGACGTAGACGTCGAGCAGGCGTGCGACCACGTCGGTGCGCTCGACCGCGCTCCCCACGTGGAAGACGTTCCCCGCGAGTCGGCTCAGCACGGCTGCTCCTGCATCCCCAGAACCTAACCAGCGGGCGTTGCGGGAGTGTTTCGGAGCCGCGTCACGGGTGTTGCAGTGTCCGATGTCCGCGCACGGGCCTGGGTCTCCGCCGCGATACCGGCTCCTCGCTAGACAATCTAACTAGAGCGTCTAGCATTGCAGGATGACGTCCGAGGTCCTGACCAGCACCGCGGGGTTCTGGTACGAGGACTCCCCGGTCACCGCCGTCGACGTCCTGAACGCCCTGCGCCGGTACCGCACCGCCGAGAGCGCCGCGCAGCGTCGGGCTCGTGAAGCCCTGGGCATCGGCGAGAACGCGCTTCTCGCACTGCGGGTCCTCATCGACGCCGAGCACGACGGCCGGACCGTCAACGCGAAGGACCTGGCCGAGCGCCTCGAGATCACGGCGGCGTCGACCTCGGCACTCGTCGACCGACTGGTCCGCAGCGGCCACGTCGAGCGGCACCAGGACCCGATCGACCGCCGCGGCGTGATCCTCACCGCGACGGGGTCGTCGATGGGTCACGCCCTGCGCGTGATCGAAGAACTCGACGCCCGTGCCCTCGAGGTCACCGAGCACGTGCCGACCGACGAAATGGCCGTCGTCGTGGACTTCCTCGACGAGATGGTCCGCGTGGTCGACGACGTCGACGCAGGCGCCCGCACGCTCCGCCGCGCGTAACCTGCTGTCCATGGACCCTCGCGGCACGCACGACCCCGAGGACGACATGCCGTTCGCCGAACTCGACTCCCGGGCCCGCGCCGACGCCGCACTCCGACGGATCCAGGGCGGGGCCGATCCGGCGCGCGAGGCCTTCGACCTGGCGAACACCATGAACGACGAGGCCGTGGGGCGGCTCACGGCGCGGCTGCGACGGTTCCTCCGCCGCGACTGACGCGTCGGCGCGCGCGTCGACTCGCGCGTCGACTCGCGCGTCTACTCAGAAGGCGGTGCCGACCGCCGCGATGTCGTCGCCGCCGTGCCCGGCCGCACTCGCGTCGGCGTAGACGCGACCGAGGGCGTCGAGGAGCGTGGTGGACACGTCGTTCGCCCGCGCAGCCTCGGCGATGAGGCCGATGTCCTTCCGCAGCCCGTCGAGTGCGAACTGTGCCGGGAACTCCCCCGCGATGATCGCCGCGCCCTTGGTGTGCGCGTAGGCCGAGTCGCTCGCGCTGCCGTCGATCGCGTCGAGGAACAGCTGCGGATCGAGCCCGAGCGCCGCGGCGAGGGCGAGCGACTGCCCCGTGGCCGCGGTGATCGAGGCGATCCAGGCGTTGGCCGCGAGCTTGAGCGCGGTCCCGTCGCCGACCCGCTCGCCGGCGCGGATGGTCTTCGCGCCGATCGCGTCGAGCACCGGGACGACCCGGTCGACCTGGTCGGCGGGGCCGGCCGCCAGCATGGTGAGCTTCCCCTGCTCCGCCGGGGCCTTCGTGCCGAGCATCATCGCCTCGACCAGGGTGATGCCGTACTTCGCGGCGAGCTGCACGACGGTCTCGGTGCCGTCGACGCCGATCGTGGACGCCTGCACCCACACGGCGTCGGTCGGAGCGTCTCCGGCGGCCTGTTCGAGCACGTCGACCACGGCGTCGGTGTCGAAGAGGGTCAGGAGGACCACCTCGGCGTGCTCGACGGCGGCACCCGGGTCCGCGGCGACCGTCGCACCGTGCTCACCGAGCGGCGCGGCCTTGTCGGCACTCCGGTTCCAGACCGTGACCTGGTGCCCCTCGCGCAGCAGTGATCCCGCCACGCCGGCACCCATCGCCCCGGTCCCCAACACCGTCACTCGCACGCGCGTCTCCGTCCTGCCACGGCTCGGTGCCCCGGCGTTCCCGACGCTACGCGCTCGACCGTCGTCGCTGTCAGAGGAGCCCGCGGGCCTGCAGCCAGGTGGCCGGGTCGACCGGGACCCCGCCGACGATGACTTCGAAGTGCAGGTGCGCCCCGGTGGAGACGCCGGTGTTGCCGACGGCGCCGAGGCGTTGGCCGGCCGACAGGACCTGACCGGGTCGCACCCCGATCGCCGACAGGTGGCCGTACCGGGTCTGGGTGCCGTCGGCGTGCTGGAGGAGGACCTGGTTGCCGTACCCGCCGAGGACCCCGGCGGAGACGACACTGCCGGGCATCGCGGCGACGACGGTGGTGCCGATCGGAGCCGCGAAGTCGATGCCCTGGTGGTTCGTCGAGCAGGCGGAGCACCCGGTCACCCAGCGCGAGCCGAACCCGCCGGCGGTCGGCACGTTCCCCGCGGTGGGGCGGGCCGCGGCATCCGACGAGCCGACGGCGGTCGCACGTGCCTGCGCGGCGGCAGCCCTGCCGATCGAGAAGCCGTCGCGGTCGACGGAGAGCCGGGCGGAACCGTCGGCGACGAACTGCTGCACGCCGGGCACGGGACTGCTCGGCGACGGGGTCGATGCCATCGCGGTTTGCGGGGAGCCGACGGCGACGAAGAGACAGGTCACCGCGGCGGTCGCCGTCGCGGGCAGGGCGCGGCGGACGGAACTGCGGAAGGAGGAGGGGGAAGCCGGGGTGGCGGAAGGGGGAGCCACCACCCCGGCGGCTCTGGGGGCGTCCGGACGCGTGCCGTGCCCAGCACGGCGCCGCTCGGACGCTTCGGGACGGCGGGTGCGGAGGCGGTTCGCGGCCCGCCGTTCGGCACCGCGCGGGCGCAGCGGGAGGCCGTCAGCGGGCGTCGTCATCGCTCGGGGACCGCCGGGCTCAGACGCGGACGACGCCGTCGCGGGCGATCCGGTCGAGTTCGGTCGCGACGGCGTCGACGACCGCTCGGGTGATGGCGTCGGCGACGGTCTCGACCAGGACGAGCTGCTCGGGCTGCACGCGGAGCTCGGTGACCACCGACGGGGTGACGCGGACCGTGATGTCGTCGATCGCGGCGACGAGGGCCGCGGGCACGAGGGTCGAGTCACCGGCACGGACGGGAGCGGTCATCGGTGAGGTCGGTGCGGGCGCTGCGGCCGCGCGAGCCGGGGTCGGAACCGGTGCCGGGACGACGGGGGCCTCGGGCTGGTCGCGTCGCTGGGCGATGGAGTCGAAGAGCGGGGTGGAGGACATGCTGCTGACCGTCCGATCTGAGTCGTGGTTGCGGGCCGTTGTCGGGCGACCCGTCGGGGATGCGTGCCGTGCGGCACGTCCCTCATTCAACCATCGATATTTCAGATGTGCAATAGTGACCGAACAGATCGCGATCAGTCGGGGTCGACGGCAGCCGCGGTCGGGTCGTCGGGCTGCAGTGCCCGCTTGACCCGCTCGACGATCGTCGCCGGCGGGTTGTTGTACGTGTTCGCCGGCTCCTGCCCGCTGAGCTCCTGGATCGCGGTCATCACCGCATCGGTCGCGTGACGGCGCGCGCGTCCGGACGATGCCTCACCGAACGAGGACAAGTCGATCGGCTTCCCGAACTCGATCGTCACCTTCGCGAGCTTCGGCAGCTTCGAGCCGACGGGCTGCACGTCCTGCGTGCCCGTCAGCGCCACGGGCACCACGGGCGCGCCGCTCGTCAGGGCCAGCCAGGCCACACCCGTGCGGCCCTTGTAGATCCGGCCGTCCAGGGAGCGGGTGCCCTCCGGGTAGATCGCGAAGGCCTCGCCCTCGTTCAACCGCGCGAGCCCCAGGTCGAGCGCCTGCTGCGCCGCGGCGCCCGCACCACGTTCGACGCCGATCGCACCGATGCCGCCGAAGAACGCCCGCGACACCGCGCCACGGAACCCGGTGCCGGTGAAGTACTCCTGCTTCGCCAGGAAGGCGACCTTCCGCGGTGCCATCAACGTGATCGCCGGGGAGTCGATGAAGGAGCGGTGGTTGCTCGCGAGGATCACCGGCCCGCGCTTGGGAACGTTGCGGCGTCCGATGATCTTCGGTCGCCAGAGCATCCGCGCGAGCGGTGTCACCACTGCGCGGCTCAGCACGGTGGCGAACTTGGTCGAACCGGACACCGGGCCTCCTCGTCGTGACGGCGAACTCCCGAGTGTAATCACGCCTGCGAGCAGTACATGCCCACGGCGGCATGCACGTCCGACCGTGGGGTCAGTCGGCCTCGGACGCGACGACGTCGAGCACCGCGCGGCCGTACCGCTCGAGCTTCGCGGCACCGACCCCGGAGATCTCGGCGAGCTGGTCGACGTCGGCCGGACGCACCGCCGCGATGCCGCGGAGCGTCGCGTCGTTGAACACCACGTACGCCGGCACACCCTGCTCGCGCGCCTGGGCTGCACGCCAGACTCGGAGCGCCTCGAACAGGCCGACCGCCTGCTGGGGCATGTCGGTGACGACGGTCCGGCGGGACGACCGGCTCGCCCGCGTCGCCTTCACCGGGTCGCGGCGCATCCGCACCTGGACCTTGCCGGTCAGGACCTCGGCGCTCGTCGGGCTGAGGACGACCGTGCCGAACCCGTCGCCCGAGACCGCGGCGTAGCCCTGCGCGAGCAGCTGCCTGGCCACCGCGCGCCACTCGCCGTCGGACAGGTCGGAACCGATGCCGAAGGTCGCCAGGGACTCGTGCTGCAGTTCCTGCACCCGCGGTGACTGCTTGCCGACCAGGATGTCGACGAGGTGGGCGACGCCGTACCGCTGACCGCGCTCACGCTCGAGCCGGACGACCGTGGACAGCAGCTTCTGCGCGGGCACGGTGCCGTCCCACGACTCGGGCGGGGCGATGCACGTGTCGCAGTTGCCGCAGGCCGTGGACGGCTGCCCGAAGTACGCCAGGAGCCGCACCCGGCGGCACTCGATCGTCTCGCACAGGCTCAGCATGGCGTCGAGGTGAGCGCTGAGCTGCCGACGGTGTGCGGCGTCGCCCTCGGACTGGTCGATCATCCGTCGCTGCTGCACGACGTCGTTCAGGCCGTACGCCAGCCACGCGGTCGAGGGCAGGCCGTCGCGCCCGGCACGACCGGTCTCCTGGTAGTACCCCTCGACCGACTTCGGCAGGTCGAGGTGCGCCACGAACCGGACGTCGGGCTTGTCGATGCCCATGCCGAAGGCGATCGTCGCGACCATGACGATGCCGTCCTCGCGCAGGAAGGTCGACTGGTTGCGCGCTCGCACCCGGGCGTCGAGCCCCGCGTGGTACGGCAGCGCCTGGATGCCCTGTTCGGCCAGTGCGGTGGCGGTCCGCTCGACCGACTTGCGCGACAGGCAGTAGACGATGCCCGAGTCGCCGCTGTGCTCGGTGCGGATGAAGGTGAGGAGCTGCTGCAGCGCGCCGGTCTTCGGTTCGATGCGGTACTGGATGTTCGGGCGGTCGAAGTCGGCGACGAAGTGTGCGGCGTCGTCGAGGCCGAGCCGCGCCGAGATCTCCTGGTGGGTCTGCGGGGTCGCCGTGGCCGTGAGGGCGATCCGGGGCACGGTCGGCCAGCGCTCGTGCAGGACGCTCAGCTCGAGGTAGTCCGGCCGGAAGTCGTGGCCCCACTGGGCGACGCAGTGCGCTTCGTCGATGGCGAACAGCGACACCCGCGCCCGGTCGAGGAGCGCGCGCGTGGACTCGAGCCGGAGCCGCTCGGGCGCGAGGTAGAGCATGTCGACCTCGCCCTGGACGACCGCGCGCTCGACCCGGGCACGCTCGTCGGGCCCCTGCGTCGAGTTGAGGAAGGCGGCACGCACCCCGTTCGCCGCGAGGGCGTCGACCTGGTCCTGCATGAGCGCGATGAGCGGCGACACCACGACCCCGACGCCGTCGCGTACGAGCGCGGGCACCTGGTAGCAGAGCGACTTGCCACCGCCGGTGGGCATGAGCACCAGGGCGTCACCGCCGGCGACCACCTGGTCGATGATCGCCGCCTGCTCGCCACGGAAGTCGTCGTAGCCCCACACGCGGTGCAGGACGTCGAGCGCGGCGGCTCGCGAAGCAGACACGGCGGCGGGCGCGGGCGTGGTGCTCATGCCACGAGCCTACGGGCGACCGGCGACACCCACGGCACTGTCCACAGCGGCACTGTCCACAGCAGCTGCGTCGACATCGTTGGCGTTAGCCGGCGCGACGGCCCAGCCCGTGCCCGCCGGGCCGAGCCAGCGCTTGCCACCCGCCCACACCGGCGGCGTCCCGCGGAACCGCGGCGCCTGGTGCCCGGCGAACGTCCGGTCGAGCTTCCGCCACCACGCCAGGACCTCGACCATGCCCCAGAACGCGAGCGAGGTGCCGAGGGTGACGAGCCAGCCACCGAGCGTGCCGTTGGCGTCCGAAGACGCCAGGTCGATCCCCGACCAGCCCGGCGCCTGCAGCACGAAGATCATGATGTTGTTGAAGGCGTGCTGCAGCACGGTGGCCTCGAGACCGCCGGTGCGGAGCACGATGATCGCCGCGATCAGGCCGAACGAACCGACGTCGAGGATGCCCCAGACGTTGTAGCCGTTCGGGATGTGCAGCACCGCGAAGACGACGGTCGACACCGCGACGGCGATGATCGTGCCGGTGCGTCGCGGGATCCACGAGGCGATCGTCTGCATGAGGAAACCGCGGAAGATGAACTCCTCGGCTGCGCCCTGGAACGGCACGAGCAGGACGACCAGGACGATCGTGAGCGTGAGGGTGCCCAGGGACACCGTCGACTGCCCGATCGCGGCGTGGTTCCACGCGAAGCCGCCGTCGGTCGTGATCATCCCGCCGTCCCAGAACAGGCCGGTCTGCACCACGAACATGATCACCGCGATGACCAGGGTCGGCAGCAGACACCATGCCGTCCAGGCCCACCGCACCCGGAAGCGCGTCGACGTCAGGATCGCGCCGGGCCCGAGCCGTGCGACCTTGACCGCCAGCAGGATGCCGGGCAGCAGGATGACCAGCGACACCAGGGTCAGCGACAGGATCAGCGGATCGGTCGGGTCGAGGGCTCCGCGCTGCAGGTCGTCGAGCAGGTCGTACAGGCCGGACTCGCCCCCGACCGCCGCGACCGGGACGAAGTACGCGACGGTGATGAGCACCTGCGAGGCGAGGTACCAGCCCGCCAGGAACGCGAGGGCGACCAGCGGGCGCCACCACCTCCATCGTGCGTCGACACGGGGCAGGCGGTGGTAGGGAACACTCACGCCCCGCAGGCTACCGGGCCGGGCAGGATGGGACCCGTGCTCACCGTGCTGTTCGGCCTGACCGGAGCCGTCGTCTACGGTTTCGCCGACTTCCTCGGCGGGCTCGCGTCGCGGCGCATCCGTCCGGTGGCGGTCACCGCCGTCGCCGCGGCGATCGGGATCGTGCCGCTGCTGATCGGTCTGGCCGTGCTCGGGGGGACGCCGTCGTGGGCGGGCACCCTCTGGGGCGCCGTCGCCGGACTGTCCGGCGCGGTCGGGGTCCTGCTGCTCTACGCCGCGTTGGCGATCGGCCCGATGAGCGTGCTGTCCCCCCTGACCGCGGTGTTCGCCGCCGTCGTCCCGGTCCTGGTGGCCGTGGCCCGCGGGACCGTCCTGTCACCGCTGGCCGTCGCCGCGGTGGTCGTGGCCGTCGTCGCGGTGGTGCTGGTGGCGGCCGTGCGGGACACCTCGGGTGCACGACTCACCCTGCGTGGGGTCGTCGCGGCCGCGGTGGCCGGGTGCGGGTTCGGCGGCATCGTGCTGGCGTACGACGCGACCCCGCCGGGCGCGGGCATCCACCCGCTCGTGGTCGCGCGGGTGCTGCAGACGGTGCTGCTGGGTGCGGCGGCGCTCGTGGTGACGGTGCATGCCGGGCGCGGGGCGCGGTCTGGAGGCGCGGCAGACCCCGCAGCGTCGGTCGGCGTCGCGGGGTCTGCCGTGCCTCCAGGGCGCTGGTGGCCGCCGCGTCTGCTGCTGACGGTCGCGGCGTGCGGCGTGCTCGACGCCCTGGCGAACGTGTGCATCCAGGCGGCGCTGCACGCGAGCGACGACCCGGGCACCCTGCCCGTCGTGAGCGTGCTCAACGCGCTCTACCCGATCGGCACGGTCGTGCTGGCCGGGGTGGTGCTGCGGGAGCGGTTGACCGCGCCGCAGTGGATCGGCATCGCGCTGGCGTTCATCGCGTCGGTGGGCCTGGCCCTGGCGTGACCGGACGACTCAGACGTCGGGGATGAGTCGCTTGCCGAGCGACACGGTGCGGTCGTCGGAGTACCCGAGGGACTCGTAGAACCCGAGCACCCGCTCGTTGCCGGCACGGATCTGCAGGTTGAGCTTCGGGCAGCCGAGGTCGGTGAGCAGCCGCTCGAACTCGGCCATCAGCGTCCGACCGAGACCGGAGCCCTGCAGGTCCGGCTGCACGGCGAGGTAGTTGACCCAGCCGCGGTGCCCGTCGAAACCGGCCATCCCCGCGGCGACGACCCCGCTGCGCTCCGACTCCGCCACCAGGAAGAGCTCGGGTTGGACCGTGGCCTTGCGCGCGATGTCGCGGCGGGGGTCGTTCCACGGGCGGACGAGACCGCACGATTCCCAGAGGGCGACGACCGCGTCGGTGTCGTCGGCGCGGAACGGGCGGATCCGGTACTCCATCCCCCCACGTTACGGGGGTGTGGAGAACGTCGTCACCGGGCCGTCGTCGTGATCTGATAGACCTGTCCGACCGACCAGCCGATCAGGAGCCCCGTGACCGCACACGACACCATCCCGTCGCGCCGCAGCACGCGGGACGACGACGGCGGCAGACGGTCCGGGCGCCGTTCCCCCCGGCGACGGCAGACGGTCGGTGGCGCGATCGTCTCGCTCATCGCCGAACTGCTCATCATCGCGGGTGCCGGCACCGGGCTGTACGTGGTGTGGACCGCCTGGTGGACGGACGTCGTGGCGGTCAACGAGCAGTCGAAGCTCGTCGAGGGACTCGACCAGCTGAAGACCCCGGACGGGGCCGGAACCGAGCACCGCGGCACCGCACCTGTGCTCGCCGAGCCACCGGATCTCTCCGACGTGTTCGGCACGATGCAGATCCCCCGCTTCGGCAAGGACTACAACCGGCCGATCGGCGAGGGCACGGACCGTGAGAAGGTCCTCAACACCATCGGGCTCGGGCACTACCAGGACACCGCGATGCCCGGTGCTCCCGGCAACTTCGCCGTCGCCGGGCACCGCGTGACCTACGGCAAGCCGCTCAACCAGATCGCGGAGCTCAAGAAGGACGACTCCGTCGTCGTGCGGGTCACCGACGCGAAGGCGAAGTTCGACGTCTGGTACGTCTACAAGGTCACCGACAGCCAGATCGTCACGCCGGACCACATCGAGACGATCGCGCCGGTGCCGAACAAGCCCGGAGTCGACCCCTCGCCGTCGGACCGCTGGCTGACCCTGACCGCGTGCCACCCGATGTGGTCGGCAGCCGAACGGTTCGTCACGCACGCGAAGCTCGACTACTGGATGCCCGCTTCCGAGGGCACCCCGAAGGAACTCTCGGAGACGGCCAAGTGATCTTCCCCCTGGTCTGGCGGCTGCTGCCCGGCCCCACGTTCCTGAAGGTGCTCGAGCTGCTCGTGCTGCTCGCAGCGATCGTGTTCGTGCTGTTCCAGTGGGTGTTCCCGTGGATCGCGGCGGACATCCTGCCGCCGCCGGACGGCACCGTGGAGTCCACGCCTACCCCGTGACGGGTTACACCCGGAACCAGGACCGGCGCCGGACGGCAGGCGGCGTCAGACCGTTGTCGTCACCTGCGAGCCGCCGGCCGCGGTGCGACGCACGGCGATCCGCTCCGGGATCCGCTGCTTGAGTTCCTCGACGTGGCTGACGATGCCGACCTGCCGTCCACCGGCGGTCAGTCGCGACAACTGCCCGATGACGTCGTCGAGGGTCTCCGGGTCGAGCGTGCCGAACCCCTCGTCGACGAAGAGCGTGCCGAGCGAGACGCCACCGGCCTCGGCTTGCACGACGTCGGCCAGCCCGAGCGCCAGGCACAGCGACACGGTGAACGTCTCGCCGCCGGACAGGCTGCGGGGGTCCCGCACGGTGTCGGTGGTGTGGTCGTGCACGGCGAGTGCCAGGCCGGTCCGGCGTGCCCGTGACCCGGACTCCCGCTCGTCCGAGGTCTCGAGCGTGAACCGCCCCGCGAGCATCGCCCGGAGTCGGTCGTTGGCCGCGGCGACGACGTCCTCGAACCGGCGCATGAGCACGTAGGTGCCCAGGGTGATCCCCGTCGGGTTCGCCGCGGTGACCCCGTTCGCGATGTCGGCGAGCCGGACCACGGCGCGGCTGCGTGCCGACGTCTCGTCACGGGCACGGGTCGCCCGGGTGACCTCGGTCGCGCACCGGTCGACCGCGTCGGCACGGTCGGCCGCGGAGACGGTGACCGCGGCGGCCTCGTCGAGTGCGGCGGCAGCGCGCTGGCGTCCGGCCCGGGCGCCGTCGAGGTCGAGGCGTTCCGCGGAGTCGTCCGCCGCGGCGACCACGGCGGGTTCGGCCAGACCGGCCACGACGACGGCCCGCTCGGCCTCGGCCGCACTGATCAGCGCCCGCAGCCGGTCGGTGCTGTCGGGTTCGAGCCGTCCGGCCCGCGCTGCGGCGACGTCGGCGAAGTCCTGGCCGTCGAGGACCCGGTCGACCTCGGTACGGCGGTCGTCGCGGGCACGGGTCGCGGCGGCCACCCGTTCGTCGGCCTGCACGACCGCGCGGTACGCCTCGAGTCGCTCGTCGAGGAGTTCGACGGCCGTCCGGAGCGTCGCGGGGCGGTCGTCGAGGAGTGCTCCGAGCCGTCCGAGCGCCGCGGCCACGGTGCCGAGGTCGGTGTCGAGCCGCTCGGCGTCGGCCAGCGCGGTCGAGACCAGGACGGTCCGCCGTGCGTCGAGGTCGTTCCGCTCGCGCTGGAGCCGTCCGGTCGTCGTGTCGTGCTCCGCCCGCTGCCGCTCGTGCTGCAGGACGAGCGCGGCAGCGTCGTGCGCGGCCCGGACCCGTTCGTCGGCGGCCGCGGTCAGGGCGTCGAGCGCGGCGGTGTCGACCGCGCCGACGACGTCGACGAGCCGCTGGTGTTCGGCACGTTCGACCGCCAGGTCCGACGCGGCGTCGGCGAGGTGCTGGTCCGCTCGGCGAGTGGCGTCGCCGGCGGCGTCGACGGCCGCGGTCGTGGGGTGGTCGTCCTGCGGGGTCGCCACCGAGGGGTGCGCCGTCGACCCGCAGACCGGGCACGGGTCGCCGGTCGTGAGCGCCGCGCCGAGTTCTCCGGCGAGCCCGGCGATCCGGCGTTCGCGGAGTGCCCGCTCGGCCGCGAGGGCCTCGGTCGCCGACCGGCGCGCGGCAGCGACGGACTGCTCGGCCGTGGCGACCCGTTGCGCTGCGTGGTCGCGCGCCACGAGGTCGGCTCGGAGGGACCGGATCCGGGTGACCTCGTGCGCGGCGGCGTCCGAGTCGGCTGCCGTGCGGGCCGCGGTGCGTGCAGCCTCGACGATGCGGGCCCGCTCGGTGGGACGGGCGTCGAGTGCGGCGTCGCGTTCGAGCAGCTGCTCGGCGATCTGCTCGGCGTCCGCGGTGGCCCCGGCGATGGCGGACCGACGGGCAGCGGCGCCGTCCTCGACCGCGACGAGGTGCCGGACGGCCGACAGGTCGTCGGCCAGGGCGTCGCGTCGCAGCACGACGGCGTCGGCGTCGGCGGTGATCCCGTGGCGGTCACGCAGCGACCGGGCGGCCGCAGTGGTCTCGTCGGCGCGCGTGACTTCGGCGTCGAGTCCGTCGGCCACGGCGGTCACCCGGGCAGCGCGTTCGCCGAGGGCGACGGCCGACCGGGCGGCGTCGACGGCGGGGGCGTCGTCGTCGAGCGCGGCCCGTCGCACGAGCAGCCCCGCGCGTCGCTCGAGGGCGGTCGCACGCGCCGTGACCGCCTGTTCGTGCTCGGCAGCGGTGGTCGCCGCCGCGGCTGCTGCAGCACGCACGGCGGCAGCGGCATCGGCGGCCGCACGGACCGACGCCACCGTCGACGGCACGACGGTCTCGTCGGCGTCGTCGAGACCGGCGGCCTGGGCGAAGCGGTTCAGGGCATCACGTACGCGGTCGTCGGCACCGTCGACCTCGGCCTGCACGGCACGGCGCCGCGCGGCGAGCTCGTCGGCCGTGCGGTCGTAGACCTGCGTGCCGAACAGGGACTGCAGGAGCTTGCGGCGCTCTTCGCCCGGGGACCGCAGGAACCGTGCGAACTCGCCCTGCGGCAGCACGACGGTCTGCAGGAACTGCGCGCGGTCGAGCCCGACGATGCGGCCGATCTCGACGCCGACCTCGGGGATGCGTGACGACATCGGTTCGCCGGCGACGTCGGACGGGTTCGCCAGACGGAACAGCTGCACGGACGCCTGCTGCTTGACGGTGCCGGTCCCCCGCTGCTTCGGGCGGTCGTACTGCGGGGTGCGGCGGACCCGGTAGGTCCCTGCGCTGGTCTCGAAGACGAGTTCGACGAACGGCTCCACCGCGGGGTCGGCGTGCTGGCTGTGCAGGCGGTCGGAGCTGGCGTCGGACCCGGCGAGCCCGCCGTACAGGGCGAACACGACGGCGTCGATGATGGTCGACTTGCCGGAGCCCGTCGGCCCCTCGAGCAGGAACACCCCGGAGGCCGCGAGCGCTGCGAAGTCGATGGACACCAGGTCGGGGTAGGGCCCGATGGCGCGGAGTTCGAGTCGGTGCAGGTACATCAGCGGTCCCCCTCGCGCTGCAGCGCCAGCACAGCGGCCTCGTACGCCTCGGTCAGGACGGCGTGTTCGTCGTCGTCCGGGGCGGCACCGGTGGCGAAGGCCACGAAGTCGGCTGCGACCTCGACCGGGTCGGACGTCGCCGTGACCGCTCGGGCCACCGAGGCCGGACCGCGGTCGGCGGGTTCGTGCGTGATCGCCAGCGCATGCGGGAAGTGGTCCTTCACCCGGGCGTACATGCGCTCCGGGTGCACCGTGTCGGTCACGGCCACTCGCACCCACGCGTCGGCGTCGAGCCGGAAGACCCCGGACTCGATGTCGTCGATGCCCCCGCGGACGTCGACCAGGCGGCGCGGCACGGGAGCGGGCACGAGTTCGACCGAGACGGCACCGGCCGCGTCGAGGTCGACCAGGGTCACCGACTTCTGCTGGTGCCGCTCGCCGAACGAGAACGCCAGCGGTGAGCCGGCGTACCGGATCCGTCCGCCGTCGCCGACCCGCTGCGGGCCGTGCAGGTGCCCGAGGGCGACGTAGTCGAAGCCGTCGAAGACCGATTCGGCCACCCGGTCGACACCGCCGACACGGATGTCCTGCTCGCTGTCGCTCGGGTCCGCCCCGCCGACGAAGGCGTGCGCGACGACGACGCTGCGGGTACCGCCGCGCAGCCCGAGGTCGGACCGGATCCGCTCGGTGGCGGCGTGCACGACGGCGTGGTGCGACCGCGCGAGGGGCTCGTCCGGCACGTCGGCGAGTGCGTAGCGGGTGAGGTCGGGGTGCAGGTACGGGATGCCGTAGACCGCCACCGGGCCGTCGGCGTCGGCGACGAGCACCGGGTCGGCGATCCGGGCAGGTTCGGCGAGGATGCGGACGCGGCGGTCCATCACGCCGGCGCCGAAGCCCAGGCGTGCGGCGGAGTCGTGGTTGCCGGGTGTGAGCACCACGGTCGCCGTCTCGGCCAGGCGTTCGAGCACCCGGGACAGCATGCGGACCGCGTCGATCGGCGGGATCGCCCGGTCGTACACGTCACCGGCGATCACGACGAGGTCGACGGAGCGGTCCCGCACGAGGTCGACGAGCCAGTCGGTGAACGCCGCCTGGTGCTCGAGGAGGTCGGCACCGAGCAGCGTGCGGCCGAGGTGCCAGTCGCCGGTGTGCAGGATGCGCATGCGGACACGGTAACGCCGGCCGGGGACATCGCCGGACGGCCGCGCGCCGCCTGTGGAGAACTCAGGGCACGCAGCTCGCCGACGCCAGGCCGAGGACCGAGACGACCCGCACCTTGACGGTCGGCGTGCTGGTCGCGGTCCAGTTGTTGCCGAGGTTCGTGCGGAGGTTCAGCGTGTAGGTCGTGCCGAGGTCGAGCAGGCCCGCACCGCCGTAGACGAGCGAACGCTGTCCGGGGGTCGTGGCGGTCGCGAGCTGGGTCGTCCCGTTCATGAGGTCGAACGAGTTCGGCACGGTGGGGTCCGTGTAGGTCCAGGTGATCGTCACGGTGCTCGACGACGCGGCCGTGCAGGTCAGCGTGGGGACACCGGTGGCCGTGCCCGCCGTGAAGTTCGACACCGGGTTCACGGTCGTCCGCGACCACGGCACGGCCACCGCCTGCGCCGGCACGAGCACCCCGATGCTCCCCGCGATGACGAGGACCGCCGCCGCACCGCCGAAGCGGCGCAGCCGCTGCACGCGACGCTCGTGCACCCGGAGCGAGCGACGGGTGACGACGGTGGTCCCGCCGGACGGGAGGCGCGTGGCGGCGTCGTCCCGTGCCTCCCGGCCGGTGTCGGTACCGTCCGACGGCCCGTCACCCGACCCGTGGGCGGTGTCGCCCCCGTCCGAGCCGTCGGCGTCGTCGTCGTCGATCGCCGCGAGGCGGCGGAGCGACCCGTCGACCGTGCAGAGCGCGAGCAGCGCCGTCAGGCCGAGTGCGAGCACGACGACCTTGACCCACTCCCCCTGCCGGAGCCACAAGATCGGCGCCCCGACGAACGGGATGCGCAGGAAGGCGACCCCGTGCACGGCCGAGCGTTCGAGCGGTGTGGAGTCCTGCTGCGGGTTCGCGTCGCCCTTGGTGACCAGGGTGCCGCCCGGGCCGTCCTCGACGTAGCGGTGCATGCGGAGGTGACCCGGCTGGTCCGGGTCGTCCGCGAGCAGGATCTTGCCCGTCCGGACCTCACCGGACGCGACCGGGCGCGAGACGACGACGTCCCCGGGCGTGAGGCGCGGCTCCATCGACCCGGTCATCACCGTCGTCGGTTGCCAGCCGATCAGCGCGGGAGCTGCCGCCCACAGGGCGAGGCCGAGGAGGGTCGCGACCACACCGCGTGCAACGGTGCCGACGACGACGCGCCCCCAGTCGACGACGTCACGGAGCACGGCGTGCGGTGTGGGACCACCGTGCACTGCGATGCTGCTCATGACTGCCTTCGACCGGGGGCGCGTTCTCGGGGGTGGTGACCGGGGCTGGCTCGGGCTCAGCCCCGGTCACCGGGTGGGGAGGGCTCCCGGCTCAGCTGTTCTGGGCCTCCCAGGTGAGGCCGAGGGACGCGGTGCCGCCCTGCACCGTGTTCGGCGCGGTGCTCGAGACCGTGTAGGTGAAGCGGTAGACGCGCGACTCGGACGCGGACCCGGTCGGGGCCCAGGTGCCGAGGCCGGTGGCGAAGTTCGTCGAGCCGGTGCCGAACGCGGCGAGGGTGCCGTTGTAGAGCGTTCCGCTGGTCGCGGCCGGGGTGAATCCGGTGCAGGAGCCGAAGCCACCGCCGGTGCCCTGCTCGACCTGCAGGTTGATGTTGCCCGAGAGGTTGTTCGTGGTGGCCGGGTTCGTGCCGTACAGCTTCACGGTCGAGGCCAGCGAGCCGGTCGACGTGACCGTGATGCAGTTGGCGCCGGTCGAGCCGGGCTTCAGGCCCGTCGCGGTGAAGAGCGCGGTGTTGTTGTCGTCGTCGGTGAGGGCGACGCTGCCGGCGGTCCAGTTGCTGGTCGGGTTGACGGTGGTGGCCGAGAACGCCGAGTAGGACGCGGTTGAGACGACGACACCCGAGGCGACGAGGGCGGCGGGGATGGCGATCCAGGCCGCGAGACGGGCGGCGCGAGGGGTGACACGAGACATTGCGGGAGCTCCTGATCCGGAAACGGTGGCGCCGTGGTCGCGGTGGTTGGTCGCGTCGGTGCCGTGGTGTTTGCTACGACGATCAAGTTACTTTTCCGCCGAGCAACTCACAAGGGAAGGAACCACCCCCGTGCTGGGGGTATCTTGACGAGTGAGATACTTGTTGACTGAGTCTTCCCACCCCCTGCCGAGAAGAGCCGCCGATGACGGACACCACCCAGCCCGTCCTGCCCGACACCCTGCCGCCCGCGCCCGTGTCGCCGACCGTCTCCGTGCCGGAGCGCGTGGACTCGGACACCGACCTCGCGAAGCTCCTCACCGCCTTCCGCCTGCTCCAGACGCAGCACGCCCGCGTCCTGCACCACGAGAGCGTCGTGCGCGGGCTGAACGCCACCGACACCCGCTTCGTGTTCTTCCTGGCCGCGGCCGACGGCGAGGGGATCACGCCGAAGCAGGCCGGCGAGTACCTCGAGCTCACCACAGGCGCCATGACCTCGCTCGTCGACCGGCTCGAGCAGCGCGGACACCTCGAGCGCCGCCCGAACCCGCAGGACCGTCGCAGCGTGCTGCTGCACCTCACCGCCTCGGGCGCCGAGGTGGCCCGGCAGATCGGCGCCGTGTACTCGGACGCCTTCCGCGAGGTCGTCGCCCCCGCCGACCGAGTCCGGCTCGCCGCCGCGTTCGCCGGGCTCGGCGACGCCCTCGACCGCCACTCGCGCGCGGAGACCGCAGCCCGCTCCGCGTGACCTCGTGTGTCGGGGCGCGCGCGTAGCGTGGTGCGCATGACACCGTCCGAAGTCCTGATCGAAGCGTTCTCCCGCGTCCCCGAGACCGTCGAGCGTGCCGTCGACGGCCTGTCCGAGGACCAACTCGCAGCGCGTCCGGCCGCCGGGGCGAACACCCTGGCATGGCTCGCGTGGCACACCGCCCGTGGGCAGGACGTCCAGATCGCCGACCTCGCCGGCACCGCGCAGGTGTGGACCGCCGACGGCTGGTACGACCGGTTCGGCCTGCCGTTCCCGGCCGAGGCCCTCGGCTACGGCATGTCCCGTGACGACGTCGGTCGCGTGCGTGCCTCGGCCGCGCTGCTCACCGGGTACCTGCGTGCCGTCCACGACCGCACCGTCGCGTACCTCGGCACGCTCGGCCCCGACGACCTCGACCCCGTGGTCGACGACGCGTGGGACCCGCCCGTCACCGCCGGTGCCCGGCTCGTGAGCATCCTCGACGACTGCACGCAGCACGCCGGCCAGGCCGGCTTCGTGCGCGGGTTGCTGTTCTTCAACCGCTGACGCGGTCGCGCGGTCGCGAGGGCGTGCTCGCTTCGTGAGCAGAAATGGTCGGGTCCGATTTCGGGACCCGACCATTTCTGCTCACCATGTGACGGACGGGAGGCCCGTGGCGAGCTCGCCACGGGCCTCCCGTCGTGCGTGTGGTCGCGACTAGCGCGCGGCGAGCTCCGACACGATGCCGTCACCAGGGGCGGCCTGCACGAGGTCCGCCGCGATCTCGGCACGCTCGAGGATGCCCTCGATCTTGCGGATGCGACCACGCGGGACGAGGGTCACGACGGTGCCCTCCTTGCCGGCACGACCCGTCCGGCCGGAGCGGTGCATGTACGCCTTGTAGTCGTCCGGGGCATCCGCCTGCACGACGAGCGACACGTCGTCGACGTGGATGCCGCGGGCGGCGACGTCGGTGGCGACGAGCACGTTCACCCGGCCGCTCGTCAGGAGCTGCAGGTTCCGGGTCCGGCGCGACTGGTTCAGGTCGCCGTGGAGCGACGTGGCACGGATCCCGGCGTCCTCGAACTGGTCGGCGAGGCGCTCGGCGTAGGCACGGGTCCGGGCGAAGACGATCGTCTTGCCGTCGCCGGCGACGAGCTCCTCGAGGACACGGTCCTTCTCGCGCTGCTCGACCACGAGGACACGGTGGTCGATGGTCGAGGACGCCTGGTCCTCACCCGCGACCTCGTGCACGCTCGGCTCGTGCAGGAACTGCTCGACGAGCGCCGCGACCTGGGTGTCGAGCGTCGCGCTGAACAGCAGCTTCTGTGCACGGTTGCCCTGCGGGGTGACCTCGGCGGTGGCGGAGAGGATCTCCTGCACCGGCTCGAGGAACCCGAGGTCGCACATGTGGTCGGCCTCGTCGAGCACGGAGATGACGACCTCGCTGAGGTCGAGCTTCCCCTTGTTCATGAGGTCCTGCACACGACCAGGGGTGCCGACGATGATGTCGACGCCACGCTCGAGCGCACCCTCCTGACGGCCGTACGGCACGCCGCCGTAGATCTGCGTCGTGAAGAGGCCCACCGAGCGGGCGATCGGCTGCACCGTGCGGTCGATCTGCAGGGCCAGCTCGCGGGTCGGCGCGAGGATGAGCGCACGCGGGGCGCGGCCCATCTTGCGCTTCGTGCCGCCGCCGTGCTCCATGAGCTTCTCGACGAGCGGGGCGCCGAACGCGATGGTCTTGCCGGAGCCCGTGCGGCCACGGCCGAGGACGTCCTTGCCGGCGATCACGTCGGGGATCGTCGCGGCCTGGATCGGGAACGGGCTGCTCGCGCCGAGTTCCTGCAGGGCGCGGGAGATGTTGCCGCCGATGCCGAGGTCGCCGAAGGTCACGCCCTCGACGTCCGACGCCACGGTGGACTCGGCCTGGAGCTTCGCGAGCTTGACGTCGTCGGCGGGGACGAACTTGCCGCGCTCCGGCTCGTCGAAGGAGCGGCGGGGAGCGCTGCGGTCGTCGCGGTCGAAGCTGCGACGCGGGCGGTCGTCGTTGTCACGACGGGGCGCACGGTCATCGCGGTTGAAGCTGCGGGGAGCACGGTCGTCGCGGTCGAAGCTGCGACGGGGACGGTCGTCGTTGTCACGACGGGGAGCACGATCATCGCGGTTGAAGCTGCGCGGTGCACGGTCGTCACGATCGAAGCGACGCGGACGGTCGTCGTTGTCACGACGCGGCGCACGATCATCGCGATCGAAGCGACGGGGAGCACGGTCGTCGCGGTCGAAGCTGCGACGGGGACGGTCGTCGTTGTCACGACGCGGAGCGCGGTCATCGCGGTCGAACGAACGACGGGGACGGTCGTCGTTGTCACGACGCGGGGCGCGGTCGTCGCGGTCGAAGCTGCGACGCGGGCGGTCGTCGTTGTCACGACGGGGAGCGCGGTCGTCGCGGTTGAAGCTGCGCGGTGCACGGTCGTCACGATCGAAGCGACGCGGACGGTCGTCGTTGTCACGACGCGGGGCGCGGTCGTCGCGATCGAAGCGACGGGGAGCACGGTCGTCACGGTTGAAGCCGCGACCACCGCGGTCGTCACGCTCCGGGCGGCGCTGGCCGCCGCTGTCACGGGGCTCCCAGTTCGGGCGCGCGGGGCGCTCGCCCTGCGCCGAGCGGCCGCGCCGCTCCTCGGCGTCCCAGCGCTGCTTCTGGCGCGGCGCGGTCGGCTCGGCGGCGCGGAACCCGCGGTGCTTGCTGCTGCGTGCGGCGGGGGTGCCGTTCGGGTGGCGGGGACGATCGGAGGCGCGGTTGTCCGCGCCCTTGTTGTACGGAGCCATGACTGCTTTCTCGGGTGCGCAACGAACCGCAGCGCCCGACAGCGACATCGGCGGGGGCTGCTTGCGGAGAGGGGGTTCATCCCGTCGCGATTCGACGTGATTCCAGCCCTCGAGCAACACACACCCAACAAAAAGCCCGTGATCACGATGTCACGGCGTCGAAGGCCGACCGAGCGAGTCTACGCGACCCCGCGCTCTGATGCCAGCCCCGTCGTCGACGGACGGCCGCGAGCCGGACCCGGCCCGTGCCTCCCGGCCGGCCCGTCGGTCAGGACTCGGCGAGCCGCTGTCGTTGCTCGGCCACGTCGAAGTCCGCCTTCGGCCACGAGAGCTGCATGTCCTCGAGGGCGCGGAGCAGGAGCTGCTGCACCGCCAGGCGGGCGTACCACTTGCGGTTCGCCGGCACGACGTACCAGGGCGCCTGCGGGGTCGAGGTCTGGTCGAACACGATCTGGTACGCGTCCTGGTACCGGTCCCACAGCAGGCGCTCGTCGATGTCGGCCGGGTTGAACTTCCAGTGCTTGTCGGGGCGGTCGAGTCGCTCGCCGAGGCGTTCGCGCTGCTCGTCCTTCGAGATGTGCAGCATCACCTTGACGATCGTGGTGCCCTCGGCGGTGAGGCGGTCCTCGAACTCGGTGATCGCGCCGTAGCGTCGTTCGATCTCGTCCGGCGCCGCGAACGCCCGGATGCGCTGGATGAGGACGTCCTCGTAGTGCGAGCGGTCGAAGACGCCGAGCTGCCCGGCACTCGGGAGCTGACGCTCGATGCGCCAGAGGAAGTCGTGCTCGCGCTCCTCGGCCGTCGGGGCCTTGAAGCCCGCGTACCGCACGCCGTTGGGGTCGACCGCACCGACGACGTGCGAGACGATGCCGCCCTTGCCGGCGGTGTCCATCGCCTGCAGGACGAGCAGCACCCGGCGCTGGTCGCCGGCGGTCGACGCCGCGTACAGCCGCTCCTGCAGGGCGGCGAGGCGGGACGCCCCCGCGGCGAGCGCTTCGAGCCCGTCGATCTTGCGGCCGGGGAAGCCCGGCGTCGCATCCGGGTCGACCTGGTCGAGGCGGAAGCCCTGGTCGACGCGGAGCAGTGGTTCGGGATCGGCGTTCCAGGCCTTGCGACGGCTCACGGGTCCTCCTGCGGTCCTGGCGGCGGGTGCCCCCTGCTCTCATCCTGGCACTGTGTCGGTTCCGCCGTCGGGCGGCGCCGTCCGGGTGCGCGGTCGGGTGCGCGGTCGGGTGCGCGGTCGGGGTTCCTCCGCTGGGGTGACGTGGCCGGCCTCGGGTGCGGCTACCGTGGAACCGATGAAGTCCGGCCGCCGCACAGTGCTCGCGCTCGTCGCCGCGGTCGTGGCGCTCGGCGCGGTCGCGTCCTGCAGTACGGACCCCGTCGGCGACGAGAACGCGACGGTCACCGCGGACAGCGTCATCTACCCGCTGTCCCTGCAGTACCACGGCATCGACGTGGTCGCGGATGTGCCGTACGGCACGGCTCCGCTGCAGCGACTCGACGTCTGCCTGCCGGCCGACAGCGCCCCGGAGACGACCGCGACCCCCACGGCGACGCCGTCCGCCACCCCGACGGCCGACCCCGCCGAGGCCGCAGCCAGCACCGGTCGGCCCGCGGTGCTGATGATCCACGGCGGCAGCTGGTCGCACGGCGACAAGGCCACCGCCGCCTACCGGTCGGTGTGCAAGTACCTGGCGTCCGAGGGCTTCGTCACGTTCAACGTCGACTACCGGCTCGCTCCCACCGACCCGTTCCCGGCCGGTCTCGACGACGTCCGACGGGCGCTCGACTACGTGTTCCGCCCCACGACGCTCTCCACGTACGACGTCGACTCCCAGCGGGTCGGGGTGTTCGGCGGGAGCGCGGGCGGCAACCTGGCGGCGATGCTCGCGGTGACCGACCACGAGTCCGCCGCCTACGCCGAGGGCGACCGGATCCATGCGGTCGTCGACCTGAGCGGCCCCACGAACCTGACGTCACGCTCGACCCGGGCCGACGGGGTGTCCGCGTCCTTCCAGCGGAAGCAGCTGCTGTACCTCGGCTGCCGGACCTACGCGAAGTGTCCGGCGGCGACCCGGGCGTCGCCGGAGTACCACGTCACCTCGGACACGGCGCCGTTCTTCATCGGGCACTCGACGGACGAGTTCATCCCGCTGTGGGAGTCGCAGGAGTTCGCGGCGACGCTCCGGTCGCACGACGTGCCGGTCACGTTCGTGCAGGTCGAGGGGACCGCGCACTCGATCGCGCAGCTCGACGAGGCGATGAGCCGCCGCGTGGCGACGTTCTTCCGGACCCAGCTGGGCTGAGGCGCTGCGGGGGCGCCGTGCGCGGGTTCGGCCGCGGGCGGGTTCGGCCGCGGGCGGGTTCGGTCGCGGGCGGGTTGTGTGCCGCCGAAGCGACACTTCTCGCCGACGAGCGGCCGTCCGTGCCGCGAGAGCGACGTTGTGCCGCCGATGTTCGGCGGAGAAGTGTCGCTTTCGCAGAGACGCCAGAGCGGGCGCGCTCGCGGAGCCGCACTGCCGCGTGCCCCGGGTGGGTGGCACCCGGAGTCGGGACTACTGCCGACAGCCACCACGTCGCAGACTTCCGGGGTGACCGACACCTCGACCCGCCCTGCACGCGCCGCCGCGACCCGCTGGGACCGTTCTGCGCTGCAGACCTCCTCGGAGTTGCTGCTCGGTCTGTCGTTCGCCGCCACCATGGCCTTCGGCGGGTACGCGGCCGCGACCGGGCACCTCGCTGTGTTCGCGCAGGGCGCCGGGATCGTCTTCCTGGTCACGCTGACCTGCGTGCTCGTGTCGTGGTTCCGCGCCGTCGAGCGCGAGGAGCGTGCCGACCGTCCCGCCGTCTCGCCCCTCGCCGCGATCGACGCCGAGTACCGCCGCTAAGCCGCGCTGTCGGAACGCGCCGCTCGACGCCGCTGTCGTTCCGCCCGAAGCTCCGCGCGTTCCTGGCGTCGCTCAGCGCGCGCCTGCTTCCGGGTCTTGCCCGCGGCGATCCGGTCCGCGTTGCGCTCGCGTGCCCGCTCGACCACGAAGTACAGCGCCGGCAGCACCACGAGCGTCAGCAGTGTCGAGGACACCAGCCCGCCGATCACGACCAGTGCCAGCGGCTGCGAGATGAACCCGGACTTGCCGGTCAGCCCGATCGCCATCGGCACGAGCGCGAAGATCGTCGCCAGTGCGGTCATCAGGATGGGCCGGAGTCGTCGGGTGGCCCCTTCGACCAGGGCCTCGCGCACCCGCAGTCCGCGCCGCCGGTACTGGTTCACCAGGTCGATGAGGACGATCGCGTTCGTCACGACGATGCCGACGAGCATGAGCACGCCGATGAGCGACGCCACACCGAGTGGGATGCCCGACGCGATCTGCAGCAGGATCGCGCCCGTCGCCGCGAACGGCACCGAGACGAGCAGCAGCAGGGGCTGGAGCAGGCTCCGGAACGTCGCGACCATCACCACGTAGACGATCAGGATCGCGACCAGGGCGGCGAGCAGCAGCTGGCTGAACGCCGACGTCTGGCTCGAGGCGACGCCGCCGATCGACGCGGACGCACCCTTGGGCAGGTCGAGCTGGTCGACCGCCGTGGTCACCGACTGCACCGCCGCGCCGAGGTTCGACGCGTCCGGGGTCACGGTGATCGTCGCGGTGCGGACGGCGTCCGAGGTGGTGACGGTCGTCGGCCCCTCGGCACGTTCGACGGTGGCGACGTCGGACAGCGGCACCGGGCCGGTCGAGGTCGGGACCGACAGTGCGCGCAGTGCCGTGATGGTCCCCGGCGGCGAGGGTGCGGCGATGTAGACGTCGAGCGAGGCGTCGCCGATCTCGACCGTCCCGGTGTCGCGCGGCGACACCGAGGCTGCGACGATCCCGCCGACCTGGGTCTCGGTCAGCCCGAGCGCGGCCGCCTTCTCGCGGTCGACCCGGACGGCCAGGTACGGCTCGGCCGACGACAGGTTGCTCGTCGCCCCCGTGGTGTCGTCGACCGTCCGCATCTCGCGCAGCACCTGCGACGCGGCGGTCCGGAGCTGCGCCTGGGTCGGCGCGCTGACGTCGACCTCGATGTCGCTGCTGCCGCCGAAGCCACCACCCGACGACGCGACCGTGAGCTCGCCCTGGTCCTTGAGCCCGTCGAGTCGCTTCCGGGTGTCGGACTGCACCCGGGTCTGGTCGGCGCCCTCGTCGGTGGTCACCGAGTACTGCACCGATGCCGTGCCGCCGCCACCGAACGCGGCCTGGATCGACTCGCCGCTCGTGCCGATCGTGGTCTGGACGGTCTCGACGCCGTCGACCGCGCGGAGCTGGCGCTCGACGGTGCGTGCCGCGTCGGACTGCGACGCCAGGCTCGTGCCGGGCTCGAGGTCCTGCGTGACGGTGAAGGTGTTCTGCCCGGAGTCACCGAGGTAGTTCGTCTTGACGAAGGGCAGCGCCGCTGCGGTCCCTCCGAGCACGAGCACGGCGAGCACGAGGACCACCCACGGTGCGCGGAGCGCCCACCCGAGCACCGGCTGGTAGCCGCGGCGCAGCCGGTCGGGTGCGGACGCGTCGTGCAGGTCTGCCGCACTCGCGAGTGCACCGTCCGTCGCAGAGCTGACGGGAGGCACGGCCCCCGCCGCCCCGTCGGCGTCGGTCCCCGACACGGCCGGCTGCACCGCCCCGGCGTGCTTGTGCCCCTTCGGCGCGCGCAGGAACCAGTACGCCAGCACCGGCACGATGGTCAGGGAGACCAGCAGCGAGGCGACCAGCGCCATCGTCACGGTCAGGGCGAACGGCCGGAACAGTTCGCCGACGAGCTCGGCGACGAACGCGACGGGCAGGAACACGACCACGGTCGTCACGGTCGACGCGGTCACGGCGCCGGCGACCTCGCGGACGCCGTCGAGCACCGCCCGTTGCCGGTCGACGCCGGGTTGCAGGTGCCGCTTGATGTTCTCGATCACGACGATGGAGTCGTCGACCACACGGCCGATCGCGATGGTCAGGCCGGCGAGCGTGATGATGTTGAGCGTGTAGCCGGCGGCCAGCATGCCGATCGCGGCGAGGAGCACCGACGTCGGGATCGAGATCGCGGTGACGATCGTCGACCGGACCGACAGCAGGAACAGCAGGATCACGAGGACGGCGAAGGCCAGGCCGAGCAGTCCTTCCTCGGCCAGGGAGTCGATCGACTGCTGGATGAAGGGCGCCTGGTCGAACACGACGGTGAACCGGGGGTCGCCGTCGATCTTCGCCTCGATGCCGGGCAGGGCGTCACGGACGGTCTCGGAGACGTCGACGGTGTTCGCCTCCTGCGTCTTCGTGATCGCGATGGTGAGTGCCTGTTCGCCGTTCACGCGGCTGATCGAGGTGCGCGGTGACTCCTTGATGGCGACGGTGGCGACGTCGCCGAGGGTCGTCGCCGAGGTGCCGCCCGTCAGCGGCAGGTCCTCGATGTCGGCGACCGAGGCGATGCGTTCGCCGGTCTGCACGGAGAGCGTCGAACCGCTCTGCGTGATCGTGCCGCCGGGGATCAGGGTGCCGTTGTCGTCGAGCGCGTCCGAGATCGCCGTCTCGCTGAGGCCCCGGGCTGCCAGGTCGTCCTGGTCCGGGGTGATGACGACGCGGCGACCGGGGTTGCCGTAGACGTCGGCGGCCCGCACCCCGTCGAGCTTCTCGAGGTCGGGCACCGCGGTGGCGTTCAGCCGTTCGACGAGCTGTTCCTGGTCGCCCTTCGCCGACACCGCGAGCTGCAGGACGGGCAGGTCGTCGAACGACCCGGTCACGATCTGGGTCTGCACGGAGTCGGGCAGCGAGAGTGCATTGACGACGGTCTGGATCTTGTCCTCGGCGCTGGCCAGGTTGGAGCCGTAGTCGAACGAGGCCGACACGATGCTCTGCCCGGTGGACGAGGTCGCCGAGGTCGACTCGAGGTCCGGGACCGCCTGGATCCCCTGCTCGATCTTCGTCGAGACGTCGTTGGACACCACCTCGGGCGTGGCACCCGGGTACGCGCTCACGATCGCGACCTGCGGGAACTCGACGCTCGGGATCAGCTCCTGCTTGAGGTTCGACAGCGCGATGCCACCGAAGATCGCGACGACGATCGTGACGAGCGCGATGAGGGCCCGGTTGCGGAGGCTGAAGACCGAGAGGAGGTGCACGTCATCGATCCTCGCAGCCGCAGCCCGTGCGCGTCCGCATCAGGCCGTCGCATCAGCCACCGAGCAGCAGGTACGCGCCGAGCACGCCGACGGTGCCGAGCACGCCGCTGCCGAGGGCGATCACGCGGCCGACCGACGACCGGGCGGTGGCCACCCCGACGACGAGCACGAGGATGCCGACGACGATCTCGACCACCCAGGTCACCGGGCCGGTCGTGGCCACCACCTTCAGCAGCGCCCGCACCCCCTCGCCGATGAGGATCGCGGCGGTGACCCCGAAGGCTCCGGCACGCCAGCGGGCGTCACGGGAGCGGACGAACACGGCGACCGCACCGGCGAGCAGCCCCGCGGGGACGCCGAGCAGCACCCACAGGTTGGTGACGGACAGGAAGTCCGGGTAGCCGCGCAGGTTCGTCGTGGCCCAGTAGCCGACGTGCATGAGTTCGAGCAGCACGACGCCGAGCAGCATCGCGAGCGGCAGGGCGAACCGGCCGGCACGGGCTCCGGCGCCGATGCACAGCGCGACGGCGACCAGGAACCAGGGGCCGGCCGAGTTGGCGACCGACGACAGTGCGGGCACGGTCTGCCCGAACGAGGTCAGCACACCGGCGAGCAGCGCACCGCTCAGGGCCATCGTGACGCGCACCAGAGCCGGCACCGCGGGGCACGGCTCGGACGGCGACGCGGACGACGGGGACGCAGCAGGCGCCGGAGCACCGGCGGACAGGGTCGCGTTCATGGCATCAGCATCGCGTCGTCCGCCGCCGCGCACATCACCCCACGGAGCGAGAACGACCCCGGCCCATCACCCCAGAGGATGACCCCACGACTGCTCACACCACCGCGGCGAGCGACCCCCGCACCCCGGCGGACTCCCCACCGACCCGCGCCCACGCCCGTTCGAGCACGTCCACCAGACGACCGCGGTCCGCCGGCGCCATCGTGAACGGCACCCGCAGGAACCGTTCGAACCCGCCGTCCGGGCCGAACACCCCGCCGGACGCCAGCACCACCCCCTCGGACCGCGCGGCCAGCACGAGCGCACTCGACACCGGTCGCCCGAGGCCCACCCACGTCGTCAGCCCACCTGCGGGCGACGGGACGTCCCATTCCGGCAGTCGTGCCCTGAGCGCGCCCACGACGTCGTCGCGACCCTGTCGCAGGTACTCGCGCCGCGCCTCCAGGACGGCCGCCGTGCGCGGGACCAGCTCGCGCGCGACCAGCTGGTCGAGGACGGGGGTGCCGAGGTCGCCCGTCGGGCGGGCGGCGAGCAGCCGCTGCAGGAGCGCCGGCGCGGCGCGGATCCAGCCGATCCGCAGGCCGCCCCAGAAGACCTTGTCGGCCGACCCGATCATCACGACCGACGCCCCCGACGGGTCCGCTGCTGCCAGCGGCAGCGACGGCGCGCCGTCGATCCGCAGCTCGCCCATCGTCTCGTCGGCGACCACCGTCGTGCCGACCGACGCCGCGACCGACAGCAGCAGCTGGCGGGTCGACGCGGACATGGTCGCTCCGGTCGGGTTGTGCAGCTCGGGCATGACGTAGGCGACGGCCGGGGCGGTCCGGCGCAGGGTCGTCTCGAGCGCGGCGGCGTCCCACCCGGTCCGCGCGTCGACGGGCACGCCGACGAGTCGTCCGCCGGCCTCGCGGAACGCCTCGTGCGCGTGCGGGTAGGTCGGGGACTCGACGAGCACGGCGTCACCGCGGCGGACGAGCACCCGTGCGAGCAGCGCGATGGCGTGCTGCGCGCCGATCGTCACGATCACCTGGGACGGGTCGGTCGCCAGCCCGCGCTCGGTGTAGCGGTCGGCGATGGCGGCGCGGAGCCCGGGGTCGCCGACGGTGTCGTACCCGATGCCGGCGAGCGCCGCGGGCACGTGTCGCACCGCCCGTTCGACGGCCTCGGCCATCCCCGGCGCCGAGTGCATCGCGGCCTTCCGCAGGTCGAGCAGCTCGCCGTCGACCACCCCGCCGAGCCGTTCCGGGTCGGGACGACCGATCAGGGACGCGGGCAGGTGGACCACGCTGCCGGAGCCACGGACCGACACGACGAACCCGTCGGACCGCAGTCGGGCGTACGCGTTCGCCACGGTCGTGCGGGAGACGCCGAGCGCGGTGGCCAGTCCGCGCTCCGCCGGCAGTCGCACGCCCTGCGCGACCCGGCCGTCGATGACGAGCACCCGGATGGCGTCGGACAGGGCCTCGTACGCGGGGGCGTCGGTGCCGTCGCGCCAGTCGGTGAGCAGCAGGGCAGCAGATCGAGCACTCAGCAGCACGGGTGTCATGGGTCCACGGTAGCGCGATTGGCTCTCGACCAGCAGTCCAATCCCCGTCGACGATGAACCCATGTCCCGCAGCACCGCCCTCACGTTCCGCTTCGTCCAGCTCTTCGTCGGCCTGTTCCTCTACGGCGCCTCGACCGCGCTGCAGGTCCGCGCGGTCGTCGGCGTCTCGTCGTGGACCGTCCTGACGCAGGGCCTCGAGAACGTGGTGCCGTGGTCGTTCGGCGTCATCACCGTCGTGTCGAGCGGTGTGATCCTGCTGTTCTGGATCCCCCTGCGCCAGAAGCCGGGCATCGGCACCCTGCTGAACGCGCTGGCGATCGGGCCGAGCGCCGACCTGGTGCTCTGGCTCGTGCCGGAGCCGTCCGGGCTGCTCGCCCGGATCGCCCTGTTCGTCGCCGGACTGGTGCTGCTCGCCGTCGCGACGGCGTTCTACATCGGCGCGGGGTTCGGCACCGGGGCCCGTGACGGCCTGATGGTCGGACTGCACGAGCGCCTCGGCTGGCCACTCTGGCTCGCGCGCACCCTGGTGGAGGTGTCGGTCGTCATCGTCGGGTGGATCCTCGGCGGGAACGTCGGCGCCGGCACCGTCATCACCGCCTTCGCGATCGGTCCGATGGTGCAGCCACTCATGCCGTTCTTCCGCCGGTTCCCGTGGAGCCCGGAGCGACGGGTCGTCCGGGAGGCCCGCCCCACCTCCGTCGCGCACGCTTCGTGAGCAGGAATGGTCGGGTCGCAGGGCCCCACCCGACCATTTCTGCTCACCATCCGCCCGGCATCCTTGCGCCGCGTCGAGTCGCGATATAGCGTGACCTCCACAGACGCGATACATCGCGAGTTGGAGGAAGCAACATGACGCAGGAGAAGTGGCTCGTCGACGAGCCCAAGGTCATCGACACCGGCATCGTCCGCACACTCCGTGTCGGACTCGTCGGTGGTCAGGTGGACGTCGTGGCACATGACGAACCCACCGCACGGGTCGAGGTCCACAGCGTGTCCGGCAAGCAGCTGAAGATCGAGGTCGACGGCGACACGCTCACCGTCGACCACCCGCAGATCCGGTGGGACGACCCCATCGGGTTCCTGAAGTCGTTCCGCGGCAAGGCCCACGCGGACGTCAGCATCCTCGTCCCCCGCGACGCCTCGGTGCACCTCGGCGTCGTGTCGGCGGGTGCACTGCTGTCCGGCACGAACCGCGGCGCGATGCTCAACACGGTGTCCGGTGACCTCGTGGTCGACGGTGTCGCCGGCGACGTCACGGTCAACGCCGTCTCGGGCGCGACGACCATCCGCGAACTCGACGGCGCCCTGACGGTCCACACGGTCTCGGGTGACGTCGTGGCCACGGGCGAGATCCCGCGGTTCCAGGCGGACGGGGTCTCGGCGGACGTCGTGCTCGACCTGCACGGCGTGCCGGAGTCGGCGCGCGTCAACACGGTCTCGGGTGGCGTGAGCGTCCGGCTCGAGGACGGTGTCGCCTACCAGTGCACCGTCAGCACGGCGTCCGGCAAGCTGCAGTTCGACGACTCCGAGATCCGCGGTGTGCGCGGCTCGTACGTCAAGCAGGGTGGCGAGCTGGCCGGCCAGTGGCTGGACCTGCGCGTGAACTCGGTCTCCGGCGACATCGCGGTGCTGCACGCCCCGCCGGTCGCCACCGAGCCGACCGCACCCCCGGCACCCCCGACGGCGCCGGTCCCCCCGACGGCGCCCGTGCCCCCGACGGCGTCCGTGCCCCCGACGGTGCCGACCAACGACGGCGAGGTGCCCGCATGAGCCCCGTCTTCGCCCACGGCCACCTCCGCCTGTACCTGCTCGTGCTGCTGGCGGACCACCCGATGCACGGCTACGAGCTCATCCAGGCCCTCGGCGACCGGTTCGGCGGCACCTACGTGCCGAGCGCCGGCACCGTGTACCCGCGGCTCGCGAAGCTCGAGGAAGAGAGCCTCGTCTCGAAGACCGCCGACGGCCGCAAGACCGTCTACGCGATCACCGAGGCCGGCCGCACCGAACTCGCGGCCCGTGCCGACGAGATCGCCGCGGTCGAGTCCGGGGTCGCCGACTCGGTGAAGTCCCTGGCCGACGGCGTCCGCGCCTCGGTCGGCGAGGCGATGCGGTCCCTCCGAGCCGACCTCGCCGCCTCGGCGGAGAGCCCCGGCACCGGTTCCCACGAGGAGCCCGTCTCGGTCCCGTCGGAGAGCGCCCGCGCCCTGCGCGAGCTCGAGATGGCGCTGTCGTCGTTCCGGCAGCAGGTCCGCGCGGACCTGCGCCGACGTGCGACCCGCGGCACGCTCCGTGCGGACACCGTGACGCGCCTGCGTGACGGCCTGGAGGCCCTGCGCAAGTCGCTCTGACGGCCCGCGGCCGACAGGCGGTCGCGACCAGAGCCTCCCGGCCGCCCGTCGCACCGCCCCACCCACGGAACCAGGTTCCGGACACAGCATCACGCCGATCCGTGGTGTCGTGACCGGAACCTGGTTCCGTCTGCGCACGACGGCCCGCGGTCGGCGCGCTACAGCCCGCGTTCGGCGAACGCGACCATCGCGTCGCGCAGCGCACGTGCCGCACCCGCTCCGGCCCAGTCGTAGGCGTGCGCGAACCGCTCGTCGTGCACGTACATCTCGGCGAGGGTCCGGAACCGCTCCGCGGTGAGGTCCGCCGGCGGCGTCGACTCGGCGAGCCACGCGAACTGCCGCCGCGCCAGTGCCTGCGCGGCCGGTGAGTCCGGGCCGTCGCCCGACGCGGCGAGCGCTGCGGCGGCCTGGGCGATCGCGCGCAGCTCGTCCTGGAACGCCTGCTTGCCTGCGGTGTCCTTCGCGTCCCACCAGGCGGTGCCGCGCTGCCAGGCGTCCGCTCCCCAGCGCTCCTCGACCTCGTGCTTGAAGCGGGTCTGGTCGAACCCGTCGAAGGTGTCCGTGGCGTTCATGGTGTCCCCGTTCTCGATCCTGGTGATGGTGGTGCGCACGGCGGCGAGCTGCCGGGCGAGGCGGTCCCGCTCGCGTTCGAGCCAGGCGACGTGCGCGGTGAGGGCGGCGACGTCGTCCTGCTCGCCGTCGAGGACCCGGCGGATGTCGGGCAGCCCGAGGCCGAGGCCGCGCAGCAGCAGGATGCGCTGCAGCCGGACGAGTGCCCGGTCGTCGTAGCGGCGGAGTCCGCCGTCGCCGACGGCGGTGGCCGGCAGCAGCCCGATGGCGTCGTAGTGGCGGAGCGTGCGGCTCGACACCCCGGCGGATCGCGCCACGTCGGCGATGCCGTGGGGTGCTTTCGCAGCTTCCGTGGCGATGTCTGACGGATCCCTCATGCAGCCCACCGTAGAGGTTGACGCCACGTCAACCGCAAGGGGTGATCGGGGTGCGGAGTCGACGACACGCGACCGACCGGGAATGACCGCCCGGGGACCCGTGTTGACTCCCGCCCGGAACTGAGTAGGTTTGCCGCTCGTGACGAACGAGGTCCGGTCGCTGAAAGCGCGACTGATCGGGGATCCGCTCCCCTCTGAGAAGCTCGAAGGACAGCTCCTCCCGAAGCACCTGGCACTGCCGATCTTCGCGAGTGACCCGCTGTCCTCCGTCGCGTACGCACCGCAGGAACTCCTGATGATCCTGCTGCTCGGCGGGATGTCGTTCCTGACCTTCGCACCGTGGGTGGCCGCGCTCGTCGTGCTGCTGCTCGTGGTGGTCGTCGCGTCCTACCGACAGCTCATCAAGGCGTACCCGTCCGGCGGCGGCGACTACGAGGTCGCGCACCGGAACCTCGGCGAGAAGGCCGGGCTGGTCGTCGCGAGTGCGCTGCTCGTCGACTACGTCATGACGGTCGCGGTGTCGGTGGCCTCCGGCGTGGACAACATCATCTCGGCGCTGCCGATGCTGAACGACGTCCGCGTCGAACTCGCGCTCGTGTTCGTCGTGCTCCTCGCCGCCACGAACCTGCGCGGCGTGCGGGAGTCGAGCAAGGCGTTCGCCATCCCCACCTACCTGTTCGTGGCGTCGGTCTTCGTGATGGTCGTCACCGGCCTGGTCCGCGTCGCCGCCGGGCACGCCCCGGTCGCCGAGTCCGCCGGGTACACCGTCGACAACGTCGAGCACACGACGCAGGCGGCGTTCATCCTGCTGCTCCTCCGGGCCTTCGCCTCCGGCTGCTCGGCCCTGACCGGCGTCGAGGCCATCGCGAACGGCGTGCAGGCCTTCCGACGCCCGAAGATCAAGAACGCGCAGGCGACCCTGGTGGCGATGGGCGGCATCGCGATCGTCCTGTTCATCGGGCTCATCACGCTCGCGCTCGTGTCCCGCGTGCACTACGCCGAACGCGCCTGCGACCTGCAGGGGTTCGCGGACTGCGCCACGACGCCGCAGCGCTCCCTCATCGCCCAGATCGCGGCGGCGACGTTCGGTGACAACTCGGTGCTGTTCTTCGTCATCCAGGCGACGACGGCCGCGGTCCTGCTCCTCGCCGCGAACACGGCGTTCAACGGGTTCCCGCTGCTCGGCTCGATCCTGGCCCGCGACTCGTACGCCCCCAAGGCCCTGTCGACGCGCGGCGACCGGCTCATCTACTCGAACGGCGTCATCGTCCTGGCGCTCGTCGCCGCGGCGCTGCTCGTGGTGTACCGGGCGAACGTCACGAGCCTCATCCAGCTCTACATCATCGGCGTCTTCGTGTCGTTCACCCTCGGGCAGACGGGCATGGTCGTGCACTGGACGCGACTGCTGCGCGCGGACCGGGCCGGCACCGCCGATCCGTCCGTCAACCGCGCGCAGGTGGTGCGCTCCCGCACCATCAACGCGATCGGCGCCACGTTCACCCTCGTCGTCCTGGTCATCGTCACGATCACCAAGTTCACGCACGGCGCCTGGCTCGTGTTCCTGATCATGCCGATCCTGTACGTGCTCATGCTCGGCGTGAACCGTTACTACCGCGACGTCTCGCACGAGATCGAGGCCGACGTCGAGACCGAGTTCGGTGCCACCGGCGACCACGCCGTCGTGCTCGTGAACAAGCTGCAGAAGCCCGTGCTGAAGGCCCTCGACTACGCGATCGCCGCCGAGCACGCCAGCTGCGAGGCGGTCCACGTCGCGATCGACGACGCCGACGCCCAGAACCTGCGCGACCAGTGGGCCGAGTACGGCATCCGGATGCCGTTGACCATCGTGCCGAGTCCGTACCGCGACATCTCGATGCCGCTCATCAAGTACATCAAGGCGCACCGGCTCGAGCACGGCTCCGAGGTCGTCACCGTCTACACCCCGATCTTCATCGTCGGTCACTGGTGGGAGGGCCTGCTCCACAACCACCGCGGTCGTCGCATCCGCAAGAAGCTCCTGCTCGTGCACGGCGTCACCGTGGCGCTGGTGCCGTGGCTGCTCGACTCGTCCGAGCTGCTGTACGGCCGCCGGTCGCGTCCGCTCCCCGGCCAGGAACGTCGCGGCGAGCCCGTGCGGCCCCCGCTCCGCCGGTCCCTCGCCGGCTCGGCCGGAGCGCCGGTCGACGGTGTCGTCGATGATCGCCTGGCCCGGTCCGCGCAGCGGAACAGCCTGCAGCCGCGTCGCGCGACCCGACCGGCCGGTCCCGCCGAGGGCGTCGACCCCGCGCAGTGCACCGGTGAGCTGCACGCGCTCGTGCCGACCTCGCCGCGTCGGGGCGACGAGTCGTAGCATCTGACGTCATGACGATCACCGACCTGCGGACGTTCGCCACGTTCGACGGCCACGGCGGCAAGGTGTCGAAGCGCGTCGAGGTGCTGGACCACGAGCCCGTCGCGGGCAGCCGCCACGAAGGACTCGTCGCGGTGCGCGGCGAACACCCCCTGGGTGCGCTCGACGAGCGCGCCGCCGACGAGTCGGCAGCGCTGTCGCGCGGCGTCCCCAGCGTCGGGTGGGTCGACCCGTCGACGCTGCGCGACTGGTACCGCCCGGACCGCGTGGTCATCACCCGGCTCGAGGCGCGGCAGTCCGGCATCGAGCCCGGTCTCTACGCCGATTCGCGCGGTCGCGGACGGGTCCGGATCGACGGCCTGGAGGCACGGCTCGCCCCCGACGGTCGGCCCGCCTTCCGCGCACTGGCCGGTTCCGAGGCGCCCTGGGTGGTCGACGTCCCCCTGCCGACGGACCAGGCGGTGCGGCTCGTGGCGGTCGCCGAGGTCGACGAGGGCTTCGAGGTCGTGACCGCTCCGGTGTCCCCGTTCCTGCAGCCCGGCGAGTACGCGGCGTACGACGACGACGTCCCCGGTCTGCCCCCGCGGCCGTCCAGCGGCCGGGTCGTGGTGTCCGCGACCGTGCTGCTCGACGGCTCGCTGCACGAGGTCGAGCGGATCGACGAGCAGGCCGCGACGATCTGGGTCCGTCGCGAGGGACGGACCGTGCCGATCGCCACGAGTGCGGTCGGCCCGGACCTGGTGCGGTACTCGGCCACGCCGGTCTGACGGGGGACACACCGTCTGCGGGGTGCGTCGGAGGTGCGGCGTAGCGTCCTCGGCATGAGTGATGCAGAAGAGACCCTCGGCGGCGCCCGTCCGGACCCGTCGACCGACGCGAGGAAGGACCCCGAGCAGTGGGTCACCGGTGACGAGCCGATGACCGGACCCCAGCGCAGCTACCTCGACACCCTGGCCCGTGAAGCCGGCGAGGAGCTCTCCGCTGACCTGACCAAGGCCGAGGCCTCGGAGCACATCGACCGCCTGCAGCAGCAGACCGGCCGCGGCACCGACACCACGGGTTCCTGAGAGCGGGTCCGCCCTTCGGCGGACCCCAGCCTGGGCATGTTCTGGTGATGTCCGGGCAGACCCCCGGACGAGGGGCATCGATGACGTGTCACCGGTTAGCTTCGTGGCCATGCGAACGACATCGACCTCCATCGGCCTGACCGCGCTCCGCATCGTCCTCGGGGTGGTGTTCATCGCCCACGGCGCGCAGAAGTTCGCCCAGGGCATCCCGAACGTGGCCCAGGGCTTCTCCGGCATGGGTGTCCCGCTCGCCGACGTCGCCGCGCCCCTGGTGGCGGGCCTCGAACTCGTCGGCGGCGTGCTGCTCGTGCTCGGCGTCGCGACCCGCGTCGTGGGCGTCCTGCTCGCCGTCGACATGGTCGTCGCGGGGCTGCTCGCGCACGCGTCGTCCGGCTTCTACTCGCAGGACGGCGGCTTCGAGTACGTGCTCGTCCTGGCGGTCGGTTCGCTCGTCGTGGCGCTGACCGGCCCGGGGCGGTTCTCGCTCGACGCCGTGTTCCTGGCGTCGTCCCGTCGCCGTCGTGGCGTGCAGGAGCCCCTGCCCGCCTGACCCGCGGTGCGGGGCCCTGCGCCCCCTGGTGCGAGGTTGATCACTCGGTGCGCCGAAAGAACCTCGCACCGGGTGGTCAACCTCGCACCAGGCGGAGCGGCTCACGCGGCGGCGAGCACGTCCATCACCTGGCGGGCGATGAGCCGTCCGGCCCGGTTCGCCCCGATCGTCGACGCCTGCGGCCCGTAGCCCGCCAGGAACAACCGCGGCTCGTCGACCGAGCGCCCGTCCGCCACGACGACCCCGCCGGCCGCGGTCCGCAGGTGCAGCGGCGCGAGGTGCCGCAGGTCGGGCCGGAACCCGGTCGCCCAGAGCACCGCGTCGGCGTGCACGTGCGTGCCGTCGGCCGTCACCACGCCGGTCTCGTCCATCCGGGTGAACATCGGCTGGTCGCGCAGGACGCCGCGGTCGATGCCCGCGCGGATCCGCCGCGAGACCGGCACGCCCGTGCCGCTCACGATGCTCGGCAGCACCTCGCCGGCACGGGCGGCACGGTCCTGCTCGTCGACCGCTGCGACCGCCGACTCGAGGTCGAGCGACGACGAGTCCGCCCACACCATCGGCCGTCGGGTGAACCAGTGGGTCGACCGGGCGACACCGTCGAGTTCGAGCAGGAAACCGATGGCACTCGTCCCGCCGCCGACCACGACGACGTCCTGCCGGGCGAACTCCGCGGCGCTGCGGTACTCGGTCGTGTCGAGCTGTCGTCCGCGGAACGCGCCTCGGCCCGGGTACCACGGCACGAACGGCGTGCCCCACGTGCCCGATGCGTTCACCACGACGTCGGCGCGGATCCGGGTCTCGGTGCCGTCGGCGGAGCGGGTCGTGACGCACAGTCGGCCGTCCGCGGTGCGCGAGACCGACGGCACCGAGACCGGACGCCGGACCCGCAGGTCGTAGTGCTGCTCGAACCGCCGGTAGTACTCCCCCACGACGTCCCGGGCGGGTCGTGACCGATCGGCGTCGTCGAACTGGAGCCCCATCGCCCGCATCCCCGGCAGGTCGTGCACGCGGTGCGCCGCGCCGAGCCGAAGGGCCTCCCACCGGAACTGCCAGGCGCCACCCGTGCTCGGGGCCCGATCGAGCAGCACCAGGTCGGTGCCGGGCACGAGCCCCAGGCGGCGCAGGTGGTATCCCACCGACAGTCCGGCCTGCCCCGCACCGATGACGACGACACGGGCGGACTGGTCGGCTGCGTTCTCGAGGGGTTCGGTCATCACTTCGATTCTCCTGTGCGCGGAGCCGTCGCGGCGACGTCCAGATCGAGGTACATGGTAGAGTGATCGGCAGATTTCAAACCACGAACCGTCTGGTTCCCCGAGTGATCTTCCGTCATTCGCCAGGACCGGACCAGAGCCGAACGAGGGGGTCACGCATGGGGCGCGGCCGTCAAAAGGCGAAGCACACCAAGGTCGCCCGTGAGCTGAAGTACTTCAGCCCGCAGACGAACTACGGTGCACTCGAGCAGGAGCTCTCCGCCGGACAACACTCCGATGACGATCTCGTCGACCGCTGGGCGGACCAGTACGGTCCCGAAGCGGCAGACGAATCCGACGAGTTCGAGACCGAGGCGGACCAGAACAAGTCCGCCTGACCGGCACAGCCGTCACGCCGCGCGCCTCCGGGCAGCGCGGCGTTTCTGCGTGCCCACGCGGATGACGCGGACCGGCCCCGACTCCCCACGCGGGGAACGCCGAGTGGTCGCGAAGTGCCGCCCGCGGCCGGACCGAGCGGCACTTCGTGGCCACTCGGCGGACACCTGACGGCAGGTCGTGCGGCCTGGAGGCACGACGAACGCCCGCCACGCGGCCTGCGTGACGGGCGTGGCCGGCAGGGTCAGGCGGCGTAGCTCCCGACGAGCCGCACCGCGCCACCGTCGACACCCTTGGCACCCTGCTCGAAGCCGGACAGGTCGCGGGCCGACGTGGCGATCGTGCCGACCGGCCACGCGGGCATCCCGGCGACACCGAGCGACTCGATGACGTCCACCGCGGCGCTGGCGGACACCACGGCGAACATGCCGATGCCCAGGTTCCAGGTGCCCTCGGTGTCCTCGATCGGCGTGCCTGCCATGTCGGCGAGCACGCGGAAGACGGGGAGCGGCTGCCAGGTCGAGCGGTCGACCTCGATCCACGAGCCGACGGGCAGCACGCGTGCCAGGTTCGCCGCGATGCCACCACCGGTCACGTGCGACAGGGAGTGCACGGCGCCCGGGTGCTGCTCGAGCAGCTCCAGCAGCGGCGTCGTGTACAGGCGGGTGGGCTCGAGCAGGGCTTCGCCGACCGAGACGCCGCCGAACTCGGCCAGCTGGTCGGTGTACCCGACCCCGCGCGACGCCAGGATGTGCCGGACGAGCGAGTACCCGTTCGAGTGCAGCCCGGAGGACTCGATGGCGAGCACGACGTCGCCGTCCTGCACCAGGTGGGCGCCGAGCTGCGAACCGGCCTCGACGACACCGGTCGCGGCGCCGGCCACGTCGTAGTCGTCCGGGCCGAGCAGCCCGGGGTGCTCGGCGGTCTCGCCACCGACCAGCGCGGTGCCCGTCGCCGAGCAGCCGCGGGCGATCCCGGCGACGATGTCGGCGATGCGGTTCGGCACGACGCGCCCGCAGGCGATGTAGTCGGTCATGAACAGCGGCTTCGCACCGACCACCACGATGTCGTCGACGACCATGCCGACCAGGTCCTGCCCGATGGTGTCGTGCTTGTCGATCGCCTGGGCGATGGCGACCTTGGTGCCGACGCCGTCGGTCGAGGTCGCGAGCAGCGGGTGTGAGAAGTCCTTCAGGAAGGACACGTCGTAGAGTCCGGCGAAGCCGCCCACGCCGCCCAGCACGTGGCTGTTGTGCGTCGCCGCGACTGCGGACTTCATGAGTTCGACGGCCAGGTCACCGGCAGCGGTGTCCACTCCGGCTTCGGCGTACGGGTTGGGCATGCGGAGTCCTTCGCGGTGACATGGCAGACTTGTTCGGTACCCCCCGATTCTACGGTCTGGAGCACACCCGCGAATGTGCGGCATCGTCGGCCTCGTTGCACAGGGCCCCGCCAACCAATCCATCTACGACGCACTGCTCCTCCTGCAGCACCGCGGGCAGGACTCGACGGGCATCGCCACGGTCGAGGGTCACGTGCACCACATGCACAAGACCCGCGGCCACGTGCGGGAGTCGTTCCGAACCCGTGACATGCGCGCCCTCCTCGGCACCATGGGCCTCGGCCACGTGCGCTACGCCACCAAGGGCGCGGCGAGCAACGAGGAAGAAGCACAGCCGTTCTACGTGAACGCGCCGTACGGCATCGTCCTCGTCCACAACGGCAACCTCACCAACACGCGGGAACTGACGCGTGAACTCTTCGACATCGACCGTCGGCACCTCAACACCACGTCGGACACCGAGCTCCTGGTGAACGTGCTGGCGCACGAGCTGCAGGGACAGGTCCGCGGGACCGACCTCGACCCCGGGCAGGTCTTCGACGCCGTCGAGCGCGTGCACGAGCGGGTCGAGGGCTCGTACGCCACGATCGCCACGATCGCCGGCCACGGGCTCCTGGCCTTCCGCGACCCGTTCGGCATCCGGCCGCTCATCCTCGGCCACAAGTTCGACGAGGCCGGCCAGCCCGAGTGGGTCGTCGCGAGCGAGTCGCTGGTGCTCGAGTCCGGCGGCTACGAGATCGTCCGCGACGTCGCCCCGGGCGAGGCGATCTTCATCGAGATGAACGGGCAGATGCACGCCCGGCAGTGCGCGAAGAACCCGCGGCTCGTGCCGTGCTCGTTCGAGTACGTGTACCTGGCCCGTCCCGACTCGGTCATGAACGGCATCTCGGTCTACGACGCCCGCCTGCGTCTCGGCAACCGGCTGGCGGACACCATCGAGCAGTACGCGCCGACCGGTGACATCGACGTCGTGATGCCGATCCCGGACTCGTCCCGGCCGGCCGCGATGCAGGTCGCGCGGAAGCTCGGCATCGAGTACCGCGAGGGCTTCTACAAGAACCGCTACGTCGGCCGGACCTTCATCATGCCGGGCCAGGCGGAGCGCAAGCGGTCCGTCCGGCAGAAGCTCAACGCGATGTCGTCGGAGTTCAAGGGCAAGAACATCCTGATCGTCGACGACTCGATCGTGCGCGGCACGACGAGCAAGGAGATCGTGGAGATGGCCCGCGCCGCCGGTGCGAACGAGGTCACCTTCACGAGCGCCGCTCCCCCGGTCCGGTTCCCGCACGTGTACGGCATCAACATGCCGACGCGCGACGAGCTCATCGCACACGACCGGAAGATCCCGGAGATCAACCGCGTGCTCGGCAGCGATCACCTTATCTACCAGGAGATCGGCGACATGCGGGACGCCATCATCGAGGGCTCCGACGTGACCGACCTCGAGATGAGCTGCTTCACGGGCGAGTACGTCACGGGCACCGTGAGCCCGGAGTACCTGTCCTGGGTCGAGGCGAACCAGCTCAGCTAGGTCGCGTCCGAGACGCACCCACCTGACAGACGGGAGGCCCGTGGCGGTGTCGCCACGGGCCTCCCGTCTGGAAGCGGTTGCGGCTACGGCCGCTGGTCGCCGTGCTCGTCGATCTCGCCGTCGACCGTCTCGGGCGGCAGCTCGACCTCGACACGCTCCGCCGTCAGTCGGGCCGCGCGCCGGGCGAAGACCCGGTCGAACACGACGGCGACGACCGCGCCGACGAAGGCGCCGATCGTGACGCCCCACAGGCTGAAGTAGCCCACCAGGCTGCCGAAGCTCGACTCCTCCTGCTGGCCACCGAGGTTCATGGTGAGCGAGACGACGATCAGGGTCGCGATGAACCCGAGCACCGCACCGCCGACGATGAACACCCCGAACTTCGGGGCACGACGGATCGTGACCTCGTCGGAGGTGGAGACGGCGTTCGGCGCAGGGGCCGGGACCGGCTGGTCGTCGGGTCGATCGGTGTTGCTCACCCACCCATTGTCCCCCACTGTGGGACGTCTCCCGGCCTGTCCGCGCAGTCCGATCCAGGAGAGGATGATCCGTACGCGTTGGTATCCCAAGGGCTGGAGGTGACACGGATGCGAGAACGGACCGTACGGGGGCGAGGTCGTACCCCGAGCACCCCGGCGCGCGTGACCTGGCCCGTGATGCAACGCCACGAAGAGGACCGTGCCGTGTCCGTCGTCGCGGAGCACCAGTGGAGCGTCGCGCTCGTCGGCGCCCCGGGTCTCGGCAAGAGCACCGTCGCCGCCCGCGTCACCGACCGCGTCGCCGGACGGGACGCCACCGGGCGCACGGTCGTGGTGCCCATCACCGCCGTCGCCTCCGGGCGGTCGATGCCCTTCGGCGCGATCTCGGACCGCTTCGGCGAGCTGCCGGCGACCCTGTCGGAACTGTCCGACGACGCCGGGGCCGAGCAGCGCCTCCGGGCGATCGCCGACCTGGCGGACCGCGACGTCCTGCTGCGCGTCGACGACGCCGACCACCTCGACGCGATCTCCGCCCGGTACGTGGCGTGGCTCGTCCGGCACCAGGGTGCGCGGCTCGTCCTGACCTGCCGTGACTTCACCGCGCTGCCGGAGCCGCTCCGCGCCCTGTGGCAGGACGACCTGCTCGAGCGCATCGACCTCGAGCCGCTCACCCTGCGCGAGACGTCGGCCCTGGTGGCCGAGGCGCTCGGCTCGCAGCTCGAGAACGCCTCGGCCGAGCGGGTGCACCGTGCGACCGCCGGCAACCCGCTCTACCTGCGCGAGGTCGTCCGCGCCGCCCGCACCTCGGGTGCCCTCGAGCACACGGCGTCCGGGTGGTACTGGCGCGGCCGGGTGACGGCGTCGAACAGCCTCGCCGACATGTACCGGACGGAACTCGGCTCGCTGCCGGAGGACCTGCGCGACGTCGTCGACATCGTGGCACTGGCCGACCCCATCCCGCTCGCGCGGCTGCTCGGCCTGGTCAGCGGCGGCGACGTCGACCGCGTGGTCGCGCTCGGGCTGGTCCGGATCGACTCGCTCGACGACGGCGCCGCGGTGGCCCGTCCGCAGCACCCGCTCGTCGGCGACGTGATCCGCGGCCTGGTGCCGGTCGCCCGCCGCACGGCACTCTTCGCCCGCGCGAACGCCTTCCGCACCGACAGCGCCGAGGGCGCCCCGCCCGCCGCACGGTTGCGGTCAGCGCTCTGGGCGCTCGACTGCGGTGTCGTGCCCCCGGTCGAGCAGCTGCTCGACGCGGCGCAGGTCGCGGTGCGGCTGCAGGAGCACGAGAGCGCGATCGCCCTCGCCTCCGCAGCGCTCCGGCGGACGCTGCACCCGAACGAGCAGGTCGCCGCGCGCTGCCTGCGGTCGCTGGCGTACTCGTACAGCGACGGGCGCGAGGCCGGTCGCGCCGACGCCGAGGCTGCCTGGGCCGTCGCCCGCGCGGACCCCGGCACGGTGGACGACGCCCTCGTGGTCGAGGCCTGCGAGATCCTCGCCAACATCCGGCAGTTCCACGACGACGACGTGCTGGCAGCGGTCGCGCTCACCGACGTCGCCAGCCGGCTGGTGTCCGGCAACGCGGTCGAACGGCTCCGCCTGCTGCGGCTCGCACACCTCGGGTGGGGCGGACGGTTCGACGAGGTGCGGGCCGAACTCGAGCGCAGCGGGATCGTGCACGCCCCGACCATCCCGTTCGCGTTCCTGTGCGTCGCCCCCTGCGCGATCATGGCGCTCGCCACGGCCGGCCGGCTCGACGACGCCTCGGCCCTCGGTCGCCGGGCACTGGCCACCGCGATCGAGCACCTCGAGGACGCACCGTGGAGCGTCGGCGAGATCTTTTCAGTGCTGCACCAGGTGCAGGTCTGGCGCGGCGACCTCGCCGACCTGCTCACCGAGGTGCCGGTCCGCCGGTCGAACCCGTACCTGAAGTACGACTTCACCCTCGAGCTCATCGGCGACGGCAACCTCGCCATCGGCCAACGGCGCTGGGACGACGCGATCGCGGCGTTCTCGGCTGCCTGCGAGCGGTACGACGTCGCGGACCACGGCGGCTTCGCGGCCTACCCGTGGGCACGACTCGCGATGGCGTACGCCTACGCCGGTCGAACCGAGGACGCGACACGTGCGCTCGACCGGGCGAGGGCCACCCCGCAGCGGGCGATGCGGATCACGGGCGAGCAGGTCGCGGTGACGATCGCCTGGACCGAGGCGGTGCTCGGCAACCCGGCCGGGCTCCGGCACGCCGACGACATCATCGACCGCGGGACGGCGAGCGGTGGGTGGACGCACGTCATGTACGCGCAGACGCTGCACTACGCGATGGACATGCTGAACGGACGCGAGACTGGTACCTCGCTCGGTCGCATGCGCGAGGCAGCGGCTCGGGTCGACGGTCCGCTCGCCGCGGCGATCGTCGAGTACGCCGACGCCCTGACCGCACGCGACCGGACGCGGGTGATCGCGGCGCAGGGGGCGCTCGCGTCGCACGGCATGGCGGTCACGGCCGGCCGGCCGAAACCACCGCTCACGAACCGCGAGTACCAGGTCGCCGAGCTCGCGGCGCAGGGGTTGAGCAACCGCCTGATCGGCGAGGAGCTCGGGCTCTCGACGCGGACCATCGACGCGCACCTGTCGCGCGTGTTCGGCAAGTGGGACCTGCATGCTCGTTCGGAGCTCGCCGGACTCTTCTGAGTCCACTCGTGACGCAAGAACGTTGCGCATTGCAGCACGACGCGCCGCGGCGGTTGACACGTTGTGTGGAACATCGCGTACCTTGGTCCCTGTCGCCGGGTTCGGACCCGTTCGGGTCGGGTCCGAATCCCGGCGACTTCAAGCGTAGGTTCGCAGTGCATGCGCCCGCATCGGTAGGGACTACCTAATTCGGTTCGACCGGCTAGGTAATCCTCGGTGCGACTCCGGCGTGAGCCGCACCGGCCTCGGTGTGACTCCGCGCGACCCGGACTACGGCGCGACCCGCACCGGCAGGAACGCCGTCAGGTCCGCACGCGAGCCGGAAGCGCTGACGCGTGACTGCGCGACGGCTTCGTCCCAGGTCAGCTCAGCGGTCGCGAGCGCGAGCCAGGTCGTGGCGTCCGTCTCGACAACGTTCGGCGGCGTGCCACGGGTGTGGCGCGGGCCGGGAACGGCCTGGACCGCGGCGAACGGCGGCACCCGCACCTCGACGCTGTTGCCCGGCACGTCGTCGGCGAGGCGCTGCAGGGTCCACCGGACGGCCGTCGCGACGGTCGCCCGTGCCGCGTCGCCCTGCTGCACCGCGGTCAGTGCGGCGCGGCCGGCGGCGTCCTCGATCCTCCTGGGTGGCATCTCCACAGGCTAGCCGTCGCCTCGCGGCGGGAGAGTCCTGATCGGTAGGGTGATCGGGTGCGAATCCTCGTCCTCGGTTCCGGTGCCCGCGAGCACGCGATCATCACGGCCCTCCTCGCTGAACAGGCGGGCCACGTCATCACGGCTGCTCCCGGCAACGCCGGCATCGCCGCCGATGTCGAGACCGTCTCCCTCGACCCCACCAACGGCGCACTCATCGCCGAGTACGCGATCGAGAACGGCGTCGAACTGGTCGTCGTCGGGCCCGAGGCGCCGCTCATCGCCGGTGTGGCCGACCCCGTCCGCACCCGGGGCATCCCGGTCTTCGGGCCGGGCAAGGCCGCCGCGCAGCTCGAGGGCTCGAAGGCCTTCGCGAAGCGCATCATGTCCGAGGCGAACGTGCCCACCGGCCGCCCGGTGTACGCCGGCACGGCGGAAGAGGCCGTCGCCGCGATCGACGAGCTCGGCGCACCGTACGTCGTGAAGGCCGACGGGCTGGCCGCGGGCAAGGGCGTCCTCGTGACCGAGGACCGTCAGGCCGCGATCGACCACGCCACCTACTGGCTGCAGCACGGGCACGTCGTGGTCGAGGAGTTTCTCGACGGCGAAGAGGTCTCGTTGTTCTTCCTGAGCGACGGCCACGACGTCCGCCCGCTCAGCCCCGCGCAGGACTACAAGCGCCTGGCCGACGGCGATCTCGGACCGAACACCGGCGGCATGGGTGCCTACTCGCCGCTGCCGTGGCTGGCCGATCGTTGGGCGTCCGAGCAGGCCTTCGTCGACGAGGTCACCGAGCTGGTCGCGCTGCCCACCGTCCGTCGTCTCGAACACGAGGGAACCCCGTTCGTCGGGCTGCTCTACTGCGGGCTCATCGTCACCGAGCAGGGTGTCCGGGTCATCGAGTTCAACGCCCGCTTCGGCGACCCGGAGACCCAGGTCGTCCTCCCCCGCCTGGCGACGCCGCTGAGTGGACTGCTGCTCGCCGCCGCGACGGGCCAGCTCGGGGGCACCCCGGCACCCTCGTTCCGTCCGGATGCGGCGGTCACGGTCGTACTCGCGAGCGAGGGCTACCCGGAGAACCCGCAGACCGGCCGTCCGATCACCGGCATCGACGCCGCGAACGCCCGCGACGGCGTCTCCGTCGCACACGCCGCCACCGGGGTGCTCGACGACAGCCTCGTCGCCACCGGCGGTCGCGTGCTCAGCGTCGTCGCGACCGGGGCCGACTTCGTCCAGGCGCGGGAGCGCGCCTACGCGGGCCTCGGTGACATCACCCTGCAGGGCGCGCAGTACCGCACCGACATCGCCGCGAAGGTCACCCGATGAGCGCCGCGCCCGTGATCGAGGGCTGGGACCACGTCTCGTCGGGCAAGGTCCGCGAGCTCTACGTGCCGACCGGCACCGCCGACATCCAGAGCGCGTCCGAGCTGCTGCTCGTGGCGTCCGACCGCGTCAGTGCCTACGACTTCGCACTCGAGCCACCGATCCCCGGCAAGGGCGAGCTGCTCACCCGCCTGTCGCGCTTCTGGTTCACGCAGCTGAGCGACGTGCCGAACCACATCATCGGCCCGTCGTCCGGTGGCACCCCCGTGCCGGCCGAGGTCGAGTCGCGGTCGATGCACGTCATGCCGCTCGAGATGTTCCCCGTCGAGTGCGTCGTGCGCGGGTACCTGGTCGGCAGCGGCTGGGCCGAGTACCAGGCGTCCGGCAGCGTCTGCGGTGTCGCACTCCCCGACGGGCTGTCGAACGGCGACCGGCTCCCCGAACCGATCTACACCCCCGCCTACAAGGCACCGCAGGGCGAGCACGACGAGAACATCTCGTACGAGCAGACCGTCGACCTGGTCGGCGCCGAGGTCGCGGCGACCCTGCGCGACCTGTCGCTGCACGTGTACACCGAGGCAGCCGCGATCGCCCTGGAGCGCGACGTCGTGATCGCGGACACCAAGTTCGAGTTCGGGCAGGACGCCGACGGCCGGATCCGGATCGCGGACGAGGTCCTGACCAGCGACTCGAGCCGGTACTGGGACGCCCGGGCCGACGGTCGGACGGACTCGTTCGACAAGCAGATCGTGCGCGACTGGCTGAGCGCCAACTGGGACCGCCAGGGCACGCCCCCGGTGCTGCCCGAGGCGATCGTGTCCCGCACCGCCGCGCGCTACGCCGAGCTCATCGAGCGCCTCGGCGCTTAGTCGGTTCCTGCTGCGGGCCTGCTGCTGCGTGCCCCGAGCGGGCCACGACCGGCCCCGAGCGGACCCCGACCGGTCACGACACCCCGCTCACATCCGGCGACCGGTCACGAGCCGTCGTTCAGACCCCCGGCGCCTGACCGTTCGTGACCGTCCGGCGGCGCGCCGACGGCACGTCGTGACCAGTCGACGAGCGACCAGTCCTGACCTGCCGACGACCTGCCGACGGCTCGTCGTCAGAGGTCGCGCGCGACCACGACGACGGTCAGGTCGTCGCCCGGGTCGTGGTCGACCGCACGTGACCGCACCCGCTGCAGGAACGTCGCGATGTCCGGCGAGCCGCGGTAGAGCTCCCCGAGCTGCGACAGCGACGCGAGCGTGGAGTCCCACAGCTCGAGCGCGCCGTCGCTGACCACGATGACCACGTCACCCGGACGCATGACGAGCGAGCCGGAGGCACGTTCGATGCCCGCGGGGTGCAGCCCGATCGGCAGGTCCGACGACCGCAGGATGCGCTCGGCGCCGTCGTCGCGGAGCTGCAGGACGAGCCCGTGTCCGGCGTCGGTGAAGTCGATCCGGCCGGTCGAGGGGGTGAGGCGGCCGTGGAACATCGTCGCGAACGACTCGGCGCGGCTGAGGTCGGGTGCGACCTGTGCCTCGAGCTCGGCGACGGCGACGTCGGGTGCCAGGTCGCCGCGGGCGAGCAGTGCGCCGCGGATGTTCGCGGCGAGCAGCCCAGCCGACATGCCCTTGCCCATGACGTCCGCCACGGTCAGGTGCACGGCGTCGTCGCCGGAACGGTGCCAGTCGTGGAAGTCGCCCGAGACGACGCCGTGCGGCACCGACAGCCCCGCGATCCGGTAGCCGGGCACGTCGACCGTGCCGGGTTCGAGCCCCGCGAGCACGGACCGCAGGCGGTCCTCGTCGGCGCCGGCTGCCAGTTCCCGCTCGGCCCAGACACCGAGCTCCTGGAGCAGGGCGACCTCGTCGGCGTCGAGGGTCCGCGGTTCCGGGTCGATGAGGCAGAGCGTGCCGACCTTGACGTCGTCGTCGCCGAGCCGCAGCGGGACCCCGGCGTAGAAGCGCACGTTCGGGTCGCCGACGACCATCGGCATGTCGGAGTAGCGGGCGTCGATGCGCGCATCCGGCACGAGCACGGGGCCGCGCTCCCCCAGCGTGCGCCCGCAGAAGGTGTCCTGCAGCGGGATGACCGGTCCGAAGTGGCTGTCGCTCTGCTGGGACTTGATGGTCAGCGAGGTCTCGCCCGCCAGGTTCAGGAAGGAGCCGGAGACACCGAGGGCTTCACGCGCGATGCGGGTGATCCGGTCGAAGCGTTCTTCGGCGCCACCCTCGACCACGTCGAGTGCGGCGAGCAGCGCTGCGCGGCGCACGGCGTCGGGCGCGCCGGTGACTGGGACGGTCGTCGCTGTCTCCGAGTGCATGCACCCACGCTAACGCGCCAACCGGACAGGGCCTGTCCCCACTACGGAGGACGCACCACCCCAGTCCGCGGGGCAGGCTCGCCGAGCGCTCGGCGGTCGACCCTGGTCCGGCGCGGCCCGGTGCCGGACTACCCTGGACGCGTGTCCCGCCGTGTCCTGCCCGCTGTCGCCCTCGCTGCGGCGGCTCTGGTGACGCTCGCGGGGTGCGGCGCCCACGACTCGACCGGCCAGGTCTCGGTCACCGTGTCGGACAACGCCGCCGACCACCCGTACGAGGTCAAGGTCTTCGCGTCGACGGGCAAGCTCTCCGAGCACCAGCGGGTGTTCCCCGGAGGCACCGCGGACTTCGCGGGCGTCCCGCTCGGCAAGGTGACGGTCCGCGCGGGCTCGCTGTGCCCGCAGACGACGACGGTGACGAACGGCGCCGTCGCGACGGTCACCCTGACGACGACGGGCTGCTGAGCGCGGGTCGGTTCAGACCGCGCCGGGGCCCCGCGCGATCGTCTCGTGCGGCTGCTCGCCGAAGCGTGCACGGTAGTGGGCGGCGAAGCGACCGAGGTGCGTGAACTGCCAGCGCCGGGCGACGTCGCTCACCAGCAGCCCGCCCGAGCGCGATCGGCCGAGTTCGAGGTGGACCCGGTCGAGCCGGACCTCGCGCAGGTACTGCATCGGCGTCACCGCGAGCCGCCGGCGGAAGAGGTCCTGCACGCCGCGCTCGCTCAGGCCGCACGAGTCCGCGATGTCGGCCACCGAGAGCGGCTGGTCGGCCTGGTCGTGCACGAAGCGGATCGCACGACGCATCCGGTGCTCGACGTCGGACCGTGACGGCGAGAACGTCGACAGCACGACCGTCGCGATGCGTCGGTTCAGGGCGGCTCGCTCGTCGGCCGGCAGGGTGGGGTCGAGGACGCGACCGGTGACGTCGCGGAGCAGTGCTCGGAGGGGTTCGATCCGAGGGTCGGCGGCGTCCGGTTGCCGGAACTCGGCCGCTGGGCCGTCGCCGCCGCGGTCGCCGTCGCCGTTGCTGTCGCAGTCGCCGTGGCTATGGCCGTCGCCGTCGCGTCCGCCGAGCAACGCCGGCGACAGGTGCAGCAGGGTCATCGCCGTGGCGTCGGTGTCGAAGCCGTACGCGACCGAGGCGGAGAGCATCATCGGGCGTTCGGCGCCGACGTCCCAGCTCGAGCCGTCGTCCGCGGTCAGGCGGGCACGGCCGTCGGCGAGCCAGAAGACCACGTGGTCCGGTCGGGGGCCGATCGTGCCGGAGCGGTGTCCGTGCGTCCCGATGCGCCGGATCGACAGCTCTGCGTCACCCCCGGTCACGTAGTCCATGGGCACAGCGTCCATGGGCACAGCGTCCATCGGAACAGTGCCTCCGCTCACCCCGCTGCGGACGGTCCGACACGGGAATCGGAACGCTACCGCACCGGACGACCGGGGCGGGCAACGACCGCCCCGGACCGCTCAAGGCCGCTCAGGGCAGCTCAGGGCCGCTCAGGACGGGTCCGGCACCTGGTCCCACTCGTCGGCGTACCGCGAGAGCACCGTCCACCGTGACACCGGCCACGTGGTGATGAACGCACGACCGACCACGTCGTCGACCGGCACCGTGCCGTGCACACGGGAGTCCGCCGAGTTGTACCGGTTGTCGCCCATCACCCAGATGCGCCCCTTCGGCACGGTGATGTCGAAGTCGGTGCCGGAGACCCGGTCCGACCCGATCTCGGGCACCACGTAGGGTTCGTCGACCGGGTGGCCGTTCACCGACAGGTGTCCACCGGTGCCGCAGCACGAGACGGTGTCGCCGGGCAGGCCGATCACGCGCTTGATCAGGTCGTCGCCCTGCCCGTTGCCGAGCCAGCCGCCCGGGTCCTGGAACACGACGACGTCACCGCGCTGCAGCGGCACGGCGCCGGGGACGAGTTCGTTGACGAGCACGCGGTCGCCGATCAGCAGCGTGTTCTCCATCGACGCGGACGGGATGTAGAAGGACCGGACCAGGTAGGTCTTCACCAGGAACGACGCCAGCAGCGCCACGACGACGATGACGACGAGGTCGCGGAGGAACTTCCAGCCGGCCCGCTTCGGCTTCGGCTCGGACTCGGTGGCGCTCAATGCGTCAACACCACCTTCACGAGACCGATCACGAACGCCACGGCGGCCAGCACGATGCCACCCCAGAGCCCGAGGAACGTGGGCCGCTTGCCGCTGAACCGCTGCATGAAGACGCCGACCATGCCGATGCGCACGACCAGGATGACCAGGGCGGCCGTCTGCGCCCACCCCGTCGGGATCCACCCGATCCACGCCACCGCGTACAGCACCGCGGGGATGAGCCCGGACGTCGCGATCGGGTTCGCGTTCCGCATGATCGTCACGACCGATTCGCGCCGGGCGTCGTCCGTCTGGGAGTCGTCGCCGCCGAGGCCGTGCGCCACCAGGTGCGCGAGCACGTGCGCCAGGTAGGTCAGGACCGCGGTCGCCAGGACGGCCCAGATCGCCGACCCGTGGTGGATGGCGGCCGGGTCGACGGCGATCGCGGCAGCGAGCACCGTGATGTTGCCGTAGATGTAGGACGACATCCGGTCGCGGACGTGCTCGATCGGCAGGTCGCGGGGGTCCGGACGACCGCCGCGGGGTCCGCGTCCGCGTCCGAGCGGTGGTCGTGTGCGTGGCATCCGTCCATCTTGGCCCTCGCGTGCCGGTCCTCGCCGACAGGACACCGAGTGCGATGGCCACGCGCGTGGCCGGTTCCGGCAGACTGGGTGGCGATCGGTGCGACGGCGCACCGGACAGGAGGCCCGTATGACGTCCGCACGACCACTCGCCCTGGTGACCGGCGTGGGCCGCAGAGCCGGCATCGGCGCGGCGCTCGCCACCCGTCTGGCGACCGACGGCTGGGACCTGGCCATCTCGTGGTGGGGCCCGTACGACGACCGCGTGAGCGGTGGGGCGGATCCCGACGGGGTCGAATCCGTCGTGCAGGAGTGCGAGTCGGTGGGTGCACGCGTGACGCGCCTCCCGGTCGACCTGGAGGACCCGGACCAGGCGGCCGCCCTGGTCGGCCGCGCCGAGACCGAGGCGGGCGCCCCCGTCACCGCGCTGGTGATGTCGCACTGCGAATCGGTCGACTCGGACGTCCGGACCACGACGGTCGAGTCGTGGGACCGGCACTTCGCGGTCAACGCCCGCGCGCCGTTCCTGCTCGTGCAGGCGTACGCGGCCGCACTCGAACGTGCTGGCGACGCCGCACCGCGGGACCGCCGGCGGATCGTCGCACTGACGAGCGACCACATCGCGTACAACCTGCCGTACGGGGCGTCGAAGGGGGCGCTCGACCGCCTTGTGTTCGGTGCCGCGAAGGAGCTCGGCAGCCTCGGCGTCAGCGCGAACGTCGTGAACCCCGGCCCGAACGACACCGGGTGGATGTCCGACGACGTCAAGCGCTGGGCGGTCGAGGGCACGCCGCTCGGCCGACTCGGACGTCCGTCGGACACCGCTGCACTCGTCGGGTTCCTGTGCTCGGAGCAGGGGCGCTGGGTGAACGGGCAGCTGCTGACGTCGGACGGCGGGATCTCGAACCGCGCGTGACCCGGGCGGCGGCAGCCGGCGCCGAGTCTCGGGGTCGGCGACACTTCTCGTGGCTGCGGGCGCGAGAAGTGTCGCGCAGCCCGAGTCTCGGCCGCCCCGCGGCGGACAGCGTCAGCCGCGACCGGGCGCGGTCACCTCGATGCGGTTCGCCCACGGGTCCTCGAACGCGACCGTCCGGCCGTCGTCGGCGGTCTGCACCCCGGTGTCGTGCATGCGTGCAACGAGGGCACCGAGGTCGTCCGACCCGGGCACCTCGATCCGCACGAGCCCCAGCCCGAGCGCGAGCTGGCGGCGCCCAGCGCCGCGGGAGTTCCAGGTGTTCATCGCCATGTGGTGGTGGTAGCCGCCGGCGCTGACGAACAGTGCCTCGCCCCACCCGGCCGTCGTGGCGAAGCCGAGCTTGTCGACGTAGAAGTCCTTCGCGCTGGCGACGTCGCCGACCGACAGGTGCACGTGGCCGACCCGACCCGGCGCGTTCGGCGCGGACTCCACCGCGTCGGCCGTCAGGTGCTCCTGCAGGAACGCGTTCGGGTCGACGTACTTCGTGTCCATGTCGACCATGCCGTGCGTCCACGACCACTCCGTGCGGTCGCGGTCCCAGTACAGCTCGACGCCGTTGCCCTCGGGATCGGTGAAGTAGAACGCGTTGCTCACCAGGTGGTCGGCGCTGCCGGTGAAGGTCTGCGGGAACTTCGTCGCGACCGAGTACAGCGCGGCGGCCAGGTCGGCCCTCGTGTCGAACAGGATCGCGGTGTGGAACAGGCCGGCGTCGTGCGGGCCGGCGTGCTGCATCGACGGCGCGTGCTCGAGGATCACGATCGGGACCGCCAGGCCACCGGCGCCCGGCCGCCCCAGCACGGCGACGCCGCCCTCGTTCGAGAGCAGCGAGAGCTGGACGCCGTCGCGGTAGTAGCCGATCATCCGGTCGAGGTTCGCGACGCGGAGGGTGACGGCACCCATCCCGGTGTCGGCGGCGAGGAGGTCCTGCGTGTGCATGGCACCAGTGTGCGCCCATTTGGTTGACGCGTCAACCAAATGGGTTCATCGGTGGTCGCGGCGAGTTTCGTGGTGGGCGACACTTCTCGCGGCCCGGCGCCCGAGATGTGTCGCTCAGCGCGAACTGAAGTGGCGCAGCACCCGGCTGCGGTCAGCGGGAGCGGAAGTAGCGGTGCAGCGCGCGCTCGCGGATCGCAGCCGCGGCGAGCGCCCCGCCGAGCAGCGCGCCCACGAGCCCGATGGACGCGATCGCGATCGCCTCGCGCACGATCGGCAGTGCGTCGTCGACGTCGAGGCCACGCACCGGCACCACCGCGACGCTCGTCGCGACCAGGGCCCCGACCGATCCCCAGACCAGGTGCTGCAGGACGATTCCGAGGACCTGCGCGCTCCGCGGTACCCCGACGTGCCGGTCGGAGGCCAGGGCGAGCCGGCGCCGTGCGACCGCTGCCGCGCCGATCGTCAGCCCCACGAGGGCCGCTGCCCCGAACGGGACGAGCACTGGCTGCCGCGCCGCGGGGGTGAAGACCGCGCCCAGGGTCGGGTTGAGCTGCCCGGCGGTGGGTCGGTCTTCGCCCTCGGCCCCGCTCGCCGGCAGGACGGTGCGCCGGAGCATCGAGACCGTGTCGTCGCGCTGCGGCCACACCGTCGCCCAGCAGGCGTCGAACGGTGACCCGTCGTCCACCGTCGGCGCGAGGACCGCGTACTCCAGGTCAGGGTCCCGGCCGTCGTCGGGGTGGTCGTACACACCGGCGACCCCGGTGCCCGCGCCGCCCACCGTCACGAGGCGATCGCCGGCAGCAAGCCCCAGGGTCTCGTGCACCGTGGGCGAGATGATCACTCCCGCGGCCCCGTCGGCAGCGGAGCCGCCGAGCAGGCCACGCACCCCGGCGGTCACCTCGTAGGTCGGGATCGCCGAGCCCGGCAGCGCGGCGGGGACGACCCCGGCGTCGAGGCGACGGAACGCACCGGACGCGATGACCCCTTCGGCATCCGCGAGGGCATCGCACACGCGGCCGTCGATCCGCCCCTCGGCTCGCTGGACGGTCGTCGCCGCACCGCTCGCGACGAACACCGCAGCCGCTCGGACGTCACCGGCGACCGCTGCGGCGCGCAGGCCCACGACACCGCTGAGCAGCACCGCGAGGACGGCAGCGGTCACGGCTGCCCACGAGGCTCCGGAGGCGATGTCGCGCCACGCCTCCCGCCAGACCTCGGTCACCTGCATCCGGCGGGGGCTCATCGGTACCGCCCGAGGTCGAGCACTCCGTCGCAGGCGTCACGGGTCGCGTCGTCGTGCGTGGCGACGACGACGACCGTCCCCGACGCGGCGAGCGCACCGATCCCACGGTTCACCTCGATCGCGGTCGCCCGGTCGAGTTGCGCCGTCGGCTCGTCGACCAGCATCAGACCCGGCGCGCTGGCGATGGCGCGCGCGAGCATCAGGCGTTGCGCCTCGCCACCGGACAGCTCGGCGAACCGCGCGTGCGCCCGCGAGCCGAGCCCGAAGCGCTCGAGGACCTCGAGCGCCCGGACGTCCGCGGTCCGACGATCCGCGCCCTGGGCGACGAACGGCAGCGCGACGTGGTCGAGCACGCGGCGGCGGGCCACCCCGTACGGGTTCTGGAAGACCCAGAGCGGCCGACAGCCCGGCGGACGGACGGCGGCACCGCGCGTCGGACGGAGCATCCCGGCGAGGATCGCGAGCAGCGTGGACTTGCCGGAACCACTCGGCCCGACGACCGCGGTCACGCTCCCCTCGGCGAAGGTGCGGTCGACGCGGTCGAACAGCACGGTGCCGTCCGGCCAGACGTGCCCGACGCCCTCGAGCGTCACCGACACGAGCTGGACCGGTCGGGCGCGGCACGGATCCGGTCGAGCGTTCGTCCGCCGGGCACCCGGACGAACGACTGCCCGAGTTCCGATCCGAGCACCTCGACCCGGAGTGACCGCCCCGTCGTCGGTTGCACGCACGCCCGGTCACCCTCGAGGTCCCAGAGGGCCGTCGGTGGCACCACCTGGACGGTTCGTGGGCGACTGAGCGTCCACATCGCGGCCACCGTCGGTGTGCCGTCGGCCGAAGCGACCGTCGCCGCGTACTCCGGCAGGGCGGTGATCGCGGCGAGGGACGTCGGCGACGAGACCACCCCGGCGGCGTCGATCGGGACGTCGGCGTTCCCGATCCGCAGCACGCGCTCCCCCGGCGCCGGATCGACCGGGAGCGCCTCGATGCGCGCACCGCGGAGTTCGGCCGGGAGTTCGACGAGGACACCGTCGGCGCCGACCGCTGCCCCGACGACGGCCACGCACGCCAGGACGGCGTTCTCGGCGGCTGGCACCCATGCGAACGGGTCACGCGGCACGACGTCGTCGGGCAGGTCGTCGCGGTCGACACCTCGGTCGACCAGGAACTGGTGCGCAGCTCGGAGCGTGCCCGGGCCGAGGACGCCGTCGATGCTCAGTCCGGCACCGAGGCGCGTGAGTTCCCGCTGCAGCCCCGTGACGTCGGCCCCGCGGTCGCCGAGCTCGAGGTCGCGCCACAGCGGCTCGTCACTGGCGAGCGCGATCACCGGCCGCCCGTCGACCCGCGCGAGGACGTCCCCGCTCCGCACGGGCGCCCCGGTCGAGCACGTCGACGTCGTCACCGTGCCGGTCCGCGACGTCACGACCGCCCGTGGGGCACCGGTGTCGAGTGCGAGCTGCACCTGTCGTTCATCGGCATCGGTGCGCTCGGTCACCCGGACGGTGCTCGCGGGGGCCGCCGTCCGGAGGGCAGCCGGGACCTCGGCCGGCACAGCGACCACGATGGCGGCGGCCGTCGCCGCCGCGACCACCATCGCCCCGAGCGTCAGGAGCGCGGCAGACGGGAAGCGCATCACTGCCGCCAGAGCCCGAGCGGATCAAGGGCGCACTGCTTCGTTTGCTCGCCCATCGAGTCGAACGGGAAGGCGTCGGCGTCCTGGTCCTTCCGCCACTGTTCCTCGGTGTAGTCAGGTCCGACAAGACCGGCCATCCGCAGACACGGAACGGTGATCTTCGCGTCGTCCAGCTTGCTGGGGTTCCTGCGCGTCTCCTCGAACAGGAACGTGATGCTCTGGTCGAACTTCGACTCGCACGCTTCGAGGATCTTGTTGGTCCTCCCGATGTCGTTGCTCGGCGACTTGCCCACCGTGCTTCCCACTTCGAACCCGCCGTCGGCGAAGTAGGAGATCGTGAGGTCGGAATCGCGGAGGCACGTGTCGACCTTCGCGTGAGCGTCCTCGAGCTCCTGGGTCGTGACCCGACCGTCCGCCAAGACCCTCGCCTCCGAGTCGGACACGTCCGCGTCGAGCGCCTCGAGGAACGCATCCGCCCACGGTCCCGCCGCCTCGAGCGACGCAGGAGCCCGCTCGGAGGACCTCGGCGTGTCCGCGTCACCCGCCGAGCAGCCAGACAGCGCAAGGGCAGAGCCGACGAGGAGGGCGAGTCCCGCCGTCACGACGGATGGCACGGCGAAGACCCCGGTCATTGCTGCCGCCAGAGTCCGAGGGGGTCCAGCCGACACTGTACGGCTGCGGGGTCCCACTGCGAGAAGGAGAAGTTCCCGTCGTCGTTCTGGGTGCGCCATTCACGTTCGGTGTACGTGTCGTCGACGAGTCTCGCGGCACGGAGGCACGCGACGGTGATCGTTGCCTCGTCCTGCTTCTCCGGGTTCCGCCGGACTTCGTTGAAGAGGTACGTCACGTCGCTGTCGAAGTCCTTCGCGCACTTCGACTTCGAATCGTTGATGGCCGTTGCGTCTTCAGCCCTCCGCCCTGGGAGCGGCGAGGCTTCGGACGTGCCGTCCTCTGCTGTCGTGTAGTCGTAGCCGAGATCCCGCATGCATGCGCTCATGCGGGACTGGGCATCTGCGACCTCCCGCGCCGAGATCGTTCCGTCCGAGAGGATCTGCCGCTGGTACGGGCTGGTGTCGGCGGCTGATTCCGCGAACTCACCCGCCCACGGCCCGGCCGCTGAGAAGCCTGACGGATCGACGACCCGGGGCGCAGCATCTGCGGAGGCGCAGCCAGCGAGCCCCGTGGCGGCGATCACCACGACGACCAATGCTCCCCGAGCACGGTTCCGAACCACCGCGTCAGGCCCGGACCATGCCGTACTGGGCGATGTTGGTCCAGCAGGCAGCCTCGTAGGACCACTTGTTGCCACCGACCACGTTCCCCCACTTCATCGTCCCGCTCTTCAGCCGGTTGAAGTGCTGAGCGCGGCCACACCCCGACTCGTTGAAGCCCTTGCTCTGCGTCACCTTCCGCCAGCACGTCGCAGCACTCGCCTCCGGCGCCGTCACGGTGTCGACCGCGATCCCGCCGCCCACGACACTCCCCAGCACGACCGCACCCAGTACGACGTTCTTGATCGACATCGATCTCCCCTTCATCGCGACATCGCCCCGATGTCACCGTTAACGTATTACCGGTCAATACGAGAACGCAACGACCACCACCACATCCGTGCAGGATGGACGCGTGACTGATGACATCCGGTGGGAGGTGGTCGAGGAGAGCTCCCTCTCGCTCCCGGACCACGAAGCGATAGCAGCACTGCTCGCGCAGGCGTTCCCGGACTGGTCCCACTGGTACGTGGGCGGCCGCAGCTGGTCCGGCATGCAGCCCGAACGCCGGGTCCTCGCCCGCGACCAGGACGGCGTCGTCCTGGCGCACGTCGGGATCCGCCGCATGTTCATCACGGTCGGCGGACGCGACGTCCTGGTCGGCGACACCGGCCTCGTCGCCGTGTCGCCACGGCTGCAGGGATCGGGCAAGGGCCGGGAACTCATGGAGCGCACGCACGCCGTGCTCGACGGGCTCGCGGTGCCGTACGGCTTCCTCGGCGCGGGCGAGAACCGCATCCCCTTCTACGCGAAGCTCGGCTGGCACGAGTTCCCCGAGGCCGTCGGCACCTTCTCGGCGTTCACCGCCGAGGGCGCCGGCATCACGAACACCGAGCAGGGCGGCTGGATGGTGCGGCCGGTGGCCGCAGCCCTGGAGGACTGGCCGGCCGGCCCGATCTGGCTGAACGGACAAGAGGTCTAGGAAGAGGACTGGGCACATCCCCCGAGGCGGCCCGATCTGGCTGAACGGGCAAGAGGTCTAGAACGCAACGACAGACGGACGGGAGGCACGGTGCCAGCTGGCACCGTGCCTCCCGTCCGTCAGGTGGTGGACCGGGGCTCACGCCCCCGCGTCCACCGGACTACGCCTCGACCGCCACGGTCTCCGGGTCCTCGTTCGAACCCGGCGCGCTCGGCACGACCGCGGCGCGCACGCGCGCACCGAGGTCGGCGTCGACGTTCGTCCAGTACGCGAACACGCGCTCGCGCAGGTCGTCGCGCGTCACCTTCGAGACGTGACCGGCGATGTTGCCGACCAGGCGCTCACGGGCGGCGTCGTCGAGGACCTCACGGACGAGCGTGCCGGCCTGGCCGAAGTCGTCGTCCTCCGGGTGCAGGGTCGCGGCGGAACGCTGCAGCGCGCCGTCCGACTCCCAGCCGGGCACGTCGTCGGTCGCGGTCGGGTCGGCGTGTGCGCCGCCGAGCGAGTTCGGCGCGTACACGGGCACCTCGGACTTCTGGAAGTCGAAGCGCATCGCGCCGTCCTTCGAGTACGAGTGCACCTCGTTCTTCGGGGCGTTCACCGGCAGCTGCGCGTGGTTGGTGCCGACGCGGTAGCGGTGGGCGTCCGCGTAGCTGAAGATGCGCGCCAGGAGCATCTTGTCCGGGCTCGCCGCGATGCCGGGCACGAAGTTCGAGGGAGCGAAGGTCGCCTGCTCGATCTCGGCGAAGTAGTTCTCCGGGTTGCGGTTGAGCTCCATCGTGCCGACCTCGATGAGCGGGTAGTCCGCGTGCGGCCACACCTTCGTCAGGTCGAACGGGTTGAAGCGGTAGGTCGCGGCGTCCGCGTAGGGCATGACCTGCACCTTGAGGGTCCAGCGCGGGAAGTCCTGACGCTCGATCGCGGCGTGCAGGTCACGGATGTGGAAGTCCGCGTCTTCACCGGCGATGCGGTCGGCGTCCTCCTGCGTCAGGGTCTTGTGGCCCTGCTCGGTGATGAAGTGGTACTTCACCCAGAAGCGCTCGCCCTCGGCGTTGATCCACTGGTAGGTGTGCGAGCCGAAGCCGTCCATCTCGCGCCACGAGGCGGGCAGGCCGCGGTCGCCCATCAGCCAGGTGACCTGGTGCGCCGACTCGGGCGACAGGGTCCAGAAGTCCCACTGCATGTCGTGGTCGCGCAGGTGCGAGCCGGGCAGGCGCTTCTGCGAGCGGATGAAGTCGGGGAACTTGATGCCGTCGCGGATGAAGAAGACGGGGGTGTTGTTGCCGACGAGGTCGTAGTTGCCCTCGGACGTGTAGAACTTCAGCGCGAACCCACGGGGGTCGCGCCACGTGTCAGGCGAACCCTGCTCACCGGCGACGGACGAGAAGCGCGTGAGCATCTCGGTCTGCTGGCCCGGCTGCAGGAACGCGGCGCGGGTGTACTTGCTGACGTCCTGCGTGACGGTGAAGGTACCGAACGCACCGCCGCCCTTCGCGTGGACGACGCGCTCCGGCACGCGCTCGCGGTTGAACTGGGCGAGCTTCTCGACCAGGTAGTGGTCGTGCAGCGCGAGGGGGCCGTCGGCCCCGACGCCCATCGAGTGCTCGTCGCTCGAGACGGGAGCGCCGGAGTTGGTGGTCGTGGTGGGGGTGCCGGCCGGCTGGCCGGGCGTCGTGTTCTGGTCGGACACGGTTCCTCCTTGGGTGGGACGGTTGGTTCGGTCAGGGGTGCTCGGGTGGTTCAGGGGACGCGCGGGGCGTCGGCGCGGCTGCGTCGGGCACGGCTGCGTCGAGCTCGTCTGCGCTTGCGCTTGCGCTTGCGCCCGCGCTTGCGCCAGGGGCGCCTGCGTCGCCGGCTGCGTCATCGCCCGCGTCGTCGCGCTCGGCCGCGGCGCACCGCTCGCAGATGCCCCAGTAGGTGACCTCGGCGGTGGTGACGGCGAAGCCGTGCGCGTCCGACGGGGTCAGGCAGGGCGAGTGCCCGACGGCGCAGTCGACGTCCTCGATCGCGCCGCACAGGGTGCAGACGATGTGGTGGTGGTTGTCACCGGTGCGTCGCTCGTACCGAGCGGGGCTGCCGGCCGGCTCGATGCGTCGGACGAGGCCGACGCCGGTCAGCGCGGCGAGCACGCCGTACACGGCCTGGTGGCTGGTCGTCGGGAGTTCCGCCGTGAGCGCCGTGACGATGTCGTCGGCGGTGGCGTGCGGCATCGATTCGGTGGCCCGCAGCACCGCGAGTCGCGGCGTCGTGACCCGGAGGCCCGAGGTGCGGAGCAGATCGGCGTCGGCGTCCATGCTGAGCCTTTCTTTTGCAGGAATCAAGACAACACGTTCACTGTACACGAGCCGTCGTGGCGCGTACTCGTCGGAACACATTCCGCGACCGGTATGCGACGTGTCACGATCTGGCGGCGATCACCTAGAGGGACGCTGGAACGATCGGTCTGCACGCTAACGTCCCGACATGTCCACGAGCCACGGCCTGTCTGAACAGGCGAACAGCGCACCGGACGTCCGGGGGATCATCGCGAAGCGGGACCTGGTCGTCGACCTCATCCGGACGGCCTGCGTCGTCCTCGTCGTCATCGTGCACGTCACGATGGTCGGCGTCGCGTCCGACGACCACGGAGTGCGGGTGACGAGCCCCCTGCAGGAACTCCCGTGGTACGTCGCCGCCACCTGGGTCGGGCAGGTGATGCCCCTCTTCTTCGTGGTCGGCGGCTTCTCGAGCGCAGTCGGCTGGCGCAGCACCGTCGCCCGCGGTGCACCGAGCCCCGCGCGCGACTACCTGGCCACCCGGCTGGTGCGTCTGTTCCGGCCGGCGATCCCGCTGTTCGTGTTCCTCGCACTCGGGCTCGGGGTGGCGACGGCTGCCGGCACCCCGCCGGGCCTCCTCGCCGAGGTCGCGTTCGGCATCGGTTCGCCGCTCTGGTTCCTCGCCGCGTACGGCATCACGCAGTGCTGCGTGCCGCTGATGATGCGCCTGCACGAGCGGGCACCGTGGGCCACCCTCGGCGTGTTGCTCGTGCTCGCCGCGGCGGTCGATGCGGTCCGCCTGGCCACCGGGGTCGCCGAGGTCGGACTGCTCAACCTCGGACCGGTGTGGCTCTTCGCCCAGCAGCTCGGGTTCCTCTGGGCCGACGGCTGGTTCGCGCGGCGGTCGAAGGCGCTCCTGCTCGCGGTGGCGGTCGTCGCCTACGCCCTGCTCGTCCCGATGACCTCGGTCGGTTTGTGGGCACCGGACATGCTGCAGGACCTCAACCCGCCGATGCTCCCGCTGGCGTTCCTCGCGATCGCGCAGGCCTGCCTGGTCCAGCTCGTGCACGCTCCGCTCACCCGCCTGATGCGCACCAGGGCTGCGCTCGGCGCCGTGTTCGCCCTCGGCCGCGACGGCATGACCATCTACCTGTGGCACCTGCCGCTCTTCATCGCGCTGAACGGGATCGCCCTGCTGGTCGGGCTGCCGTTCCCGACGCCGGGCTCCGGCGGGTGGTGGGCGTCCCGGCTGATCGCGCTGGTCGCGGTGCTCGCCGTCGCGCTCGGGGTTGCTCGGGCACTCCGCTGGTTCGACCGCCCACTCCCCCGGCTGCTGCCCTCGGCCGACCGCCCGTCGTGGCCGGTCGTCGCTGTCGCTGCGCTCTGCACGATCGGTCCGGCGTTCCTGGTGATGCAGCTGCACCTGTCGTTCGCGGTCGCGGTCGTCGGCGCCGTGGCCGTGCCGATCGGGGTGTGGTTGCTCTCGCGGACCACGCCGGCCCGGGGCGTCACCCGGATCTGAACCGGTTCTCACCGTTCGGGGCCACTCGGGCCTGCACCGGCACACGCGCCGGGCAGAGGATGGCGGCAGGCCGATCCCCTGGAGGCACCCGACGCCGTCGACACCCGAGTTCTGGAGCACCTGGCGGTTCGATCCCCTGTCCGCGGTGATGATCGCCGTCGCCGCGGTCGCCTACGGCTGGTGGGTCGTCGCTGCCGCACGTCGCGGCGCACGCTGGCCCTGGTGGCGCACCCTCGCGTTCGTCGCCGCACTGGTGCTGTTCGGGATCCTGCAGTTCGGCATCGTCGGCGTGTACGACCAGCAGCTGCGGTGGGCGTTCGTGCTGCGGTCCGCCCTGCTCTTCTTCGCGGTCCCCACCTTCGCCGCGCTCGGTGCGCCCGTCTCGTTGCTCCGGACAGGAGGCCCGGATCGCCTCACGCACGCCGCCGACGCCGCCATGCGGTCGCGTCCAGTGCGCCTGCTCGGCAACGCGATCGTCGCGCCGCTCGTCGCCCTCGTCCTGTTCGGCCTGTTGCTGACACCGTTCGCGGCGACCCTGCGCGAATCGTCCGTCTGGGCCGTCGTGATCACGGTGACGGTCCCGATGCTCGGGTTCGGGTTGCTCGCTCCGCTGTCCGAGCCCGGGGTGCTGCGGTCGTCGACGTTCGTCACCGCGGAGTTCCTGCTCGCCTTCGTGGAGCTGATGATCGACGCGGTGCCGGGCATCGTGCTCCGGATCACGAACCACGTGCTCGACGGGTCGGTGGTGCAGGCCGTGGGGCAGCCGTGGTTCCCGTCGCCGCTGCGCGATCAGCACCTGGCGGGCGACCTGCTGTGGTTCATCGCCGAGGTGGCGGACATCCCCGTGCTCATCTCGCTGTTCATCCGGTGGCAGCGGACCGATCGCCGCGAGGCCCACGCCCTCGACGCCCTGACCGACGAGCAGATCGACGAGCTGACGCGGGAGCACCTGCAGCGCCGGGGTTGAGCGCGCAGGCGGGGCGGCGGGGCGGGCGGCGGGTTTCACATGGTGAGCAGAAATGGTCGGGTGCCCGCAGGCGACCCGACCATTTCTGCTCACGAACTGTGTGCGTTCCTACTTCGACGGGGCTCCGGCGGCCTCGGGCTGCGTGGCGACCGAACCGGTCTGCTGCCAGGCGACGGTCTGCTTCGGCTTCGCCAGGAACAGCGCCGCCACGATCGCCGCGATGAGCACGATCGCCGGAAGGAACAGCGACTCACCCATGGCCCGCGAGAACGGCTCGAGCAGGAACCCGGGCAGTCCGCCGACCTGCTGCTCGGCACCACCGGCGGAGGTCCCACCGGTCGAGGCCGGGAAGTTCGCGGTGATCCGGGCCTCCATCAGCGCCGCGATGCCGGCCGAACCGAGCACGGCACCGATCTGGCGCGTGGTGTTGTAGACACCCGAGCCGGCACCGGCCAGCTTCGGCGGCAGGTTGCGCGTCGCCGAGACCGACAGCGGACCCCACATGCAGGCGTTGGCGATGCCGAGGAGCGCGCTCGGCAGGAGCACCCATCCCCAGTCGGCACTCGACGACAGCAGGGCTCCGAACCAGAACAGCCCGGCCGAGAAGCACGCGAGACCGAACGCGGCGACCCAGCGCGGGTTCCACCGGTTGAGGTTCTTGCCGACGAGCGGTGCGAGGCCGGCGGACAGCACGGCCTGCGGCACGAGGAGCAGTGCAGCCTGGGTCGGCGAGAACCGCAGGACGTCCTGCGCCCAGAGCATGATCGGCAGCGCGAACGAGGCGATCGCGACACCGACGGCCGTGATGGCGACGTTGGCCAGGGTGAAGTTGCGGTCCTTGAACAGGCCGAGGGGCAGCAGCGGCTCGCCCTTCTGCACGCCCTGCCAGACGACGAACCCGGCGAGCACCACGAGCCCGACGATGATGAGCGACCACACCGAGATCGGTCCGGCGATGACGCCCCAGTCGTAGGTCTCGCCTTCCTGGATGCCGAAGACGAGCAGGAACAGGCCGGCCGCCGACAGGAAGATGCCGAGGTAGTCGAAGCGGTGCCCGTGGCGGTCGAACGACGGCACGAAGCGCTGCGCGAGCACGAACGCCACGACACCGACGGGGACGTTCACGAAGAAGATCCACTCCCAGCCGAAGCCGTCGACGAGCAGACCGCCGACGATCGGGCCGACGAGCGAGGCGACACCGGCGACGGCGCCCCAGAGACCCATCGCGGCACCGCGGTTCTGCGGCGGGAAGATGCGCGTGATGACGGACATCGTCTGCGGGCTCATCATCGCGGCACCGAGGCCCTGCACGACGCGGGCCACGATGAGCATCTCGATCGAGCCGGCCAGACCGCACCAGAGGCTGGCGAGCGTGAAGACGACGAGGCCGATCTGGTACATGACCTTCGGGCCGAAGCGGTCACCGAGGCGGCCGGTGATGAGCAGCGGCACGGCGTAGGCGAGCAGGTACGCGCTCGTCACCCAGATCACGGAGTTGATGTCCGCGTCGAGCTTCTGGGCGATGGTGGGGGTGGCGACCGACACGATGGTCGAGTCGACGAGGATCATGAAGAAGCCGACGACGAGCGCCCAGAGGGCGGGCCACGGCTTCTTCTCGGTCGTCCGCGGAGGCGTGACGGTGGTCATCGAGTGGTGTCCTTGCTGTTCGTGGGGAAGTCAGTGTCTGTGGGGACGGCCGGGCCGTCCCAGGGGAGGTCGCCGCTGGCGATGCGGTCGACGGTGGTGCTGAGCCACTCGATCTGCGCGGCGAGCATCGCACGGACGTACGACACGTCGAGCCAGTACCGCTCGGTCAGCTGCTTGGCCTGCACGCGCTGGAGTGCCTGGTCGTAGTCGTCGCGCTCCTGTTCGAGTGCGACGATCCGGGCCCGGACGGCATCGACCGCCTCGGTGTGCGGCAGGTTCTCGAGCACGGAGAGGGCCAGGTGAAACTCCGGGTACTCGTCCGCGGGCTCCGCCACCATGCGGCGGAGGCCGTCCGCGAGCGCTGCGCGACCGGCGTCGGTGATCGTGTAGGTGGTGCGTTCCGGCCGGTTGCCGTCGCGGTCGGTGCCCACGACCTCGGCGAACCCGAGCTCGGCGAGGCGGCCGATCTGGTGGTACAGGGTGCCCGGGCGGACCTTGACGTTCCGCTCCTCCTGCCGGTGGACCATCGTCTGGAACATCTCGTACGGGTGCATCGGTGCCTCGTTCAGCAGGTCGAGCGCGGCGAACGCGAGGGGCGTGAGCGACGCCATGCGGGCCTCCTGACGGATCGATGCGGCAGTCTTCCGACTGGACTATTCGACTTCGAATATACGGAGTCGAACACAGGTGAGCAAACGCACAGCACGTTCTCCACAGGAGGCCCGGATCCGTCCCGGCGTGTCGCGCGCGCCCCGTAGACTGGTCGCGTCCCCCACCCCTGAAGCGCTGGAGAGAACACGTGCCAACGATCGTCGTCGAGGTCATGCCCAAGGCTGAGATCCTCGACCCCCAGGGCAAGGCGGTGGGCAACGCCCTCGCCCGTCTGGGCAAGGCCGACCTGACCAACGTCCGCATCGGCAAGCGCTTCGAGGTGACCGTCGACGGCCCCGTCGACGACGCCAAGCTGGCCGAGGTCCGCGACATCGCCGCCGACGTCTTCTCGAACGCGGTCATCGAGGACGTCGTCTCCGTGACCGTCGAAGGTCAGTGACCCGGATGCGCATCGGCGTCATCACCTTCCCCGGCTCCCTCGACGACCGTGACGCCCAGCGCGCGGTCCGTCTCGCCGGTGCCGACCCCGTCGCCCTCTGGCACGGCGACCACGACCTGCAGGGCGTCGACGCCATCGTGCTGCCCGGCGGGTTCTCGTACGGCGACTACCTGCGCGCCGGAGCGATCGCCGCGAAGGCGCCGATCATGGCCGAGGTCATCGACGCCGCCGGCAAGGGCATGCCCGTGCTCGGCATCTGCAACGGCTTCCAGATGCTGGCCGAGGCCCGCCTGGTCCCCGGCGCGCACACCCGCAACGCGCACCAGCAGTTCATCCGCCGCGACCAGAAGCTCCGCGTCGAGACCACCTCGACCGCCTGGACCTCGGGGTTCACCGCGCAGCAGGAGATCACGATCCCGCTCAAGAACGCCGACGGCCGGTTCGTCGCCGACGCCGACGAGATCAAGCGCATCGAGGACAACGGCCAGGTCGTGTTCCGCTACGTCGGCGTGAACCCGAACGGGTCGATCGACGACATCGCGGGCGTCTCGAACGAGCGCGGCAACGTCGTGGGCCTGATGCCGCACCCCGAGCACGCGACCGAGCCCGGCTTCGGCCCGGACACCGCCGCTGCCATGGCCTCCGGCACGGACGGCCTCACCTTCTTCACCTCCGTGATCGAGTCGACGCTCGTCAAGTGACGGCCGCGACTCCAGTGACAGGGAACGACAACACCGTGACGACTTACGTGCGCCCGAAGCCCGACACCGTGCAGGATGCCGCTGCGACTCCCGACAAGGACCAGCCGTACGACGCGCTCGGCCTGAAGCCGGACGAGTACGCCCGCATCAAGGAGATCCTCGGCCGCCGCCCCACCTCGGGTGAGCTGGCGATGTACTCCGTCATGTGGTCCGAGCACTGCTCCTACAAGTCCTCGAAGAACTACCTCCGTCAGTTCGGCAAGAAGGTCACGCCGGAGATGACGAAGAACCTGATGGTCGGCATGGGCGAGAACGCCGGTGTCGTCGACGTCGGCAACGGCTGGGCGGTGACCTTCAAGGTCGAGTCGCACAACCACCCGTCCTACGTCGAGCCGTACCAGGGCGCCGCGACCGGCGTCGGCGGCATCGTCCGCGACATCATCTCGATGGGTGCCCGCCCGGTCGCCGTGATGGACCAGCTCCGCTTCGGCGCGATCGACCACGAGGACACCGCACGCGTCGTGCACGGCGTCGTCGGTGGCATCTCGTTCTACGGCAACTGCCTCGGCCTGCCGAACATCGGCGGCGAGACCTACTTCGACCCGGTGTACCAGGGCAACCCGCTCGTCAACGCCCTCGCGGTCGGCGTCCTGCGGCACGAGGACCTGCACCTGGCGAACGCGTCCGGAGCCGGCAACAAGGTCGTGCTGTTCGGTGCCCGCACCGGTGGCGACGGCATCGGTGGCGCGTCGATCCTGGCGTCCGACACCTTCACCGAGGGCGGCCCGACCAAGCGTCCCGCCGTCCAGGTCGGCGACCCCTTCGCCGAGAAGGTCCTGATCGAGTGCTGCCTCGAGCTGTTCCAGAAGGAACTGGTCGAGGGCATCCAGGACCTCGGCGCCGCGGGTATCTCCTGCGCCACGTCCGAGCTCGCGAGCAACGGCGACGGCGGCATGCACATCTCGCTCGACGACGTCCTGCTGCGCGACCCCACGCTCACGGCCGAAGAGATCCTGATGTCGGAGAGCCAGGAGCGCATGATGGCGGTCGTCCGCCCCGACAAGCTCGACGAGTTCCTCGCCGTGGTCGGCAAGTGGGAGGTCGAGACCAGCGTCCTGGGCGAGGTCACCGGCACCGGCCGTCTCGTCATCGACTGGCAGGGCCAAGAGATCGTCAACGTCGACCCGCGCACCGTCGCCGTCGACGGCCCGGTCTACGACCGCCCGGTCGCCTACCCGACCTGGATCGACGCGCTGCAGGCCGACTCCGCCGCCTCGCTCGACCGTCCGGCCGACGGCCCCGCGCTCAAGGCGCAGTTCCTCAGCCTGCTCGGTTCGCCGAACCTGGCGTCGAAGAACTGGGTCACGAACCAGTACGACACCTACGTGCTCGGCAACACGGCCCTGTCCTTCCCCGACGACGGTGGCATGATCCGCGTCGACGAGGAAACGGGGCTCGGTGTCGCCATCGCCACCGACGCCAACGGCCGCTACTGCCAGCTCGACCCGAAGCAGGGCGCGCGTCTGGCCCTGGCCGAGGCGTACCGGAACGTCGCCGTCACCGGTGCCGTCCCCGCCGCGGTCACCGACTGCCTGAACTTCGGCTCCCCCGAGAACCCCGAGGTCATGTGGCAGTTCTCCGAGGCGGTCGAGGGACTGGCCGACGGCTGCATGGAGCTCGGCATCCCGGTCACCGGCGGCAACGTGTCGTTCTACAACCAGACCGGCTCGACCCCGATCCACCCGACCCCGGTCGTCGGTGTGCTCGGCGTCATCGACGACGTCGCCAAGCGCGTCCCGTCGGGCTGGCAGGACGACGGCCACAACATCTACCTGCTCGGCACCACGAGCCTCGAGCTCGACGGTTCGGCCTGGGCCGGCACGGTGCACGGACACCTCGGCGGTCGTCCGCCGGCGGTGGACCTCGGTCGCGAGAAGGAGCTCGCCGAGCTGCTCTTCGCAGCGAGTGGCGAGCAGCTGCTGACGAGTGCGCACGACCTGGCGGACGGTGGCCTCGGCCAGTCGCTCGCCGAGTCGGTGCTCCGCTTCGGCCTCGGCGCCCGCGTGGTCCTCGACGAGCTCGAGTCCCGCGACGGCGTCGACACGGCGACCGCGCTGTTCTCCGAGTCGACCGGTCGCGTCATCGTGACCGTCCGGCGCGAGGACGACGTCCGCTTCCAGGGCCTGTGCGACGGTCGGGGCTTCCCGGTCCTGCGCATCGGCGTGACCGACGCCACGTCGAACGCGCTCGAGGTCCAAGGTGCGTTCACGGCGACGCTCGACGAGCTCCGCGGCACGCACAACGCGACGCTGCCGGCCCGCTTCGGCGACGTGATCGTCGAGGACGTCACCGAGGGGTACGTCGGCCGTGGGCCGCTCGACTCCGACGGTGCGTTCTCGCCGCGCACGGACTCCTAGGCCCGGCGGACACCGCGTGCCCATCGTCACCCTGCCCTTCGCGGAGCTCGTCGACCGGTTCGGCCCCGTGCCGGACGGCATCGAGCTGGACGTGTGGGACGTCGAGGCGCCGTACGGTCGCCCGGACGACGTCGCCATCACGTTCCTGCCGTTCTACTTCGGTGGACGGCACCGCTGGCAGTTCGTGCACGGCCTGCCGGCGCTCGAGCTCCTGCAGCTGCCGAGCGCCGGCTACGAGCACGCGGTGCCGCACGTGCCCGGTCACGCCCAGCTGGCGAACGGTCGGGGGATCCACGACGACGAGACCGCCGAGCTCGCCGTCGGCCTGGCGCTGACCTCGCTGCGTGAACTCGGGGCGTTCCAGGCCGATCGCGCCAACGGTGTCTGGGACGCCCGGAAGACCCGTTCCCTGGCCGACCGCCGGGTCACGGTCGTCGGCTACGGCGCGATCGGGTCGGCGATCGCCACCCGGTTCGAGGCGTTCCGCACCGAGGTCACCGTGGTGGCCCGCACCGCTCGCGACCAGGACGGTCGCCACGTGCACGCGTTCGGCGAGCTGCCCGAGCTGGCACCGACGACGGACGTCCTCGTGCTCATCGCGCCGCTGACGGACGAGACCGAACGGCTGGTCGACGCCGAGCTGCTGGCCGCGCTGCCCGACGGCGCCCTGGTGGTGAACGTCGCCCGTGGCAAGGTCGTCGACACCGATGCGCTGGTGGCGGAGCTGCAGTCCGAGCGTCTGTTCGCGGCGCTCGACGTCACCGACCCCGAGCCCCTGCCCGACGGCCACCCGCTGTGGACGACGCCGAACACGGTCCTCACGCCGCACGTCGGGGGCAACACCGACCTGAGCGTCCCGCGGTCGATCGAGCTGATGCGTCGGCAGGTCGCCGCGCTGGCCGAGGGTCGCCCGTTCGAGAACCTGATCGAGCGCTAGCGACCTGTCGGCGTCAGTCCAGTCGGAGTGCCATGCCGAGACTCGGCGCGACGTCGTCGAACCCGAGCGATCGGTACAGCCGCTGACCGGGCGGATCCCCGACGAGCGTGACGTAGGCCCCGGCGGGTGCTCGGTCGCGGACGTCCTCGAGCAGCCACTCGACCACACGGCGTCCGAGCCCACGGCGCTGGTGGTCGGGATCGGTGGCGATGTCGGCGATGTGGAAGTACCACCCGCCGTCGCCGATCGTCCGGCCCATTGCCACCGGTGTGCCGCCGGCGTCCACGACGTGGCACGCCGACCAACTGCCGGCAATCGCCCCGGCGCCCTGCTCGGCGTTCTTCGGTGAGAGTCCGGAGTCCTGGCGCAGACGCAGGTAGTCCGTCAGCGGCGGTGCCCCGACGACCAGGGTGTACGGGTCGACCTCGGTCACGGTCAGAGCGGGACGATGCACGTCGGGGTCCCGACGGCGATCTGCTCGACGGCCTCGCCCGGCACACCGTCGGCACCGATCGGCAGCACGGCGATGGCGTCCGACCGCTCGTTGGCGACGAGCACGTACCCCGGCACCCGGGCGAAGTGCCGCGGCCAGGCTCCCCCGCACGACGCGGACCCGACGAGCGCGAGCCCGTCGTCGGCAGCGTCGAGCACCACGATCAGGTCGCGGCCACGGACGGCGACGATGACGAGTCCGGCGTCGTCGACCTCGATGTGGCTGAGGAGCGACTCCCCCACCGCACCCTCGAACGTCGGGGTCGAGGCGATCGTCACGAGCGAGCCGGACTCGTCGCGGCGGAGTCGGTGGACCGCGCCGTCGAGCTCACCGGCGACGAACAGGTCGCCTGCGTACCAGGCCAGGTGCCGCGGGCCGACGCCGGGCGCCACGTGGTGCACGCGCAGCGCCTCGAGCGTGGGGACGCCGTCGGCCGACACGGTCACGCGGAACTCGTGCAGCGCGTCGCCACCGAGGTCGGCGACGAGCACCGTGCCGTCCGGCGTCGCGACGGACTGGTGCGCGTGCGGCGCATCCTGCCGGTCCTGCACCGGGCCGGTGGCGGCGGGCAGGGTCGCGACGGCGATGGCCGAGGCGGGGACGGCGAGCCGGTCGGTTCGGCCGTGCACGCCGTCTGCGGGCAGGACGACGCCGTCGCTCGCGAGGACCGAGGCGGAGAACGACTCGGCCGCCGCCAGGGACACGGCGGTGACGGTGCCGGAGACGTAGTTGGTGACGATGAGCGCCCCGGACGGGTCGACCCGCAGGTGGCACGGGGCGTCACCGCCGGCGGAGGCGTCCCACAGGTGTTCGAGCGCGCCGTTCTGCATCCGGAAGGCGGAGACGCCGCCGTCGTTCGTCTCGGACACGGCGTAGACACGGTCGCCCGACACGGCGAGGAACGAGGGATCGTCGAGCACCGCGACGGTACGAGCGACCGCGACCGTACGAGCGCCCGCGCCCGCGCGGGCAGCCCCGCCGTCGACCAGGGAGATGCCGGTCGCGTTCCCGCCGCCGGTGGCGGTGTAGGAACCGACGAGCAGGGTCGGCAGGTCGACGCTCATTCGTCGCGTCCGGCGATGCGCTCGTGGTGGTGGATGACCTCGGCGACGATGAAGTTGAGGAACTTCTCGGCGAAGGCGGGGTCGAGGTGCGCCTCGGCGGCGAGGCTCCGGAGCCGTGCGACCTGGATCTGTTCGCGGTCCGGGTCGGCGGCGGGCATGCCCGATTCGGCCTTCAGGTGCCCCACTCGCTGGGTGTACTTGAAGCGCTCGGCGAGCATGTGGATGACGGCGGCGTCGATGTTGTCGATGCTCTGCCGGATGCTCCGGAGTTCGGCGACAGCCGTCGCTTCGGCCGTCGCTTCGGGCTCGGGCGGGGTGACGTCGTCGCTCATGCCCCGAGCCTACTGGCGGACGCGCAGCCGAACCCCGCCGACGCCTGCGAGAATGAGCACATGTCGGTCTTGCTCGTGATCTCGGGCGTGTGTGCGGTCCTCGCTGGCCTCGTCCACGTGTACATCTGGTTCCTCGAATCCATCATCTGGACGAGTCCACGCGCCCGCAAGGTGTTCGGCATCGCGACCGAGACCGAGGCCGACGCGACCCGCTCCCTCGCGTTCAACCAGGGGTTCTACAACCTGTTCCTGGCGATCGGCGCGATCCTCGGTGTCGTGCTGGTGCTGGCGGGCAACACCGCGACCGGCTGGACCCTCGTCGTGTTCTCGACCGCGAGCATGCTCGGCGCCGCGGTGATCCTGGTCGGCTCCGGCCGCAAGTACGTCAACTCCGCGTTCAAGCAGGGCACGCTCCCGCTGATCGCCCTGCTCTTCGCGTTGCTCGGCTCGAGCTTCCCCGTCTGAGCCGTCTGAGCCGTCTGAGCCGTCTGAGCCATCTGAGCCATCTGAGCCGTCTCGACCAGATCGTCAGCCCCGCCACGCAAAAGCGACAGGGTGCCACCGAAGTTCGGCGGCACCCTGTCGCTTTCGCGGGTGAAGACCGGCCAGGTCAGCCGAGCTTGTCCTCGAACTGGGCCGGCAGCTTGTCGAGCGCCCACTCGATCGCAGCGGTGGTGCCCATCGAGAACGCCGACGACACGTCCTTGTCGTCGAAGACGATGTAGTGACCGGCCTCGACCGACGGCACCTTCTGGAACAGCGGGTCGGCCTCGGCCTTCGACGCGTCGACGTAGATCGGCAGGACCAGCGTCAGGTCGGCGTCGAGCAGGTCGAGGTTCTCGTCGGACAGCGTGACGGAGAACGCCTTGCCGGCTTCCTTGTCGATGGCCGACGGGATCGTGAACCCGAGGTTCTTCATGAACGACGAGCGGCTGTCGGTGGAGGCGTACGCCCCGAAGCCCTCGGAGCTGTACGCACCGACGACGGCGGTCTTGCCCTCGAAGTCCGGGTGCGCCTTGCGCGCCGTGGCGTAGGCATCGTCGAGGTCGGAGAGCAGCTTCTTGCCCTCGGACTCCTTGCCGAGCGCCTTCGCGATCATCGTGGTCTGCTGCTCGGTCGAGGCGAGGTAGTTCTCGCCGCCCTTCGGGATCGCGACGGTCGGCGCGATCGCGGACAGCTTGTCGTACCGGTCCTTGTCACCAGACGACTTCACGTCGAGGATCAGGTCGGGGTTGAGCTTGAGGATGTCCTCGTAGCTCGGCTCGAGCGTCTGGATGATCTTCGGCGACTTCGTGTACGCGTCCTTGAGCCACGGTCCGACGCCGTCGCCACCGAAGGCGAGCCAGTCGCTCGCGCCGACCGGCTGCACGCCGAGCTCGAGCGCGGTCTCGGCGTCACCCCAGCCGAGTGCGACGACGCGCTTGGGCTGCGAGTCGATCGTCGTGGTGCCGAGGCCGGTCGTGATGGACACCGGGAAGGCGCCGTCGGACGAGCCGGACGAAGCCGTGTCGGTGGACGAGCCGGAGCCCGAGGCACAGCCGGCGAGGACGAGGGAGGCTGCGGCGACGGCACCCGCAGCGGCGAGGACACGTCGGAGACGAAGGGATGAGCGGATCACGAAGGGTAGCCTAACCTAACGGGGCGTACAGGAAATCAGCTGGATAGGCTGGGTGATCGTGGCCGTCCCAGATCCAGACCGCACGCGCCTCGCGGTGCTCGGCTCCCCCATCGCGCATTCGCTCTCCCCCACGCTCCACGAAGCGGCCTACGACGCGCTCGGGCTGGGGTGGTCGTACGGGAGGCACGAGGTCGCGTCCGGCGGGCTCGACGCGTTCGTCGCGGGGCTGGGTCCCGGATGGCGCGGGCTGAGTCTCACGATGCCGCTCAAGCGCGAGGTGCTGCCGCTCCTCGACCGCACGACCCCGTTGGTCGACGAGCTCGGGGTCGCCAACACGGTGGCGTTCCGCCACGAGGGCGACAGCATCGTCCGCGCGGGCGCGAACACCGACGTCCAGGGGCTCGTCCGTCCGGTCGAGGCCCTCGGGCACCTGCCCGGCGAGGCCACGATCCTCGGCGGCGGGGCGACTGCGGCGAGCGCCCTGACCGCGGCCGTGCGGCTCGGGGCGTCGCTCGTGCGGGTGTTCCTGCGCGACACCGCGAAGGCCGGGTCGCTCGTGGAGCTGGCCGTGCGGCTCGGCGTCTCGCTCGAGGTCCTGCCGCTCACCGACCTGCCCGGCACCCGCCACGGGTTCGTCCTGTCGACGCTTCCCGGCGGCGCGGCCGACCCGCTCGAGCTGGTGCCGTCGGGGTCGGACGCCGTGCTGTTCGACGTCGCCTACGAGCCGTGGCCGACCGCTGCAGCGAGCCGCTGGGAGGGCGCCGGCGGCCGCGTGCTGAACGGTCTCGACATGCTCACCGAGCAGGCCATCGGCCAGATCCGCTTCTTCCTGACCGGTGACGAGGACGAGCTGCTGCCCGACGAGGCCGCCGTCCGTCGTGCGATGCGCTCGGCTGTCGGCCTGCCCGCCGTCATCAGCAGCTAGCCGACGACGACACCGGCGACCCGCGGTCAGCCGCGGGTCCGCGCCTCGGCGTCGAGCAGGGCGACGGACACGTCCCACAGCCGGTCGGCCTGGTCAGGGTCGAGCGCCCAGGGCAGCACGCCGTGCAGGCCGTCCTCGATCCGCTCGACCACCGCTGCTTCGTGGCAGTCCTCGAAGTAGCGGCCGGTGATCCCGTCGAGTTCCGGTGCGGTGGCGAGCAGGACCGAGGTCGCGGCTCCCTGCTCGGGGGTCTTCACGGCGTCGGCGGCGGCGATCTTCGTGGCGGCGAGGACCTCCGGGTCCCAGTGCTTCTGCAGCCCGGTCCAGATCCCGCCGGGCATCAGGGCGTTCGCGGTGATGCCGTCGGCGGCCCACCGCCGGCCGGCAGCGACGGCGAACAGCACGTTCGCGGTCTTCGACTGGCCGTAGGCGAGTCCGGGTTCGTAGGGGCGCCGGCGGAAGAACAGGTCGTCGAACACGACGGGCGAACCGCCGTGGCCGCTCGACGACACCGAGACGATGCGGGCCGAACCCGAGGCCGCCAGGGCGTCGTGCAGCCCGAGCGCGAGGGCGAAGTGCCCGAGGTGGTTCGTGGCGAACTGCGCCTCCCACCCGGCGGGCGTGTACGACTCGGGCGCGTCCATGATGCCGGCGTTGGCGACGAGGACGTCGAGCGGCCCCGACCACGCTGCGGTGAACGCCTCGACGGAGCCCGGGCGGTCCAGGTGCAGTTCGACGACGGCCGGTGCGTCCGTCCCCGTCGACCGGGCGATGTCGTCCGCGACCCGGCGGCCGGCGTCGACGTCCCGCACGGCGAGCGTCACGCGTGCTCCGGCTCCGGCGAGTGCTCGGGCGGTCTCCACCCCGATGCCGGACGCGGCGCCGGTGACGATCGCCGTGCGTCCTGTCAGGTCGAGGCCGTCGACGACCTCGGCGGCCGTGGTCCGGCCGCCGAAGCGGGTGAGGTCGCGTGCGGGCATGTCGACTCCTGTCAGCTGGCGTGGTGCGGACCCGTCAGGTGACGACACCGTCCACGTAGAACCATCGTCCCTGCTCGCGGACGAACGCGCTCGTCTCCTCGAGCGTCCCGCGGTCGTCGTCGGTACGCCACCACGCGCGGAACGCGACCGTGCCCTGGGAGTCGAACGGGCCTCCCGAGGTCGTCGTCAGGATGTCCAACCGGGTCCAGCGCTGGGACGCGTCCAACTCGAGGGCTGCCGGACGGGTGCGCGGGTGCCAGGTGAGCAGCAGGTACTCCGGCAGTCCCAGGGCGAACGCGCTGAAGCGTGAGCGCATCAGGCGCTCCGCGGTCGGCGCGGCCGCGCCGCGGTGCAGGGGGCCGCAGCACTCGCCGTAGGGGTTGCCGCTCAGGCAGGGGCAGCGCGTCTCGTCGGTGACCACGCCGGAACGCTAGTCGACGATCGACAGCGCGACGGTGATGTTGCCGCGGGTGGCGTTCGAGTACGGGCAGATCTCGTGCGCACGCTCGGCCAGGCGCTGGCGCTGCTCCTGCGGGGCGGCCGGTGCGTAGACGTCGAGCTCGACCGCCAGGCCGAAGGTGCCGTTGCCGGCGCCGCCGATGCCGACCTCGGCGGAGACCTCGGCGCCGGTGGTGTCGAGGTCGAGTTCCTTGCCCGCGGCGTGCAGCGCACCGAGGAAGCACGCGGCGTACCCGGCGGCGAACAGCTGCTCGGGGTTGGTGCCCTCGCCGCTGCCGCCCATCTCCTTCGGCGGTCGGGTGTCCAGGTCGAGCCGGTCGTCCTCGCTGCGGACGTGCCCGTCGCGGCCGCCTCCGGTGGCGTGGGCGGCTGCGGTGTAGACGATGTCGAGACTCATGGAGCCGAGGTCATCGCGCCCACCTGGACGTGTGCTGCGCGTGCCCGGGGTGCCGGGGCCGGGCGCCAGCGCGTGCCCGCGCCGCCGGGCGTGTCCGCGGCGCGCGTGCCCACACCGCCGAGTGAGCAGAACACGACGGGTCACATCACCGCACCCGTCGTCTTCTGCTCACTCGATGCACCGCCGACCCGGCCCACGACACCCCGAACCCGGTAGACATGACACGTGTTCAAGATCGGGTGGCAGGTGTACCGGGAGCGACTGCCCGAGGTCATCGGTGAGCGCATCCGCCGACGCATGGTGGTCGTCGGCGCGATCGTCGCGGCGACCGCGTTCGTCGTGCTGCTGTTCGTCGGCGTGCTCCTGGACCGCCTGGACGACCCCGTTCCCGGTCCCGCCGGTGTCGTCGTCGCGGTCGTGGTGGCCGCCGGCTTCGGGTGCTTCGGCGCATCGCTGACGCCGGTCGGTCCGAAGGGATGGGCCGTCCCACCGATCCCGGGCATCGGCTGGCGCACGCAAGAGGCCATCGCCCGTTACTACGGCAGGAACCCTCCGGCGGTGGACCCGCAGCACCGCGATGCCGTGCTCCACGGTCTGCTGGAGAGCCGCGACCAGATCGTCCGCTTCGCCACCCGTTCGTTCCTGCAGTTCGCCAGCTGGGTGGGTCTCGTCCTCGGCACGGTGGTCTTCGTCCTCACGTTCCCCGTCGACGCCGACCGGATGATCGTGTTCCTCGGTGTGTGGTCCATGTGGCTCGTCTTCTCGAGCGGCACGGGCGTTATGGGGATCCGCACCCTCGGCCGCCAGGAGCAGTTGCGCGTCGAGGCCGAGGCCCTCCCGCCCGTCCCGCCGGCACCGCCCGCCCGCGGCCGGCCCGGCACCCCGAAGGGCAGCAAGCTCTCGCTGCCGGGCGACTGAGCCGTGTTCGCACTCGGTTGGCGGATCTTCTTCCGGCACGTCGACGACGTGTTGGACCCACGTCGTGTCCGCCGCGCAGCAGCGTGGTCCGGCGCAGCGGCCGTGGTCGCGTTGGTCGGCATGCTCGCCCTGGAGGCCCGGCTCGGCTGGACGGCACAGCCTCCGCTCCGCAGCGTGGCGGCCATCGTGCTGCTGGCGGCCGGCGTGGGCCTGCTCACGTTCGCGTGCTTCTCGACGCGGCGCCCGCCGGACCCTTCGGCGACGATCAACGGGCGGCAGGTGCGGGCCTCGTGGCAGAACTCGGTGCGGACCTCGGTGCAGCCGTACCTGCAGCGGCGACCATGCCCCGTTGCACCCGAGGACCGCGAGGCGGTCCGCACCGACACGGTCCTGCTCCGCCGCGGCCTGATCGGGACGCTCGCCCGCGTCACCCCGCTGCTGGGGGCAGGGGTCGCCGCCGTCGGTGCCGGCCCGTTGCTCGACGTCGCGCCCTGGTGGCCCGTGGTGTCCGTCGGGCTCTACGTCCTCGTGCTGCCCGAGTACGTCGTCCGCCTCGGCCGCTCCGAACGCGCCCGGGTCGCCGCCGAGGCCGCCGAGCCGCTCGAGGTCCCCGCCGGCCCGACTTCGTGAGCAGAAATGGTCGGGTCCAGTGACGGGACCCGACCATTTCTGCTCACGAAGCGGGATACGGGGCAGGGGAACGACACCGCCCGCGCGACTGTCGGGGGCACGGGGCACACTGGGCGCATGTGTGGAAGGTTCGTCGTCTCCGACACCACGGCCGATCTGTTGCCCGAGCTCCTCGGTGAGCTCGCCGGCCGGACCGAGCACGTCGACCAGGACACCGGCGTCGTGGGGACCGGCCTGGTGCCGAGCTGGAACGTCGCCCCGACCGACCCCGTGTCCGCGGTGCGCCAACGGCACGGTGAACGCGAGCTGCCGCAGATCAGCTGGGGCTTCGTGCCGAGTTGGGCGAAGGACTTCCAGAAGCAGCGTCCGAAGCCGATCAACGCCCGCATCGAGACGGTCGCGACGAGCGGCATGTTCAAGCGGGCCTTCGCGACGAACCGGTGCATCGTGCCGGCGCAGGGCTACTACGAGTGGGTGGTGCGCGAGGACGGCAAGGAGCCGCACTTCGTGCACGAGCCCGGCGGTGCCCTGGCGATGGCCGGGGTCGTGAGTGCCTGGCCGGACCCGACCAAGCCCGAGGGTGACCCGGACAAGTGGCGGCTGTCGCTGGCGATCATCACCCGCGACGCCCACGTGGCCCCGGGTGAGGTGCACGACCGGATGCCGGCGTTCCTGACGCCCGACGGCTACGACGACTGGCTCGGCGGCGGCACCGGTGGCGCCGGGGGCCTCGGCACCGACGACCTGCTGGCCCTGCTCGACCACGAGTCGCTGACGGTCGCGGCCGGCCTGGAGCAGTACGAGGTCGCCCGCACCGTGAACAGCGTGAAGAACGACGGCCCGCAGCTCATCGAACCGGTGGCGTAGCCAGCGAGACGCCGCCCTACTCGACGCTCGGGCGCACCCACAGTTCGGCGATCTGGGAGTCCCGCGGGGCGTCGATCACGAACCGCACGGCCGAGGCGACGGTCGACGGTTCGCTTCGCACCACGTCGGGGTCGGCCGGACCGTACCGATCGCCGGTGTGCGCGAGCGGGGTGTCGGTCGGTCCCGGCGCGACGGTGCTCACCCGGATCCCGTCGGCGCTGACCTGCTGGCGGAGCCCGTCGGTGACGGCCTGCAGCGCGTGCTTCGACGCGGAGTACACGGTGCTGTTCGGCACGGCCCGTCGCGCGGCACCCGAGCTGATCACGACGACCGACCCGGCGGCCCGGCGCAGGTGTGGCAGGAACACCCGGCTGAGCTCGGCCGGCGCGATGACGTTGGTGGCGAAGGCGCGCTGCCAGTCCTCGGCGCGGGCGTCCTCGACACGCAGGCGTTCGACGATCGCTGCGTTGTGCACCAGGACGTCGAGCTCCGGTACCGAGTCGGCGAAGGCCGGGAACCCGGCGGCGTCGGTCAGGTCGAGCTGCACGGCGGTGACGTGGTCGAGCGCCCCGACCTCGTCGAGCCGCACGCGGTCACGCCCGACGGCGATCACCTCGTGGGTCCGGCGGAGCTCCTCGACGACGGCGCGTCCGATGCCGCTGGTCCCACCGGTCACGATCGCGGTGGGTCGGCCGGGTGCGGTGGGTCGGTCGCTCATCCTCCGAGGCTAGCGAGCGGCGGAGCCGCACCGCCCCGCGTGACGGCGTGCGTCGGACGCGACCACGGCACGACGACGGGAGGCCCGGATCACGTGCGCCTGTCGGCTGACGTGATCCGGGCCTCCCGGTCGACCGCGGTGGTTACGGACGCGCGCTGCGTCGGATCCCCGGGGTGGCTGCGATGCCCGCCGCGATGCGGCGACGCGTCACGAGCAGCACGCCGGCCAGGAGCAGTGCGATCGCCGCGAGGCCGAGGCCGACGAGGCCGGTCGCGCCGGTGAAGGCGAGCTCCGCGGTGTGGACCGCTGCCGCGATGCCGGTCGGGTAGGTGACCGTGATGGTCGCCGTCACCGTCTGGCCGTTGCTGTCCGTCACCGTGTACCCGATGAAGGTGGTGCCGGTGTGGCCCTTCGCCGGGGTGAAGACGACCTTGCCGTCGCGGACGGTCCAGGTGCCCTCGTGGCTGACGACGACGCGGTCGGACTGCTTGCCCGTCTCCGGGTCGATCAGGTGCACGGTGCCCGTCTCGAAGGTGGCGCCGCCCGAGGCGGAGTCGTTGTCGAGCGGGTCGATCGTGACCTGGTGCCCGACGGTCCCGGTGGCGGAGTCGTCCTTCGCGACCGCGGCGGCGACGACCGTCATCGTGGCGGTGGCGGTGGTGGTCTGCCCCGAGGCGTCCGTCACCGTGTAGGTGAAGGTGTCCGTGCCGGTGAAGCCGGCGGCCGGGGTGTAGACGTACGCGCCGGAGGGCTGGACCGTCACCGTGCCGTGGGCTGGCCCCCGGTCCAGCGCTGCGGTGAGGCGGGTGCCCTGGTCGTTGGTGAGCAGACCGTGGGCGGCGTCGCGGGCGATCGGCGTGCCGGCGATGGTGTGGCCGGCGTCCTTCGTCGCGTCGATGCCGACGGTGACGGTGACCGTGGCGTCGACCTGCTGACCCGAGCCGTCCTGTGCCCGGTAGGTCACGGTGTCGGTGCCGGAGAAGCCCTTCGCCGGGGTGTAGACGAACGTGCCGTCCGCGGCGATCGAGACCGTGCCGTGCCCCGCCTTGCCGGAGGTCACGACCGTCAGGTCACTGCCGTGGTCGTTGCCGAGCACGCCGGGGCCGGCGACGGTGATCGACTTGCCGGCCTTCGTGGCTGCCTTGTCGTTCGTCGCCGTCGGGGTGACGGTGATCGTCACGAGGCCGGTCGCGGTGTTGCCGTCGTGGTCGATCGCCGTGTAGGTGAAGGTGTCGATGCCCGACCAGTCGTGCTCCGGCGTGTAGACGTACGAGCCGTCCTTCGCCAGCGCCACGGTGCCGTGTGCCGGCTTGCGGTCGAGCTTCGCCCACAGGTCGGTGCCCTCGTCGTCGGCGAGGACGCCCGTGCCGACGGTCGCGGTCACGGTGCCGTTGGTGGCGGTGCGGCCGGTGTCGGGGGTCGCCATGGTGCCGACCAGGACGGTGACGGTCGCCGTCGTGGTCTGGCCGGAGCCGTCCGTGACGGTGTACGTGAACGTGTCCGTGCCGGAGAAGCCCTTCTTCGGCAGGTAGACGAGCGACCCGGGCTCGGTGCCCTTGGTCACGGTGCCGTGCGCGGCGTCGCCGTGGCCGGTGACCGTGAGCGTCGTGCCGTGGTCGTTGGCGGTCAGCGTCGTGCCGGCGATCGCCAGCGCGGTGCCGGCGCTGGTGCGCACGGTGTCCGCGACGGCGACGGGCTTGACCGTCACCGTGACGGTCGCCGTCGCGGTGCCGCCGGTCGGGTCGGTCACCGTGTAGGTGAACGTGTCCGTGCCGGAGAAGCGGTCGGCCGGCGTGTACGTGACGGTGCCGGTGCCGGTGTTGCCGGTTCCGGCTCCGCCTCCGGTGATCGCGGCCTCGCCGTGACCGGGCTTGGTGACCGCGGTGACGGTGAGCTTCGTGCCGGAGTCGTTGCCCGTGACCACGACGTCGACCGGGGTCGAGGCGGTGGTGGTCGCGGTGTCGGCGACGGCCTTCGGGGCGACGACGATCGTCACGGTGCCGGTGGTCGTGCCGCCGGAGCCGTCGGTGACGGTGTAGTCGAACGAGTCCGGGCCGGAGTAGCCGGGCTTCGGCGTGTAGGTGTAGCCGCCGTCCTTGTCGACGACGACGTCACCGTGCGACGGGTCGGTGTTGTCCGTGACGTGCAGGTCGGTGCCGGTGGCGCCGTCGAGCACACCCTTGTCGGCCGGGACGGTGATGGAACCGTCGGCGTCGGTGGTCGTGGAGCCACCCGCCGTGACGGGGGTGACCCGGACGGAGACGGTGCCGGTGTTCGTGAGGCCGTTGCGGTCGGTGACCGTGTACGTGAACTCGTCGGTGCCGGAGAAGCCCGGCTTCGGCGTGTAGGTGACGGTGCCGTCGTCGTTCCGGACTGCGGTGCCGTTCGTGCCGCTCTTGCCGACGGGGATGTCGAGCACGGACAGCCCGGTGCCGTGGTCGTTGCCGGTCAGTTCGGCCGAGGTGACCGTCTTGCTGCCGCCTGCCTTGACCGTGATCTCGTCCGGCTCGGTGCCGGGCTCGACCGTGATGGTCACGACACCCGTGGCCGTCCCGCCGGAGGGGTCCTTCACCGTGTAGGTGAAGGTGTCCGTGCCCGAGAAGCCGTCCTTCGGGGTGTACGTGTACGACCCGTCCTCCGCCAGCTCGAGGTCGCCGTTCGCGGGCTCGAGGTCGACCGTGGCGGTGAGCTTCGTGCCCTCGTCGTTCGCGAGCACGCCCGTGCGGTCGTCGCCGTCCCCGCCCACGGTCAGCGTGGTGCCAGCGGTGGCCGTCGCGGTGTCCGGGGTGGCCATCGGGCCGACGACGACGGTGATCGTGCCGGTCGTGGTCTGGCCGGAGTCGTCCCGCACCGTGTAGGTGACGGTGTCGGTGCCCGAGAAGCCGGGCTTCGGCGTGTACGTGATCGTGCCGGTGGCCGGGTCGATCGCGACGTCGCCGTGCGTCGTGCCGTCGTCGTCCGGCACAGCGGCCGCGTCGGTGACGGTCAGCTTCGTTCCCTTGTCGTTGCCGGTGAGCGTCTCCGGCGCGATGGTCAGCGTCTCGCCGGACTTCGTCGCCACCGTGTCGCCGTTCGCGACCGGCTTGACGGTGACGGTGACCGTCGCCGGGCCGGTGGTGACCTTAGAGCCGTCGGTCACGGTGTAGGTGAACGAGTCGGTGCCGGAGAAGTCACCCGTCGGCGTGTACTCGACGGTGCCGTCCTCGGCCACCACGGCGGTGCCGTTCGCCGGACCGGTGACGATCGTGGTGACCAGGTCCGAGCCGCGGTCGTTGTGCTGCACGTCGACGTTCACCGGGGTGCCGGCGCTCGTCGTCGTGGTGTCGTTCGCGATCGTCGGGTTGACCGTGATGGTCACCGTGGCGGTCGTCGGCGCACCGGCGGTGTCCGTCGCGGTGTACCGGAACGAGTCCGTGCCCGAGAAGCCGTCGGCCGGCGTGTAGGTGATCGCACCGGTCGCCTTGTCGAGGGTGAGCTCGCCGTGCGCGGGCTTCGTGTTCGACGAGATCGTCAGGCCGGTGCCGAGGTCGTTGCCCAGGACGCCGGTGGCGCGGGTGTCGGCGGTGTACGTGGTGCCGGCGGCGACGCGGACGGTGTCGTCCTTCGCCAGCGGGGCGACGTTCACGGTCACGGTCACGGTGTCGGTCCCCCCGGTGCCGTCGGTGACGGTGTACGTGAAGGAGTCGGGGCCGGAGTAGCCGGTCGTGGGCGTGTAGGTGTAGCTGCCGTCCTTCGCGACGACGACGTCACCGTGAGCGGGCTTGGTGTTGCCGGTGACCGTCAGGTCCGAGCCGAGGTCGTTGGCGAGCAGGCCGGGGGCGGTGCCGGGGGTGGTGGCCCCCGCCGTCGCGGTGATCGTGTCGGCGACCGCGGTCGGCAGCACCGTGATGGTGACCGTGCCGGAGATCTCCGCGCCGTCGCCGTCCTTCGCCGTGTAGGTGAAGGAGTCCGGGCCGGAGTAGCCGGCGGTCGGGGTGTACGAGTACGAGCCGTCCTTCTCGACGGTCAGGTCACCGTGGGCGGGCTTCGTGTTGCCCGTGACCGTCAGGCCGGTGCCGTGGTCGTTCGCGAGCAGACCCGTCTTGGCGTCCGCCGTCACGGTCTGACCGGCGTGCACGCTGAACGCGTCGTCGGTGCCCGCCGGGGCGACGGTGATCGTCACGGTGCTGGTCGACGTCTGGCCGGACGAGTCCTTCGCCGTGTACTGGAAGGTGTCCGTGCCCGAGAAGCCGTCGGCCGGCGTGTACGTGTACGAGCCGTCGGGCTGCACGGTCGCGGTGCCGTGGGCGGGCGTGGTGTTCGACACGACGGACAGGCCGGTGCCGCTGTCGTTCGCCAACACGCCCTTCGCGGGCACGGTGAGCTTCGTGCCGTTCGGCGTGTTGCCGGTGTCCGAGGTCGTGGTGACGTGGACGGCCTTGAGCGTGTTGGTGAAGGTCACCATGACGTCGGTGCCGTCGGCGGTCGTGGCGGCGGGGAACGTGAAGGTGCCCGTGTTCCCGGTGCCCTTCGCGATGACCGCGCTGGTGGTCTGGTTGAGCGCCACCCACGACGTGTCGTAGTTCGCCAGGTCGGTGGTGCCCGAGGCGGTCTGCGTGACCGTGTAGTCCTTGTTCGGCGTGCTCAGGACGGCGCCGGCGCGCTGCGACTGGGTGCCGGTGCTCTGGCCGGTCGTCGTCGCCGAGGTGCCGCTCTTGGTGGGGTCGATGCCGCCGCCGGTGATGGCGAGGCCGAACTGGTCGCCCGTGTTCCAGCGCTTGTCGACGCTCGACTCACCGGTGACGGTGTCGGCGTAGTTGCAGCTGGCCAGGTCGCTGGCGGCGTAGTTGCCGACGATCGGGAAGCTGCGGACCTGCGCACCCGAGGTGGGGTCGAGCTGGTAGATCGTGGTCGTGGAGACGCTGTTCGCGGTCACGGTGTTCGACACGTACAGGTAGCCGTCGGACGAGAACGCGATGCCCGGGCTGCTGGTGCCTGCCGGCAGGGTCGCGATCGCGGAGGTGGTCATGACCGTGCTGCCCGAGGTGCTCGGGACCTCGTCGGTGTTGACGCGGTAGACCGTGTCGGCCGCCACGACGAAGAACAGGCCGCGCGAGCTGAACGCGAAGTCACCGTTGCCGGACTTCAGACCGTTGATCTGTCCAACCTGGCCGAGGTACGTCTTGGTCGCCGGGTCGTATGCACCCAGCCAGCCGGTGTTGTCGCCGTAGTAGTAGATGCCGTTCTTCGGGTTGACTGCACCGCGGATCACGGTCCGCGTCTTGTCCGTGGCGATCGGGTCCGACGCGGTCCCGGTCTTCGGGTCGTACTGCCGGAGCGTGGCGCTGACGTTGTTCGACGCGGCGAACATCGACAGGCCCTCACGTGAGATGCCGAGGCCGTTGTTCGCGCCGGTGCCGAGGTTCGTGACGTCGGCGGTCGTGCCCTTGGAGTCGCCCGTGGTGATGTCCACCGCGACGACCTTGCCCGTGCCGTCGATGGCGTAGAGCGTGTTCTGGTCGCACACCAGCGCACCGTTCGAGATCGCGGTGACGGCCGAGGCGGGCTCAGCGGCGATGACCGCCGTGGTCGTCGAGAGACCGGCGCCGACGAGCAGCGCAGCGCCGAACATGGCGACGGTTCGGACGCCGAAGCGGCGTCGAGGCACAGCGGTGCCCTGGTTTCCAGGCAGCATGATCACTTTCGGGTCGAGACGATGCGGGCGCTGATCAACAGCCGTCGGTTCAGGGAGAACGGTCGTTGGCGCCGGGTCGATACTGGCAGGTCTCGATACCGAAGTGGGGACGGAACGGGTCCCCAATAGGGGGGACCACTCGTTGTGGGGGTAGGCGCGTCACAGGCCCACGTCACCCGCTCGGGGCACAGCAAAACCCCACCGGGATCCGGTGGGGTTTCAGGGGTTCGAGCGTGGTCCGGATCAGGCGGTGGCGCGGATCACGTCGGGCAGCAGCACGTGCAGCCGTTCGGCCAGACGGCCCTTGGCCTCGTCGAGGGAGCGGAAGTCCCCCACGTACTCGCCGAACGTGTCGGCGACGAAGAAGTGCGTGCCCTGCCGGTCGACGGTGCCGCCGTAGTACCCGCCGTAGTTGGCGACCCAGAGCCCGGTGTCGGGCTGCGCCCAGCTGATGCGGACGCGAGCCGGCGCGGTGTCGGCGACGACCTGCGCCTCGATCTCGGCGATGACCTCGATCGTCCGGGTGTCCAGCGTCACTTCGGTCTGCTGGTGGTGATCGGCGGTCATGCTCATGGTGGTGCTCCTTCGGGCTGTGCTGCGTGCTGCGTGCTGCGTGCTGGTGCTGCGGGCGTCGCGGACGCCGATGGTGCGTGGTGGGACGGGCGCCGGCGGTGCGGTGGCGCCGATGACGCCTACTCGACCGGTCGGATGACCGACGGGAGCATGACGTGGAGCTGGTCCTCGAGCTTGGTCTGCGCTTCTTCCAGCGATGCGAACTCACCGACGACCAGGCCGAAGGTGTCCGAGGCGACGAAGCGGCCGTCGCGCTTGTCGACGCTGCCACCGAAGTACCCGCCGTAGCCGGCGATCCACTCGCCCTGGTCTTCCTGCACCCAGGTGACCTTGGCGCGGGTCGGACGCGTCGAGGTCGCCGCGTCGGCTTCGAGGATCGCGATGGTGTCGACCGTGTCGGTGTCGAGGGTGACCTCGGCCTGCGTCGCGTTGTTGACGGTGATGCTCATGTCGCTCTCCTTCACGATCCGGGGTACATCTGCTGACACCAGAACGCTACGAGAACCACGGCCCGAACCGCCAGCGATGCCCGTTGATTCACGGGTTCCGTCAATGCGACCCATCGGCGTCCCCCGGGTTTCCGGGGTGGTGTGACGTCTTTCCGGGGTACACGCGTCAGATCGGGGTACTCGTTTTCCGGACCTCCGAGATGCGTCACGGAATGACGGAGACGCCCATCCGGGAGGCCCGACTCACTACCGTCGGTCGGGTGACCTCCGACAGTCCCCACGATCCAGGGCGCGCCCCGGCCACCGGCCGCAGCCGTCGGGTCGCGACGTGGCTCGCCGCCGCCTACGGCGTCGCGGTGGTGCTCGTCGGGTTCTGGGGTTCACCCGTCGACGCGGTAGCCGGTCCGACGCTCGACCGGGTGATCGCGATCGCCCATCGCCACGGGGCCCCCGGCTGGTTCGGCTACGGCACGATCGAGTCGCTGTCGAACGTGGTCTTCTTCGTCCCGCTCGGGTTGCTCGTGGTGCTGCTCGCAGGAGCGCGGTGGTGGTGGGCCGGTGCGGCCGCGGGCCTGGTCGTCAGCGTCGGCATCGAGACCGGCCAGGCGCTCTTCCTACCCGCGCGCACCGCGTCACTGGCCGATGTCCTGGCGAACGGTCTGGGTGCGGTTCTGGGCGCGCTGCTCGGGGTGCTGGTGCTGTCGTGGGCGGCGCACCGACGGCGTCGCTGACACCCGGACACGACGAAGCCCCCGGAGCGATGCGCTCCGGGGGCTTCGTTCAGTGGCTCGAGACTCAGACGGACTCGCGCTGACGACGGACCGAGGTGCGGACCAGCAGCAGGCCACCACCGAGCACGACGGCGCCGCCGGCGACCCAGATCGCGAGCATCGAGATCGTGGAACCGGTGAAGGCGAGCTCGCCGTTGCCGTTGGTGCCGGCAGCAGCGGCCGGGACGACGGCGGTGCCGTCGGCCGGGACGACCGTCAGGGCCGAGGTGGCCACGTTGCCCGAGGTGGCGCCGGTCGCGGTGAGCGAGTAGGTGCCCGACGCGCCCTGCGGCAGCGTGACGGAGACCGCAGCGGCACCGGTCGACGACGCCGTGTAGGTCTTGGAGACGGTGGTGATGGGCAGCGCGCCCAGCGTGACGGCGCCAGCACCGGTCACGGAGACGGAGACCGTCTCGTTGGCGACGAACGAACCGGCGGCGAAGCCGACGGTCGCGGTGCCACCGGAAACGGCTGAACCCGAGACGCTGACGTTCGACGCGGGCACGTAGCCGGCGGCGTTGGCAGCGGACGGAACGGCAACGAACGCAGCAGCAGCCAGGACGACCGCAGCGATGATCTTCTTCATGGATGTGTCCCCTAGACCCTGATGTCTCCGCTCGTGGACCCTGATGTCTCCGGCGGATTGAAGTGCGATCAGCCCCCCGTACTTGCAGGCGCGATGGCGAAGTTCGCTCAATCTACCGGGGATTCACAGCTGGTGACCAGGGGTTGCGTAACCGAGTGGTGAACTCCGGGGGTCGACATCGCGTCGACCGGCGTTCGCCCCTGGTCCGGACCACCGAGGTACTGGACCCGGATCGTCGAGCTTTTCCCTGGTGAGAGGGTGGTCTGGAACTGCGCGACGGGATGGTCGCCGTCCGTCGCCGTCTGCGGGGACGCAGTCTTGCCATCCTGAGTGGATGTGACGTACACCCCTGAAGAGGGGGCGTAGACGGCGACGTTTGTCCGAACTGCGCCGGGCGCCACGCCGAACGCTCCGGCCCCGGTGACGTACTCCGGCAGGCTCGTCGCCGCGTCCGCCGGGGCAGTGCTCGTCAACGTGACCTCGACCGTCCACGTCGGTCGACCGTCCTTCCGGCACACTTCACTGCCGACCGAGACGGTCTTCTCGAGGTAGTAGTCCATCTTCGCGCCGGTGGCGTCGTTCAGGTAGACGCCGAACCGCTGCGAGCTCGCGTCGCTCGTCGGCAGACCACCCGCGATGGCGGTCCCGGTGAGCTCCGACTGCTCGCTCTTGTCGGCGCTCCAGAGCTTGACCCGCCCTTCGTCAACGCCGGTCGTCAACGCCGCGATGAACTCCTTCGGGTCGAAGCCGCCCTCGGACACCTTCGTGAACACCGCGCTTGCCGCGGACGCGAAGAACAGGTCCTGTACCGCCGGGTCCGGGTACTTGGCGTACGCATCGCTGAGCAGCAGCTGCACCGCGTTGTCCGACGTCAACTCGTCACCGGTGGCGAGCTTCACCGGTCCGGTCGCCTTCAGGATGTAGCCGAGCGTCACGGGGTCGATCGACAGCACGCCGTCGACCCGCTGCCCGAACTGCCGCTTCCACATCTCCCGGGCGAGCTTCGCCGAGGTGTCGAACCGCGGCGTCAGAGTCACGTCCTGGATGAACTCCCCCGTGATCGAGCCGTACAGGCCCTGCGTCTCCGTGGTCAGCGGCAGCACTGGCTCGTCGGCCTGCGGGAAGTCCGACGTCGACGCTTGCTGGCCCAGCGAGATCGCACCGTCCTTGACGTCCAGCAGCGCCACCGCTCCGGGGATCCCCCCGCCGGCACGCAGCTCCGCGTTGTTCTGGAAGAGCACGAGGTACTGCTTCGCGCCACCGTCGCCGAGCATCGCCGGCGCCAGCTGCACCACCTTGTCCGCGACTGCCGCCTGTTCCGAAACAGACGCCAAGGAGGCCCGGAGCTGGTTCACGGCGTCCGTCACCGCCGACACGGTGTCACCGGTGTCGATCTGGTCGGCCGCGCTGGTCGCCTTGCTGAGCGCGGTGGTCGCCTTCGCGACCGCCGGCTGCGCCGCCACGAGCGGCTGCAGGTCGATCTTGCCGTCCTCGGGTTTGAACGCGTCGACGTCCACGTCGCCCAGGACCCCGGCGACCGGACGGACGGCGTCACTCGCCACGTCGTCCACGATCGCGGACACCTGGCGGACGGCGCGGAGATTGCCCCCGATGAACGGCGTGTGCTCGAAGACGGCCCACACCGGGTCACTCGTCTTCGCCCGGGCGTCGGCGGCACTCGACTCGAGCTGCACCGCCGTGCGCTGTGCAGCTGCGGTGTCGCTCTTCGCCAACTGCGACCGCAGGGTGTCGACGTGTGCGACGGACGACTCGAGGTCCTGCTTCGCCAGCGCCCCGCGGATCGTCACCCAGGCGACCGCGGCGATCACGAGCAGGACGATGAAGAGGACGCCCCACAGGAGCCAGCGGCGTTGCGCGCGTCGGGAGGTCGGCGCGTCAGACATGGTGCTCATCTTAGGAAGCCAGCAAGTCGAACTCGCGGGTTCGTCGGCGCACCCTCATGGGCCGTCCGGTCTGACCGTTCGGCTGCGGAGTCCCCGGACGACCCCGCGAACGACCGCTCGGGCTGCCGGAGGGTTGCGGGTGATCAGCCCACCCGCCATCGCGAGACGTGCGAGCATCCACAACCAGACCCGGATCGGATGGTACGTCTTGCCGAAGACGACGACCGACCGCGAAGCTTCTTCGTAGGCAATCGTCGATCGAGCGCCCGCGTCGTAGCCGCCCGGAGAGACCGTGCCACCCCTCCCATGTCGGACGATGACGTCCTCGGCCACGCGGAACACATTCCGTTCCCCTTGCCGGCCGAGTCGCTCGACGAACTCGATCTCTTCGCAGTACAAGAACAGTTGTTCATCGAGGAGACCGAACTGCTCGAAGCTCCGAGCCCTCGCAAGGAAGGCAGCGCCGAAGAAGGTCGGGGTGAACCGTCGTCCGAGAGGCGCTTCGAGCACCCCACGACCGACCAGGAGGTCGAAGCCCGGGCGACGCAACACGGCCTCCCGGCCGCTCAGTGTCTCGGCGAGCGCTGGCGACACGACGTGCGCACTCGACCCCACCAGCTCCTCGACCAGCGAGCGGACCGTGCCTGGCGCCAGATCGACATCGGGGTTCAGCACCAGGACGTACTCGTGTCCTGAGATGATGGCCGCGCGGATCCCGACGTTGTTGCCTCCGGCGTACCCGAGGTTCCGCTCGGGTCGAACGACGACGACACGTTCGCTGAGGTCGTCGAGTGGGAACACCTCGTGTCGCTGCTCGCTCGCGGAGTTGTCAACGATCGTGACGCTCACGACGTCTGGATCGAACGCCACCGACCGCGCCGCCGCGACGGCGGCGACTTCCGACCGGTACGAGACGATGACGACAGCGACCGCGCTCACAGCGCCCCCATGGCAGACCGAGCTCGGGTATCCCAGTTGTTCTGGTCCACGAAGAACCGGACGTCCGTCTGGGTGCGACCTGGAGCGCCCTTGCTCGCCAGGACCGCACTGACGAAGGGCTCCGTTCCGGCGACCCGTGAGATGTCCGAGCCGAAGTGGGCGAGCTCTGGGTAGTCGGAGCACACGACTGGGCGCCCCGAGACGACGTACTCGTACACCTTGACGGGGTCGACGCCGAGGACGAGTGGAGTTATCTCGAATGGCATCACCAGGACGTCACTCGTCGCCATGAGCGACAAGACTTCGGCATGCGGCCTCGGGCCGATCGCCACAAGTCGCGGATGGCTCGGGACCTGCACGTCGGCCGGACCCACGAGTTCCACTCGGACATCAGGGGCAGCATCGAGCAGGGCGAGGACGTCCTCGAACCGGAACCATTCCGAGACCGTGCCGATGTACCGCACTGCGCCGGCCTCGACCGCACCGGGCGCCGCGAACACCGACTCTGCGCTCGTTCGATCGAGGGCGTTCCTCACGACCCGGGTCTTCGTCCCCGGGTGCGTCGAGTCGATGTCGTCTGCGATGGCCGCACTCGAGCACCACACGACTTCGGCCGCCGCCCTCAGCCGGTGCTCTGCATCGATGTCCGCTTGGGTCGCGTCGGAGAACTCGCGGTTGAGATCCATGCAGTCGTAGACGATCCGCACCCGCGCGGCACGGAGCACCCGGACGAGGCGCTGGTGTCTCGCGTGGGTGACAACGACAACGTGCGGCCGCCAGAGCACGAGGAGAAGCAGGGCGGACACCGCACTCAGTAGAGCGTCTGCTGCCTTGAGCCGCTCGCGGAGACGCTGCGGGACGAGGGGCAGGTGCCGTACAGGCACGGAAAGGCGCTGGTCCCTGACCAACCGACCGCGCTTGACGAACAGCGAGTCGAAGAAGGCGATGTCAACGCCCTCAATGCGGCCGAGCGCCTCACTCAGGAAGTGCGGGCGCTGCTTGATCCACCGGCTGCTCACGTGTGACACATAGGCGATCCTCACGATGCCCCCTCGTACATCTCGCTGATACGGCTCGCGATGTTCGACCACGCGTACGACCGCTCGACGAAGTGCCTCGCCTCGTCCGCCATGCCGAGCCGCGCTTCGACAGGGAGCGCGACGAGGTGCGACACCGCCTTGGCCAGCTCGAGTGGCGAACGCGGAGGAACGAGCACGCCGGTGTGGTCATTCACGAGCTCGGGAAGCCCTCCGACGTCGGACGCGACGAGCGGAAGTCCGCTCGCCATCGCCTCCAACGCAGAGAGGCTGGTTGCTTCCAGGAGCGACGGGATGACGCACACGTCCGCCGCGCGGAGGTAGCTCGCCATTCCCGTGGCGTCGACCGAATCGACGACCGCGACACTGCACCGTGCGTGCGCGAGGAGCCCCCGGACCTCCTGTGCGTACTCGGGGAAGTCCGACTCACCGGCCCCCACGAACACCACGGCGACCTCGGTCGGCCACTCCGGCAGCGTGATCGCCTCGGCGGCGAAGACCACCCCCTTGCTCGGAGCCCAACGACGGGGAACGATGCATACGGTCTCCGCCGCAGGAATGCCCAGTTCGTTGTGGAGATCCTGGCGCTCGACGCCACTTGCCGGCCGGAAGGTCATCACGTCGACGCCGTTGGGGACGTAGCGGATCGGACACCGCACGGCCGCTTGGTCTGCGAGCTCCTGCGATGGCCCCGTCGCTGCTTGGAACGGCGTTGTGAGCCACCTCGTGATCCACCGTCCAACCACGGGGATCCGACGCAGGATGAGGAACTCTCCGAGGTGGTTCGTCCAGACCTGCCGAACACCGGTGCGACGGAGCCGTCGCGCGATGACGGCACTCGTGACGAAGTCGTGGTGGTGGATGACGTCGAATCGCTTCTCCAAGTCCACACCTTGCAGCGTCCGACCGATCCGCCGACCGATCTGGACGCGAGCGAGGAAGTTCGAGAGGAACCGACCACTTCCGGTGCTTCGTCGGGTCCGCGCGCGCCCCTCGGTCGCGGTCGTGTGGGGATCTATGACCCACAGTTCGGGTCCATCGACCGAAAGCTGGCTCGCGCCCGGGCTGGTTCGCCCTACCGTGACCGCGTGGCCGGCCGCCTCGAGCTCCTTGGCCAGGTTGAAGACGTGCAGCTCGACACCGCCCCGGGTCCGGTCGACGTAGCTGTTCGTCAGCATCAGGATTCGCATTGCGCCTTCTTCAGATCTGCGTGAGGAGAACGGCCATGAGGACGAGACCAACAGCGGCAGTCGAGGCCATCACGGCCGGGCGGTCAAGGCCGAGAGCCGGCTCGGCGCGCCGGAGGAGTAGAGAGGTGATCAGCGCTCGTGATGCGGTCCCGAGCGCGATCGCAGCACCTGCGGCCTCCCAGCCGTACGTCACGACCAGCAGGAAGCAGCTTCCTGATGCGATGACCACGCCGACGGTCGTCCCGACCGACACCGCCCCGGACCGCCCGAGCCACATCAGTGCCGCTGCTCTGTTGTCGGCGAGCGCTTGGAACGAACCGGCACTGAGCGAGACGAGGACGGCGCCCCGGACCGCGTCGGCGTCGTACGTGGGCGGAAGCCAGAAGGGGAGGAACACGAAGACGAAGAACACGACTGCGGCCGCGACGGCCACGAGCACTGCTTGGATCCGAACGAGGTTCCGGTTGAGCAAGCTCCTCAGCTCCGACGCAGTCGCCGCTGCTTGAGCCCGGGTGGACCAGTGCGCGTCGAGAGAAGCCCCGATGGTGGTCACTCCACCGATCAGCAACGAGGCGTACTGGAACCCCGCGAGTCCGACCGGACCGGTGATCAGCCCGACGATGATCCTCGCAAGGAGAAGAGTGGCGACCGCAAGCACGAGGTGCGGCACGAGACCGAGCGACTGCAGGCCGATTCGCAGAGCGCGGCCCTGCGTGTCCACGTCAGGCTGCCGGTTCACGAGTGGCACGACCACGACCGTGCCCAGGACCAAGGCGACGACGTAGACGATGAGACCGGCGTCGAGGGAACCGGTGATCCCGGCGACCATGGAGAGCAGGAGCAGTGACAGGAACTGCGACCAGATCGTCACCGCGGCGTACAAACCGGCTCTGTTCAGGCCACGGATCACCCCGAGCCCCAGGATCGAGCAACCGGTTGCCGCGACAACTGCCGACACTCGAAGGACCGAACTGCCAGGCGCACACACCAGGCCGATGACGCTGAGCGCCGCGACCGCGATCAGGACAACGAGCAGCAATCGAACGAGACGGCCGTCGGCCCCACCGGCCCTCACGGGCTCCCTCGCCAGACGGTTCGCGACGTGCAGATGCGCGCCGAGCGTGACGACCGGCGCCAGGATGCTGCTGACCGCGAGGACCCCAGACAGCTGACCGACGGGAGCCGGTGGCAGGAGCCGGCCGAGGAGCGGCCACACGAGGAGCGTGGTCCCCACGACCGCGATCGGTCCAGCCTGGAAGAAGGCGAAGCGCATTCGTTGCGAGCTAATGAAGCGGTCTCCCCACAGCGATGACAGCCGGTGTTCGACGCCGTCCGAGAAACACGTGACCGATGCATGCGCAGATCACCAACAACCCGAACGTGAACGTCAGGTTGATCAGGAGGTAGGCGCCGTTGCCGTTCATCAGGAACAGGCGAATGCCGTACACCAGCACGCCAGCACCCACGGTGAGCAACGGACCCCGTGCCTGTCGCAGACGAACGACTGCCGACCGCCAGACGACCCCGAGCGCGAGGAGGACGAGGACGCAAGCGAGGACCGGCATGCTGTAGAGCAGGTAGACGGGTCCACCCACTGTCACCGGCACGAGGAAGGCCCCTCGCTGAATCGGCGTCCCTGTTACGACCGAGGAGACCAGCTCGTCGAAGGAGTACCCCTCTGGGGCAGTCCCCAGGTAACGGCCAAAGAGCACGCCGAGGTCACGCAACAGCACTGAGGTGTGGTCTGAGATCCCCACTGGGCGAGCGGTCAGCGCTGTGTACCCGGCGATGATCGCGTCGCTCGTCGATCGCCGTATCACGTAGGCGATACCGGCGTCCGAACCGGCGAGCGTCTGGTATTTCGAGCCGACGTACGTGACGTACCCGACGGCCACCACTGCCCCGGCGGCGAACCCGGCAAGCTGCTTGAGCCCGAGGCGTCCGTACCGGATCGCCAGCCCGAGAGCGGTGATGATGAGCACCTCGATGAGGCCGCCCTTGAATCCGAGGAAGACCTGGGTCACGGCGAACAGGACCCAAAGGGTCACCGCGGAGCGTTTCGAGGAATCCCGGATGGTTGCCAGGCCGATCAACGCCGCGATCGGCAGAGCGTAGAGGACCGCACGGCTCGGAAATCCCCCGAGCCCACTCGAACCGATGTCGAACCGGCTCGTCTCGACGCTGCTGCTCAGCAGCGGGATGCCGACGGCGGAGAAGTGCAACACCGCGAGCACCCCCAGGACCAAGATGCAACCGCGGAGGAATGCGGGAAGCCACGCCGGCTCGTCCGGCTCCCCAACCAGACCTCGAGAACCAATGCGACTAGCGAGGAACACCCCACCGGCGAATACGAGCGGCGCGAGCAGCACAACAGCCGTCCCGCGCACCGGCCCACGGTCTTGCACGAGCAGTGCGAAACCGACAGTCGGCAGGATCCACTGCGCAAGCATGATCACGGTGACACCGAAGGTGGCAGCACGGGTCACGGTCGCGGGGGCCCGTCGCGGATCCACTACGGAACGATCCGCAACGGTCTGACGTGGCAACAGGTCCCCTTCCGCGGCAGACCTGGCCAGTCCCGCGCTCGGTCATTCTGCCACGAAGATCCATCCGAACAGGGGTCTTTCGGCCTTTAGAATCTCGCTTGGGGGCACACGAGCTCCCCACGTCGCTCGGAGATCAACTTGAACATCATGCCGATCTATGGCACCCGCCCAGAAGCCATCAAGTTTGCGCCGATCGTCAAAGCCCTCCAGTCGCACCCGACCTTGGTCTCGCACGTCACAGTGACCGGTCAGCATCGGGAGATGCTCGACCAGGTGAACGAGGTCTTCGGGATCGTCCCGGACACCGACCTGGCGATCTTGAAGCCGCGCCAGACGCTGGTCGACATCACCACGGCCACGATGCGCGGGCTCGACGTCCTGTTCACCTCTGAGAAGCCCGACGCGGTGATGGTGCAGGGAGACACATCCACCGCCTTCGCTGCGGGTCTCACTGCGTTCTACCACCAGATCCCCGTCGTGCACCTCGAGGCCGGGCTCCGGAGCCATGATCTACGCCTCCCGTTCCCCGAGGAGGGAAACCGGAAGCTCCTGACCCAGATCACTTCGCTCCACCTCGCTCCGACACCACACAGCCGCCAGAACCTCCTGAACGAAGGCGTGGCCGCTGACACGATCGTCGTCACGGGGAACAGCGTCATTGATGCTCTCCTCGAAGCACGTTCCCGCGATCACGTCTCGTTCTCCGACCCTGCGTTGGAGGAAGCGATCAAGACCGATCGGAGGATCCTCCTGGTCACGTCGCATCGGCGGGAGAACCTCGGCGGAGGGATGGAGCAGATCGCCTCGGCACTCAGGACTTTGGCGATCACCCACCCAAATCTCCTCATCATCCTTCCGGTCCACAAGAACCCTGCTGTCCGCGAAGCCCTTTTGCCTGCACTGCAGTCGTTGCCGAACGTTCTGATCACGGAGCCAGTCGGGTACGGCGAATTCGTCTACTTGCTCGATGCGTGCTCGATCGTGCTCACCGATTCCGGTGGCATCCAAGAAGAGGCGCCCGCACTGGGAAAGCCGGTGCTCGTGATGCGCGACTCCACTGAGCGGCCGGAGGCGGTCGACTTCGGTGTCGTCAAGCTCGTCGGGACCGACGCGTCGGAGATCGTCCGTTCGGTGGGCGATCTGCTGGGGTCAGAAGACGCGTACGCGGAGATGTCGCAGGCGGTGAATCCGTACGGTGACGGCCGAGCGACCGAACGCACGATCGCGGCTCTGGAGGCGCTCGCAGAAGGCCGTCCGGTCACGACCGTCGCTGACTTCGCGCCGGCCACGAGCGCGTAAGCGCCCGGTCTAGTGGGCGTCACCGCCCGGCTGCAGAACTGCCTTCACCGTTCGCCAGAGGATGACGAGATCACCGGTCATCGACCAGTTCTCGACGTAGTACAGGTCAAGCCGGATGGCATCTTCCCATCCAAGTGAGGACCGGCCTCCGACTTGCCACAGCCCACTCATGCCGGGCTTCAAGAGCAGTCGCCGTCGCGCGGCATCGTCGTACATCGCGACTTCGCCTTCACGCTGGGGACGAGGTCCGACAAGGCTCATCGATCCCTTCAGGACGTTGAACAGCTGGGGGAACTCGTCCAGCGAGTGCCTGCGCAAGAAACGCCCAATCGATGTCACCCGGGGGTCGTTCTCGACCTTGAACAGAGGCTGGTCCGACGTCCCCTGCCGCGCGAGCAACGCCGCGAGCTCGTCGTCGGCGTTGACACGCATCGAGCGAAACTTGAGCATGCGGAATGGCTCACCGTTCTGACCAATTCGCTCCTGCCGGTACAAGACCGGCCCCGCACTCGTCAGTTTGACTAGGAGAGCGAGCACGAGCAACACCGGCGACAACAGCGTGACGAGCAGCGCCGAACCAACGACGTCGAAGGTGCGCTTGAGCAGATGCGTCGACCCTTCGTAGCGAGGCATCTCAACGTGGATCAGAGGCAGGCCGGCAACCGGTCGCGTGTGGATACGAGGCCCATTGATCTGCGTCAGGCTCGGCGCCACGATGAGGTGCTGTCGGCCGCCGTCAAGACCCCAACTGAGTTCTCGGACGGCCTGGGCTCCGAGTTCCTCGGAACTCGTAACGGCGACGGTGTCGGCGCCGCTCGAGTTGAGAGCCGCCAATGCGTCGGGGATACGGCCCACGATCGGGACGTTCATGCCAGCGAGCGTTTCCCCGATGACTCCGTCGGGGACACACGCCGCGACCACCCGGTAGCCCTCCTCCGGATGTCGCGCGAGTTCCCCCGCGAGGTGTTCGACGCTCGATCGAGAACCAACCAGGAGCACCTGGGCGGAGAATCGACCGCTGTGCCGCTGGGCATTGAGCCATTGCCGCCAGATCCACCGGCTCAACATCAGGACGAGGATCCCGAGGGGAAATGCGATGAAGATGTAACCGCGAGCGAGGTCGATCTTGAACACGTACGCGACGATCGCGACGAAGGCGAAGAGACGGATCGAGGCGTCGACGATTCGCCGGTACTCCGCTGATCCGGTCCCCACGTACCGGTGGTCACGAGTGTCGTAGATCGCGAGGACCACGAGCCAGGCCACGATGATCGCAAGTGAGACTGCGGTGTACCCGATGGCCAGGTCCGCGACGCTGCCGCTGACTGCCGCGCTGTCGAAACCGAACCACGCGATCTGCACGCCGAAGACGACCCAGATGAGCACGAGGATGTCGGTGATCACGAGCCGACGCGCGTAGTTCTTCGCCCAGGGCACCGCGGCGGTGGTCTGTCGACTGGTGAGGGTCACCATGAGGCGCCACCATCGCGGGAGACAAATGCTGCTCCGCCTGACCAGAGCCAAACGGCACCACCGACACGCGCGACGGCAAGCCCTCCGTCCGGGTCAGCGTCCGCCGCGCATCCGACGACGGTGGACTTCGTAGCCGGCGTCACACCGACCGCGGGCAGGGACCGGATCTCCGCACCGGCGCACGCGGCAGCACCGACGCGCGCAACGAGGTACGAGTCACCGTCGTCCGCCAGCGATCGAGCGCCGACGAGTGGCACACCGACCCAGTCTCCGTCGCCGGAGCGCCACCGCACCTCATCGGCGCAGACGACCGCGGTGGTGAACTCGCCCTCGTAGGCCTCGATGGGGTCCGCACACGGAGAGTCGACGGTGCCCGTCGACAGGATCAGCCCGTCGGGTCCGACGCCGGCTCCGGCTGCGCCGGCGGCGCCGTCTTTCCAGGACCGACCGTCGTCGACGGACGTTCGGACTGTCGGTTCGCAGTCGTCGCCCGTGCCGATGACGACCGAGACGCTGTCCGTGCCGGCGCGGAGCGCCAGCACTGCGCCCGATCCGGCTCCGAGGCCGACCGGGGTCCACGTCGTTCCGCCGTCCACGGTGTGTTCCAGCACCCCATCGGTTCCGTCACACTCCCCACTGGATGCCCGCCATGCCTGCTGACCGTCGACTGCGGAGAGTAGACGGCGGCCGGGCGGGACCGTCCCTGCGGGGGCTGCCGTGGCGGTCACCGACGGCTCGGCCGTCGCGGAATCCGGTGACCGGGGCGAGCTGGAGAAAGTCGGCACCGGTCCGGGCGTTCCGTTCGACGAAGGCGCCGTGCGCTCCAGCGCGAGTGCGACAAGCAGCACGTCGATGATCACCAGAATGACGACGATCACGGCGACCCAGACGAGCGTGCGGCGCGAGAAGACGCTGCCGAGGGTGCGGGACCCTCGGCGCGGACTCACGTGCGGACCGCCGTCATCGAGCGACTCCGCGGGTAGCTGCGACGCGGCCGCGCTTCGGGGGCTTCGGCATGGGGGTGTCCTCGTCCTGCAGGCCGTAGCCGTACGCGTAGCCGTAGCGGCCGTAGCCGTACGCACCCGGTCCCCTCGTCGGCATCATCGTCATGACGAAGCCAGCTATCGGGGCACCGACGTTCTCGAGCGCACTGACCGCGCCGGCGAGCTGGCCCTTGTGGGTGCGGCCAGAGGCGACGGCGACGATCGCGCCGGAGGCCTTCTTCGACAGGATCGCGGCGTCCGTGACGGGCAGCAGGGGCGGGGCATCGAACAGGACGTAGTCGAACTGCTCCTCCAGGCCGGCGATCAGGTCCTGCATCGCGCGGGAACCGAGCAGCTCGGACGGGTTCGGCGGGATCGGCCCGGCGGGGAGCACGACGAGGTTGCCGCGGCCCCACGGCACGGCGACGTCCTCGATCGTCGCGCGTCCGATGAGCACGTCGGTGAGCCCGGCACCGCCCTCAAGGTCCATGTACGTCGCGATCTTCGGGCGGCGCAGGTCGGCGTCGATCAGGATCACGCGGAACCCGGCGCTGTCGAGCGCGATGGCGAGGTTCGCGACGGTGGTGCTCTTGCCCTCGGACTCGACCGACGACGTCATCACGAAGGTGCGCGAACCGGTACCGAGGTCGAGGAACTGCAGGTTGGTGCGGAGCGTGCGGAACGACTCGGCGCGCGGGCTGCGCGGGTCGACCTGCACGATGAGCGGGCGCTCCGAGGCCTTGCTGTCGTAGGCGATCCCGCCGACGACCGGCTTCTCGCTGATCTTCTCGACGTCCGACTCGGTGCGGACACGGTTGTCGAGCGTCGAGCGCAGGACCGCGACGCCGACGCCGAGCGCGAGGCCGACGAGCAGGCCCAGCACGACGTTGACCGGCACGTTCGGGCTGACCGGTGCGCTCGGCACCTGGGCTTCCTTGACGCGGGTGAGCTTGACCGTGCTCGTACCGTCGGCGTCGGTGGCCTCGATGTTCTGCACGACATTCGTCAGACTCTCGGACGTCGCGTTGGCGATGTCGGCGGCCTGCTTGGCGCTCGTGTCGTTCACGGTGATGGAGATGAGCGTCGTGTTGAGCGGCGCGTCCGAGGTGACGAGCTCCGCGAGCTGGTCGGACGTCATGTCGAGCTTCAGGCTGGAGATCACCGGCAGGAGCACGATCGGCGTCTCGACGAGGTTCGAGTAGGTCAGCACACGCTGCTGCGTGAAGGTGTTGCCCTGCGCAAGGTCACTCGCACTGCCGCTCGTCTGCGTCGAGACGAAGACCTGCGCCGAGGCGGCGTAGACCGGTTGCTTCAGCAGCGAGAAACCCGCCGCGGCAGCGACGCCGACCAGTGCCAGCACCAGGATGAAGACCCACCCCTTTCGCAAGACCGCGATGTAGTCGCGTAGCTCCACGCGGCACCCTTCCCCGGAAGTTGCCGTGTCCTGCAAAGTCCCTGTCGCAGGTCGACCGGGATCGTCCCAGCGTTCGGCATAGAAATAGTGCCACACGGATGGGTCTGTCCCGGGTCGGGTTGCTCCGCGTCTCTTGAAGGAGCCCGAACTGGGGCCCCTTCCCTTGGGTTTGGAGGACGACGGGGCTCAAGGCGTTGTCGCTTTGGCGGAAGGACGGCGTTCGGCGGACAAGGAACGCCCGACCCGGATCAGCGGCACCTCGATCAAGCGATGCACACCCCACGCTATGACGACGCAGAACACCACCGCGAGGGGTATCCCCCAGGGAGCGAACACGACCGCCTTCCGCAGGACCTCGATGAGCGGGAGGTGGATGAGGTACAGCGCGTAGCTGATGCCTCCGAGCCAGAGGAGCGAGGGTGCGACTCGCACACCTCGTGTGAAGTAGAAGATCGCAAACAGCGCGACCCCGACAGCGGTCGACAGGTTGAACCCGATGATGCCGTACCCCGCGAGCGGTTCGTCCTGCGACGCGATGAGCGGGATGCTGCAGAGCGGAACAATGATGGCCGCGGAGAGGAAGTAGCCGATCCAAACTCGGCTCCCCTTGGTGTCGCGTAGGTAGACGCTGTGTCCGAAGGATGCCAAGAAGAGCATCAGAGGAGTGGTCGCGGGAAGCTCTTTACCGATCGCCGCACCGATCAGGGACAACACTCCGTACAGCGCGAGCCAGAGGTAACCGAGGTACACGGACAGCTCGAGCTTCCCCAGGTACTTGCTGATGCTCGTCTGGGCGTAGTACAGCAGCTCGGGACCGAGAGTCCATGCACTCCCGAGGATGCTCGGCAGCGCGACGATTCCTTGAAGCATCGTCAAGTTGAGCAGGAATACCGGGACGCCGGGATCCATCAAGGGATTGGTCGGGAGGTCCACAACGATCGCGAATGCGAGAACCAGCCAGTAGACCGGGAACAACCGCCAAAACCGCCGAACGACGAAGACCGGAATCGTCTGCTTGGACAGCGTCAGCCCGATGACGTAGCCGCTGACGAGGAAGAACGCGACGACGCCGACGCGTCCGACGCTCAGGTAGGTGAGGGAAACCCGCGAGAACCCCGGCACCCAAGCCTCCAAGGCATGTTCGAGCACAACAGCAACTGCTGCGACACCACGGACTCCGTCGAGGAAATCGAGCCGACCGGCAGGACCGACGACAGGACTCAGCGAGCTTCCACGAGCGGTCGTCATCAGCACCTCCCCCGAGCACCGAGCGCCCACCCTGGTGAACGGGTGGCCTGGCAGCAGCGCGACTCGCAGCCCTGTCCTGTGCCGCGCGCTGGAAGCCTAACTGACAGGCGCTCACGGCGGGGAGAAAGCGCTGGCGAAGACGGCCGCGGGTCTGACACCCGTGCGGACCTTCCGGTGTCCCGTACGGTGGCGACATGCAGCCCGAACCGGACGCGTCGACCGCCGCCCGTCCCTCCTCGGCGGTGCGAGACCTGCAGGTCATCGTGATCGCGCTCCTGGTCGCCGTGCTGCTGCCCCGCATCGTCGGTGGCGTCGCCCGGACTGGGGGTCTACCTGCGCCGATCATGCAGGTGCTCGCTGCGGACCTGGCCGTGTGGGTGCCGCTCGTGCTCGGTGTCGGGTGGGTACTCCGGAAGTCCAGCCCGGCCGTCCTCGTGCGGCGGCTCGGACTCGGGTGGGCCGACGTCGTCGCGGCGATCGGCATCGTCGTCGTGTGCCGTGGGCTCGACGCCGTGCTGTCCGTGGTGTTCTTCGGTGCGACCGGGCTGACGCCGCAGCCGACCCTCGGTACCCCGAACGTCCTGCTGCTCGTGGTCTCGGCGATCGGGGTGTGCCTGGTCAGTCCGGTGCTCGAGGAGATCGTGTTCCGGGGTGTCATGCAGCGTCGGCTGTCGGCCGAGCTGACGCCACGCACGCGGTTCCTCGCGGTGCTGGTGACCGCGTTCGCCTTCGCGATGATGCACCTCGCGATCAGCACGACCACGTCGTCGGTCGCGGGCTTCGAAGTCTTCGTGACGACGTTCGTGCTCGGTCTGCTGACGGGGACGCTCGTCGCCATGACCGGACGCATCGGCGGGGCGATCGTGGCGCACGTCCTGTTCAACACCGTGGCGGTCGTCCTCACCTGGCCGCGCTGACACCGACCGCACGATGAGCCGCCCCGACCGGTAACGTCCTTCTCGAATGTCTCGCCCAACCAGCATCCTCGAGAGCCCCCTCGCCCGGCAGGCTCCGCTGAGTGCGCTGTTGGCACTGGGCGCGGTCCTCTCGATCACGGTACCGACGCTCCAGGTGACGGACGACGGCCTGTTCGTCGCGAGCCTCGCGGTCACCGGTCTCGCGACGGTCGTGGCTGCGGTGGCACTGGCGTTGCCGCACTCCGTCGGGCTCGTGCCGGCGTTGCTGGTGCTCGACTTCGTGGCGATCGCGCTGTTCCGAACGAGCACGGGCGCGAGCGCCTCGGTCTTCACCTCGCTCGCCGTCCTGCCGGTCGTCTGGTGCGGGTCCCTGCGAGGGCGCCTGACCGTCGTGTACGCGGCGCTGGGCGTGACGCTCGTGATCATGGCGCCCTACTTCCTGACGCCGACGAACGTGCCCGGTGCGAGCGAGCTGGTCCGTCTCGGCGTCACCGTGATCGTGTTCGGGACGGTCGCGGCGGTCGTGCAGGAACTCTCGCGGCGAGCGCGGCGCAACGTCCGCGCTGCCCGGCTGGGCGAGGAGCGCGTCCGTGCGGAGATCGACCGGGCCGCCGCCGTCCAGCGGTCGCTCCTGCCGACATCGACCGACCACCTGGGCGCGGACGTCGCGGTGGCGGGCGCCTGCCTGCCGGCGAAGTCGGTCGGTGGAGACTTCTTCGACTGGTACGAGACGAACACCGGGATCGCCGTCAGCCTCGGTGACGTGATGGGCAAGGGCGTGGGGGCCGGGCTCATCGCAGCGGCCGTGCGGGCCACGGTCCGCAGTGCCCGCACCGTCGACGACCCGTCCGAGGCGCTGCTGCGGGCGGCCGACGGGCTCGCGGCCGAGGGCAGCGCGACCGACGTGACCTTCACCACGCTGTTCCACGCGCGCATCTCCACCGACGGGACCTTCCGGTGGGCGGACGCCGGCCACGGGTTGAGCCTGGTGCTCCGGTCGGACGGTGCCGTGGATCGGCTCCGGTCGAGCGACCTCCCGCTCGGGATGGGGCTCCGCGACGAGTGGGCGACGACCGAGGGGTTCCTCGACACCGGCGACCTGCTCATCTCGTTAAGCGACGGCGTGCTCGACCTGTTCGGCGGGCGCGAGGACACCGTCGACGCCGTTGCCGATCTCGCACGGGCCTGCGGCTCCGAGCCCACAGCACTGGTGGCGGCCCTGTCCGCGCGGGCGGACGAGGTCGCGCACGACGACGATGTGACCGTGATCGCGATCCGACGAGCACCGGTACCGGCTGACACCTCCGCGCTGCCCGCCCACCCGGCACGCCAGGAGCGCACGTGACGAGGTCAGCCCTCGACTCGGCGCGCTGAGAACCGCTTCTCCACGACGATCATCCACGTCAGACCGACCGCGGTGAGCACTGCTCCGAGGACGATCCCCTCGATGCGTGGGTCAGCCTCGCCCCGGCTCGGCCAGACCACGCCGATCAGCAGGCCCAGGCCGATGACCGTGAGCACGAACGCGGCGATCGTGCTGGCCGAGTTCCCCGAGAAGTGACGGCCCGACGGAATCGCCCGCATCGAGAACGCGAGCACGAACCAGCCGACGAGGACCCCAGCGCTCACCGGGAACCACTGCCCCAGCACGAGCAGCAGCCCGAGCGACAGCACGAACCCGCCGACGCACCAGAGCCACCACCGGTTCCGGTCCCGCCGCTGCTGCCCGGCCACGTCGTCGTTCCCCATGTCTCGACCGTAGCCGAACCGCGAAGCCGCCCGGCAGCCGCCCCGTCAGAGCGCCCGCGAGAAGCAGACCGACTCGGGGTCCTCGCGGTACGGCCCGAACGGCTGGATCCGCACGAACCCGTTCCGGACGAGCAGTGCGGCCGCGTGGGGCTGCAGCACTCCCATCTCCGCCACGACCGCCGGTGCCTGCAGCTCTTCGGCCTGCGCGAGCAGTTCGAGCACGAGCAGGTCGCCGACGCCCTGCCCGCGGGAGTCCGGTCGGACGAACAGCCGGCGGATCTCGAAGACCCCGTCCCCCGCGGCGCTGAGCGACCCGGTGCCGAGCGCCAGGCCCGAGGGGTCGCGGGCGATGACGTGCACGGCGGCGGTCGCCCCGGTGAGCGGCCGTCCGGTGTCGGCCGAGCGCCCGTAGATCCGGTCGACCTCGATCCGGGCCGCGGCGCGCAGCCGGACGGCGTCCTCGAGGTCGAAGGGCTCGGCCGCGACCGAGATCGTCAGGTGCTGCATGTGCTGTGCGTTCCTCGCCGGCACGGCGTCGTCGCGGTGCCACGTGGGTGATCGGTGTGCGTGCCGCCGCTCGAACCCGAATCGAGCGGCGGCACGGTGGGTGCGCTTCCGCTCGAACCCGAATCGAGCGGTCTCGCATGCAGACGGCTGCGTCTGCCCTCGGACGCCCTAGCGTCCGTGGTCTGTGGTGGGTCTGGGTCAGCCCACGAGGTCTGGGTCAGCCCACGAGGGTCTGGGTCAGCCCACGAGGGTCCGGGTCAGCTCACCAGGTCGAGGTCCCAGACGGGCGCGACGTAGGTCCGCGACCATCCTTCGCGCAGGCGGGTCACGGCCCGGTCGAAGGACTCCAGCAGGTCCATCTCCGGCCGCACCATCGACTGCAGCTGCAGCCCCTCGTAGGTCGCGAGCAGCTGCTCGGAACCACGTGCGGGCTCCATGGTCCGCGGCTCCCGGCCGAGCAGGATGTCCCGCTCGAGGGAGTGCTGCACGAACGCGTGGAAGCGCCGCCAGCGGGAGTGCAGCATCGGCGCCAGCGGGTGCTCCGGCGAGGCGGCGATGTTCAGGCTGGCGGTCAGGAACCGCATGAGCGACGGGTCGGCGATGTTGGCGGTGACGATCGCACGCAGGAACGGCACGGTGCCGTGCTGTTCGGCGAGCGGCATGAGCGGCGTGGTGCGCTGGTCGTTCCAGCGGTCGATCGTCGCCAGGAGCAGGCCGTCCCAGCTCGGGAACGTCTGGTCGACGACGTCGACCGATTCTCCGGCCTCGGCCGCGACGACGGCCGGGGTCACCTCGTGCAGCGGGCGGGCCCGGAGCGCGCGGATCATCCCCTCGACGACCGTCGAGCGGAGCGACGCCGGATCCGGCGTTTCGATGTGCATGCATTCACCACACCAGGCACACGCGTCCCGCCAAAGCCCCCGAACGGGTCCTGTTCGCTTATCGGACCAGCACGATCCGGTCACGGTGCTCCCGACGGAGCAACCTGCGAGGGATACTCATCCCATGGGTTGGGGACGGATCGTGCCGGTCGTGGTGGTGGCCGTGCTCGCGAGCGGCGTGCTGACGGGGTGCGGCGACGACGGCCGGATCCAGGGGATCGGGCCGGGGACCTCCGTGAGCTCCTGCATCGACTACGTCCCCCTGACGGCGGCCGAGCGCCTGGACGCCGCCGACCTGGTCGTCGACGCCCGGGTCACCACGACCGACCGCACGGTCGAGATCGGCGGCGTCTACGACGTCCACGACGCCGAGGTCACGAAGGTCGCCAAGGGCGACGACCCCGGCACCACCATCGAGGTCGTCAGCACGTCGGACAAGTGCACGACGAGCGGCGAACCCGTCGAGTACCTCGACGGCGACGTCCTCGCGGACGAGGGCCGCTTCCGCCTCTACCTGACGAAGGACGACCCCGACGACGACGACAGCGTCTGGCGACTCGTCGTCCCCGGCGCCGCCGACCCGCTCACCACCGGCTGACGCCGCCGGTACACCCCGGGCGTCATGCCCACGAGCGGCGTGAACTGGTCGATGAACTGACTCGTCGTCGCCCATCCGCACGCCGCCGCGACGTCGGTCACCGAGGCCCCGCCGGCCAGCAGGACGAGCGCTCGGTGCACCCGCAGCTGTAACCGCCACTGCCGGTACCCCATCCCGGTCTCCTGCCGGAACAGGCGGCTGAGCGTCCGCTCGCCCACGCCGACCTCGCGCGCCAGCTCGCCGAGTCCGCGCGGCCGGGTCAGGTCCCGTTCGACCTCGCGCACCACCTGCCGCAGCCGCGGATCCCGCGGCTGCGGCAGGTGCAGCGGCTGCTCCGGCGCGGACGCGAGCTCGTCCACGACGACCGCCCGCAGGTGCTCGATCGCCGTCTCGGAACGGCGAGCGTCCGTCGTCAACGCGAGCAGTGCCTCCCGGGCCAGCGCCGAGACGGCGAGCACCGCCGGACCGGACGGGAGGCCCGTGGCTGCGTCCGCCGACAGGAACACGACCCGCATGTCGGTCGCCCCGTGGGCCCGGTGCCGGTGCTCGGCACCGGCCGGCACCCACGCGACGCGGTTGGGCGGCGCGATCCACGCGCCGTCGTCGGTGATGAGCGACAGCACGCCGGAGGCGGCGTGCACCAGGTGGCCGAGCGGGTGCGTGTGCGTCGGGACGGTCTCGGCGTGCGCGAAGGCGAAGGCGGCCTCGGTGCGCAGGTCGACGGTCCGCGCGTCGACCGGCACCTGGCTGGAATCCGACATCGGGCGGCAGTCTACGTGTTCCGGGCCGGTGGCGAGCAGTGGTGGGATCGACCCATGACCACCGCCTCGATCCCCGTCACGACCACCAGCCCGCGGCTCCTCGCCGGCTGGTACGTCGGCGCGGGCCTGCTGCTCATCGCGATCAACCTGCGGATGGGTGTGGCCTCGGTCGGGCCGGTGCTCGGGGCGATCGAGCGGTCGTTGGGGCTGTCCCCGTCGGCGGCGAGCCTGCTCACGACGATCCCGGTGTTCGCGTTCGGGGCGTTCGCGTTCCTGACCCCGGTGCTCAGTCGGCGCATCGGCCTGCACCGGCTGCTCGGCCTGACGATGGCGGTGCTGGCGATCGGCATCGCGCTCCGGCTCGAGCCGCACGGCTGGGCCCTCTACGGCGGCACGGTGCTGGCCGGAGCGGCGATCGCGGTGGCGAACGTCTGCATGCCGGCCGCGATCAAGAGCGACTTCGCACACCGGGTCGGGTTGATGATGGGCCTGTACTCGACGGCGCTGTTCCTCAGTGCGGCGATCGCCTCGGCGGCCGTCGTCCCGCTGATGGCCGCGTTCGCCGGGTCGTGGCGTCCGGCGCTGGCGTTCTGGGCGATCCCCGCGGCGATCGCGTTCGTGGTGTGGCTGCCACGAGCACTGCAGCGCCCGGACGCCCCGACCCGCACCACCGGCGCGGGTGCCGCCGACGAACCGACCTTCGCGCGGCTGCTCCGCGACCCCGTGGCGATCGCCGTGACCGGCTTCATGGGGCTGCAGAGCCTGTCGTACTACGCGTTCCTGACGTGGGTGCCGACGGTGCTGCAGGACGCCGGCGTCTCGGCGCACACCGCGGGACTGATGCTCGCGTACTCGAGCCTGCCGGGGATCCTGACCGGCATCACCGGGCCGGCGATCGCCCGACGCCTGCGCCCGGCCTGGCTGCCGGTGCTGGTCGTCGTGGTGCTCTGCGCCGCCGGGTTCGCCGGGTTGCTCATCGCGCCGGCCGTGGGCGCCTGGGTGTGGATGACGCTGCTCGGACTCGGTCAGGGCGGCGCGATCAGCCTGTCGCTGAGCTACATCGTGTGGCGCTCCCCCGATGCCCGGCACACCGCCCACGTGTCGACGATGGCGCAGGGCATCGGGTACCTGCTGGCGGGCCTCGGGCCGCTCGGCCTCGGCCTGCTGCACACCGCGACCGGGGGCTGGACCGTGCCGATCGTGGTGCTGCTCGTCCTGCTCGTGCTCCAGTTCGTGGCCGGTGCCGCTGCGAGCCGCGACCGTCACGTGCTCCGCCGGTAGCGCAGCGTCCTACGGCTCGGGGACCGCCACGATCCGGTTCTGGTACGCCCACACCACGGCCTGCAACCGCGACCGGACCCCGAGCTTCGGCAGCATCCGTGCCAGGTGCGACTTCACGGTCGAGACCTCGAGCACGAGTGCGACCGCGATCTCCTCGTTCGACATCCCCTGCGCGAGCAGCAGCAGGACCTCGCGTTCGCGGGCGGTGAGCACCCCGTCGGCCCGGTCCCCCGACACCGGCTGCAGGCTCCGCCGCGACACGAACTCGCGCAGCACCCGCCGCGTCAGGGCCTGGTCGAGCGTCCCGTTCCCCGCGGCGACCTGCCGCACGGCGTCGACGATGGTGTCCGGCTCGGCGTCCTTCAGCAGGAACCCGGAGGCACCGGCCTCGAGCGCACCGAACACGTAGTCGTCCAGGTCGAACGTCGTGAGCATCAGCACCGGGATCGCCGGGTCGGCGTCGGGAGCGCAGAACAGCCGCGCGAGCTCGATGCCGTTCACCACCGGCATCCGGATGTCCAGGCAGGCGACGTCGGGCCGCAACGAGCGCGCCAGCGCGAGCGCCTCGCCGCCGTCGGCGGCCACGCCGACCACCTCGATGTCGGCCTCCGCGCCGAGGAGCGCGGACACCCCGGCACGGACCAGCGGCTGGTCGTCCGCCACCAGCACGCGGATCACGCGACCACCTCGCCACCGTCGGCGGCCTGCGCGGGTGCGGCAGGTGCCTCCCGTCCGAGCGCCAGCTCCACTAGCCATCCGCCGGTGGCGGTGGGACCGGTCTGGAGGCTCGCCCCCACCAGGTCCGCCCGCTCGCGCATCCCCCGCAGGCCGTTGCCGCCCGACGGTGAGGTCGGCGCTGCCGGAGCGGCGGCCGGTGCGTTCTCCACCCGGATCACCACCCGGGTCGGGTCGCGGTCGTCGACGGTGACCGTGCACGGGGCGGACGGGGCATGCAGGGCGGCGTTGGCCAGCGCCTCCTGCACCGTCCGGTAGGCGGCGAGCTGCGCGAGCGGGCCGACGCCGTCGGCCAGCGCCTGCGCTCCGCGCGGGTGGTCGCCAGCGAGCACCTCGAGGCGCACGTCGCTGCGGAACCGGGCACGCTCGACCAGGTCGACGATGCCGGCGACCGTCTCGACCGCACGTTCGGCGGGGACGTCCTCGCGCAGCAGCCCGACCAGACGGCGCAGGTCGTCGAGGACGGCGGTGCTCTGCTCCCGCACCTGACGGGCACCCTCGTGCGCGCGCTCCGGGTCGCTGTCGATCTGCCGGTCGATCACGGCGGCCATCAGGGCGATGCCGGACAGGTGGTGGGCGGCGATGTCGTGGAGCTCACGGGCCATGGCGGCACGTTCACGGGAGACCGCGGCGTCGACCAGGGCGTCCTGTTCACGGAAGACCGCGCTCGCCTCGGCGGTGCGGGCGGCGCGGACCTCGCGGCGGGAGCGCACCAGCAGGGTGACCAGGAGCGGGAGCCCGACGGCGCCGACGGCCTGCAGGACGCCCTGGCCGAGTGCGCCGGACAGTCCCTGCGTGACGTCGCCCCGGAGCGCTCCGCCGGCGACCGCGGACAGGACCGCGCTGCCGGCTGCCACCAGCGCGCCGGCGACCAGCAGGGTCGGCCACAGGCGTGCGAGCGGGACACGGAGGGCGGCGAGGACCACGGCGACGACCACCGGCAGGGCGGTGAGGCCGAACAGGTCGAGCGACTGCGGAGCGAGCGCGGCGACCAGCACCGGCAGCGCGGACACCGCGACGAGCACGGTCCGTGGCACCCGACGGGCGGCGAGCAGGGCTGCGGACTGGACCAGCAGGCCGATCGCCAGGACGGTCCACGCGGCGGTGAACGGTGCCGGCACCCGCAGGGCCAGGGCGGGGCCGTCCGGCTCGAGGGCGTCGAGCGGCGGCAGGCCGATCAGCAGGCCGAGGGCCACGACGGCCGTGCCGAGCGCGACGAGCACGTCGACGCGGCGGTCGCGGGCGCGCGGGTCGCCGTCGCGCGGCGGACGGGTGCGCGGGTCGCCGTCGCGCGGCGTGCGGGTGCGCGGGTCAGCGGAGGCCATCGTGTGATCCTACGAGGCGGGTGCGGGCGGGGACCGGGGCGTCGATCGGCAGCGCACGGCGGGCGGGGTCGTAGCCCAGGCGGCCGCGGGTCACGACGAGGAGCACCGCGGCGGCGACGGTCGAGGTGATGGTCAGGCCGATCATCAGCGTGCCGGCGGTCATGCTCGGGTACATCTCCGGGAACAGCGTCGAGATCGTGTTGTTCACGCCGACGTGCAGCAGCAGGGCAAGGGGCAGGCTCTCGCCGGTCTTGTTGAACACCTGGATCATCACGACGTTGAACGTGATCGTGAACAGGGCGAAGACCACGGGCTCGCTCCAGTGTGCGTTCGGCCACCCGCCCCAGTCGCTCAGGTAGAGCGGCATGTGCCAGAGCGCCCAGATCGGACCGAGGATCGCAGCGGCTCCGAGCCCGCCGAAGCGGTGCTGCAGCCGGGGCAGGGCGAAGTCGCGCCAGCCGGGCTCCTCGCTCAGACCGGTGGAGAACAGTTGGATGACCAGGCCGGGCACGAGCATGGCGACGGCCAGGGCCGAGGGGGCACGGACGTCACCGCCGGCGAAGGGCAGCGCGGACGCGACGATCACGGCCGGCACGACGACGAGCGCCAGGGCGTACCAGTACCAGGCGACCCGCCAACGGAACAACCGACCGACCCAGCGACGCAGCCCCGGACGGCCGTCGGCGACCGCGGTGACGATGAACGCGCCGCCCAACGGGCCGAGCAGCGCTCCGGGCAGCACGCCGGTGAACTGCGCGGTGCCGAGGACCTCGGGGAAGTGCAGGTCCCACACGCCCAGGCCGTGCGGCGACAGGATGTACGGGATCCACGCCAGCCAGCTGAGGCCGAGCGCGAGGGTGAAGAAGGACGCGAGCGGGTGCCGGGCGATGACGCCGCGGACACCCCCACGGTCCTGCGGAGTGGTGCCGGCGGAGGGCCGGACTTCGGTGGTGTTCGTCATGCACACGACGCTAGGAACTGCGGCGTCGCGGGACGACCGGCGCAGGGATGCACCTGCCGGACTTGCATCGAAGGATGCAGGCGGTGGCGCGGTGCGGCGGCGGCTGCCGCCTGGTGCGAGGTTGATCACTCCGTGCGCGGACAGAGCCCTGCACCGAGTGGTCAACCTCGCACCAGGCGCAGCGCGGCGGCTGCCGCAGCGCGGTGTCAGGCGCAGCGCGGCGTCAGCGCAGCGCGGCCCGGAGGGCGTCGGCGATCAACGCGAGCGCGGCGTCGATCTCGTCGGCGACCCGAGCGTGGGTCGCCTCGGACCGGCGGTAGGGGTCGTCGACGTCGTCGTCCGCGGGGTCGGCCGGCGGCGGGACGGTGCCGCGCAGGCGTGCGACCCGTTCGACCAGGGCCTCGGGCGAGTGCACGTCGGCCAGGTCACCGGGCTCGAGCCCCGCGAGCACCCGCGCGAACTGCTTGATGGTGAACGCCCGCTTCGTCGCCCGGGGTGCGAGCGACACCACGGCCGCGCGGTGCGACCGTTCGGCCGTCAGCACCAGGTCGGCCTCCTCGACGATCGCGGCCGTCAGGTAGCGCGAGCCGTGCCCCGACGGGTCACCGCCGAGCCGGACGGACTGTGCCGCGGCGGCGCCGTCCATCGCGGCACCGTCGTCGGCGATGGTGCCGGCGGACTCGACCACGAACGCCGCAGCGTCCGGGCCGAGTCGCGCCGTCAGGACCTGCGCGCCGAGCGGTGAACGACAGATGTTGCCGCTGCAGACGAACAGGACCCGCATCGTCAGGCGCCGGCGCCGAGCAGGTCGTGCCGGACGACGATGGCGTCGCGGCCCGGACCGACACCGATCGCGGAGATCCGCGCGCCGGACATCGCCTCGACCGCGAGCACGTAGTCCTGCGCGTTCTTCGGCAGGTCGTCGAACGAGCGGGCGCCGGTGATGTCCTCGGTCCAGCCGGGGAACTCCTCATAGACGGGCTTCGCGTGGTGGAAGTCCGACTGGTTCACGGGGACCTCGTCCACGCGGACGCCGTCGACCTCGTACGCGACGCAGACGGGGATCGTCTCGAGCCCGGTCAGCACGTCGAGCTTGGTCAGCACGAAGTCGGTCACGCCGTTGATGCGCGCGGTGTACCGGGCGATCGGGGCGTCGTACCAACCACAGCGGCGCGGACGGCCCGTGGTGGTGCCGAACTCGAAGCCGTTGGCGCGCAGGAACTCGCCGGACTCGTCGAAGAGCTCGGTCGGGAACGGACCGGCACCGACGCGGGTCGTGTACGCCTTGACGATGCCGATGATGCGCTCGAGCTTGCCCGGGCCGATGCCGGAACCGGTCGCTGCGCCACCGGCGGTCGCCGACGACGACGTCACGAACGGGTAGGTGCCGTGGTCGACGTCGAGCATGGTCGCCTGACCGGCCTCGAACAGGACGGTGTCGCCGCGCTCCAGTGCCCGGTGGATCTCGAGGGCGGTGTCCGCGACCATCGGGCGCAGTCGCTCGGCGTAGGACAGCAGCGACTCGACCACTTCTTCGGCGTCGATCGCGCGGCGGTTGAAGACCTTGACGAGCAGGTGGTTCTTCTGGTCGAGGGCCGCTTCGACCTTCTGCCGCAGGATGTTCTCGTCGAAGATGTCCTGGACGCGGATGCCGACGCGGTTGATCTTGTCGGCGTAGGACGGGCCGATGCCGCGACCGGTGGTGCCGATCTGGCGCTTGCCGAGGAACCGCTCCGTCACCTTGTCGATGGTGCGGTGGTAGTGCGTGATGAGGTGGGCGTTCGCCGACACGAGCAGCTTCGAGGTGTCGACGCCGCGGGCCTTCAGCGCGTCGAGTTCCTGGAACAGCACCTCGAGGTCGACGACCACGCCGTTGCCGATGATCGGCGTGACGCCGGGCGTGAGGATGCCGGAGGGCAGCAGGTGCAGCGCGTACTTCTCGCCGCCGACGACGACGGTGTGGCCGGCGTTGTTGCCGCCGTTGAACTTCACGACGTAGTCGATGCGGGAGCCGAGGAGGTCGGTGGCCTTCCCCTTGCCCTCGTCGCCCCACTGGGCTCCGATGATGACTGCTGCGGGCATCTGGTTCTCCTCACGTTGGCGGAGGACCTCACGCGACCAGGCGGGCCGGTGGTCCACCCGAGTCTATCGGCTGGTCACTCGCGCGCCACCCATCGGACACGGTCGCCCGCACCGTCGCCGCGTCGGTGAATTGTCCTCATTACGCGTCGGTGCATGCCGAACGTCCCCACAAGGGGGGACAAATAGTTCCAGGCCGGAACATCTCGGGAAGCACGACGTATCGTGCACCGCGACGTCGGTTTCCCTGTCGGCGTCACGTCGGAGTCCAACCCACTCCGTTCAGCCAGCGCGAGATTCGCGTGAGCACCACCGGACGCTGCAACGCGCCCGGATGCATCAGAACAGTCGTGCCCTCATGCAGCACGGAAAGAAGAGTTCGACGATGAACAAGGCTCTCTGGAGCAAGAAGGCGCTCGCGCTCCCCGCGTGCGCCGCGATCGTGATCGGTGGCGTCACCTTCGCCGCCGCCCCCGCGATGGCCGACCCGGCCGACCTGTCCATCACCAGCCAGTCGGTCTCCGGCCGCGTGCTGACCGTGAGCGGCACCGGCACCCCCGGTGAGAACATCCAGCTCGACGAGGACTTCCGCAACACCCGCCAGGAGATCCCGGCGAGCGGCACCTGGACGATCTCGTACACGATCCCCGGTACGGACACGACTGCGCAGACGTACACGTTCGAGCAGCTCAAGGGCCTGAACCAGGACGGCTCGGTGACGGTCACCGCCGCCCCCGAAGCCACGGACAAGCCCTTCGCCGTCACGTCGCAGTCGGTCTCCGGCCGCACGCTGACGGTCTCCGGCACCGGCGCAGTCGGCAACACCGTCAACTTCGACGCGGGGTTCCCGGTGCAGCGCACCGCCATCAAGGACGACGGCACCTGGACCATCTCGTACGAGATCCCGGGCACCGACACCGACGAGCACACCTACACGATCAACGAGCAGCGCGCGAACCTGTCGACGGTCGAGTCGCTGACCGTGACCGCTCGTGCGGAAGCTGCCGTCCTGCCCTTCGCCGTCACGTCGCAGTCGGTCTCCGGCCGCACGCTGACGGTCTCCGGTACCGGCGCCGTCGGCAACACGGTGAACTTCGACGTGGGCTACCCCGTCCGCCGCACCCCGATCTCCGACGACGGCACCTGGACGATCTCGTACGAGATCCCGGGCACCGACACCGACGAGCACACCTACACGATCAACGAGCAGCGCGCGAACCTGTCGACGGTCGACTCCGTCACCGTCACGGCTCGCGCCGAAGCCGCGGTTGCGGACTTCAACTTCTCGCTGACCAGCCCGACCGACGGCGACACCGTCGACTCGCGCACCGTGACTTTCACCGGGACCGGCGCCGTGGGCGACACCGTGAACGTGCTGGACACCGATGGCAACCGCGCTGCTCCGCAGACGATCGTGGACGCCGACGGCAACTGGTCCACCACGGGCACCTTCTCGGACTCGGCTGCTGTCGAGCAGGACCTGAGTGTCAACCAGGTCGGTGGCGGCCAGGGCCAGGGCAACATCGAGTTCTCGATCACGCTGCCCGCCGTGGCAGCGGCCCCCGGTGACGGTGGCGACGAGGGCACGACCCCGGGTGACGGCGGCGACGAGGGCACCACCCCCGTCGACGGCGGCGACCAGGGCGCGACCCCCGGCACCGGCACCGGCACCGGCACCGAGACCGGCGCTGGCGCCGCTCCGGCCGTCGGCCGCACCCCGGCCGTGGGTGCACTCCCGGTCGTCAGCGGCTGACACCGGAACCATCCACCGAGCGGGGGCGCGACGGATCGTCGCGTCCCCGTTCGCCGTCCCGACCCGGAATCCGCACATGCACGCAACCCGCTCAGCTCGCCTCGTCCTCGCCGTCGCCGCCGGAGTGCTGCTCTCGCTCGGCCTGGCGTCCTGCCACGCTGATCCCGCCCCGACCGCTGCGAGCAGCACGGGTACCGCCACGGCGACCCCGACGGCGTCCGCCGCGCCCTACCGCGCACCGTCGACGAAGACGGTTGCAGCACTCCCCGAGGCCCGGTACGACGCGGTCATCGGCGGGCTCCTGCCCTCGTACGACCTTGACGTCCCGAAGGCCGCAGGACACGCGTACACGATCCAGCGCGACGCGCCGCTCTACGGCGACGACCGCACCGAGCCGGTCGCGAGACTCGCAGCCGAGAACTTCCTCGGCGACCCCACCGTCGTCGTCCCGCTGCGGTTCCAGGGCGACTGGGCCCTCGTCATGACCCCGAGCCGACAGGCACTGCCGTCAACTGCACCGGGCGGCGCTCCAGCGCAGACCGCCGGCTGGATGCGCCGCGACCTGCTGCACCAGGGCGACGCGCTCGACGACCACGTCGTCATCTCCGTCGGTGACCAGACCGTGTTGATCGTCGCTGCGAGCGGCAAGGTCGTGCACGAGTTCCCGGCCGGCGTCGGTGCCGGGGACACTCCGACCCCGACCGGTGTCGTCGGCTACATCCAGGCGAGGTACCTGGATCCCGCCCAGGACCAGACGGTGCACCAGATCAACCTGACGACGCTGCACTCCGCAGCGGCGGACGAGCCGTTCGGCGGTGACGACGGCGGGCTCATCGGCGTGCACTACGAATCCGTCGCCCGCGGAGCGGTGTCCCACGGGTGCGTCCGCCTCGACGGTGATGCCGTCGATGCGATCAACGCACTCCCGCTCGGCACCGTCGTGCAGATGGTCGCGTAGTCACCGGTACCGCGACCTCTCGTCCGGACCACACAGGCTGTGTGGACGCTCGGTGGCTCCGGAGCACCGTCGTACCGGTCAGATCCACCATCGGAAGGAGCACGACATGAGTGACCTCGGTGACAAGGCCAAGGACTTCGCGAACAGCGACAAGGGCGAGCAGGCGTCCGACGCCGGCCTCGACAAGGCAGGCGACGCGGCCGACAAGGCGACCGGCGGCGGCCACGGCGACCAGATCGACAAGGCCCAGCAGGCGGCTGACGACAAGGTCGGCGAGTAACGCCCGGTACGCACCCAGGTGACGGACGGAAGGCCCGGTGCCAGCTGGCACCGAGCCTCCCGTCCGTCCGTTTCGCACGCCGCGTGATCAGGCGCGGAAGAAGTCCTGGTACGACGGGTCGCCGACGGGCTGCGAGTAGCCGGGCTCGGCGAGACGCTGCTCGATCATCGCCTGGACGACGTCGGGCGGGGTGAGCCCCCGGCGGCGCCACTCGGTCGGGTTGGCCCGGAGCTGGCTCAGCGTGTTCTGCATGCTGCAACCCTGGCACCCGATAACTAGTTTGTCTAACTACCTGTCCCGATTCCGCGTCTGCGGTCCGCCGGATCCCGTTCCGTGAACAGAAGATGTCGGGTCCGAACGCGGGACCCGACATCTTCTGCTCACCATGTGCGGCGCGCGGACGCGCTCGCGGCGACTACTTGCGCGACACCTTCGCGGTCGACTTGGACGTCGCGGTTCCGTCCTTGTAGCCCGAGGCGTGCGCGGTCACCTTGACGGAGAACTTGTGTCCCGCGTCGGACGTGCCGAGCTTGTACGTCGCACCGGTGGCCTTCCCGACGACCTTGCCGTCGCGGAGCCACTGGTACTTGTACGTCGCCTTCGTCGTGCTCCACTTGCCGTGGTTGGCCGACAGCTTCGAGCCGACCTTCGCCGTCCCGCTGACCGTCACCTTGCTGCCCGCGGCGAGCGCGAGCGTGGGCGGGGTCACCGAGATGGTCGACGTGCCGGCCTGCTTGCCCGACGCGTTGCCGAGGTGCAGGAGCAGCACGGTGGCCTTCGTGACACCCGACGCTCGGGTGACCCGGAGGGCGCCGGAGTCGGCGAACAGGACGCCGGTGCTGCGGCCCTGCGCGAAGGACAGTGCCGGCTTCGACGGGTCGAACGAGGCGCTCTTCGTCTCGTCCACCACGGAGGAACCCGTGGTCGCGGCACCCGGGGCGTACGCCGACTCGGTCAGGACCGAGTAGGTGAACTTGCCCTTCGCGCCGATCAGCGCACCCGTGGTCGTGAGCACCTTCACCGAGCTGTCGAAGGTGTTGACGTCCTGGCCGGGTGCCCCGCCGTTCAGCGGCTGGACGTCGACGACCGGGTCGACGTCCGGGTCGTCCGACGCGGCCTTGGCCAGGTCGATCGTCGTCGCGAACGTCGCGTCCACCGCGGCGGACTTGGCGTTGTAGACCAGGTAGTCGGGCTCGCCGTCACGGTTCGTGTCGATGAGCACCTCGACGTTGGTCACGGCGCCGGGGTTGGCGTCGGGACCGGCCGTCTGGATGCCGAACGCGATCGTGTCCGAGGCCTTGTCGTAGCTCGCGCCGTAGGAGCGGATGTCCGCTGCCTGCAGCGAGCGCTTCGCCGAGCCCGCCGGGAACGACTCGACCGGGTCGGTCCCGCCGAGTACGAACGGTGCGACGGCGGCGTGGTAGCCGGTCGTCAGGCCGCCCTGGTCGACCGTGCGCCCCTTGAGCGTCAGGTCGGCCGACTTGCCCGGGCCGGTGAAGGCGACGGTGGAGCGACCCTGCACGGAGCTGACGGGCTTCGGTGCGAGGTACGCACCGACGCGCAGCGGCACCGCGGTCGTGTCGGTCGGCGTGAACGCCACGATGCCCGAGGCGGCGGTGACGAACTCGCGCTGGTAGCCCTGCTGCACCGACTCCTGGGTGGGGTCGATGACGCGGCGGAGCTTCGTCGGGTCGGCGATCGTGAAGGTGAGCTTCACCGTCGCGGTGCGGTTCGCCGGAACGGTGACACGCTTCGTGTTGAGCGCGAACGTCACGCCGGGCTGCGACACCTGCGGCTGGTAGGCCACGTCGTAGGTGTGCGCGACGCCGTCGGTGTTCGCGATCTGGAGGGTGCGGCTCTCGGTCGTCGCGCTCGAGACCTCGACGACACCGAACGAGGCGGTGACGAGCAGGTCGTTCTCGACGCTCCGCACGGTGGTGCCGGCGGTCACGGCCTGCAGGGCGTCGACGCGGCCGGTGCCCTGCCGGAGCAGGGTCGCCGATCGCGAGCCGTCCTTGACGTCGTGCGTCGCCGTGTTCATGAGCGCCGCCTTGACCTGCGGTGCGCTCCACTCCGGGTGCGCCTGGAAGGTCAGCGCCGCGATGCCCGCGACGTCCGGCGTGGCCATCGAGGTGCCGCTCATCGACATGCGGCCGTCACCGGTGCCGTTGGCCGCCGAGATCACGTTGACCCCGGGGCCGGCGATGTCCGGCTTGACGATGTCGTTGAACGACCCGTGGACGCCCCGGCTGGTGAACGCGGCGAGCGTGTTCACGGCCTCCGGGTCGGTGGCGAGTTCGAAGCCCTTGAGCTCGTCCGCGAGGCGCACGTGCAGGGTCCCCGCCTTGGCAGCTGCCTGGAGGCTCGTGGCGGCGTCCAGCGTCAGCTCGGCTCCGGGGATGGTCGCGTTTCCGGCGATGCCCGAGTCGAAGGTGTTGATCGTGCCCGCGAGCAGGACGCCGATGCCGCCGGCGGCCTGGACGTTGTTGAAGCGCACGCCGGAGCCGCACTCGAGCGCCCCGTCCGTCCACTTCAGCCAGACGACCTTGCCCGCGATCTTCGCGGCGTCGGCGGCGCTGAACGCGGCGCAGCCGTCGATGTTGCTGGTCGGGACGACGACGTCACCCTCGACCGGCAGGGTTCCCGTGAAGTTCTGCGAGTACTGCGACCGGTAGGTCTTCGCGACGTTCGCGGGGGCCGTGGCCTGCACGCCGTCGTAGAGCGACTGGCCGGTGGCGCTCGCGGCGACGGTGAGCGCACCCTCGGCGTTGCCCGGCGAGCCACCGATGTCGGTGAAGTCGTCGGCGTTGCCCGAGGCGATCACGGGGAGCACCCCGCGGGCGGTCAGCGCGTCGATCTTGGCGTTGTCGGGGTCGTCCGGTGCGCCGTAGTCGGAGCCGAGCGACAGGTTCAGGACGTTGATGTCCTTGCCCTCGGTGAGCGCCTGGCCCACCCAGTCGAGCGCGGCGCCCGTGACGTCGGTCGAACCGCCGCCGTCACCGAACACCTTCAGGGCGTAGAGGCCGGCCTCGGGCGCGGTGCCCGGACCGATCCACATGTCCTGCACCTGCTGCGTGGTGAGCTTGGTGTAGTCGCCGTCGAACTGCTGCTTGTCGGCGGTCAGGCCGTAGCCCGCGATCGAGCCGGACACGTGCGTGCCGTGGTCGCCGCCCTTGCCGTCGATGGGGTTGTCGTCCGGAGCCGGCACCGGGTCGTAGGCCGGGTCGGTCGGGTCGGCGTTGTAGGTCGCGCCGGCGAAGTCGTACCCGCCGAGGAACTTCGACGCGTCGTACAGGCTGGGGTCCGGGGCGCCGGAGCTCGCGTTCGCCAGGGCCTGCTGGTAGGCCGCGGTGGTGCCGGGGCCGCCGAAGTCGGCCTGCGTGTAGTCGAGGCCGGTGTCGAGGACGGCGACGTTGACGTCCTTGCCGGTGTGGCCGGTCTGCTGCCAGGCGTTGAGCGAGCGCGTGTAGACGTCGCTCGCGGCGTTCTTCGGCGAGACGCCGTCGGCGCCCGGCTTCACGAGGCTCGGGTCCACACCGGACGGAGCGGCGCTCGCGTCGGCGTTGACCGTCGGCTCGACGATCTTCTTCGGCGTGAGCGGGATGATGCTCTCGACGTCGGAACGCTTCGCGATGTCCTGCAGCGCGGAGACGTCGGCGACGACCGCGACACCGGGGACGGTGTACTCGGTCGAGTAGAGCTCGGTGGAGTCGGCGTCGGCGCGCTTCACGGCGGCGCGGACGGCCGCGGTCGTCGACTCGATCGCCTTGACGCGGCTCTTCGCTGCCGAGGACTGCGTCTTGGACTTGGTCAGGTCACCGCCCTTCGCGTTCGCGTCCACCTCGAGGGCACCCTGGCCGGTCGTGCGTACGAAGGCGGCGACGGTCTTGGTGGGCTTGGCGTCGCGCAGTGGTGCAGAGAGCTTCAGGTCGGCCACCGACACCCCGGCCGGAGCTGCGGAGGCCGCGCCCCCGACTGCGAGGCCGCCGCACGTCAGGGCCACGGCGGCGATGCCAGCGGTCAGGACGCGTGCGATGCGATGGGAGTTCGGGGTCGGGTTCGGGGTCGGGTTCGGGTCGTGGTTCGGTGTTGCACGGTTCAAAGAGGGCACTCCAGGCTCAGTCCGTGGTTCGCATGAGATTGCTGTGAAGTTATGCGCTTACATTCAGAAAGGGCAGTCCGCACTTTGGGGGACACCCCCGTTCGAGGGCCGGTCTTCCTGTTAAGTTGCACACACGTGTGCACGTTATTACGATGGGGTTCGTGACCACTGCTTCCCACCCCGCACGCGCACCCCGCCGCGACGCGACCGAGAACCGGGCAGCCCTCCTCGACGCAGCACGGACATGCCTGCAGCGCGATCCGGACGCCTCCATCGAGACGATCGCCGCGGCCGCCGGACTCTCGCGCCGCGCGGTGTACGGACATTTCCCGTCACGTGACGACCTCGTGCGCGAGGTCGTGACCTCCGGCGCCGCTCGCATCGCCGCGGCCATGCCGACCACCTCGGACCTGCAGGAGCTGCCGCCGGCCGCCCGGCTCGCCGCGATCGCCGTGACCCTCTGGACCGAGGTCTCGCACGTCCGGTCCATGGCCCGGGTCGCCGTGCGCAGCCCGTTCGCCGAGCCCGTCGCCGAGGTGTTCGCACCCCTGCGCGCCCAGGTCCGTCAGGCGTGCGCCCTCGGGATCGCCGAGGGCGCCATGCGCGACGACGTCGACCCCGCCACCCTCGGGCGTCTGGTCGAGGGTGCGTGCATCGCCGTCCTCGACGAGGCGACCCGGTCCGGCACCCCGGACGAGGCCGGACGGCGCATGGTGGTGCTGTCGGCGCTCGGCATGGCCGGCATCGACTGGCGCACCGCACTGCTGTCCGAACCCGCGGCCCCGGCCACCGGCTCCGCTGTCTCCCCCGTGAAGGACCCCGCATGACGCTCGAACTCGACCACGTCGGCATCGGCGAGGAGCCCGGCGCAGCACTGCCCGTCGTCTCCGCCGTCGCCGCACCCGGACACCCCGGGGTCGTCGCCGTCGAGACTGAGCAGGCCCCCGTGCTCGCCTCGCTCGTCGCCGGCGGCCGGATGCAGCCCGACACCGGGCGGCTGCTGCTCGACGGGCACGAGGACGCCGCCGCCGTGCGCCGCGCCTTCGCCCTCGTCGACACCCCGGGCGTCGCCGAGCCCTTCCCCGTGATGACGGTCAAGCAGATCGTGCGCGAGGAGCTCGCGTTCGCCGCCCAGCGCCCCTCGCGCGACCACGTCGACACCGTGCTCGAGGAACTCGGCCTGGGGCACTACGCGGACACCCCGGTCCAGCGGGTGCCGACCGCCGTGCGCGTCCGACTGCTCGTCGAGCTCGCCCTGCTCCGCGACGGCGTGACCGGCCTCGTCGTCACCTCGCCCGAGCGGCACGGCGGCGCCGTCGAGGAGTGGTTCGCGGTCCTCCGCGACGTCGCCCGACGCGGCGTGACCATCGTGCTCGTCACCTCGAAGGCCGCAGCCGCGACCGTCGAGACGCTGCTCGACACCGTCGACACGACCGGAACCATCCAGACGCACGACGACGCCGCGACGCACGTCGCGCTCCAGACCGAGGGTCCCGACGACGCGGCCCTGTCCGACGGAACCGAGCCGGGCCTCCCGTCCGGCCCTTCCGTCACCGCAGAATCCGCAACCGTCCCGACGGAGGCAACCCCGTGACCACCACCTCGCTCGTCCGCGCCGAACTGGCGCGACTCACCGCGACCCCGCTTGCACGACTGGCGTTCATCGCGCTGATGATCGTGCCGCTGCTGTACGGCGGCGCGTACCTGTGGGCGAACCGCGACCCGTACGCCAAGCTCGACCAGATCCCCGCGGCGATCGTGAACCTCGACGCCGGCGCCACCCTCGACGGCGACCAGGTCGACTACGGCACCGACGTCACGAAGGAGGCGATCGACGGCGCCAACTTCAAGTGGACGAAGACGACCGCCGCCGACGCGCGCTCCGGTGTGCGGAACGGCACCTACGACTTCGTCGTCACGATCCCGCACGACTTCTCCGAGCACCTGGTGTCCGCGCAGTCCGACGACCCGACGCAGGCGAAGCTCGTCATGACGACGGCCGACACGAACTCGTACCTGGCCTCGACCATCGCGGAGCAGGCGGGCAAGACCATGCGCACCGCCGTCGCCGAGCGCGTCGGCAAGCAGGCGGCGAAGACCCTGCTCGTCGGGCTCGCCGACGTCCGCGACAGCCTCGGCGACGCCGTCGACGGTGCCGATCAGCTCGCCTCCGGCACCGCGAAGGCGGACTCGGGAGCTCGGAAGCTGGCGGACGGCACCGGCAAGCTGTCGTCCGGCGCGGCGGAGCTCGCCTCCGGCACGGCGTCGTTGCCGTCCCAGACCCAGCAGCTGGACAGCGGGGCGCAGCAGGTGGCGTCGGGTGCTTCCACGCTCGCCTCAGGGCTGGCGAGTGCGCAGCAGCAGACGGCGGCGCTGCCGTCGCAGACGCAGCAGTTGGACAGTGGGGCGCAGCAGCTGCAGACCGGGCTGCACCAGCTCCGTGACCAGACGTCGACCCTGCCTGCGGACTCGGCGACGCTCGCGGCCGGTGCATCGAAGGTCGCCAGCGGCAACGCCGACCTCGCCGACAAGGCCGCACCGTTCATCGCGGGTGTCCAGCAGCTCTCCGCGCAGTCGCCGGAACTCGTCGCGTCGCTGAAGCCCGTCGTGCAGGCGTCGACGGTGCTCAGCGCTGACCAGAAGACCGAGCTGCTCGCCGGGCTCGACAACCTGCAGACCGGCAGTGCCAATCTCGGCACCGGTGCCGGAGCGCTGTCCGGCAACCTGCAGAAGCTCAAGACCGGCAGCGCGCAGGTGTCCGCCGGAGCATCGCAGCTCGCCGAGAAGGCTCCGTCGCTGACGAGTGGCATCCAGCAGCTCTCCGACGGCTCGGACACGCTCGCCGCCGGGACGTCGAAGCTGGCTGCAGCGGCGCCGACGTTGACCTCGGGCATCTCGTCGGCGGCGGACGGGGCGTCGACGCTCGCAACGGGTGCCGCGAAGGTCGCAGACGGCACGTCTGCGCTCGCGTCCGCCGCACCCACGCTGTCGTCAGGTGCTTCGTCGCTCGCGACCGGCGCAGCGTCCGCCGACAAGGGTGCTTCGTCGCTCGTCTCCGGCTTGGACAAGCTCAAGACCGGGTCATCGAAGCTCGCCGCGTCGCTCGACGAGGGCCGCACGAAGATCCCCGCGTCGAACGCCTCGGAGCGCGAGTCGCAGGCCTCGGTCATCTCCGACCCGGTGAAGGTCGGGGACGACAACGTCGCCGCGGCGTCGAACTACGGCGCCGGCCTCGCGCCGTTCTTCATCTCGCTCGCAGCCTGGATCGGCATGTACGCGCTGTTCCTCATCCTCAAGCCGATCTCGAAGCGGGCGATCACCGCGGTGCGGAAGCCCCTCGCGGTCGTGTTCGGCGGCTGGCTGACCCCGGCGCTGCTCGGCCTGGTGCAGATGGTCGCGCTGTTCTTCATCGTGCGGTTCGCCCTCGACCTCAACGTGGTGCACGTCGGCGGCACGATCGGGATCATGGTGCTCGCCTCGGCGACCTTCGCGGCGGTCATCATGGCGCTCAACGTGCTGCTCGGGTCGGTGGGACAGTTCCTCGGCCTGGTGCTCATGCTCGTGCAGCTCGTCACCGCCGGCGGCACGTTCCCGTGGCAGACGCTGCCGGGGCCGTTGGCGGCGCTGCACTTCGCGCTGCCGATGACGTACTCGGTCGACGCGATCCGGCAGACGATGTACGGCGGGAACCTCGGCGCCGCGTGGTCCGACGCGGGCGTGCTGCTCTGCTGGCTGCTCGGGGCGCTGCTCGTGTCCTTCGTGGTCACGGCGCGGCAGACCCGCTCCCGCACGCTGCGCGACCTGCGCCCGAGCCTGATCGGGTAGCGGGGGCGCGGGGGCGCGGGGGCGCGGCAGCGTCGCGCGCCCCGCGTTCGCCGAGTAAGCAGAAGACGACGAGTGGCCCGAGGCGACCCGTCGTCTTCTGCTCACTCGGTGCGACCGGAGCGAGGAGCGAGACGAGTCCGATGCGCAAGCAGTTCCCTCAGGTGGTCGACGGCGCCGGACACGTGCACGCCCAGGTCCGACTTCGTCCACCGGACGACCGCCCAGCCGAGCTGTTCGAGATCGCGGTAGCGCCGCAGATCACGCCCCCACTGCTCGGCGTCGGTCCGGTGCTGGTCCCCCTCGTACTCGATCACGATGCGCTGCTGCGGGTACGCCATGTCCACACGCCCCACGAAGCGCCCGGCCTCGTCGAGCACGTCGACCTGCAGCTCCGGCTCGGGCAATCCGGCACGCACGATCGTCAGTCGCGCCCGGGTCTCCTGCGGTGAGCCAGCACCGACCCGCACGAGTTCGAGTGCCGTCCGCAGCTTGCGGACGCCACGGCGGGTGCCGGCTGCGGCGAGCGCGACGGCGAGGTCGCCCGGAGTCGTCGCACAGCGGCGCTCGGTGACGATCGCGTCGCCGAGCACGACCAGCTCGTCGGCGTCGAGCATCGCGCCGCACTCGACCCAGACCGCGTCAGGCGCGCTCGCCGGCATGCCGCGACGAAGTCGGACCGACGCGCGCTCTGCCGCGATGCGGTGCCCGACCACCCCGCTCCGACGGGCTTGGGTCTGCGGCAGCACGCTCGTGATGTGGACCGGATCGTCGTCAGAGCACATGATCGGGAGCCCCCACAGGACTGCGGCCGACAGGTGGCTGATGAACTGGCCAGGCAACAGGACCGGTCGCAGTGCCTGGATTCGCTGGACTTGGTCCGGCTGACGGTCACGCGCCCAGCGGATGGACCGCGTCGGGCAGACGAGGTCTCGGCGCTGGAGCCGTTCACGCGGAACACCCGCACGGTCAGCGGCTCCGACGTCGAACGCTCGCCCGCGGAGCGATGGCGGAAGTGCGCGTGGTTGCATGCGCACCACGCTCGCGCCCCGCGCCCCGCCTCCGCAGGCCGAACGTTTGTTCTGTGCACAACGCACTCCGCGCCTCCCGTGTGGAGGACTCGCACCGCGCACCGAGTGAGCAGAAGAAGACGGGTGAGCATCCAGCACCCGTCGTCTTCTGCTCACTCGACGCACCGAACGGAACCCCGCCGCCCGCTACGATCGACGGACGAACCAACGGAGGTCGAAGCGCATCATGGGAGACGGCAAACCCGCGACCATCTACGACGTCGCCGCGCGCGCCGGGGTCTCGAAGTCCCTCGTCTCCCTGGTGCTGCAGCGCTCCCCCCGGGTCAGTGACCAGCGCCGGGCCGCCGTGCTCACGGCGATCCAGGAGCTCGACTACCGGCCCTCCACCGCCGCGGTGTCCCTCGCCGGCACCCGCAGCCGCACCGTCGGCGTGGTCCTCGACGACTTCCGGAACCAGTGGTTCGTCGACCTGCTCACCGGGCTGCGCGAGGCCCTGCAGGACCAGGGTCACCGTCTCGTCGTCGCGGACCGGTTCCTGAACACGGGGCTCGACGCCTCGCCGGTCGAGGGCTTCCTGTCCATGCGCGTCGAGGGCATCGTCATCGCCGGCGAACCCGACACCGACCTGGCGATCCCGGCCTCGATGCCGGTCGTCATCGCCGGCGGGCGCGTGTCGATCCCCCGCGCGGATACCGTGGCGAACGACGACCGGGCCGGCGGCGGGATGGCCGCGGAGCACCTGCTCGCGCTGGGCCACACGCGGCTCGGCTTCGTGGGGGCGAGCTCGGCGGCGTCGAAGGAACGCCGCGCAGGGTTCGAGGGCACCGTCGCGGCCAGTGCGGGTGCAAGTCCCGCCGTCGTGGTCCTGCCCGGCGAACCCACCGAAGAGGCCGGCTCCCGCGCCCTCGGCGCCCTGCTCGACGAGCACCCCGACGTCACCGCGGTGTTCGCCGCCAACGACGTGATGGCCCTCGGAGCACTGTCCGAACTCGCCGAACGCGGACTCCGGGTCCCCGAGGACGTCTCCGTCATCGGCTACGACGACACCCCCGTCGCCGCCACGCGCTACGTCGGCCTGACGAGCATCGACGACCGCAGCGTCGAGATCGGCCGCGGCGCCGGCGAGCGCCTGCTCGCCCGCATCGCCGACCCGGGGCTGGCCGCCACCGAGTCCCTGGTCGAGCCTCGCCTGGTCGCGCGCCGCACGACCGCCCCGCGCTGACGCGGCTGCCGGGAGGCCCGTCCCGCGTCCGCCCCGCCCGCTTCGTGAGCAGAAATGGTCGGGTCCAGTGCCCGTACCCGACCATTTCTGCTCACGAAACGCACGCGCCGCGCCGCGCCGCGCGCTACGCGAGCAGCCCGAGCGACCGGCCCTGCTCGACGGCCTCGCGGCGCGTCGAGACCCCGAGCTTCCGGTACACGCTCCGCACCTGGGTCTTCACGGTGTTCACCGACACGTGCAGCTCCGACGCGATCTCCGGCACGCTGTCCGGTGCCGCGAGCAGCCCGAGCACGACGGACTCCCGCTCCGACAGCACCACCGACACGTCGGGCCCGGGCAGCACGGACCGCAGCCGACCGACCGAGGCGAAGAGTTCCCGCGCCCGCTCGTCCTCGGCGACCTCGAGCAGCTGCAGCACGTCGTCCCGCGGAGGCGTGAGCAGCTCGCCGCGCATGCCGTACCGGTCCAACAGGTCGATCGCCTCGCGGAAGGCCGCGACCGCCCCGAGCACGTCCCCGGTCCGCCGCAGTGCGACGGCGCGCAGCAGCACGAGCAGCGCGGTCGTCCTCGCCTCGTAGCCGCCGAGCACGGCCACCGCGGTGACGATCTCCAGCGCGCGCTCCGGTTCGGCGCGGGCGAGTGCGACGCCCATGTGCTCGGCGGCGTTCCAGCCGCGCACCGGCCCGAGCGCGTCGAGTCCCCGTTCGGCGTGCTGCAGCTGGCCGGCGGCGAGCTGCAGCCGCACCCGGGCGCGACCGAGGAGCCGGGCGCCGACTCCTCCGGCGGTGCTCCGCAGCCGGTACCGCAGCACCTCGGCGTCGTGGGCGGCGAGCTGGTCGGCGGGCGGGACCCGGCCGGCGATGGTGGTGGCGCGCGCCCGCAGTGTCAGGACGATGGGCCAGTGCTCGAACGCGCCGAACAGCGGGTCGACGCGGTGCAGCAACGCGAGCACCGTGTCGGTGTCGCCGTCCTCGAGGGCGACGACGGCACTCGCGAGCGTCCCGGTGGGCAGGTCGAGTGCGCCGTCGTGGGCGAGCAGGCGCCGTGCGACGTCGACCTCGCCGGCCAGGGCGTGCACGAGGGCGGTGAGGCCGTCGACGGCGGCCCGCTGCAGGACCCCGTCGGGCCCGTCCACCGGTTCGATCGTCGCCAGGGTGGCGAGCGCCGTCTCGACGTCGCCGTCCGCCAGCGCGGTCGCGGCGAGCTGTTGCAGGACGAACGGGAGGCGCGGTGCCAGCCGGTCGGCGGCCGTCGCGTCGAGCGCGTGCAACCGTTCCCGGACCGTGGTCGCGACCGCGCGTGCGCCGGCGTCGTCGCCGGTGACCCGCCGTGCCTGGCTCTCGACGGCGCCGAGGAAGACCGCCTCGGCGGGGTGCGCGCTGCCCATGGCCGCGGCGACCGACGGCACGATCGCGGCGTTCACCCGTGATGCCCTGGCGTGGTGCCGGTCGGCAGCGGACTCGGCGCGGGCGATCGCGGCGAGCACGACGGGGTGCCGTGCTGCGCGTCGGGGCCGGATGGGGTCGAGGAGCCGTGCGATCGCGGGCGCACCGGGGCCGGTCAGGCGCGTCCAGGACGTGGTGAGCACGTCGGAGAGCAGGTCGAGGTCGTCGAGCTGCACGGCGGCGTCGACGGCCGTGACGGTGTCGTCGTGGGTGATGGCCCAGGCGGCGGCGCGGCGGACGACCTCGCGGTGTCGTTCGGGGTGCCGGATCGTCCCGGCGGCTCGCAACGCCCGTGCGACGGCGTCGAACCAGGTGAACGCGGAACCCGCACCGGCACGCGACCCGGGTCCCGCCGAGCCCAGTGCGCCGAGCCCGGCCGCGGCCGCAGCCCGGTACGCCGACGCGGGGTCGTCCACCGGCCCGACGCCGAGTTCGGTCAGGAACGCGATCGGCGCCGACTGCACGACGGCGGCGTGTTCGCTGAAGGTCAGCAGTCCGGGGTCGTCGATCGTGTCGATCCACGCGGCGGTCGCGTGGTCGACGGCGCCGTGGAACCGGGTGCCGAGGTCGACGGGCGGCCGGTCCTCGGCGGCGACGGCACCGGCTGCGGCCGCGAGCACCCCGACCAGACCGCCGACGCCCTCGACCGTCCGGGCGACGACCACGGGGGCGACGACCACGCCGACGGCCCGACCGAGCAGGGTGGCGGTCTCGGTGGCGTCGAACGCCAGGTCGCCGGCGCCGAGCACCACGGCGCCGGTGTCGTCCGCGATCTGCTCGAGTGTGGGCCCCGCGGCGCCGGCGAGCAGCACCGGCACGTGCGATGCCTGATCCAGGAGCGCCTGGATGCCGTCGACGCCGAACAGGTGCGCGTCGTCGACCACCAGGACGGCGTCGGCTTCGGGGCGGTCCGGCCGCAGCCCGACGGCGACGGCCCGCGTGGTCGATCCGGTCCATTCCCGGACGAGCGTCGTCACCCCGGAGGACGGCGGCCCGGACACCACCACGGGACGTCCGGCACGCAGCGCGGCCTCGATCCGGGCGACGAGTCGCGGCCGTCCGATCTCCGGGGTCGGCGCACGCCGGACACCGCTCACGGGAGCGGTGGTGTGGGGCCGGGGCAGCGGCGACACGGGAGCAGGTCGGCCGCGCTCAGGCGGCGAACCGCTCCACGCGCAGCACGCAGGACAACCCGCTCTCGGCGGTCCCGATCGTCGTCGACCACTCGTCCGAGGCGCCGGCGGCGACCGAGGCGACGTCGACCTCCTTCACGGCGCGGGTGTCCGACTGGCCCTTGAGCAGCGACACGTAGATGCGGTACCCCTGCGCGCTCTTCGCGGGGTTCTCGACGGTGCCGGTGACGGCCCAGTCGGACCCGGACTTCTTGCACGAGCTGACCTGGACGTCCTTGAGCGCCCCCACGTAGTCGCCCGTGCCGCCGGCCGGGGTGTCCACGTCGGTGATCGCCGGACGCTCGGTGGCCGAGGCCTTCGGGGTCGACGAGGCGCGGCCGTCCGGGGTGTCGCCGCCGGAGCAGCCGGCCAGGCCGAGGCCGAGCGCGGCGACGCCGGCGATCGCGAACAGACGGGCGGACAGGGAGCGCGTGGGGCGCAGGGTCATCGGTGTTCCTTCCGGGTGCGGCGACGGCTCCCGATGGCCGCCGTGGCGATGCCGAGCGCCACCAGGAGTGCGGCGACGGCGATGGCCGGTACAGGGTCAGCGCCGGTGAACGCGAGGGCAGGGACCCCCGCGGCCGGGCGGACCACGATCCGGACGGTGTCGGGCGCGGACACGATCGGTTCGTCACCGGGCAGGGTCCCGGGCTGTGGCGTGCCGATCGCCGTCGCGCTGTTCTCGACGCTACCGGACGCACCGTCGGACTGTCCGACGGTGTACGTCGCGGTGGCGGTGACGCGCTGCCCCGGGGCGAGGGTCCCGGTCGCGCCCGGCCACTGGCCGTACACGACGTCGGAGAGTCCGGGCATGCGGTCGTCGACGCGGACGTCGCGCAGCGTGACGGTGCCGGTGTTCACGACGGTGAAGCCGTACCGCAGCTCCTGCCCGACGGTGCCGTCGGTCCCCGCGGCGTACTGCACGGTCTTGGTGATCGTCAGCGCGCCGTGGCCGCCGAGCGGGGTCCCGGCGGTGGACGGCTCGCTGCCGACGACGATGCCGCCGGGTGCGTCGCCGTGCACGGTCGCCGTGTTCACCAGCGAGCCGGCGTCGACGTCGGCCTGGGTGACGACGTACGTCGCCGTCCCGACGGCCTGCTCACCGGGCGCGAGCACGCCCGGTTCGTCCGGCCAGCTCCAGGTGATCCCGGACAGTCGTGCCATCGGGTCGTCGATCCGGACGCCGCTGAGTGGGACGTCACCGTCGTTCGTGACCGTGAACGTGTAGTCCACGCGGTCGCCGAGCGTTCCGGTGGCACCGGGGGCGAGCGTGCTCCGCTTGTCGAGCGTCAGGTGCGGACCGGCCGGCGGCGTGGGCGCGGCCGTGGTCGGCACGGTCGCGGCGCCACCGCCGGCGGTCGCCGTGCCGTCGGGTGCCGTGCCGGTCGCACGGGCCGTGTTGACGACCCCGCCGGCACCGACGTCGGCCTGCGTGACGACCGAGGTGCCCGAGACCTGTGCAGTCTCGCCAGGTGCCAGCGTGCCAGCGGCGGCGGGCCACGTGGTGCCGGTGGTGGTGAAGCCCGCGAGCTCGTCCGAGACGGTCACGTCGGTGAGCGTCACCGTGCCGGTGTTCGCCACGTCGATCGTCCAGCGCACCTCGGCTCCGCCGACGGCGTCGCCGACGGTCGAGCCGCGCTTCGTGACGAGCAGTGCCGGCGTGCCGGTGACCGTCGTGGTGCCGGCGTCGGTGTCCTGCACGGCGGCGCCGTCGGGTGTGGTGCCCGCGGTGGTCGCTGTGCTCGTGATCGAACCGCGGTCGACGTCGGCCTGGGTCAGCGTGTACACGGCGGTGGCCGTCGCGGTCTCCCCCGGCCGCAGGACACCGCTCGCGTCCGGCCACCGGACCGTGACGGCGCCGAGGCCCGGCTGGCCGTCGGCGACGGTGACGCCGCGCAGGGTCGTGCTGCCGGTGTTCGTCACCGTGAACGTGAAGGTCACGTCGTCGCCCGCACGTCCGGTGGCGCCGTCGGCGAGCTGCTGACGCTTCTCGATCGAGATGCCGGCGGTCGCGGCGGCGAGCGGCACGGTGGTGCTGCCGGTGGCGGTGACGGGTGCCCCGGTGGGTGGGTTGCCGATCGCCGTCGCGGTGTTCACCACGCTGCCGGCGTCGACGTCGTCCTGCGTGACGGTGGCGGCGGCGGTCGCGGTCACCGAGTCGCCCGGTGCGAGTGTCCCGTCGAACCCGTCCGGGAACGTCAGTGCGCCGAGGCCCGGCAGCGGGTCGCTGACGGCGAGGTCCCGCATCGTGGTCGTCCCCGTGTTGCGGACCGTCACGCGGTAGTCGACCGTGTCACCGACCGAACCGGTGGCGCCGTCGGCCAGCGTGCCGGTCTTGGCGACCTCGAGCTCCGGCGACCCGGGCAGCACGAGCCTCGCGTCCGTGGTGGCCTCGACGTCCGTGCCGGCCGGCGGGGTGCCCGTCGTCGTCGCCGTGCTGCCGACCGTCCCGCGGTCCACGTCCGCCTGGGTGAGCGTGTAGCTCGCGGTGGCGGTGACGACCTGCCCGGGCGCGAGCGTGCCCGCGGTCCCCGGCCAGTCGAAGGTCGGTCGGCCGGCACCGTCCTGCGCGTCCGTCACGCCGACACCGGTCAGCGTCGAGGTGCCGGAGTTGGTGACGCGGTAGGTGAAGGTGACGACGTCCCCGGCCCGCGGCGCGGTGTCACCGTCGGGCAGGGCGGCCGACTTCGTGATGCCGATGCGGGCGTCGGCTGGTCCGGTCTCGACCGTGGCCGAGGCATCGGCGGTCGCGGTGGAACCGTCCGGTGCCGTCGCCGTCGTGGTGGCCGGGTTCGTCACGCTGCCCGCGTCGAACTGCGCCTGCGTGATGACCGACGTGGCGGTGGCGGTGACGGACTGCCCGGGCGCGAGGACCCCGGAGTCGTCCGGCCAGGTGCCTAAGGTCGCGGTGCCGCCGAGCTGCTGCTGCAGGGCGGTGCGGTCGAGGGTCACGGATCCGGTGTTCGTCACGACGTAGGTCCACTGGACGGTGTCACCGACCGCGCCGGTCGCGCCCGGTGCGAGCGCGCCCCGTTCGGTGAGCGCGACGGCCGGACGGCCGGTGATCGTGACGGCGGCCGAGTCGGTCGCGGTGACGGTCGTGCCGCCGGGTCCGGTGCCGGTCGTGGTCGCACGGGAGGCCTGGGTCCCCCGGTCGACGTCGGCCTGCGTCAACGACGTGGTCGCCGTCGCACGCGCGCTCTCGCCCGGCGCGAGCACACCGGTCCGCCCCGGCCAGGTGATCGCGATCGCCTGGGTGCCGGGTCGTTCGTCGGCGAGGGTGACCCCGGTGAGCGTCGACGTGCCGGTGTTGGTGACGACGTACCCGAACGCGACGGTGTCACCGGCCCGTCCGGAGGCGTCGTCGGCCAGGCGCGCGGTCTTCGTGACGTCGATGCGCTGGGTCGCGCTCCGCAGGGCCACGGTGGCGCTGTCCCGCTGCACGCCGGGGTCGGTGACGCCCGACGGGACGGCAGCGTCGGCTGCCGCACGGTTCACGACGCTCCCGGCGTCCACGTCCGTCTGGGTGACGGTCGACCGCGCGGTGGCGGTGACGGACTGTCCGGGCAGCAGGGTGCCCGCGGTGCCGTTCGGCCACGTGACGACGGCGGGGTCGCCCACGCCGGGCAGCGCGTCGGTGACGGCCAGGTCGGTGAGCGTGACCGTGCCGGTGTTCGTGACGCGGTAGGTCCAGTCGATGCGGTCACCGAGCACGCCGGTGGCGCCGCCGGCCAGTGCGCCGGTCGTGTCGATCGTCCACGCGGCGGTCCGGACCGTGTCCACCCCACCGGCCGCGGTGGCCGTGACGACGTCGCCCGAGGGCACGGTGCCGGTCGTCGTCGCGGTGCTCGTGACGGAACCACGGTCGACGTCGGCCTGGGTCAGCGTGTACATGGCCGAAGCGGTGACGGTCTGCCCGGGGGCGAGCGACCCGACCGCTCCGGGCCAGCGGCCGTACGTCACGGTGCCGAGGCCGCGCTGGTCGTCGTCGAGGGTGACGTCGGACAGCGTGCGGTTGCCGGGGTTCGAGATCGTCCAGGTGAACGTCACCGTGTCGCCTGCGACGCCCGTGCCCGAGGTCACGCGCTCGTCCTTCACCAGTGCGATGGCGGCGTCCGGGTCGACGGTGCGGACCGTCACGCCGTCGGTCGCCGTCACCGGCGCACCGGCGGGCGGGCTCGCCCACGCGGTCGCCTGGTTCACGATGCTGCCGGCGTCGACGTCGGCCTGGGTGACGGTGTACTCCGCGGTGGCGGTGACCACGGCTCCGGGGGCGAGGGTGCCCTCGGCTGCCGGCCAGTCGGCGTCGAGCGGCGAGAGCCCCGCCAGGCGGTCGGTCGCGGTGACGTCGGTGAGCGTCACGGTGCCGGTGTTCTCGCCGCGCAGCGTGTAGCGGACCGTGTCGCCGACCCGGCCCGTGCCGCCGTCGACGTAGGAAGCCGTCTTCGAGAAGGCCAGTTCCGCATCCGGTGCGATCGTCACCGAGCGGGTGTCGGTGTCGCGGACCCCGACGCCGCCCGGAGCCGTGCCGGTCGCGGCGACCGTGCTCGTCAGGGCGCCGGAGTCGACCTCGGCCTGGGTGAGCACGTGCGACGCCGTGGCGGTCACGGTCTGTCCCGGAGCCAGCCGGCCGGTGGTGCCGGGCCAGGTGCCGAAGGTGATCGCCGACACGTCGGTCTGGTCGTCGGTGGCGCCGACGCCGGACAGCGAGACGTTGCCGGTGTTCGTGACGTCGTAGCGGTACTCGACGCGGTCGCCGGCCCTGCCGGTGGCGCCGTCGGCGAGCGTCGCGGTCTTCACGACGCCGATGCGCGGACCGGACGCGGCGGTCTCGACGGTCGCACCGTCGGTGCCGGTGACGTCGGTGCCGTCGGGAGCACGCCCGACGACGGTCGCCGTGTTCGCGACGGAACCGGCGTCGACGTCGGACTGCAGGATCGTGTAGGTCGCCGTCGCGGTGACGGTCTGTCCGGGTGCGAGGACCCCGACCGAGCCGGGCCAGTCGCCGACCGTCGGGTCGGTGAGTCCGGCCAGACGGTCGCGGAAGTCGAGGAGCTCGACGGTCACGTTGCCGGTGTTCGTCGCGGCGAAGGTGTACTGGATGCCCTGACCGGCGGCGCCCGTGGCACCGGGCGCGAGCCGACCCTGCTTGCTGAGCGACAGCCCTGGAGCCGCGGCGAGGTCGACGCCGGCGGTGTCGGTGGCGCGCACCGTGCCTCCCGTCGGGGTGGTGCCGGTGGCGGTGGCGGCGCTCTCGACGCGGGCCGCGTCGACGTCGGCCTGGGTGAGGGCGTACGTGGCGGTCGCCGTCACGGACTCCCCGGGGGCCAGCCGGCCGACGGTGCCGCCGGACCAGGTGCCGTAGGTGACCGTCGAGGTCCCGATCTGCGCGTCGGTCGCACGGACGCCGGTGAGCGTCTGGTTGCCGGTGTTCGTGATCGTGTACCCGAGGCGCACGGTGTCGCCGACCGAGGGTGCTCCGGACCCGGTCAGGCGCTCCGTCTTGACGATGTCGATCGCGGGCGCACCGTCCGACGTGCGGACGGTCGCGCTGTCCGATGCCGACACGTCGTCGCCTCGGGCCGGGGTCGCGGTGACCACGGCCTGGTTGACGATGCTGCCGGCGTCGACGTCCGACTGCGTCACGGTGTACGCGGCGCGGGCGACGAGCGACTGCCCGGGCGCGAGCGAACCGTCGTCCTGGGGACCGGAGCCGACCGAGACCGTGCCGAGGCCGGCGAGCCGGTCGGTGACGCGGGCGGCGTCGAGCGTGACCTGCCCCGTGTTCGTGACGGTGAAGGTGTAGTCCACCGTGTCGCCGACACGACCGGTGCCGCCGTCGGCGTACGCGGCGCGCTTCGCGACCGACACCCCGGCGGGCGCGGTCAGCGTGACCGCCGCCTGGGCGCCGTCGGCGACCTCGGTCCCCTTCGGGCTGGTGGCGGTGGCGGTCGCGGTGCTGCCGATCGACCCGCGGTCGACGTCCGCCTGGGTGAGCGTGTACGTGGCGGTGGCCGTCACGGACTCGCCGGGTGCGAGCGTGCCGACGCCGGACGGCCACGTGCCGAAGGCGATGTCGGACAGGCCGGCCTGCGCATCGTCGAGGGCGGCGCCGGACAGCGTCGCCGTGCCGGTGTTGGTGACCGTGTAGCCGAGGCGGACGGTGTCGCCGGCCACGCCGGCGGCGCCGGGCGCGAGCTGCTCGGTCTTGTCGAGCCGGATCCCGGGCGCCGCGGCGGCGAGGGGCACGGTCGCGGTGTCCGAGGCCGTGACCGGGTCGCCGGCCGGCGTGCGGCCGGTGGCGGTGGCGTCGTTGAGCACGCTGCCCGCGTCGACGTCCGCCTGGGTGACCCGGTAGGTCGCGGTGCCGGTGACGGTGCGCCCCGGCTCGAGGCGGCCAGCTGCTGCGGGCCAGTCCGCGATCTCGACGTCGGAGACGCCGGACAGGACGTCCGCGACGCCGACGCCGGTGAGCGTGACGGTGCCGGTGTTCGTGATCCGGAAGCCGTAGCGGACGGTGTCGCCGACCGCTCCGGTCGCGCCGCCGAGCGTGCCGGTCTTGTCGATCGACAGCGTGCCGCGCGGGGTGATGGTGACGGAGCCCTCGTCCGAGTCGGACACGGCGGCGCCGCGCGGCGGGACACCGGTGGTCGTCGCGGTGCTCGTGACGGTGCCCCGGTCGACGTCCTGCTGCGTCAGGGTGTACGTGGCGTGGGCGACGACGGACTGGCCGGGCGCCAGGCGGCCGGCGGTGCCGGACGGCCAGGTGTCGAACCGGACGGCGGAGACGCCCTGCTGCGAGTCGGTCACGTCGACGTCGGTGAGCGTGACGTCGCCGCGGTTCGTGACGGTGAACGTCAGGTCGACCGTGTCGCCGGCCCGGCTGGTCGCACCGGACGGCAGCGTCTCGGACTTCTGCACCGTGATGCCGGGAGCGCCCGACGTGGTCACGACCGTGCGGGTGCCCGAACCGGACGCGGTCGTGCCGGCCGGGGTGGTCCCCACCGCGGTCGCGGTGTTCGCGATCGACCCGGCGTCGACGTCGTCCTGGGTGACGGTGCGGTCGGCGGTGACGACGACGGCCTGCCCCGGGGCGAGCGTGCCCGCGGTGGTGTTCGGCCACGTCGTCGTCGGCGTGCCGAGGCCGGCGAGCGGGTCGGACACGGTGACGCCGGTGAGCGTGGTCTGACCGGTGTTCGTCGACGTGACGGTGTAGCGGACGACGTCGCCGACCTGCACCGCCCCGATGTTCCCGGTGCCGACGGTCGCGGCGGTCTTCCGCGTGCTGAGGCCCGAGGTCGGCGTGAGCGTGACCGTCCCGTCGTCGGTCGCGGTGACGGCGGCCCCGCTGCGACGGTCGGTCGCCGTGGTGGTCGCGCCGCTCGACAGCGCGATGCCGTCGGCGGTGTCCGCGGCGGCACGGTCGACGTCCGCCTGTGTCAGCCGGTAGGTCGCGGACGCCGTGACGGACTGTCCGGGCGCCAGCGACCCGACCGTGCCGGACGGCCAGGCGCCGTACGCGACGGCGCCGAGGCCGGGCTGCTCGTCGGTCAGGGCGACCCCGGTGAGGGTCGTCGTGCCGGCGTTCGTGATCGTGTAGCCGAACCGGACGGTGTCGCCGGCCACACCCGCGTCGCCGTCGGCCAGGGCCTCGGTCTTGTCGAGCGTGATGGTCGGCGTGCTGGCGTCGACACCGGTGGTGCTCGTCGCGGTCCGGGTGATCGCGGACCCGGTCGGCGGGCTGGCGACGGCGTTCGCGCGGTTCAGCACGCTGCCGGAGTCGACGTCTGCCTGGCTGATCGTGTACGCGGCGGTCGCGGTCGCGGCTTCGCCCGGCCCGACGACGCCGGGCTTCGCGGGGTCCGGCCAGCGGTACTCGAGCACGCCGACGCCCTGCAGCTGGTCGGTCATCTGCAGCAGGTCGAGGGTCGTGTTGCCGGTGTTGCGTGCGGTCAGCGTGAAGGTCAGCGCATCGCCGACGACGGCGGTGCTGCCCGAGGGCGCTCCCTGCTTCGAGAAGACGAAGGAGTTCACCTGGGTGATCGGCACGGTGCGGTAGCTCGTCGCGGTGACGGCCTCGCCGCCGTTCGACGGGGTGCCGGTCGTGCGCGCCGGACTCGTGACGAAGCCGGCGTCGATGTCCGCCTGGGTCAGGGTGTGCACAGCGGTGGCGGTGACGGTCTGCCCGGGCGTGAGCCGGCCGGTGGTGCCGGACGGCCAGGTGCCGTAGGCGATCGCTCCGGTGCCGCCGGGCCCCGGGTCGGCTCCGGCATCGGCTCCGGCGTCGGTGATGCCGACACCGGTGAGCGTGAAGTCGCCGGTGTTCGTGACGGTGTAGCCGAGCAGCACCGGGTCGCCGGGCGCCGGTGTCCCGGTGCCGGGGACGGTGGCCTGCTTGACGATGCCGATCGCCGCGGTGTTCTCGGCGTCGGTGGCGATCGTGACGGTCGCGTCGCCGCTGGTCGTCGAACCGGCCGGCGTCGCGCCGGAGACGGTCGCGGTGTTCGTGATGCTGCCGGCGTCGACGTCGGCCTGCGTGACCGTGTACCGGGCGGTGGCACGGACCCGCTCCCCCGGCGCCAGGGACCCGGCGCTGCCGCCGGACCACTCGACGTCGCGCAGGGTGGCGGAGCCGTCGACCGGGGTCGCCTGCGCGAGACCGAGCAGCTGGTCGCGGAGCGCGAGCCCGGTGAGCGTCACCGATCCGGTGTTCGTCGCCAGGAACGAGAACACCACGGTGTCGCCGACCTGGCCGCTCTGCACCGCACCGGAGGGGCCGGTGCCGTAGCGGGCGGTCTTCGTCAGCGTGACGGCGGGCTGCGGGGTGATGGTCACGCCGTCGGTGGCGGTCGCGGTGACGCGCACCCCGGCGGGCGTGGTGCCGAACGCGGTCGCGGCGGAACGGATGCCGCCGGAGTCGACGTCGGACTGGCTGATCGTGTAGGTCGCGGTCGCCGTGGCGGAGCGGCCCGGCGCGAGCGTGATGGTGGTGTCACCGTCGGCGAACACGACGCTCGAGATGCCGCGCTGCGCGTCCTGCACGCCCACGACGGTGAGCGTGACGTTGCCGGTGTTGGTGACGACGTACCGCATGTCGACCTGGTCGCCGGCGGTCGCGGCGCGGGTCTTCGAGCCGTCGGCGTCGAAGGTCTGGACCTTGCTGACGGCGAGCCCGGGGGCGGCGTCCGAGGTGCGGACGGTGGCGGCGGACGTCGCGGTGACGGTCGCCGGGTCGGTTCCGCTGGGCGCGGTTCCGATGACGGACGAGGTGTCGACGAGGGACCCGGCGTCGACGTCGTCCTGGGTCACGGTCGAGGTGCTGGTGGCGGTGAGGGTCTCACCCGGTGCCAGGCTGTTCGGCGCGTTCGGCCACGCGTACGTCACGGTGCCGCCCAGGGCGTGCACGACCTCGGGGACCGACAGCGTCACGGTGCCGGTGTTCGTCGCCTGGTACGTCCAGGTGACGACGGAGCCGACGCCGCCGTTGCCGGTCGTCACGGATCCGGTCTCGGTGAGCGCGACCCCGGGGACGCGCTTCGGCACGACGGAGCCGGTGTCGGTCGCCCGCACGGTGGTCCCGCCGGGCGAGACACCGGTCGTGGTCGCGTCGCTCGACACCCGGCCGCGGTCGACGTCGGCCTGGGTCAGCGTGTACGTCGCCGTGACGGTCACGGACTGTCCGACGCCCAGCGTGCCGGCGGTGCCGGACGGCCACGTGCCGTACGTGAACGCGGAGTGACCGGACTGGTCGTCGGTCAGCGCCACGTTCGTCAGGGTCTGGTTGCCGCTGTTCGTGATCGTGTAGCCGAGCCGCACGGTGTCGCCGGCGACCCCCGTGGCCGTGGTGGCCAGGCGCTCGGTCTTCGCGAGGGCGATGGCCGGGGCACCCGAGGCCGGGGTGACCGTGGCGGTGCCGGTCGCACGGACGGTGCCGCCACCGGGGGTCGTCGCCGACGACGAGGCGGTGTTCACGATGCTGCCGGCGTCGATGTCCGACTGGCTGATCGTGTACGTCGCCGTGCCGCGGACGGTCTGCCCCGGCGCGAGTGTGCCCGCGGTGCCCGAGGGCCAGGTGCCGTACGTGATGCCGGACAGGCCGGACAGTGGGTCGGTGACGGCGACGCCGCGCAGGGTCGTGGTGCCGGTGTTGGCGACGTCGAAGCGGTAGGTCACGGTGTCACCGGCACGACCGGTGCCGCCGACGACCGCGCTCTTGGTGACGGTCATCCCCGGCGCCGGCGCGATGGTCTGCGCGGCCGTCGCGGGGGTCGCCACGGCGGTGCCCTGCGGGTTCGTGCCGGACACCGTGGCGCGGTTCGACACCGTGCCGCCGTCGACGTCCGCCTGCGTGACCGTGTACGGGGCCGTCGCCGTGACGGACTGTCCGGGGGCGAGTCGCCCGGCGGCCCCCGGCCACCGGTACGTCAGGGTGCCGAGGCCGGCGTGCGGATCGGTGATCGTGACGCCCGTGAGCGTCTGGTTGCCGGCGTTCGTGGCGAGGAACGTGTAGTCGAGCGTGTCGCCCGCTGCGCCGGTGTACCCGGCGTCCGTCGCCACGGACTTCGTGAACGTCAGCGCCGGGTTGCCCGCGAGCGGGATCGTGCCGGAGCCCTGCGCCGTCGGGGTCGCCGTGCCGGACGGACCGGTGCCGGTCGCCGTCGCGGTGTTCGTGACCGACCCGGCGTCCAGGTCGGACTGTGTCACGGTGCCGGTCGCCGTCGCGGTGACGGTCTGCCCCGGCGCGAGCGTGCCCGCCGTGCCGGACGGCCACGTGCCGTAGGTGAGTGCCGAGAGCCCGGCGAGGGAGTCCGTCGCCCGTACCGTCGTCAGCGTGGTGTTGCCCGTGTTGGTGATCCGGAGTGTCCACGTGCCGGTGTCGCCGGCCGTACCGGTCGACCCGGCAGCGAGCGCGCCGGACTTCGCGACGCTGATCGCGGCAGTGCGGTCCACCGACACCGAGGCAGCGGCGACCTGGTTCACGGCCGTGCCGTTCGGGGTCGACCCGGCGATCGTCGCGGTGTTGCGGACGGTGCCGGCGTCGATCTGCGCCTGGGTCAGCGTCGAGGTGGCCGTCGCCGTGACGGTCGCACCGGGTGCGAGTCGGCCGGTGGCCCCGGGCCACGAGTACGTGACCGCGGACAGGCCGGGCAACTGGTCGGCGATCGCGACGCCGGTGAGCGTGACGTTCCCGGTGTTGCGGGCGGTGAAGGTCCAGTCGACCCGGCTGCCGGCCGACGGGGTGCCGGAGCCCGCGACGACGCCGGACTTCGCGAACGACAGGGTGCCGCTCGAGGGGATCTGCAGGGTGTTCGGCGAGCTCGCCGTGATGGTCGTCGTCGCGGGCGTCCGCGCCGAGCCCTGCGCCGTGTTGACCACGCTGCCGGCGTCGACGTCGGCCTGCGTGAGCGTGAGGCGGGCGGTCGCCGTGACGGACTGCCCGGGGGCGAGCGTGCCGACCGTACCGGAGGTCCACGTGCCGTACGTCACCGCGGAGACGCCGGCCAGGGCATCGGCGACGGTGACCGAGGTCAGGGTCTGGTTGCCGGTGTTCCGCGCGGTGAACGTGTAGTCCACGGTGTCCCCGGCGGCTCCGGTCGCGCCGGCCGCCAGGGCACCGGTCTTCGACACGGTGAGCGCGGGCGACGCCGGGACCGTCGTGGTCGCGGACGCCGCGTTCGTGGCGGTGGTGCCGTCGGGTGCGGTGCCCTTCGCGGTCGCGGTGTTCCGGACCGCACCCGCGTCGACGTCCTTCTGGGTGAGCTGGTAGGTCGCCGTCGCCGTCGCGGTCTGCCCCGGCGTCAACCGGCCGCTGGTCCCCGGCCACGAGTACGCGATCGACGACAGCCCGGTGAGCGGGTCGCTGACGGTGACGCCGGTGAGCGTGGTGTTGCCGGAGTTCCGGACGGTGAACGTGTAGGTCACGGTGTCGCCGACGGCGCCGGTGGACCCGGCCGCGAGCGCGCCGGACTTGGCGATCGCGATGCCGGGTGCGCGGGACAGCGCGACCGCCGCGGTCGTCGTCGAGGACGCCGACTGGCCGGAGCCGTCGGCGCGCGTGGTGCCGGCTGCCGTCGCGGTGTTCACGATGCTGCCCGCGTCGACGTCCGCCTGGGTCAGGGTCGACGTGGCGGTCGCCGTGACGGTCTGGTTCGGGTCGAGGCGTCCGGTGGCGCCCGGCCACGAGTACGTGCGCGCTGAGATGCCGGCGAGTTCGTCGGCGATCGCGACGCCGTACAGGGTCGTGTTGCCGGTGTTCGTCGCGGTGAAGCGCCAGTTCACGGTGTCGCCGACGCCGCCGGTCGCGCCGCTCGCGAGCGAGCCGCTCTTCGTCACGGCGATCTTCTGCGCGGCGGCGATGTCGACGGTCTTCGAGGTCTGTCCGCTCGTCACGGCGGTGCCGGACGGGTTCGTGCCCGAGGCGGTCGCGGTGTTCGTGATCGCTCCGGCGTCGACCTGCGCCTGCGTCAGCGTCGACGTGGCGGTCGCGGTGACGGACTGTCCGGGAGCGAGCTTCCCGGTGGTGCCGGAGGCCCAGCTGCCGTACGCGATCGCCGAGATCCCGGCGAGCGGGTCGGCGATGGTCACGCCGGTCAGGGTGCGGTTGCCCCCGTTCGTGACGGTGAAGGTCCAGTTGACGGTGTCGCCGGCCCGACCGGTCGCGCCGGACGCCAGGCTCCCGTCCTTGACGATGGTCAGCCGGGAGGCGTCGGTCACCGCCACGGTCGCCGTCGCGTCGGTCGCGGTGACGGTCGACCCCGTCGCCCCCTTGGCAGCGGCACCGGCCGTGTTCACGACGCTGCCCGCGTCGACGTCGGTCTGTGTGAGGGCGGAGGTCGCGGTCCCGGTCACGGACTGTCCCGGTGCGAGCGTGCCGCTCGTGCCCGACGGCCAGGTGCCGTAGGTGATCGCGGAGACCCCGCTGAGCCGGTCGGTGATCGATGCGGTCGTGACGGTCTGGTTGCCGGCGTTCGTCAACCGGAACGACCAGTTCACGGTGTCGCCGGCCTTGCCGGTGGACCCCGACGCGATCGCACCCGACTTCGTCAGGGTGAGGGCGTTCGCGGCCGGGACGGCGACCGATGCGCTGGCCGTCGGCGCGGTGACGGTGCTGCCCGTGGCGCTCCGGCCCGACGCGGTCGCGGTGTTCGTCACCGTGCCGGCGTCGACCTGCGCCTGGGTCAGGGTCGCGGTCGCGGTGGCGGTGACGGACTGCCCGGGACCGAGCCTGCCGGTCGTTCCCTGCGGCCACGTGCCGTAGGTGATCGCTGAGACCCCGGCGACCTGGTCCGTGATGGTCGCGGCGGTGACGGTCTGGGCGCCCGTGTTGGTCAGGCGGAAGGACCAGTTCACGGTGTCGCCGACGCGGCCGGTCGACCCGGAGGCGAGGGCGCCGGACTTCGTCAGGGCGAGGGCGTTGGCCGCGGTGAGCGGCTGGGTGCGCGAGGCGGTCGCGGTGGGCTTCGGGCCGCCGTCGGGGTCGGTGCCCGTGACGGTGGCGGTGTTCGCGACGGAGCCGGCATCGACGTCGGTCTGGGTCAGCGTGTACGTGGCGGTCGCGGTGACGGACTGTCCGGGCTGGAGCGACCCGCTCGTGCCGGACGGCCAGGTGCCGTAGGTGAGTGCGGAGAGTCCGGAGAGCGGGTCGGTGATCGCGACGCCGGTGAGCGGTCCGGTGCCGTTGTTCGTGGCGGTGAACGTGTAGTTCACGGTGTCGCCCGCCTTGCCGGTGGCACCGGAGGCGAGGGCGGAGGTCTTCGTCAGGGCCAGCGACGACAGGTAGGTGTTGGTCGACCCGGTGTCGGCGACGGTGACGCTCGTGTCGCCGGCGACCTGGCCGGTCGCGGTGACGGAGCTGGTGGTGGACGCCGCGGTGGGCGGTGGGCCGGTGCACCGCACGGTCGCGGTCGCGCCGGACGCGAGCGGCCCCGCGATCGTGGACGACGGCGTGCAGGTCTCGGTGTCCGGGAACGTCAGCTGGATGTTCGACAGCGCCACCGACCCGTTGTTCGTCACGGTGACCGAGTACGCGGTGTTCTCGGTCGCGGTGCGGTACTGGTCGTTGACCGTGCCGTCGAGGGTCTTCACGACGCTGAGCGCGGCGGTCGGCACTGACAGCACGGCGTTCTGCAGCAGGTACGAGTCCCCGCTCGTACCGACCGTCAGGGTCATCGAGGTGTCGCCCTTGTCCACGCCGGACAGGGTCTGCGTGTGCACGTCGACGCTCTGGTTCGTGAACGTCGACGTGTCGCTCGTCTGGGTGTACCGCGCGGAGCCGTCCGCCTGCCCGACGCCGATGTTGCCCGCGGCGTTCTTCGTGTTGAGCACCTCGGTCGGTGAGCCGCCCTGCGGGGTGTACCGCATGTAGTCGCCGGTGATGCCGCGGTCGCCCTCGTAGAGCGTGTAGCCGAACTTCACACCGGACTGCAGCGCCGAGAAGCCGGTGAAGTTCACGGTGAGGGGGCTGTCCGACGCCGCCTCGCGCACGTGCCCCTGGTAGTAGATGACCTTGTGCGGGGCGGAGTTCGTGTTGCCGGGGATGTACTTGCCGTAGTCGTAGACGACCGTCAGCGACCAGCCCGCGTAGCACCCGGCACCGACCGCCGCCCAGATGTTGCCGGCGCTGACCGGCAGCGCCGACCCGGTGGTGGCGCCGGCGAAGGCGCTCGTGACGTCAGCGGAGCCCGAGTAGTACAGCGCGCTGGCCTGCGATGCGGGGTCCTCGAGCAGGGCGTCGGGCGTGACGGTGCGGATCGCCGCGGAGCCGACCTTGAGCTGCACGCCCTGGGTCCGGTAGCCCGAGGCCGCGTCCGGACGGGTGGCGTACCACTGCGAACCGTTCGCCGAGTTGCCCGAGCAGGTCACGTTGCCGGAGCCGGTGAAGACCCCGGTGTTGGCGCTCCAGTCGAGGTACGCCTTCGCCACGGTCGCGCCGGACGGGATCGTGATCGAGCCGGTCGACGAGTTCGTGCTGAACCCGCTGACGGTGTTCGAGTTCACCATCTTGAAGTAGTCGTTGTACGACGTGGAGACGCCCGAGCCGGGGTTGTTGGCGTGCAGGTCCGTGCACGAACCGCTGGTGTTCGTCGCCGTCAGTGCCGCACCCGAGCACGCCAGGACCCCGTTGCCGGTCATCGTGAAGTCGCCGTTGACCGTCGCCTGGTAGTTCGGCGCCTGGTCACCGCCGACACCCCACTGCACGACGGCGGCCTGGGCGATGCCCTCGGTGCCGAGGGCGACGCCGGCCGTCGGGATGAGCACGGCGAGCGCCATCGCCAGACCCCGGAACCAGCGGGGTCGAACGGCGGTCTCCGCACGGTGGCGGGGGCGTGGTGCGAGCAGCAAGCAGTGACCTTCCGGGCACGTCGAACAGACCCTTGGGAGTGGTCGGGTCCACGCTGCCGGGTGGGATCAGGAAACGGCGACCGCCTCACAGGTCGCCAGGTCCATCCTGGGCATGCTCACGGACACGTGTCGCCCAAACGAGGGTTTTTCACCCTGCCATTCACCCCGTCCGGGGGACACCGGCGTGCTGCACGATCCACGAGTGCATGACGATCGCAGCCGCCGCCGAGGCGTTGATGCTCCGCGTCGAACCGAACTGCGTGATCTCCAGGTGCCCGGACGCCCCGGCCACCGCTTCGTCGGTGAGCCCGGGGCCCTCCTGGCCGAACAGGAACACGCACCGCTCCGGGATCGCCGCGGTCTCGATGCGATCGGCGCCAGGGGTGTTGTCGATCGCGATCACCGGGCGCTGCTCCTCGGCCATCGCGGCCAGGAACGCCTGCACGTCGGGGTGGTACCGGACGTGCTGGTACCGGTCGGTCACCATCGCGCCGCGCTTGTTCCAGCGCCGCCGCCCGATGATGTGCACCGTGCCGGCCAGGAACGCGTTGGCGCTCCGCACGATCGACCCGATGTTCAGGTCGTGCTGCCAGTTCTCGATCGCCACGTCGAACGCGTGCCGGCGGGTGTCGAGCTCGGCGACGATGGCGTCCATCGACCAGTACCGGAAGTGGTCGAGCACGTTCCGCGAGTCCCCCGCCGCCAGCAGCTCCGGGTCGAGCCGCGGGTCGTCCGGCCAGGGCTCCGGGTGCGGGCCGACGCCGTTCGTCGTCAGTTCGTGCGTCGGGGCGGGCTCGTCGGTCACGCCTCCAGGGTAGAGCCGCGGCGAACCGGGCCGGTCGGCGCGAGTCCCACGACCGTGTTCCAGCCGAACGCCCGCCGCGTCACGGTGTCACTGCGTACCCGGGCGGAGGAAGTCCTCCGGAACGGCACCGGCGTTGGTCGCCGCGAAGATGCGCTTCCGATCACTCGGACGGGTCGGGTCGAACACGACGACGACGGTCGCTCCGAGCACCGGGCCGGTTCCGTCGCGGAACCCTTCGGTCCGGTCGACCCAGCGCTGTTGTCCCTGGAGGTCCGTGAACGTGAAGGTCCAGCGCAGCAGCGTGAAGGAGGCGTCGTGGGCGGTCGAGCCGCTGACCGCGGTGACGATCCCGTCGACCCGGCGCCCCGCACGCAGCAGCTGTTCGAGCCGACCGCGTCGGCCGCCCTGCCCGCGGCGTGCAACCGTCCCGCCGATCAGGGCGACCAGCGCCAGCGCGGTGACCAGTGCGGGGATCCACCACGCAGCGGCGTACCAGATCCAGCCGCCGATGCCCCAGACTTCGTCGCGGCCGAACGCCGGGTCGACGGTGGTCCCGACGCGGTCGACGGGCGCCCACTGCGTCGCGGTCGTCCACCAGAGCCCGGCTGCGGCGCCGACGAGCCAGATGCTCACCGGTCCCACCCCGACGAACTCCGACGCCCGGCCTGCGAAGCGGTGGTTCCACTTCGAGTACATGCCCAGCGTGACGACCGACCCCGTGACCGCGACGGGCATCGCCCACCACGGGTACTCCGGGTCCGGCGTGTCCGAGAACACGCTGTTGACGGTCATGTCCCGGATGGTGCCGAGGACGGACCCGAGCGCGTACCCGGCGACGACGCCGACGGCGAGCAGGAGCGCCGCCCACACGATCGTCAGGACGAGTGCACGGGCGCTGCCCTGCTGCGCGGCGGCCTTCGCACGGAGGGCGGCGGCCGGATCGGTGGTGCTCATGATCGACGTGCGTGGTCGGTCAGTACGAGTACGTCGGATCGGGGGTGTTCGCCGCGAGGACCGCGATCGTCACGAACAGCCCGATGTACAGCAGCGTGACCACCCCACCGACGATGACCGCGGCGAGCGCGAGGCCGCGGCCCCCCTCGGATCGTCTGCGCGCCTGCGACATCGCGACGAGACCGAGGATGAACCCGATCAGCGGTGCGACGAACGCCGCGACGAGCGAGATGATCGCGAGGGTGTTCGTGCGGTGCGGGACGGAACCGTAGGACTGCGGAACGGAAGACTGTGGGGATTGGTACTGAGTGGACATCGTGAAAGACGGTATCTCACATCTTTTTTTGTTGGGAAGCGTACCGAAATTCAGCGGACGCGCGATTCGATCCCGGCGATGAGGACGTCGAGCCCGAGCGTGAAGCGTGCGTCGTACGAGTGCTCCCCCAGGAGCTCTCCGACGAGCGCGTGCCGCTCGGGACGCCCGGCCTCGGCATCTCCACGCCCGATCTCCACCGAGGTGTGCCCCACCACGAAGTCGTACACGACGAAGAACGCGTACATCGCCTCGGCATCGGCCAGCCCGGCGGAGCGGAGCGCCCCGACGACCTTCGCCACGACGGCGTCGGACTCGGTGGACACCAGGGCCCCGCGCCGGCTGTGCGACTCGAGCACCAGGGGGTGGGTGCGCATCAGGTCGCGGAACGTCGTGGCGAAGGTGCGCACCACGGCGTGCCACTCGTCCGGCCAGACGAAGGTGGCGGTGAACTCGTCGACGGTGCGACGGACGAGTTCACCGTGCAGGTCGTCGAGGCCGCCGATGGTCCGGTGCACGGTCATCGGCGCGACGCCGAGCCGCACCCCGAGCGCACGGAACGACAGGCGGTCGAGGCCGTCCTCGTTCGCGATCGCCGTCGCGGCGTCGATCACCTGCTCGCGGCTCAGCACGTTGGGCCGGCCCCGACGTCGTCGCGGTGTCGCCTCGACCAGATCGGGAGCCGCTTCCAGGTCCGGCACCGCAGCGGGGCGGGGCGTGGCGGTCGGGGATCCGGGTTCGACGAGCACGGCGGGTTCTCCTTGATTCGGTACGTGTCACGAAAAGCCTAGGGCAAAGCCGAGTGGCGTTCGGTGACTCGACCATCTCGGGTCCGGAGCCGACGCGCAAGAGCCGATCCGCGCCTCCCGGCCCCTTCGAAGGAACCCGTCTGACGGGCCGGCCCGTCGGCCGTGCGCAGTAGGGTGAGGCCATGGCGACCCGCGACGACGTCGAGTGCTGGCTGACCGACATGGACGGCGTGCTCGTCCACGAGAACCAGGCCCTCCCCGGTGCCCCCGAGCTCATCCAGCAGTGGCTCGACGAGGGCACCGAGTTCCTCGTCCTGACGAACAACTCGATCTTCACGCCGCGTGACCTCAGCGCCCGGCTCCGGAGCTCGGGCCTGCACGTCCCCGAGGAGCGCATCTGGACGAGCGCCCTCGCCACCGCCGACTTCTGCAAGTCCCAGATGCCCGGCGGTTCGGCGTTCGTCATCGGCGAGGCCGGCATGACCACCGCCCTGCACGAAGCCGGGTTCATCATGACCGAGACCGCCCCCGACTACGTCGTCGTCGGCGAGACCCGCAACTACTCGTTCGAAGCGATCACCAAGGCCGTCCGCCTGATCCGCGACGGCGCCCGCTTCATCGTCACGAACCCCGACGCCACCGGCCCGTCGGCCGAAGGCGTCCTGCCCGCCACGGGTGCGATCGCCGCCATGATCGAGAAGGCGACCGGCAAGCAGCCGTACGTGGTCGGCAAGCCGAACCCGATGATGTTCCGCTCGGCGATGAACCGCATCGGCGCGCACTCCGAGAACACCGGCATGATCGGCGACCGGATGGACACCGACGTGCAGGCCGGCATCGAGGCGGGGCTGCACACCGTCCTCGTGATGACGGGCATCAGCGACCAGGCCGAGATCGACCGCTACCCGTTCCGTCCGAGCGAGGTCATCTCCGGCGTGCACGAGCTCGTGCGCACCGCCCCCTTCGAGGTCGAGCTGTAGCGGTGCGCTGGGACCCGTCGCGGTACGCCGCGTTCGCGGACGACCGCGGGCGCCCCTTCCACGACCTGGTCGCGCAGGTCGCGTGGCCAGCGGACGATGGACGGGAGGCCCCGCGGCGCGTCGTCGACCTGGGCTGCGGTCCCGGGTCCCTCACCGCCACGGTGGCAGCGCGGTGGCGTTCGTCGCCGGTGGTCGGGATCGACAGCTCGGCGGAGATGCTCGCGTCGGCTGCGGCCGACCCCGCTCTGGCCGACCTGCCGAACCTGTCGTTCGAGCTCGGTGCGATCGAGGACTGGACGCCCGGGCCGACCGACGACGTGGTCGTGACGAACGCGGCGCTGCAGTGGGTACCGTCGCACGTGGAGCTGCTGCCGCGGTGGCTCGACGCGATGCCGTCCGGATCGTGGTTCGCGATGCAGGTGCCGGGCAACTTCGGGTCCCCGTCGCACGCCCTGATGCGGTCGATCGGGACCTCCGGTCCCTGGGCGTCAGCGCTCGACGGTGTCCTGCGCGAGGACCCGGTGCTCGACCCCGCCGGCTACCTCGGCATCATGCTCGACGCCGGGTTCGCCGCCCGCGCCTGGGAGACGACCTACGCGCAGCTGCTGCCGGGCGAGGACCCGGTGCTCGACTGGGTGCGCGGCACCGGGCTGCGACCGGCACTGGCGGCTCTCGACGCCGCCGACCCCTCCGGTGCGCTGACGGCGGAGTACGTCGACCGGTACCGGGCGGCGCTGCGCGAGGCGTACCCGGCGAGCGCCCACGGCACCGTGTACCCGTTCCGTCGGGTCTTCGCGGTCGGTCGCAAGCCCTGACGGCCCGCGCCACCGGGCGCTGCTGCGCGCGCCCGCGCGCCCGCGCGCCCGGCTCTGGAGCCGGGCCGCTACCGGGCCGCAGCCGGCGCTGCCAGGTCGCCACGGGCCTCCAGGGCGAAGGCCGCCATCGGCGGCACGGAACGCCACCGCTTCGCCAGGCGACGCGGCCGGTCGTCGCGCCACGCGACCATGCCGCCCGCGACGATCCCGAAGCCCAGGACGGCGAACGAGAACAGCCCGATCAGGCCGAGCACCACGACGCGACCCGTGTCCGACGGGTCAGCGGTCGCGGAGTACCCGATCGACCCGAAGTCCCAGAACGCGTGCAGCAGCACCGGGACGAGCAGCGAACCGGTCACTCGGCGGGCGACGTACAGCGTGGAGCCGAACGACGCCGCGAACACGACCTGGATCATCGTCGGTCCGATCCCGGCCCCGGCGAGCGCGTTGAGCAGGTGCAGCAGCCCGAACAGCACGCACGACAGCGCCCACACCCCGAACTCGGGCACCCGGCGACGCAACCCGACCAGGAGCATGCCCCGGGCCATCAGCTCCTCGAACACCCCGACGAACAGCACCCCGACGGTGAGCAGCAGGAAGTAGTGCGCGGGCAGCGCCGTCCAGTCGATCAGGGGCAGCCGCACCAGGCACACCACGAGCACCAGCGCCGGTGCGAGCGCGGACCAGCGCAGCGGCGTCCGGGTGCGGTCGACGGTCGCGATCCGCCACCACCCGAGCCCGGTGACGACCACGGCGAGCGCGACGGCGGCGATGCCCTCGGGGATCACCAGGGCACGGACGACGCTGTCGACAGTCTGGCCGAGTGTCGGGTAGTCGTCGCTCGGCCGTGACCGCCACGCGCTGATCGCCGCGAAGACCACGAGGGGCGCGAGGCCGATGAGCAGCGAGGGCGGGACCGGCCAGCGGCGACGACGGGGTTGGTGCACGTCCCGGTTGTACCAGTGCAGCCGTACGATTGGCGGTATGCGCCTGCCCTCGTTGTCGACCATGGCCGAGGACTACGTCAAGCTCATCTGGAAGGCCGGGGAGCGCGGCGGCGGCGGACTGGCCACGCGGGACATCGCGGCGACGCTGAAGGTGTCGGCCTCGACGGTGTCCGGCAACTTGAAGAAGCTCGACCGCGACGGCCTCATCGAGCACACCCCGTACTACGGCGTCGTGCTCACGCCGCTCGGGCAGCAGGTCGCGGTCGCGATGGTCCGGCGGCACCGGCTGATCGAGTCGTTCCTGGTGTCCCGCCTCGGCTACACCTGGGACGAGGTCCACACCGAGGCCGAGGCGCTCGAGCACGCGGTGTCGGAGCGGTTCCTCGACCGGGTCGACGCCGACCTCGGGCACCCGACCCACGACCCGCACGGCGACCCGATCCCCGCCGCGGACGGCACCGTCCCCGCCACGCTCGGCACCCTGCTCGGTGCGATCGAGCCCGGCGCGTGCGGCACCGTCGACCGGGTGTCCGACGACGACCCCTCGCTGCTGCGGTACTTCGACGAGCTCGGGGTCGGTCTCGGCACCCACCTGCGGGTCGAGCGGGTGCGGGACTACGCCGGCGTCATCGCGGTCTCCCGACGTGGGGCCGACGGCGCCGAGGCGCTCGTCGACCTGCCCGCCGCCGCCGCGACCGCGATCTGGCTGGCTCCCGACGCCGACTGAGCGGGCCCGCCCGCGCCACCCCGCTCACGTCCGCCGAGCGGTCACCATCTGTCGCCCGGCAGCCCCGCAACCGACGGTTCACGACCACTCGGCACCCAGGGCACGGGGCGTTGCGACCGCACCGCGGCCCGCGAACGCGCGTGGTGTCGGACGGGAGGCCCGGTGCGCGGCCGCCACGCGCCTCCCGTCCGTCGCCCCCACTGGTCACGACACCCCGCTCACGTCCGCCGAGCGGTCAGGGACCGCCGCCCGACAGCCCCGCGACCGACGGTTCACGACCACTCGGCGCCCAGGGCACGGGGTTTCGTGACCGCGCGACGCGCCCGCCCCACCACCGCGACGCCGACGGTTCTCGACCACTCGACCCGCCCAGCCGGGCGCGCCCACCGGCCCTAGCCCTTGGCGGACCGGGTGCGGCCGAGCGCCACCTCGCGCCGAGCCCGTTCGAGGGCGAGCGCGGACGCAGCGTCCGGGTCGTGCAACAGCCGCTCCGTGTCGGCGACGTGGTCCCGCACGGCGTCGGAGCCCCGGGCTGCAGCCGCTGCGAGCACCGGCGCCACCGTCTCCTCGCCCAACCCGACCAGTGCCCGCGACAGGCTGAGCCGCCGGTCGCGCGGACCGACCCCGAGCTGCACCGCCAACGTCCGGGCCAGGTCGCCCCGCTCGTCGTCGGGCACGAGCGCGACGGCGGTCCGCCAGGCGGCGCGGAGCACGTCGTCGTCGTGGTCCGCCAGCAACGGGCGCACCGACGGCCAAGCCGACGGGTCGCCGACCTTCGACAGGGTGTGCAACGCCTGGCTACGGGCCTGAGGCTCGGAACGGGTGAGCGACGGGACCACCCGCGCGACGACGTCGGCCGACGGGTGCCGGGTCAGCGCCCAGGTGAGCATGTCGCGGACGAAGAAGTCCGGCTCGACGGCGCACTGCTCGACGAGCACGTCGAGGTCGCCCGCGTCCGGGGTGGTCCCGGCGGCCATCACGGCCTGCAGCCGCACCGAGGAACGGAGGTCGGCGAGGGCATCGGTGAGTGCGGTCATGGGTCCATGCAACCCGCTGCCACCGGGGCCGTGTCAAGCCTCGGGGCATAGCGTCGGCCGAGGAGCGGTTCGCATCGAGGACCGCTCGCCCGACCACGAAAGGACCCCCGTATGCCCCGCATCGGTACCAGCGACCTCCACGTGTTCCCCCTCGCCCTCGGCGGCAACGTCTTCGGGTGGACGGCGGACGAGTCGACCTCCCACCAGGTCCTCGACGCCTACACCGCGGCGGGCGGCGACTTCATCGACACCGCCGACGTGTACTCCGCGTGGGCCCCCGGCAACGAGGGCGGCGAGTCCGAGCGGGTCATCGGTTCGTGGCTCGCGGCCTCGGGCAAGCGTGACGACGTCGTCATCGCCACGAAGGGCTCGCAGCACCCGCAGTTCCAGGGCCTCGGCGCGGACACCGTCGCCGCTGCCGCCCGTGCCAGCCTGCAGCGCCTCGGCACCGACCGGATCGACCTGTACTACGCGCACTTCGACGACCAGTCGACCCCGCTCGAGGAGACCGTCCACGCCTTCGACCAGCTCGTCACGGACGGCATCGTCCGCTACACCGCGATCTCGAACTACTCGAAGGACCGCGCCGAGGAGTGGATCCGCATCGCGACCGAGAACGGCCTCGCGCAGCCGGTCGCGATCCAGCCGCACTACAACCTCGTCACCCGCGAGCCGTACGAGTCCGACATCGCACCGCTCGCCCACGCGCACGGCCTCGGCGTCGTGCCGTACTTCGCACTCGCCGCCGGGTTCCTGACCGGCAAGTACCGCTCGAAGGAGGACTTCGCCGGCAAGGACCGCGAGGGCCAGGTGTCGGGCTACTTCAACGACGAGGGGCTCGCCGTGGTCGACGCCCTGTCCACCATCGCCGAGGCCCGCGACACCGAGCTCGCGACCGTCGCCCTGGCGTGGCTGCAGGCGCAGCCGGACGTCGTCGCGCCGATCGCCAGCGCCCGCAACACCGAGCAGCTGCCGGCGCTGTTGGCCTCGGCTGAGCTCGAGCTCAGCGCCGACGAGCTGCAGACCCTGTCCGACGTGTCGGCGAAGGTCCCCGCGGCCGCCTGACCCGGCGACCACCGACCGCGGCCTGGCTCGCGCGCCACGGATGCGTGTGCATGTTCCGACGATCCACCAGACGATCAACTCGTGGAACGTCGCTCATTGCACACGCATCCGATGCGTGCGCATGTGCCGACAGAACACGCGTCGATCACGTCGTGGATCGTCGGAAGATGCGCCCGCACGCACTCGTCCAGCCGACAGCCGCCGCCGACAGCCGGCCGCAGCAGCAGCCGCAGCCGCCCTACGCCCCCGGCGCCAACGACGCCGTGAGCTCCTGCCCCGACGACCGGGTCACGAAGCACGAGATGAACCGGTCGCCCTGGTCCCACGTCGCCTGGTCCGGCGCGTACGACCCCTGCACCTGCACGTCCCCGACGGCCGCAGCCGCCGAAGCGTTCAGCGCCGCGTCCGACTGGCACTGGTCGGCCGCCTGCGTCGCGAGGGCTTCGGCCCCCGGGTAGGCGTCCCCGTCGACGGCGATCCGTGCGGTGAGCTGCCCGATGTGCGGCGTCGCGCAGTCGACGACCGTGAAGCTCTGCGCCCAGGCGTTGGTGAACGGCGACAGGCACTCCCCGCCGGCCAGGTCGGTCCAGGCGTGCTCGCCCGGCAGCGCGGGCGTGGTGGCGAACTGGAGCGTCGCAGCCGGAGCAGCGGCCTCGTCCGAGGGAGCGGCAGACGCCGCAGTCGAAGGAGTCGCCGGAGCCGATGACGCTGCCGCCGGGGACTTCGTCGGCGCGATCTCCTGGTCGGAGATGTTGTTGCCGAGGATCCACTTCGACAGCAGGAACACCAGGACGATGAGCACGACGATCAGGGCGATCGAGCCGTAGACGAGCAGCTGCTTGCCGCGCTTGCCCTCGCTCCGCAGGCGCGCCGCACCCTGGTTGATGAAGTTGTCGCGCTCGACCGGCTGGCCCGACGGAGCGGGAGCAGGCGACGACGCCCCGGCACCGGCACCGGCAGCCGCCGACGGCACCGCGGCCGCCGGCATCATCCGCGTCCCGGTGTCCTCCGGGTCGTAGCCCGTGCCGCCGAGCTGCCCGACGGCCTCGGTACCGAACAGGTCCTTGATCGCACTCGTGTCGCTGGTCTCGCGGCCGTCCCACTCGGACTGGTCCAGCTCGTCCGGCGCCGCGGCCGGCAACGCCGTGGGCTGCGCCCCCGTGTCGTCCCGGCGCAGGCCGAGGACGGCGTCCAGGTCCTGGCCCACCGCGGGCGGCAGGTGCGCCGGGTAGGCGGGCGACGCCGCGGGTTCGACGAGGGGCGGCGCAGCGGTCGGCGGCACGGTCGCGTCGGGTTCGGACCACCAGGGCGTCCCGGCGACCGGCAGCGCGGTGGTCGCGGCGTCCGGGAGGCCCGTGGCCGCGTCCGCCCCGTCACCCTCGGCAGCGGAGCGGGTCGCGTCCGGGGCCTCGGTCGGCTCCGCGGGAGCCACCGGCCCGGCACCGGGAACCGCCGGCGGCACAGCAGCAGGCGGCACGGCAGCCCCCGGTGGCACAGCAGCAGGCGGCACGGCAGCAGCCGGAACAGCAGTCGGCACCGCCGGGGGCACCGGGAACGTCCGCGGCGCCTGCGGCACCCCGTCGACCGGGGTGTCGACCTCGCCGGAGACGACCTCGTCCTCGGAGTCGGTCTCGTCCGCCAGCGACCACGAGCCGCTGCCACCGAACGCCGTCGTGTCGAAGGAGTCGCCGGTCAGGGTCGTCGGGACCTCGCCGGTCTCGTCGTCGCGGATGGCCCAGTCGAACGGCCGGTCCGGTCCGGCGCCCTGCGTGGGCACGGACCCCGTGCCGGCGATCCGGAGCAGGTCGGTGAAGCTCGGCGGCTCCTCGGACGGGGGCAGCACGTTCTCGACGCCGAGCGGCTGGTGTGCCACGGGCCCGGAGGGCGGGACGGGTGCGCCGGAGCCGGTCGCACGGCCGAGCCAGTCGACGTCGGCACGGCCCTCGCCGAACGGGTCGACGCGGCGACGTTCGTCCTCGATGGCCTGCGACGCCGCGGCGCGCTCGTCGCGGTGGGTCTGCGCGGTCGGGAGCACGATCGACGAGGGGTGCGGCGCAGTGGGGTTCGGCGGCACGACGGCGGCCGGCGGGATGCGGTCGCGCAGGGTGGAGCGCTCGTGCTCGGCGGCGGCGTCCGGGCTCTCGGACGGCGCCGACAGCTGCTCGGGCATCGAGATGGCCTGCGTCGCGCCGTCGTCCAGCACCGGAGCAGCAGGCGCGGTGGGCGCCTCGGGCGCCGACGCCTCGGGGGTCGCAGCCTCGAACGGCTCCGGCAACGGTGCGCCCGTCTCGCGTGCGGTGCGCTCGGCCTCGCGGCGCTCTCGTCGCGAGGGCCAGTCCTCCTCGCCCCGCGGGGCGCCGAAGATGTCCGCGGCGCTGCGGAGACCGTGGAACGGAGCGTCCGGGTCGGACGCGCGCCGGGCCTCCTGGCCGTCCACCCCGTCGGCACCGTCGGCCGCCGCTGCGGGGCCGGCCGTGTCCTCGGGGTCGCGCGCGTCGTCCGGACGCTCCCCGCTCACGCGGTCAGCCCCAGATCAGCCAACCCGATGGCCGCGAAGTAGGGGTACCCGGCTGCCTCGATGGTCTCCTTGGCGCCGGTGTCGCGGTCGACGACGACCGCGACGGCGGCGATGATCGCGCCCTCGCGCTCGAGCGCTTCGGCCGCCTTGAGCGGCGAGCCGCCCGTGGTGGAGGTGTCCTCGAGCACGACGACGCGCTTGCCCTTGAGGTCAGGACCCTCGACCTGCTTGCCGCGGCCGTGGTCCTTGGGCTCCTTGCGGACGACGAAGGCGTCGTAGGTCAGGCCCTGTGCGGCGGCCTGGTGCAGCACGGCGCTGGCGATGGGGTCGGCACCCATGGTGAGTCCGCCGACGGCCGAGACGTCCGGCACCTGCTGCACGAGCTCGGTCATGACCTGCCCGATCAGCGGCGCGACCCGGTGGTCCAGGCTGACCTTCCGCAGGTCGATGTAGTACGTCGCCTTCTTCCCGCTGGTCAGGGTGAAGTCGCCGTGGAACACCGCTTCGGAGGAGATGTACTGGATCAACTGTTCGCGCGCGTCGGTCACAGCGCACAAGGGTAGCCGGTCGGACTCGCAGCGCGCTCCCCCGTCCTGTGGGGTCGTCCCGAGCAGCCCTCGGTACGCTCCGGGACATGCCCCGAGCACCGCGTCGCTCCGCCGTGGCGCCGGCTCCGTCCGGCGGCCGTCGGTCCGGCAGTGTGGCCGGGGCGATCGGACGGGAGGCACTGGGCGCCCTGGTCGCGCTGGCCCTGTCCGTCATCGCCCTCCGCCACGTCGTCGCCACGGAACGGGTCGCCCTGCTCTGGTACGACGGCGACTCGGTGCTGCTGCCCCTGGTGCACCGGTCGATGCAGCTCGGGCAACCGTTCGAGTGGGCGATGTCCCCGGCGCTCTTCTTCTTCCCCGAGTTGCCGGTCTACCTGCTCTGTGCCCTCGTCACGGGTACCCCGCAGCAGGCCCTGGCGCTGAACGGGGTGCTCGTCCTGCTGGCCGTGTACGCGCTGGTGCGGGCTGCCGCGAACGAGCTCATGCCGTCGGCCGGACGAGCGGCCCGAGTCACGGTGTCGGCGGCGAGCGTGGCGTTCGTGACCCTGCTGGTGCTGACGGAGTCGTCGGGCACCGCGACGTCGCTCGAGCTGGCGTCCCTGCTGCTGACCACGACGTACTACTACGGCGTGGTGCTGGCGATGCTCGGCACCGCGGTGCTCGTGCTCCGCGCCGTGCGGGTCGGGCGGGCGTCGGTCGTCGTGCTCGTGGTGCTCGGACTGGTGGCGCTCTGCACGACCGCGTCGAACCCGCTGTACGTGCCGTGGTCCGCCGCACCCGTGGTGGTCACGCTCCTGCTGCTGGCGGCGGTGCGCCGGGTGCCGTGGCGTCCCGCGCTGCTGCTGTCCGGCACCGTGACGGTCGGGTCGCTGCTCGGGTACCTGGCGCGGATCCCGCTGCAGCCCTTCGTGTCGCTCGACCCGTCCACCTACGTCCGGCCGTCGCGCGCGGTGGAGACCCTGCAGTTCTTCGCGGCGCTGACCGACGTGCGAGCCGGCACGGCGGCGGGCGACGCCGGGCTGTTCCTGATGTTCGTCGGGGTGCTCGTCACCGTCGGCGGCACGGTGTGGGCCTGGCGGGTCCGGACCGCACGCACCGTGCTCGTCGCGACCGCGTTGCCCCTGGTGACCGTGGTCGCGGCGTCGATCGGGGTCGTCCTCGTCGGGTCGGAGACGCCGCGGTACCTCGAGCCCGTCGTCACCGCACCGTTGCTGGCCCTCGTCGCGGTGGCCGAACTCACGCGCACCGCGGTCCGCCGTACCCGCGTGCACCGGCCGTTCCGCGGGGTCCGCGCCACCGTCGCGATCGCCGCCGTCGCCGTCCTCGCCGCCGGGGTCGCCACCGCACCGAGCACCGCGCACGCCGTCGCCACCGCCCGGTACACGCCGTCGTCCTGCCTGGACCGCTGGGCGGACGGACGATCGGTCACCGGGGTCGGCCAGTTCTGGACGGTGCGGCCACTCGCCACGTACTCCGCGACGAACGTGCAGCTGCTGCAGGTCCGCGACACCTTCGACACGTACCCGTGGCTCGTCGACCTCGGGGCCTACCGTGACGCCGACCCGACGTTCGTGGTGGTCGGGTCGCACGACCTGTGGACCACCGCGGTCGAGGACTCCCTCGGTGCCCCGGCGACGATCACGCACTGCACGGGGTTCGACGTCTACGACTACGCGGGGACCTCCGGCGCGGACGTCCTCCGGCGCGACGTGGTCGGCAGTGCGGACGAGATCCGTCAGGAGCGCGGGTTCTAGGAGTTGTCCACAGCGGCGCGTCGGCGTCCGATCTTCTCTGTACGGATGTATAGGCTCGTGGTCGATGTCTCGCCCCACCAGCCACCGCACCCCTCGTGCCTCCGTGCGCCTCCGCCTCGCCGTCACCGGACTGGCACTCGCGGGCCTCGTCGGTACGGTCGTCGTCGATGCACCCACTGCGCAGGCGGTGACCTACCCCACGTGGGACGAGGTCAAGAACGCCCGCGGCAAGGAATCCGCGAAGCAGGGGCAGATCACCGAGATCAAGGGCATCATCAGCGACCTCGACGCCAAGGTCGAAGCCGCCCAGGCGAAGGCGAAGGAACTCGGCGACGTCTTCTTCGACGCGCAGTCCGACGCGCAGGACGCCGCCGAGAAGGAGCAGAAGCTCCGCGCCGACGCCGACGAACACGCGAAGGTCGCCGACCAGAGCGCCGCGCAGGCCGGCCAGTTCGCCGCGCAGATGGCCCGCTCGGGCGGTGCCGACGTCACGACCTCGGTGCTCACCAAGGGCGAGGACGCCCGCGACCTGCTCTACGACCTCGGCGCGCTGAGCAAGCTGTCCGAACAGGCCGAGCGTGTCCAGGCCGCCGCCAGCGTCGACGCGGGCGTCGCCCGCTCGCTCGAAGCCCAGGCCGACCGCGCTTCCGAAGAACTCGACAGCCTCGCCGCGAAGGCCGAGGCCCGCATGCAAGAGGCGCAGGCCGCCTCCGACGCCGTGCAGACCGCGTACGACGAACAGCAGTCGAACAAGGCCCGTCTCGACGCCCAGCTCGCGACCCTGGTCTCCGGCCGTGTCCGGACCGAGGCCGAGTTCGCCAAGGGTGAGCGCGTCCGCAAGGCAGCCGAGGCGAAGGCCGCGCGCGAGGCCGAAGCCCGTGCCGCCCGAGAACTGGCCGCGGCGGCAGCGGCAGCAGCGAACGCCGGCGGCGGATCGTCCGGCGGCGGTGGCGGCTCCGGCAGCAGCGGCTCGGGCAGTGGCGGCTCCGCCGGCTCGGGTGGCGGTCAGGGCTGGGTCCGTCCGGCCAGCGGCTACGTCATCAGCCCGTACGGCTACCGCGTGCACCCGATCTACGGCACCGTCATCAAGCACGACGGCACCGACCTGGCCAGCGGCTGCTCGACGCCCATCGTCGCCGCGTCGGCCGGCACCGTCGACTACGTCGGCTGGTACGGCGGCTACGGCAATTACGTCCGCATCAACCACGGCAACGGCGTGCAGACGGCCTACGGTCACATCGTCAACGGCGGCTTCCGGGTCGGTATCGGCCAGCAGGTCTCCGCGGGGCAGCTCATCGCGCTCGTCGGGTCGACCGGCCAGTCGACCGGGTGCCACAGCCACATCGAGGTGCACATCAACGGCGCCACGACCGACCCGGTGCCGTTCATGTCCGCGCGGGGCGTCGCCTTCTAGTCCCCGAGGTCGTCCACGTCGGCGTTCCACAGCGCGCGGTACCAGGCCGTCCGCTCCGGGTCGTCGGGCACCCCGTACGCCTCGTGGAACAACGACTCCCACCCGGGCCCGTAGTTCCACCCGAGCGCCATCGTCGCCACCCCCAGGTCCGCCCAGCGGTCGGCGACACCCGTGGCATCCAGGTCGACGTGCCCGCTCCACCGGCCGTCAGCGCCGATGAGCGTGTTCGGCGTGCACGGGTCTCCATGGCACACCACCGTCAGGTCGCGGGGAGGCTCCGGCCCGAGACGATCCGTGTCGGCACCCGCCGCGCGGGCCCGGTCGAGCCGCGCCACGGTCGACCACACGAAGGGGCAGTCGTCCACCGGCAGGGTGTCGTGGAACGCGCGGAGGCCCTCGCCCACCGCGACCACCGCGGTCCGGGGTTCGTCGTGCCACCGCGGGTCGACGGCACTCCACCCGGGGACGGCACGGGTGTGCAGCCACACGCCGTCGTCGTCCGCACCGTGGTCGAGCACCTCGGGCACCCGCACGTACCGTGACGCCCACTCCAGTCGCGCGGCCTCGTTGCCGATCCACCGGCCGTAGGCGTGCGGCAGGACCTTGACGAACTCCTCGGCGTGCTCGTCGGGGCCGATCCGGAACGTCGTGCCGCCGATCTCGTTGTGCCAGACCAGGGCGACCTCGCGGCCCCGGGCGGCCTCCACGACCACCAGCGGCACGGGGACGACGGATTTCGACCCCGGCAGCCCGCCGATCGACCGCACCACGACCGACCTAGTGCACGCGGTCCGGGCGCGAGGACCCGGCCCCACCGCGTGCGATCTCGAGCAGGACCGGCAGGCGTTCACCGAGCAGGGCGTCCAGGTCGGCCACGACGGCCTCGACCCGTTCGGTGACCTCGCGCGGTGATGCACCCCGGCGCGGACGGACCCGCACCCGGATCGCCCGGCCGCCGCGGACGCGGTAGACGTCGACCGCGAGCGAGGCCACCTGCGGCAGCTCCCCGATCGCCGACGACAGCGCGTGCTGCACGGCCGCGGACTCGACGCGCACCGAACCGGCGACGCCGTCAGCTGATCCGTCGCTCTCGACGACGGTGCCCGCACGGCCACCGCCGAGCGTCGTCAGCACCACGATCGCCAGGATGCCGACGACGACCCCGCCGCCGAGCACCCACGTCCACGACAGCAGGGAGTCATCGCGCGACGTGTCCGTGCCGAGGCCCGCGAGTGCGTCGCCGGCCGTGCGCCACCAGGACGCCACGAGCGGCAGGCCCTGGGCCGTCTGCACCAGGATCGCACCGACCCCGGCGACGAACAGGACGAGCCCGACGACGACGAGTGCCGTCCGGCCGAGCCCACGGTTGGTCGCGTTCATCCGTCCACCCGTCCGGTCGGCTGGACGCGCACCCGTGCAGCGAGGGCGGGCAGCGCGTCGATCCCCGCGAACTCGTGCTCGACGGCCTCGGTCGCGGCCACTGCGGGAACGTCGACGCCGGCGGCGGGACGCAGCACCACCTCGACGGTCCGGCGGCCCACGGTGCCGACGGCGGCATCCGGCCCGAGCCGCGTGACGGAACGGGCGGCACGTGCCGCGGCGGAGGCGAGCACCTCGTCGTCGACCACGACGGCGAGCCGGTCGGATGCCATCGCGTGGCGCGGACGCCGCTGCGGCAGGAACCCCTGCAGCAGGAGCACCAGGCCGACGAGGGCGACGATCGCCGCGATCCCGACGACGAGCGTGGTGTCGAGGCCGTCCGGCGCGGCGAGGGCGGCGTCCACCACGGCACGCGGGTCGACGCCGAGGACGTTCTGGTCGAGCAGCACGAGGGCACCGGCGAAGACGGCAGCGGCTGCGAGCACGAGGGTGATGAGCATCGCGATGACGACGGCGCCCGACCGGGACACGTGGGTCTCGCGGCGGAGCAGACGGCGGTACGTGGCGGCGTGCTCGGTGGACGGTGCAGGGCCGGCGTCGGGAACCGATACAGTCCGGCCGTCCACGGCGGTCACCGGACCCTCCGCGGGACGTCGACGACCGACGACGCGAACGTCACGGTCACCCGGGACACCTGTCGGCCGGTGATGGTCCGGAGGCGCTCGGCGATCGTGCCGCGGGCCCGGTGCGCGCTCGTGACGACGGGTTCGTCGGGGACCGCGTGGGTCCCCAGCACGGGCAGGGTGAGCGGGGCGGTGATCTCGACCGCCAGCGCGCCGCGGCCGTCGTCGGAGACCCGGGCACGGACCTCCCGGAAGGCCACGCGCAGCGCTTCGGCGGCGACCGCCTGGGCGGTGTGCACGAGCGCCGACGTGCCGATGCGGTCGGAGCCGCGGAGCCGGGAGCCGCTGTCGCCGACCGTGGCGACGGCGGCGTCGGTCACGACGAGCTCCGGCGTCCGCGCAGCACGTCGACCAGGCGACGCACGTCGACGTCACCGGCGACGATGCGGGCGACCAGGCCGCCGACGGCCATGCAGACGGCGACGACCACGAACGCCCAGAACCCGAGGGTCACCGCGACGATCGCGAGGAGGGCGCCGACGCCCATCCCGACGACGGTGGCGTTCACCGGACCCGGCCCTCGCGGACCTCGCCGTCGAGGTCGTCGGCGGTGCCGTTCAGTGCGGGGATGTTCACGTCGTTGATCGCGATGTTGACCTCGGTGACCTCGAGCCCGACGAGCTCGGTGACGGCGCTCGTGACGGCGGCGCGCACGGCGGACGCGACGTCCATCATCGGGATCGGGTAGTCCACGACGATCGTCAGGTCGACGGCGACCTGGGTCTCGCCGACCTCGACGCGGACGCCCTGGCCGAGCGCGCTCGAGCCGATCGCGTCGCGGATGGCGCCGAAGGCCCGTGAGGCGTTCCCGCCGAGGGCGTAGACGCCGGGGACGTCACGCGCGGCGATGCCCGCGACCTTGGCGACGACGGTGTCGTCGATGATCGTCTTGCCCTTGGCCGTGACCTGCGTGGTGGTGGTGCCGGTCGTCACGGTCCCGTCGACGCGGTTCGTCGTCGATGCCATCAGTGCCTCCTGCGCTCGCTTGCTGGACTTCCAGCGAACACCATCGTGCCGCGCTGCGCCCGAGAGCGGCAGGCGGCGCGCTGCACGGCGGGGTCGGTCGTCCCCGGTAGGTTCGATGCCATGCGCGTGGCGACCTGGAACGTGAACTCCGTCCGCACCCGAGTGGGGCGGGTCGTCGACTGGCTGGTGCGCGAGGACGTCGACGTCCTCGGCATGCAGGAGATCAAGTGCAAGCCGGAGCAGTTCCCGGTGCAGGCGTTCGAGGACGCCGGCTACCACGTCGAGGCGCACGGCCTGAACCAGTGGAACGGTGTCGCGTTCGCCAGCCGGCTGCCGATGGAGGACGTGACCCGCGACTTCCCCGGCCAGCCCGGCTTCCTCAAGGGGCACGAGGGGCCGAACCTGCCCGTCGAGGCCCGGGCCATCGGCGTCACCGTCGACGGCGTGCGGCTCTGGAGCCTGTACGTGCCGAACGGGCGCGAGGTCGGCGACCCGCACTACACGTACAAGCTCGACTGGCTCGCGCGGCTGGCCGACCGCACCGCCGAGTGGATCGCCGCGTCGCCGGAGACCCCGCTCGCGCTGATGGGCGACTGGAACGTCGCACCGCTCGACACCGATGTGTGGGACGTCCGCGTGTTCGAGGGCCACACCCACGTCAGCGAACCCGAGCGCGCCGCGTTCCGGGCGTTCGAGGCGAAGGGGCTGCAGGACGTCGTCCGGCCGATCGTGCCCGACGGCTACACCTACTGGGACTACAAGCAGCTGCGGTTCCCGCGCAACGAGGGCATGCGCATCGACTTCGTGATGGGCTCGCAGGCCTTCGCCGACGTCGTCACCGATGCCTCGATCCACCGCAACGAGCGGAAGGGCGACGCCCCGAGCGACCACGTCCCCGTGGTGGTCGACCTCGACCTGGACACGTCGCTCGACGACGACCGCCCGATGATCTTCTGAGTGGTCACGCGGCCGTGACGCGTTCTGTTACGCCCGGCGTCCGCCCTCGTTGAGCAGGTGACGGCGCCGACGTAGATTTCCTGCACCGAACCCCTTCGAGAGCAGGTGAAGCCATGTCCCGCACGACGATCCTTCCCATCCAGCGCGTCATGGCGAACGCGGCCCCCGGCGCCTGGCGCGACGGAATCGTCGTCGAGACCCGTCCCGCCGACGCCGTCGTGGTGTTCCTGGACGGCGGCGTGACCCAGCTCCGGGTGGCGGACGCCGACGCCTTCCTGTCGGTCGGCGATCCGGTCGCCCACCACCCGGTGGCGGAGATCCTCAGCGCCGGCGGTCGTCAGACCACGGCACGCAGCATGGAGTGAAGGCAGACAGCCTGGCGCAGACGGTCGGCCTGGTTCAGGCGGACATCGAGGCGAGCATCGCCTCGCACTTCGCGACCATCTCGTCGCAGGCCATGGCGCAGTAGCGGCACGACTCGTCCATGTCCATGTGCTTCCGGCACTCGGCGGCGCACATCGTGCCCATCGTCATCACGGCCATGAGCATCGCCTGCATGCTCGGCAGGTCCATGCCGGCCGGACGCATCATCATCCGCATGCCGGTGTCGGCCATCATCGCCGTGTTGGAGCACATCGCTGCGCACGTGGCCATGTCGCCGCCCATGCGCATGTCGCTCGCGGAGCACATCGTGGCGGCCATCGACGCGGCGTTCATCGCCATCATCGTGTCCTGCATCACGTCCATGTCCATCTCCATGGGCATGTCCGTCATCGACATGTTCTTCATCATCGCCATCGTGTCCATCGGAGGTCTCCGTCCGTCGTGGTCCCGAGGCGGGTCCGCCCCGTGGGTGTCAGCGTACGCGCGCCCCCGATGCGCTTCGTGAGCAGCAATGGTCGAGTCGGTGACCGCGACCCGACCATTCCTGCTCACCATCCGCGGTGCACGCGACCCCACGGCGGACGGGAGGCACGGGGCGGCCCCGCCACGGGCCTCCCGTCCGCCTCGCGGTGCGCCCAGGGCGCGCTACGGGTGCAGCAGCGCGGCGATCGCGACCAGGACGGGGACCGAGCCGATCGTCGAGAGGAGCACCACGTCGCGGGCGACCGGGACCGCCGCGTCGTAGCGCTGCGCGTAGTTGAACACGTTCTGCGCCGCCGGCAACGCCGCCAGGGTGGTGAGCACGAAGACGTCCTGGTCGCCGAGCCCGAACAGGAACCGGGCGAACACGTACGCGACCGCCGGCATCACCACGAGCTTGATCGACGACGCCACGATGACGTCCGTCCGGATCGCCGGGTCCCGCAGCGGCGCGGCACCGTGCAGGCTCATCCCGAACGACAGCAGGACAACGGGCACGGCTGCCGCACCGACCAGCGAGAACGGCTCGAGCACCGGGTCGGGCAGCGTGGTGCCGGTCGCCGAGAACACGAGGCCGACCAGCGAGGCGATGATGATCGGGTTCCGGAACGGCCCGGAGATCCGGCGTCCCCAGCCGCCGGCGCCCGAGGTCGCGGCGTCGAGGATCGTCAACGCGACCGGCGCGATGACGATGAGCTGCAGCAGGATCACCGGCACGACCGCGGTCGCCTGCCCGAGCACGTACACGGCGACCGGCAGGCCGATGTTGTTCGCGTTGACGTAGCTCGCGGCCAGGGCCCCGACCGTCGTGGTGGTGACCGGACGCCGCAGCACGAACCGGAAGACGGCCGCCGCTCCGAGTGCGACCACGGCGGCACTCAGCAGCGAGACCCAGAGCATCGGGGACAGCAGCGACTCGATGTCGGCCGAGGCGATGGTGTGGAAGAGCAGGCAGGGCATGAGCACGAAGAACGCGAGGCGACTCATCACGAACTGTGCGTGCGGGCCGAGCAGTCCGATGCGCCCGACGACGTACCCACCGGCGATGATCGCGCCGATGATCGCGAAGCCGGTCAACACGCCACCCATCGCGTCCATCCTTGCACCATGTGACGTCGCTCAGCTCGGAAATGCGTTCGCATCGAATACCGTTGCAGGCACCATGACCTCGACGAACGCCGACACCCTCACCCGGTCCACCGACTCCAGCCAGCCCCTCGTACCCCTGCTCGAAGAGCGCTGGAGCCCCCGTTCCTACGACGAGACCGCGACGATCTCGGACGAACAGTTCGACGCCGTCCTCGAGGCCGCCCGCTGGGCCGCGTCGGCCATGAACTTCCAGCCCCGCCGCTTCATCGCGGGCCGTCGTGGCACCGAGACGTTCCGCAAGATCAACGAGAACCTGCTCGGCTTCAACGCCGCCTGGGCCTTCCGTGCCAGCGCCCTGGTCGTCGGCGTGCTCGAGACCGTGACCGAGGACGGCGACGAGCGTCCCTTCGCGCAGTACGACCTCGGCCAGTCGCTCGCCGCCCTGACCGTCCAGGCGCACGCCGAGGGCCTGCACGTGCACCAGATGGCGGGCATCGACGCCGCCGGCCTGCGCGCCGCGTTCGACCTGCCGGAGCGCTTCCTGCCCTTCACCGTCACGGCCATCGGCACCGTGGCGCACCCGTCGCAGCTCGACGAGAAGGCGGCCGAGCGCGAGGTCGCACCGCGCACCCGCCTGCCGCTCGACGAGGTCGTGCTCGTCAAGGAGTAGTCCTCGGTACCAACGTCCGGCCGCGTCCCTGTGGGGCGCGGCCGCTGTCGTCTCCGCTGCCGCTGCCGCCGCGTAGAATGTCGTGACATGCAGCCCGAGATGAACTTCTACACCCGCAAGTGGGTCCGCCCCGAGGACCTCAACGCCAACGGCACCCTGTTCGGCGGCAGCCTGCTCCGCTGGATCGACGAAGAGGCCGCGGTCTACGCGATCATCCAGCTCGGCAACGGCAAGGTCGTCACGAAGTACATGTCGGAGATCGAGTTCGTGTCCTCGGCGAAGGAGGGCGACATCGTCGAGATCGGCCTCGTCGCCACCCGCTTCGGCCGCAGCTCGCTCACGATGCGGGCCGAGGCGCGCAACCTCTTCACGCACCGCAGCATCCTCACCATCGACGAGGTCGTGTTCGTGAACCTCGACGACGACGGCAACCCGGCGCCGCACGGCTACACGGACATCACGTACGACCGCGACCGGGTCCCCGCGACGCACCGCGCCTGACCCGCGTGACCGCGCGTGACCCCGCAGACATCGCGCACGTGCCGGGCGCTGTGAGCACCGCACCCGGCACGTGATCGGTGGCCTCTGGCAGGATCGGGGCATGACCACGCCCCGCCTCGTCGCCTTCGACCTGGACGACACCCTCGCCCCGTCGAAGTCCTCCCTCGACCCCCGCATGCTCGAGACCTTCGCGTCCCTGCTCGAGGTCGTGCCGGTCGCGGTCATCTCCGGCGGCAACTTCACGCAGTTCGAGCAGCAACTCGTCACCCCGCTCCGCCACCGCGACGGCCTGACCCTCGACGACCTGCACCTGCTGCCGACGTGCGGCACGCGGTACTACCGCTGGTCCGACGACGACTGGGCCCTGCAGTACGCCGAGGACCTCACCGACGACCAGAAGGCGCGCGCCCTCGCAGCGGTCGAGTCCGTCGCGAAGGACGCCGGCTACTGGGAGTCCGAGACCTGGGGTGACATCCTCGAGGACCGCGGGTCGCAGATCACGTTCTCCGCGCTCGGCCAGGCCGCTCCGGTCGACGTCAAGAAGCAGTGGGACCCGACCGGCGCGAAGAAGGACGACCTCCGTCGACGCGTGCAGGCGGAGCTCCCCGACCTCGAGGTGCGATCCGGCGGCTCGACCAGCGTCGACATCACCCGCAAGGGCATCGACAAGGCGTACGGCATGCAGCGTCTCGCCGAGATCACCGGCATCGCGCTCGACGACATGCTCTTCGTCGGCGACCGGCTCGACCCCGAGGGCAACGACTACCCGGTGAAGGCCCTCGGTGTGCCGTGCCACGCGGTCGAGGGCTGGGAGGACACCGACGCCTTCCTGACCGAGCTCATCCCGACCCTGCGCTGACCGCGCGGCAGCCGACGGCGCGGCAGCTGACCCCGCGTCAGCCCAGGCTGCGGACGGCCTCGACGAACGCGCGGATCTTGGCCGGGTCCTTCACGCCGCGCTCGGACTCCACGCCGCTCGACACGTCGACACCGTCGGGGTCGAGCGCCTCGACCGCGGCGACGACGTTGGCGGGGGTCAGGCCGCCCGCCAGGATCCAGGCCTCGTCGATCCCGCCCTCGATCACAGCGGGGTCGATCAGTCGACCGCTGCCCGGCACGGCGGCGTCGAGCAGCAGCAGGTCGTGGTCGTACGAGGCGCGCTGCTCGGCGGTCTCGCGCAGGTAGTCCTCGGCCGCGAGGGCTCGGATGGTGAAGAAGCCGGCGTCACGGGCTCGGGCGAAGTCGGTCGCGGCCTCGCCACCGTGCAGCTGCAGGGTGGTGAGCCCGACCTCGGACGCGATGCCGACGATCTCGTCGATCTTCTGGTCGCGGAAGACCCCCACGGCGTCGATGCCGTCCGGCAGCCGTTCGACGAGTTCCTTCGCCAGGTCGGCCGTCACGGTGCGGGGGCTGTTCGCGGCGAAGACGAACCCGACCGCGTCGGCGCCCGCATCGACGGCGGCGTCCACGGTGTCGGGCGTCGACAGGCCGCAGATCTTGATCCAGCGCTGGTCGGTCATGCTGTCCATCCTGCCAGGGACCACGGACGAACGGGACGAGCTCGCGACGTCAGTGCAGCATGCCCGCGACGTAGGCGGAGCCGCACGCGACCAGCACGCCGAACGCCGCGAACGAGCCGACGAGCACGTTCCGCCGACGCCAGCGGCGGACAGCCGAGAAGGTCCCGCGCTTCGCGTGCCGGTGGGCCGCCCGGTGCATCCGGTGGTCGCGCTGGTGCTTGACCCGCTCGGGTCCGAGCGGCACGGGGCCGGTGACCTGCGTGGAGCCGCCCCGCAGGGCGTTCGCGATCGCGACCGCGGTCGGACGACGCTCCGGGTCGCGGGCGGTCATCCGGCTGAGCAGTTCGCGCCACTCCGAGGCGACGTCGTCCGGGATCTCGGGGTCGTGCCGCAGGCGGGCCAGTGCCGCCTCGATCAGGGTGCCGGAGTACTCCTGCTTGCCGGTCAGGGACTCGAGCAGCACCAGTCCGAGCGAGTACACGTCGGTGGCGAAGCTGATCGGCTCACCGGCGACCTGTTCGGGGCTCAGGTACGCCGCCGTGCCGATGATCGTGCCGTCGTTCGTCAGGCGGGAGCCGTCGACGAAGTGCGCGACGCCGAAGTCGGTGAGCTTCACGGTCCGGGCGAAGCCGGACGAGCCCTCGTCGCTGATCAGGATGTTGGCGGGCTTGACGTCCCGGTGCACGATGCCGCGCGAGTGCACGTAGGCCAGGGCGTCGGCGAGCTGGGCGCCGAGGTCGGCCACCTCGTAGTTGTGCAGGGCCCCCTCGGACAGTCGGCGGAGCAGCGTCGTGTCGGCGATGAGCTCCATCACGATGAACCGGTGCGGGCCGTCGGGGAAGTCGTGCGTGCCGGCGTCGTAGAGCGGGATGAGCCCGGGGTGCGACAGCATGCTGAGGAGCCGGATCTCGCGTTCCTGGCGGACGCGGTCGGCCGTCGTCATCTTGTCCGGCGTCGCGAAGAGCTTCACGGCGACGGCGCGGTAGGTGTGCTCGTCGCGGGCTTCGTAGACGGTCCCCATGCCACCCGTGCCGATGAGCTTCACCAGTCGGTACCGGCCCGACAGGACCGTCTCCGTCCGCAAGCCGTCCAGCAGGGTCATGGTGTCCGTCGTTCCGTCGGGAGCCGCAGGTTCCGCGGCTGCTGCCGGCGTGTTGGCTCACGAGAAACGGTACGCGTCCGACCCCGCTTTTGGGCGGGTGTTATGACATCGTGATCGGCGTACTTCCCTGTGTTCATGCGGATGCATCAGGGTACCGTTCGACCTCCGACCAGGGTGAGCGATCACGCAAGGAGGACAGCGATGGCACTGACGAAGGGTGACGAGGTGCACTGGAACACCTCGCAAGGGAAGACGACCGGGAAACTCGTGCGGAAGCGCACGAGCGACTTCGAGTTCGACGGTCAGACGTTCAAGCCGACCGACGACGATCCGTACTGGATCGTCGAGTCGGAGAAGAGCGGCAAGCAGGCCGCGCACAAGGAGTCGGCGCTGACCAAGGCCTGACGACGACCGACTCAGTCGCGGGCGGGCTCGGCGCGACGACGACCTCGTGCGCCCCCGCTCGCGGCACCGTCGCCGTTGCCGCCCCCGTCCGCGCGGCGGTCCGCGCGCCACCGTCGGACCCGCCGGACCACGAACGTCACCACGACGACCGCGATCGCGACGTAGAGCACCCGGTCGATCCACTCGGTGTACTGCTCGACGCGGTCGTACTGCGAGCCGAAGGCAGCACCGAGCAGCACCAGGGCGCTGTTCCAGATGCCGCTCGCGATGATCGTGAACACCGAGAACGTGCCGAGGTGCATGCGGTCAGCACCGGCGGGCAGTGAGATGAGGCTCCGCACGATCGGGACGAACCGGCCGAAGAACACGGCGCTCTTGCCGTGCCGGTGGAACCACGCGGCGGCCTTGCGGAAGTCGTCCTCGTCGACCAGGGGCAGCTTGCCGAACCACCGCGTGGTGCGCTCGAACCCGATCTTCGCGCCGAGCCAGTAGAGCACCAGCGCCCCGAGGTAGGACCCGAGCGTCGCCAGCGCGAGGACGAGCACGAGGTTCATCTGCCCGGCACCCGCCAGGAACCCGGCCAGCGGCAGGATGACCTCGGACGGGATCGGCGGGAACACCGTCTCGATGAAGAGCATGAGCGCGACGCCCCACTCCCCCAGGGCGTCGATGATCTGGAGCACGAGGCCGGAGAGTCCGCCGAGGTCCGAGGGAGCGGTGGAGTCGCCGGTGGCGACGGTCATGGCACGGGCGGTCACGGCAGTCGTCATGCCCCCAGCATCCCTGAGCGCCCTGTCAGGACCCGGCGCGGTACCTGAACGTCAGCCGAGTCCCATGTGCGAGGTCCGCACGTGCGTCAGCGACCGCGCGAGGGCACCGCGGGCGACGGCGTCACGACCCACCGTCGACGGCACGATCTCGACGGGGTGCCGGAGCTGGGGCGTGACCACCGCGGCGAGCGCCTCGGCGAACACCGACGCCGCCGGCAGGACCTCGCCCCCGACGACCACGACCTCGGGGTCGATCGTCGTGACGAGCTGCACGACACCCGGTGCCACGTCGTCCGCGAAGGCGCGGACGACGTCGACCGCCGCCGGGTCCGGACCGTCCTCGCCGACGCGACCCGGCGCTGCGCCCCCGCGCCCGGCCGCGGCGAAGACCGACTCGAGGTCCGTGTCGGACGCGATCCGGGCCTCCAGGCGGGCCGGCGCACCGGGCCACCCGGTCGAGGCCAGGCCGCCCATCTCGCCAGCCGCACCGCGCGCCCCGCGCGCCAACGCCCCGTCGATGACGTAGGCCGCACCGATCTGCCGACCCATCACCAGGTACAGGCCGTCCTGGACGCCCCGGAAGCGCCCCCACATCGCCTCGGCGGTGGCGGCGAGCTTGGCGTCGTTGTCGAAGAACGTCGCGATGCCGGGGAAGAGGTCCTGGATCCGGCCGGGCACGCGGCGCTCGACCCACTCGGGCACCGCGACCGTGTAGTCGATCTCGCCGGCGCGGTCGACGACGGCGGGGACGCCGAACGTGGCGGCGAGGACCGGTGACGCCTCCGAGTCGGCCGTCAGGCGGCGGACGACGTCCTGCACGCTCGTCCAGGCCTGCTCCGCGTCGGCGAGGTCGGCGTAGCGCTCCTCGACCCGGGTGAGGGTGTTCCCGCGCAGGTCGGCGCGGATGCCGACGATGCCGTGCAGTCCGAGGTCGACGCCGAGCACGGAACCGGCGGTGGCGTCCGCGGCGAAGCGCTTGGCCCGGCGGCCGGCCTTGTTCGGGGTGGCGATCGCCTCGGCCTCGGTCACCCAGCCCTCGTCGACCAGGTCTGCGAGCGCCGCCTCGACCGTGGGGCGGGAGAGCCCGACGGTGCGGCTGAGCTCGGTCACGGTGCGCGACGCGTCGTCGCGCAGGAGCTCGTCGAGGATGGCCCGGGAGTTCATGAGTCGGAGCACACCCGGCGTCGTCCCCACGACACTCGGGATCGTTGACACGGTCTCGTCCACGGCCATAGCCTCCACATTACGAAAGATCATTGAGGAATGGTGGACTCCGACATGCTCATCCCACGACCGCGCCGCGCCGTTCCCGGTACCGGCGCCTTCGAGATCACCCCGTCGACCCGCATCGCAGCGGACGCAGCGAGCGGATCGGTCCGACTGTACCTGCAGCAGACGCTCCGGGCGTCGACCGGCCAGCCGGTCCGCGACGCAGCGGAGGACGTGGCCGTCGACGGGGCGGCCTCCGCCGACGGGTCGGTGCGGACGGGCGTCATCTCGCTGCGCGTCACCGACGATCCCTCCCTGCCCGCCGGTCCGCCGTCGCCCGAGGGCGAGCGCGCCGAGTCCTTCCGCCTGACCGTCACACCCGACGGTGTCGACGTCGCGGGCGGCTCGGCCGCCGGCGTGTTCTACGGCGTCCAGGCGCTCCTCCAACTGCTGCCCGCCGACGTGTACCGGAGCGGCCGCGTCGGCACCGGGCCATGGTCCGTCCCGTCCACCATCGTCGAGGACGCCCCCGCCTTCGCCTGGCGCGGCGTCATGCTCGACGTCGCCCGGCACTTCCGCACCAAGCACGAGGTCATGCGCGTCGTCGACCAGCTCGCGGCGCACCGGATCAACCGGCTGCACTTCCACCTGACGGAGGACCAGGGCTGGCGCATCGAGATCCGGAAGTACCCGCGCCTGACCGAGGTCGGGTCCTGGCGCCGCGAGTCCCAGGTGGGCGCGCACGTCCCCGACGCCGACGGTGTGCTGCACCCCGCAGCGTTCGACGGCCGCCCGCACGGCGGGTACTACACGCAGGACGACATCCGCGAGATCGTCGCCTACGCAGCGGACCGGTTCGTCACCGTCGTCCCCGAGATCGAGACGCCCGGACACGTCCGTGCCGCCTTGGCCGCCTACCCGTCGCTCGGCGTGCACCCCGAGACGCCGGTGGAGGTCTGGACCGAGTGGGGCATCGCCGACGACGTCCTGAACGCCGACGACAGCACCGTCGACTTCTTCAAGGACGTCCTCGACGAGGTCATCGCGCTCTTCCCCTCCCGCTACATCGGCATCGGCGGCGACGAGTGCCCGAAGGTGCAGTGGGTCGAGGACCCCCGCACGCAGGAGCGCATGCGTTCACTCGGGCTCGAGGACGAAGAGCAGCTGCAGGCCTGGATCATCGGGCAGCTCGCGGCACACGTCGCCTCGCACGGGCGGCAGGCGTTCGGCTGGGACGAGATCCTCGAGGGCGGCACGCTCGACCCCTCGGCGACCATCGTGTCGTGGCGCGGTCTGACCGGCGCCCGGACGGCGGCGAAGCGCGGGCACGACGTGATCTCGTCGCCCGACGACCAGGCCTACCTCGACTACCGCCAGAGCGACCTGGCGACCGAACCGATCCCGGTGTCCATCGTGCTGACGGTCGACGACGTCTTCGGGTTCGACCCGGTGCCGTCCGGCCTGACCGAGTCCGAGCGCGCCCACGTCATCGGCGGCCAAGGCAACATGTGGACCGAGCACGTCGACACCGCGCGGAAGCTCGACTACCAGCTGTTCCCGCGGGTGGCCGCCCTGGCCGAGGCGCTCTGGTCGGCGGACGTCACCGGGCCGCGCGACGTCGCCGAGTTCCGCGGGCGGTTGGCCGAGCACACGGCGCGGCTCGAGGCGATGGGGATCGAGTACCGGCACGAGGCCGGGCCGTTCCCGTGGGAGCAGCGTCCGGGCGTCCCGGGGCGGCCGCACTCGCGCGAGGACCGCGCCGCCTACATCGACGCGATCACGGCCAACATCGCCGAGTAGGGGGACGCGCGTGCTCCTCGCGTGGTCACGACACCCCGTTCAGTGCCGGCGCGCGGTCACGTCTCGTCTTTTGGGCGCCACGCCAGCGACGGAACGTGACCGCCCGACGTGCGGCCGGCGGTGCGTCGCGACCACGGACGGACGGGAGGCCCGGCGCCAGCTGGCTCCGGGCCTCCCGTCCGTCACGCGGTGACGTCGACTACACGGCGACGGCCACGCGGTCGTCTGCCGTCTCGGACACGGCGGCGTCCGCCGCCGGGGCCCGACGCACGAACTTCTTCAGCCCGACGAGCACCAGCGCGGACACGATCGTGCCGGCCAGGATCGCGACGATGAACATCGCGACGTCCCCGATGGCGAAGAACACGAAGATCCCACCGTGCGGCGCCCGCGAGGTCACACCGGCAGCCATCGAGATCGCACCCGTGACCGCGGCACCGACCATCGACGCCGGGATGACGCGCAGCGGGTCGGCCGCGGCGAACGGGATCGCTCCCTCGGAGATGAAGGACGCCCCGAGCAGCCAGGCGGCCTTGCCGTTCTCGCGCTCGGGCTTCGTGAAGCCCTTGCGGTACAGGACGGTCGACGCGAGTGCCAGGGCGAGCGGCGGCACCATGCCGGCAGCCATCACGGCAGCCATGATCTCGAACGGCACGACGTTGGTGGCGGTCCCGGCGCCGAGCCCGGCGACGGCGAACGCGTAGGCGACCTTGTTGACCGGGCCGCCGAGGTCGAAGGCCATCATCAGGCCGAGGATGATGCCGAGCAGGATCGCCGAGGCGCCGGACAGCGAGTTGAGGAACTCGGTCAGCTGGGTCATGAGCCAGGCGATCGGTCCACCGAGCACGAGCAGCATGAGGCCGGAGGCGATGATCGAGGCGAACAGCGGGATGATCACGACGGGCATCAGGCCACGCAGCCAGCGCCAGGTCGGGATGCGACCGATCCAGTACGCCGCGGCACCGGCGATGAGGCCACCGATCAGGCCACCGAGGAACCCGGCGTTCATGAAGACGGCGATGGAACCGGCGACGAAGCCGGGCGCGATGCCGGGTCGGTCGGCCATGGCGTAGGCGATGTACCCGGCGAGCGCTGCGACGAGGAAGCCGAGCGACACGGAGCCGATCTGGAACGCGGCGGCACCGAGGTAGTAGCGCAGCCCCTCCGGAGGCAGGTCGACCAGGTTGTAGTGCTGGAGCGCGAAGACCGCGTTGTTCACGCCGTCGTCACCGTGGGTGAGCGCGATGCCGTAGCCGGCGAGCAGGAAGCCGAGCGCGATGAGCAGCCCGCCGCCCGCGACGAACGGGATCATGTAGCTGACGCCGGTGAGCAGCCAGCGCTTGAGCGCCTGGCCGAAGTGCTCGTTCTTGGCGGTGGACGCACCGTCGACGGCTGCACCGCCCTGGACGCGTGCGGCGTTCGGGTCGTCCGAGGCACGAATGGCCTCGGCGATCATCTTGTCGGGCTCGTCGACGCCGCGCTTGACGGGTCCGGAAACGAGCGGCTTGCCGGCGAAGCGACCGCGGTCGCGGACGTCGACGTCGACCGCGAACACGATGGCGTCGGCACGGGCGATGAGGGCGGGGTCGAGGGGCTCGACCTGCGAGGACCCCTGGGTCTCGACGTGCATCTCGGCACCGGCGCGCTGCGCCGCGGCGACGAGGGCGTCGGCCGCCATGTAGGTGTGCGCGATGCCGGTCGGGCAGGCGGTGACGCCGACGAAGACCTTGCGGCCCGGCGCGGGTGCGGCGGTCGGACTGGAGGCGCTGCTCGCCTTCCCGACGCCGGCTTCGGACACCTCGCCGCTCACCTCGCGGTCGACGAGCTGGACGATCTCGTCCGGGGTGGCTGCGGCGCGCAGGGCGGCGGTGAAGTCGTCGCGGATGAGCGCACGGGCCAGGGTCGAGAGGACCGTCAGGTGGTCCTTGTCGGCCCCTTCGGGCACGGCGATCATGAACACGATGTCGGCGTCGCCGTCCGGGGCGCCGAACGACACCTTCCGGGCGAGACGCGCGAACGCCAGGGTCGGCTCGGACACCGATGCCGAACGGGCGTGCGGGATCGCGATGCCGCCGGGAACCCCGGTGCCGACGCTGGCCTCGCGCTTGATGGCGTCCTCGGCCAGGACCCGGCCGTCGGCGGCGCGGCCGGTCGCGGCGACGCGGTCGGCGAGGACGCGGATGACGTCGGCCGAGGTGGCACCGAGGTCCTCGTCGAGGCCGACGAGCTGGGCGCTGATGAGGCGCGGACTCGAGTCTGCGGACATGTGCTTGCTCCTTCGCAATGGCGCTGATCGCGCGGGTCGTGCAGGTGTTCGGGGAGTGGGGGTGTTCGAGCTGGGGCGGGGGTCAGGCGGGCTCGGGCGCCGGGTGCGTCGTGAGCACCCGGACCGAGATCGCCGTCGGGTCGGTGTGGTCGAGGGCCGGCACGTCGCTGCCGGGCAGGGCTGCGGCGGCGGCTCCGGTCGCGACGGCCTGGGCGAGGCGCTGCTCGGGGGACGCTCCGGCCACCTCGGCGAGCAGGTAGCCCGCGAGCGAGGAGTCCCCCGCGCCGACGGTGGAGCGGGCGACGATCCGCGGTGCTGCGGCGGCGAAGGCGCCCTCGTCCGACACCAGCACGGCGCCGGCGCTGCCGAGGGTCAGCAGGACCGAGCCGACGTTCCGGTCGCGCAACCGCTCGGCAGCGGCCACGGCGGCGTCGAGGTCCTGCTCGTAGGTGTCGGGGTCGCCGCCGACGACCTCGGCGAGCTCTTCGGCGTTCGGCTTGACCAGGTCGATCCGCTCGCCGGACTGCAGCAGTGCGGTGAACGGGACGCCGGACGAGTCGACCGCGATCCGGACGTCCTCACCGTGGCGTGCGCGGACGGCGCGGACGAGCACGGCGAGCGCGTCGTCGGGGAGTCCGGGCGGGAGCGAGCCGGCGAAGACCACCCAGCGGGCGGCGGGTCCGGTGGCGGTCGCCGCGGCCGTGTCGGCGACCAGGTCGGCCAGGTCGTCCAGCCGACCGGCGAGCGAGGGACCGGGCTCGTTGAGTTTCGTGGTGGTGCCGGTCGGCTCGGTCACGGTGACGTTCGAGCGGAGCGGCGCACCGATCGGCAGGGCGGCGGTCGGGATGCCGCGCGTGGCGAGGCCGAGCAGCACGGGGTCGAGCTCGTCGCCGGGCAGCACGGCGATGGTGTCCCCACCGCTCGCGACCACGACGCGGGACACGTTGACGCCCTTGCCGCCGGGCTCCGCGGTGGAGCGGATGGCACGCTGGACGGCGCCGCGCTGCAGTTCGCCGGAGAGCTCGATGGTGCGGTCGAGGCTCGGGTTCGGCGTGACGGTGACGATGCGGCGGCTCATGCGACGACGACCTCGACGTCGGCGTCGGTCAGGGCGCCGGCGAGGTCGGCCGGCGGCTCCTGGTCGGTGACCACGGTGTCGATCTCGTCGAGCCGGGCGAAGCGCATCAGGGCCTCGACCCCGTGCTTCGCGGCGTCGGCGAGCACGACGGCTCGGCGGGCGGCGAGGACGTAGGCGCCCTTGACCGCGGCCTCGTACTCGTCCGGGGTGCTCAGCCCGAAGCCGGCGGACAGGCCGTTCGTGCCGACGAACGCGATGTCGGGCCGCAGGGCGCTGATCTGCTCGACGGTGGCGGTCCCGACGGCGGCGCTCGTGACCCCGCGCACCCGGCCACCGAGCAGGTGCAGCTCGACGTGCTCGCTGTGCTGCAGGGTCGCGGCGATCGGGACGGAGTTCGTGATGACGGTGAGGGTCGCGCCGGCGGTGGCGGGCTCCCAGCGTGCGAGTTCGGCGGCGACAGCGGCGCAGGTGGTGCCGGCGTCGATCGCGATCGAGCCGGTGAAGGTCGAGGGCACCAGGCGCATCGCGGCTCGGGCGATCTCGGACTTCGCGGAACCGTGCTGCCCTTCGCGCTCGGCGACGGAGAGTTCGACGACGCTCGAGCGGCCGATGGGCACCGCTCCCCCGTGCACGCGGCGCAGGACCCCGGCGGACTCGAGGGTGTCGAGGTCACGGCGCACGGTCTCGGTGGTGACGTCGAAGTGCTCGGCCAGATCGGCGACGGAGACCCGGCCGGCGTCCTGCAGCGCTGCTGCGATCGCATCGTGCCGCTCGGTTGCGTACATGCCCGAACTCCTTCGTTCCCGTGGGTTTCAGGAACCATAAGCCACAAACCCACACAAACACAACCACCCGCACTCGTCCCGCTCCCCCGCTCCGTCCCCGCCCCCTCCCCCGAGGTTCCGAAATCTCGGCATCTCGCGGCGCCCACAGCCCGTCCGTGGAACCTCGGCGTCCAGCACGCGGCATGTCGTGGAACCTCGACGGACGGCACACGCACGAACACCCCACACGCACGAACACCCCACACGCACGAACACCCCGCCGCGCGTGTGCGACGGGGTGTTCGGTCGAGCACGTCAGCCCTTGACGGCTCCCGCGGTCATGCCACTGACCAGGCGGCGCTGCACGATGAGGAAGAAGACGACCACGGGGATCGAGAACAGCACGCTCGCCGCCATCAGCCCGCCGAAGTCCGTGCCCTTGTTCGTCGAGAAGCCCGCGAGCCAGACCGGCAGCGTGTACATCCCCTGGTCCTTGAGCATCACGTACGCGATCAGGTAGTCGTTCCACGCCGCGATGAACGCGAACACGCTCGTGGCGATGACTCCCGGCATCACGAGCGGGAACAGCACGCTCCACAGGATCCGGAAGGTGCCGGCCCCGTCGACCTTCGCGGCCTCCTCGATCTCGACGGGTACAGCTACGAAGAACCCGCGCATCACCCAGATCGAGAACGGCAGCACGCTCGCGACGTACGCCAGGATCAGCCCGACGTAGCTGTTGAGCAGACCGAGCGTCTGGAACGACAGGAACAGCGGGATGAGCAGTGCGCCCGACGGGATCATCTGCACGAACAGGATGCCGACCAGGATCGCCCGCCGCCCGCGGAACCGGAACCGCGACAGCGCCGCCGATGCCAGGAACCCGACCACGATCGACAGCAGCACGGCGGCCACCACGACGATGGTCGAGTTCCGCAGGTAGACCAGGAAGCCCTCTTGTGTGAGCGCGCGCGTGAAGTTGTCGAGCGTGGGGTGCAGTGGTGCCCAGATCGGGGTCATGGTGGTGACCTCGTCCGCCGGCTTGAAGGCGGTGTTCACCATCCAGTAGATCGGGAACACCCACACCAGGCAGAACACCACCGCGATGGTGTTCGCCACCACGCGCGGCTTCCGCTTCCGCGCCCGCACCGGCGCAGCATTCGAGACGGTCACAGGTCCTCCTCCCCGCTGCGGACGAGCCGGCGGATGTAGTAGCTGGTGAGCGCGCCGAGGATCACGGTCGAGATGACGGCGATCGCGGCCCCCTGGCCGTAGGCGTTGGAGACGAACGACTTCACGAACGTCCAGATGCCGAGCGTCAGGGTGGCCTCTTCCGGACCACCCCTCGTGAGCAACCAGATCTGGTTGAAGACGTTGAAGTCCCAGATCACCGACAGGATCGACACGAGCAGCAGCGTCGGGGCGAGTGCCGGCAGCGTGATCGCGCGGTACATCGTCCACGTCGAGGCACCGTCGAGCGCCCCGGCCTCGTAGTACTCCGGCGCGATCTGGGACTGTGCGGCGTAGAGCGTCAGGGCGACGAACGGCACGGCCTGCCAGATCACGAGCGTGAGCACGATCGTGTACGCCTGCCCGGGGTGCGACGCCCAGTTGTCCTGCGTGTGGTCGCCGAACACCCGCAGCTGCGTGATGAGCCAGTTGAGCACGCCGTAGAAGGGCTGGAACAGCCACTGCCACACCAGGCTCGAGGCGACGTTCGGCATCGCCCAGGCCAGCACGAGCACGACGCTGACCACGGTGCGCATCCCGACGCCCAACCGGGTGAGCAGCTGCGCGACGCCCATCCCGATGACGATCGTGCCGAGCACCATCGCCCCGGTGACCAGGACGGTGCGCAGGATGACCGGCCAGAACGACGCGTCGGTCAGGACGTTCGTGTAGTTCGAGACCCCCGCGAACCCGGCTTCCCCGGTGAAGATCGCCCGGAGTCCGTAATCCTGGAACGAGATGACGACGAGCCGGACGAGCGGGTAGACGACGAGCGCGAGCAGCAGGATCGCCGCGGGCGCCAGCAGGACGAGCGGTGCGCGCGACGCCACCACCGACCGACGACGCGCCCCGCGGCCGGGACGAACCGGCCGCCCCGACCCGGCACCGACGCTGCCCCCGGTGCCCCCGGTGCCCGCGCCCCCGGTCCCCCCGCCGCCGGCGACCGGCTCGGACTGCTCCGAACCGGTCGCCTGCTCTGCAGTGGAGGTCATCGACTACTGCTGCGCGTTCAGCGCGGTCGTGAGGTGCTTCGAGAAGCCCTCGGCGGCCTGCTCCGGCGACTTCCGCCCGGTGGCGATGTCCGCGAACATCGACTGGAACGACGCGTCGCCCTCGATGGTCGCCCAGCCCGGCGTCGCCGGGGTCGGACGGCTCGTGCCCGCTGCCGCGAAGTACGGCTTGTGCAGGGTGTCGACGTCGTCGGCCACGGCGTCGAGCAGCTCGGTCGAGTTCGGCTCCCAGCCGTCCACACCGAACACCTGGTCCTGCTGGAACTCCTTCGAGGTCAGGATCTTCAGGTAGTACAGCGCGAGGTCCTGGTTGGCGGCCTTCGCCGGGATCCCGAGGTCGGAGCCACCGAGGAACACCGGCTGCGTCTTGCCGTCCGTCTGCGAGGGCATCGGGAACGTGCCGATCTGGTCGGCGAGCGCCGGCTTCGCGGTGGTGATCGAACCGATCTCCCACGCCGAGCCGAGGAACGCCGAGGTGTTGCCCTGCGCGAAGACGTCGCTCTGCGAGGGCTTGTCGGTGTTGATGTCCTGCGTCGACTTCGCGGAGTAGTCGTTCTGGAACGTCTTCCACGCCGTCAGGCCCTGCACGGCGTCGTCGGAGTCGAGCTTCCCGGTCCACTTGCCGTCCTTGTCGGAGGCGATCTCGCCGCCGGCGTCCCAGACCCACTGCAGCCCGCCGTACCAGTACTGGCCGGGCATGTAGAAGGCGGAGAAGTCGCTCGCCGTGTTGGCGGCCTTGACCTTGTCCAGGTCGGCGGTGAGCTCGTCGTAGGTGGTCGGCACGTCGGTGACGCCGGCGTCCTTCCAGACCTTCTTGTTGTAGACGACGGCACGGTTGCCGGCGAACAGCGGAGCACCGTAGAGCTTGTCGTCCACCGTGGCCGGCCCCTCGAGCCCGGTGAGCCAGGTCTGGCCGTCCTTGAGCTCGTCGCGGTACGGCGTCAGGTCCATGAGTCCGCCGGCCGCTGCGTAGACCGGCACCTGGGTGTTGCCGAGGTCGACCACGTCCGGGGCGTCGTCCTGGGCGAGCGCCGTGGTGAGCTTCGTGGTGATCCCGTCCCACTGCTGGGTCTGGATCTTCACCTTCGCCCCGGTGTCCTTCGTGAACTGCTTCTGAGCTGCGTCGAGGACCTTGTCGCTCAGGTCGCCGTTCATCATCCAGACGGTGATGGTCTTGCCCTTGCCATCGGGTGTGCCGATGGCCTTCGTGCCGCCGTCGGAAGCTCCGTTGCTTCCGGCGGAGCACCCGGTGAGGGCGAGCGCGGCCGCCAGGCCGAGCGCACCGAGTGCGGCGAAACGCGTGCGTGTCACGTTGACTCCCTTGGTCCGGCCTTTATGAAAGGTCGTTGCGTATTCGCAATAGAAAACCTTCCGAGAGCCCTTGTCAACCGTTGGATCGGTCCCTGTGAGCGGGTTCGATCCGCGTGTTTCCGGGGGATCACGGATGGCGAACAGATCGTCGCCAATGCTTGACACGACTGGTCATGACCAGCCATGATCTGCGCCGCGCGTCGACGGGGTGGACGGAACGACCGGGAGGCCCGGTGCCGGTCCCGCAGACCGGCACCGGGCCTCCCGGATCACCACCACGGCCTCAGACGGCCGCCAGGGCGGACGTCGGTGGGATGCGCGCTGCGCGCGCTGCCGGGTACCACCCGGACACACCGCCGATCACGACGGTCGCGCCGAGCCCGCCGCCGACGGCCCACAGCGGGATTGCCACCGGCCACCCCTGCGCCAGGGCGAAGGCGACCGTCACCCCGACCCCGATCACCACACCGGCCACCCCGCCCAGGAACGACAGCAGCAGCGACTCGACGAGGAACTGGTCGCGGATGTTCCGCCGCCGCGCTCCGAGGGCTCGCCGCACCCCGACCTCGGCACGACGTTCCAGCACGGTGATCACCATCGTGTTCGCGACGCCGATGCCGCCGACGAGCAGGGCCACGCCGCCGATGCCGACGAGCAACCCGGTGAACGAGTCGTCGGTGGCGTCCTTCGCGGCGAGCGCGTCGGACGGTCGGGTCACGCCGACGTCCTGCGGGGACCCCGGGCTGATCGCATTCGCCAGGATGTCCCGTGCTGGTGCGACTCGCGACGGGTCGACGCGGGTGTAGACGGCGGTCGGCGCCCCGTCGAACCCGAGCTGCCGGGCGAGGCCGCGGGGGACGAACACCTGGCTGTCCAGGTCGTCGGCGAGCGCGATCGGCTCCAGGATCCCGACCACCTGCACCCACTGCCCGCCGATCCAGACGCGGCTGTCGGCACGGACCCGGTCGATGCCGAGTGCCGACGCGGCGGCCGCACCGAGCACCACCTGCGGCGGAGCCACGACCGAGTCATCGATCCAGCGCCCGGACCCGAGCTCGCCGCCGAGCACGCGCGGCACGTCGCCCCAAGCCGCCATCACGCCGATGCCCTTCGTCTCCGGCGGCGGGATGAACTCGTTGCGGTAGACGGCCGCGTCGACCACGGTGCCGACCGCGGCAGCCGACTGCACGTCGTCCTGGCGGAGTGCCGACTCGAGTGCGGTGGACGGCAACGGCGGCACGTCGCCGAACCCCTGGGCCTGCGTGGCGGTGAGCACGTTCGTGCCGAGGGCGTCGAGCACCTGGTCGAGCTTCGCCTTGCTCGACGACGAGATCCCGACGACGGCGATCATCGCGGCGATGCCGATCGCGATGCCGAGCGCCGACAGGACGACACGGCCAGGTCTGGTGCGCAGCCCGAACACCCCGAGCCGGAGCAGGTCAGCGGCACCCAACCGTGCTCGCACGCCGGTCACCGGCCACCACCGATGGCGGCGGCGATGTCCGCAGCGGACTGGTGCGGCCCAGCCGGCCCGACCGCCGAGTCGTGCTCCACCAGACCGTCACGCATCCGGACCTGCCGCGGCAACGAGGCTGCGAGGCCCAGGTCGTGCGTGATGACGAGGACCGTGGTGCCGGTGGCGTTCAACGCACGCAGGAGCGTCACGATCGCCGTACCGGAGGCGGAGTCCAGCGCGCCGGTCGGCTCGTCGGCGAGCAGGATCGTGGGGTTCCCGACGATCGCGCGGGCGATGGCCACGCGCTGCTTCTCACCCCCGGAGAGCTGGGTCGGGCGGTGGTCGGTGCGGTGCCCGAGGCCGACCCGTTCCAGTGCCTCGTGGGCACGTCGGCGCCGTTCACGTCGCCCGGTCGCCGAGTACAGGAGCCCGTCGGCGACGTTCTCCGCCGCGGTGGCACCGGCGTGCAGGTGGAACTGCTGGAACACGAAACCGACGTGCTCGGCTCGCAGCGCGGACAAGGCGTTGTCGGACATGGTCGCGACGTCGTTCCCGGCGATCGACACCGAGCCCTGCGTGGGACGGTCGAGGGTCCCGACGATGTTGAGCATCGTGGACTTGCCGGACCCGGACGGACCGACGACCGCGACGAGCTCCCCGGCGGCGACGTCGAGCGTCACCCCGCGGAGCGCGCCGACGTCGCCGTAGGTCCTCGTGACCTCGCGCAGGGCGAGGACCGGCCCCGTGCCGCTCATCCCGGCACCACCACGCGGTCGCCTTCCGCGACCTTCCCGGTGATCGCGATCCGGCCGTCGGCGATGAACCCGGGGGTCACGGGAACCCGCTTCGTCGTGCCGTCGCGCCGCACCACGTCCACCGCGTACGCGCCGTTCCCCGTCGTCACGAGTGCCGCGACCGGCACGGAGAGGACGTCCTTCTCGGTGGCTCCCGCGGCGTCGATCTGCGCGGACGCCGCAGCGGGCAGCCGTCGCGAGCCGGGGTCGAACGCGACGGACACGTCGACCTTGGACCCGGCGTCGTCTCCCGAGCTCGGTTGGACGTCGGTGACCTCGCCCGTCGTCGGTGCCCCGGCGCCGTTGATCCTGACCCGCACCTCCGTGCCGACCGCGAGCCGTTCGGCGTCGCGCTGTGAGACGGTGGCGACGACGATGCGCTTCGTGCTCGTGACGGAGAGCACGTCACCGCTCCCTCCCTCCGCCGGCTGGCCGAGCTTCCCGTCGACGGTCGCGACACGCACGTCCCCGTCGACGAACGCGATGTCCGCCGAGGTCAGCACGCCGGTGACCTCCTGCCCCCGGTCCTCCTGCCACTGCCGCACGGCGCGCTGCGTCCGCGGGCCGAAGGAGTCGTCCTGCGCGACGTCGTACCCGAGCGCGGCGAGGTTGTCGTTGAGCTGCTGCACATCGGTGCCCGTCAGCCCGCGTTCGAGCGAGCGCCACATCGGCACCGTGCCGTGCATCGCCCGCACCCCGCGCTCGTCGACCGCGTACAGGAACTCGTCGCTCCTGATGACCTGCCCGGGCGCGGGGAGCCAGGTCAGCGTGCCCGAGGCGGCGCCGGGGACCCCGGTGGCCGTGCCGTACCCGAGGGTCCCGGCGAACACCTTCGAGTCCGTCAGGTCGCCCTTCGTGACCGCGGCGGTCGGGTGCTGCTGCTTCCCGGACTCGGCTGCTGCCGAGGACGGCGCAGCCTGCAGGTCGATGAACAACCACGTGCCAGCGCCTGCGGCGAGCACCGCGACGAGGCACGCGCTCGTGACGAGCGCTCGACGCCTGGTCAGGACGGTCGTCACGGCTGCACCGTCGTGTTCGAACCGGAGCTGCCGCCCTTGCCCAGGACCTCGTCGAAGCACGTCGACGACGCGTCCTGGAACGCGTCCTGGTCGTCGGGCCGGTACGTGGACATCGCATCATCACCGTCGGGGTAGTCGGCGAACCCGTTCTCACGGATGCACTCCGCGATCTGCTTCCGCTGTTCCGGCGTCCCGGCGGGCTTCGCCGCCTGGAACCCCTCACCGGCTCCGGCGTCGCCCATGCACTCCTGCAGGTCCGCCTTCCACTGTTCGTCGTCGATGCCGTCGGGAGCCGACAGGGACAGGGTGCTCCCATCCGACGACGGGTCCGGCATGTCGTACCCGTGGTCACGCATGCAGGACGCGAGCGAGGCCCCGGCCCCCTTGCCGCCGCCCGAGGCCGTGTCGGTCGAGTCGGTCGACGGCGCTCCGGAACAGCCGGCGAGGAGACCGGGCAAGAGCACGACGGCTGCGGCGACGGCGACGATGGTGGTGGTGGTGGAGTGTTTCGTGGATGGCTTCATGGGACCAGCACAGCGGACCCGGTGTTTCGTCCCCGGTACGCGTGGGGTCACACCGACGAAACGTCGATGCGCAGGCCGCCCGCACGGCGCGCGGTGACGACGAGTCGCCACCCGTGCGCGTGCACGATGGACGCGACGATCGACAGGCCGAGGCCGCTGTGCCGACCGCCGGATGCGACCTCGGGGCAGCGTCGGAACGGTTCGACGAGCAGTGGCGCGACCTCGTCCGGCACGACCGGCCCGGAGTTCTCCACGACGAGGCCGTCGCTGCGCGTGGTGACGCGGACGAAGCCGCCGGCTTCGTTGTACTCGACGGCGTTGCCGACGAGGTTGACGAGCAACTGCCGGACGAGCATCGGCTCACCCGTGATGGTGGGTCTGCCAGGAGGCGCAGCTCGGCCCTCGTGGGTGATGGTCACGCCCGCCTCGTGCGCACTCCCGGCGGCTCCCGCGACGACCTCGTCGGCGATGGCCACGAGGTCGATCGACGTCCCGACGCCTGCGAGCCCTCGATCGGCCTCCGCGAGGACGAGCAAGGACTCGACGAGGTGCTCGGTGCGCCGGTTCTGCTCGAGCAGTTCCTCGCGCACCACTCGGACGTCATCGGCGCCGGCACCGTCGTGCAACCCGATCTGCATCGCGGCACGCTGGACCGCGAGCGGGGTCCGGAGTTCGTGCGACGCCTGCGCGACGAACCGTCGCTGGCTCTCGAACGCGGTCTGCAGCCGGTCGAGCAGGTCGTCGACGGTGCCGGACAACCGTCGGAGTTCGTCGTCCGGGCCCTCGAGTGCGATGCGTTCGTGCAGGTTCGACGCCGTGATCCGGTTCGCCGTCGCGGTGATCCGGTCGATCGGTCGGAGCATGCGCCTGCTCACCAGCCACCCGACGCCACCGGCGACGAGGCCCGCCCCGGCGATGCCGATCGCGGACCACTGCCACTGCTGCACGGCGACGAGCCGGACCACCGCGACCGTGGTGGAGGGTGCGTCGTGCGCTGCCGAGCGCTCGCCGATCGGCACCGGCGAGGCGGTCACGAACGTCTCCGCCGGGGAGGCTCCGCGGATCGCCGTCGTGTCGAGACCCGCACCGACCCCGGCCAGGGACATCACGTTCGAGAACACCACCACCCCGGTGGCGAGCGCCATCGCCGCGAGCGCGAACGCCAGGGCGGTGCGCGCCCGGATGCTCCAGGTCCGTCGGACCCGTCTCACAGGGCGTACCCCTCGCCCGGGACCGTCCGGATCGGATCGGGGCGGCCGAGCTTCTTGCGGAGCTTCGACATCGTCACCCGTACGGCAGCGGTGAACGGGTCGATGTTCATGTCCCAGACCTTCTCGAGCAGTTCCTCGGCGGAGACGATGCGACCGTCGGCTCGCAGGAGCGCCTCGAGCACCCCGAGTTCCTTCGAGGTCAGGTCGAGCGGTCGGCCGTCACGGGTGGCCATCCGGCGGTTCGTGTCGAGGACGATCCCGGCGCGTTCGAGCACGGGCGCGACCGGTGCGACGCTGCGGCGGCCGAGCGCCCGGACGCGGGCGACGAGCTCGGGGTACTCGAACGGCTTGGCCAGGTAGTCGTCGGCGCCGAGCTCGAGGCCGTGCACGCGGTCCGTCAGGGTCGTCGCCGCGGTGAGCATGAGGATGCGGGTCAGGCTGCCGCGCGACGCCAGCCGACGTGCGACCTCGTCGCCGTGCACGCCCGGCACGTCACGGTCGAGCACCACGACGTCGTAGTCGTTCACGGCCAGCAGTTCGTCGGCGTGGTCGCCGCGGTAGGCGACGTCGACGGCCATGTCCTGCCGCGACAGGCCCTTTGCGACGAGGTCGGCGAGGGCTGCTTCGTCATCGACGACCAGGACCCGCACGGCTGGTCACGCGGCGGTGAGGTCGAGTGACACGACCCCCGCCGCCTCGTCGATGTGGACGATGAACTCGAGGCCGCCGCGGGCGGGAAGGCCGGTCAGGGGAACGGTGTCGGTGCTGAGTCGATCCATGGGACGAGCATTTCACGTACCGCGTTTCGTCCACATAACGTTTCCGTATCAGTGGTCACGCGTCGAACGGCACCTCACCGTGGTCGCTCACGCCGGCGCGCTGGCGGTACGCCAGGTGTCCGCCGAGGTACCCGCCCACCCCCACGACACCGAGCGCGGCGAACCCGAGCAGCTTGCCGGCGCCGTGGTTGCCGTTCTTGCGCTGCCACCACGACAGGCCGTACAGCGAGATGCCGACCCAGTTGACGGCCTGGTGCACCCATCCCGTGCGCAGCTGCTCGCGGTCGAGTTCGGACCAGTCCACGTACCCGGCGAGGCTCGCACTGCCGGACGACACCAGGCCGACGCCGACGAGGGTCTTCGCGGCCTTCGCGTTGCCCCTCCCGCCGAAGACGTCGAGCACGGCGGCCGAGATCCAGGCCCCGAGCGGTACCTGCACCATGAGCGGGTGCAGCGGGTGCCCGAACGGCACACCGTGCAGCAGTTGCCGCAGGGCCTTCGGCCGGGCGAGGGCGTTCACGACCGAACGGTCGATGTCGACGGCCTTGTCGAGCACGCTCGCGTGCTCGACGGTGTCGGTGAGGCGACGGATCGCGCGGATCTCAGGCATGCCCTGCAGCCAACCCGGGAGGCCCGTGCCGGGTCCCAGGAACCGGCACCGGGCCTCCCGTTGGTCACCCCACCCACCGCGGCCGCCGCCTACTCCTCGACGACCTCCGCCAGCTGGAACGGCTCGACGGTCAGACCGTCGCCGTCCTCGGCGACGTCGACCCGGACGGTGTCGCCGTCTCGGACGTCACCGGACAGGATCGCGCGCGCCAGCTTGTCGTCGATCTGCCGCTGCATGAGGCGGCGGAGCGGCCGTGCGCCGTAGAGCGGGTCGTACCCGCGCTCGGCCAGCCACCCGCGCGCCTCGGGCGTGACCGCGAGTTCGAGCCGGCGGTCGGTCAGGCGTCGGGCGAGCCGGTCGACGTAGAGCGACACGATCTGACCGAGGTCGTCGGCCGTCAGGGCCTGGAACACCACGATGTCGTCGAGGCGGTTGATGAACTCCGGCCGGAACGCCTGCTGCACGAGCTCGCGCACGGCGTCCTCGCGCTGCTCGTCCGTCAGCGTCAGGTCGGTCATGAACTGCGAGCCGAGGTTCGACGTCAGCACGAGGATCGTGTTCCGGAAGTCGACCGTGCGCCCCTGCCCGTCCGTCAACCGGCCGTCGTCGAGCACCTGGAGCAGCACGTCGAACACCTCGGGGTGCGCCTTCTCGATCTCGTCGAGCAGGATGACGGAGTACGGGCGACGCCGGACGGCCTCGGTGAGCTGCCCGCCTGACTCGTAGCCGACGTACCCGGGCGGGGCGCCGATCAGCCGCGAGACCGAGTGCTTCTCGCCGTACTCGCTCATGTCGATGCGGACGAGGGCCTTCTCGTCGTCGAACAGGAACTCCGCGAGTGCCTTGGCCAGCTCGGTCTTGCCGACGCCGGTCGGTCCGAGGAACAGGAACGATCCGGTCGGACGGTCCGGGTCGGAGATGCCGGCGCGGGTGCGACGGACGGCCTCGGACACGGTGTTCACGGCGGTGCGCTGCCCGATGATCCGGCGCCCGAGCTCGTTCTCCAGGTGCAGGAGCTTCTCGGTCTCGCCCTGCAGCAGCCGCCCGAGGGGGATGCCCGTCCACTGCGCGATCACGGCGGCGATGTCCTCGTCGGTGACGCTGTCGTTCACCATGCGGTCGGCGGACTCGGCCTGTTCGGCGGCGGCGAGCTCAGCTGCGATCCGGGGCTTCTCGCTGTACCGGATGCGGGACACCGTCTCGAAGTCGTTGTCCCGCTCAGCGCGGGATTCGCGGACACCCAGGTCGTCGAGCTGCTGCTTCAGCTCACCGATGCGGTTCAGGCTCGCCCGCTCGGCCTGCCAGCGCTGCTCGAGCTCGCCCAGTCGTTCCTCGCGCGTGCGCAGCTCGTTCCGCAGGGTCTCCAGCCGGGCCTTCGAGGCGTCGTCCTTCTCCTGCTTGAGCGCGAACTCCTCGACACGCAGCCGGTCGACGTTCCGCTTCAGCTCGTCGATCTCGACCGGGCTGGAGTCGATCTCCATGCGGAGCCGACTGGCGGCCTCGTCGATCAGGTCGATCGCCTTGTCGGGCAGCTGCCGACCGGAGATGTACCGGTTCGACAGGCTGGCCGCTGCGACGAGTGCGGAGTCGTTGATCGTGACCTTGTGGTGCGCCTCGTAGCGCTCCTTGAGCCCGCGGAGGATCGCCACGGCGTCCTCGACGCTGGGCTCCCCCACGTAGACCTGCTGGAAGCGTCGCTCGAGGGCGGCGTCCTTCTCGATGTACTCGCGGTACTCGTCGAGCGTCGTCGCCCCGATGAGCCGCAGTTCGCCGCGCGCGAGCATCGGCTTGAGCATGTTCGAGGCCGCGACGGACCCTTCGCCGCCACCGGCACCCATCAGGGTGTGCAGCTCGTCGATGAACGTGATGACCTGCCCGTCGGAGTCGTTGATCTCCTTGAGCACGGCCTTGAGGCGTTCCTCGAACTCGCCGCGGTACTTCGCGCCAGCGATGAGCGAGGAGATGTCGAGCGAGACGAGCCGCTTGTCCTTGAGGGAATCGGCGACGTCGCCGGCGACGATGCGCTGCGCGAGCCCCTCGACGACGGCGGTCTTGCCGACGCCGGGCTCGCCGATGAGCACGGGGTTGTTCTTGGTGCGGCGGGTGAGCACCTGGCTGACGCGTCGGATCTCGGAGTCGCGTCCGATGACCGGGTCGAGCTTGCCGCTGCGAGCGATCGCCGTCAGGTCGACGCCGTACTGCTCGAGGGCGGTCTTCTGTCGCTCTTGCGAGTCAGGAGCACCCTGGAGGTTCGCCATGCGTTCCGTCCTTTCGTTGCGGTGGTGTTGCACTTGAGTCTACTGCACTCAACTTACGTCGGCGCCGGGAGATTCCGGATCCCGACGGCGCTGACGACCGCGCTGGCCAGCAGGAGGACCGCCATGACGACGACCGCCCGGTGCAGGCCGGCGACGCTCATCTCGCCGCCGAGGACCACGCCCGCGAGCGCGACCATCACCAACCCGGCGATCCGCGCGATCGCGTTGTTCACGGCCGACCCGACGCCGGCCTCGGACTGCGGCACCGACCCGAGCACGGCGCTGGTCAGCGGTGTCACCATGAGCGCGATCCCGAACCCGATGAGCACGAGGCCCGGGAACACCGCGATCCAGTACCCGTCCGGCTGCGCACCGACCAGCAGCATCAGGAGCGCACCGACCGCTGCCACCGCCGGGCCCGCGGCCATGAACCAGCGCGGCCCGAACCGTCCCGCCAGCCCGCCCACGGCCGAGGAGACCAGCAGCAGGACCACCGTCGGGGGCAGCGTCGCCAGACCGGCGAGCCAGGCGGGGAACCCCCAGACCTCCTGCAGGAACAGGGTGACCACGAAGAAGACCATGCTCAGGGCGCCGTAGATCGACAGGGTGGCGAGGTTGCCCACCGCGAAGTTGCGGGCCCGGAACAGCGCGAGCGGCACCAGCGGCGAACCGGTCGTCCGGGTCACGTGGAGTTCCCACGGCACGAAGGCCCCGAGTGCCAGGGCACCGAGCACGAGCGCGGTGACCACCACGGGCGCGCCCCACCCGAGCCGCTCCTGCTCGATGAGCCCGAGCACCGCCCCACCGACCCCGACGACCGCCAGCACGGCGCCGACCACGTCGATGCGCGGTCGGACGGCGGGGTGCACGTCACCGGTGATCCGCAGCACGAGCGGGATCGTCACCGCGATCGGGACGGCGGTGAGCACGAAGATCCACCGCCAGCCGATGCTGTCGACCACCAGCCCGCCGACCACGGGTCCGAGGATCGTCGACGCGCTCGACCAGGCGGTCCACGTGCCGATCGCCTTCGACTGCGCTGCCCCGCGGAACGCCGCCACGATGAGGGCGAGCGCGCTCGGGGTCACCAGGGCGCCGCCGACGCCCTGGAACGCCCGCGAGACGATCAGGAACTCCCCCGTCGGGGCGATCGCACACGCGACCGAGGCGATCCCGAACACGACGAGCCCCCACGTGATGATCCGGACCCGGCCGAACACGTCCGACAGCGATCCGGCGACGAGGATGAGCGAGCCGAGCGTCACCAGGTACGCGTCGACGGTCCACTGCTGCACGACGAGTCCGCCGCCGAGCTCCTGTCGGATCGCGGGGAGCGCCACGTTGACGACGCTCGAGTCGAGCCCGACGACGAACGACGACAGGATCGCCACCACGAGCACGGTGCGCCGGTCGTCCCGGAGCGGCGCGGTCGCGCGGGGTGCGGCAGTGGTCATGTGCTCATCCTGCGCCCCCTCGGACCGCTGCGCGCCCCGCACGACGAAGCCCCCGCGACCGATGTGGTCGCGGGGGCTGCCGACAGGACGGGGCTGGGTGTCCTGAGCTGGTGTTCTAGCGCCGGGAGTCGGTGTTCGGCTGCGCGCTCGGGCCGGGGTTCAGGATCGGACCGGCGGCGGGCTCGGCGGGAGCGTTCGGCACGGTGCTGGTCGGGGCCGCGGTGTTCTGCACCGTGGTGTCGCCTGCCTGAGCCTTCTTCTCGTCGTCGGTCATCTCCTTCTTGAAGATGTTGATCGACTGCCCGAGGCCCTTGGCGAGCGCCGGGAGCTTCGTCGCGCCGAACAGCAGGATGACGATCCCGAGGATGATCAGCAGATGTACGCCGCCGAGGTTTCCGAGCATCATGACTCCTTGATCTGGAACTGGTCGCCGTCCGCAGGTCTTCTTCGACCCACGCGGCGGAAGTCCGTGTTCCCCCCATCGTAACTCTCCCGCTCCCCGATGCCCAGGCCGGGACCCGGAACGGACACCGTTCGCACAGGGAAGGTGCCGGGCCGATCCGCCGCAGCGCCCTCAGTACGCGCCGCGCGACCGGAGCACCGACGGCACCGTCCGGGCGAGGATCACCAGGTCGTGCAGGAACGACCAGTTCTCGACGTAGTGCAGGTCGAGCCGCACACCCTCGGCCCAGTCCAGATCCGACCGGCCACTGACCTGCCACAGGCCGGTGATCCCCGGGGTGACCAGGAGTCGGCGGTCGGCGAAGTCCTGGTACAGGGCGACCTCGCGCGGGAGCGCCGGGCGGGGTCCGACCAGGCTCATCGAACCGGTGAGCACGTTCCACAACTGCGGCAGCTCGTCGAGCGACGTCTTCCGCAAGAACGCCCCGACGCGGGTGACGCGGGGGTCGTCCTTCACCTTGAAGAGCGGGCCCGCACCCTCGTTCACTGCCTGGAGTGCGGCCATCCGCGCTTCGGCGTCGACGCACATCGTGCGGAACTTCAGGATCGAGAACTCCGCGCCCCCACGGCCCACACGGGTCTGGCGGAAGAACACCGGACCGCGGTCGTCGAGCCGGATGACGAGCGCGATCACCGCGAGCACGGGCGCCAGCAGCAGGAGACCGAAGCCGGCTCCGACGACGTCGAGCAGACGCTTGCCCGTGCGACGGCGGTAGTCGGGGGTCTCCACGTGCATCAAGGGCAGGCCGTCGACGGGACGCTCGTGCACGCGACCCGCGGCGATGTCCGCGAGGGGCGACGACACGACGAGCTCGACGCCGTGCTCCTCGAGTTGCCACCCGAGGCGGCGCAGTCGCTCGTGCCCGCCGCGTACGGCGCCGGCGACGACGACCGCCGAGACTCCCTCGGAACGAGCCAGCGCGAGGACGTCGTCGATCCCGCTGACCACCGGGACGGACGCCGAACCGAGGTCGATCGTCGCGCCCACCGGCTCGCAGTCGGTCACGACCGCGCGGACCCGGTACCCGGCGCTGGGCGTCGCGGCGATCCGTCGCCCGACGTAGCGGACGTCCTCGGTGTCACCGACGATCAGGACGTCCTGCAACCGTTGCCCGCGAGCACGACTGCGCGCCAGGACGGTGCGGACGGCCTTCCGCCCGACAGCGAGGAAGAGGAGCCCGAGCGGGAAGGCAATGGCCACGTACCCCCGGGCCAGGTCGAGCTGCGCGGCGTACGCCACGACCGCCACCACGGCGACGGCGACCAGACTCGCGGTGACGAGCCGGCGGTACTCGTCACTGCCGATGCCGGCGATGCGTGGGTCGCGGGTGCGGAACATCGACAGCAGGGCCATCCAGACCAGGATGATCACCGGAGCCGTCGCGAACTCGATCCAGCCGGCCTGGGGTCGCACGGCCGACAGCTCCCAGGGGAAGCGCGCGACGTGGGCGACCGCGAACGCCAGGACCAGCAGTCCGACGTCCAGCAGGGCAACGGCGGGGGCGAAGCCTCGGCGACCACCCGCGGGTGCCGACGGCGGCGCGGTGGTCGGTGCGGCGGCGGGGGGAACGGTGATGGCAGCGGTGGGTGGGCGCATCGCGAGCGACATGGTGGGGTCCTCCTGTCGACCGGGCCGACGGGAGGTCGACCGGACGCCGGAGTCGTCGGGTCACGACAGCGAGCGGCGCACCACAAAATATATCACTGTGTCGTTCTGTATATCAATGTTCGAGCGCGCGGTCCAGGCTCCACAGGACGGGTTCGGCACGGAGCGCCGGGATGTCGGCCTCGGTCACACCGGTGAGCCGGAAGGTCACCCGCTCCCCGGGCAGCAGGGTCATGAACCCGCGGTCCACCACACCGGACGCGGTCACCCGGTCGGGCTGCACGAGCAGGTCGCGGACGAGCGTCTCGGCTTCGACGGTCAGGTCGAGCCCGCCGTCGACGGGTGTGAACCAGGTGCGGTACCGCGCGGGTTCCCACCGCACGTCGACGTCGGGGCCCGGTGTCCAGACCGCCCGACGCCAGTCCATGTCCGCCACGATGAGCTCCCGCGCGGGGTCGTCGACCACGCCGACGGACTCGGGCAGGGCGACGACGGCGACCCCGGCGGACGACAAGCGCACGGGCAACGACGCCTCGGCCAGGATCGTGCCGGCCGTGGTGACCCGTCGCACGCGCACCACGCTGTCGTGGCCGCCGCGCGTGGACCGGACGGCGACCTCGACGGGCGAGGACCCGAACGCACCGGGCGAGACGCCGAGGGACAGGGTGTCCGCCACGTCGCCCAGATCAGCCGTCTCGCCTGCGGAGGCCGAGTGGCCGGGGTGATCCGGGCCTCCCGTCCGATCCGCACCGGACGCGACCGGCGAGGCGGGCGCGACCGCTCCGGAGACCGGTGAGACGGGCGACGACGCCGGCGAAGCAGCCGGCCCGGAGACGGCGGACGGCGCGACCGCCACCCGCGACACGGGACGGATCGTCAGCAGGACGTCGTCGTACAACCGACGCAGCTCGTGCGCGAGCGGCTTCAGCCGCCCCGCCGAGTCGATCGCCGACCACGACGACACCGGCCACAGGTCGTTGAGCTGCCACATCACCACGCCCGTGTTGCGCGGCCAGTGGGTGCGCCAGTGCTCGACGCCCGTCGCGATGGCCCGAGCCTGCTGCAGCTGCGTCAGGTAGTGCCACGCATCGAACGAGAAGGGCCCCGTGCCGAACCGGGGCTCGATGCCGCGGGCCAGCTTGCCCATCCCGTCGGCAGCCTTCTGGTGGTGCACGACCCCGGGTGCGTCCTGCGACAGCACCTCGTCCGCGACCCCGTCCCGCAGCGTCCGCCAGGCGGGCGGCGCCTGCCAGCCGAACTCGGACACGAACCGCGGCACGGATCCGCGGTAGGCGGTGTCGGGCAGGCGGTTCCAGGCGTCCCACGAGTGGTGCGTCTCGTGGTCGACGTCGTTCGCGGGCAGCGACTCGGCGCCCGACCACGGCGAGGCCACGGTGTAGAAGCGCGACGGGTCGACCGCGTCGACGATCGTCGGCAGCAGGTCGAGGTAGTAGTCGAGGCCCCAGCCGCGGTCACCGAGCGAGTCCGCCCAGCCGTCCACGTCGTGCAGCCAGATGTTCTCGTTGTTGCCGTTCCACAGCACCAGCGAGGGGTGCCGCGCGAGGCGGGCGACGTTGTCGCGGGCCTCGGCGATGACCTCGCTGCGGATCGGTTCGACCTCCGGGTACGCCGAGCACGCGAACGGGAAGTCCTGCCAGACGAGCAGGCCGAGCTCGTCGCAGACCTCGTAGAAGTCGCGCGACTCGTACACACCGCCGCCCCACACGCGCACGAGGTTCGTGCCGAGCGAGGCCGCCGCGGTCAGACGGGACTGCAGGCGCGCGCGGTCGACGCGCGAGATGATCACGTCGTCGGGGATCCAGTTCACCCCGCGCACGTCGATCAGCGTCCCGTTGACGTGGATGCCGAAGGGGCGCCCCATGTCGTCGACCTGCGTGTCGATCCGCGTCGACCGGAAGCCCGTGCGGAACGTGTCGCGGTCGAGGACCTCGCCGTCGACCGTCTGCAGCTCCACGACCACGTCGTACTGCGCCTGCGCGCCGTAGCCGCGGGGCCACCAGCGCAGCGCCTCGGGCACGCGCACCGTGACGACGGTCTCGTCGTCCTTCGGCGTCAGCTGCGCCCGCGAGCGCTGCCGCGTCGGCGTGCCGTCCTCCTTCAGGCCGCTCACGGTCACGACCAGCACCAGGTCGTCGTCCTCGCCGTCCTGGTCCAGGTCGTTGAGGCCGGAGCGCTCGACGGTGATGTGGGCGTCGAGCACGCCCTCGCCGGCCTCGACGTCGACGAGCGGGCGGACCTCGCGCAGTCGCGCGGTCGACCACCGCTCGATCGCGACCGGTCGCCAGGGACCGCTCGTGACGGCCGTGAGTCCCCAGTCCCAGCCGAAGTTCGAGGCGTTCTTGCGGATGTACGGGAACGGCTCGTCGTACGGGCCCGGCATGCTACCGGCCTTCGCGGCGACCCGGCCGGCCTCGCGGTACGGCGACTCGAACAGGATCTCGAGGTCCTTCGTCGTCGCGCCGGACCCGGTCTGCACGCGCGCGTCGAAGCGGTAGCGGCGGTGCATGTTCCGGGTCGTGCCCACGACGACGCCGTCCAGGCTCAGTTCGGACACCGTGTCCAGGCCGTCGCAGACCAGGTCGACACGCTCGTGGCCGCGCGGGTCGACGTCGACCGCGGTCCGGTAGGCCCAGTCGGCCCGGCCGACCCACTTCGCCGCCTGCTCGTTCAGGTGGAAGGTCGGGTCCGGCAGCAGGCCCTCCCGCTCCAGGTCGGTGTGCACCTGCCCCGGCACCGTCGCCGGGATGCTGCGTCCCGCGACGCCGTCCGGCGCGCCGGTTCCTCCGGCCATGGACACGGTCCAGCCGTCGCGGAGTTCCTCGCGTTCGAGGGTCATGCGGGTCCTTCTCATCGGCGGACGGGGTGTCCGTCGCCTCGGTCGGGACGCCGGCCGGTGGCCCGCCCCGTGGCCGGTTGGTCGGCCTGGAGGCGCGGCACCGGTTGCCCGGGCGTCGTCACGTCGCGCGCGCGATCGGGTGGCGCTCGCGCGTGGGGGGTGCTCGGCGATGCTAGTACGGGATGCTTTCGGCAACCTACGTGGTGACAGCGCGACTTCGTGGTGACAGCGCGGCCTCGCGCGTGCAGGGTGGGGAGGTGATCACCGTTGCACTCGCCAGGACCCTCCGCGACGCCGGCCTGCGCTGGCACCCCGAGACGGGCGACCGGTTCGTCATCGACAAGCCCGAGGTGGACGAGGACGTCTACACCGTGTCCGAGATGACCGTCGAACGACACGACTCCCCCACCGGCACGATCCTCGGCTTCAACGGGACGACCGAGTGGGCGCTCGACTCCGTGACCGCGTCGGAGTCGCTCTGGCTGCCGCGCGAGGACCAGTTGCGTGAGCTCCTCGGGCCGTCGTTCATCGGGTTGACCCGGGTGTCGGTGAACGGCCGGATCGTCTACACGGTCACCGCGACGATCGGCGGTGCTGACCGCAGCTTCGCGTCCGAGGTCCCCGCGGTCGCCTACGGCCAGGCCCTGCAGGCGTACATCGCCGCCGCGCTGTCCTGAGCGGCAGGCCCGCTCGTCACGAGCGGCACGCCCGGGGTCGCTGATCCTGGACGTTGCCGGAATGCGCGCTGAGGGGCGTTTGGTTGCATGGCACCATGACCGTTCCGAACATCACCCTGAACGACGGCAAGACCATCCCGCAGCTCGGCTTCGGCGTCTTCCAGATCGACCCTTCGTCGACCAAGGAAGCGACGCTCACGGCACTCGAGGTCGGCTACCGCCACATCGACACCGCCGAGATGTACGGCAACGAGAAGGAGGTCGGCGAGGCCATCGCGTCGTCCGGCATCCCGCGTGACGAGATCTTCGTCACCTCGAAGCTCAACAACGGCTTCCACGACCCTTCGGCAGCTGCCGAGAACGGCAAGAAGTCAGCTGACCTGCTCGGCGGCTACACCGACCTGTTCCTCATCCACTGGCCGCTGCCCACCGTCTCGGACTTCGTGCCGACGTGGAAGGCGCTCGAGGAGCTCTACGCCGCTGGCACCTCCCGCTCGATCGGCGTCAGCAACTTCCAGGCCCACCACCTGCGCCGCCTGCGTGCCGAGACGGACGTCCCGCCGGCCGTGAACCAGATCGAGGTGCACCCATACCTGACCCAGGACGAGCTCCGCGCCGTGAACAACGAGCTCGGCATCGCGACCGAGGCGTGGTCCCCGATCGCCCAGGGCCTCGTGCTCGACGACGAGACCATCACCCGCATCGCCGGCGCCACGGGCAAGAGCCCGGCGCAGGTCGTGCTCCGCTGGCACATCCAGCGCGGCGACATCGTGTTCCCGAAGTCGGTCACGCGTGCCCGCGTCGAGGAGAACTTCGCGATCTTCGACTTCGAGCTCTCCGACGAGGACATGACGGACATCACGACTCTCGACAAGGGCCACCGAACGGGTCCGGACCCGGACACGTTCGACTACGTCCCGGCCTGATCGGCCGGAACACACGACGAAGCCGCCCGGGAAGACCCGGGCGGCTTCGTCGTCTCCGTCGCGTCCGGAGTCGTACCGGTGTGGATCAGGCGTCGGCGTCCGGGCCCACCTCGAGTCGGCGACGTCGAAGCGTCAGGAGCACGCCACCGGCGGCCGCGAGCCCCAGGCCGAGGACCGCTGCGACGAGCACCCCGTCGGAGCCCGTCCACGCGAGCCGGTCCGGTCCGCCGGACGACGGTCCGCCGACGGTCAGGGCGCCCTCGGCGCCGTTCCCGGGTCCTCCGCCGGAACCGGCACCCGGCAGCGCGGTCGGATCCGCCGTCGGCCCCGCGGTCGGATCCGGCGTGGGTTCCGCCGTCGGCTCCGGCGTGGGCCCCGGCGTCGGGTCGACCGCACCGGCCTCGATCTCCACCCGGAGCTCGGCGGACGCGACCTGCCCGGCGTTCGACGTGATCTCGTACCGCACCGGCGACGCGACCCCGCTGAAGCCGTCCTCGGGCGTGAACGTCACCCGCCCGGCGTCGTCCACGACGTACGTGCCCTCGCCCGGAACGCGCAGCTGTTTGCCGTCGCCGGACAGCTCCGCACCGTCGAGTCCCTCGTCGGTGAGCCGCAGCGAGCCGAGGTCGGCACCGCTGCCGTCGAGCGCGTCGTTCCCCACGACGTCCACGACCACTGGTTCACCCTGCTGTCCGGTCGCAGCGTCATCCGAGGCGACGGCGTCCGGCAGCACGACGTCGAACGCGATCGTGTCCGTGTTGTTCGTCAGGTCGACGTCGCTCACCGAGCCGTCCCGCGCGACCGCGGCCCGCCCTTCGTCGAACCGGCCGGTGGTGAAGTCGGTGACACTCTCCACCGGCGCCGAGTACGTCCCGCTCCTCGTGGTCGCCGGCACGGTCCCGCGGGCCAGCAACTCGATCTGCCCTCCGGGCGGCGCCGTCCAGTCGGTCGCCACGACTCCTGCGCCCTGATCGGCACCGCACGACGCGCCGCCCGTGGCCTCGCACGACCAGGTGACGTCCTCGAGCGGGAGCGCATCGATCAGTGCCGTCGTCCGCGCCACTGCGTCGGTGGGCCCACCGATCGTGGCCGGCCCGTCGTTGACCGATCGGACGCGGAACGACACGTCGTCGCCTGAGGTCACCGGCCCCTCGGTGTCCACTGACGCCGTGGTCACGACGTCGGTCGGCTGTGTGGCCCGCACGTTGCGGATCTCGTGGAACTCGGCCCGCCCGCCGGTGGACGCGCTGAACCCGAAGCGCATCTGGCCAGGCAACGCCGTCGCCGGCAGGTCGGTCGAGATCAGGTGGTGCAGCTCCGCCGGCTCCGAGCCGACGGGGGTGGCGTCCGACATCGTGACGATGGCCGTGATGCCACCGGCGTCCCGGGGCACGACGTCGACCTTCACGTGCCGGTAGGTCGCCGTCTCGGCGTCGACGCCGCGGTCCTCGAGGAACCCGTCGCCGCGGTTGCCCGTCGTCGCCAGCACGGGGTAGCACTCAGCCTCGGCCCCGCGGACGGTGACGGCGTTCTGGATGAACTCCGGCAGCGCGAAGTTGCCGAACCGGTCGAACCCGACGCCGACGACACCGCCGTCCAGTCCTGCCGAGCAGGCGGACTTGCCGTCGAAGTAGCCGAGTCCGCCGCCCACGGGGCCGATGGAGTCGAGCGGCATCGCGGCGTCCTGCAGGAAGAACCCGATGCCGTCGGCGTACCCGGTGTCGGTGGGGCTCCACATCCGCTGGTCGAACTCGACGGTCAGTCCGTTGCTCGAGTCGTACGGCACCTCGTTGTACACCGCCGAGGCCATGTACTTGGCGTTGTCGGTCATCCGCAGCCACTTGCCCGCCGAGCCGTTCTCGACGATCGCGGCCTGCTGGTCGTTCGAGGCGATGCGAGCCCAACCCGACGGCATCGTGGTGCCGACGGGCAGGTCCACGAACGGATCGTGGACCGGGAACGGGTCGAAGGCGTGGGCCGGTGGTGCATCTGCGACGACGCCCGCGCCGGCGACGAGCGCGCCCAGGGCGACCATCGGGACCAGCGCGACGGTGACGGCCGCGCGGGACGGACGGGAACGAGGCGGACGGGCCGGCGGTGGAAGAGCACGGGTGGAGCGAGTGTGCATGGGAGTCCTCTCTGACGGTGCAGGAGACGACTGTGCACGGGCCGCGGAGTGGTCCGCAAGTATTATCCGTACGATATTCCGCGTTCGGTATGGCGGGCCTCAGTGCGGGGCAGCGACCGACGCCGTGACCGTGAACTTCGGGGTGCGCAGGACTTGCCGCGTCGGCCCGACCAGGCGCTCCAGTACCGGCCGGTAGCGCAGGTGCCCGTTCCACACGCACCACAGTTCGCCGCCGGGCTGCAGGACGATGGCCGCGTTCCGGAACATCGCCTCGGCCGCGTCGGTGGTCACCGTGGTGTCCGCGTGGAACGGGGGGTTGCAGAGCACGAGCTGGGCGGACCCGGCGGCGAGCTCGTCCCCGGCGTCGGTGCGCAGTGCCGTCACCCGGTCAGCGACGCCGTTCGCCTCGGCGGTCGCCCGTGTGGACGCCACCGCGATCCGGGACACATCGGTCGCGATCACCTTGACGTTCGGCCGCCGCAGTGCGATCGCCGCGGCGATGACACCGTTGCCGGACCCGAGGTCGACGACGGTCCGCGCGGTCGGCACCGCGGCGTCCATCGCCTCGAGCAGCACCCGGGTGCCCTGGTCGAGCGAGGTACCGGCGAACACCCCGCCGTGCGCGACGAGCGTCATGCCGAGGTCGTCGACGTGCACCGATCTGGGCCAGGGATTGGTCGCGGCCGCACGGTTCGCCTGGGCACGCAACGGGTCCTGCGCGATGAGCAGGCGCGACTTCCCCCGCCCCCGCGAAGCCGTGACCTCGCCGAACGAGCGGCGCAGCACGTCGTTCTGCGACAGGTTCATGTACTTGACGTTGCCGCCGCACAGCAGCACGACGTCGGGAGCGGCGAACCGCGCGACGGCCCGGGCGATCTCGTCGAGGCGGTCGTGTGACTTCGACAGCCGCAGCACGACGAGCCGGACGTCGCGGAAGGCGTCTTCGAGCGAGTCCGGGTGGTGGAATCCGCGCAGACCGAACGTGCCAGCGTTGGCCTCGAGCGCGCGTTCCCCGACGAGCGAGTCCTGCACGACGCGGATGTCCGATGCGCCGTACTGCGTGATGAGCCCGAGGGTCAGGACTCCAAGACGGTCATCGACGACCGCCACCTCGCCGGGCTGCCGCAGGGCGTCCCCGTGCACGTGCGGCGCCTCGTCGATCAGGAACCGGTCGGTGCCGTCGATCGCGATGAGGTCCGGGGTGGTGTCGTCGCGGCGGCGGAAGAGGTCGGCGAAGTCTGGCACCGCGTCAGCGTACCCATCCCTCGACGGCGGACCTCGCAGCGGCGCGGACGACCGCGTCCAGTTCACGCGGACCAGCGTGCGACTGCACGTCGCCGCCCGAGCTCCACGACGGCAGGTCAGTCCGGGGGCGCTCCTCGTTGCAGGGGACTCAGCCGGTGGTGCCCTCCGCACGCAGCTCCAGCGACGAGTCGCCCGCGACCGCGTCGGCCGGGACACGGACGACCGGCTTCCAGCGAAGCGTCGAACCCGGGGGCATCGAGAACCCCGAAGCCGTCTGCAGCGTGAACCGCATCGTCGTGCCGCCGTCGGCGAGCGTCCCGCCCCGCAGCACGAGGTTCGCGCTCGTCCGCCAGTCCTCGCCCGGCTTCCGGTACATGCCGGCGAGCGTCGACTGCCCGGGTGCGAAGGTCGTGCCGTCCGGACTGGTCAGCGTGATCGCCCCGGTGATCGTCGAGATCTGGGCGTGGACCTGCAACCCGGCCTCGACCTCGACGTCGGCGCCGCGGGTCAGGGCGGTCTTCGGGCCCTGCAGTCCGGACAGGGACTGCCACCCCGGGATCGCCTCGGGCGCGGTCAGGTGCAGTTTGCCGTCCGCGATCCGGAACGCCTGGGGCGCGCTCGAGTCCGAGATGAGCGAGTCGGAACGGTACGCGGCGAGGAGCGTCGGTTGCGCGTGCAGGACGAGCACGAACTCGCCGTCCGCGTACGGGCGGTCCCGGAAGGTCTCGTCGAGGACCTTGCCCGTCTGGTTGCCCTGCACCGTGCCCGTGGCGAGTACCGTGCCGTCCGCCGCGAAGTGCGTGACGGTCAGGTAGGCGTTCGATCCCCAGGACCAGTGCGCGTCGTAGGACGTGACCGCCCGCCACCGGAGTTCCTCGTTCCGCTGATCGAGCCACAGGTCGCCGACGACGCGGTTCGACGCCCCGCGCAGCACGATCGAGTCCCCGCCGACGGCCGCAGTCCTGACGACGATCGTGTCCTCGGCGCCGGTGTGGCTCCGGAGCCGCACGAGGAGCCGTCCGGTGTCGGTACCGACGGCATCGGCGACCGCTGCGGCGTCCACGGCGGTCGCGCTCCCTCGGCCGCTCGCGGTCCCGAGCCCGGTGACCGTCGGCGCGGCGACCACGTGCTCGCCGACGGGCACGGGCGACACTGCTCCGGTGACCACGCCGACCGGCGGGTCGTAGTCGGGGACGAGTCGTTCCACGATGCGGTGTCGTGAGTCGACGTTGTCCCAGATGGGCTCCCGCAGGTCGGGGAGCGCACCGATGACAGCGCGGGTCGCGTCCGACATCGGGAACCCGAGCTGGTCGTAGAACGGCGCGAGGTCGCGGTCGGCCACCCGCGAGGCGACCTCGACGAAGATCGCGTGCTTGTCGTCGATGGTCAGGGCGTTCACGTTCGTCTTCGCCGCCTCGGCACGCAGCGCCGCGAAGAACCTCGGCAGGTAGCCGTCGCCGAACGCGCGGCGCAGCTGTTCCCATGCCAGGAGCCGGACCCGGTCGTGGGCGCCTTCCCAGTCCCGGTCCGCGATCGGTGTGGTGAAGTACCGCTCGAGGAGCGGGATGCTCTCGTCCCACCGGCTCCCGAACCCGAGTCCGTCCTGCACGGCGAGCGCGGACAGGTTGGTGATGGTCTCCGCGGTACCCGGGAAGATGTTGATCGGTGCTTCGTAGGTGTGGCCGATCTCGTGCCACAGCCCCCACAGCCCACTCAACGGAAGCCGGAAGAGATCGGCGGCAGCACCGGTGCCGGTCTGGAACATGATGCGCGCGTTGCTCGCGTTGGCGTACCCCGCACCGGAGTCGGGTGAAGCGATGTGGATCCGGTGCGGGTACTTGTGCGAGGTCCCGACGGCACGCTCGTCGAGGCCGTACGTCTCGTTCGTGAGCTCGATCACCCGGTCCCAGTTCGCGGTGCGCTCCGCGAGGTCGGCACCGGCGATGGCCGTGCCGGTCTTCGGCTTCTGGAAGTCGCCGAACATCCGGTTCGACACCACCTCGACGAACGGTGCATCGGCGAACCGCCGGAGGTCCGCTGCGAACGAGTCGGCGGTCGACTGGCCCCGGACGTAGGTCGGGACGGCAACACCGCCGGCGATCGTGACCGTCGCTTCCCCGGTGTCCGCCGCGCTGACCATCGAGACCATCCCGTCGTGCGGAGCCGTGACACGGTTCACGCCAGCGGTCAGTCGCGTCTGCTGGTACCCGACATCGGCGCCCGAGTTGTGCGCCGCGTACGGGCCGATCAGCCCGATGGCGACGTCCATCGCCGGCGCACCGGTCGGTACCGACACGGTGACGACGTCGCCGGCGGCGACGAACCGTCCGGCAGGCTGCAGATCACTGTGCCGGAACCGCCGTCCCTCTGCTGTGGCCGCGGCCGCCGCATCACCGATGCCGTGCACCAGGACACTCGTCGCGTCGCCGTTCGCCGAGTGCTCGATCACCGTCTCGTTGACGTCGACTCCGCCGGTTGCCGCTGCGGCGACCCCGCCACCGATGGCGAGTGCCGTGACGACGAGGACAGCGGGGAGGGCAGGAAACAATCGCATGCAGATATTTTACATGCGGTATGGCGATTCGGGAAGGGTCAGCGCGGCCCGCGGTACAGCACGATCTGCGTGTTCCGCTGCGGCCGCGCACCGGCCCGCAGCGACACCGCGGCCCCGGTGGTCGTCGCCGCGAACACCCGCGCGCCGGGCCGGTTGATGAGCTGGTCCGCCAACGCGGTCTCGAGCTCGCGCACCCGGTCGCGTAGGTCCTTGTTCTCGTTCTCCAGGTCGAGCACGCGCCGGATCCCCTCCAGCGACACCCCCTCGGAGCCGAGGCGCGCGATCTCGCGCAACTGCGCGACATCGCGCATCGAGTAGCGGCGGGAACCGCCGCGGGTCCGCCCGGGCACGACCAGGCCGAGCCGGTCGTACTGCCGCAGCGTCTGCGGGTGCATCTCGGACAGCTCCGCGGCGACCGCGATCGCGAAGACGGGCGAGTTCTCGTCCATGTCGGTCATGGCGTGTTCCTTCCGTCGTTCGCGTGGTGGTGAAAACCAGCCTGGAGGCCCGGCGTGCGTCCGTCAGGAAGCCGCGCCGCGCCTCCAGGCCGGGTCTACTGCATTCGGTGCGTGACGCTAGTCGCGCGCCTTGGCGAGGATGTCCTCGCGCGGGTTCTCGTCGGGCAGGGTCGCCGCGAGTGCCTCGACGGCCTCGCGCTGCTTGTCCGACAGGTGCGACGGCACCGCGACCTGGACGGTCGCGAGCAGGTCGCCCGTGCCGTTCTTCGTCGCGACGCCACGGCCCTTGACGCGCAGGACGCGACCCGACGGCGTGCCCGGAGCGACCTTCAGCTTGACGGGCGAACCGCCGAGCGTCGGGACCTCGATCGTCGCGCCGAGGGCTGCCTCGACGAACGTCACGGGGACGTCCACGCGGAGGTTCAGCCCGTCGCGCTCGAAGACCGGGTGCTTCCGGACCGAGACGGCGACCACCAGGTCACCGGCCTCGCCGCCGTCGGGCGAGGGTTCGCCACGGCCGCGGAGCCGGATCTTCTGGCCGTCTGCGACCCCCGCGGGGATGCGGACGTTCACCGGTCGACCGTTGCCCTGCGACAGCTTGACGGTGTCGCCGGCGATCGCCGTGGTGAAGTCGAGCGTCGTCGACGCCGTGACGTCGCGGCCCTTCGTCGGTCCGCCGAACCCGCGGTAGCCGCCGGAGGTCTGGCCGAAGCCACCACCGCCGCCGAACATCCCGCCGAGGATGTCCTCGAAGCCGCCGGCACCGCCCGGGCCGCCCTGGCCGAAGCGGACGCGCTGTCCGCCCCCGCCCTGCTGCTGCCCGAACATCCCGCCGAAGACGTCCTCGAAGCCACCACCCTGGCCTCCGCCGCCCGCCGTGAAACGGGCGCCGGACCCCATGGCACGGACCTGGTCGTACTCCTGGCGCTGCTCCTTGTCGGAGAGCACCGAGTAGGCCTCGCTGATCTCCTTGAAGCGGTTCTCCGCCGCGGCATCACCCGGGTTGGAGTCCGGGTGGAACTGCCGCGCGAGCTTCCGGTAGGTCTTCTTCAGCTCGGCCTCCGACGCGTCCTTCGACACTCCGAGGACCTTGTAGAAGTCCTTGTCGAACCAGTCCTGACTGGCCACTGGTACCTACCTTCCGTTCCGGCTCAGGCCGGGACCGCCACCGCGACCTTGGCCGCTCGCAGGACGCGCTCACCGAGCTTGTAGCCCGGCTCGACGACGTCCGCCACGGTCTGGCCGGTGGCACCCGGGGTCGGGAGCTGGACGATCGCCTCGTGGATGTTCGGGTCGAAGGCTTCACCCTTCTCGCCGATCTGCACGAGCTTGAACTTGTCGAAGCCCCCGCGGATCTTCTGGCCGATGACCTGCATCGGACCCTCGGCGAGGTCACCGTGGGCCTCGGCCCGGGTGAGGTCGTCGAGTGCCGGCAGCAGGGCCCGCACCACTTCGGCGATGGCGACCTCGCGGTTGGCCTCGCGGTCGCGCTCGACGCGCTTCCGGAAGTTCACCAGCTCGGCCTGCGCACGGAGCATGTCCGCGCGCATCTCGGCGACAAGGTCGCGGTCCGTGTCGGACAGCTTGTCCTCCTGGATACCGCGGGCGGCGTCGTCGAGCAGGGCCTGGTCTTCCGGGGAGAGGTCGTTCGCTACGTCCGTTGCCGGGCCGCCGGCGGCGGGGCCGTCGGTCGGTACTTCGACGTCGGGCCCCTCCGCCTCGATGAGGTCCTCGGGCTCGGCCGCGTTCGTGGCGTCGCCCTCGACCTGGGGTTCGTCTTCGTTGGGCGCGTTGCCCTTGGGGTCCGTCATCGTTACTTCTTGTCCTTGTCGTCCTCGTCGTCCACGACCTCGGCGTCGACGATGTCCTCGTCGTCCGCCGGCTGCTCACCCGCGGGCTGCTCGCCACCGGCTGCACCGGCTGCTGCGTCCTGCTGGGAGTAGATGGCCTGGCCGAGCTTGCCCTGCGACTCGTTGAGCTTGTCGAAGGCCGTCTTCACGGCGTCCTCGTCCTCGCCCGCGAGCGCGGACTTGAGCGCGTCGACGTCGGCCTGCACCTCGGACTTGACGTCCTCGGGGAGCTTGTCGTCGTTCTCCTTGATGAGCTTCTCGATCGAGTAGACGAGCTGCTCGGCCTGGTTGCGACGCTCGTTGGCCTCGCGACGGGCCTTGTCCTCGGCCGCGTGCTCCTCGGCTTCGCGGACCATGCGCTCGATGTCCTCCTTCGGCAGCGACGAGCCGCCGGAGATGACCATCGACTGCTCCTTGCCGGTGCCCTTGTCCTTGGCGGACACGTGCACGATGCCGTTGGCGTCGATGTCGAAGGTGACCTCGACCTGTGGGACGCCACGGGGAGCCGGCGCGATGCCGGTGAGCTCGAACGTGCCGAGCGGCTTGTTGTCGCGGGTGAACTCGCGCTCGCCCTGGAAGACCTGGATCGCGACCGACGGCTGGTTGTCGTCAGCGGTCGTGAAGGTCTCGCTCCGCTTGGTCGGGATCGCGGTGTTGCGGTCGATGAGCTTCGTCATCAGGCCGCCCTTGGTCTCGATGCCGAGCGACAGCGGCGTGACGTCGATGAGCAGGACGTCCTTGCGCTCACCCTTCAGCACACCGGCCTGCAGTGCCGCGCCGACGGCGACGACCTCGTCCGGGTTGACGCCCTGGTTCGGGGACTTGCCACCGGTGAGCTGCTTGACGACCTCGGCCACGGCGGGCATGCGGGTCGAGCCACCGACGAGCACCACGTGCGCGATGTCGTTGACCGAGACACCGGCTTCCTTGATGACGTCGTTGAACGGCTTCTTGGTGCGGTCGAGCAGGTCGGAGGTCATCTGCTCGAACTGCGCGCGCGAGATGGTCTCGTCGAGGTTGAGCGGGCCCTCAGCCGTGAGCGTCAGGTACGGCAGCTGGATGTTCGCCGACATCTGCGACGACAGCTCCTTCTTGGCCTGCTCAGCGGCTTCCTTCAGGCGCTGCTTGGCGATCTTGTCCGTGGACAGGTCGACGCCGTGCTCGTCCTTGAACTTCTTGATCAGGTAGTCGACGATGCGCTGGTCCCAGTCGTCGCCACCGAGGCGGTTGTCACCGGAGGTCGCACGGACCTGGATCGTCGAGAAGTCGTCGTCCTTGCCCACCTCGAGCAGGGAGACGTCGAACGTGCCGCCACCGAGGTCGAAGACCAGGATGAGCTCGTCTTCCTTGCCCTTGTCGAGGCCGTAGGCCAGAGCGGCCGCGGTCGGCTCGTTGATGATGCGGAGGACGTTGAGGCCGGCGATCTCACCGGCGTCCTTCGTGGCCTGGCGCTCGGCGTCGTTGAAGTACGCCGGCACGGTGATGACCGCGTCGGTGACGTCTTCACCGAGGTACTGCTCGGCGTCGCGCTTGAGCTTGCCGAGGGTACGGGCCGAGATCTCCTGCGGCGTGTACTTCTTGCCGTCGATCTCGGTGGTCCAGTCGGTGCCGACGTGACGCTTGACCGACGCGATGGTGCGGTCGACATTCGTCACGGCCTGGCGCTTGGCGGTCTCGCCGACCAGGACCTCGCCGTCCTTGGTGAAGGCGACGATCGACGGCGTGGTGCGGAGACCCTCGGCGTTCGCGATGACGGTGGGCTCGCCACCCTCGAGAACGCTGACGACCGAGTTGGTGGTTCCGAGGTCGATGCCTACTGCACGTCCCATGTGTGGTGCTCCTTCTTGCTCGAGGTAAGTCGTTGGACTTGCGTCCGATGGACTCAACTCTACTCAGGACCCGGCTCGCGTCAACTCAGGGCGGCCGAAGTTGCGTCGATCCCACTCAACTCCCAGCCAACAGCGCGCCATGCAATGTTTCGCATGTCATATGCCATGTGATATTCTGGGCTTGCAGGCTGGCCGAGAGGTCCTGGACTGCGATCCCCCACCGTGCCGCGGATTCCCGGCGGCCCTCCCCGAAAGAACGTCACATGTCTCGAAAGAAGAGGGCAACGGCCCTCAAGTCCGTCGGCGCAGCAGGACTCGCCGCAGCCACGCTCGTCTCCGGCTTGTCCTTCGGCCCGGCCGCCTCCGCCGCTTCCGCGGCCCCGTCCCCCACCGCATCGGGTGATCGCCTGACCGGCAAGATCGTCTTCAAATACCCTTTCAACGAGCAGTACGCCGCTGTTGATAAGAACTTCGGCTCCAAGTGGTATTCGACGTACGAAGCGGCACTGCAGAACGCCGCTCCAGGATGGGAGATCCCCGCCAAGGGATCAACAGGCATCATCAAGAACAGCGACGGTCGCTGCGTACAGAATCCTGGCTGGGACTTCGGCGGACGGCTGTTCTTCATGGGAGCCTGCGACTCGGTTCAAGCTCAGAGTGGCACTTACTACTCCACCGGTCAGCTGGCGATGGCCCCGTGGGCGATGTGGCACAACGGTTCAGGCTTGTCGACTGGCAACCAGTCGAGCCTTGAACTTGCGAGCGGCAAGGACATGCGCCCCGCGCAGTCCCCACTCGTTGCGAAGGTCGACTCCGTGGACAACGTCGCGAAGACTGCCGTCGTCTCCGGCACCGCCACCCCCGGCGCCGCGATCACTGTCAGCGGCACCTCGTTCGCGACCACCGCAGACGGCACCGGCAAGTGGTCCCTCACCGTCCGCGACCTCCCCGTCGGTGCGAACGGCCGCACCATCATCCAGAAGGTGAACGGCACCGAGGTCGACCGCGTCAACGTCACGATCACCATCGGCGCGCCCTCGACGACCCTCGGGACGTACAACCTCACCGGGAAGCCCAACACCGGCGACGCCTTCGCCAACGGCACCCAGGGCACTGTCTCCTGGAACGCACGAGCCAAGACCGGCGAGACCGGCGTCGACATGGAGAGCGGAACCTCGTACTCCTGGCTGTTCACCATGCCCCGCGGCTACGAGGTCTACGACCTCCCCGCCGGGACGAACAACGGCGTGTGGAAGGACGAGTGGATCACCGGAACCAACTCGAACGGCCTCCAGACGCTGACCTACAAGGCCACCAACGTCTCCGCGGTCACGCAGAAGAACGTCGCCAAGGGCGTCGCCACCCGCACCTTCAAGATCCGTGCGACCACGCAGCCGACAGCCGACGCCACCCTGTCCGCCGTGTTCACGGCACCTCCGGGATACACCTCCACCACGCCCCAGGCCTCCACCATCCTCAAGGCCGGCGTCGGGAACAGCGTCGTGGTCCCGGAGACGACTCCCCCGGTCGCACTCAACCGCGGCGCGACGACGACCGTCCCGGTCACCGTCAAGACCACCGGCGCACGCTCGGGCGTCAACGCCACGATCGTCCTCTCTGCGCCCGCCGGCACTACCTTCGCCAACGCCGACACGCGTGCCGTGCAGTACAAGACGCCGGACGGCAACTGGACTGACTCGTCGTACCTCGGGATGCGCAACGGTGTCCGCTCCGACAGCAACACGAAGCTCACATACGCCGTCAACGGCTCCGGCTTCGATGTCCCCGCCGGCACGCTCATGCGGTTCAACACCCTGGTGTCCACGCCCGCCCAGGCCGCTGGCGGCAACAGCACCGTCGGCTACGTGTTCGCTGGCACGAGCACCCAGGGTGCCTTCAGCGCGACGGGGTCGACGGTCACCACGCTCACCGCTGCCGCCACGAGCCCGATCACGGCGAAGGTCGATTCCGTCGACAACGCCGCGAAGACCGCCGTCGTCTCCGGCACCGCCACCCCCGGCGCCGCGATCACCGTCAGCGGCACCTCGTTCGCGACCACCGCAGACGGCACCGGCAAGTGGTCCCTCACCATCCGCGACCTCCCCGTCGGAGCGAACCCCCGCACCATCATCCAGAAGGTCGGCGGCGTCGAGATCGACCGCACCAGCGTCACGATCACCATCGTCGAGAACGGCCCCATCATCGGCGTGCCCCAGCCGAACGTGACCCTCAGCCGCACCACACCCACCAACGTGCCGTTCGTGGTCGAGAACCAGGCGACCCGCACCGGCATGGAGGGGACCGTCACGGTTGCCGCTCCAGCCGGCACCACCTTCGCGCCCGGCCAGACCACGGTCACCGGACAGTGGCGCAACGGCTCCAGCGGCGCGTGGGCGAACTCCGAGGTTCTCAACCTCAAGAACGGCCGCCTGTTCGACAACAACCGCCAGATGGAGTTCGACTTCGGCAAGACCGGCGGCTCGCAGAGCGCCGGCCAGCAGTTCCGCTGGAACCTCAAGGTCGACGCCTCGAACGCCACGACGACCTCGAGCCAGATGAACTACCTGTTCATGGGCACCAGCTCCATCGGCAGCTACCGGGTCAACGGCTCGACCCCGACGACCCTCGAAGAAGCCCCGGCGAACCCGGCACCGCTCATCGTCCAGACGCCGACCAACGGGTCCACCGTCACCACCAAGCGCCCGGTGTTCTCCGGCACCGGTGACGAAGGCGCCAAGATCGACATCCGGACCAACGCCGGCCAGATCATCGCCACCGCAACCGTCAAGGACGGCAAGTGGTCTGCCCCCTCGGACATCGACCTCACGAACGCCGCCTACGACCTCACCGTCACCCAGACGCCCGTCCGCGGCGACACCTCGAACGCACGCGTCAACTTCACCGTCGAGGCGGCTCCGGAGTCGACCACCCTCGGGACGTACAACCTCACCGGGAAGCCCAACACCGGCGACGCCTTCGCCAACGGCACCCAGGGCACTGTCTCCTGGAACGCACGAGCCAAGACCGGCGAGACCGGCGTCGACATGGAGAGCGGAACCTCGTACTCCTGGCTGTTCACCATGCCCCGCGGCTACGAGGTCTACGACCTCCCCGCCGGGACGAACAACGGCGTGTGGAAGGACGAGTGGATCACCGGAACCAACTCGAACGGCCTCCAGACGCTGACCTACAAGGCCACCAACGTCTCCGCGGTCACGCAGAAGAACGTCGCCAAGGGCGTCGCCACCCGCACCTTCAAGATCCGTGCGACCACGCAGCCGACAGCCGACGCCACCCTGTTCACCGTGTTCACGGCACCTCCGGGATACACCTCCACCACGCCCGTCGCGATCACGACGCTCAAGGCAGCCGAGATCCCGGCCGACCCGGCACCGCTCGTCGTCCAGACTCCGGCCAACGGCTCGGTCGTGGACACCAAGCGTCCGACGTTCTCCGGTACCGGTGACGAAGGCGCGACCATCGAGGTCAAGGGCAACTCCGGCCGTGTCGTCGCCTCGGCGACGGTCAAGGACGGCAAGTGGTCCGCTCCGGCGGACTTCGACCTCGGCGAGGGCTCCTACGACCTCGGCGTGACCCAGACCCCACTCACGGGCTCCGCCGAGACGAAGCGCGTGAACTTCACGATCCGCACCGAGGCCCCGGCGAACCCGGCCCCGCTCGTCGTCCAGACCCCGGCGAACGGCTCCACGGTCGACCAGAAGCGTCCGGTGTTCTCCGGTACGGGTGACAAGGGCGCACGTGTCGAGGTCAAGGGCACGTCCGGCCGCGTCGTGGCCGCTGCAGTGGTCGATGACAACGGCAACTGGTCCGCCCCGGCGACGTTCGACCTCGGCAACGGTGTCTACGACCTCACCGCGACGCAGACCCCGGTCCGTGGCAACGCCGACTCGAAGCCCGTCTCGTTCACGATCAACGCCTCGGAGTTCTCCACGGCGCTGACCGCCACGGGCGCCTTCGACCAGGACGTCACCAAGCCCGCGACGATCTCGGGCGCGGCGACCACCGGCGCGACCGTCGTCGTCAAGGACAGCCTCGGCAACGAGATCGGCCGCGTCGTCGCAAGCGACGGCCGCTACACGATCCCGGTCCCGGCGAACCGCGCACAGTTCGGCGTGAACGAGTTCAGCGTCACCCAGACGCTGAACGGCAAGACCTCCGCAGCCGTGAACGTCTCGCTCGACTACGGCACGCCGACGCCGATCAACATCACCTCGCCGGCGAACGGCGCGACCGTCAACAAGGAGGGCCTGACCTTCACCGGCACCGGTCAGACCGGCGCGAAGGTCACCGTCCGTGGCACCGTGAACGCGATCGCCAGCGGCGACGTCGTGAACGGGGAGTGGACCGCCAAGGTCGACTTCCCGCTGACGAGCAACCTCTACAACCTGTGGGCGGTGCAGACCACCAAGGGCGGTCTGACCACCCAGCAGGCGATCACCGTGACGGTCACGGACGAGCAGGCGGTCACCCCGCTCACCGCAACGGCGGCGTTCAACACCACCGACGAGAACCTGCCGGCGACGATCTCCGGCGCGGCCCAGATGGACGCGACGGTCACCGTGAAGGCTGCTGACGGCTCGATCGTCGGTACCGCGAAGGCGACCGGCGGTCGGTACACGATCACGATCCCGCCGGCCAAGGCCGCGTTCGGTGTCAACACGTTCACGGTCACCCAGACCGTCAACGGCGCCGTGTCCGCCCCGTTGAACCGCTCGCTCGACTACGGCAACCCCGTCGCCCCGGTGATCTCCACCCCGGCGAACGGCGCCACCGTGACGAACGGCCAGATCCGCTTCACGGGCACCGGCGCCACCGGCGCCAAGCTCGACATGCGCGGCAAGACCTCGTCGATCGGTGACACGAAGGTCGCCAACGGTGCCTGGACGGTCGACGTCTCCCGGCAGCTCACCCCCAACCTCTACGAGCTGCACGCGCTCCAGACGAGCAAGGGCGGGCTGACGAAGCAGGCCGAGATCACCGTCACGGTGCAGGACAAGCAGGTCACGGAGCTCACCGCGGCCGGCTCGTTCCAGGCCGATGTCGAGAAGCAGGCCACGATCAGCGGCAACGCCCAGACCGGCGCGACCGTCGTGGTCCGCGAGGGCAGCACCGTCATCGGCACCACCACCGGCGCCGACGGCAAGTACTCGCTCTCGATCCCGGCCACCGTCGCGGGCGTCCGCACCTTCACCGTCACCCAGACGGTCGACGGTGAGGTCTCCCCCGCCAAGACGGCGACGCTCGACTACGGCACGGCGACCCAGGTCGTCGTGAACACCCCGGCCGAGGGCGCACAGGTCCCCGGAACCGGCATCACGTTCACCGGTACCGGCCAGGCCGGCTCGAAGGTCGTCCTCGGCGGCACCACGAGCCGACTCGGCGAGGCCACGGTGAACTCCGAAGGCGAGTGGTCCATCACGATCAGCCGCACGCTGACCCCGCAGGTCTACGTGCTCTACACGAAGCAGATCACGAAGGGCAACCTGATCGGCGACGCGGTGGTCACGACCATCAACGTCACCCAGTAACACCCCAGCAGGACCCGACGGCCCGACCCCACCCAGGGGTCGGGCCGTTCGGCGTTCCCGGCACCTGCGCAACGCGCAATGCCACCCGCACCGGCACCGGCACGACAACCCAGCAACCGCAACCGCACCGGCCCACCACCCACCGCCGACCGCCCTGCCACAGCCCACAGCCCACAGCCCACAGCCCACGTTCACCAACGACGAAGGCCGCCGCCCGTCGTGACGACGGGCGGCGGCCTGGCCGCTCAGCGGCGGACTGCGATCAGAAGGCGGCGATGCGGTGCCGCACGGAGCCTGCGAACCGGCCACAGGTAGCGCCGACGCGCGAGGCGGCGGTGATCCGGGCCTCCTGGCCGGTGCCGGCGAGCAGAACGGCTTTGACCGTCGATGCGAGCTCACGGACCCCGTCGACCGCGCGCCACCGTGCACCGGCTGCGCGGTGTGCCCGCAGGAGGCGCGCATCGTCGACGCCGTAGCGGTACGCCTGGTGGAACGCACCGCGGGCCGCGCTGCGCAAGCGGTACTGGACGACCGCCTGCGGGACGAAGACGATGGGCGAACCAGCCGCAGCCACCCGCCAGCAGAAGTCGATGTCCTCGCCGCAGTGCAAGGACTCATCGAAGCCGTCGACGGCCTCGAGCAGCGCGCGGGTCACGCCGAGCGCACAGCTCGGCGTGTAGGGCAGGTGCCGGAACTTGACGGGCAGCTCCGTCGTCGACGCGGTCACCCGGGCCGCGAGCGCGGGTGCGTTGAGCAGGTCGTACGCCAGTCGGCCGCCGCCGATGCCGTCTTGCTGCACGGCCACAGCCATCGCCGAGATCCATCCGGGTTCGAGCACGTCGTCCGCGTCGCAGAACAGCACGATGTCGTGTCGTGCGGCGCGCCAGCCGACGTTGCGAGCGTGGCTCGGCCCACGGACGTCCGTCGCGTCGACGACGCGCACGGCCCAGCCGGATGGCCACTCCGTGGCGTCGACGAACGGGCGCAGGACGCTGGGCCTGACGCCGTTGGCAGCGAGGACGACTTCGACGTCGCCCTCGTGCTGTTGCACGGCGATCGCCCCGAGCTGCGCGCTCAGGGCGGTGTCGGGTCGACCGACCGGGACGACGACGGAGACGGGCACGGCGGAGACGGGCACGGCGGACTCGCTCTCTCAGGGTGTGGTTGCGGTGGTGCGCCCGAACCGGGCGGGGACGACGTGGCGCGCCATCGCGATGACGTCGCGGCGGATACCCGGCAGCACGACGGCAAGGGCGAGCACGACGAGCGCAGAAGCGCCGCCGACCGTGATCGCGAGCCAGGGGCCGAGGTCGAGCAGCCGGGTCAGGAGCGTGACACCACCCACCGCCACGGCCACGATGCCGGGGCGGACGATCGGCGCGACGAGGTCACGGAGCCCGAGCCCTGGGCGTCGACCAGCGACCACGAAGCCGGGGACGACGAGGACGAGCGAGCTGACGGAGAACGCCCACGCCATCCCGGTGACGCCCCACGGCAGGCCGACGAAGAACGAGGCGAGGACGAGTGGACGGCTGACGAGCGCCCAGATGGTCTGACGAGCGCCCTGGCCGGTCGCGACGAACACCCAGACGGTGACGTAGCCGAGAGTCTGCGCGATGCCAGCGAGCACCAGCACGCGGAAGATCGGTACCGAGCCCGCCCACGCGGGGCCGAACAGCACGGTGACGACGGCGTCGGCGAGCACTGCCAGCACCGCGAAGGTCGGCCACAGCACGTACCCGGTCAGGGCTGTGAGGTGCCGGTAGTAGCGCCGGAAGCGCTCGCGGTCGTCGGCGACCTTGGCGAGCACGGGGACCGCGACGCGCTGGAGCGGCCCGTTGACCTGCTCCAGCGGGATCGTGAGCAGCTGCCCGGCCTGTGCGTACAGGCCGGCGGCGAGCGGGCCGAACGACGCCCCGACGATCACCTTGTCGAGGTTGCGGGCCGCGAAGTTGAGGACCTGGACCGCGGTGACGTTCGCTGCGAAGCCGAGTTCCGGCCGGACGGCGGACCACCGCGCGGGGCGGGTCGGGCGCCAGGGACACACGGCGATCGAACCGATGCCGAGCACGAGCGAGAAGAGGAGCGCCTGGGCGACGAGCGCCGATGAGCCCGCACCGGCGATCGCGAGCACGAGCGCCAGGGCGGCGCCGGAGACCATCGACGCGACCTCGAGCAGGGCGAGGGCACGGAAGCGGAGGTTGCGGGCGAGCAGCGCCGTGGGGACCGCGCTGGCCCCGGCCGCCACGAAGGGAACCGCGAGCAGCATCACGGACCTGCCGGACGCTGGGAAGCCGAGGACGACCGCGAGTGCCGGCGCCGACAGGGCCAGCGCAGCGCCGACAGCGAGTCCGGCTGCGGCGCTGAGGAGGTGGAGCGAGGAGGCGACGCCGGCGGACAGGCGCGGCGCACGGGTGACGAGGGCTCCGATGCCACCGATGCGGAGGAGCTCGGCGAGACCGCTGAGCAGGAGCACGACGACCGCGAACCCGTACTCGGCGGGGCCGAGGATCCTGGCGATCACCACGACGGTGACGAGCTGCACGAGGAACCGGGTCGCGGTGCCGGCGGCGGTGACGATGCCGCCACGGGCTGCCGCAGTCGCGAGCGGAGCGGAGGACTGCCAGTCCGGCAGGGTCGTGCGGGTCATGGCAGTCCTCCGTTCGGGTCGGGTCGGACTCAGCGGGTGACGAACAGGTTCTCGGCGCCCTTGTCCGTGACCTTCGGCTTGCCGTCCGTGGTGACCCGGTTGCCGTTGCCGCTGACCGTGACCTTGCCGATCTCCTTGGCGTCGACGTCGTTGATGGTGCCGCTCATGACGAGCGCGTCGACCTTGCCGAGGTGGACGACCGCGTTGCTCGCGGTGATCTCGACCGAGGCGCAGTCGCCCACGGTGACGTCCTTGTTGCTCTGGTCGATGACGACCTTGCCGTCGGCGCACTCCGCCGTCGCCTTCTGGATGTCGGCCGGCGGCGTCGAGAAGCGGTCGTCTGCCTTGGCGCTCGAGCTGGCCGTCGGCTTCTTGGTGGGCTCGTCGCCGCCGGTGCCGGAGCACGCCGTGACGACGGTGAGGATCCCGATCGCAGCCAGGGTCGTGGCGGCGATGCGGGCGGTGCGGGAGGTGTGACGCATGTCGGGTTCCGTTCTGGGATCGCGGCGAGGCGGATGACGCTTGGCACTGTCGCCCCGGTGACGTTTCAATGTCACGCTCTATAGAATACTGGTATTCTAGATGCATGACAACCCGGAACCTCCCGCTCGTCGCCATGCTCACCCACAGCGCAGCACTGTCCGGGGCGGAGCTCCTCGTGGCGCGGGTGGCCGCCGCCCGGGTCGAGACCGAGGTGATCGTCGTCCTCGGTGAACACGGGCCACTCGAGTCCCTGCTCTCCGGGCTCGGCGTCGAGCACGAGGTCGTCGCGCTCGACCCGTCCGTGACCGAGCACGCAGCCGATGCGGCCGGGGGCCTCCTCGCGAAGGGAGTGTCGACGCTCCGCTCCACGCGGGCCCTCGCGCGACGGCTCCGCGACGTCGGCGCCGACGTGGTCGTCACACACTCGGCGAAAGCGCACGTGTACGGCGGACTGGCCGGCCGGCTCGCACGCATCCCCGTCGTGGCGTACGTCCACGACGTCGTCGGAGCGGCCGGTGCCTCCCGCGCGAACACCCTGGTGCTCCGCGCGGCGCTGACGACGCTCCCCGCAGCCAGAATCGCCAACTCACGGACGACGGCCCGCTCCCTCGGCCGGTCCGGTCCGGCACCCGCGGTGATCGGCTGCCCCGTGGACCTCCCGGACCAGGCCGCCCCGTCGGCACCCGGCCCGTTCACCATCGGCATGGTCGGGCGGCTCACCCGTTGGAAGGGGCAGGACATCGCGGTCCGCGCCTTCGCCGCGGCCCGCGCGCTCGGTCTCGACCCCGATGCGCGGCTCCGGCTGATCGGCGCGGCGCACTTCGGGACCGACGACCACCACGCCGCCGAGTTGCACACCCTGGTCACGGAGCTGGACCTGACGGCGGTGGTCGAGTTCCGGGGACACCGGCAGGACGTCGATGCCGAGATCAGCGCGTGCGATCTGCTCGTGCACGCCAGCCGCCGCCCGGAGCCGTTCGGGCAGGTGGTCACCGAGGCGATGGCGCTCGGTCGACCGGTCATCGCCGCGGACGCTGGCGGCCCTGCCGAGGTGCTCACGCACGGCGAGGACGGGCTCCTCGTCCGTCCAGGCGACGTCGATGCCCTCGCGCACGCGATCCTCCGGTTGGCCGGTGACGAGCAGGAACGGAACCGACTCGCCCGCAACGGGCGCCACTCCGCCGCGCGCTACGCGACGCCGCACATCGTGGCGCAGATCGAGCGCGTCCTGGTGAGCGCAGCCAGGTAGCGACCGACTGGAGGCCCGGTGCAGGTCCGACGGACCGGCACCGGGCCTCCAGGCGGTCCGGTCCACCCCCGCGGACCTTCAGCCGGTCTGGCCCCCCACCGGGATGCCGGTCCACTCCGCGATCTCGCGCTGGAACCGCTCGGTCGAGAACGCGGCGGCGCGCGCACGACAGGCCGCTGGGTCGAGTCGCACGGCACCGTCGACCGCTGCGGCCAGGGTCGAATCCGCGAGGTCGTGGAGGAGCGTGCCGCTCGTTCCTTCCTGCACCGAGTCGCGAGCCCCGCCCTCGGCGTTCGCGACCACCGGCGTGCCGAGGGCCAGCGCCTCGACGGGCAGGATCCCGAAGTCCTCGACGGGAGGGAACACGTAGACCGCGGCACGCTGCAGGAGCGCCGCGAGCATCGCGTCGGAGGGCGTGCAGACGAAGTGCACCTCGACCCTCGACTCGGCAGCCAGCGCGCGCAGCCGCTCGGCATCCGGACCGTCGCCGGCGAGCACCACCGGACGCCCGGACGCCCGACCGGCATCGATGACGACGTCGAGGCGCTTGTACGGAACGAACCGCGAGGCACCGAGGACGAAGTCGGCAGGCAGCGCCTCGAGGACAGCGCGGTCGCGCTCGTCGAGCACGGACGCCCAGTCGGCGACCGCAGCGAGCCGCTCCACGCCGACCGGCGGGTTGATCACCTGAGCGTCGATGCCCCAGGTGTCGCGGATGCGCTGCTGCACGAAGCGACTGTTCGCGGCGACGTGACGGAGCCCCTGGGCGCGACGGCGGTCGACGGAGCGGAGTACCGGCGAACCCGCGCGGGCGAGCATGGTCGATCCGCGGGCATCGAGTTCCGGGTTCCAGAGGTACCGGGCCGGCGTGTGCACGTAGGTGAACTGCCGGTCCGGGGCGACCCCGGTCACACGGGCCTGGTGGGCGAACAGGTGCGAGCTCACGATCGCCCAGTCGTACTCGCCGACGGTGCGCAGGCCGTGACTCCACAGGGCCGGGAGGAACGGCATCGACAGCGCCTTCCTGCCGCGGAGGGGCGACCGCGCCAGGACGCTCTCGACCACCCGCCGGTCCGCGTATCGCCCGGGGGCGTCGTTCCACAGCCCGAACACGTCGGCGGCAGGGTAGGCATCGGCGAATGCGTCGACGACACGCTCGGCGCCGCCCACCGCCTCGATCCACTCATGGACGAGCAGTCCGCGCACGGTCGGCTCCGTTCTGGTCGGTGGCGGCGCGTTCCGCGCACGCCGCGATGGTCGCGATGGCGGAGATCGCCCGCTCGCGCATGGTCAGGAAGTCGTGCTCGTCGCCGCGTACCGGGTCGGCGACGTCGTCGAGCGCCGGGTCGGTCGGGGCCGTCGCGACCCGGAAGCGGGACACGAGGCGCGGGAGTTCCGCCCAGAACCGCTCGTCGACGGCATCGGCGTCCAGCAGGGGGCGGACGAGGCGGTCGAACTCCGCAATGGTGAAGGTCCGCCGCAGGAGGTGCGGCGCGAGGTCGAGGACCTGCGCTCGGTGCGCGCGCTCGAGCGTGAGCACGAGGTCCCTGTCGCGCAGCACCGCGGCGGTCAGCGGCGTCGAGACGAAGGCGTCCGGGTCGCCGCCGTCCTGTCCGACAGCGGCGGCGGAACGCGGGAACATCGGCGTACCCGCTGTCGCAGCGGTGCCGGCGCTGTCCACGCGGAAGACTCCGGGCAGCACTGCGTCGAGGCGCGCCCGGAGGACGCGTTCGACGTACGGCGAACGGCAGATGTTGCCCTCGCAGACGATGAGGATCGAGATCACTGATGGGCTCCTGTCAGGGTGACGGGTCGTGCACCGGCGGCGTCCGGTCCCGGTTCCGGCGGCTCGGCGACGGGGTGCCAGACGCTCGAGGCACATGCGGCGAGGAGCAGCCAGAGGATCGGCGTCGAGAGGTCCGGGGTGCCGACGAGCTTCGCGACGAGCACCGCGGCGAGCGCGACCGAGGCCGGGACGGTCGCCGGTGACCGCGCCGCGCGCACGAGCACGCCGAGCGCGAAGACGGCGAACGCGATCGTGCCCGGGATCCCGACGCAGGTCAGCAGCGTCATCCCGAAGGACGACGGCCGGTTCGCGCCGAGCCCGGCGCCGATGCCGAGGGTGTCGGCGAGGACCCCCCAGCTGAAGCCGTCCGCGCCGGTCCGGGAGTCGTACGACTGACTGCCGACCTTGTCGTCCACGATCGCCTCGACCGGTGCGGCGAGCTGCGGGCCGGCCGCGAGCAGCACGATCGCGATCGTCAGCCCCCCGAGGACGAACCAGACGGTGCCGCGTCCACCCCGGACGACGTACCGCACGGCGACCACGAGCAGGCTGACGGCGATCACGACGGCGGAGGCGACGACGGCGGTGCCGGACGCCGCCTGCAGGAGGTTCGCGCACGACAACGCACTCGCCGCGGCCCAGATCATCCGCTGCCCGCCGGACGACCGCAGTGCCGTGACGGCGAAGTACGCGGCGGCCGGGAGGGCGAACGCTGCGAGCTCGCTCGGTTCGCTGAAGACCCCCCGCAACCGCTCCCCCGGGAGCGCCCACGCGTAGGCGACCCCCGGCAGCGTGTCCATCAGGGGTGCCAGCACGTCCGCACCTGCCTGCACGAGCACCCCGCGCACGGTGGTCACGACCGTGCCGACGACCAGCGCGATCCGGAGCGCGGTCTCTGCCGCCCCGACGCGGACGAGGTACAGCAACGCGCACACCGCGAGCAACAGGTACCCGAGCTGCGCGAGGTTGCTGATCGAGTAGGTGAGGTACCCGGGGTCCAGCACCTGACCGTCCACACCGCCACGTGGGACGAGGACACGGACGCCGGCGAACATCCAGGGGGCGACGGCGGTGGCGATGGTCGCCCACGCGACGAAGGCTGCGAGCGCGTTCGCCGACCAGTGCGTGGTGCGCAGCGGGCGGGTCCCGAGGAGCGCGATGCCCGACGCGAGCGCCGCAGCCGAGAACAGGGGCACGCCGTTCCCTCCGGCGACGACGGCAGCCGTGTACGGCAGGCCGCCGGCGACGCCGATCACCGCGGGGAGCCACGTCCGACGGGCGATCAGCGCAACGGCGAGCACAGCCGTGAAGACGGCTCCGAGGACCGGCATGATCCCTCCATTCCACTGTCGCTTGCGCTGGTATTTCATATCATCTACGATAAGTATCACACATCCGATCGCCTCCCGGAAGGCCCCCAGTGACGCTCTCGCAGTTCCTCGAAGTGATCAGACGGCGATGGATCTCCGCGCTCGCGCTGGTCCTCCTCGCCACGTCGGCTGCCGTCGGCGTCACCCTCGTGCAGGCGCCGGAGTACCGCGCCTCGAGCGAGGTCTTCGTCTCGGTCGCCGCCGGCTCGTCGGTCACCGACCTCAGTCAGGGCAACAACTTCTCGGCGGCGCGCGTGAAGTCGTACACGGCGCTGGCACTGACCCCGCGCGTCCTCGGCGCCGCGGCGAAGCAGCTCGGACTCCCGGCCGGCACCGACCTCTCGAAGGTCGTGACGGCGTCGTCCACCGACGAGACCGTGATCATCTCGCTCAGCGCGACGTCCACGTCCCCGGCCCGTGCGGCGGCGATCGCCAACGCGGTCACCACGCAGCTCGTCGCCGTCGTGGACGAGGTCGAGCGCTCATCGCAGCAGAGCGACCTCGTCCACCTGAGCGTGTTCCAGCAGGCGAAGGCACCGACGATGCCGTTCGCTCCGCGGATCCCGGTCAACATCGCGATCGGGGTCCTCGCGGGCCTCGCACTCGGTGTTGCGCAGGCAGTCCTCCGCGAGGTCCTCGACACCCGGCTGCGGTCGTTCGACGCGCTCCGGCGCCTCACCACGGCGAGTGTGCTCGGCGAGTTCGGGGTGGACGACACCATCGCGAAACACCCCCTCGTCGCCGTCGACAACCGCTACAGCACCCGGGCCGAGAGCTTCCGGCAGCTGCGGACGCACCTGACGTACACGAACCTCGACGGCGGTCCGCAGAGCATCGTCGTGACGAGCGCGACCCCGGGCGAGGGCAAGTCCTCGACCGCCGTGAACCTCGCGCTCATGCTGGCGCAGAACGGGTCGCGGGTCCTGCTCGTCGACGCCGACCTGCGACGCCCGACGACCGGGACGTACTTGGGGATCGAGAGCCGCGTCGGCCTGTCCACCGTGCTCACCCGACAGGTCGCGCTCGACGATGCCATCCAGGAGGTCGGTGGGGACAACCCCCTGCACGTCCTCGCTGCGGGGCGGGTGCCGCCGAACCCGAGCGAACTCCTGAGCTCGAGCCGGATGGCGGACCTCGTCCGCGAACTCGAATCCCGGTACGACGTCGTGATCGTCGACGCCCCGCCGCTCCTCCCGGTGACCGACCCCGCCGTCCTCGGCGCCATCTGCTCCGGGGTCCTGCTCGTCGTGAGCGTCAACGGACAGACACGGCGCGCCGACTTCGTCGCGGCCGAGCAGACCCTGCGGCAGGTGGGCGCACGACTGCTCGGGCTCGTGGTGAACCGCCTCCCAGCCCAGCGACGCATGAAGACCTACTACAACTACGAGCCCTCGGCGCCGGTGAGCGAGAGCCCTCGCCGCTCGTCACGCGCACGCAACGACTCGACCGCCACCACCGAACAGAAGGAAACCCGATGACCCGCAGCACACCGCCCCGATCGTTCGTCTACCTCGGCTGGCAGGGGTACGGCAACTTCGGCGACGACCTCCTGCACGAGACCTGGCGTGCCGCGCTCCGTCACCCCTTGGACGTCGAGGCGCCCCTGACCCGGCGGGACTACGCTCGCCGCTCACCGCGCTTCGTTCGCGACCGCGCCCGGCTGATCGGTCGCGAGCGGCTCGTGCTGCTCGGTGGCGGCACGACCGTCGGGTTCGCGTCCTGGGCCGGACACGTCGACCGTGCGACCCGGTACTTCGGCGCGACCGGCACCATCGGACTCGGTCTCGGGGCAGCTGCCGCCGACGACAGCTACTCGCTCGGGACACAACCGCAGCAGTGGGACGCCTGGCGTTCGCTCGACCGGTTCGCGCTGCACGGTGTCCGTGGGCCGCTCACCGAACACGAGGTCACCACGAACCTGTGCCCGGTCGACGTCGTGGGCGATCCGGCGCTGCTCTACCCCGAGCTCGTCCACGTCCAACGCACCGTCCGGCCCGACGGCCGGATCGGCGTCAGCATCGGATCTGATCCGACCACGAGGTTCGACGTCGACACGATCGCCGAGGCGGTCGACCGGCACGCGGCCGCGACCGGCACCACCGAGGTCGTCGCGTTCGCGCTGTCCGGGGCCGACCGCATGGCGGCGCACGGGTTGGCCGCCCGCCTGCGCACACCGGCGGTCGTGCACGAGTACATCGACGTCCCGACGACGATGGCCGCCATCGCGGGATGCGACCTGGTCGTGTCCGAACGACTCCACGGCGCCATCGCGGCGGTTTCGCTCGACGTGCCCACTGTCCCGCTGTCGTACGCGTCGAAGTGTGACGACTTCTGGCGCAGTGTCACGGACGGCCCCGCGCCGCTCACGGTGGGCCACGACGTCGACGAGCTCGTCCACGAGATGCAGATCGCCACCCGACACCGTGACGGGATCCGCGCCCGGACGGCCGAGCTCCGGGAGCGGCTGGGCTCCGTCCAGCAGCGCCTCCTCGACTGGCACACCGCAGGCTCGCCGACAGCCGAGCTCTTCGCCCGCACGAAGGCCCACGCGTGAACGCCGACCACCGCTTCCACCTCGTCGTCTCGACGATCCGGACGCCGGACCACCTCGCCCGCTGCCTCGAGACGATCGAGCGCGCCGGGGTGTCGGTGTTCGTCACCGTCGTCGAGCAGCGACCGACTCCGGATGCACTGGCCGTGCTGCAGCCGCTCATCGACGCCGGGCACGCCGAACACGTGCACCAGCCGGACGTCCGTGGCGTCAGCCGGGGCAGGAACGCCGGGATGACTCGACTCCGCGGTGAGGTGATCGCGTTCCCGGACGACGACTGCTGGTACCCCGACGGCGTCCTGGCGACGATCTCGCACCGGTTCGCGACGCAGGGGCTCGACGCGGCCTCGATCCCCTCCCGCGGAAGCGACGAGCAGGGCACGATGCTCCGCTGGCGCCGGCGCCCGGGTGACGTCACGAGTTGGCGGGTGCCGCGGACCGTCGTGAGCTCGGGGATCTTCATGCGTCGCGACGTCCTCGAACGCCTCGGCGATTTCGATGAGGACCTCGGTACGGGCTCCGGAACGCCCTTCGGGGCCGGCGAGGAGACCGACATGGTCCTCCGCGCCCTCGCCTCCGGTGCGCGGATGCGCTACATGCCGGACCTGTCGGTGCGGCACCCGGACTTCCGTGACGCCGGTATGACGACCGAGACCCTCGCGAAGGTCCGCCGGTACAACCGCGGCTTCGGTCGGGTCCTCCGCAAGCACGGTCTGTACGGGCAGGCCGCGTACTGGATCGGTCGCGGCCTGGTCGGGACCGTCGTCCGGACCGTCCGTGGCGACCGCGACGGAGCGCGCTTCCAGCACACGCAGATGAGCGCTCGGTTGCAGGGATGGCGGGGCCGGGACGACGAGGGCCGGGTGTACCCGGCCTGTGGAACCGTGGTATTTCGTCCACAACATACCGAGAAGTAGGATCCCGACGAGATGCGCCACGACACTGGCCCGATGCACCATCGATTCCACTTGATCATCGCCACGAACCGGCCGCCCGAGTACCTCGACCGAGCGATCCGGTCGATCCAAGCCGAGCCGTACCGGGTCTTCCTCTCGGTCGTCGCGCAGCGCCCGGTCCCCGAAGTACCCGACCGGCTCGCGGCGATGATCCGGGACGGCGACGGTGAGTACATCCACCAGCCCGGCGCCAGCGGGGTGAGTACCGCCCGGAACGCTGGGATGCGAACGCTCCGCGCTGACCTCGTCGGGTTCCCGGACGACGACTGCTGGTACCCGACCGGCGTGCTGTCCGCGATCGATGCCCGGTTCAGCAGGGTGGACGAAGAACCCCGGCTCGGCGGTTTGTGCATCCCGACGAAGGACGCGACCGGCCGAGGCACCATGCTCCGGTGGCTCGGGCGATCCCGACGGATCCGGGTGCGGGACGTCCCGCGCACCGTCATCTGCTCCGGGGTGTTCTTCCGGCGAGAGGTCCTCGACGACATCGGGGACTTCGACGACACGCTCGGGTCGGGTGTGGAGCCCTTCGGCTCCGGCGAGGAGAACGACCTGGTCATGCGCGCGGTCGAGGCCGGGGTGCGGGTCGACTTCGACGCGGACCTGTACGTGCACCACGGCGACTTCCGCGACGACGGACCCACCACCGCGGTCCTCGCAAAGGTCAGGCGGTACAACCGCGGGTTCGGGCGAGTGCTCCGGAAGCACGGTTGCTGGGGGCAGGCGAGCTACTGGGTCAGCCGATCGGTGGTCGCGCTCGTGATCGCTCGCGTCCGGCGCGACGCCGCCGCGGTCGAGCAACAGCACGCCCAGCTCGCCGGGCGGTGGCAGGGGTGGTTCGGCCGCGATGACGCCGGGCACCGTCACCCCGTGCACCCACGCACGCGCTGAGGTGCGCCGGCCGCGGGACGGGTCGTGGGGTGTCTGCCCCACGACCGTGTCGCGCGGAGCACCGGCCGCTCGAGCAGGTACCACGATGCCGAGGCCACACCGATGCCCACCAGCGCGAGCCCCAGGCGCACCACACCGGTGGACGGGTCACCCCCGGGCTCGATTCGGAGCAGCGGGTAGTGCCACAAGTAGAGCCCGTACGAGATGGTCCCGAACCAGCGAGCGATCGCCAGGTCGAGCGCGGGAGCACCACCGAGCGCCCCTGCGACGACGACGAGCGCTGCGACCGCCACCGCTGCCGTCTCGACCCAGCGAGCCGCACCGGGCAGGGACCCGACCGTGATCGGCAGCGTGCACGCCGACAGCACCACGAGCAGTGTCGCGCCCACGCCGCCGACCCCGAGCACGACGGCGCTCGGACGTCCGGTCCGCAAGTCGATCTGACCGAGACCGCGGAGACTGCCCGTGCGCACGGCGAACGCGGCGAGCGCACCCACGAGCAGGGCGGCGGCGCTCGTGTCGAGCCCGTACGCCAGGCGGTCGTACGGCAGCACGACCGTGCCGACGACCCGCCAGGTGACCGCAGCACCGACGAGTCCGCAGAGCGCGACCGCGGCAGTGCGGGGCCGAGTGCGGGCGAGGACGCCGAGCAGGATGAGGACGAGGGGCCAGACGAGGTAGAACTGCTCTTCGACGGCGAGCGACCAGGTGTGCTCGAACGGTCCGAGCTCGACGCCGAGCACCCGGGCGTGGTTGCCCGTGTAGGACCCGACGGTGGCGAGGACGCGGGGCAGGTCACCGCGGATCGGGTCTGCCAGCACGATCACCGCGACGGTCACCACCACCAGGACGGCCGTCCACGCCGGGAGCAGCCGTGCCGCGCGGCGGAGCCAGAACCGGCCGAGGTGGATCCGCCCGGCACGCTCGGCCTCGTCGAGGAGCGCCCGGGTGATCACGAAGCCGGAGAGCACGAAGAAGGTCGTCACCCCGACGACCCCGCCGTAGGGGACGACCGACTCTGCGGTGTGCGATGCGACGACGAGCAGGACCGCGAGGCCGCGGAGCCCGTCGAGTTGCGTGAGGCGGTCCGCCGGTTCACCCATTCCAGACCACGAACCGGGGCTTCCACGTCGCCGACATCGCGAGCTTGCCACCGGTTCCCCGGACGGCTTTCGTGCCCCCGTAGGCGTCGACGATGGTGCCGTCGCCGGGCAGACCCACACTGATGGGCAGTTCGTCGAAGCGGTCAGCGGTCTGCCACACGACCCGCACCGAGCGTGTGCCGTCGGCCGAGACGAACCGGGCTTCGCGCACGGCACCCGTCACGAACTGGCCGGCGAACCGCATGCCGGCGAGCTGGCGCTGCATCGTCGCGTACGCAGCGGCAGCGGGCTTCGGCTCGTACGCGCGGCTCGGCGCGTCGACGAGCCCGAAGGTCCTGGCACTGCCGTCCGGATCAGGTTGGTCCGGGGCGGCCATCTCGAACGAGAACACCCGCTCGACGCCGTACTGCGCGGCGAGCACGTGGGTCCGGACCAGGAACGCCGCCTGGTCGTCCTCGGAGACCCAGCCTGGCCTGCCGTTCGGGGTCGGCCATCCGACCTCGGTGATCCAGATCGGCAACGGTTCGCCGTTCGCACGGGGGTACTTCGCCGCTTTGTCCCGGAGCCAACGAAGCGCGTTCTCGATGCACGGGTTCGTCGCGACACAGTGCTCCGGCGCGTACGGCTGGTTGTACGGGTGCACGCTGATCGCATCGATGTGGTCGGCACCACCGAGCCGGAACCACTCGTCGAGCCAGCGGAGTTCGCCCGACGACACGGCGTTCTCGGCCGGCCCGACGATCCGTGCATCCGGGTCGACGCTCCTGATCGTCGCGGCCGTGACCCGTGACAGCGCGATGTACGCGGCAGGGTCGGCGGACCGGGTGCCGTGGGTGTTCGTCCACTCGTTCCAGATCTCGAACGAGCGGTCGGCGTCCGGGTACCGGTCGCGCATGTGCGTCACCGCCTCGGACACGAACCGGCGCCAGGCTGCTGTCTGCGCCGGGTCCGAGACGTCCGGCGGGGTCATCGCGCCGCCGGTGTACGCCATGTGACCGTAGTCGAGGACGAACAGCGGAGCGACGCCACGGTCGCGCACGATGGGGTCCACTCGCGCATCAGTGCTACGGAAGTCGAACACGCCCGGCACCTTCTCGACGGTGGACCACTGCAGGTCCTGGCGGAAGCCCGCGGCGCCCAGCCCGTCGAGTGTCGGGAGCGCCGCGGCGACCGGCCCGGGCGAGCCGTTCATCGTGACGTTGAAGAAGGCGTCACGGTGCTCGACGCCCGGCGTCCGGACGAACCGGAAGGACGTCTCGGGCAGAGCGGGGCCGTGCGCCGTCACGCGGTACGTGCCCGCGTTGAGACGTCGAGTCGGACGGATCTCCGCTCGTCCGGAGGAACCGACGACGGCGTCGCCGGCTTCGACGAGCACGCCTCTGGCGTCGGTGATCCGCCAGCCCACGTCCGCGAGCGCCGGTGTCCCCGCGGCACCGACTGCGAACGTGACCGGTTGATCCGGTGCAAAGAGACCGTTGGCCGACATCGGCTGGATCGTCGGTCGAGCGGTCGCCGTCGATGCTCCGGCGGCGTGGGCCGGCTGCCGCACAGTCGCTTCGGCGAACAGCAGCAGGGTCGTCGCCGCGGCGAGGACGACGACGCCGGAGGCTCTCCTGCGGGGACGGGTCGCGGGAGGTCGGGAGTCGGACGGGACGTGGGTCGATGGCATCCCACCACGCTCGCCCGGTGCCGGTACCGACGCCAAACATGTTGAATGACGCCGAGTTCGGAAGTGGCGTCAACTAGTCTCGGGCCGTGCGATGGAGTCGAGTGAACTGGCCGTCCGTGGGCTACGTCTCCCTCGAGGACTTCGACGGGCAGCGGGAACACGTCGCCCGCGTGCTCGAGGACGCTCCCCCGGCCGTCGCCGCACTCCTGACCGTCAAGTGGACGGACTCCCGCATCGCACGATGGGACGTCGAGCACCCGGATCTCGCGCACCCGGACCCCGCGCACCCGGACGACGAGGACGACGACGACGACACCGGGACGGCGGTCGACCTGCCGGGCCACGGCGTCCCCGACCCGGTCGTCGTGCACACCGAGGTCATCGTCCGCAACGACGAGGTGCTCGACACCCCCGACGGCCTGTGGCGCCGGTGGAACCACGCCAGGGTCACGCTCCGCCTCCGCGACGCGGTGGTGGACCCACCCCACACCGACCCCGCAGCACTGCTCGCCGGGGACGCCCACGTCGTGCGCGGTGAGCTCGAGTACCTGCACGAGCTCGACCAGTGGGAGCTCCGTCTGCTCGTCTCCCCCGTCGGCGAGGTCGCGATCCGCTTCCGGGGCGTCCGGGTCGCGATCCGCAGCGTGCCCGAGTCCGTCTACACGGAGCTCGACGCACGGCCGGCGCGCGGCTGGCACGGTCCGGTGCCGGACGGCTGGGTCGAGTACGCCACCGAGGTGGTGCGTGCCGCCGCGTACGGCGACCTGGGCGGACTGCACCTGGCCGACGACGCGAGTGACGTCGACGACGTCGACCCGCGCTGGGGCGTCGCCCCGCTGCACGCCGCCGCGTGGTTCGACCGGCCCGAGATGATCGAGGAACTCCTGCGCCGCGGTGCGTCGCTGCAGCTCACCGACACCGAGGGGCGGACGCCGCTGACGCTGGCGATCGACCGCGACGCACGTCGGGCGATCGACGTGCTCGTGGCTGCGGGCGCCGACCTGGAGGCCCGGGACACCGACGGCAACACCCCGATCGTCCGCGCCGCCTGGGGTGGCCACGCCGCGATCGTGCGTTCGCTCGCCGCCGCGGGTGCGGACACCAGGGCGCTCGGCTCACGGGGCGCGTCCCTGCTGATCGCCGCGGTCGACTCCGGTGACCTGGACACGGTGCGGTCCGTGCTCGCCCTGGACGTCGACGTGAACGCCGAGGACGACGAGGGCTCGACCGCCACCGCTCGCGCAGAACTGCTCCGCGACCGAGCGGTCGCGGAGCAGTTGGCGCACTACTACTCGGGGAGCTGATCGAGCCGGCGGGCTACTCCGCCGTCTCGATGGCGTTCGCCTGGGCGACCTTCCCGTACCAGTGTGCGGACGGCTTCGGCGTGCGCTCGAACGTCTCCGGGTCCCACGACACCAGGCCGAAGGTCGGACGGAAGCCGGACGCCCACTCGTAGTTGTCCAGGAGCGACCAGTGCTGGTAGCCGAGGACCTCGATGCCGTCGTCGATGCAGCGGTGGATGCCCTCGAGGGCGCCCTGCGTGTAGGCCTGCCGACGGGTGTCGTCGGCGGTGGCGATGCCGTTCTCGGTGATCATCAGCGGGACGCCGCCGGACAGCTCCCACGCGCTGCGCAGCCCGTCGGCCGAGGCCTCCGGGTAGAACTCCCAGCCGGTGAGGGTCGTCTCGACGTCGTCCGCCACGGGCAACGGACCGGAAGCGCCGATGAAGGTCCGGGTGTACGCCTGCACGCCGAGGAAGTCGTCGCCGGCGGCGTTCTCCAGGTACCAGTCGTCACGCGGGTACCCGTACTCGCGGAGCATCGCGTCCGCGCCGGGCTCACCGTTGGACTTGAACGCCTGGGTCGCGATGGTCCAGCCGCTCTGGATGCCACCCACCTGGGAGAGCACCTCCCGCGAACGCATGTGGGACTCGAGCAGGGCGTCGGCGACGCCCAGGTCCGGGTTCGGCAGGCCGTACGCCACCAGGTTCGACGCGTCCTCGCCGCCGGCGAGCATCGCGGCGATGTTCGGCTCGTTGATCGTGCACACGTACCGGACACCGTCGGACACCACGGGCAGCGCGGCCTCGGTGTAGCGGGCGAACAGGTCGGCCGCGTCGGGTGCGCGCCAGAAGCCGTCGCGTTCGAACCAGCGGGGCACCGTGAAGTGCATGAGCGTGACGATCGGCTCGATGCCGAACTCGTGGCAGGCGTCGACCATGCGGCGGTAGTGGTCGATCTCGGCGCGGCTGACGAACCCGCGTTCCGGCTCGATGCGCGCCCACTCGATGCTGAACCGGTACGAGTTCAGGCCGAGCTCGGCGGCGATCCGGATGTCCTCGCGGTAGCGGTGGTAGCTGTCCGCGGCGTCGCCGGACGGCTCGACGATGGTGGTGTCCGGCTCGTGCTCGTGCACCCACCAGTTCGAGTTGACGTTGTTGCCCTCGATCTGGTGCGCGGCGGTGGCGGCGCCCCAGAGGAAGCCCTTCGGGAAGTCGAGCGTGCTGATGACGGGGTCCTTTCAGTGGGCGTTCATGAACGCATCGAAGACGGCGACCGTGCCGAGCGGGTTCTCGATCTGGGGGCCGTGGTAGCTCTCGGCGATCACCTCGTACGACGCACCGAGACGCGACGCCATGTCCGCCTGCCACGGGATCGGCCAGGCGCCGTCCCAGACGCCGTGCGCCACGAGCACCGGCAGTCCGGTCGCGCGGAGTTCCTCGGTGGCGTCGGTGCGGTCCTCGAGGATCGCCGCGCCACCGAGCACGCTGAGGACGCTCGTGTGGTCGAAGCGTTCGCGGACCATCCGGGCGTCGTCGGGCAGTTCCGCGTCGGGGCGGCCGGCCCAGAGCGGGTTCTGCGCGTCGAACAACGCACGGTTGGAGCACGTGTCGGCGACGATCGTCTTCTCGGCGGCCTTGCGGTACGACCAGCCGTGCGGGCCGGAGCAGAACATCGTCACGTCGCGGAACGACGTCGGCGAGGCGATCGCTGCGGCGCGGACGATCACGCCGCCGAGCGAGTGGCCGATGAGGTGGACCGGAGCGCCGTCGTCGAGCAGTCCGGCGACGCGGACGACGTCGGCGGCCTCCTGCTCGAGCGTGTACGCCGTGCGGTCGTCGGGCGAGACCGAGTCGGCCTGTCCACGGCGGCTGATCGCCACCGCCGACCACCCGGCGTCGCGGAGGAGTGGCAGGAACGTGCGCCAGTCCTCCTTGGATCCGGTGTAGCCCGGGACGATGAGCACGACACCCTTCGACACCCCGGACGGCATGATCCGGTACGCCGTGAGGCGACCGATCGGCAGGTCGACCCCGACGACGTCGACGCCGTCCGGCGTCGGCAGGTGGCCGAACGCCGGCACCGCCGGGAAGTCGTGCAGCGTGGTCACAGCCGGCCCTCCGCGAGGGCGCGGCGGGGGTTCGGCACGGCGTCGAGCAGGGCGATCGTGTACGGGTCCTGCGGGTTCTGCAGCACCTCGGCCGTCCGTCCCCGCTCGACCACGGCACCCTCGTGGAGCACCATGATGTCGTCGGTGATGAGCCGCGCGCTGAGCAGGTCGTGCGTGATGTAGAGGAGCGAGACGCCCCACTGCTCGCGCAGGTCCTCGAGCAGGGCGAGCACGCCGGCGCGCAACGTCACGTCGAGCATCGAGACCGGCTCGTCGGCGATGATCACCTGCGGGTCGGACGCGAGTGCCCGGGCGATGACGACGCGCTGCCGCTGCCCACCGGAGAGCTGGTGCGGGAGCTTCTGCGCGAACTGCTCGACCGGGGTCAGGCCCACGGTCTCGAGGAGCTCGAGCACGCGGCGCCGGGCGTCCTGCCCCGTCAGGTCCGTGTAGTTCGCGATCGGGCGGGACAGCGTGTACTCCACGGTGTGCAGCGGGTTGAGCGCCGCGTACGGGTCCTGGAACACCATCTGCACCTCAGAGCGGAGGTCCCGCAGGCCTCGCTTGCCCAGGCGTGCGACGTCGAGGTCGCCGAACCGGACGGTGCCGGTCGTCGGCTTCTCGACCCCGGTCAGGAGCTTCGCGATGGTCGACTTGCCCGAACCGGACTGACCGACCAGGGCGAGCGACTGCCCCGGCTCGAGGGTGAACGACACGTCGCGCACCGCCTGCACGGGCTGCTCGCCGCGGCGCGGCGCGGGGTAGGTCTTCACGATGTTCGAGACGACGATCGGGTTCTTCGCCGCCGACCGCTCACGCGACCCGACGGTGCTGAACGACGACGTGGCCTCCTGCCGCTTCTCGCCGGACGTCGCACGCTGCGACCGGTCCGGGAAACCGGGCAGGGACACGATCTCGGCCCGCGGGTCGGCGTAGTGCGACAGCAGCATCTGCGTGTACTCGTCCTGCGGGTTGCGCAGGAGCTCCTTCGAGCCGCCGTCCTCGACGATGCGGCCCTCGTGCATGACGAGCACGCGCTCGGTGGCCTCGAGCACGATGCCGAGGTCGTGGCTGATCAGGATCGCCGTGAAGCCCTCGGCCTGCTGCAGCTCGATGATCGTGTCCATGACGGCGTGCTGCACGAGCACGTCGAGTGCCGTGGTCGGCTCGTCGAACACCATCAGCTGCGGTTCGAGCGACAGGGCCAGGGCGATCGAGACACGCTGCCGCATGCCCCCGGAGAGCTCCCCGGGGAACCGGGCGAGCATCGACGTCGGCAGCTTCACCTTCTCGATGAGCTCCTTCATCCGGGCGTCCCACCGGTCGCGCGACACGTGGCCGTGCGCCTTGAAGATGTCGATGAAGTGGTTCCGGACGGTGCGCACCGGGTTGAGCGCGTTCATGCCGGACTGCAGCACCATCGCGAAGCCGCCCTGGCGCTGCTGCCGGAGCGCTTCCTCGTCGAGGTCACGGATGTCGTGACCGTTGAAGACGATGCTGCCGCCGTTCGTCCGCGCCGGCGGCTTCTGCAGACGCGTCAGCGCGTAGCCGAGCGTCGACTTGCCCGAACCGGACTCGCCGACGAGGCCGACGAACTCGCCCTTCCGCAAGCTGAACGACACGTGGTCGACCGCCTGGACGGCCGTCTGGCCGGCCGATTCGTACACGACCGACAGGTCGCGGACGTCCAGCAGGACGCCCTGGGCGTCACCACCGTCGGACGGGAGGCCCGTGGCGGCGCCGTCCCGCGCCTCCAGGCCGTCTGCTGGTTGCGTCGTACGCGAGCCGCTCATGCGGTCGCCTCCTTGCGCTTCGGGCGCGCGCCTTCGCGCAGCCGCGGGTTGGACACGGCGTCGACGCCGAAGTTGATCAGGGTGAGGCTCATCGCGAGCAGCGCGATGCAGAGGCCGGGGGCGAAGAGCAGGATCCACTGGCCGGTGAGCAGCGCGTTGGAGTTCTGCGCCCAGTAGAGGATCGTGCCCCAGCTGACGATCGACGAGTCGCCGAGCCCGAGGAACTCCAGGCCCGCCTCGGCCAGGATCGCGCTCGTGGCCGCTCCGAAGAAGGAGCCGACGATGAGCGAGGTCATGTTCGGCAGGATCTCGCGGAACACGATGCGGGTCGCACCGTCGCCGGAGAACTGCGCCGCCGTCACGAAGTCGCGACCGCGAAGGGACTGCGTCTGGCTGCGCAGGACGCGAGCGCCCCAGGCCCAGCCGGTGACGACGATCACCGCGATGATGACCGCGATGCCGCCGTTCTGCAGGTACGCCGCGATGACGATCATCAGGGGCAGGCCCGGGATGACCAGGAACAGGTTCACGATGAAGCCGATGACCTCGCCGATCCACCCGCGGACGTAGCCCCAGCTGAGGCCGATCGCCACGGCGACGAGCGTCGACAAGATGCCGGCGACGGCACCCACCATCACGGAGATCCGTGCGCCGTAGATGATCTGGGACAGGACGTCCTCGCCAGCGGCGGTGGTGCCCATCCAGTGGTCGGCGGTCGCGTCGGCGGACCGGGCGAAGCCGTTCTGGCTGGCACCGTACGGGGCCAGGAGCGGCGCGAAGATCGCGACCAGCACGAACACCGCGAGGATGATGATGCCGATCCGGGCCTTCGAGTTCGACCAGACGACGCCGAACTGGCGGGCGATGCTCTTCCACTTGGAAGGAGCCTGTTGTTCGTCGGTGTCCTGGGTCCGGACAGCGACAGTGGCGTTGTTGGTCATCGGCGCGTCCTCGGGTCCAGGACGCCGTACATGACGTCCACGATGAAGTTGGCGATGAGCACCGACACGGTGATCATCAGGAAGAGGGCCTGCATCAGCGGGTAGTCCTGCCCGATGACGGCGTTGAACAGGAGGTAGCCGATGCCGGGGTAGCCGAAGACCTGCTCGACCAGCACCGAACCGCCGACCACGCCACCGAGTGCCAGACCGAAGCCGGTCAGGTTCGGCAGGATCGCGTTCCGCGCCGCGTACCGGACGGCCACGGTGCGGCCGCGCAGACCGTTCGCCTCGGCGAAGGTCACGTAGTCGTCACCGAGCGTGTTGATCATCGCGTTGCGCATGCCGATGATCCAGCCGCCGAGGCTCGTCACCAGGATCGTCACCGCCGGCAGCACCGCGTGCTGCAGGGCATCGGCCGCGAACGCTCCGTTGAGCCCCGGGGTGGTGGTGGCCGAGTAGGCGCCCGTGGTCGGGAACCAGTGCAGGACGTAGCCGAGGAAGAACAGCAGGAGCAGGGCGGTCCAGAAGTACGGGAACGTCGACATGAACGACCCCGACAGCGTCGGGAGCGAGTCCAGCCAGGTGCCGCGCTTCCACGCCGCCGCGACGCCGATCAGGGTGCCGAGGACGAACGCGAGGATCGTCACGACGCCGACCAGGATGAGCGTGTACGGCAGGGCCTTCGACACGAGGTCACCGACCGGCTGCGGGTAGAACGTGTAGCTCACCCCGAAGTCGAGCGTGACGACCTGGTGCAGGTAGTTGACGTACTGGTCCCACAGGTTGCCCGTGGGGACGCCGAGCTGGGCCTCGATGGCCTTCTTGGTGGCTTCGGTGACGGGGCCGTTCTGGCTGAGCTTCGCCAGCGCGGCGTCCGACGGGCTGCCCGGCATGAGGCGCGGGAGCACGAAGTTCAGCGTGACCGCGGCCCAGAGGGTCAGGACGAAGAGGACGAGTTTCTGGAGGATGTACTTCACTTCTGGTCCTCTTGCTGCTTCAGGATCTCCTGGCCGGCTGCGCTGTCCCGGAGCCGGAGCTTCGAGAAGATGAGCAGCGGTGCGGAGTCGTAGTTCTGCGGGGCCATGTACGGGTCCTCGGCGCTGGGCCAACCGACGAACTTGCCGGTGTTGAACAGCCCCCAGAGCCCGCCGTAGTACATGCCGATCACGGGCAGCTCGTCGTACACGATCTCCTGCAGCTGGTTCAGGATCTCCTGCTGCTTCGCCGTGTCCGTCGTCGCCTTGTACTCGTCGAGGAGCTTCTGGGTGTCGGCGTTCTTGTAGCGCTCGTAGTTGTTGACCGTCGACTTGCCGACCGGCTGGTAGAAGTCGCTGCTGAGCAGGGAGTTGAACGCCTGGTAGACGTCACCGTTGCCCATGCCGCCCATCGCCATGTCGAACGTGCCGTTGTTGATGTTCTGCTGGTAGCCGGCGGGCTGTGGTGCCTGGATCGTCACCTTCACACCGATGGCCGTCAGGTCGCGACGGACCTCCTGCGCGGCACGGAGCCAGTCCGAGTAGCCGTTCGCGGTCATGATGGTGATGGACAGCTGCTTGCCGTCCTTCATGATCTTCCCGCCCTGCTCGGTCCAGCCGGACTTCGCGAACGCGGCCTTCGCAGCGTCGACGTCCTGCGTGATCATGCCCTTGTCCGGGATGTCCGGGTTGAGGTACTTCTCCTGGTTCGGCAGGATCAGGCCGGTCTGGCCCGCTGCCGCCAGGTTGCCCTCGGACGCGGTCTCGGCGATGTCGTCACGGTTCAGCGCGAGCGAGATGCCCTTGCGGACGTTGACGTCGTTGTACGGGGCCTTCGTCAGGTTCGGGATGAGGCCGATAACGCCACCGGCCGGGAACCACCACTGGTTCGTCTTCGACGCGGCACCCCAGGTGCCCTTGACGTCCGAGATGAACGAGTACGCCCAGTCGTAGCCGCGGGTGACGGTGTCGAGCTGCGTGTTCGTCGCCGGCAGGATGAGGTGCTTGATGGCGATCTTGTCGGCCTGCCAGTACGTCGGGTTCTTGTCCATCGAGTACTGCTGGTCGGTGTAGTTGCCGAGCACGAACGGGCCGGTGCCGACCGGGTTCGGGTCCCGCCAGGTGGTCGGGTCCTTCACGCCGCCCCAGTGCTGCTCACCGAGGATGTACGTCGCGCCGATGATGTTCAGGCTCGGCACGTCGTCGCTCTTGAGGTGGAAGACGACGTGGTCGCCGTCCACCTCGATGCTCTTGATGTGCTGCCAGGCGCCCTTGACGTCCATCGCCGGGAACTTCTTCAGCAGGTCGAACGTGAAGACGACGTCCTTCGCCGAGAACGGCGAGCCGTCGGACCACTCGACGCCCTGGCGGATCGTCATGTCGATCGTGCTGGCGTCCGGCTGGCTCCACTTGCTGGCGAGCCACGGGGTGCCCTTGCCGTCGAGGGGGTTGATCTCGATGAGCGGCTCGTACATCCACTTGGAGGCCGTGCGGGCGTTCGCGATGTACGGGTTGAAGTTGCGGTCGAACAGCGGGTTGCCGTGGTCCGCGTTGATGAGCATCGTGTCCTTGCCGATCGTGGGATCGGGTTCGGACCGGACCTGGATGCTGCAGCCGGTGGCCATGAGGGCCACGGCTGCGAGCCCGGCGATCGCCGCGACGAGGCGTCCGCGTCGTCGGGTGCTGCCGGGGCGCCTTCCGGGAGCGCGGGTCCCGGGGTCGCGCTTGCCGCGCGTGCGCTGTGGGGGAAGCGTCATTGCTCGGTCGACCTCCGTGTCGAATCGGTACTGGGTCAATGTATGCGCTTACATCGCGTCGCGCAACACCGGGGTTCCGTGCCGGGGTGGTACGTAGGCGCGGGCGGCGGCAGCGAGGGTCGGAGCGAGGGTCGCTGCGCACGGTGCGCGTTCCGTCGCAGGGTGCGAGGATGCCCGCTCCGTGCGCGGTTACAGGCCCGCACCGGGCGGTCAACGTCGCACGGGATGACCAAAGCCGCACGGTGCGGACGCACCGCCGCGCCGCTCGCCGCCTCGCTCGCCGCGCCGCTCGCAGCACCGCTCGCAGCACCGCACGTCACAGCGCCGGCGGGCAGCTCTCGCGCAGCAGCACCTCGACCGGTAGCCGGACGGCGCGCGGCGGTCCCTCGCGGTGGTCCAGCCGGTCGACGATCGCCCGCACCGCCGCACGCCCGAGCTCCCCCATCGGCTGGTGCACGGTGGTGAGCCGCGGCGACGAGAAGCGCCCGGCGTCGATGCCGTCGAAGCCGGTGACGACGACGTCCTCGGGCACGCGCAGGCCCCGGGCGGTGGCGGCGTCGAGCACGCCGAGCGCCGACTGGTCGTTCGAGCACACGATGGCCCGGGGCACCTCGTCCGCCAGCAGCCTCGCCGCCAGCTCCCGCGCTCGCGCCCGGCCGAAGTCGCCGTGCACCACCCGGACCGACGACGCCGGCACCCCGTGGTCCGCCAACGCCGACCGGAAGCCCGTCGAGCGCTCCATGTCGTCCGGCGAGTCGATCGGGCCCGCGACGTACGCGAGCGACCGGATGCCGAGCCGCCCGATCACGTGCGATGCGAGCGTCCGCATGCCGGCGCTGTTGTCCACGCTCACGGAGTCGAACCCGTGCGACCGCCGGTCGTCGGCGAGCACCACGACCGGGATCCGACGGGCGACGTGCTCGAGCAGGTCGTCCGGCACGGTCTGCGCGAGCACGGCGAGGCCGTCCACCCGGCCGGCGACGTCGTTGACGATCACGTCGCGCGAGGACCCCCGACCGGCGGCGACCATGAGCGCGAGTCCGCGCTGCCAGGCCTCGGTCTCGGCGCCGCGCAGGACCTCGTCGAAGTACAGGTTCGAGGAGAACGGCTGGGTCACGTGGCGGCGGTCGTCGACCACGCGGACGCCCCCGTCGGTGACCAGGTCCGGCCGTTCGTCGGGCACCACGTCGAACCCGGGCAGCAGCAGTCCGACGACGCCGGTGCGCTTGCCGGCGAGGGCTCGGGCGTTGCCGGAGGGGACGTAGCCGAGGCTGCGGATCGCCGCTTGGACGCGGTCCCGGGTGCCCTCGCGGACGGCGTCCGGCGTGCGGAGCACGCGCGAGACGGTCGCGATCGAGACGTTCGCGGCACTGGCGACGTCGTAGACCGTGGGAGGTGCGGTACGTGGTGCAGCCAAGCCGTGCCTCCCGTCCGACGTCCGCTGGTGCGCACCGGGGCGGCGCGGCCGCACCATCCTAGGCACGGTCCGTGACGGCACTTCTCCACATGTGACGAAAGCCCTTGCGGCGGCCGGAGCGACCGCGCGACACTGTCACGACCTCAGTACGTCCCGTGAGGAAGCGCACCGGCGGGCAGGATGCCCGCGCACACCACGATGCCCACACGCAGGGGAAGGACACCGACATGTCACAGGCGACACGATCCGGAAGCAAGCTGGCGAACCGCGCGAGCCATGACGAGGCCGAGGTGCGCGACGCGCTGCTCGAGCGCACCGACGGCGGCGGTTCGACGTTCGACCAGCTCGACGCGACAGAGGAGCGCGCGGACCGCCCGTAGCGGGTCACGTCCGCGTCGAACGGGCGACGGCCAGGAGGCGCGGACCGGCAGCTGCTGTCGGGTCGCGTCTCCGGGGGCGGTCGCGTCCAGGGCGCTGCTCGCGTCACGGCGGACCGGGTCACGCGCCGGGTGTCACGCCGGGCCCCGCGGTTCGTGTTCCGTCAGGTCACGCGGTTCGCGTCAGCGCTCGGTGGCCCCGACGATCGTCATGCCCGCGCCGCGCAGTCGGCGGCGCTCCTGTGCGATCCAGCCGAGCAACCGGTCGTTCGTCCCGGCGACGTGCGCTGCGACGAGCCCGGCCGCACGGTCGGCGTCGCCGTCGCGCACGGCGTCGATGATGGCGCTGTGCTCGTCCCACGCGGCGTCGCGGGCCTCGGGCGTGCGCACCTCGATCCACCGGGTGCGCTCGAGACGGGTCAGGGCATCGGCGATCGCGTCGGTGATGAACCGGTTGCCGCCGAGCGCCGCCAGGTCGAGGTGGAACGTCGAGCCCATCCGGATGCCCGCTTGCTGGTCGGGCGTCGGGCGCAGGGCGTCGAGGTGCCCGCGGACCTCGGCGAGCTGCTCGGCGCTCGCCCGCTCGACCGCGAGTCGGGTGGCGGCGGGTTCGAGCACGCCCCGGAGTTCGGCGAGCGAGGCGATCTCGTCGAGGTCGATCGGGGTGACCGTCCACGAGCGCCCCTCGTGCAGGATGAGGCCCTCGCGCTCGAGCCGCGACAGTGCGGCACGGACGGGGGTCCGCGAGGCGTGGAACCGCGCTTCGAGACCGCGCTCCGAGATGCGCTCGCCCGGCGCGATGTCGAGCGTCAGGATCGCGGCACGCAGGTTGTCGTAGAGCTGGGCCGTCTGCGACACCGGGGTTGCATCGGTCGTGTCGGTCACGGCCAACAACTCTAGCGGGGACACCGTCGGAATGGTATACCGTTGTGGTATACCAATTGCTTCCGACATGAAACGATGCGAGCCACCACGATGACCGCGACCGCCGCACCCCGGACGCCCACCACGATCGGCCGCCGAGCGTGGACGATGCTCGCGCTCGGGGTCGCCGCGCAGGCCGCCGGGACCCTGGTGGTGACGGCTCCCGCTCTGCTCATCCCGTACCTGCACGCGAACGGCACGTCCCTGACCGTGGCGGGCGTCCTCGCCGCTGCACCGACGTTCGGCATGGTCCTGACGCTCATCGCCTGGGGCGCGATCACCGACCGGATCGGCGAACGGATCGTGATCGCCGGCGGACTCGTGCTGACGACCCTCGCGGTGGTCGGGGCATGGTTCGCCGCGGGCGACCCGGTCCTGCTCGGGCTGGCCTTCCTGCTGGGCGGCATGACGAGCGCGTCGACGAACGCCGCGAGCGGCCGGGTCGTCGTGGGGTGGTTCCCGAAGGAGCGGCGCGGGCTCGCGATGGGCATCCGGCAGATGTCGCAGCCGCTCGGGGTGACGCTCGCGGCCGTCACGGTGCCGCAGCTCGCCGAGGGGTCCGGGATCCGCGCGGCCCTCGTCCTGCCGATCGTCCTCTGCGCCGTGCTCGCGGCGCTCTGCGCCGTCGGCATCCAGAACCCGCCGCGACCGGCCCGGCACACGGCACCGGCCGACGCGACGGCGAACCCGTACCGGGCGAGCGGGTTCCTCTGGCGGATCCACGCGGTGTCGATCCTGCTCGTGGTGCCGCAGTTCACCCTGTCGACCTACGGGCTGGTGTGGCTCGTCGGGCTGGGCTGGTCGACGGCCGCGGCAGGGCTGCTCGTCGGGGCGTCGCAGTTCGTCGGGGCGATCGGGCGGATCCTGGTCGGGGTGTGGAGCGACCGGGCCGGCTCACGCGTCGGACCGCTGCGGATCGTCGTCGTGAGTGCCGCCGTCGTGATGGGGCTGCTCGCGCTGGTCGACGTCACGCACCTGGCCGCCGGCGCCGTGTTCCTGGTGATCGCGACGAGCGTCACCGTGGCGGACAACGGGCTGGCCTACACGTCGGTCGCCGAGGCGGCCGGGCCGTTCTGGTCCGGTCGCGCCCTCGGCACGCAGAACACCGGGCAGTTCATCGCGGCGAGCGCCGTCGGCCCGGGCATCGGCGCGTTGGTGACGGCGCTCGGGTTCGCGGCGTCGTTCGGCATCGTGGCCGTGCTGCCGCTGCTGGCCCTGCCGCTGGTCCCGCGCGCGGACCGGTCGCACGACTGACCCGCGCGATGCACTGTAGGAACGGGCGTACCTGGTCGAAAGAACTGACCAGGTACGCCCGTTTCGATAAGGTACGCGCGCGGCTCGCTAGGCGGGGACGACCGGACCCACCGGCCAGCGGAGCAGCGCGGCGGCGGGAGCGCCACCGGGCAGCGACGCGGCGTTGACGAGCACGAGCTCGGCGTCGGTCAGCACCGCGGCCCGCACGAGCGCGCACACCGCCGGCACCGCCCCGATGACGGGCGTCCCCGCGGCCTGCTCCGGTGCGGTGGCGACCCACGGCGCCCCGGCGAGCGCGAGCAGTGTCCGGTCACCGATGGCCACGGCGTCGAGCGCGACGGTCGCGCCCTGGGCCTGCTGCAGCGCCTCGACGACGGGTCCGAGGCCGGTGACGACCTGGTTGTCGCCACGGCCGACGTGCGTGCGGAGCGAGTCCTCGAGGTCGTGGCGGCGGGTGGCGACGACGCGGGCGAGTGCGGTCTCGACGTGCTCGACGAACGCCTGCTTCGAGCCGGCGTCGGCTCGCGGGTCGCCCGGGAACACCGAGACGAGTGCACGGGTCTCGGACGAGAGTGCCTTCACCAGCAGCTCGCGGGCGGTGACGTCACCGGCGACGACGACGAGTCCGGGGCGGATCGTCCGAACGGCCTCGTCGACGGCGGCAGCGGTCTCCGACGAGTTCTGCTTCCAGATCTCCTCGGTGTGCTGCTGCCAGTGCGGCTGCTTCCACCCGGTGCCGGCCTTGGCGTAGTGCAGGGTGTCGTTCCGGCCCGCCACCTGCTGCTCGGACGCGTCGGCCGCGACCGGGGCGTGCCCGAGGCGGTAGGCACGGAAGGCCCCGCCCTCCTTGCCGGCGTGGACCACCAGGAACGGGAGGTCGACGGGACGGTGGGCGACGAGCGGCACGAGGTCCGGCACGGCTCCGACGCCGACGGACTCCGATCCGTGCAGCGGCCCGGGCAGGACCTCGCTCAGCACGACCTCGCCGTCGTGCACGAGCACGTACCGGGTGACGGGCGAGGGGACGCCGGGCTCCTGCTCGAACTCGGTGGCGACGGCGTCGACGACCTCGTCGGACGCACCCTGTGCCCGGAGCCCCTCCTCGACACCGCGGAGCTTGAGCGCCGCCTGTCGTCGGGGATCCTCGACGTTGCCGGAGACGTCGGCGTAGGCCCAGGCCCAGGTGCCGCCGCCCTCCAGTCGCTCTCCCAGGATCCGGTGCAGTTCGCTCGTCGCGTTGGTCGACGTCATGGCAGCTCCTCTCGGACGGTTGCCGGAGCCGATGAGCTCCGGCGCTCTCACGTGCGACCACACTCCACCTCGCCGCCACCGGGCGTCCACAGTCGGGAGCGAACACCCAGGCGCGAATCTGCAACGACGCTCGGTTTTGTGGTTGGCTGACCTGGACCCCGAATCGACGACGAACCGGAGTGCGGCAATGACGCCACGACCACGACCCATCTCCAGACGACAACTCCTGGGCTTCGGCATCGGCACGGCGGCGGCAGGGCTGCTCGCCGGCTGCGCGGTCCCCGGTTCCACCAACGTGAACAAGGCCGCCCTCGTGCCGGCCGCCGCGTCGGGCGAGACCGTCCAGCTCACCTACTGGGCCTGGTTGAAGGACCTGCAGAAGGTCTGCGACGTGTGGAACAAGACGCACCCGAACATCCAGGTGTCGGCGAACTGGATCCCCGGTGGCAACAGCGGGGGGTACCAGAAGATGTACTCCGCGCTGGCGGCCGGCGGCGGTCCGGACATCGGTCAGGTCGAGCTGCGGCAGATCCCCGAGTTCATGCTCGCCAACGGTCTCGTCGACCTCGCCCGCTACGGCGCGAAGGACTTCGAGTCGAAGTACGACGAGGCGGCGTGGGCGCAGGTGTCCTTCGTCGACGGCATCTACGGCATCCCGCAGGACACCGGCCCCATGGGGTTCTACTACCAGACCGCCCTGCTCGAGCAGGCCGGCGGCGAACCCCCGACGACGTGGGACGAGTGGCGGGACCTGGCCGAGAAGGTCCGGAAGACGGGCAAGCAGAACTACCTCGAGGTGTTCCCGGTCTCGGACGCGTCACCGTTCGCCGCGTACGCACAGCAGGCCGGCGCCCGCTGGTTCAAGGTCGACGGTGACGAGTGGGTCGTCGACATGACCGACGACAAGACCCTGATGGTCGCGGACTTCTTCGACGGGGTCATCGACGACAAGCTCGTCGACACGAGCGCCGGTGCGTACTCCCCCGGCTGGTACGCCTCGGCCGCGAGCGGCAAGATCGCCGCGGTCACGAGCGCGAGTTGGGGCGACGCCCTGATCGAGTCCGTGCAGGGCGGCGAGGGCAAGTGGAAGGTCGCCCCGATGCAGAAGTGGGGCGCCGACGGCTTCGGCTCGAGCGCCATCGGCGGTTCGACGGCGGCGGTCCTGGCGAACGCGAAGCACCCGAGGGAGGCGCTCGAGTTCATCACGTGGATGACCACCTCGAAGGAGGGCATCGACGCGATGATCAAGCACTGCGGCATCGGCTGGTCGCCCGCGGTCGACTACATCGGCAAGCAGCGTGAGCAGCCGTCGAAGTGGTTCTCCGGCCAGAACTACAACGAGGACGTCTTCGTGCCGGCCTCGAAGGAGCAGAACATCGACTGGTCCTGGTCCCCCGTGACCCAGTCGGCGTTCACGAGTCTGCAGAACCAGTTCCGCCGCAAGCTCACCTCCGGCCTCAAGCTCTCCGACGCGGTGGAACTCGCGCAGCGGGAGATCGTCCAGTCCTTCAAGGACAAGGGCCTCAGCGTCAGGACGGCACGATGAGCCAGCAGACCAGCACGCGACCCGCCTTCCGCACGAGCACGAAGGCCACGAGTGCGCAGAAGCGTGCCCCGTGGATCTTGCTCGCGCCGTTCCTGGCCCTGTTCCTGCTGACGTTCATCATCCCGATCATCAGCGCCCTGTTCCAGTCGTTCACGACCGTCGACCGTGAGGGCCTGTTCGGCGAGGACGGCGTCGTCGGCAAGTTCGCCGGCTTCGACAACTACGCGATCGCGCTGCAGGACTCCGGCTTCGTCGCCTCGATCGGCCGCATGCTGCTCTTCGGCATCGTGCAGGTCCCGGTGATGATCATCGCCTGCACGATCCTGGCGCTGCTGCTCGAGTCGGCGAGCGCCCGCTGGCCGGGCTTCTTCCGCGCGATCTACTTCATGCCGTACGGCGTCCCCGGCGTCATCGCGACGATCCTGTGGTCGTTCCTGTACGTGCCCGGCCTGTCGCCGATCGTGTCGCTGCTGCAGTCGATGGGGCTGCAGCCGGACTTCCTCGGCGCGAACAGCGTGCTGTGGTCGATCGCGAACATCGTCACGTGGACCTACACGGGCTACAACATGCTCATCATCGTGGCGCAGCTGAAGTCGATCCCCGGCGAGGTCTACGAGGCCGCCAAGATGGACGGTGCCGGCCCGTTCCAGGTCGCATGGCGGATCCAGATCCCGCTCATCGCCCCGGCCCTGGTGCTCACGACGGTGTTCTCGATCATCGGGACGCTGCAGCTCTTCGCGGAGCCGCAGATCCTGTCCACGGTCGCCCCGGCGATCGACACCGAGTACACGCCGAACTACGCCGCGTACACGAACGCGTTCGCGTTCAACGAGTACGGCGTCGCGAGTGCGCAGGCGGTCATCATCGCGCTGGCCGCGTTCATCCTGTCGTTCGCGTTCCTCGCGTTGACGAACCGCGCGCCGAAGGACGAACGCGACCGGCGCAAGCGCGCCAAGCGTGACGGCCTGGAGGCCCGCACCGCGCTCCAGACGCGCGCCGCGGCGGGCAGCACGGGTACCTCCCAAGCCGCACCGGGCCTCCAGGCCAGGTCCGGTCTGCAGAACGGAACGAAGGGGGCGGACGCATGACCAGCGAAGCCATCGAAGCGCCGGCCACGGCGAAGACCGCCGTCCCCGTGGACACCACGTCGATCTCGGCGCACCAGCGCCGCAAGCTCGACCGGTCTCCCCGCTCGCAGATCGTCGTGACGGGCATCCTCGTCATCGTCGCGCTGTACTTCCTCGTCCCGCTGTACTGGGTCGTCATCGCCGCGACGAAGACCACCGGGGCGCTGTTCTCGACGAACGGGTTCTGGTTCGGCGGCGAGTTCGCACTGTGGAGCAACCTGCAGCAGGTGTTCACGTACGACGGCGGCATCTTCGTCCGGTGGATCGCGAACAGCATCCTGTACTCCGGCGTCGGTGCGGTCCTGGCGACCTACTTCGCCGCGGCCGGCGGGTACGCGCTGGCGAAGTACGACTTCAAGGGTCGGCAGTTCGTGTTCGGCACGATCCTCGGCGGCGTGCTCGTGCCGGGGACCGCGACGGCGCTGCCGCTGTTCCTGCTGTTCTCGACCCTCGGCCTGACCGACACGTACTGGAGCGTGCTCATCCCGAGCCTCGTCTCCCCGTTCGGCCTGTTCCTGTGCCGGGTGTACGCAGCGGCGTCGGTGGACACCACGCTCCTCGAACAGGCACGTATCGACGGTGCCAGCGAGCTCCGGATCTTCCACACCGTGGTGCTCCGGCAGATGACCCCGGCCCTGGTGACCGTGTTCCTGTTCCAGGTCGTCGGCATCTGGAACAACTTCTTCCTGCCGCTCATCATGCTGGCAGACCAGAAGCTGTACCCGATCACACTGGGGTTGAACAACTGGCGCTCGCAGGTCGACCGCCTGCCGGAGTTCTACCAGCTCACCACCGGCGGGGTGCTCGTCTCGGTCATCCCGCTCGTCATCGCCATCATCGTCCTGCAGCGCTTCTGGCGCGGGGGCCTCACGGAAGGATCGGTCAAGGGTTGACCAACTCCGCACTCGACGACCTCCACTCGACCTCGCCGGGTTCGGCATCACGGCTCCCTCCGCGGGCCGCGCTCCACACCGACGCACCGTCGCTCTCGCTGAACGGCGACTGGCGCTTCCGGTGGTCGCCGGTCGCATCGGTGTCCGACGCGTTCGCCACCGACGCCGCCGTGGAGGACGACCCCGCGTGGGGCGAGCTCCCGGTGCCGTCGCACTGGGTGCTGCACGGGCACGGGTCGCCGAGCTACACGAACCTGCAGTACCCGTTCCCGATCGACCCGCCGCACCCGCCGGACGAGAACCCCACCGGCGATCACCGGCGGACGTTCGAGCTGCCGGCGTCGTTCGCGGCCGCCGGTCGGGTGCTGCTGCGGTTCGACGGGGTCGAGTCGCACTTCCGGGTGTGGCTGAACGGCACGCTCGTGGGCTGGTCGACCGGGTCTCGCCTGGCGACCGAGTTCGACGTCACGCAGCTGCTCCGTCCGGGGTCGAACGACCTGGCCGTGCGGGTGCACCAGTGGTCGGCGGCCTCGTACCTCGAGGACCAGGACCAGTGGTGGCTGCCGGGGATCTTCCGCGACGTCACGCTGCTCGCCCGTCCGACGGCGCCGATCGACGACGTGTTCGTCAGGGCTTCCTGGGCGCCCACGTTGGGCAGTGTCGCGACGGCCGGGACGGCTGCGTCCGGACGCCCGGCGACCGGCAGCGGGACGATCACGTTCCCGACGCTGGACGCTGGATTCCCGGTGCGGTTCGCGGTGCCCGACCTGGGCGTCGACGTGACGTGGACGACGGCCGACGAGGTCGCGCCGATCGAGGTCGAGGGCGTCGAGCCGTGGAGCGCGGAACTGCCGAAGCTCTACGACGCGACGGCGTCGACCGGCACGGACGCCGGCGGTGCCACCGGTGGCGAGACCGTGTCGCTCCGGCTCGGTTTCCGCACCGTGTCGATCGAGGGCGACCGGTTCCTGGTGAACGGCGAGCGTGTGGTGTTCCACGGCGTGAACCGGCACGAGACCCACCCCGTCCGCGGCCGCGTCTTCGACGAGGAGCACGCCCGCGCGGACATGGCGCTCATGAAGCGCAACAACGTCAACGCGATCCGCACCTCGCACTACCCGCCGCACCCCCGCGTGCTGGACCTCGCCGACGAGCTCGGCTTCTGGGTGATCCTCGAGACCGACCTCGAGACCCACGGGTTCATCTTCACCGGCTGGGTCGGCAACCCCTCCGATGACCCGGCCTGGGCGGACGCCTACCTCGACCGCGTCGCACGGACCGTCGAGCGGGACAAGAACCACCCGTCCATCGTGATGTGGTCGCTCGGCAACGAGTCCGGCACCGGCCGGAACCTGGCGGCGATGTCGCAGTGGGTGCACGACCGCGACGCCGAGCGGCCCGTCCACTACGAGGGCGACTACACGGGCGAGTACACCGACGTGTACTCGCGGATGTACCCGTCGCTGCAGGAGACCGAGTCCATCGGTGGCGGCACCCCGACGCCCCTGCTCGGCTGCGGCCCGGCCGAGGCCGCACGGCAGCGCTCGAAGCCGTTCATCCACTGCGAGTACGTGCACGCCATGGGCAACGGCCCCGGCCAGATCGCCGAGTACGAGGCCCTGGTCGACCGGTACCCGCGCCTGCACGGCGGGTTCGTGTGGGAGTGGCGCGACCACGGGCTCCTGGCGCAGACGGCGTCCGGCCAGGACTACTACGCCTACGGCGGCGACTTCCACGAGGTCGTGCACGACGGCAACTTCGTGATGGACGGCCTGGTGCTGCCCGACGACTCCCCGACGCCCGGGCTGGCCGAGTTCGCGGCCGTCGTCGCCCCGATCCGCCTGGCGGTGTCGGACACCACGATCCTGGTCGAGAACCGGTACCACTCGGCCTCGACCGCCGGGCTGCGGTTCTGCTGGACCCTGTCGCGGAACGGCGTCGTCGAGGCCTCCGGTCGGTTCGCCGCCGGCGTGGTGGCCGCCCGCGAGTCGGCGACCGTCCCGGTGCCGTCCGAGGTGCTCGACTCGGCCACCGCCGAACTCGCACCCGGCGACGAACTCTGGCTCGACCTGACCGCCGAACTGGCGGGCCCGACCGCGTGGGCGGACACCGGCCACGTCGTCGCACGCACCCAGCGGCTCGTCGCGAGCCGTGTGGCGGACGCACCACGGGCCTCCCGGCAGGGGTGGGACGGCGACCGTCTCGGCGACGGGACCTTCTCGGACCGCGGCGACCTGGTGTCCTGGAAGGGACACGAGGTCGCAGGACCCCGCCTGGAGCTCTGGCGCGCCCCGACCGACAACGACCGGCTGGCGTCGCAGGGCGGCTACGAGACGGCGGACCCGGTGCTGACGCACGGTGTCGGTGACCCGGACGCTCCCCCGTCGGCCTCGCGCTGGCGGGACCGTGGACTGGACCGGCTGACCCACCGCCTGGTGTCGGTGGCACGGACCGACTCCGGCCTGGAACAGCGGGTGCGGGTGGCGGCGGCGAACAGCGGCTGGGGCCTCGAGGTCACGCACCGCTGGACCCTGACGTCCGACGGGCTGGTGCTGCAGACCGACGCGGTGCCGCTCGGGGCGTGGGACGTCACCTGGCCGCGGATCGGGGTGCGGTTCGACCTGCCGGCCGGGTTGGCCGACGAGACGGCCACGTGGTTCGGCACCGGACCGCTCGAGTCGTACGCCGACTCGTCGCACGCTGCCCGGGTCGGTCGGTTCACCGCTCCGGTGCGGTCGCTCGGGGTCGAGTACTCGCGGCCGCAGGAGACCGGGCACCGGCCTGCGCTGCGCTCGTTGTCCGTCGGGCCGTTCACGGTGTCGACCGTGGGGTCGCACCGTGCGGGCTTCACCCTGTCGCCGTGGACCGCGCAGCAGATCGACCGCGCCGAGCACCCGTACGAGCTGCCGACGTCGGACCACCTGTACCTGTACCTCGACGCGGCACAGCACGGGCTCGGCAGCCGGGCGTGCGGCCTCGACGTGCTGCCGGAGCACCAGCTCTGGCCGCAGGCGTTCAGTTGGAGCGTGGCGCTGGCGTAGCGGCGGGGTCGGGTCTTCCGGAACCAGGTTCCGGACACAGCACCGCGCATCGGCGTGGTTCCGTGTCCGGAACCTGGTTTCGTCGTTTCGCGCCGCGCTACGCGTCGGCGGACAGGGCGCGCAGGGCCTCGGGGTCGCTCGCGTTCAGGAAGTCGGTCAGGCGCTCGGGCTCGCCGGGCTCGTCGATCGCCTCGGCCGCACGGCGCAGCGCGAACAGCGCGCGGAGCACGCCCCGGTTCGGCTCGTGCGCCCACGGCACCGGACCGGCACCGCGCCAGCCGGCCTTGCGCAGGGCGTCGAGCCCGCGGTGGTACCCGACGCGGGCGTAGGCGTACGACTCGAGCGCCGCGCCACGCTCCCAGGCCTCGTCGGCGAGCAGGGCCCACGCCAGGCTCGACGACGGGTGCGACACCACCACGCTGGCGACGGGGGCGTCGGCGGCGAGTGCCGCGGTCACCTCGGGTTCGGCGGGGAGCAGGGTCTCGGGGTTCGTCGACGGGTTCGGCAACAGGTTCTCCGGCATGCCCCCAGCCTGTCATCCCTTGCGCGTCCCCGTGGCCGGGATTACCGTGGGAGGCACCTCGTCGTCATCACGAGGCCCCCGGGGCGGGAGACCGACCGGCGGCACGGATGGCGGACACGGGGGTCCCCGACGGAAGAAGACGGATTGCTGTCGATCACCGGTTCTGCTCAGCCCACGCGCTGACACCGTGATCGCGCGCCCCCGTCGGGCGCTCCACCGCACAGCGGTGGGTTCGGTGTCGTGCGCCCAGCATCGACACCGGGAGGCATCCCCATGCCCAGCAGTCCATCCGTCGTCCTGCACGACGTCACCTTCGCCTGGCCCGACGGCACCGTCGCCCTCGACCACCTCACCGCCGCCTTCGGGCGTGGCCGTACCGGCCTGGTCGGGAGGAACGGGGCCGGCAAGTCCACGCTGGTCCGGCTCGCGACCGGCCGACTCCACCCCACGTCGGGCACCATCTCGACGTCCGGCCCCGTCGACCACCTGCCGCAGCGCCTGGCAACCGGGACCGACGACGCCGTCGCCGACCTGCTCGGCATCCGGTCGACGCTCACCGCGCTCCGGGCCGTGCTGTCCGGTGACGCGTCGCCCGAGCACTTCGAGGCGGTCGGCGACGACTGGGACCTCGAGGAACGGGCCGCCGCAGCGATCGCGAGCGTCGGACTCGACGGCGCCGACCTGGAACGCCCGGTGTCGACGCTGTCGGGCGGGCAGTCCGTGCTCGTCGCCGTCGCCGGGGTGCGGTTGCGTGGCCGTCCGATCGCGTTCCTCGACGAGCCGACGAACAACCTCGACCGTCGGGCACGAGGGCTCCTGCTCGACCTGGTCGACGACTGGCGCGGCACCCTCGTGGTGGTCAGTCACGACCGGGAGCTCCTCGAGCACGTCGACGAGACTTGCGAGCTCCGCGCCGGTGCGATGACCGTGTTCGGCGGGACGTTCAGTGCGTTCGAGGAGCACGTGGCCGTGCAGCAGGCGGCCGTCGAACGTGAGGTCCGGGTCGCCGAACAGCGACACCGCACCGAGAAGCGGCAGCGCATCGAGGCCGAGACGAAGATCGCCCGGCGAGCGCGCGCCGGGGTGAAGGCCGTCGAGAACATGCCGAAGGGCTACGCGAACGAGCTGCGGAAGAAGGGCGAGCAGACCGCCGGCCGACTGCGCGTCGGGTACGCGGACGACGAGGCCGCTGCCCTCGAGACGAAGCGGGAGGCACAGCTCCGGCTGCGCGACGACGAGTCCATCCACGTGACCCTGCCCGACCCGGACGTGCCGGCGTCACGGCAGATCGCGACCGTCACGGTTCGCGGGCGGGACGTGATCGTGCAGGGGCCGGAGCGGATCGCCGTCACCGGGGACAACGGCGTCGGCAAGTCCACCCTGCTCGAACAGCTCGTCGGTGCGCCGGAGGCCCGGGAGCACCCGCTCCCCGACACCGGTGCCGTCGCCCACGTCGAGCGGATCGCGTACCTGCCGCAGCGGAAGGACACCCTCGACGACTCCGCCACGGTGCTCGACAACGTGCGACGGGACGCCCCGCACGTCGCCGTCGCCGAGGTGCGGAACCGCCTCGCGAAGTTCCTGGTGCGCGGCGACACCGTCGACCGGCTCGCCGGGGCGCTGTCCGGCGGGGAGCGCTTCCGGGTGGCGTTGGCGAGCCTGGTGCTGGCCGACCCGCCGCCGCAGTTGCTGGTGCTCGACGAGCCGACGAACGACCTCGACCTGACGAGCGTCGACCAGCTCGTCGACGCGCTGCGGGCCTACCGCGGCGCGCTCGTCGTGGTCAGCCACGACGAGACGTTCCTCGACCGACTCGAGCTCGACGCGCGCATCGAGCTGTCGTAGCCCGCTGTCAGCGCCGTCGGGTCGGTCGGATCGCGAGCGACTCGACGGTGCCGCGCTCCGGCAGGTCGACGACCGTCCGGACGGCGGCGGCCACGTCCTCCGGCGCCAGGTAGTACGCGGTGTCGTAGTCCTCGCCGAGCTTCTCGGTCAGCGCCCGCTGCATGTCCGAGTCCGTCCGGCCCGGGTGCACGCTCGAGACCCGGACGCCGTTCGCCCGCTCTTCTTCGCGCAGGGCGTCGGCGAAGGCCCGCAGTGCGAACTTCGACGCCGCGTACACACCACCGCCGGGGCCGGAGTGGAAGCCCGAGCCGCTGTTGATCGGCACGACGATGCCCCGAGCCGCCCGGAGTGCCGGCAGCGCCACCCGGGTGAGCTCGGCGACCGCGAACAGGTTCGTGGCGAAGACCTGCTCCCACACCACACGCGGGGTGTCGGCGATGGTCGTGCCCTGTTCGACGCCGGCGGAGTGCACGAGCACGTCGAGCCGGTCGGGCAGCGGCGGCAGGTCCCCCGCGCCGAGGTCACCGACGAACGGCACGGCGCTCGGCAGCTCGGCGACGAGGGCGTCCACTGCCTCGGCGTTCCGCCCGCCGACGAACACGTGGTGGGTGCGACCGAGGTCGGTCGCGATCGCGCGGCCGATGCCGCGGGTGGCACCGGTCACCAGGGCGACCGGACGGTTCTGGAGCTGTTCTGTCGTCACGTGGGCCAGCCTACGGAAGCCGGGCCGGGCCTCCCGTCCGCGTCCGGGATCTGTGGAGAACCGTCACCGCGACGACCATCGCGCCGACCAGGACGGCCACCGCTGCGATGCCCCACGGCGAGCCGGCCAGCGCGGCGACGACCGCCCAGAACACCGCGAGCCCGACGGTGGCGTAGAGGAAGGCCCACGCGACGCACCCCGGCACCATCGCGATCGTGTACCGCCACCACGCCACGCGGGCGAGCCCGGCGGCGGCGTTCATCACCGTCTGCAGCCCGACCACCACGAAGCTCACCGTCACCACCGGCAGGCCCCAGCGTTCGAGGAGCACTGAGCCGCGGCGGACCGCCGGCGAGTGCAGCCAGCCGCCCCAGCGGGAGCGCGAGGCACCCGTCACCGCGAGACGCGCGACCCAGTACGTGGCCTGCGCACGGCAGAACACGATCACGAAGAGCGCGAGGACGAGCTGCCAGAACGGCAGCCCGTCGAGGAAGGCGGGCACGGTCGCACCGTAGCGCCTCCGTCCGGAGGAACGCCTCGGGTGTCAGTCGCCGTCGGCGCCCTGCCGGATCCTGATGCCCTCGAGGACGTCCTGCGCGCGCTTCTCGTCCTGCTTCTCGATCTGGCGGGTGTCGCGCTCGGGGAGCTGGATGTCCTCCTCCGCCCGGATGCCCGCCTGCAGCTGCCGGCCGCGCTCGAGCTCGGCGTCGAACTCGGCACCGAACAGCAGCGCGTTGTTCGTGATCCAGAGCCACAGCAGGAACACGATGACCCCACCGAGGGAGCCGTACGTGGCGTTGTAGTTCGAGAAGTTGGCGACGTAGAACCCGAAGCCGACGCTCGCGATGATCAGGATGAGGATCGCCAGGATCGACCCACCGCTCACCCACCGGAACTTCGGCTGCTTGACGTTCGGCGCCCAGTAGTAGAGCACCGCGACGACGATGATCGCGACGACGAGCAGGATCGGCCACTGGACGATCAGCAGGACCGTCGCGGCGGCGTCGCCGAGTCCGATGACGTCGCCGAAGCTCCGGGCGAGCGGGCCCGAGACGAGCACGAGCAGGCCGACGACGAGCATGACGACGGTGAACACCGTCACGCCGAGCATGGTCGGGCGGAGCTTCCAGATCGGTCGGCCCTCGCGGACGTTGTAGATCCGGTTCATCGCCCGGCCGAAGGCGCCGACGTACCCGGACGCCGACCAGATCGCGCCGACGATGCCGACCACGAACGTGATACCGGCGGCGGGCGACCGGACGAGACCCTCGATCGGGTCCCTCAGCAGGTCGACGACGCTCTGCGACCCGACGTTGCCGATGATCGTCAGCAGGGAGTCGATGGTCTTCTGCGGGTCGGACACGAGGCCCAGGATCGAGACGATCGCCAACAGTCCGGGGAAGAGCGCGAGCACCGTGTAGTAGGTCAGGCTCGCCGCGAGGTCGGTGCACTGGTCGCCGGTGAACTCGCGCAGCGTCTTCTTCAGCGTGTAGACGAGCGTGGGCTTCGTGAGGTCGGTGGGGCTGTCCGGCTTCCGGGAGTCGTCCGGGTCCGGCTTCTGCTGCTCCTGCGCCATCGGACTACCCCCGCGCCTTCAGGGCCTGCTTCGACCGCTTCACGGCGGCCTTGCGGTTCTTGTTCGCCCGTCGCTGGACCGCGGCGATGCCGGTCTGCTGCTTCACGCGGGCCTTGTGGGCCGGGTCGCGGTCCAGCGCCTGCTCGGCGGCCTTCGCCCGGGCCTTCCGACCCTTGCGGCCGGACTGCGCCTGCTCCTTGGCCGAGGGGCCGTCGCCGCGCGCGCCGAACGGCAGCAGCGCGGTGAACGCCGAACTCGCCGGCGGTGTCGCCAGGTGCCCGGCGGGGCGGTTGCGCAGCGCGATGCCGAGGACGATCGCCGCGACACCGGTCAGCCCGGTGATGCCCATCGCGACGAGCGGGGTCGGGTCACGGTGCCAGCGCTGGCGGGTCTTCGCGGCTGCGAGCCGTGCCCGCGCCGGGAGGTTCGCACGGCGCTTGAGCTCGGTGACGGTGTCGGTCATGCGCTCACGCGTGCGGACGTTCGCGAGTTCGAGCTCGGGGAGACTGTCCTTGGCCATTCCCCAGTTTCTACACGGCCGGGCCGGGGGCGCGCCCAGATGGCCGCGGCGCGGCCACCCGGGCGGCGTCGCGCCCGCGGCAGTGGGCGTGGCCCCAGGGCGGACGGGAGGCCCGTGGCGGGCCCGCCACGGGCCTCCCGTCCGTCGGTCACGGCGTTCAGGACGGGACGACGACGTCCTCGGGCTGGCCGCTGGCAGCCGAACGACCAGCTGCCTCCATGAGTGCGAGGCTGCGCAGGTTGTCGCGGCCGCTCGTCGCCGGTGCCGGACCGCCCTCGACCGAACGGGCGAAGGCCTGCAGCCCGCCCTGGCGGTCGGTGTGCTCGAGCGCGGGCAGCTCGACGGGCTCGGCCTCGTCGTCCTGGGTGCGGCGGAGGGTGACCACGTCGCCGTCGACCGCGTTCGGCGCTCCGTCGCGGCTGGTGAACCAGAGTTCGCCGTCCTCGCCCTGGATGCTCCACTCGCCGGCCCACGCCGTGCGGGGGCCGCGGCTCAGCCAGCTGCCGCGGTAGCTGACGACCAGCCCACCATCGAGCTCGATGAGCATCGAGGCGATGGCTTCGTCCTGGTACTTGCTGTACGACGGGAAGGTCGCCTTGGCGAAGACCCGGACGGCCTCCTGCCCGGTGACCATCCGCAGCAGGTCGAAGTGGTGGATGGCCATGTCGTTGATCATGGCGTGGGGGAACTTGTAGTGCGGGTGTTCCTCGAACGCCAGGTCGTTGTCCCACTGCCGGAAGTCGACGTTGATCGCGGAGAGCTCGCCCACGGTGTTCGCAGCGAGCAGGTCCTGCACGGCGCGCGGTGCCGGGTACCAGCGGTAGTTCTGGCTGACCTGCAGCACGAGACCGAGCTCCTCGGCACGGCGCACGGCGGCGACGGCCTCGTCCGTGGTGTTGGCGAAGGGCTTCTCGACCAGGACGTGCTTGCCGGCGTCCAGGGCCTCGAGCGCGAGCGGCACGTGGGTGACGGCGGGGGCGGTGATGACGACGGCGTCGGCCTCGACCCCGGCGAGCGCCTCGGTGAGGGACGCGAACGCGGCGGACGCGGGCAGCCCGAGGTCCTGCTGCACGGCGGTCAGCGTCGCCGGCACCGGGTCGACGATCCCGACCACCTCCACTTCGGAGACCTCTGGGATGGCGGTGCGGGCCCAGTTGCCGCCCCACCCTCCGAGACCGACGTGGATGATCCGGACCGTCATGCGTGCACTCCTTCGTGGCTGCCGCGTCACGACTCCCGTGACGCGTCCGTCCAGTCTGTCAGTGCTGCGGGCGGTGGGCGCCGAGGTTCGGGCGCCGAGGTTCCACGACATGCCGCGTGCGCGGCGCCGAGGTTCCACGGATCGCGCCGGGCGACGTCGAGATGCCGAGATTTCGGAACCTCGACGGGACGCCGACGGAGCCCGACCGCGACCAGCGCGACCCGGGCGCTCAGTGCGTGAAGGCGTAGGCGATGAGCGCCATCGTCACGATGAACCCCGCCAGGTAGTTGATCCAGAGGAACCGCTTCCACCCGGCGTTCGCGGCCTCGGCGCCCTGGTCCGTGATGTTCCACCACGGCAGCACGTTGAGCGCGTACGGGATCACGACGACGGCGGCGATCGGCCCCGGGAACGCCGAGAACAGCAGCGCGACACCTGCGACCACGTACGCGACGAACGCGAGTCGCACGGTCGCCCGCGCACCGATCACGGTCGCGACGGACCCGATGCCGCCGGCCCGGTCGGCCAGGACGTCCTGCACGGCGCCGAACGCGTGCGAGGCGACCCCCCACAGGAAGAACGCGATGCAGACGGCGACGAGCTCACCGGTCCAGTGCGGGCCGGCGAGGGCGAGGCCGTAGATCGCGGGCGACACGAAGTGCGTCGACGAGGTCAGGGAGTCGAGGAACGGCTTCTCCTTGAACCGCAGCCCCGGCGCCGAGTACGCGATGACGGCGAAGACGCTGATCGCGAGGACGAGCCACGACCACGGCCCGTTCCCGCTCACCGCCCCGAGCACGACGAGCGCGACCAGGAACGGCACGTTCGTGGCGACGACGGCCCAGAGCGTGGTGCGGTGGACGCTCTTGTCGAGCAGCGCCCCCTCGACGCCGCCCTTGCGCGGGTTGCGCAGGTCGGACTCGTAGTCGAAGACGTCGTTGATGCCGTACATCGCCAGGTTGTAGGGCACCAGGAAGTACACGACGCCGACCAGGAACGCGACGAGCGAGAACCCGCCGCCGCCGCTGTCGTCAACGCTGACGCCGACCCCGCTGCCGAGCAGGTACGCGGCCCCGAACGGGTAGGCGGTGTTCACCCAGCTGATCGGACGCGACGAGACGAACAGTGCTCGCAGGGTCGACGGCCTGGAGGCGGTGCTGGCGTTCACGGGGTGTCCTCCGGTGGTGCGGTGGTCGGGTCGGGCGCGGGGCGCGCGGCGGCCGGGTCGCGCGGGCCCGTCCGGTCGAACAGGACCCACAGGCTCGGCAGCAGCACGATCGCCGCCATCGCGTAGGCGAGGTCCTCGACCGGGATCGCCCCGATCTTCCCCCCGCTGATGAGCGAGGGGTCGTAGGCGACGATGCGCAGGGTCACGATGACGTTGTCGAACACGATCGTCATCACGAGCAGCGCGATCCCGGCGACGAGCGACGTGACCAGTGCGACCCGGCGGCCGGGCCCCGGTGCGCGTCCCGCCGATCGGGCACGGCGCGCGGCCACGATGCCGGCGACGACCGCCACCACCGCCACGACGGCGAAGAACGGCAGGGCCAGGAGGGCGTAGGCGCCGGAGCCGGTCACGGGCGCCGCCGTCCGAGCGACCGCTGCACGACGGGTCGGACGAAGCCGACCAGGTCCATCGTCGAGTAGCAGAGCAGCAGCAGGAAGAAGAGCTCCTCGAGCGGGACCTCGGGGGCGAGGAGCACCCCGGTCAGCAGGTGCTGCGGGCCGATGAAGAAGATGCCGTACGCGACCCCGGCGACGTCCCACACCATGAAGAACGCGACGCCGACGACCATCACCGCAGCCGCACGCCACGGCGCCCGCCAGAAGAACAGCCGGAAGCGGGCGTCGAGCACGGTCATGCCGATCAGCGACACGACCAGGCCGGCGAGGTACAGCCCCGGCATCAGGCGGTGCCGGCCTGGTTCCGCGGGGTGCCGAGCGGCGTCGGCAGCGGTTCGGTGCTCGTGTCACCGTGGATCCGCTTGAGCAGGACCTCGGCGCTGATCAGGCACATCGGCAGACCGATGCCCGGGATCGTGGACGCCCCGGCGTAGTACAGGCCCTCGACCTTGGCCGACGCGTTCTTCTCGCGGAAGAACGCACTCTGCTTGAGCGTGTGCGCGGGGCCGAGCATCGACCCGTTCCACGCGTTGAGGTCGTCGGCGAAGTCGCGCGGTCCGATCGTCCGGCGGACCCGGATGCGGTCCCGCAGGTCGGGGACGCCCGAACGCTCGGCGACGACGTCGATGGCGCGGTCGGCGATCTGCTCGACCTCCCAGTCGCCGGCACCGTCGATCCCGCCCTTGCCGATGGACAGGTCGGCGGGCAGGGGCACCAGGATGAAGAGGTTGCTCGAGCCGCGGGGCGCGACGGACGGGTCGGTCTCCGACGGCGCGCAGACGTAGATCGACGCGGGGTCGGGGACGTGCCGGTCCTTGCCGAAGATCGCGCCGAAGTTCGCCTTCCAGTCCTCGGTGAACACCAGGGTGTGGTGCAGCAGGCCGGGCGTCGGTCCGTCGATGCCGAGGTAGACGAGCACGGCGCTCGGCCCGGGGTCGCGGATCTTCCAGTGCTCGGCGCCGTGGGTGCGGTGCTCGCGGTCGAGCAGCTGCATCTCGGTGTGCTGCAGGTCGGCGGCGCTCACGACCAGGTCGGCCGGGGCGGTGTGCTGCACGCCGTCGCGGTCGCGGTGCACGACCCCGGTGGCGACGCCGTCCTCGACGACGATCCGTTCGACCTTCGCACCGGCGATGATCTTCGCGCCCTCGGCACGGGCAACCCGCTCGACCGCGGCGATCACCTCGGTGATGCCGCCCTTCGGGTAGAGCACTCCGTCGGCGAGGTCGAGGTGGCTCATCAGGTGGTACATGCTCGGTGCGGCGTACGGGCTCGTGCCCAGGAAGACCGCGGGGTAGCCCAGGATCTGCCAGAGCCGCCGGTCCTTGACCGCCGAGGCAGCGCGGGACGACAGTGGCTGCAGCAGGAGCCGGGCGAGCTTCGGCAGGCGACGGAGCACGTCGGGGGCGGCGAGCTTCGTGAGGTCCTGGAACGTCGTGTACAGGAACCGGCGGATCGCCATCGCGTAGGTGTCCTCGGCCGAGGCGAGGTACTTCCGGATCCGCTTGCCGGCTCCGGGCTCGACGGACTCGAACAGCGCGATGTTCGCCTCGGCGTCGGCGCGCAGGTCGATCGGTTCGTCGTTGCCCTCGCTGTAGACGCGGTACCCGGGGTCGAGTTTCACGAGGTCGAGTTCGGCGTCGGCCGAGGTGCCGAGCAGCTGGAAGAAGTGGTCGAACACCTCGGGCATGAGGTACCACGACGGCCCGGTGTCGAACCGGAAGCCGTCGCGCTCCCACGAACCGGCACGGCCGCCGAGCTGCGACCGCTGCTCGAGTACGGTCACGGCGAAGCCGTCCCGCGCGAGCAGCGCCGCGGACGCCAGTCCGCTGATGCCGCCGCCGATCACGACGGCGCGTCGGGCGGGCACCTTGCGCCGGGTGGTGGCGGCGACGGCCGTCGGACGGGAGGCGCGGGGCGGGGTCATGGCGTGCCTCCTGGCCGAGGGGTGGCCACCTTCGACCGCACGGGGGCGCGTCCGGCGAGCACCTGTGCGGCCAGGCGTGCCTTCACCGGGTTCGGGACGCGCACGCGCGTCGTCACCAGGCGCGTCGCCGGTGTGCGGGCGATGCGGTCGTTGAGTTCCTGGAACAGGGCGTGCGCGAGTCCGACGGCGTTCCGGGCGTCGGCCGGCAGCAGCCGGATCGTCCGGGCCGCGTGGTCGAGGTCGGACTGCACGTCGGCGACCAGGCGCTGCTTCGTGGCCTCGTCGAACGAGCGGATGTCGACCCCCGGGAAGTACGAGCGGCCGAGCACCTCGAAGTCGGCGTGGAGGTCGCGCAGGAAGTTCACCTTCTGGAACGCGGCGCCGAGCGCACGGGCTCCCGCGACGAGCTCCGCCTGGTCGAAGGTCGGGCGGCCGGCGCGGTACACGAACGCACGCAGGCACATCAGCCCCACCACCTCGGCCGAGCCGTACACGTACGCCGCGAACGAGGCGTCGTCGTGCTCGGTGCGCTCCAGGTCCATCCGCATCGACGCGAAGAACGGCTTGGTGAGCTCCGCGCCGAAGCCCGTGACCCGTGCACTCCGGGCGAATGCGTGCACGACCGGGTTCACCGAGAAGCCGAGGGCGATCGCGCGCTCGGTGTCGGCCTCGAGCTCGTCGAGGACCGTCCGTGCCAGGTCGGGGTCGAGCCCCGCCTCGGTCGCGGGACCGTCGACGACCTCGTCGGCGACGCGCACCAGCGCGTAGACGTTGCGGATGTGCTCGCGGGTGTCCTTGGCGAGGAGCCGGCTCGCCAGGCCGAACGACGTCGAGTAGCGGTCGATGACGACGCTCGACGCCGCCTCGGCCGTGGCGTCGTACAGGGGGAGCCGACCGGACGGCGCACTGCCGGTCCGGGTGGTGTCGGTCGTCACCGGGCGCGCTCCACGAGTTCGGTCACGAGGCCCTCCAGGCGGTCGGCGAGGTCGTACGGCAGTCCGGAGAGCTCGGCACGGGCGAGTGCGACGTGGTCGGCGATCCGGGACTCGGCTGCGGCACGGGCGCCGCAGGTGACCAGGGTCGCACGGAGTTCGGCCGCACGTTCCTCGGTCAGGTCCGGGTCACCCAAGTAGGGAGCGATGTCCGGCCAGCAGTCCGTCGTGGCCGCGTAGGCGATGAGCATGGTCCGCTTGCCCTCGCGCAGGTCCCCCAGCACGCTCTTGCCGGTGGTCGTCTCGTCGCCGAACACCCCGAGCAGGTCGTCGACGATCTGGTAGGCGATGCCGATCTCGCGGCCGAAGGCGCCGAGCGCGGTGACGACGGTCTCGGGCGCGCCGGCGAGCACGGCACCGGACTGCAGCGGTGCCTCGAACGAGTACACGCTCGTCTTCGCCCGTTCCATCGCCAGGACCTCGTCCACCGTCGGCATCACGCCCAGGGCCAGGTCGACGTCGGTCATCTCACCGGCGGCGCTGGCGAACACGGCTTCGTCGAGCAGTTCGAGCAGACGCCCACGACGCTCGCCCGTCACGCCGGAGGACTCGATGAACCGAGGGGCGCCGGAGAGTGCGAGGTCGCCCGCGATCACGGCGGCGCTCATCCCGCGGTGCTCGGCGGTCGGCAGCGGCAGCCCACCGGTGGTGCCGGCGTCGCGGTAGGAGCCCGCGACGTTCGGCTGGCCGCGGCGCGCCCAGTCACGGTCGATGACGTCGTCGTGCACCACCAGCGCGGTGTGCAGGAGTTCGTAGGCCGCGGCGACGTGCGCGGCAGCGTGCACGTCGTCCCCGCCGAGGCCGAGGTACGCGGTCAGCACCATGCGCGGCCGGAAGCGCTTGCCGCCCAGGCTCGCCTTGCGGAGCACCCGCCAGAGTTCCTCGGACGGACGGCCGTAGCGCGCGGCACGAGCCGAGGACACGACGAAGAAGCGCTCGAGACAGTCGTCGACGAGCGCGAGGTCGATGTGCGCCACGGTGGCCGCTTCCTCGCTCATTGGCCTAACCTATCGGTGCAGATGAGCGCTTTCCCGGAAACCGTGGTCCTGCTGGCCGACGACCGTACCCCGATCGGCACAGCGGACAAGTTCACGGTGCACACAGACCACACGCCCCTCCACCTGGCCTTCTCGTGCCACGTCCGCAACACCGACGGGGACGTCCTTGTGACCCGTCGCGCCCTGTCGAAGAAGACGTGGCCCGGTGTCTGGACGAACACGTTCTGCGGGCACCCCGGCCCCGACGAGTCGTTCGAGGACGCCATCGCCCGCCGGGCATCGCGCGAACTCGGCATCACCGTGCGCGACGTCGAGCTCGTGCTGCCGGACTTCCGGTACCGCGCGGTCGACGCCTCGGGGATCGTCGAGAACGAGGTCTGCCCGGTGTTCCGCGCCGTCACCGACGACCTGCCCGCCCCCGCGGACGACGAGGTCGCCGAGTACGCCTGGGTCTCCGAGGACTCGCTGCGGGCCGCCGTCGCCGGTGCGCCGTTCGGCTGGAGCCCCTGGCTGGGCTGGCAGCTGACCGAGCTCGAGGCCGCGGGCCTGCACATCACCCGCTGACCCTGGCGGCCGCCTGGGCCGAGACTCGCGCTCCGCGACACTCCTCGTGCCGGCGAGCACGAGAACCGTCGCCCAGGCCGAGTCTCGGACGAGCGCTTGGCTCCCTCGTGCGTCCGGAGTAGGGTCGGACGTCGGCCACGGTTGTGGCCACGAGGCTGCGCACCGCGGCCGCACGACCAGGAGAAGGGCAGGTGAGGCGCGATGTCGGGTGACCATCCTCGCGCGGGCCGGCAGCCCCTCCCCCTCGCCGCCGCGCCCGTGTCCTAGATCTCCTCCGCCCGCCGCGGTCCGTCCGCGGCATCGCGCCTGCCTGCTCCCGACCACGAGGAGCACGCGCATGGCAATGATCGACAACGCGATCTACGTCGAAGGACGTCGCATCGATTCTCCGTCGACCCTGTCGCTCGGCGCACGCCACGAGGTCGCACGGTGCGACCTGGCGTGGATCGGACTCCTCCGCCCGGACCCGAAGGAACTCGACGCCGTCGCCACCGAGTTCGACCTGCACGAGAACGCGGTGGAGGACGCCCGCAAGGGGCACCAGCGCGCGAAGCTCGAGCGGTACGGCGACACGCTCTTCCTGGTGCTCCGTCCGGCCTGGTTCGACCGAGCCGCGGGCACGGTCGAGTTCGGCGAGGTGCACCTGTTCGTCGGCGACCGGTTCGTGGTGAGCGTCCGGCACGCCGAGCGCCCCGACCTCGCGGCACTCCGCGCCCAGGTCGAGGCCGACCCCGAGTTCCTGGCGCTGGGTTCGGAGGCCGTGACCGCCGCGGTGCTCGACGAGGTCGTGGACGGCTACGCCCCGGTGGTCGAGGTGCTGCAGGACGGCATCGACGCCATCGAGGACCAGCTCTTCGCCGGGCAGGTCGACCCCGGTGTCTCGAAGCGCATCTACCAGCTGCTCAGCGAAGTGCTGTCCTTCCAGCGCGCCACGAAGCCGGTGCCCGCGATGGTGAAGGGTCTGCTGCGCGGGGCCGACAAGTACGGCGTCGACGACGAGGTGCAGCACCGACTGCGCAACGTGCTCGACCACGCCCTGCGCGTGACGGAGCGGGTGGACTCGTTCCGGTCCCTGCTCGAGAACGCCCTGACACTGCACGCGACCCTGGTGTCGCAGGAGCAGAACGAGGCGATGCGGCGGATGACCAGTGCGAGCCTGGCGCAGGGCGAGGAGAGCCGGCAGCTCGCCCGCGCCGCGCACCGTCAGGGCGAGGAGGTCAAGAAGATCTCGTCGTGGGCGGCGATCCTGTTCGCCCCCGGGCTGATCGCCGGCGTCTACGGCATGAACTTCGACCACATGCCCGAGCTGCACTGGCGGTACGGCTACCCGGTCGCGATCCTCGGCATGCTCGCCCTGATGGGCGTGCTCTGGGCGATCTTCCGCAAGCGCAACTGGCTCTGACGCACCGCGAGGGCGCAGCGAGGCTGCGGCCCGGCACGCCGCCGGGCCGCAGCCTCGAGGACGTTCAGGTGGCGTCGATCCGCCGGACGTGCATAATGATCTGGCCCGGAATGTGAACGTGCACATCGACGTGCCACGGCCCCGGGCGGAAACGAGCAGCAATGGCGTCATCGCGGGCACAGCAACCGCGTTCGCCCAGCATCCGTGACGTCGCACGGATCGCGGGCGTCTCCCACCAGACCGTCTCGCGGGTGCTGAACAACTCCGACGCCATCCGCGACGCCACGCGCGACAAGGTGCTGGCGGCGATGGAGCAGCTGCAGTACCGGCCGAACCGTGCGGCGCGGGCCCTCGTCACGAGCAGGACCCACACGATCGGCGTCCTGACGGCCCGGCGCGCCCACTACGGCCCGGCGGTCGCACTGCAGGCGATCGAGGACGCGGCGATGCTGCGCGGGTACTCGGTGACGACGGCGAACATCGCCGAGGCGACCGACACCGCCGTGCGTGAGGGGCTCGGGCACCTGCTCGACCTGGACGTCGAGGGCATCGTCGTCATCGCGCCCCAGCAGCGGGTGTTCGACCTGATCGAGGAACTCGGCATCCGCACGCCGTACGTCACGATGCGGGCCAGCGTCGGCGAGGACCCGACCGCCCTCTGGGTCGACCAGATGGAGGGCGCGAGACTCGCGACCGACCACCTGCTCGACCTGGGCCACGAGTACATCCGGCACATCGCCGGCCCGCAGGACTGGATCGAGGCGGACGCCCGCATGCAGGGTTTCCTGCGCGCCATGTCCGACCGCGACATGCCCGTCGTCCCGCCGATCCTGGGTGACTGGACGGCGGACTTCGGCTACCACGCCGGCCGTGAACTCCTGCGGTGGCGGGACTGCACCGCGGTGTTCTGCTCGAACGACCAGATGGCCCTGGGCGTCATGCACGCGGCGCGCTCCTACGGGCTCGACGTGCCGGGCGACCTGTCGGTGGTCGGCTACGACGACATCCCCGAGGCGAAGCACTACTGGCCTCCGCTCACCACGGTGCAGGTCGACTTCGCCGAGCTCGGCCGCCGCTGCGTCGACCTGCTCCTCCCCGGCGAGGACGAGCTGCTCCGCTCGATCGACATCGTCCCGCAGCTCGTCGTGCGCGCGTCCACGGGGGCCCCGCGCGGTCGGTGACGCGCCCACCGTCGATCCGCAGGACGCGGGGCGGGCCGGCACCGTGCCTCCCGTCCGGGGGACGTTCATGCGGGATCACGCAGGCCGTTACGAAAACGCGACCAATCCGAATTGACAGCCGCACCGGGGCTGTGCGTAAATTACCTCCGTCCAGCCGATGTGACCGTTCACATGAGCGTCACACCAGCGGGGCACCGGACGCGACAACGAAGTCCACGCAGGCCACCTGCGCCCATTCGCTGCCGCAGCAGAACCACCCGAACAACTGCCGCATCGCAGCGGCAGAAGGAGATGCACTGTGGCGTCAACCCCGATCGACACCGGCCTCGAGACCCGGTCGATCACCGCACCCGAGACCATCCTCGAGATGCGCTCGATCACCAAGGAGTTCCCTGGTGTCAAGGCGCTGTCCGAGGTCTCCCTCAACGTCCGCGCCGGCGAGATCCACGCGATCTGCGGCGAGAACGGCGCCGGCAAGTCGACCCTGATGAAGGTCCTGTCGGGCGTCTACCCCTACGGCACCTACGACGGCGAGATCGTCTACGAGGGCGAAGAGGTCCGCTTCAAGGACATCAAGCAGTCCGAGCAGGCCGGCATCGTGATCATCCACCAGGAACTCGCGCTGATCCCGGAGCTCTCGATCACCGAGAACCTGTTCCTCGGCAACGAGCCCGGCAAGTTCGGCGTGATCGACTGGACGAGCGCCCAGCTCCGTGCGCAGGACCTGCTCGCCCGCGTCGGCCTGGCCGACGATCCGGACACCCAGATCAAGAACATCGGTGTCGGCAAGCAGCAGCTGGTCGAGATCGCGAAGGCCCTGCACAAGGACGTCAAGCTCCTCATCCTCGACGAGCCGACCGCGGCCCTGAACGAGAACGACTCGCAGCACCTGCTCGACCTGATCGTCGGGCTGAAGGCCAAGGGCATCTCGAGCATCATCATCAGCCACAAGCTCAACGAGATCGAGCAGATCGCCGACGAGATCACGATCATCCGTGACGGCAAGACCATCGAGACGCTGAACGTCAAGGGCGACGGCGTCAACGAGGACCGCATCATCCGCGGCATGGTCGGCCGGTCGCTCGAGAGCCGGTTCCCGGACCGCACCCCGAAGATCGGCGAGACCTTCTTCGAGGTCCGCGACTGGACCGTGCAGCACCCGCTCGACGCCAGCCGCCTGGTCTGCAAGGGCTCGAACTTCCACGTCAAGCGTGGCGAGATCGTCGGCTTCGCGGGTCTGATGGGCGCCGGCCGCACCGAGCTCGCGATGAGCCTGTTCGGTCGCTCCTACGGCACCTGGCTCGGCGGCGAGATCATCAAGGACGGCCACGAGATCAAGGTCACGAACGTCCAGCAGGCGATCCAGAACGGCATGGGCTACGTCTCCGAGGACCGCAAGGCCCTCGGCCTCAACCTGCTCGACACCGTCAAGCGGTCCACCGTCTCCGCCGATCTGCAGAAGATCTCGAAGGGCGGCGTCGTCGACTCCATCGAGGAGTACGACGTCGCCGAGAAGTACCGGAAGATGCTCCGCACCAAGGTGCCGAGCGTCGAGGAGAACGTCGGGAAGCTCTCCGGCGGGAACCAGCAGAAGGTCGTCCTGTCCAAGTGGATGTTCACCGACCCGGACATCCTGATCCTCGACGAACCGACCCGCGGCATCGACGTGGGCGCGAAGTTCGAGATCTACGGCATCATCCAGCAGCTCGCAGCACAGGGGAAGGGCATCATCCTGATCTCCTCCGAGCTCCCCGAACTCCTCGGCCTCTCCGATCGCATCTACACGATCTTCGAGGGCCAGATCACGGCCGACGTCCCCGCGGACCAGGCCGATCCAGAAACGCTCATGCGCAGCATGACCTCCGCGCGGAAGGGCGCTCCCGTCTCATGAACAACCTGAAACTGCTCTTCGGCAAGGGCAACTCGATCGGCCAGTACGGCATGATCATCGCCCTCGTCGCGATCGTCATCTTCTTCTGGTTCACGACGGACGGGCTCATCCTCGAGCCCACCAACGTGATCAACCTGTTCCTGCAGTACTCCTACATCCTCATCCTCGCGCTGGGGATGGTCATGGTGATCATCGCGGGCCACATCGACCTGTCCGTCGGATCGGTGGCGGCGTTCGTCGGCATCATCGTCGCCCAGTCGATGTCGGTCTGGCACTTCCCGGTCTGGCTGGCGATCGTGCTCGGCCTGGTCGTCGGTGCGCTCGTCGGCGCCTGGCAGGGCTTCTGGGTGGCGTTCGTGAAGGTCCCGGCCTTCATCGTGACCCTGGCCGGCCAGCTCATCTTCCGCGGTGCGAACCAGATCATCGGTGCGTCCACCTCGGTCCCGACGCCGGACGGCTACAACACCATCGGCTCCGGCTTCCTCGGTGACTTCGGCCCCGACTTCGGGTTCTCGAACGGCACGCTGCTGATCGGCGCCGTGACCATCGCCGTCCTGATCATCGTCGAGGTCCGCGGTCGTGCCCGTCGCCGCAAGATGCAGGCCGAGGTCCCGCCACTGTGGGTCTCCGTCGTCCGCACCGGCATCCTGGTCGCCGTCACCCTCGTCGCCACGTACCTGTTCGGCGCTGGCCCGGTCGGCACGTCGATCCCGATCGTCGCGATCATCCTCGGTGTCCTGACCATCGTCTACGGCTTCATCACGAAGAACACGATCTTCGGTCGCCAGGTCTACGCGGTCGGTGGCAACTCCAGCGCCGCCGTCCTGTCCGGCGTCAGCGCCCGCAAGGTGAACTTCTTCGTCATGGCGAACATGTCGGTCCTCGCCGCGATCGCCGGCATGGTGTTCGTCGGGTACTCGAACGCCTCGGGCCCCGCGGACGGCACCGGCTGGGAGCTCGACGCGATCGCCGCCGTGTTCGTCGGTGGCGCAGCGGTCGCCGGTGGCATCGGCACCATCTCCGGCTCCATCATCGGTGGCCTCGTGATGGCGCTGCTGTCGAACGGTCTGCAGCTGATGGGCATCGAGTCCAACAAGGTCCAGATCATCCGTGGTCTCGTGCTCCTCATCGCCGTCGCCTTCGACGTCTACTCGAAGTCGCAGGGCCGCCCGTCGCTCATCGGCGGCATGATGCGGCAGTTCCAGCGCAAGGACGCAGCCGAGGTCCCCGCGGCCCAGCAGCAGCCGCGCTCGATCGAGGACCAGCCCGACAAGATCACCCTCCCCTAGTCCAACCCTTCCCCTCACAGCACCACCACCTCAACGAAGAGAAAGCACTCTCATGCGCAAGAAGCTCATCGCCGGCATCGGTCTGGCACTCGTCGCGGGCCTGGCCCTCAGCGGCTGCTCGGCTCGTGGCACCTCCGACTCGGGCGACGGCTCCGGCTCGTCCATCAAGAAGGGCGACCTCATCGGCGTCGCCCTGCCGGCCAAGACCTCGCAGAACTGGGTGCTCGCGGGCGCCGCGTTCAAGAAGTCGATCGAGGACGCCGGCTTCAAGGCCGACATCCAGTACGCCAACGCCGGCAACCCGGTCCCCGACCAGCAGTCGCAGATCTCGGGCATGGTCACCAAGGGCGCGAAGGCGATCATCATCGGTGCCGCCGACGGTTCGCAGCTCGGCTCGCAGGTCAAGGCCGCCAAGGCCCAGGGCACGACCGTCATCGCCTGGGACCGCAACATCCTGAACACGAAGAACGTCGACTACTACGTCGCGTTCAACAACTTCAAGGTCGGCCAGCTGCAGGCCCAGGCACTGCTCAAGGGCCTCGAGGAGAAGAAGGGCGACGGACCGTACAACGTCGAGCTCTTCGCCGGTTCGCCGGACGACGCCAACGCCACCGTGTTCTTCAACGGTGCGATGGACGTCCTGCAGCCGAAGATCGACGACGGCACGCTCAAGGTCGTCTCGGGTCAGACCACGTTCGCCAAGGTGAACACGCAGGGCTGGCTCGCGCAGAAGGCCCAGTCGCGCATGACCGACCTGCTGGCCCAGTACTACACGGGTGACACCAAGCTCGACGGCGTCCTGTCGCCGAACGACACCCTCGCCCGTGCGATCCTCACCGCGACCAAGGCCGCCGGCAAGGACAACCCCGTCGTGACCGGGCAGGACTCGGAGACCGCTTCGATCCCGCTCATCATGAAGGGCACGCAGTACTCGACGATCTACAAGAACACCACGGAAGAGGCCCAGGCGGCCATCGACCTGGTGTCCGACCTCGCCGACGGCAAGACCCCGAAGACGACCAAGGACAAGAACAACGACAACGGTTCGAAGGTCGTCCCGGCCGTCGAGCTGACGCCGATCCTGGTCACGAAGGACAACGCGGTCGAGGCCTACAAGGGCAACGACACCCTCGAGGAGCTCGCCAAGAAGGGCTGATCTCCCCCGCTCACACGGACGGCCCCGTCTCGCTTCGGCGCGACGGGGCCGTCCTGCGTCGTCGTGGGGCCGGCCACGGTCGGACGGGAGGCCCGGGGCACGTCGTGATCCGTGCCTCCCGTCCGCCGTGCACGCACGTCCGGTGCCCGCGCGACCCGCCGGGTCAGGGCCGGGTCGCGCGCAACCGCCGCGCCGCGTCGGCCAGGTGGGGCACGTCCGTGCGGGCGGTGCCGAACACCACCGCGCGGGTGGTGTCGAAGTAGCGTCGGGTCAGCCGGTCTCCGAGATCGGACACCCGCGACCACGGGATGTCCGGCTCGCTCGCGGTGACGGTGCTGGGCAGGACACGGACCGCCTCGCCGATCTCGACCAGCCGCATCCGCACGGCGTCGTGCACCAGGTCCTCCGGCAGGTGTGCATCCCCCACGTACCGCCGGATCGCCTCGCACGCACCGATGACGTCGTCGAGCCGGTCCCGGACCGGGCGGTGCGTCGTCGGGTCCTGGCTCACAGCGGCACCGCGCGGCGGACGACCTCGGGGCTCATGCCGGCGGCGTCCACGACGTCGACGCGCACGCCGAGCAGCCGTTCGGCCGCGTCCTGGATCCGCATCAGCGCGAAGATGCCGAGCCCGGCGTCGACGTCGATCATCAGGTCGACGTCGCTGCCCGGGCCGTCGTCCCCACGGGCGACGCTGCCGAACAACCGTGGGTTGCGGCCGCCGAACCGCTCCACGACGGCGACGAGGTCGTGCCGTGCTGCGGCGACGCGTTCGCGCAGGGGCGGTGGGTCCTCGACCGGGAGCAGGTCGATCGACGTGGTGAAGCCCGCGGCCCGGAGCATGCGCTGGAGGGCGGCGAGCGAGGGTTCGCGGCGACCGTTCTCGTACGTGCTGATGACGCTCTGCGTGACGCCGGCCCGACGGGCGAGCTGCACCTGCGTCAGTTCGGCGCGGTCACGGGCGTCACGGATGAGCGCGGCCGCCGACACCGTCGGCATCGGACGTGGAGGGACTGCGGACATGCTGCAACGATACACAGCATGCGACATTTCGTCCGCTGGATGACGCGCGGTGTCGACCCGGAACGACGTCATCGATGTCGCACGACGTCGATGACGTCGTTCCGGGTCGGACGGACCGCGGTCAGGGGCGCGCTGAGACGTCCGCGCGGTGGAAGTTCTGCGCCGAGCGGGACGGGGTCGGCCCGCGCTGGCCCTGGTACCGCGACTGGTACTCGGCCGAGCCGTACGGCTTGTCGGCGGGACTGGACAGCTGGAAGAAGCACAGCTGCCCGATCTTCATGCCGGGCCAGAGCTTGATCGGCAGCGTCGCGACGTTCGACAGCTCGAGCGTCACGTGGCCGGAGAACCCGGGGTCGATGAACCCCGCGGTCGAGTGGGTCAGCAGGCCGAGGCGTCCGAGCGAGCTCTTGCCCTCGAGCCGTGCGGCGATGTCGTCGGGCAACGTGACGACCTCGTACGTCGAGCCGAGCACGAACTCGCCGGGGTGCAGCACGAACGCCTCGTCCGGGTCGGTCTCGACCAGCCGGGTCAGGTCGGGCTGGTCGACCGCCGGGTCGATGTGCGGGTACTTGTGGTTGTCGAACAGCCGGAAGAACTTGTCGAGCCGGACGTCGATGCTCGACGGCTGGACGAGCGAGGCGTCGTGGGGGTCGAGACCGATCCGGCCCTCGGCGAGCTGGGCGGTGATGTCGCGATCGGAGAGCAGCACGCCGTGCAGCCTAGCGGCAGCGGACCCCCGCCGATATGCTGCGAGGCTGTCCGGAGCCGGGCGGCGTCGCACCGCCGGGAGGAACCGACATGACCGCGTACACCGTCCACGAACTCGTGGTCCCCGCCACGATGGACGACGACCCGGGGACCGTGCGGGCGTTCCGCGAGTGGGTCGACGTGCAGAACCGCGCCGAGGTGTCGATCACCGGACTGCCGGAACTGCTCTGGACGCCCGAGGAACAACTGCCGTACCTGATCGACCCCGACGCGCCCAGCCGACTGTTCCTGGTCCGTGACGACGAGGGGGCCGCGGCGGGGGCCGGCTCGTACGAATCGAAGGCGGTCGCGGACGCCCCGAACTGCTGGATGGCGGTCAGCGTGGCGCCCGAGCACCGGCGCCGTGGCATCGGCACGCTCCTGGCCGAGCACGTCGAAGCGGTCGCGAGGCAGCAGGGCCGCACGCAGTGGAAGACGTACGCCGTGTCACGGCAGGTCGGCCCCGCAGCGGGCCCCGGGTACCTCCGTGCACCGACCGGGTTCGGCGTCGTGCCCGAGGACGAACCCGGAGCCCGGTTCCTGACGAGCCGGGGGTGGCGGTTCGGGCAGGTGAACCGGATCAGCCGTCTGGAGCTCCCGGCCGACCCCGATGCGCTCTCCGGCGTCCGCGCGGCGGCGACGCGGGCGGCGGCCGACCGGTACCGCGTGCACACCTGGGCCGGACCGACTCCGTCCCGGTGGCAGACGGACGTCGCACTCCTCCTGACCCGGATGAGCACCGATGCCCCGGCCGGCGACATGGCCGAGCCCGAGGACGCCTGGACGGTCGATCGGCTCCGGACGCACGAGCAGCACCTCGACGACGGCCCGCGCACCATGCGCACCGTCGCCGTGGAGGACGTGTCGTCCGGCGGACTCGTCGGCTTCACCCAGCTCGCCGTCCCGGGGCCCGTGGCCCAGCCCGTGATGCAGGGCGACACCCTCGTGCTGCGCGAGCACCGGGGGCACCGGCTCGGGTGGCTGCTCAAGGTCGTCGGGATCGAGACGATCGAGCGCGACCACCCGGGGCACCCGTCGATCATCACGTTCAACGCCGAGGAGAACCGCCCGATGCTCGACGTGAACGAGGCCGTCGGGTTCGTGGGCGTCGGCAGCGAGGGGATCTGGGAACACCGCCCGGCGTAGGGTTCCCCCATGGCGCGCTCACGGGGGATGGACGATCTGGTCAGCGACGGGGTCTTCCTGGCCTGGGAGGCGCAGCTGCAGCTCGCAGACTTGTACGACGACCACGAACGCTGGAACGTCGACCTCGCCGCCGGCACCCTGCAGTTCGTCGGGCCGCACCCGGGCGAGTTCCGGATCCAGCTCCTGGGGTCGGCCGCACCGGGGCCGCGCAGCTGGCTCTGGGGCTGGGCGAACCCGTCGCAGTACCCCGCGTCGGTGCTCGCCGCCGCGAACGCCACCCGCGCGCTGGGCGAACGGCTCGGCATCCCGGAACTCGTGCAGGGCGAGGTCCCGTTCGGCGAGCACCGGCAGGCCGACGCCGCCGACGCCGGGTACGAGTTCGCGTGGGACATGTCGATCGCGGCACGGCTGGCGACCGGTTCGTGGTTCGGCTTCGGCGGGCACGTCGGCGGAGGTTCCCGACTCTGGGTGCTGTTCGAGGGCCTGCTGTTCGCACCACCGACGGTCCCCCGGACGGTCCGGGTCTTCGGTGAGGGCCTGCAGACGACCGAGGTGCACGACCACCGCCGCGCTGTGGGGAGCTGGGCGTCGCTCCGCGGTGTCCCCTGGGACGGGCGCACGCTGACGTTGGCGGACGGGACCATCACGGTCGACTTCGACGAGCTGGGCCGGATCCGCGACCTGCAGGGGTCGTCGGCGCGAGCCTGAGGCGGGCCGCAGCGCGCGCTGCGGACTGACACCGCGCCTCCAGACCGACCCGCCTACCATGGAGGGTCCGCGGTCTCGCGGACGCACGCGTCCCTGGAACAAGGTTGATGACCGTCACGTCCCCCGCAACCCAGCCTGGAGGCCCGGCGCCGGAATCCGCGCCCGTCACCGCGCGCACGTCCACCGTCGCGACCGTGCTGGTCGTCGCCATCCCGCTCGCGGTCGCGTGCTCGATCCTCGGCCTGACGATCACCGGGGCGTTCACCGCGAACCAGCAGCTGGTGTCCGCCGGCGACGTGGTCGAGTACGGCCTGCCGATCGCCCGCGTGGTGCACGACACCATGGCGGCGCTGACCGTCGGCCTGCTCATCGTCGCCGCGTTCGCGCTGCCGGCACAGAAGAAGGACCACCGGGCACTCTCGAGCGTGCAGCACCGCGCCACGCGCTGGGCGGCGGCGACCGGATCGATCTGGTTCCTCGCCGCGGCCGTCACCGTCGTGCTGACCGGCGCCAACACCCTCGGCGTCCCGCTCACCAGTCCGGTGTTCGCCCGCAACTTCATGCTGTTCGCGTTCCAGGTCGAGATCGGTCAGGCGCTCGTGGTCTCCGCGGCGGCGATCCTCATCGCGACCGTGCTCGCCGCGTTCGCCACCCGGGTCACGACGCTCGCCGTCGCCACCGTGTTCGGCCTCTTCGCCCTGCTCCCCCTGGCACTGTCCGGCCACGCCGCCGGCTCGCTCGAGCACGCCAACGCCGTGAACTCCCTCGCGATCCACCTGATCGGGGTGTGCGTCTGGGCCGGCGGGCTCGTCGCCGTCGTGCTGCTGCGCACCCGCACGAAGGGCGCGACCGGTCGGGTGGTCTCCCGCTACTCCACGCTGGCCGGGTGGTCGTTCGGCGCCGTCGCGTTCTCCGGCATCGTCAACGCCTCGCTGCGGCTGACCGGTCCACTCGACCTCGTCACCACCCCGTACGGTGCACTCATCACGGTCAAGGCCGTCATCCTGGTGCTGCTCGGGGTCGCCGGCGTCGTGCAGCGCCGCAAGCTCGTGCCCGGGCTGCTCCGCGCGCCGCTCGACCGCCGTCGGTTCACCCGGTTCGCGCTCGCCGAGATCGTGTTCATGGCCGTGGCGATCGGCGTCTCGGTGGCCGTGTCCCGCTCGCAGCCGCCGATCCCGCAGACGCCCGAGACCGGTGAGGACACCCGCTCCGGCCTGATCGGGTTCCCGTTCCCGCCGGCCCAGACGATGCACACGTACCTGACGCAGTGGCACATCGACTGGGTGTGGCTCGGGCTCGCCGTCGTCGGTGCGGTCTGGTACCTGCTCGCCGTGCGGAAGCTCCGGAAGCGCGGCGACAAGTGGCCCGTCGGGCGCACCATCGCGTGGGTCATCGGCTGCGCCCTGTTCATCTGGACCACGTCGGCCGGACCGGCCGTGTACGGCATGATCCACTTCTCGTCGCACATGGTCCAGCACATGCTGCTCATGATGTTCGTGCCGCTGCCGCTCGTGCTCGGCGGTCCGGTGCTGCTCGCCATGCGCACCCTGCCGGTCCGCAACGACGGTTCCCGCGGGGCCCGCGAGTGGCTCATGCTCTTCGTGCACTCGCGGTACATGCAGTTCATGGGGAAGCCCGCCGTCGCTGGTGTGATCTTCGCCGGGTCGCTCGTGGTGTTCTACTTCACGCCGGCGTACCAGGCGGCGATGCAGTCGCACGAGTGGCACGTCGCGATGGTCGTCCACTTCGTGCTGAGCGGCTACCTGTTCTTCTGGGTGTTCGTCGGCGTCGACCCGGGGCCGAAGCGTCCGCCGTACCCGATCCTGATCATCGCGCTGCTCGCGACGCTGGCCTTCCACGCGTTCTTCGGCGTCGCCGTGATGACCTCGCAGTCGGTGTTCGCGATCGACTGGTTCCACGCACTCGGCCAGACGAACGACGCCGCGCTGCTCGACGACCAGCACACCGGCGGCGGCATCGCCTGGGGTGCCTCCGAGCTGCCGATGGTCTTCGTCGCACTGCTCGTGGTGCGGAACTGGATCCGCACGGACAAGCGCGACGCGAAGCGGCTCGACCGCAAGGCCGAGCGCGACGGTGACGCCGACCTGAAGGCGTACAACGAACGTCTGGCGGCGATCAACGCGACCGACACCGCGCGCCGCGACTGACGGGCACCAGGCGCACGGACGAGGACGGCGCCCCGGGCATCTGCCCGGGGCGCCGTCCTCGTCCGTGCGGTCGGTTACTCCGCGGTGGTGTCGGCGACCGTGCCGCGAGCGGCCCGGGTGCGACGGACCATCAGGAGCACCAGGCCCGCGATGAGCAGTGCTGCCGCCAGTGCCATCGCGGTGCCCACGGCCACGGGCGAACCCGTGAACGCGAGCGCACCGGTGGTGGTCGGCGCAGGCGTGGCGGACGCCGTGGCCGACGCCGACGGGGCGATCGGTGCGGCCGTCGCCGAGAGGTCGGCGGAGTCCGACGGTCCCGGGGCGGGCGCCGAGGTCTCCGGCGTGGTCGGCTCGTCGGTCGGCTCCGGCGTCGGCTCGACAGCGGGGAGCGCCGCGACGACGACCTCGAGCGTGCTGCTCGACGCGGCGAACGACGCGTCACCGCTGTAGGCAGCCGTGACCGTGTTCGTGCCGACCGGCAGGGCGTCGGTCTCGCAGGTCGTCTCGGGCAGCGTGACGGTGCACAGGACGGAGCCGTCCGCGGCCGTGAAGGTCACGGTGCCGGTCGCGCCGACGGGCAGGCCGGACGCGGTCAGGCGGACCTTCGAGCCGACGACCGGAGCCGTCGCGTCGGTGCTCGCCACGAGGGCCGTCGACTGCGCGGTCACGACCAGCTCGAACGGCGCACCGTCGGCGGCCTCGTAGTTGTCGTCGCCGCTGTAGTGGGCGTGCACGGTGTACTTGCCACCCGGCAGGTCGGACGGGATCGCGCACGTGGTGTCGGGCAGCGTCGCGGTGCACAGGACGGTGCCGTCGTCGGTGACGTACTCGATGGTGCCGGTGGCGTCCTCGGGCACGTTCGGGGTGTCGAGCGTGGTGGTCTCGCCGTGCGTGACCGTCACCGTGGTGTCGGGTGCGGTCGGCTCGCCGCCGTCGCTCGGGTCACCGCCGTCGCTCGGGTCACCGCCGTCGCTCGGGTCGCCACCACCGGTACCGGGCTGGGTGCCGATGGTCGTCGATGCCTTGCGGACCGTCAGGTCCACTGCGACCGAGGTCGAGCCGGCGTGCAGCGCGTCGCCGGAGTAGATGGCGGTCACCGTGTGCGTGCCGGCACCGAGGCCCTCGGCCACGCAGCTCGTGTCGGGGAGCGTCGCCGTGCACAGGACGGTGGAGCCCTCGCGGTACTCGACCGTGCCGGTCGGCGCGGCGACCGTCTCCGAGCCTGAGCCCAGGCCGGTGACGTCGAGCGTGATCTGCTCGCCGTACGCAGCGGACGTCGGGGTCGACTCGACCGCGACGGCCGTCGGCACCTTGGTCGCGGTGAGCGCACCCGTGCCGGACGCAGCGGTGTGGTCCGCGTCACCCTCGTAGGTCGCGGTGACCCCGCTGGTGCCGACCGTCGACGTCGTCGTGTCGCACGAGGCCGCACCGTCGACGATCGTCGCCGTGCAGAGCACCGCGCCGGTCTCGGTGTCGGTGAACGTGACGGTGCTGGTCGGCGCGGTCGCACCGGTCTTCGCGGACGACGCGACCTGGGCGGTCAGCGTGACCGTGTCGCCCACGGTCGCGGTGGCGTCGGCGACCGTGAGCGTCGTACCCTGCGGCTCGACGGTCAGGCCGCGGGTGACGGTGACCGCCTCGGCGTCGGTCGACGCCAGGACGGTGGAGATCGTCGCGGTGCGCGCTGCGCCCGTGACCGAGTACGGGATGGAGAGGGTGGGCAGCTCGGCGCCCGGGGCGAGGGGCGATCCGGCGTCGACGGCCTGGTCGCACGTGACGACCTGCCCGACGGGCGGCTGGCAGGTCCAGCCCGCACCGGTCACACCGGAGACGTCGGGCGTGACGCCCGCCGGGAACGTGGTGGTCGTGCGCACGAGCTGCGACTCGGAGCCACCGTCAGCGGAGACGGTGGGGGTGACCGTGTACGCGCCGGAACCGGCGTGCGCGACGGTGGCCGTGCCTCCCGTGCTGGCGGTCAGCACCGGCACCGGACCGGCAGCCGTCGTGGTGCGGAGGTAGTTGACCTCGTGGATGTCGTTCTGCCCGCCGGTGCCCGCGACCCACCCGTAGGTGAGCTTGTAGGGGTAGCCGGTGGCGGGGTCGACCCACGACGGGTCGACGTTCGCGGCGTTGCCGGTGGTGAGCTTCGGCAGCGCGCCACGGACGACCTGCTGCGAGCCGCCGATGGACGTGAAGACGACCGCGTACTGACCGGCGGGAACGGACACCGCGGTGTTCTCCTGCGCGGCGAGCGCCGACGACGTCGGGTTGATCACGATCTCGACGGGCACCTTGGCCTGCGCACGGTCGGTGACGCCGGTCTTGTTGAGCGACCCGTTGACCACGGTGCGGGACTGCACGCAGTAGCCGGTGCCGCCGTCGCCGGGGCCTCGGACGGTCACGGCGTTCGCCGTGAGGCTGCCGTTGGTCGCTTGGTCGGACTCGCACCCGGTGCCACCGAACTGGCGGTTGCCGAAGTTGCCGTAGCGGTCGAGGCCGATGCCGAGGTACGCGTGGGACAGACCCTGCGCGTTGTTCGTCGTGCTCGCGCTGTAGCCGAGCGAACCGCCCAGGTAGCCGATCTTCGCCGGCACGGTCGGGTTGTACGGGTCGGTCGCGGCGAGGTAGAAGACGATGCCGTCGGCCGAGGAGCCGTTGTACTGGTAGCTGTCGAAGACCGCGTCGATGCCCTTCGTGATCGGCACGGACTGCTTCGCACCGAGGCCACCGGCCTGGTTGTTCACCGCACCGGTCAGGCGGAGCGCGCCGCTGCCGTCGGCGTCCGTGGCGCCCGCACAGGTCGGGATCGAGCCGGTGTTCGCCGAACCTGCTGCGGGCTTCGCCGTGAGGCACGCGACGTTCGCGGCACCGGACTGCGTCGACGGCAGGATGTAGGCGTCGCCGGCGCTCGCGCCGGTGAACCCCTCGTTCACGAAGGTGGTCTGCGCGGGTGCCGCGGCGGACGCGGTGGTCGCGCCGACCCCGACGAGCGCGACGCCCGCGAGACCGGCGACGACCACGCCGGTGAGGATCTTGCGAGCGCGCGCGACGGCGCGCCCCTGGTGGTGTGTACGCACTGGAGCCCTGTTCAGTGAGAAGGGTGCCGACGAGGAGCGTGCTCGCCCGGCTCGTCGGCTCGGGTCTTCACACCGTAGAGCGGCGCTGGGTACTCGCGGGTCTCGAAACGTGAGTTCGCACCACAACTGGGGGCACAGCGTGGCCGATCAGCGCGACGAGTCGCTCCGGCAGGCGTGGCGTCCGGCAGTCGTCGCGTCCGGCGGACGTCGCCGGCCGGCCGCGTCGGCTCTGTCAGTCGCCGTGGACGATGCAGACCGCGTCGAGGTCGAGCGCGGCCTCGAGCGCCGCCGAGATCCCGGACTCGCCGTCGGCCCCCGCCGGGGTGACGGTGTCGACCCACCACAGCGGCGTCGCGATCGTGGGAGCGTCCGGCAGGATCCGCTCGACCTCGTCGAACGAGTCCACCCGCCGCACCCCGAGCACGGTGATCACCGGGTGCGTGGCGTCGCGGCAGACCTGCAGCATCGGGCCGTCGTCGAGTGCTCGGACGCCCCAGGACTCGTCGTGCAGGAGCAGCGCCTCGGCGACCTCCCGCGGCTCGACCGGCTGGCGGCAGAGGATGGTGACGTCACGCGGCACCGTGACCGCCTGCCACCCGGGCGTCCCGCACGTGTCCGTCGAGCGTGCCCTCGTCGTGGGCAGGGTCGAGGGGCGCTCCGCCGACGAGCTGCAGGAAGCGGTCCTCGTCGATGCGGTCGAGGAAGGACTCGAGGGCTTCCCAGCCGTCCTCGAAGCGGACGATCATGCCGCCGTCGACGATGCCGCTGTCAGCGGCACCGGTGTCGCCTGCTCCGGACGGGCCGCCCGCCCCGGACCGGTCGCCTGCCCCGGACCGGGTGCCGAACGTCGCCGTCGTGGTGCGCGGTGGCGGCCAGACCCCGTCGCGGTCCAGGAACTCGGAGGCTTCGGGTCCGACGACGACGGCGAGCGGCGACGGCTCGCCGTGCGACACCGCGCGGATCAGGTGGTCGGCGTCCCCCCGGCGCTGCATCACCACACCGAAGACGGGCACGACCTGGTCGGCGACCTGCTGCACGGCGTCGAACAGGCGGTTCGCGAGCTCCGGGTCGGTGTTCTCCTCGGGCACGGTCAAGACGGCGGACATCGTCTCGACGACGACGCCACCGACCAGGTGGGCGGTCATCGTGGCAGAGAAGCCCTCGCCGACGGCGTACGAGGTCGACACCCCGGGTGCCTCGTGCTTGGCGTACTGCGTGACGACCCATCGGTCCCACGGAACGGTGAGCGGTTCGGCGGTGCCCCAGCGGGTGGGGCAGGTGCCGACGGTGTGGCACAGGGCCTCGATCGCGGACCCCATGTCCACGGCACGCTCGGCGTGGTGGCGGAGCGTCAGGTCGATGCTGATCTGGCGGACGGAGTCGGCTGCGACCGGGTGCTCGGGCGACGGTGTGCCGACGAGTTCGGGGCCGCGGTGCACGAAGTCCTCGATGCCCGAGGCTGCCGCACCCGTCCGGCCGTCGCGCAGTGTCCCGTCGAAGTCGGCGACGGCCCACGCGGCACCGTAGGCACCGAGCGCGTGCCGCAGGGCGGGGGTGATCGCGGATTCGCGCCCGGTCCGCAGCACGACCATGCGGCCGGCGTCCGCCGAACGACGGAGCAGTGAGGCGAGCGCGTCCGTCAGCCACACGACCGGCGAGGCGGACTCGACCACGATGGCGGGACCGACCACGTCGTCGATGAGGGGATGCCTGACCATCCGGTCCTCCTCGGGTTCTTCGGCGCTGGAACTCCCTGGACGGTACACACGAGGACGACACCTGTCCGTCAGGCTGGCGTGCTCACAGCGGAGACTCGGGAGGCACGACACACGCCCGACAGGAGGCGTACGGTGCGCGGTCGGCTGGCTTCCAGGCGAGAATCCGCTAGGCTTGCCGAGTCCCGTTCTGCGGGGTGCGCGAGTGTAGTTCAATGGTAGAACTCCAGCTTCCCAAGCTGGTAGCGCGGGTTCGATTCCCGTCACTCGCTCCAACTAGCATCGTGCTGTGGAGTCCAAGCCGGCATCTGTCCTCAAGGCGATCAGGGCCGAGATCATCGCCGGCACGCTCGCGCGTGGCTCCCGACTGAAGGAAGACGCCCTCGCCGAACGCTTCGGCGTCTCGCGGGTCCCCGTGCGCGAAGCACTCCGGCAGCTCGAGACCGAGGGGTTCGTCGAGTCCGAGAAGTTCAAGGGCGTCCGGGTCGCCGACTCCTCGACCGAGGTCGTCATCGAGCTCATGCAGATCCGCCGGGGGCTCGAGGTGCTCGCCGCCGAGCTCGCCGCCCGTCGCCAGGGTGGCGAGTGCGCCGACCTGCTCCGTGCCGTCGGTCGCGAACACCGGTCCGACCAAGAGGTCGAGGCCGCGCAGTCACCGCGGTTCGCGTTCCACGGGCTGGTGGCACGAGCCTCGGGGAACAGCCGGCTCGAGACGATGATCGACCACCTCATCCACCAGACGGCGTGGGCGTTCGAGCGCGTGACGCAGGACGAGGTGGCGTCGAGTAGCGATGACCACACCGCCGTCGCCGGCGCGATCCTGCGCGGCGCCTCGGTGCAGGCAGGGCTGCTGATGGACGAGCACCTGCGCCGCGACGAAGCGATCTACCGGGCCCTGAACCCGTAAGAACGTATACAAAACAGCCCGCGAGCTTGGCGTGGCTTCGTCTGGATGCTTGAATATCCAGGTGATTCAGGCAGCCGTAACGAACCGTCTCGTGTTCGAAACCAGCCCGAAACAGCTTTTCGTATACAAAAGAGTGACCACACGGTGCACCCACCTCACTCTTCCCCCGCTGGAGTTACGAATGACTGCTGTAACCCGCTCCACCGCACCAACCCGAACCGCTTCCGCCACCCCGTCCTCCGGCGGCGTCGGATCCGCCCTCGACTCGATCGGCTTCACCCGGGCCCAGTTCTGGGTCCTCATGCTCATCCTCGCCGGGGAGTTCTTCGACACGCTCGAACAGAACTCCATCGGCGCGATGGCCACCAACATCAAGGCCTCGCTCGCCATCGGCGACGTCCAGCTCTCCACGATCAACACCGCCACCGTCCTGGGTGGCCTGGTCGGCCGGTTCCTGGCCGGCTGGCTCGCCGACAAGTACGGTCGGCGGTTCTCGCTCGGGCTCAACCTGCTCGTCTACACGCTCGGCGGCCTCCTCAGCGCCGTCTCCTTCAACTTCGACATGCTGCTCGTCAGCCGGTTCATCGTCGGGATCGGCGTCGGCGGCGAGTTCATGATCGGCATCGCGATGCTGTCCGAGATGGTGGCCACCAAGTACCGCGGCGGCCTCATCGCGACCATCAACGTCGGCGCCGGCGGCATCGGCAACTTCATCTCCTACGGCCTGTTCCTGCTGCTGCTCGGCCCGCTGGCCGCCCCGCTCGGTGGTGACGACCACGTCTGGCGCTGGACGTTCGTGATCCTCGCGATCCCAGCCCTGTTCGTCGTCCTGTACCGCCGCAAGCTGCCCGAGACGCCTCGCTGGCTGCTGTCGAAGGGGCGGGTCGACGAAGCGAACCGTTCGCTCGCGGTCCTCGCCTCGAACACGCTCACCCCGCCCGCCGACGCCGCTCCCCCGGTGCGCCTGACGCCGGCCGACCTGCCGCCGGTCGCTCTGCACTCGTCGCCCGCAGCGGTGTTCCACAAGCTGGTGCTCCGTCGGACGATCGCGATCGGGGTCGCCTCCTGGATGGCCTTCGGTGTGCAGGTCACGCTGAACTTCCTGATGCCGACCCTGCTCGTCGAGCGTGGGTACACCGTGTCGCAGAGCCTGCTCTACACGATGATCATGAACATCGGATCGCTCCTCGGGTGCACGGCAGCGGCGCTCCTCGCCAACCGCGTCGGACGACGGCCCCTCATCGCCGTCGCGGGCATCCTCGGCTGCCTCACCGCCCTGGCGTTCGCGGCCTTCGGCAACGACACCGCCGCGATCCTGGTGCTCGGTGCCCTGTTCCAGTTCTTCACGATGCTGACGAACACCACCCTCGCGGCGTGGACCGCCGAGGTCTACCCGACCGCGATCCGTGCTTCCGGCGCCTCGATCGTCAACGGCATCGGCAACATCGCCGGAGCGGTCATGCCGTTCGCCGCGATCGCGCTGTACGGCTCGTGGGCCTTCGCCGGCGTCTTCGGACTCGCCGCCGTCATGTACGCGGTCCTCGTGGTCGCGTCACGCTTCGCCCCGGAGACCCGCGGCCGGTCGCTCGAGGACGTCAACGAGAACGCCCTCTCGACCACCGCCGCCTGACCCACCTGACCACCCGCACCAACCGCACCACCCCGGTGGGCCGGACACCCCGGCCCACCACCCCACGATCGGAGAACACCATGGACACCCTCAAGATCTCGGCGACCGCGAACGGCCTCAACTACCTGCCCGAGTACGTCGCCGACGTCGGCGGTCTGTTCGCCGAGCGCGGCCTGTCCGTCACCGCGAAGGCCTGCGACCCGTGGACCGGCGTCCTCGACGACATCGACTCGCACGAGGCCGACCTCGCCCTCGGCGGTCTCTGGGTCCCCGCGATGTACGCCGGGACCCCGCGGAAGCTCTCCGTCGTGGGCCAGCTCAACCACGGGTTCCCGATGACCATCGTCGCCCGCGACGAGACGACCCCGATCACGCTGGACTGGCTCGCCGGCAAGGTCGTCCTGGCGCCCGGTGCCGGCGGCAGCGCCCCGTACGAGTTCACGGCCGGACTCGTCCGCGAGGCCGGGTTCGACGTCGCGGCGACCCGCTTCGTCCGCGACCTGTCGACCGCGATGCTCATCGAGCTGTACCAGGGCGGGCTCGGTGACGCGATCATCCTCGACCTCGTCTCCGCCCAGGAACTCGTCGCCGCCGGTGGGGGCACGATCGTCTTCCGGCACCTCGACGCCGGTGGCGTGATGCCGAACAGCGTCTACTACACGCGCACGGACCGCATCGACGAACTCGGCGACCGGGTCGACCGGTTCATGGACGGCATCGCCGCCGCGATGGCCAAGATCACCGCGGGCGACGCCGACGCCGAGATCGCGGCCGTGCTCGCCGCCCGGTGGCCGGAGAAGGACGCCGCCCTGCTGCGACGGGCCGCCGACGAGATGGCTGCCGGGGGCGTCTGGGACTCCGCGGTCGTCGACCGCGAGGCCTCGGACCGCTGGATGCGCATCCTGTTCGACGGTGGCCTCACGACCCACACCCCGTCGCTCGAGGAGCTGCTCGGCGCCTCGACCGCCGTCACCGCGTCGTGACCGTCGTCCTCGGCGCCGCCGACGTCGCCGGTCTCATCGACGCCGTCGACGTCGTCGGGGCCGTGGAGGCCGTCCACGCCGACCTCGGGACCGGCGCGATGCAGCAGCCGGCCCCGGTCGCCCTGACCGGCGCCGACGACGCGCTCTTCCTGCCGATGGCCGTGCGCTCCGACCGGCTCGGGCTCGTCGCCGTCAAGCTGATGGCCGACATCCCCGACAACGGTGCGCGGGGGCTGCCGTCGCAGCGCTCCACGATCCTGGTGTCCTCCTCGGTCACCGGCGAGTGCGTCGCCGTGCTCGACGGCATGACGATCACCCGGGCGCGGACCGCGGCGACGACCGTCGTCGCGACGAAGCACCTCGCCCGCTCGGGCAGCCGGACCCTCGGGATCCTCGGCGCCGGCAACCTCGCCGTCGAGCACGTCCGTGCCTTCGAGGCGACGCGACCGTTCGAGCGGATCGTCCTGTGGTCACGGTCGTCGGGGACGGTCACCCGGTTCCTCGAGGCCGTCGGACCGGACGTGGCCCGGCGGTGCGTGGTCGCGCCGGAGGTCCGTCGCGTGGTCGAGGAGGCCGACGTGCTCTGCACCCTGACGCCCTCGGTCGACCCGATCGTCCGCGGCGCCTGGTTGCACGCCGGCCAGCACGTGAACGCGGTCGGGGCCCGTCCCCGCCCGACGCACCGGGAGCTCGACGGTGCGGCGATGGGGCGCGGCACGCTCTTCGTCGACAGCCGGGCCACCGCCTGGACGAAGTCGGGTGACCTGCTCGAGGCCGTGGTCGAGGGGGCGGTCCCGCATGACCTCCACCCGGCGGAACTCGGCGAGGTCGTCGCCGGACGCGCACCCGGCCGGACCGGGGACGACGAGATCACCGTGTTCGACTCGGTCGGGCTCGGCGCGCAGGACCTCGCCGTCGCCGCCCGGCTGATCGATCTCGCACACGAGCGGGGCGTCGGGACGCAGGTCTCCGTCGCCCGGGTCGGGGTGCCGGTTCCCGGCGTGTGACCAGGGTCGAGCGGCAGGGTGCTCCCATGCGCCGTGCTCTCCCCCTGGTCGTCGGCGGCACCGTCGCCGTACTCGTCCTCGCCGGGTGCTCCGGTGGACCGACCGCGTCGGCCACGTCGTCCGCACGGTCCACGAGCACACCGACGAGCGCCCCTGCGACGACGCCGCCGCCGAGGACGGACGCCGCGACCACCGCCACGGTCCGCCGAGCACTCGCAGGCCTCGAACGCGAGTACGACGCGACGGTCGGCGTCGTCGCGACCGACACCGTCACGGGTGAGACGGTCGCCTACAACAGCGACCGACGCTTCGGCTACGCCTCGACCATCAAGGCGTTCGCCGCGGCACAGTTCCTGCGCTCGGTACCCGCGGACGCCCGGAACGAGGTCGTGCGCTGGACGGCCGCGGACGTCGCCGCTGCCGGGTACTCCCCCGTGACGGAACAGCACGTGGCCGACGGGCTGTCGTACGAGCAGCTGGCCGAGGCAGCCGTCCGGATGAGCGACAACACGGCTCTGAACCTCGTGCTCACGCGCATCGGCGGTCCGAGCGGCCTGGACGCCGCGTTGACCGAGCTCGGCGACACCACCACCGAGGTGGTCCACGGCGAGCCGGACCTCAACACCATCGAGCCGGGCAGCACCGAGGACACCACGACCCCGGCGGCGTTCACCGCGGCCCTGACGACCGTGCTCGACGGCAGCACCCTGGACCGCGCCGACACCGCGCTGCTGGTCGACTGGATGGGCGGCAACGCGACCGGCGACGCGCTCATCCGGGCCGGCGCACCGGACGGCTGGGTCGTGGTCGACAAGTCCGGGGGCGCCGGGCCGATCCGGAACGACGTGGCGCGGGTGACCCCGCCCGGCGGCGACCCGATCGTGCTCTCGGTCCTGACCACCCGGAACGACCCCGACGCCGCCTACGACGACGCCCTGGTGGCCCGGTCGGCGTCGGCGGTGCTCGGCGCGTTCGACCGCTGACCGACCGCTGATCGACCGGGTCGGCGATCGCCGTTCTGCACCGCGTCACACGGCGTCATGAACGACACCTGTCGGAGACCCCCGGACACTACGCTCGCTCCATGTCCTCCTCCGGATCCCCCGTGGTCGTCGTCGGCGCCGGCATCATCGGGCTGAGCGCCGCGTGGCACCTCGCCGCGCTCGGGCAGCGGGTCCTGCTCCTCGACAGCGGCACGGTCGCCGGGGGCACGACCACCGCGGGTGCCGGGTTCGTCGGCCAGTGGGCAGCCGGGTACGCCTGGTACTGGAACGAGTCCGAGCGCGACGTCGAGCAGTACGGCATCGACTTCTACCGCGACCTCGCCGGCGCCGGCCACGGCCCGACCGGGTACCGGCAGAACGGCAACGTCTGGCTGACCGTCACCGAGCAGGGCCGGGCCGACCACCTGCCACCGTTCGAGCAGCACCCGCTCCGGCCGGCCGGTGCGCGGACGCTCACCCCGGCCGAGGCGGCCGATCTCGTGCCCGGACTCGACCCGACCGCGGTCACCGCGGGCTTCCTCCATCCGGACGGCATCCAGATCAGTGCGCCGGACACGGCCGCAGCGCTGGTGCACGCGGTCCGTGCGCGGGGCGTCGAGATCCGCGAGCACACGCCGGTCGCCGGTCTGGAGGCCCGTGGGGGCTCCGTCACGGGCGTCCGGACCGCGAACGGCGAGGTCATCGACGCCGCGAAGGTCGTGCTCGCCGCCGGCAGCTGGACGAACGCCCTCCTCGCCCCCTTCGGGCGCGAGCTGCCGACGGTCCGGGTCGTCGCCAGCCGGCTCGTGACGACGCCGTTCGGTCTGCCGGGCACCCTGCCGACCCTGATGCTGCCGGAGCTGCACGGCCTGTGGATCCGTGAGCACCGCGGCGGCCTGACGTACGGTGCCGGGCCAGGGTACGAGCCGCTGCACGTCGGCGGTGCGGACCGGAGCGACGAACCCGACCGCCGACCGGTTCGCACGGACCTGCTCGACGCCATGCGGACGTACCTGCACCCGATCGTCGCCCGGCTGCTCCCCGCCGCGGCGAGCGTGCTCGGGGTCGACGAGACCCCCACACAGGGCGTCGTCTCGATGACCGCCGACCGGAACTTCATCGTCGGCGCGGTCCCCGAGCTGGACGGGCTCGTGGTGGCCGGTGGCGACAACGAGTCCGGCGTCACGCACGGCCCGGGTCTCGGGCGGATCGCGGCGGAACTGAGCGTCACGGGCACGACCACCCTCGGCGACGCGAGCCGCTACGCCCCGGCACGGTTCCCGGCGGCGGCCCCGACCGAGGCCGAGGTGGTGGCGATGATGCCGGCGCGACGCGAGGCCGACGTCCGACGAGCCGGAGCCGGAGCCGGAGCCGTGGCATGAGCGACGTGCTGAGCGACCGGGCCCAGACGCACGTCGTGATCGGCGGCGGGGTCGTCGGCGCCGCCACCGCTCATGCCCTCACGCTCCGCGGCGAGCGCGTCCTGCTCGTCGAGCAGCACGAGCGCGGGCACCACAACGGCTCGTCCCACGGCGCGACCCGGATCTTCCGGCAGGGCTACGCCGACCCCGAGTACGTCGCCCTGACCTCCCGCGCGCTGGCGCTGTGGGAAGCGCTCGAGGGCGCTGCGGACGAGGAGCTCATCGTCCGCACCGGTGCCGTCGACCACGGCCGCGCCGAGGTCGTCGACGCCATCGCCGCCGCACTGACGGACGCCGGCATCCCGCACGAGACCCTCAGCCCGGACGCCGCGGCCGCACGCTGGCCGGGGATCGCGTTCGAGGGCCACGTGCTCGCACACGCCACGGCCGGTCGCATCCGGTCCGACCGCGCCATCGAGGTGTTCCTCACCCTGGCGGAACGGACCGGGCTCGCCGAGCTGCGCTTCGACACGGGGGTGACGGGGCTCGACGACCACGGCGACGACGTGACCGTGACGCTGTCCGACGGGTCCACCCACCGCACCGCGTCCGTGGTGGCTGCCGTGGGGTCGTGGGCCCCCGCGCTGGTCGGCGACCTGCTCGCCGGACGCGGGGCGGGCCTCCCGGCCATCCGCGTCACCCAGGAGCAGCCCGCGCACTTCCCCAGCCGTCTGCCGGACCAGGCGTGGCCGAGCTTCGTGCACTGGGCGGCCGACGACGACGTGTACGGCCTGCTCACCCCGGGCGAGGGCGTCAAGGTCGGGTTCCACGGCACCGGCCCCGTCGTCGATCCGGACCACCGCGACTTCACGCCCGTGCCGGCCGAGGCCGAGCGGTTGCAGGCCTACGTCGCGCGGTACGTGCCCGGTGTCGACGCGACGAAGCCGACCTTCATCAGCTGCCTGTACGACAACTCCCCCGACGAGGACTTCGTGATCGACCGACGTGGTCCCGTCACCGTCGCGACCGGGTTCTCCGGCCACGGCTTCAAGTTCGCACCGCTGCTCGGCGACATGATCGCCGACCTCGCGACCGGCGGGGCCGCACATCCCCGTTTCTCCCTCTCGAAACCATCCCACTCAGGAACCCCGTGACGACCCGACTCCTCTCCGCGCTCGCGCTCTCCGCTGCCGTCGCCGCCGTGCTCACCGGCTGCGCCTCGACCGGGGCGTCCACCGACGTCTCCGACGGCCTGGTGATCGGGACGACCGATCCCGTCACGTCCCTCGACCCGGCCGGCGCTTGGGACCGCGGCAGCTACACGGTGCAGACGCAGCTGTACCAGCACCTGCTCACCTACCCGGCCGGTGAGACCACGACGAGTCCCGAGGTCGCCGAGTCGTGCGACTTCACCGACGGCACCCACTTCGTGTGCCGGATCCGTGACGGGCTCACGTTCTCGAACGGTGACGCCCTGACGGCGAAGGACGTCGTGTTCTCGTTCGAGCGCCAGGTCGGCATCGGCTCCGAGAACGGTCCGGGGTCGCTGCTCGCCAACATGGCGTCCGTGGCGGCCGACGGTGACGAGGTCACGTTCACCCTGAAGCAGGCGAACGACCAGACGTTCCCGTACGTCCTGGCGAGCATGGCCGGGGCGATCGTCGACAGCAGTGTGTTCTCGGGGACGAAGGTCCACGCGGACGACGGGGTCGTCGGGTCCGGTCCGTACGCGCTGCAGCAGTCCGCCGACGGCGGGGCGACCATCGCGTTGACGGCGAACAAGGAGTACGACGGCACCGCGCCGGAGTCGTCGAGCGTGACGATCAAGCAGTACACGAAGTCCGCCGACCTCAAGCTCGCGGTGCAGGAGGGTGACGCCGACGTGGCGTACCGCCAGCTCACGCCGACCGAGGTCACCTCGTTGTCCGAGGACGACGGCCTGCAGCGGGTCCAGGGCTCGTCGGGCGAGGTCCGGTTCCTCGGCTTCAACCTCGACACGATGCCCGGTGACGACACCGCGCAGAAGACCGCGATCCGCCAGGCCGTCGCCGCGACGGTCGACCGCGCGGCGATCGCGAAGGACGTCTACCAGGGCACCTACGCTCCGGCGTACTCGATCGTGCCGTCCGACTTCACCGGCGCGACCGATGCGTTCCAGACGGAGTACGACGGCGCCGACCCCGCGGCCATCCTCGAGAAGGCCGGCGTGCGCACGCCCGTCACGCTGCCGATCGAGTACACGACCGACCACTACGGCTCCGGGTCGGACGACGAGTACGCACTGATCAAGCAGCAGCTCGAGGACACCGGCCTGTTCACGGTCGACCTGCAGTCGGCGAGCTGGGACACCTACGTCGGGAACGTCGGCAAGGGCGAGTACCCGGTCTTCCAACTCGGGTTCTTCCAGGACTACCCCGACGCCTCGTCGTACCTGACGCCGGCCTACGGTTCCGAGGACGTCAACCTGCTCGCGAACCACTTCGACGACCGGGCCGTGCAGCAACTGGTCGCCGCGCAGGCGGTCGAGGCCGACGCGACCGAGCGGACGAAGCAGATCGAGGAGATCCAGCAGGACACCGCCGAGTCCGTGCCGCTCATCCCGTTGCTCGCCGGGCAGGAGAACGTCATCGGGCAGAAGTCGCTCACCGGGCTGACGAAGTCGGTCGACGCCTCTGGTGAGTTCCGCCTCTGGGAGATCGGGCGCTCGTGAGCACCGGCGATGCAGCGCTGCGCGACGCCGTCGGCGCTGGGATGCCCGCGGGGCTCGACGAGCTCGCGGCGCTCGTCGCCATCCCGTCGGTCCACGACCCGGCCGTGCAGTCGCTCGACGACTGCCGCCGCGTCGCCGAGCGCGTGCGGGCTGCGCTCGACGGCCTCGGGCTGACCTCGCGCCTCGTCACGACGTCGGACGGCTCGCAGGCGGTCCTCGCGACCCACCCCGCGCCGCCCGGCGCCCCGACGGTCCTGCTCTACGCCCACCACGACGTCCAGCCCGCGGGCGACCTCGCAGCGTGGACGAGCGACCCGTGGACCCTGACCGAGCGCCAGGGTCGCCTGTACGGTCGCGGCGCTGCTGACTGCAAGGGCGGGGTCGTCACCCACCTCGTGGCGCTGCGGGCCCTGCTCGACGTGCACGGATCGTTCCCGGTCGGACTCGTCGTGGTCGTCGAGGGGTCCGAGGAGCAGGGCACCGACGGTCTCGAGCAGTACGTGTCCGCCCACGCAGCGGACTTCGCCGACGTCGACACAGCCGTCGTGATGGACGCCGGCAACGCCGCCGTCGGGGTCCCCGCGCTCGTGACCACCCTGCGCGGCACGGCGTTCGTCGAGCTGCGCGTCCGAGCGCTGCAGGGCAACGTGCACTCGGGGATGTTCGGCGGTGCGGCGCCCGATGCCATCGCGACCCTGGTGGCCCTGCTCGCCACGCTGCGCGACGGCGCCGGGGACACCACCGTCGACGGACTCGAGGCCTCGCAGACCTGGGACGGCCTGCCCTACGACGCCGACCGGTTCGCCGCCGACGCCGGGCTGCTCGACGGCGCGGTGCCGATCGGGTCCGGGGACCCGGCATCCCAGGTCTGGGCACGGCCGGCGCTGACCGTCGTCGGCATCGATGCGCCGGCGGTCGCCGGGTCGTCGCCGTCCGTGCAGTCGACCGCCGGTGCCGCGCTGAACCTCCGGGTCCCGCCGGGGGTCGACCCCGCTGCCGCTGGCGAACTGCTCGTGGCGCACCTGCTGCGGCGAGCGCCCTCCGGGGTCGAGGTCACCGCGCGGGTCACGGGCACCGGCGACGGGTTCCGGGCGACGGCGGGGCAGTACTCGTCGGCGTTCCGGAGCGCACTGGCGTCGTCGTACCGGGTGTCGTCGGTGGGCTCCCTCGGCGGCGGCGGATCGATCCCGCTCTGCGCGACACTCGAGCGGGCGATCCCGGGGGTCGAGGTCATCCTGGCCGGGGTGTCCGAGCCGGCTGCGAACGTGCACGCGCCGGACGAGAGCGTCGATCCGTCCGAGATCGAGCACATGGCCCTGGCCGAGGCGCTGTTCCTCGACGGGCTCGGGTGCGCCCGCGCCTGACGTCGCACGACGCCGGCGTCAGACGCCCGCCGCAGCCGATGCCACCCGCGGCGTGCGACGGGTCCGCACCTGCAGCACCCCGGTCAGCAGCAGCACCACGAGCCCGATCGCCAGCACGACGAGCCCGGCGAGGAACCCGATCACGACGAGCAGCAACGTCTCGGTGGACATCCCCCCGCCGCTGCTCCCGTCGGACGCGGCCGCGGCCGCGACCGACCCGTCGGCCTGCTGCGTGACCGCCTCGACGCCGTCGGTCACCGAGAACGGCACCGCGACGACCGTTCCCTGGTCACCGACGAGCACGACGTGGTGGTCGCCGGCCGCCAGTCCGGTGGTGTCGACCGTGGCGGTGGCTGTGGCGTCCTCGACGGTGAATTCGTCGCCCTGCACCGGTTCGGAGTAGGTCCAGACGCTCCCGCCCTCGTCGTCGCCCGTCCACGGCAGGCGGAGCTCGAGCTGGTCACCGGCGGTGACCTCGTCGGGGATCCCGGCGTCGGCGGCCGCGACGGTGGTGATGTCGCCGGCTTCGATCTTGCGTGCCAGCTCGTCGGAGTCCGCGGCGGGGGCCGTGGGCGGCTCGGCGGCCGAGGGGGCCTTCGCGCTGTTCCGGGGCTGGGCGGCGGTGTTCCGCGGCGCTGCGGTCGGCGCGGCCGTCGGCGCCGTGTCCGAGGCGTTCGTGATGGTCGGTGCTGTGGCGGCCGGCGGCAGCTGCACGACGGGCGGCTGGATCACCGTGCCGCCGTTGCCGCCGGTACCACCACCCGTGGTCGGACCGGTCGGCAGGGTGCCGGGGACCGTCTGTCCGGCGAAGTACACCGGCGTGAAGGTCTCGAGCGCAGCGTCGGCGGCGCCGTGCGCACCGATGGTCAGGACCCCGCACTGCACGGCCCCGGACAGGCAGTCGACACGCTTCGTCGACTGGCCGGTGAAGGTGGAGCGCGCGATGACGCCGCCCTGCGTGAAGCCGGCGTTCTTGGTGCCGCTGAACTTCGCGGTCGCTGCGGCGCCGGTGCCGGTGTTGTCGGGCCAGGCGACGAAGCCCTGGCCGTCCTGCCCGGTGCCGCCGGACCCGGGGACGTAGTCGTAGCCCGCGCCGGCCGCTCCCCCGGCGCTCGGGTGCTTCGTGACGTACCCGAACAGCACGTACAGCCCGGAGCCGTTGGTGTTCTTCGTGAAGCCGGTGCCCGTCACGGTGAGCTTCGTTCCCGCCGCGGCGGTCGAGAGGCCGGTGGCCGGCCGCACGTTCGTCGAGGCACCCCGGGCGTTCTCCGCCCCGGTGATCGACCCGTCCGCACCGACCACGGTCGACCCGCCGCCGGTGCCGCCGCCGCCCGTTCCCCCGCCGCCGTTCCCGCCACCCGGGTTCGTCGGCGCCTGCACGGTGACGCGCAGGGTCGCGGTGTCCGAGGCGACCCGACCGACGACGGTCGCACCGAGGACGTTCGTGGCGACCGCGCGGTACCGGTCGCCGTCCAGCCCCTCGGTGGCCGTGATGCGGAGTGTGCTGGTCGTCGCGCCGGCGACCGAGGGGCCGTCCTGCAGGTCGGCCCAACCGGACGGGGTGTGCTGCTGCCACTGCACGGTGGGCGTCGGGGTCCCGGTCGTGGTGACCGCGAAGGACACCTGCTGCGGCGTGGCGGGGGTCGTGCTGCCGTCGGTTCCGGTGGTCGCGCCGGTCAGCGTCACGGCGACGTCGGCCGGCTGCGCCGTGATGGTCGGGGTGGTCACGACCGTGAACGTGCGGAGCCCCTGGTCGGCGGCGTCGGTCGCGGCGTTCACGACGCCGACCACCGCGCGGCCGTCGGCGGCGACCACGATCGGGTCGCCGGTGTAGGTGGTGCCGGGCTGGTACTCGGCACCGAGCGTGGGCGCGGTGCTGCCCTCGATCGCGTAGGCGCGGACGACGTTGCCGGTGTCGGTGCTGCCGGCGGCCGACACCCAGAGGCGCTTCGCGGACTCGTCGACGGCCAGGTACGCGGCACCGCCGACCCGGTCGATCGAGGTCGTCACGGCCGGGGTCCCGCGCAGCGAGACGGCTCGGAGCGTGGCGTCGCCGTCGTTGCTCCACCACGCCCGGCCTCGGGAGTCGACGACGGTCCCGCCGGTGGCCCCGGACGTCGCGGCGGCGCCGATCGACACGTCGGCGACCGAGGCCCCGGTGTCGAGGGCGACGACGCGGGCGAGGGCGGCGGCCTGGTCGAAGACGACGGCGCGCTTGCCGGTCCAGTCGACGCCGACCGACGAGATCGTCCCGGTGACCGAGCCGATCAGGGTTGCCGTGCGGGTGACGGCGCGGACGGTCCCGCCAGCGGGGCTGGTGCCGACCTCGGTCACCGCACCCGAACCAGAACCAGAACCGGACCCGGCACCCGCACCGACGGCGGCCACCCGCAGCAGCCCCGCGGACCCGCCGTTGGCGGCCGGGGCGACCTGCGCGACGATCGAGCCGTCGGCGGGGTCGATCGTGAACGCCTTCGCCGCGGGCACCGCGACGGACGGCTTCACGTGCACGACGTCCCGGTACACGGCGTCCGTGCCGCGCACGATGACGACGTACCCCTGGGCGTTCGCGCCGGTGCCGCCGAACTCCGCGGCGGGCAACGACGCGGTCGCGACGATGTTCCCGGTGGACGGGTCGACGCTCGGCTTCGAGGTCGCGACACCGGGGTCGATCGGCCCGGCGACGCGCTTGCCCTCGTCGTCCACGACCAAGTAACTCGCCTTGGCGGTTCCGGCAGCCGGTACCTGCACGACGTTCAGGGCGCGCGCGGCGTCCCGCACCACCGTGGTGACCCGGCCGATCGTGCTGTCACCGACCGTGGTCTGCACGCCGGTGCTCACGAGTCCCTGGACGCCGGGGTCGCTGAACCCCTGGTCACCGTCGGCGCCGCCGTCACCGTCCGTGCCCTCGGCGGCCCAGTCGCCCGTCACGGCGACCGAGAGCGGGTCCAGCGCGGTGCCCGCGGCGTAGAACTGGGTCGGGTTGCCGCCGCCGGTGACGTCGGCTGCGAAGGCCGCTGCACCCGCCGCGGTGATCGTGGTGGGCAGACCGGTCCACGAGTACTTCCCGTCGGTGACCGATCGGGTGCCCTTGGTGACGTCGATCGTCGCGAACGCGATGCGCTTCGTCCCCGGGTCGGACGTCGTGGCACCGGTCGTCGGGTCCACCAGCCGCACGTCGACCCCGGCGGTCAGGGTGCCGGTGGTCGGCGTGAGCTCGATCGCAGGGTCGCGCAGCGAGATGACGAACGTGTGCGCCCGGTAGTCGAACACCGCGGCGCCGGAACCCGTGACGGTGAGCTTCCGCGTGCCGGGGTCGTAGCTGCCGCCCGACGCGGCGAACCGGAACGTGCCGTCGGCGTTCTTCGACGCACCGCCGGACACCGACTGCCCTGCGGCCGGCACGTAGTTCCGGAACGACTGCTTGAACCCCCAGTCGAGCGTGCCGCCCGTGACGGACGTGCTCGGACCCGAGGCCGCGGTGGCGGCGGTCGCCGCGGTGGGCACGGTGCCGGCGACGGCCGCGGTCAGGCCGATGATCGCGGCGACGGTGGCGCTGAGCGCGCGGAGGCGACGGGCCGGTCTGGTCTGGGTGTGCATCGGTTCCTCGGGTCGGGTGGTGCGCGTGTGGGGAGGCGGTGCCCCGGGCGGACCCGGGGCACCGCGTGGGTCACCAGGTGACGGGGACCTGGACCTCGTCGAGGTCGACCGGGTCGTTCGCGACGCCGTGCGCCGAGAACGTCTGGACGAAGCACTCGTACTGCCCGAGGGCAGCGTTGGCGGTCGCGGTCTTCGTGGCGTCGTAGTCGCAGCTGACGGTCGCGGCCGCGTCGCCGGTGTGGTGCGGGTCCGCGGTGTAGGACTTCGCGACGTCGATCGTCGTGGTGAAGCCGCCGCCGGCCGTGAACGCGCTCTTCGACACCCACTGGGCGGAGCCGAACCAGCCGGAGTTGGTGGCGTAGTCCGCCTGCTTGGGCCCGTAGACGACGTAGACGCCGAAGCCGCGCCCCTGCGCGTCTCCGTCGAAGCCGCTGCCGGTGCCGGTGACCGTGACGCTGCCGTCCGAGACGCCGTGGAGCGCCCCCGGGCCGTCGGTGACGACCGAGGCCGGACCGCTGACGGACAGGCTGGCACCGTAGTCGTTCGTGACCGCGGTGGCCGCGGACGCGCTGACCGCGGGCAGGACGGCGATTCCGACCGCGGCGACCCCTGCCGCCAGCGTGATCCCGAACGAGCGTGCGATTCGTGTCATGTTCGTGTTTCCCTCTCGATGTGGGCGCCCCCTGTGAGCACCCGGGTCCGGTGGTCCTACGGCGCGACGTCGGTCGCGGTGCGTCGTGCGGTGCGACGGGAGTGCACGATCGCGAAGACGACGAGCGCCGCGACGGCCACGACGAGCGCGGACAGGCCGCCGAGGACGATCCGCAGCACGCCCGGGTCGATCCCGCCCGCGGAGCCGTCGGCAGCCGCGGCCGCCACCGCCGAGGGGGTCGCCCCTGCCGGCACGGTGGGGGTCGCCGACGCGGTCGGCTCCGCGGTGGCGCTCGGCTTCGTCGTCGACCGCGCGGACGGCTTGGTGGTCGCGCGGGTGTCGGCGCTCGCCTCGGACGTCGGCTCGGCGGACGGACGGGAGGCACTGCCCGCGTCCGTCGTGTCGGCCGGCGCCTGCTCGGTGGTCGCCCTGGTGCCGCCACCGGCCAGCGTGCCGCCGCTGCCGTACAGGTTCTGCACGGAGACGGGTGTGAACGACTCGTTGTTCGCGTTCGCGACGCCGTGCGCACCGATCGTGATGATCCCGCACTGCACGACCGTGCAGTCGACGGTCTTCGCGGCACCGTTCCGGTCGAGCGCCTGGAACGTCGAACCGGGGACCTTGAGGGTCGCGGACCAGGTGCCCGTGGCGGAGTCGACCGTGCCGCCGTTCGCCGCCGACGCGGTGGTGCTGCCCTCGAAGGCCACGAAGTCGAGGTACCCGGTGGGGTTCGACTCGTCGTCGGGCACGTAGCTGTAGTCCGCGCCCGTCGCCCCGCCCTTGCTCGGCTGCCAGGTGCCGTTCACGGTGCCGAACGCCACGTAGATGCCGCCGTACCCGTTCTTGACGCCCTGGAACCCGGAACCGCGCAGGCGCAGCGTCGTCAGGTACGTCGAGTCGACCTGGTTCGTGACCTCGGGGTGCCCCTCGATCGCGACGCTGACACGGCCGGCTGCCGCTGCGGGGGCGACGCCCACCAGGGCGGCTCCCCCGGCACTGAGCGCGACGAGCAGTCCGGCGAGCGCGAGCCGCAGAGGGCGGGTGCGGGTGGTCACGAGGAGGCCTCCTGGAGGGTTCGGGACGGCACGACGACGGGCGTGCCGGTGTTCGGGTCGGGCACGACGGTGACCGGGTGTCGGTAGACGGTGCCGATGCGGTCGGCGGTCAGGACGTCGGTGGGGGTGCCGTCGGCGACGATCCGGCCGCCGGCGAGCATGGCGACGCGGTCGGCGTACGCCCCGGCGAGGCTCAGGTCGTGGAGCACCACGACGACGGCGCCGCCGGCCCGGGCGTGTGCGCGGGCGACGGCCAGCACGGCCTCCTGGTGCCGCAGGTCGAGGGCGGCGGTCGGTTCGTCGAGCAGGAGCACCGGGGTCGACTGCGCCAGGACCCGGGCGAACGAGGCCCGGGCTCGCTCCCCGCCCGACAACGAGGGGAACGCCTGGTCGATCCGGTCGGCGAGTTCGACCTGGTCGAGCACCCGCGCGACCACGGTGTCGTCGTCGACCGCTCGCGGGGTTCCCCGCCACGGAGCACGGCCCATCCGGACGACCTCACCGACCCGGAACCCGAAGGCCACCGCGGTGTCCTGCTCGAGCACGGCACGCCGACGAGCGGTCGCGAGCGGTGCTTCGCCGCCGGTGCGCACGCCGTCGATCGCGACCGTGCCGCTGTGCGCGAGGTCACCGGCGATCGCCCGGAGCAGGGTCGACTTGCCGGCACCGTTCGGACCGACGAGCGCCAGGACCTCGCCCGCGCGCACGGTCAGGTCGACGTCGGCGAGCAGCGGTCGTCCGTCGATGACGACGCCGATCCCGGAGACGACCACGGCGCCGACAGCACTCGTCTCGATCATGCCCAGCCTCCCGACCGTCGGCGCGCACGGCGCAGGAGCCAGAAGAAGAAGGGTCCGCCGACGAGCGAGGTCAGCATGCCGATCGGCAGGTCCGCGTACGGCACCAGGGTGCGCGCGAGCAGGTCGGCGATCGTCAGGAGCAGGGCGCCGCCGAGCGTCGAGACGAGCAGCAGCGGGCCGTGCGCCGGCCCGATGACCATCCGCATCAAGTGCGGGACGACGAGCCCGACGAACGCGATGATGCCGGCGAACGCGACCGCTGCGCCGACGAGCAGCGCGACCACGACGATCGCGACGACCCGGACGGCCTCGACCCGCACCCCGACGTGCCGCGCGGCCCGGTCACCGAGGGCGAGCAGGTCGAGCGAACGCGTCAGCACGACGGCGCCGACGAGGCCCGCACCGATGACGGGGGCGATCGCTGCGGCCTGGTCCCACATCGAGCCGTTCAGGGACCCGAGCTGCCAGAACACGATCTGCTCGCGCGCCTGCTGGTCGCCGAGGAACGTCAGGAAGGCGAGCCCCGCGCCGGTGAACGCGTTCACGGCGATGCCGGTGAGCAGGAGTGTGACGACCTCGGTGCGGCCGCCGGCACGGGACAGCCCGTAGACGAGCAGCGTCGCGACCAGGCCCGCGGCGAAGGCCATCAGCGGCGTCGTCCAGTACCCGGCGAACTGCAGCCCGAACACGATCGAGGCGCAGGCCCCGAACGCCGCGCCTCCGGACACCCCGACGACGCCGGGGTCAGCCAGGGGGTTCGCGAACACGGCCTGCATGAGCACACCGGCTGCGGCGAGCGCGGCACCGATCAGCAGGGCCATCACCACGCGCGGGAACCGGATCGTCCACAGCGCCTGGGTGACGAGGTCGTCGGCGGGACCGTCCACGGGCAGCCCGAGCGACCGGCCCACGGTCCGGAGCACCTCGGCGGGCGAGATCCCGAGCTGCCCGACGCTCGCCGACACCAGCGTCGCGACGACGAGCGCCACCACGAGCCCGATGGTGAGGAGCGCGATGCGGCCGGCCCGCGACCTGGACGTGACCGCCGGTGCTGCGGGGACGTGCGTGGCGGGCGCGATCCGTTCCTCCCGGATGGTCACGAGGCGTCCGCCGGACCGTAGATCGCCGCGGCCAACGCGGCCACGATCTCGGGCGTGCGCGGCCCGAAGCTCATCACCGTCGTGTCCGCCATGTCCACGATGCGGCGGTGCTCGCCCGCGGGCGTCTTCGCGATCGCGGGGACCCGCTGGAGCAGTCCGTCGACGCCGTCGACGGACTCGAGGCCCTTGGTCATCATGATGACGAGGTCCGGCTGCATCGCGACGAGCGCCTCGGCGTTGACGGGGCGCATGCCCGTCCAGTCCTGTTCCGTCGCGACGTCCCGCCCGCCGACGGCGTCGATGAGCGAGTCGGCGCCGGACTCGCTGCCGAACAGGTAGTAGATCCCGGCGTTCCCCCGCACGTACAGGAACACCATCTTCAGCTTGTCGGCCCGAGCCGACGGCGCGATCCGGGCCACCTGCGCGGCGACGGCCTGCTCCTGCGCGTGCACCTCGGCGGCCAGGCGGTCGCCGGTCGCCGGGACGCCGAGCGCGGTCGCGACCTGCTCGATGATCGCGTCGGTGTTCGTGGTGTCCCGGTGCGGGTCCAGGACGACGACGGGGACGCCGGCCTTCCGGATCTGCAGGACGACGTCCCACGGTCCGAGTGAGGTGTCGGTCAGCAGCACGGTCGGGCGGAGCGCGAGGATCGCCTCGGCGGAGAGTTCGTGGCCGTTCTGGGTGACGAGCGGCAGGTCCTCGGTGCCCGCGAAGCCGGTCGAGACGTCCCGTCCGACCAGGTGGTCCCCCAGGCCGAGGCCGTACACGGTGGACGACAGCGTGCCGGAGATGTCGAGCGCGAGGATCCGGTCCGCGCTCGTGACGGTCACCTCGGTGTCCTGGTTGTCGGTGACGGTGACGGGCAGCTCGGGCTCGTCCACCGTGCTCGCCGTCGGCGGCAGGTCCGTCGCCAGGGTCGCGGTGCGCTCGCCGGTCACGTCCTTCGCGTCGGTCACCGGGGCGATGGCCTGGAGGCCCGCGGCCGGGTCCGTCGCGCTCGTCCCGCGACCCGCCGCGTGCGTCGCGCCCGTGGTGCCGGTGCCGCCGCCGGTGCAGCCGGTCGCCACGGCGAGGACGACGAGGGCGGACGCTGCGGCCGTGAGGGCGCGACGGAGTGACGACATGGAGATGATCCCGAGTGCTGGTTCGTGAAGTTAGGTGAGCCTCACCTAACCGTTAACTTAGGTGAGCCTTGCCTACCTTGTCCAGCACGTGTCGCCGTCTCCCCGCTACGGTGGTCCCGTGCGCATCGTGGTGGCTCCGGACTCGTTCAAGGGCACCGCGACCGCGGCGTCCGTCGCCCAGGCGGTCCGCGACGGCTGGCTGACCGAACGCCCCGACGACGACGTGGTGCTCGTGCCGATGGCCGACGGCGGCGAGGGCACCCTCGAGGCGTTCGAGACCGCGGTCCCCGGCGCAGTCCGGGTCCCCGTCACAGTGACCGGGCCCGCCGGCACCCCCGTTGAGACGTTCTGGCTCATGCTGCCCGACGGCCGTGCGGTGGTGGAGCTCGCGGCGACGAGTGGTCTGCCACTGCTCGACGAACTCCTGCCGGACACCGCGACGAGCCGCGGGTTCGGCGAGGCGATCGCCGCCGCGCTCGACGCCGGCGCCACGGGGCTCGTGCTCGGCATCGGCGGCAGCGCCTCGACCGACGGCGGCCGGCCCGTGCTCGAGGCGCTCGGGTACGTCGGCGACCGCGGCACGCTGCGTGCCCTGCCACCGCTCGGCGTCACCGTCCTGACCGACGTGACCTCACCGTTGCTCGGCCCGACCGGCGCCGCCGCGGTCTTCGGGCCGCAGAAGGGGATCGAGCCCTCGCGGGTCGCATCCTTCGACGAGCTGCTGGCCGCCTGGGCCGCCCGCTTCCCTTCGGTGGACCCCGCGACCCCCGGCGCCGGCGCAGCGGGTGGCGTCGGCTTCGGCCTGCTCGTCTGGGGTGCGACCCTGGCCCGCGGCGCGGACGGTGTCGCCGAGGTACTCGGGCTGGCCGACCGACTCACCGGCGCCGACGTCGTGATCAGCGGCGAGGGCCGGTACGACGGCCAGTCCGCCGCCGGCAAGGTCCCGTCGGTGGTGCGGTCACTCACGGCGACGCACACCCCCGGCGCCCGGTCGATGCTCGTCGCCGGCGCGATCGAGGCCTCGCTCGACGACTACGCCGCCGCTGCCTCGCTCACCGTCCTCGCCACGCAGACCACCGGGGAACCGGACGACGCCCTGGCCGACCCGCTGCGCTTCGCCACGATCGCGGGCCAGCGCCTCGCACGGCTGGCCTGACCACTCCGATTCCCGCACTGGGGAGCCCCATTGGAACCTCCCACGCTGTGGCGCGCTCCATCAGACTGGTTGCGGGCCGGAACCGGCCCGCAACGCACCCCCACGAGGAGATCATTGCGCACCGTCAACGCGTACGCGGCACCGTCAGCGACCGAGCCGCTCGTCAAGACCACCATCACCCGTCGTGACGTCGGAGCGAACGACGTCGAGATCGACATCGCCTACGCCGGCATCTGCCACTCGGACATCCACACCGTCCGCGGTGAGTGGGGCCAGATCCAGTACCCGCAGGTCGTCGGCCACGAGATCGTCGGCCACGTCTCCGCAGTCGGCGAGAACGTCACCAAGCACCAGGTCGGCGACCGCGTCGGCGTCGGCTGCATGGTCAACTCCTGCGGCGAGTGCGAGAACTGCGTCGCCGGCGAGGAGCAGTACTGCCTCAAGGGCAACATCGGCACGTACACGAGCGTCGACCCGGCCGACGGCTCGATCACCCAGGGCGGCTACTCGCAGGCGATCGTCGTGAACGAGGACTTCGTCCTCCGCGTCCCCGAGTCGCTCGACATCGAGAAGGTCGCGCCGCTGCTCTGCGCCGGCATCACCACCTACTCGCCGCTGCACCACTGGAAGGCCGGCCCCGGCACGAAGGTCGCGGTCATCGGCATGGGTGGCCTCGGCCACATGGCCGTCAAGATCGCGGTCGCCCTCGGCGCCGAGGTCACCGTCCTGTCGCAGACCACGTCGAAGGAAGCCGACTCGCTCCGCTACGGCGCGAAGGCCCACTACGCGACGAAGGACCCGGAGACGTTCGAGAAGCTCGCGAACTCCTTCGAGCTCATCATCAACACCGTGTCGGCGAAGATCCCGATGGGCTCGTACCTCGGCCTGCTCAAGGTCGACGGCACGCTCGTCAACGTCGGCGCTCCGTCCGAGCCGCTCGAGGTCCCGGCGTTCGCCCTGATCCCGCGCCGGCTCAGCTGGGCCGGGTCCGCCATCGGCGGCATCCGCGAGACCCAGGAGATGCTGGACTTCTGCGCCGAGCACGACATCCTGCCGGAGACCGAGCTCATCAGCGCCGACCAGATCAACGAGGCCTACGAGCGCGTGCTGTCCTCGGACGTCCGCTACCGCTTCGTGATCGACGCGGCCACGCTGGCGTAGTCGGCACCACTTGCGAGACGGGAGGCCCGTTGCCAGCCGGCAACGGGCCTCCCGTCTGTCCGCCTGTCCGTCGGGCGGTCAGCCGACCTCGTCGCCGGACGGCAGCGCGCCGCACCAGTCGACGGAACCCGCGTCGATGCTCGCCTCGAGCGCGCCGGAGGCCGCGTCGACGATGCTCACCAGCTGGTCGGTCGCCGACTTCGTCGCGACCGCCACGAACTGGCCGTTCGGGGACGGGCAGACCGCCGTGACGCTCGCGTCGTCGGGGATGGTCACCGGCAGCCGGGAGGCCCGTCCACCGTCCACGCGCACGATCCGTGCCGAGACGGTCCCGTCCGACCGCACGTCCCCCAGCACGCGCAAGTACGTGTCGTCCGTCAGCGGGGCGATCCTGCCGAGCACCGCCGCGTCGGTGCTCGCGGCCGGCGCCCGCAGCGCCGTCTTCGCGCCGTCGGTCAGGTCGAGGCGCTCGATGCCCGTGCCGGTCTCGACGACGGCCGTGGTGCCCGAGCCGACGAACCCGTGCAGGTACGTGGCGCTGCCGAGCCGGACGGGGTCGGCGCGGCCGCTCATGTCGACGAGCACCAGGTCGTCGCTGCCCGTCCGCACCAGGGCGCTCTCGGTCCGGGGCACGTAGGCCCACTGCCCGACCGTCATCGGCACGGCGCCCGTCTGCGGCTTCCCGTCCTCGGCGATCGCGGTGGGCAGGTGCGTGCCCGTCATGTCGACCACGTACAGACCAGTGTTCCGCGACTGCCCGGTGGACGTGTCGGCGTACTCGAACCCGAACGACGCCGCGTCGTCGGCGACGTGCAGCGCGGTGACCCGCCCCTGCGAGGACGGCAGGGTGAGGTGCTCGACGGGGGCGTCCGGGTCCTGCACCCCGCCGGACAACGCGACCACGTCGACCGAGGAGCTCGCGTCGCTGCCGCTGACCACCACCAGGGACCGTCCGAGCCGGGCGTACTCCGAGATGTCGGCTCCCTGGTACACGGTCGTCGCACCGCCGGCGTCGAGGGAGCGGCGCACGATGCGGTCCTTCGCCCCGTCGGCTCCCGGCACGAGGGCGAGGACGTCGGTGCTGCCGGTCCGGATCGCGGCGGTGAGGTCCGCGGTGGCACGCTGCCCCGGAGCCCGGACGTTCGCGACGGTCACCGTGTAGTCGCGGTCGTAGGCCAGGGGTCCGGCGAACTCGACCGCGATCGTGTTGCCGCTCGAGGTCACGGTGTGCGCGGCCGCCGGGGTGACCCGGACGTCGGCGGCGGACACCTGCTGCAGTGCCTGGTTCGCCGTCAGGATCACCCGCTGCGCCGGACGGGACACCAGGCCGGTGGCGTCGTACGACACGTCACGCAGGCGTGGCCCCTGCTGCGACCCGACGACGGCGGCGAGCGCGGCGACGACCGCCAGGACGAGCACGACGGCGAGGTACCGGCGGTGGAACCGGCGCGTGACCGGGCGGCGACCACGGCGCCCCTCAGTACTCATACGGGTCCTTCGGCTGCGCGATCTCGGTGACCTTCGCGGCCTTGATGACGATGCGGGCGTCGGCGGACTGGTCCGGGTTCGCCGCGAGTGCGCCGGTCACCGTGACCCACTGCCCTTCGTCGGGCTCCGCCTCGGTACGGTCGCCGCCCTCGGTCACCACGCCGAGGCCGACTGGCTGGGCGTCCACGGCGCAGCAGCTGATCACGAACCGGGTCAGGGTGAACGAGCCGTCCTGGCCGGGCACGACGAAGCCGGACAGCCGTACCTGCTTGCCGACCAGGGCCGTGGTGTCGGTGGTCTGCCGGATCAGCGCCGCCCAGTCCTTGACGCCGTACTCCGAGGTGTCGACGCCCTCGCTGCCGAGCAGGGAGACCGCCGCCTCGGAGCCCGTCGCGTTCGACAGGGTCGCCGAGTCCACGCTCCGCTGCTGCGCGGTGCGGGCGGACAGCGTCGTCGGGGGCAGGACCAGCATCGACACGGTGACCCCGACCGTGACGATCGCGGCCGCTCCGCCGAGGGCAAGGCGGACGGCGCGACCACGGCCGGGCCCGCGCCGCCCGTGGTCGTGGTCCGGCTCGTGCTCGTGCTCGTCCGCGTCGTCACCGTGCGTGTGGCCGTGGCCGCGTGCGATGACCACCAGGCCCGCGATCGAGGCGGGTACCGCGACGGCGGCGAGCACGATCGTGAACACCGAGTACCGCGGGTTGATGTACAGGTCGAGGTGGCCCACCAGTGCGAGCCAGAGCGTGCACAGGGCGACCGCCAGCACGGACCCGAGCCCGAGGTAGGCCGGAGCGTTGCTGCTGCGTGCGTCAGACGAGGACATTCATCACCAATCCCACGGCGCCGGCGAACAGGACGCACACGACGGCGAGCAGCACCAGGAACCGGACCCGGAACGTCGTACGGAGCAGGGCGATCATCTTGACGTCGATGATCGGCCCGATGATCAGGAAGGCCGTGATCGACCCGGGCAGGAACGTCGAGGCGAACGACAGCGCGAAGAACGCGTCGACGTTCGAGCAGAGCGACACCGTCATCGCGAGCAGCATCATCGCCGCGACGGAGAGCACCGGGTTCGAGCCGATCGCGACGAGCGTGGAACGCGGCACCGCGACCTGGATCGCCGCAGCCAGGCCGGCGCCGACGAACAGGGCCGGCATCATCGTCGCGGTCTCGCCGCCGAACTGCGCGGCGCTCTCCCGCCAACGGTTCCGGCTCCGTGGTGCGCCGATCGCAGCGCGGCAGCGGGCCTCGAACGCGGGCAGCAGCAGGTCGGCCGGACGGCGGTGTGCGGCGACGATCCAGCCGACCAGGTTCGCGATCACGAAGCCGCCGACGATCCGGACCGGCAGGATCCAGCCGGACCAGCCGAACGCCTGCGCGGTGCTGATGATCACGAGCGGGTTGAGGATGGGGGCGGCGACCAGGAACGTGACGGCCTCGGCAGGGGTGAACCCGCGCATCATCAGGCCGCGGGCCAGGGGCACGTTCCCGCACTCGCACACCGGGAACAGCATGCCGATCAGCGAGATCACGGCGCGGCGGCCGAAGGCGTTCTGCGGCAGGACCTTCTCGAGCGCACCGACCGGCACCCACACCTCGACGACGATCGACAGCACGATGCCGAGCACCACGAACGGCAGCGACTCGACCACCACGCTGATCGCCAGCGTCAGGAAGTCCTGCACGACGTCCGGCAGGCCGGCGGTCCCGATGCTCGGGGACAGCAGCCGGATCCCCAGGAGCACGACGACGGTGAGCAGCACGAGGCCCGGGCCCGTCAGGGAACGGGAGCGGGAGCGCTGCTGCGGCGGCGTGGTCGTCGTCACCCGGAAAGGATAGGCGACGCGTGCTGCGTGGCGGTCCGCGCGCGGCCGCCTGCGCACCGTGCGAGTTCGTTCACCCCGTGCAGGGTTGCTCGCTCGGTGCAGGCCTGGAGCGCCGCACGGAGCCACCAACAACGCACGGGTTCGCGAACCCAGCACCGTGCACGTGCTCCACCGCCAGCCACAACGCCGCACCGGCCCGCGAACCCAGCACCGTGCCGCAGTCAGACCCGGGCGATGCCCGCCACGTGCCGGTCGAGCGTGTCGATCGCCCACGAGGCGTCACCCCCGGGATCGACCCGCACGATGTGCATCGCGAGCCCGTCCACCAGGGCGTGCAGCCGCCGGGTCTCGTAGGGCACGTCGGCGTCCGGCACCCCGAGCGCCCGCAGGATCCGCCCGCACCACTCCCGCATCTCGTCGACGACCCGGTCGTGGAACGGCCGCAGCTCGGTGTCGGTCAGCGCCGCCGTGCCGAGGCCCAGGTAGACGTCGAGCTCGATGCGTCGCTCCTCGTCGAGGGGCAGGAGCTCGAGCAGGACCGCGTGCGCGTACGCCGTGCCACGCAGGTCCGCGGGCACGGCGTCGATCCGGGCCGCGGTCGCGTCGAACACGAGCTCGAGCGCGTGCGACCGGACGCTCGCCTGGGTCGGGAAGGTGTAGCGGACGGTGCTCGGCGGCAGTCCGGCCTCCGCCGCGACGTTCCGGACGCTCAGCGCCCCGAGTCCGTCGCGGGCGAGCACCCGGCACGCCGCTTCGGACACGGTGCGGCGCCGCTGCTCGACGTCCATGCTCCTGGCCACGACGCCATACTCGCACAGTCGTACGAACTCGTGCTACCGTCGGGGTCGTTGTCGCACAGTCGTGCGACTATGCGACCGAACGAAGGGAACATCGTCATGGCATGGGTCATCCTCGTGCTGAGCGGCGTGCTCGAGGCCGTCTGGGCCACCGCGCTGAGCGCCTCGAACGGCTTCAAGAAGGTCGTGCCGACGATCGTGTTCATCGCCGGCATGGCGCTGAGCATGGTCGGGCTCGCGTTCGCGATGAAGTCGATCCCGGTGGGCACCGCCTACGCCGTCTGGGTCGGCATCGGCGCCTCGCTGACGGTCGTCGTGTCGATCCTGCGCCGGCAGGAAGCCGCGTCGCTCGCACGCCTCGGCCTCGTGTTCGGCCTGGTCGCCTGCGTCGTCGGCCTCAAGGTGGTGAGCTGAGGTGGCCTGGATCGTCCTGTTCCTCAGCGCCACGCTCGAGACCGTGTGGGCGACCGCCCTCGGCGAGAGCGACGGCTTCACCCGACCCGGCCCGACGCTCGTGTTCGCGATCACGATCGTGGTCAGCCTGGGCGCGTTCGGCTACGTCCTCAAGCACATCCCGATCAGCACCGCGTACGCCGTGTGGACCGGCACCGGTGCAGCCCTGACGGTGCTGTGGGGCATGGCCACCGGCGCCGAGCCCGTCACCCTGCTGCGCGTGCTGTTCATCGCCGGGATCGTCGGCTGCGTCGTCGGCCTGAAGCTCGTGCCGGCCCGCCCGGTCACCGAGCCCGCGTCCCCCGCCGAACTCTCGCGCTGAGCGACAGCTCACGCGCCGCCGGCCCCGTGATCTGTCGCTGAACCCGAAAGCCGACTCGCGCCGTGGACGCGCGCCGGGACGGACGGGAGGCCCGGTGCCAGCTGGCGCCGTGCCTCCCGTCCGCATGTGGTCGCGCCCACCCCGCATGGTGAGGAGAAAAGGTCGGGTCACCTCGCGGGACCCGACCGTTCCTGCTCACGAACCGAGCGCTGGGAGCGTCAAACGGAGGCGCCCGTCCACTCGTCCTCGGCGGCGACGTGGTCGCTGCCGACCGTGCCGGCGGCGAGCGCCGCGGCGGCGCGCTCCGTGTGGCTCGGCGGGTTCGACGGCACGTCGGACGGACGGCCCTCGTCGTTCAGCTTGCGGAGCTCGGGGACGATGTCCGTGGCCAGGATGTCGATCTGCTCGAGCACGGTCTTGAGCGGCAGCCCGGCGTGGTCGACCAGGAACAGCTGGCGCTGGTAGTGGCCGACGTGGTCCTTCATGGCCGCGTACCGGTCGATGACCTGCTGCGGCGAACCGACCGTGAGCGGGGTCTGGGCGGCGAAGTCCTCCATCGAGGGGCCGTGCCCGTAGACCGGGGCGTTGTCGAAGTAGGGCCGGAACTCGTTGACCGCGTCCTGCGAGTTCTTCCGGGCGAAGAACTGCCCGCCCAGACCGACGATCGCCTGGTCCGCACGGCCGTGACCGTAGTGCTCGAAGCGCTGGCGGTACAGCCCGACCATCTGCTCGGTGTGCTGGATCGGCCAGAAGATGTTGTTGTGGAAGAAGCCGTCGCCGTAGTACGCGGCCTGTTCCGCGATCTCGGGCGTGCGGATCGAGCCGTGCCAGACGAACGGGGGCACGCCGTCGAGGGGGCGCGGCGTCGAGGTGAAGCCCTGCAGCGGCGTGCGGAACTTGCCCTGCCAGTTGACGACGTCGTTCTCCCAGAGCTGACGGACGAGCGCGTAGTTCTCGATCGCCAGGTTGACGCCCTGGCGGATGTCCTGCCCGAACCACGGGTAGACCGGGCCGGTGTTGCCGCGACCCATCATGAGGTCCATGCGGCCGTCGGAGATCACCTGGAGCATCGCGTACTCCTCGGCGATGCGCACCGGGTCGTTCGTGGTGATGAGCGTGGTGCTCGTCGAGAGCGTGATGTCCTTCGTCTTCGCCGCGAGGTAGGCCAGCAACGTGGTCGGCGACGAGGCGACGAACGGCGGGTTGTGGTGCTCGCCGGTGGCGAAGACGTCGAGTCCGGCCTGGTCGGCGTGCTGCGCGATCGTGAGGATGTCACGGACGCGCTGCGTGTCGTCCGGCGTGGTGCCGGTCGTGGGGTCGGTCGTGACGTCACTGACCGTGAAGATGCCGAACTGCATGATGCGCCGCCTTTCGCGATATCGATGCGTTTGCATCGACTTGCTGGGTACAACGTAGCGTACGCCGGTGCATTCCCACCAGGCGTCAGCGAGCTGCGGACAGCGCTGCGGGGTCGGTCCGGGCCGCGTGGTGCATGCCGTCGAGGAACCACACCGCGGTCACCACCGCCAGGACGCTCGCGCTCGAGGCCAGTCGTCCGGCCATCAGGATCGCGGCGTGGTCGTGAGCGCCGTCCCCCGTCAGGCCGACGACGAGCGCGGCGACGCCGACGGCCAGCGTGACCCCGGTGGCGACGAGCAGGACGACGCTGACCACCCGGCGCGGACCCCGACGGCCGTCCCGGTCACCTCGGAGGCCCCGGTCGACCCTCGGACCGAACGCCCGGACGACGCCGAGCCAGAACACCGCGATCGCGCACGCCCCGATGATGTCGCTCACCCGGTGCCAGCCGTAGACGACCGTCTGGTTGGCGACGAAGACCGCGTAGGCGGCACCGAGCAGCGTGACGATCGGCCGGAAGCGACGGGGCGTGACCATCAGGACGGCGAACAGTGCGGCCAGCGCGATGGTCGCGTGGCCTGAGGGGAACGAGTTCGGCGTCGTCGACTGGGCGATCTCCGGGCGCTCGGCGATACGCTTGACGAGCGTCGAGGTGGCCGCCGACGCGAGCACCACTGCACCCGCGCCGAGCCCCACCGAGAGCCGTCGCCTGGCGAACGCCACCGCGACGATCACGACAACGAGCAACAGGATCACCGGCACCGAGATGACGTTGAGCGCAGTGTCCGAGCTGAACAGGTCGGACTCACGGACCCCGCCGAGCGCGGCGTCCTCCATGCGCTGCCCCACCGGCGTCAGCACCGCGGCCGCGTAGACGGAAGGCACGATCACGAACCCCAGAGCCGCCAGCACACCCCACCGCAACCGCCGCGAGACGCTCGGTCCACGCGACTCCGGTGCATTGCGCTCGGGTGTCAAGGTCACCGGGCTGGTCCTCCTCGGAGTGGTCGTCGTCGGTCTCGTCGCACGCCTGGTGACGGCGCTGCGATTCGGACGGTCGGGGTCGGACACGATACCGTTGGCTCACCGGCCGGAGGCTGGGAACCGCGCGGCCGTCACCCGCGGATCCCGCGCTGTGCCGCTCAGTGCCGCGCCGCTCAGTCCGGCGGGCACCGCCGGACTGACGCACGTCGCGTCGGCAGTGTACGAGGAGGAGACCGAAGTGGCCATCAAGGAACCGGGCATCACCGCCTCACCGAACCGCGGGCTCGCGCTCACGGTCGGTGGCGTCCTCGCACTCTGGGGCATCCTGGGCTTCTTCTTCGCCGCCGACGGCGACCCCGGCTTCTTCAGCCGCCAGGGCGGGATGCTCTGGAACGCCTTCGGGGTGAACCCGCCGCTCGCCCTCATCTGGGTGCTGCTCGCCGCGGTCCTGCTCATCACCGGGCTCGGCACCACCATCGGTTCGCGGAACGGCAACCTGGTCGTCGGCGCCGTGCTCGTGGTGCTGGCCGTGTACGGCTTCGTCTTCGTGAACACCTCGGCGAACATCTTCGCGCTGAACACCACCGACAACGTGTTCCACGCGATCGTCGGGGTCATCCTGCTGCTGACGGCGCTCGGTGCCGACAAGGAGAACCTCCGCGCGCTGCGTGCGGCGGCTCGCGCCTGACGCACCGACACGCTCCCCGACGCCCGTCTGCCGCTCCGGCAGGCGGGCGTCGTCGTGTGTGCGTCAGGCGTCGTCGCCGGAGTCGGGATCCGGCGCAGGCTCCGGCTTCCGGGCTTCGAGTGCCGTCGCGACGATGCGTGGCGCCTCGGACATGAAGCGTCGGACATCCGTGTCGACGATGATGTCCTGCGGCCGCAGCGGCCGGGTCAGGTACAGCCCCTCGAGCGACGTCAGGCGTGACAGCGCGACGTACGTCTGTCCGGCGCTGAACACCCGGTTGCCCAGGTCGACCACCGCGCGGTCGTAGGTGCTGCCCTGGGACTTGTGGATCGTCACCGCCCAGGCGAGTCGCAACGGGAACTGCTGGAACTCACCGACGGTGTCCTTCTTGAGTTCCTTCTTGTCGGCGTCGTAGGAGTACTTGAACTTCTCCCACACCGACGGCTGGACCTCGAAGGACTCTCCGTCGACGTCGACCCATACCGTGTCGCGGATCGCCGTGACGATGCCGAGGGTCCCGTTCACCCACCGCTGGTCGGCGTCGTTGCGCAGGAACATCACGTGCGCGCCGGGCTTGAGCTCGAGGGCTTCGTCGGCCGGGAAGTTCCGCCCGCCGAAGTCGCCGTTGACGTCGGCCTTCGCGGTCTTCACCTTGCCGGGCAACCGTTCGAGCGCCGCCTTGTTGATGCGCGCGACGGTGTCGTTCCGGGTGGCGAGGGTGATGGCGTCGTCGGGCGAGGGCCGTGCGCCCGCGGTGTTCAGCTGGTCGGCGATCTCGGCGGTCACCCGGCCGTGCCGCACCGCCGTGAGCATGGCGGCGAAGGCGTCGTCGCGCTGGCGGTGCACGGTGGCGAGCTCGATGATGTTCAGCTTCGCCTCGAGCCACACCTTGGCGTCGAAGAACCACATCGACCGGTAGTGGTCGGTGAAGTAGGCGCGTTCGTCGGCACCGCCCGGGACCGGCGGCAACTGGTACGGGTCGCCGAACATGACCACCTGCACTCCGCCGAACGCCTCGAACTGCCGCCCGCGGGCCTTGCGCAGCGAGCGGTCCATCCCGTCGAGCAGGTCGGCGTTCACCATCGAGACCTCGTCGATGACCAGGGTGTCGATGGTGTTCAGGAGCTTGCGGGTGTCCGGTCCCTGGCGCAGCTCGGCATCGGCGATGAGCCCGATCGGCAGGCGGAACAACGAGTGGATCGTCTGGCCACCGACGTTCAGGGCCGCGACCCCGGTCGGTGCGCAGATCACGACCTGCTTCTCGGTGTTCCACGACAGGTGGTTGAGCAGGGTCGACTTGCCCGTGCCGGCACGACCGGTGATGAAGACGTGGTCACGGGTGTGCTCGATGTACTCGAAGACGGCCCGCTGCTCGTCGCTGAGCTCGACGCTCATCGTGCGTCCTGCTCGAGGGTCTGCGCGTCCGCTCCGAGCGTGCGCGCAGGCGATCCAGCCCGCCGAAGCTGCACGAGCACCACCACGACGACCGCCACCAGGAGCAGCACCCCGGCGACCACGAGCACGAGCCCGCCACGGGCCTGGTCGACGAGCGGATCGGGGCCCCACGTCCGCCCCATCGCCCCGAACCACGACGCCTGCAGCAGTCCGAGCGGCCCGCGCATCGCGACGCCGAGCGACACCGCTCCGGCGGCGACGACCGCGGCCCCGACGATCCGGACGATCGCTGCTGCGCGGGTCGGGTACTGCTGGCCGGCCGCGACCGGTGTGAAGAGCGTCGGCATCGCCAGGAGCCCGACGAGCAGGAAGCCCACGTCGATGACCGTGCGCCCCGCGGAGTCGCTCACCGACCACCGGACGGCATCGGTGGCGAAGTACGCCCACCACACCGCTGCGGCGAGCAGGAACGCCGGGAAGGGCTGCACCAGGTAGCGGACCGCGGCGTTGTCGACCAGCACACCGGTCCACTCGCGCACCCCGGTGCTGTCGTCGTCGCGCGGGTGCACCGCGGCCCGGATGAGCACGACGGGAGCCGCCGCCCACACCAGCGCCGGCACCACCAGGCCGAGCAGCACGTGCGCGCCGACGTTCGCCGACACCAGGAACCGGTCGTACTGGTGCAGCGAACCGGACGTCGCGACCACGAGCGAGATGATCGCGAGGGCTGCCGCCACCGAACGGCGCACCGGCCAGTGGACCCCGGCGCGGCGCAGGCGCACGACACCGGCCGCGTAGGTCGCAGCGAGCAGCACGGCGGCCATCAGCCAGAACAGGTCGATGTTCCACTGCGTCAGCCAGCCCCAGGCCCCGGGCGCGTGCGGCAGCAGGTCGTCGGTGAGCAGCTCGGCGGGGCTCGGGTCGGTCGTCTTGCTCAGCGCGATCTGGTCGACCGGGGTGGCCGTGCGTCCGAGCGCCGCGGCGAAACCCGATGCGACGCCCATCACGGCGAGCTCGACCACGATCAGGGTCCAGAACGGGCGGTGCCGTGCCGGCGCCTCGGTCAGGGAGCGGATCGCACGCCGACGCTGCACGGCACCGAGGACCCCGATGGCGACGATCGCGCCGATCTTGACCAGCACGAGGGTGCCGTACGGCGTGAACAGGTTCGACAGGGCACCCACGCGGATCTGTGCCGAGGCGACACCCGACACCGCCACGAGCACGAAGCACCCGAGCGCGATGCTCGAGTACCGCGCGACGACCACGGCCAGGCGGTCACCGGGCAGCACGCCGCGCAGGAGCACGAGCATGGTCAGGCCACCGACCCAGAGCGCGGCGCCGACCAGGTGCAGCCCGAGCGCGGTCACGGCGGCGTCGTGGCTCGCGGTGCCGGCGGCGTGGCCCTGCTGTGCGAGCGGGATGAGGCCGATCATCGACACACCGGCGGTCAGGGCGACCATGCCCCGGGAACGGACGGCGAAGCAGAGCACCGTGACGGCAGCCGCGACGAGCACCGTCACGAGCCAGGCGAGCCCGAGGTCCGTTCCGGTGAGGAACACGCCCATCGACTGGCCGAACTGCTCGTCGATGCTGATCTTCGAGCCGGCGACGCTCAGGAACGTGAAGAAGGTGGTGACCGCGGACGACACCGTCCAGAGCCCGCTGGCGGCGGCCGCGACGTCGATGGCGCGGTTCCACTCCGGGCCGGAGCGCGAGAGTCCGACGGTGGCCAACGCGAGGCCGCCGATCGTCGCAGCGGCGGACAGGTCCACGACCAACCGGGAGATCGGCAGACCGAACCGGACCAGGGCACCGGGGTCGGCGATCAGCGCTGCGTTCGCACCACCGCCGATGACGAGTGCCGTGAGCAGCGCCACGAACCCGACGAGCAGGAGCACGGCGGGACCGGCGATGCGCGCGATCCGATTCACCCGTCAAGCCTAGGCGGTGCCCACCCGGCCACCGAACCGGCCGGGCCGACCTGTGGGAACCGGCACGGGCCTCCCGGTCGACGCAGCGCGACGAACGCGACCCGACGCGACGAACGCGACAGGACGAACGCGACCCGACGCACCGAACGCACCCTGGAAACGACGAAAGGGACGGCCGAAGCCGTCCCTCTCGATGCGCGGAACAGTCTTACTTGACCGCAGCCTTGAGCTTCGAGCCGGCGCTGACCTTGACCGAGTCGCTCGCGGCGATCTCGATGGCCTCACCCGTCTGCGGGTTGCGGCCGGTGCGGGCGGCGCGGTGCGTCTTCTCGAAGGCGATCCAACCGGGGATCGTGACCTTCGTGCCGTCCGCGACGGACGACGAGACGACGCTGAAGAGCGCGTCGACGACGCCGTTGACGGTGGCCTGGCTCTGGCCGGACTCGGCGGCGACGGCAGCGACGAGCTCGGTGCGGTTCAGTGACTTGTCAGCCATGGATGTCCTCCTCGGACTTCTTGCAGTATCGGTCGGACGGACGTGCCGTCCGGCGCCCGGAGCGGTTGCCCCGTGCCACGGTGCCAGTGGGCCGAGGGCCCGGCGGAACCGGAGTTGAACCTACCAGCCACATCGGACGTTTTCAGCCGACTCGCCCGGATTTCCGGGCTTGTCGCGGGTCCAACGGGGCAGATGTGACCCCTGAGGCGCCCTTGTACCCCGGACACAGCGAACGCCCCGCCACCAGGAGGTGACGGGGCGTCGGGTACTGCGAGTGCTTACCAGGAGCTCTTCGTGATGCCGGGGAGCTCTCCACGGTGGGCCATGTCGCGGAAGCGGACACGGCTGATGCCGAACTCACCCAGGTGGCCACGGGGGCGGCCGTCGATCGCGTCGCGGTTGCGGTAGCGGATCGGGGATGCGTCGCGGGGCAGCTTCTGCAGGCCCACGCGAGCGGCCTCACGCGACTCGTCGGAGCCGTTCGGGTCCACGAGGGCCTTCTTCAGCTCGAGACGACGCTCGGCGTAGCGCGCGATGATGACGGCACGCTGGTTGTTCTTCGCAATCTTGCTCTTCTTCGCCATGCTTAGCGCTCCTCACGGAAGTCGACGTGCTTGCGGATCACCGGGTCGTACTTCTTCAGCACGAGACGGTCGGGGTTGTTCCGACGGTTCTTCTTGGTCACGTACGTGAACCCGGTGCCCGCCGTCGAGCGGAGCTTGATGATCGGACGGATGTCCTGACCCTTTTTCGCCATCAGATCTTCTCCCCACGGGCGAGGACGTCCTTGACGACGGACTCGATGCCCCGCGCGTCGATGACCTTGATGCCCTTAGCGCTGACGTTGAGCGTCACGTTGCGACGCAGCGACGGCACGTAGTACGTCTTCTTCTGCACGTTCGGGTCGAAGCGGCGCTTCGTCCGGCGGTGCGAGTGCGAGATGTTGTGACCGAAGCCGGGAACGGCGCCGGTCACCTGGCACACTGCTGCCATGGTTTCCTCCTGAGGTACCGTGCGACCGGACGGCCGCACCCAAGTTCACTTGCCTGGTGCGCACGCGCAGGACCACCGGAGTGGTGCATGCGAGGGGGTTGTGCACACCGCCCAGGCCCGCAGCCCCTGTCGAAGGGGGAACGGACACCACGCGACCGCGGCGTTCGCGACGGTCGGAGGGCTTGGAACAACGGGTCCACCACGCGGACGTGGAGGACCAAGGGAAGAGCTTACGCGAGCTCCGGGCGTGTCGCAAGCGCACGCACCATGAGCTCGCCGAGTTCGCGCGGCGCCGTGAACATCGGCCAGTGTCCGGTCTCGAGTCCGACGATGCTGAGTTCCTCGGTCGCGACGAGTTCCGCGGCCCAGGTCTGGTGGTCAGCCACCATCGTCGCGAGCTCGGTCGCCGGGATCTCGCAGGTGATCACCGTCGCCGGGATCGTGTGCCGGGCGGCGTCGGCGTAGTGGAACCGGTCGGACGGCACGGCGGCCGGCTCCGGGATCGCGCGGTGCCCGAAGGACTCCCGCAACGCCGGGGTCATCCCGCGCACTGTGGCCGGCTCCCAGACTTCCCACGACGGCAGCGGCACCACACCGTCCACCACGGGCAGTTCGTCGTTCACGCAGCCGCCGGCGGGACCGGGGAACGTGTCGACGTAGAGCAGGTGTGCGACGAGCGAGGGCCGCTGGTCGGCGGCCATGTACGCGATCGGTCCGGCACCGGAGTGTCCGGCGAGCACGACGGGCTCGTCCGGGCTGGCGACGTCGTCTAGGCGCTCCACGAGCGCCGCGACCTGCTCGTCGAGCGTGTCGCCGTCGCGGGTGATCGCCTCGACCGTGTGGCCCGCCTGCAGCAGCACCGGGGCGACGTCGTCCCACGCGCTCGCATCGAGCCAGAACCCGGGGACCAGGATGACGTGCATGGCGCGGACGCTACTCGCCGTCGGCGTCGCCGGTCCGCGGTCCGGCTGCGGCGGCAGATGCCGTGCACACCGCGCACTCGCCGAAGATGTCGACGACGTGGCTGGCGTTCGTGAACCCGTTGGCGGCGGCGACGTCCTGCGCCCACTGCTCGACGGGGTCCGCCTCGATCTCGACGGTCCGGCCGCAGTTCCGGCAGATCAGATGGTGGTGGTGCGCGTCCGTCGTGCACGCCCGGTACAGCGATTCGCCGTCCTGCTGCAACGAGTCGGCGTCACCCTCGGTCGCCAGGTCGGCGAGCGCCCGGTAGACGGTGGCGAGGCCGATGGTCGAGCCCTCGTCACGCAGGTGTTGGTGCAGCGCCTGCGCGCTGACGAACCCCTCGGTGGAGTCGAGGGCACCGCGCACCGCTTCGCGCTGCCACGTGTTCCGCTTGACCTTCTGCACGGCGTTCATGCTGGTGCACCCACCTTCGTTTCGGCTGACGTTCCGGAACCGGTTCCGGCTCCGGTTCCGGTTCCGTTCGTTCCGGACGGGAGGCCCGGTGTGCCCCCGCCACGCTGGTCGCGGCGGACGACCCGGTCGCGTCCACGGCGGTCGCGCCTGGCCCCGACGATCCGGCAGACCACCCAGATCGCGAACGAGATCGTCGTCACGTAGGGGCTGATCGGCAGGCCGCCGCCGAGTGCCAGCAGGATGCCACCGACGACCGACACCACGGCGAACACCGTGGACAGCACCGGCACGACGACCGGGTGCGAGCTGAGCCGCAGGGCCGCAGCGGCCGGGGTGACGAGCAGCGACAGCACGAGCAGCGCGCCGACGATCTGCACCGACACCGCGGTGGCCAGGCCGAGGACGAGCATGAACACGATCGCGAGCGTCCGCACCGGGATGCCTGCGGCCGCGGCCACGTCGGGGTCGACCGACGCGAACATCAGCGGCCGCCAGATGACGAGCAGGGTCGCGACCACGATGGCGGCGATGACGATGAGGAACGTCAGCTGGGGGTTGTCCACCGACACGATCTGGCCGGTGAGCAGCCCGAACTTGTTGGCCGCACGTCCCTTGTAGAGCGCCAGGCACAGGATGCCGAGCCCGAGGCCGAACGGCATGAGCACGGCGATGATCGAGTTGCGGTCGCGCGCTCTCGAGCCGAGCACCCCGATGAGCAGCGCCGCGATCACCGACCCGACGAGCGAGCCCGTGACGACGTTGACACCGAGCAGCAAGGACGCGCTCGCGCCGGCGAAGGACAGCTCCGAGATGCCGTGCACCGCGAAGGGCATGTTCCGGGCGACGACGAACGGGCCGATGAGCCCGCCGACGATGCCGAGCACCGCGCCGGCCCAGATCGAGTTCTGCACCAGGGCCACGAGCTCGCCGTAGTCCTGGAACGAGAAGACCGTCGACAGGACGTCCATCAGATCCGCCCTTCGTCCGACGCCGGGGCGTGCGGGTCGACCTCGCCGTGGTGGTGGTCGTGCGCGTCGTTCGCGCCGACGATGACGATGCGTCCCATCGTGCGGACGACGTCGACGGGGGTGCCGTACAGGTCGCTCAGGACGTCGGCGCGCAGGACCTCGTCGGGGGAACCGATCCGGAACCGGCCGCCGGCGATGTACAGGACTCGGTCGACGACGTCGAGGATCGGGTTCACGTCGTGCGTCACGAAGAGCACCGCGGCACCCTGCTGCCGACGCTGCCGGTCGATGAGCTCGGTGACGCCGCGTTGGTGCCGCAGGTCGAGTGAGATGAGGGGTTCGTCGCACAGCAGCAGTGCCGGGTCGGCGGCGATGGCCTGACCGACGCGGGTGCGTTGCTGCTCGCCGCCGGACAGCTCGGCCACCGGGGCGTCTGCGAACGCGGTGGCGCCGACCTCGTCGAGGATGCGGTCGATGCGGGCGCGGTCGGCCTTCGACGTCGGCAGGACGCCCCACCGGTGCCCCGTCACACCCTGCGCGATCATGTCCCGCGCGCGCAGGGGGGTGCCGGCCTCCATGAGTCGCTGCTGCGGGATGTAGCCGATCTTCCGGTGCCCACGACGGACGGGCTGGCCGAGGAACGACATCGTGCCGCTCGTCAGGCGCTGCTGCCCGAGCACCGTGCGCAGGAGCGAGGTCTTGCCGGCGCCGTTCGGGCCGAGGACCGCGACGAACTCCCCCGGCGCGATGTCCAGGTCGAGGTGCCCCCAGAGCTTCCGCTCGCCGAAGGACAGTCCGGCGTCGCGCAGGGCCAGGACCGGACGGGCCGCAGCCCGGTCGTCCACCGAGGTGGTCGCCGGGCTGTCGGTCGCCGCTGCTGCGGTCGAGGTCGTCACTTCTGGAGCGCTGCCTTCACCGCGTCGATGTTCGCCTGCTGCCACGAGACGTAATCCTGCCCCTTGGGGAGCGTCTCCGTGACACCGACCACCGGGACGTCGTCCTGGTCGGCGGCCTTCTTGACCTGTTCGGTCTCGGCACTCGAGGTCTGGTCGTTGTAGGCGAGCAGCTCCACGCTCTTGCCACTGAACAGCGCGAGGGTGTCCTTGAGGGCTGCCGGCGGGACGTCGTCGCCCTCCTCGATCGCCTCGGAGAACGCTTCGGGGGTGACGTTGTCGAGACCGATCGCGTCGAAGAGGTAGCCCGGCACCGGCTCGGTGTACGCCACCTCCTCGCCGTCGTACGTCTTCTTCAAGTCGGCGGTCTGGGACTCGAGGCCCTCGAGTTTCGTCGTGAGCGCGTCGGCGTTCTGCTCGAACGTGGTCTTGTCGCCCGCGTCGAGCGCGGACAGGCGCTTCGTGACGTCGTCAACCAGCTTCACCATCGTCGGGTAGCTGTAGAACACGTGCTCGTTGAACTCGGCGTCGCCACCCTTGTCCAAGCCCGAGAGCTTCACGACGTTGATGGTGTCGGCCTTGGTGTCCGAGGCGTCGGCGAGCGTGGTCATGAAGTCGTCGTACCCGCCGCCGTTCTCGATGAGCAGGTCGGCCTTCGACACCGCGAGCTGGGTGCGAGCGCTCGACTCGAACGAGTGCGGGTCCTGCGAGGGGTCGTTCAGGATGCTCGTGACCGACACCTGGTCGCCGCCGATCGACTGGACGATCGAGCCGTAGACGTTGGTCGAGGCGACGACGGCGATCTTCCCGTCGCTACTGGCGTTGCCCGAGGCCGAGGAGGTCGCGCAGCCCGTCAGAGCGAGCGCGGCGGTGCCGGCGACGAGCGGGAGGGCGAGGAGGCGGTTGTGCATGCTCCGACGGTAGCGCTTGCTGATAACGATTGTCAAAACCGGTATCAGCGCTCTGGTGGTAACGACAGACGGACAGGAGGCGCGGTGCCAGCTGGCACCGCCTCCCTCGCAGGCTCGGTCGGCGCGCCCCGCGCAACGCTTCGCGTTGCCGCTGAGCGGGGCGCGCCTGTCCGTCACGTGGTGACGTCTACGGCTTGGTGGCCGCGTCGATCGTGTTCTCGGCGATCGTGTCCTCTTCACGCCCGGGCGTGCGGAGGTTCCACTTCTTGATCACGAAACTGAACAGGAAGTAGTACACGACCGCGTAGCCGAGGCCGATCGGGATGAGCCAGATCGCTCCGTCCGCCTTGCCGAAGTTCAGCACGTAGTCGATCGCACCGGCCGAGAACGAGAACCCGTCGTGGATCCCGAGCGCGTTGACCAGCGCCAGCGACGTCCCGGTGAGCACCGCGTGGATGACGTACAGCGGGAACGCCACGAACATGAACGAGTACTCGAGCGGCTCGGTGATGCCGGTCACGAACGAGGTGAGCGCGGCCGAGATCATGATGCCGCCGACGAGCTTGCGGTTCTGCGGCTTGGCGTTGCGCCAGATGGCGAGCGCACCGGCCGGCAGCGCGAACATCATGATCGGGAAGAAGCCGGTCTGGAAGATACCAGCGGTCGGGTCGCCGGCGAGGAAGCGCGGGATGTCGCCGTGCACGATGTCGCCGGCCGCGTTCGTGAAGCTGCCGAGCTGGAACCACGGGAAGAAGTTGAGCAGCTGGTGCAGGCCGATCGGGATGAGCATGCGGTTCGCGAACCCGAAGATGCCGCCACCGATCACAGCGTTGTCCGCAACGGCGGTACCGGCAGCCGTGAGGGCGATGTCGAAGTAGCGGTAGACGAATGCCATGAGCACGGCGATGACGAGACCAGCCGCAGCGGTCAGGATCGGGACGAGGCGACGACCGGAGAAGAAGCCCAGGAAGTCGGGCATCTTCGTGCGGTGGAACTTCTCCCACATGACCGCCGAGACGAGCCCCATCACGATGCCGCCGAGGACACCGAAGTTGATGGTCGCCTGGTCACCGTTCGCGTCCTTGACCCCCGCGAGCACAACCGGCGACATGACTGCGAACACCTGGTACATGACCATGTACCCGACGACTGCGGCCAGAGCGGTCGTGCCGTCCGACTTCTTCGCCCACCCGATCGCGATGCCGACCGCGAAGAGGAGCGGCAACCAGGTGAAGATGGCCTGTCCGGCAGCCGAGATGACTCCCGCTCCCGTCTCGAAGCCGGGGATCGCGCCGAGCAGATCAGGCTGCCCGATGCGGTTCAGGATGCCCGCGGCGGGCATGACCGCGATCGGCAGGAGCAGGCTCCGTCCGAGGCGCTGGGCGTTGGCGAAGAGCCGGGACTGCTTCTTCGGCTTCTTCTTCTCCGGCACGTCCGTGGCAGTGGTGGCGCTCATCGGAGGTCCTCTCGTCATTGGGTGGAGCTGTCGGGGTGAGTTGAGTCGTGCAGCCAGCGCAGGTAACCTCGGCGGTGTCGCCAGGTCCGGTCCTGTCCGGTCATGACCAGTTCCGTAGTCTGAACCGAGACCGGTCCCGTGTCAACCTGGTACGAAAACCCTTAACGAGGAGGAAACGATGGCCGACATCAAGGCAGCCGACATCATCGCCGCGCTCGGCGGTGCCGACAACATCGAAGAGGTCGAGGGCTGCATCACGCGCCTCCGTGTCGAGGTCGAGGACGGCGACCTCGTCGACAAGGCCGCGCTGCAGGCTGCGGGCGCCCAGGCCGTCGTCGGCGGCGGCACCGGCTGGCAGGTCATCGTCGGCACGGTCGCCGACAACCTCGCGCAGGACATCCAGGACGAACTGTGACGGCGGTCCGCACGCCGTTCGCCGGCCCGGTCGTCGCCCTCGCTGACGTGCCGGACCCGGTGTTCGCCGGCCAGCTCGTCGGCGCCGGTGTGGCCGTCGACCCGACGGGCGTCGAGGGCGCGGTCACCGCGGTGGCCCCGGTCGACGGCACCATCGTGAAGCTGCACCCGCACGCGTTCGCCCTGCAGGGCTCGGCGGGCACGGACGTCCTCGTGCACGTCGGTATCGACACCGTGAAGCTGTCGGGCGAGGGCTTCGAGCTCCTCGCCACCGAGGGCTCGACGGTCACGGCCGGCGACCCCGTCGTCCGGTTCACCCCGTCGGTGATCTCGGCCGCCGGCTACTCGCCGATCTGCCCCGTCGTGGTGCTCGGCTCCGCGCCGGACACCGTCGACCAGGGCACGGTGGGCACCTCGGTGCTCGACGGCGACACCCTGTTCGAGGTCTGACCCGGGCGCACCCCGGTTCTTCCTTGCCGAAGCGACTCTGTGCTGCGGAACGTTCGCAGCACAGAGTCGCTTTCGCGTTCGTGCCGGACTACGCGACCGCCGGGGTCGCGGTGACCTCCATCTGCACGCGGTAGCGGTCCGAGCGGTACCAGCTGCGGGTGTGCTCCACGGGGCGCTCCCCCGCGTACGACACCCGGTCGAACTCGAGCACCGGAGCACCGGTCTTCGTGCCGAGCAGGGTCGCGACGTCGTCGGCGGCCGGGTTCGCGGCCACCGTCTGCTGTGCCCGGTCGATCGGGGTGCCGTACTCGTTCGCGATGATCGAGTAAACCGACCCGGACAGGTCGTGGTCGAGCAGGCCCGGGAACGCATCGGCCACGAGCCAGGCGTCGTCGATCGACACCGGAGCGCCGTCCGCCATCCGGAGTCGCTTCACGTGGAAGGCCGACACCTCGGCGTCGAGCCGCAGCGCCGCCACGGTGTCACTCGGCGGCACACGTTCCTCGCGCACCAGCACAACCGTGGTCGGGACGTGGCCCATCGCGCGCATCTCCTCGGTGAACGACGCGAGGTGCAGCGTCGACTGCACGGGGCGGTGCGCCACGAACGTGCCCTTGCCGCGCACGCGCTCGAGGTAGCCCTCGTTGACGAGCTGCCCGAGTGCTTCGCGCACGGTGATCCGTGAGACGCCGTACTCGGCGATGAGCTGGCGTTCGGACGGGATCGCGGCGCCGGGGGCCAGGCGCGCGGTGGCGAGGTCGAGCAGGATGCGCCGCAACTGCTGGTGCTTCGGTTCGGCACCCTCGGTGATGCGGCTCGTCATGCGTCCCTCGTGCTCCGTTGCTGGTCCTGGGTGGTGGTCATGCGCGGACATGACCAGTTCCCATCACAGTAGCGAGTCGACCTCGGAACGCCAACGTGCGTGATGTTCCGCGTGGACCGGCGGGAGGGTTCAGGCGTTGCGGACGAGCCAGGCGAACTGTTCGTCGGAGAGCAGCCGGTCGGTCCAGACCTGCCCCTCGACCCCCGCGGCGGAGGACGTCTGCACCCCGGGAGCCCCCTGCCACACGAGTGACAGCCCGGCCCGACGGAGCACCGCGGCGGACGCGGGGTTGTTCGTGAGCACGCGACCCGTCACGGGGACGTCCGGCGCGGTCTCGGCGGCGGCTCGCACGGCAGCGAGGGCGATCTCGGACGCGAAGCCCTGCCCCCAGGCCGCGGGAGCCAACCGGTACCCGAGGTTCCAGACCCCACCGGCGGTCATGTCGACCCCGCCGACCCCGACGAACGCGTGGTCTGCAGCCGTGCGGACGGCCCACGAACCGAGTCCGTGTCGGGCCCGACCACCGATCTTCCGCTGCACCAGGTCCACGCTCGAGCTCCGGGCGACGTGCCGTCCGCTCGGCAGGTGCTGCCAGGTGCGGGCGTCAGCGAACACCGCGTGCACGTCGTCGATGTCGGCCGGCGTGAGCGGGGTGAGCAGGAGGCGATCCGTTCGGATCTCCTGCGAGGGGGTCAGGAGCTGGTGGACCATGCCCCGATCATCCCCCGCACCACCGACATCCGTGTGAACACCACGCGACGATTGCGGAAGGCCGCACGCACTCAGTCGAGCAGGAGCGCCGGCTCCTCGAGCACCGAGGCCACGTCGTGCACGAAGCGCGACGCCACGTCACCGTCGACGACCCGGTGGTCGAACGAGGCGCCGATGGTCGTCACCATGCGCGACCGGACCTCGCCGTCGACGACCCACGGCTTCGGCTTGATCGTGCCCATGGCGACGATCGCGACCTCGCCCGGGTTGAGGATGGGGGTCCCGGTGTCCATGCCGAACACGCCGATGTTCGTGATCGAGACCGTGCCGTTCGCCATCTGCTTCGGCGTCGTCTTGCCGTCACGGGCGGTGAGGGTGAGTTCCTCGAGCGCCTGCGCCAGCTCGAGCAGCGACATGTCCTGCGCGTCCTTGATGTTCGGCACGATGAGCCCACGAGGGGTCGCCGCGGCGATGCCGAGGTTCACGAAGTGGTGGACGATGATCTCGCGGTCGGTCCAGGTCGAGTTCACCGAACGGTTGCGGCGGACGGCCCAGATGACGGCCTTCGCCACGATGAGCAGCGGCGAGACCTTGACGCCGGCGAACGTCGGCGAGGCCTTCAGCCGCTTGACGAACTCCATCGTGTGGGTCGCGTCGACGTCGACGAACAGCGACACGTGCGGTGCGGTGAAGGCCGAGGTGGTCATCGCGGTCGCGATGGCCTTGCGGACGCCCTTGACCGGGATCGTCTCGCTGCGCACCTCGCCCCACTCGGGCGTCTCGATGTTGCGGAAGACGCTGGCCTGCTTCGCGTGCCGGATGACGTCGTCGCGAGTGACCTCGCCGGCGAACCCGGTCGCGACGATCTCGGTCAGCTCGACACCGAGGTCCTTCGCGAGCTTCCGGATCGGCGGCTTCGCGAGCACGTTGGTCGCGAGGGTCTGCTTGCGCGCGGGCGCGGAAGCCAGACCGGCGATCGCCTCGGCGGTGGTGTCCTCACCGGGATCGCTGGCCGCTTCGGCCGCTGCTGCGGCATCCACACTGGAGGCACGGCTCGCCTCGGCTGCCAGGGCTGCGGCCCGGCGGGCGCCCGGCTTGCGACGGGACGGCGACGAGGTCGCCGAGCCGTAGCCGACGAGGACGGCGCCGGAGGACTCGTCCGTCCCGACGACGGAGGCGCTGTCGGCGACGGGCTGCACCGATGCTGCCGGTGCAGCTGTGGGCGCGGCGGCGACGACGGGAGCAGGTGCAGCAGCAGGTGCCGGGGCCGCCGCGGGGGCGGGCTGGGTCTGCGCGACCGGAGCCACCGGGGCGGGCGCTGCCGGCGGGGTCGGGGCGACCACGGGCGAGGTCGGGACGCTGTCGGCGACCGGTGCCGGGCCTCCCGGCCGAACCGCCGGCGCGGCTGGAGCGGCGACCGGCGCACCGGACGCGACCGACGCGTCGGACTCGACACGGATGATCGGCTTGCCGACCTCGACCGTGTCGCCCTCGGACACGAGCAGCCCCGTGACGGTGCCGGCGAACGGCGACGGCAGCTCGACGAGCGACTTCGCGGTCTCGATCTCGACCAGGACCTGGTCGACGGTGATCTCGTCCCCGATCGCGACGCGCCACTGCACGATCTCGGCCTCGGTGAGGCCTTCGCCCACGTCGGGCAGGGGGAATTCGGCGACGGCCACTTACGGCTCCTTCGGCGTTCGGACGAGTTGGGTCAGTCGAGCTGGATCAGTACGCGAGGGCGCGGTCGACGGCCTCGAGGACGCGGTCGGCGTCCGGCAGGTGCAGGTGCTCCAGCTTCGAGACCGGGAACGGGATGTCGAACCCGGACACCCGCAGCGGCGGCGCCTGCATCGTGTAGAACGCCTTCTCGGCGACCGTGGCGGCGATCTCGCTGCCGACACTGACGAAGCCGGACGCCTCTTGCGCGATGACGAGGCGACCGGTCTTGCGGACCGAGGTGAGGATCGGGTCCCAGTCGATGGGCGAGATCGAGCGGAGGTCGATGACCTCGCAGCTCGTGCCCTCGGACTCGGCGAGCTCGGCGGCCTGCATGAGGGTCGCGACCATCGCACCGTGGCCGACGAGGGTGACCTCGGTGCCGGTGCGTGCCACACGCGTGGTGTGCATCGGGACGTGCCCGTCGACGAGGTCGACCTGGCCCTTGGGCCAGTAGCGCGACTTCGGCTCGAGGAAGATCACCGGGTCCTTCGAGGCGATTGCCTCTTGGATCATCCAGTAGGCGTCGTTCGGGGTACTTGGGCTGACCACGCGCAGACCGGGGGTGTGCGCGAAGTACGCCTCGGGCGACTCCTGGTGGTGCTCCACGGCGCCGATGTGGCCGCCGTAGGGGATGCGGATGACGACGGGCAGCGACATGTGCGCCGGCAGCCGGTTCGCCATCTTCGCGAGCTGCGAGGTGATCTGGTCGAAGCCGGGCCACACGAAGCCGTCGAACTGGATCTCGACGACCGGGCGGTAGCCGCGCAGGGCGAGGCCGATCGCGGTGCCGATGATGCCGGCCTCGGCGAGCGGGGTGTCCCGCACGCGCTCGGGGCCGAAGCGGTCCTGCAGGCCCTCGGTGATGCGGAAGACACCGCCGAGCTGGCCGATGTCCTCGCCCATCAGCAGGACCTTGTCGTCCGCCTGCATCGCCGCGGCGAGCCCGGCGTTGAGGGCCTTCGCCATCGGCAGGGTCGGGGTCGGGTCGCTCGGGACTTCGCCGGCGCCCGGGTGGGAGCGCAGCGTGTAGTCGAAGAGCTGCTCGGTGGTGCTCATGCGTGGGCGCCCCCTTCGAAGCCGGCCTCGTACTGTTCGAGCCAGGCCTTCTGCTCGGCGACCAGCGGGTGCGGCTCGCGGTAGACGTTGTCGAACATGACGTCGACGGACGGCGGGGTCAGCGCCACGGTGCGGCGGCGGACGTCGGCGGCGATGTCCTCGCCCTCTTCGTCGAACGCGGCGAACTGCTCGTCCGTCGCGCCCTTCGAGCGCAGGTACGCCTCGGAGCGGACGATCGGGTCGCGGCGGACCCAGTCCTCGAGCTCGCCGTCGGCACGGTACCGGCTCGGGTCGTCCGAGCTGGTGTGCGCACCGATGCGGTAGGTGTCGGCCTCGATGAAGGCCGGACCCTGACCGCTGCGGGCGTGGTCGGTGGCGACGACGGAGGCCGTGTACGAGGCGAGGATGTCGTTGCCGTCGATCAGCACGCTCGGGATCCCGAAGCCGCGCGGACGGTCGACGAGCGGCGTCGGCGACTGCACCGACACCGGCACCGAGATCGCCCAGTGGTTGTTCTGCAGGAAGAAGACGACGGGGGCCTTGGTGGACGCCGAGAACACGTACGCCTCGTTCACGTCGCCCTGGCTCGTCGCGCCGTCGCCGAAGTAGACGATGGAGCACGCGTCACGGTCGGGGTCGCCCGTGCCGACATCACCGTCGAGCTTCTGGCCGAGCGCGTAGCCCGTGGCGTGCAGGGTCTGCGAGCCGATCACCAGGGTGGAGATGTGCGTGTTGCCGCGCTGGTCCGGGTCCCATCCACCGTGGGTCTGCCCGCGGTACATCGCGATGATCTCCATCGGCTCGACACCGCGCTGCATCGTGACGGCGTGCTCGCGGTACGAGGGGAAGACGTGGTCCTGGGCGCGCAGGGCGAACGCGGAGCCGGTCTGCGCGGCTTCCTGCCCGTGGCTCGGCACCCAGAGGCCGAGCTGGCCGGTCCGCTGCAGGTTGTGGCCGGCGTGGTCGAACCGTCGGGTGAGCACCATGCGGCGGTGCATCGCCAGCAGGGTCTCGTCGGGGATCGCCCGCGCGGCGGCGGCGAACTCGGCGTTCTCGTCGGACTCCACGAACCGACCCTCGGGGTCGAGGAGCCGGACGGTGGTCGTCGCGGGAGCCGCGGCGCGGAATGACATGCGGGCCAGCGTAGCGGCAGGCATCAGTCGGCCACCTGGAGGTCCCCCACAAGCGAGCGGGCCGTTTCGAGGAGCGTTTCCACAGCCTCGTGCTCGCCGATCGAGATGCGGATGCCCTCCGGTGGGAAGGCCCGCACGATGATGCCGGCCTCCTCGAAGGCGGCGGCCGCGGCGACCGTACGGTCCCCCGTCGGCAGCCAGACGAAGTTGCCCTGGGCGTCCGGCACGGCCCATCCCTGCTCGCGGAGCTCGGTGACGATGCGGTCGCGGAGCGCGGCGATCTCGGAGACCCGCTCGAGCAGTTCGCCCTCGCGTTCCAGGCTGGCCAGCGCGGCCGCCTGCCCCTGGGCCGTGACGGAGAGGGGGATCGCGCACGCGCGGACCGCCTCGAGCACGTACACCGGGCCGAGGGCGTAGCCGACCCGGAGACCGGCGAGACCGTACGCCTTCGAGAAGGTCCGGAGGACGACCAGGTTCGGGTAGCGGGCCAGCAACGGATGCCCGTGCACGGCGGCCTCGTCGGTGGCGAACTCGGCGTATGCCTCGTCGAGCACGACCAGCACGGACTGCGGCACCGCGGCCATGAAGGACGCGAACTCGGACTCGGTGACGATCGGGCCGGTCGGGTTGTTGGGCGTGCACACGATCACCATGCGGGTGCGGTCGGTGACGGCGGCGGCCATCGCGTCGAGGTCGTGGCCGCCGTCCGGCCGGTTCGGCACCTGCACGCTCGTGGCACCCGCGACGGTGACGACGCCGGGGTAGGCCTCGAACGACCGCCAGGCGTAGACGATCTCGTCGCCCGGGCCGGAGGTCGCGCGGGCGAGCTCGTGCAGGATCGCGACGCTGCCGGGGGCGACGTGCACCTCGTCGGCGGTCAGTCCGAAGCGGTTCGCGAGCGCGGCACGGACGGCCAGGGCGGTGGCGTCGGGGTAGCGGTTGAACGCGGTCTGCGCCTGCACGGCCTGGACCACCCCGGGGAGCGGGGGGAACGGGTTCTCGTTGCTGGACAGCTTGAAGGCGTCGTCGGCGGCCTGGCGTCCCTGCTTGTAGGCGGGGAGGACCGCGATCTCGGGCCGGATGTGCACACGCTCGTCAGTCACCTGCACAGGCTAACCCGCGGCCGTGCGGGCAGTGTCGGTGACTGCGCGGGTGTCGGAGGGCATCATGGGTGCATGCGATTCCTCGTCCGCCTCGTCGTCAACGCCGTGGCCCTCTGGCTCACCACGCTCATCGTCAGCGGCGTCTCCGTCACCGCGTTCGGCGACGGCGGGACCACGGCGACCGTGCTCACCTACCTGCTCGTGGCCTTCGTGTTCGGGCTCGTCAACGCCGTGATCGGCACGCTGATCCGGATCGTGGCGTTCCCGATCTACATCCTGACCCTCGGGCTGATCTCCTTCATCGTGAACGCGGTCCTGCTGCTCATCGTCGCGGGCATCTCGGACGCGTTCGGCTTCGGGCTCGAGGTCGAGTCGTTCGGCTGGGGCATCGTCGGGGCCTTCGTGCTCGCCGTCTTCGCCTGGCTGATCGGGCTGTTCGTCCGCCCGGTGCTGAACCGCCAGCGGGCGTGACGCGGACGGACCTCGCGGAGGACACCTCCCTGCGTCATGATGTGACCATGGCCCCGGACGTCGACGCCCCGTTCCGCGTCTCGTTCGTCTGCAGTGGCAACATCTGCCGGTCCCCGATGGCCGGCGTCGTCTTCGCACAGATCGCCGCGGACGCCGGGCTCGCCGACCGCTTCCACGTCGAGTCCGCCGGCACCGGTGACTGGCACGTCGGCGAACCGGCCGATGAGCGCACGATCGCAGCCCTCGCGGCACGCGGATACGATGGCAGCAGGCATCGCGCCCGTCAGTTCGACCCGGACCGGTTCCCGGACCTCGATCTGGTGGTCGCACTCGACCGCTCCCACGAACGCGTCCTGCGATCGTGGGCACCGACCATGGACGACTCCGCCAAGGTGACGCTCCTGCTGCGGTACGACGACGCCTGGCCCCAGCAGACCGACGTGCCGGACCCGTACTACGCGGACCGGCACGAGTTCGACCGAGTGCTCTCGACCGTCGAACGGGCCTGCCGGGCGCTCTTCCACCAGCTCGAGCCGGCCGTCCGTCAGGGAGCCCCATGACCCCCCTTCCCCCGCAGCCGATCAGCCCGCTCGACGGGCGCTACTACCCGATCGTGCACACGGTGGGCGAGCACCTCTCCGAGGCCGGGCTCAACCGTGCGCGCATCGTGGTCGAGGTCGAGTGGCTGGTCTTCCTGACCGACCACGCGATGTTCACCACCTCGCCGCTCAGCGTCGACGACAAGGCCGCACTCCGGCGCATAGTGGAGACCTTCGGCCACGACCAGATCGCCGAACTCGCCGAGATCGAGGCGACGACCCGCCACGACGTCAAGGCCGTCGAGTACTTCGTCCGCCGCCGGCTCTCGGAGCTCGGGCTGGACGCCATCGCCGAGCTGACCCACTTCGCCGCCACGAGCGAGGACGTCAACAACCTGTCGTACGCCCTGACCGTGCGCGACACCGTCGACCAGGTCTGGCTGCCGGCGTACCGTGCCGTGCTCGAGAAGCTGCGGACCCTCGCCGTCGAGCTGCGCGCCGTCCCGATGCTCTCCCACACGCACGGGCAGCCCGCGACCCCCTCGACGCTCGGCAAGGAACTCGCGGTCGTCGTCTACCGGCTCGAGCGCGTCCTGGCCCAGATCGAGGGCGGCGAGTACCTCGGCAAGTTCTCCGGCGCGACCGGCACCTTCTCAGCCCACCTCGCCGCCGACCCCGAGGCCGACTGGCCGACGCTGTCGCGCGAGTTCGTCGAGGGCCTCGGGCTCACCTGGAACCCGCTCACCACGCAGATCGAGTCGCACGACTGGCAGGCCGAGCTGTACGACCGGATCCGGCACGCCAACCGCATCCTGCACAACCTGGCGACCGACGTGTGGACCTACATCTCGATGGGGTACTTCACGCAGATCCCGGTCGCCGGTGCCACCGGGTCGTCGACGATGCCGCACAAGATCAACCCGATCAAGTTCGAGAACGCCGAGGCGAACCTCGAGATCTCGTCGGCGCTGTTCTCCACCCTGTCCGAGACCCTCGTGACGAGCCGCCTACAGCGCGACCTGACCGACTCGACCACGCAGCGGAACATCGGCGTCGCGTTCGGGCACTCGCTGCTCGCGCTCGACAACCTGCGCCGCGGCCTGGGCGAGATCTCGGTGAACGAGGCCAAGCTCGCCGACGACCTCGACCACAACTGGGAGGTCCTCGCCGAGGCGATCCAGACGGTCATCCGTGCCGAGGTCACCGCCGGGCAGTCGAACATCGAGGACCCCTACGCGATGCTCAAGGACCTCACCCGCGGCAAGCGGGTGACCCAGCAGGACCTCATCGTGTTCGTGAACGGCCTGGACATCTCGGACGGCGCGAAGGCCCGGCTGACGAACCTGACGCCGGCGACGTACACGGGCCTGGCGGACGAGCTGGTCGACCACCTCGACGTCTGACGCTGTTCACCTGCACGATGTGAACCCTGTGCCCCAAAGGGGTGCGGAATCCTCATGAAGTCGGTAGGTTCGTTCCGCTGAGCATCGTCTCAGCACGGGGGCGTCACAGAGGACGACCCCTGTCCTCTGACCGGATGGATCTCCACACCGTGCTTCGTTCCCGCATCACCGCGGCCGCCGTCGGCGCCACCGTGCTCGGCGTCACCGCTGCGCTCGTCCCCACCGTCTCCACCGCGAACCAGACGACCACCGCCGCGTCGGCGATCGTGACCTGGACCGACTCGGCCGCCGACTTCACTGCGGCACCCGAGGGCACCGTCCCGCTGAACGACAAGTGGTACTGGGCGGCACTGTCCGACCCGACCGCCGGCGGGAAGATCACCGACTTCGCGACGCTCGACGAGGACGGCCTGTCGGTCTCCGACGGCGAGGCCGTCGGCCTGGTCCGCGGCCTGACGAAGCCGGTGCCCGGCGGCGAGGTCGGGGCGCTCGCCTCCGGCCTCAGCACCACGACGACCGGGGCGACGAGCTTCGGCCTCGCGATCCAGGAGGGCGGCGACACCAGCGCCCAGACCGTCGTCTTCGCCACCGACGCCCGCAACACCGACGGTGTCAGCGACGGCCTCACCCGGTGGATCGACCCCGCCACCGGCGAGGTCGAGTCGACCTCGAAGCTCGCCACCGACCTGAAGGCAGCAGACGCCGAGGTCGTCGGCTACGTCGTCTACGTCGGCATCGACATCACCGCCGAGGTCCCCGCACCGCCCGCGACCGACGAGCCGACCGAGACGCCCGCCCCGACCGAGACGCCGGCTCCGACCGAGACCCCGGCTCCGACCGAGACCCCCGCGCCCACCGAGACGCCGACGACCGCCCCGACGCCGCCGACCACCGAGGCTCCTGACGCGACCACCGCCCCCGGCGGCGAGCTGAAGAGCCTCGCCTCGCCGCTCGAGTCCGACGCCCAGGCCCTCGCCGCCGACGCCAGCGGTTCGATCTCGGCCCTGCGCATCGACGACACCACGACGTACTTCACGCCGCAGCCCACCGCGGCAGCACGTCTGCTCACCACCTCCGCCACGCTGACCGAGGCCACCACCACCGGTGTCCGCGTGCAGGGCTCGGGCTTCGCCCCGAACGAGGTCGTCACCGCTGCGGTCGGCGACGCAGCCGACGCCGTCGCGATCCCCGGCGTCCAGTTCCGCGCCGACGCTGACGGCAACGTCTCCGGGACCATCGTCCTGCCCGCCGACCTCGTCGACTCGGCCGGCACCTACGTGCTCGGTCTCGTCGGCCTGTCGTCGGGGCAGACGGCCGCGACGACGCTCACCGTGACGGCTGACGCCGCCACGGCGCCGGTCGCCGTGCCGGTGCCCGGAACGGCGACCTTCACGGGCTGATCTTGCCGATCCTCCCGACCGAGCCACGGCGGCGCGCGACACTGATCGCCGCCGCCGTGGCTGTCGTCTGCGCCGGGGCAGTGGCGTTCGTCGCCCTCGGCCCCCTGTCGGCGGCCCCCGCGCCGACCCCGACACGGTCCGTCGCCGCGAGCGCGACGCCGACCCCCACGGCGACACCGGGCCCGACGCGCTCCGCGGGCCCCACCGATGCGGTCGACGCGCCCGCGAGCACCACCGTCGCCGCAGTCCGCGGTGACAGCGTGCCGGTCAGCAGTACGCCCGGTGGCACGGCCACGACCACCCTGTCGAACCCGCAGCAGTCCGGCGCACCACTCGTCTTCCGTGTGGTCGACCAGGAGGACGGCTGGGCGCAGGTACAGCTCGCACAGCGCCCGAACGGCAGCACCGGGTGGGTCCCGACGAGCGCGGTCACCCTCACCGAGGACCCGTACGCCATCGTGGTCACCCGCGCGGAGAACACGCTCGACCTGTACAAGGACGGCAAGGTCGTCGACAGCTACCCCGTCGCGACCGGCACCGGCGGCACCCCGTCACCGACCGGCCGCTTCGCCCTGACCGAGCTGCTCGCCCCGACGAACAGCGGCTACGGCCCGTACGCGTACGGCACGACGGCGTTCTCGGACGTGCTCAACTCGTTCGGCGGCGGCCCGGGCCAGATCGGCCTGCACGGCACCGACGACAGCTCGAGCATCGGGACCGCTGCCTCGCACGGCTGCATCCGCATGCACAACGCCGACATCAGCGCCCTGGCCGAGCTCCTGCCGCTCGGCACACCGTTCCAGGTGCGCTGAGCGCGTTTCCGCGCACGAAACGGGTCTGCCGTGGCGCACACCCGGACTGGAGGCACGGCGTGCGCCCGGCAGTGGGCGCGACCGTCTCAGGTGGTGACGTCCAGGGCCTCGGCGACCAGCGCCTCCAGGACGGTGCGCACCACGGGGCGGACCGCACGGTCGGGGCGGACCAGCGCCTCGATCCGGCGCCCCGCACGCACGTCGGCCAGCTCGGCCAGGTGGAACCGGCCGGACGCCCGGGTGCCCGAGGTGTACCGCGGCACGAGCGCGACCCCGTGCCCCGCGGCGACCAGGTTCTCGATGACGGGCAGGTGGATCGTCCGGAAGGCGACGCTCGGCGGCGCGTCCGACGCCGCCGCCATCGCCTGCAGGACCCGGTCGATCGGGTAGCCCTCGGGCACGCCGATCCAGGTCTCGCCGATCCAGGTCTCGCCGACGACCTCGTCGATCCCGACCCGCTCGCGACCGGTGAGCCGGTGCCCCGGCGGCACCGCGACGTCGAGCGGTTCGCGCAGGAGCGGCACGGTCTCGACCGATCCCTGGTCCGCCGGCCGCACCCCGTCCGACCGGTGTCCGACGACGATGTCGTGGTCGGCGGCCAGGGGTGCGAACTCCCCCTCGCTGACGTCCACGTCGACGAGGGCGAGCTCGATACCGGGGTGCGCGCGCATCCGGGTGAGGACTCCGGGCAGCAGCAGTTCGGCCGCCGACGGGAAGATCGCGAGGTCGACGCGGCCCGTCGCGCCGCCCAGGTGCTCCTGCCACGCGGCGTCGACCCGGGCGATCGCCGTGGCGACGCCGGCGGACAGGCCGGCCAGCACCTCGCCGTGGGCGGTGAGCCGGACGCCGCGTCCGATGCGCTCGACGAGCGGGACGCCCACCTGCCGCTGCAGCGTCTGCAGTTGCTGCGACACCGCGCTGGGCGTGCGGTGCGTGGCCTCGGCGACGGCGGTGACGCTGCCGCGCTCGGCGAGTTCGCGGAGGACGGCGAGCAGGTGCACGTCGAAGTCGACCATGCAGGGAGGCTACAACGTCGGTTGCGAACAATTCGCTGGTCCTACACCTTCGGAGCCACCAAGATCAGAGCATGACCACCCGTGACCGCCTCCTCGCTCTGGTCGTCGCCGTCGTCTGGGGCCTGAACTTCCCCGCGACCGCGCTCGCCCTCGAGCACTTCCCGCCGTTCCTGCTCGCGGCCCTGCGGTTCACGATCCTGGCGGTCCCCACGCTGCTGTTCGTCCCGCGGCCGAAGATCCCGATCGGACGGCTGCTGCTCGTCGGGTTCGGGCTCGGGGTGCTGCAGTTCTCGTTCCTGTACCTGAGCATGGCGTCGGGGATGCCGTCCGGGCTCGCCTCGCTCGTGCTGCAGGCCTCGGCACCGTTCACCGTGGTGCTCGCCGGGGTGTTCCTGCGCGAACGGCTCACCGGGCGACAGGTCATCGGCGTGACGATCGCGGTCGCCGCCCTCGGCCTGATCGCCCTGCACCGGTCGCAGACGGCGGCGTTTCTCCCGGTGGTGCTGGCGCTCTGCGGCGCGCTCGGGTGGGCGATCGGCAACGTGGCGACCCGACGAGCAGGAGCCGCGAACCCGCTGCACCTGACGCTCTGGTGGTCGGTCGTGCCGCCGATCCCGATAGCCGTGCTGTCGTTCGTGGTCGAGGGGCCGGACCGCATCGGCGCCGCACTCGGCACGGCCTTCACCACCGAGGCCCTGCCGGCGGACCTCGGCCTGCTCTACATCGTGCTCGTCGCGACCCTGGTTGGCTACGGGATCTGGTCGCGGCTGATGGCGACCTACCCGTCGAGCACGGTCGCCCCGTTCTCGATGCTCGTGCCGGTCGTCGGTGTGCTCGCGTCGTGGGCGGCCTTCGGCGAGGTGCCCGACCTGGTCGAGGTGCTCGCCGGCGCCGTCGTGGTCGGGGCGGTGCTGTGGTCGTCGCGACCGGCGCGGCTGTCAGACGAGCCGGTCCCCACGCCGGTCGACGGGGTCCTGGTGCCGACGCCGATCGACGGGGTCCCGGTGCCGGCGCTCAGCCCCGGTGCTGGCGACGCTCCGCGATGATCCCGGCGAGCGCACCGCGCAGGTGCGGGTAGCGGAACTCGTAACCCGCCTGGGTCAACCGCGTCGGCACCACCCACCGGCTCTTGAGCACCAGTTCGGTCTCGGTGCGGATGGCGAAGGACCCGACCTCGAGCATCCACCGAGGCGTCGGCAGTCCGAACCGGCGGCCCACGGCGTCGCGGATCGTCGCCATCACGGTCCGGTTGTCGGACGGGTTCGGGCTCGACACGTTCACCGGCCCCTCGAGCTCCGGGTGGTCGCGGACGAACCGGATCGAGCCGAGGACGTCGGCGATGTGCACCCAGCTGAACCGCTGTCGGCCGCGGGTCGGTCGGTGGTGGTGGTACGTCCCCGCCCGCAGCCGGGACCGGGTCGGCACCCAGGCGCCGTCGTACTGCGGCCCACCGAGGCCCGTCTGCGCCAGCCGGAGGAGCGGCACGAGTGCGCTGCCGTCGCCGAACACGATCGCCATCCGGAGTGCCACCCGGCGGGTCGACGGCAGGTCCGCGCCGAAGAAGGCGTCCTCCCACGCGCGAGCCACCGAGACCGAGAAGCCCTCGCCGAGCTCGCCGGTCAGTTCGTCCTGGGGGCGGTCGTCGGCGTGCCGGTAGATCGTCGCCGTCGAGGCGTTCAGCCACAGCGGTGGCGGCTGCTCGGCGGTGCGGATGGCCTCGGCGAGCTCGAGCGTGGTGTCGACCCGGGAGCGCGTGATCTCGGCGCGGTTCTGGCGGCCGTACCGGCAGTTGACGCTTTTGCCCGCCATGTTCACGACGAGGGCTGCACCGTCGACGAGCTCGCGGATGCGCAGGGTGTTGCCCCACACCGCATCACCGGTCCGGCCCACCGTGACGACCTCGTAGCCCTCTTCGGTGAAGGCATCGCGCAGGTACTGCCCCACGAACCCGCTCGCTCCCGCGATCACGACGCGGCCCTTCTGGTCGCTCATCTCATCCCCGTCCTGTGTCCGGCGCGATCTCGTACCGGAACGCCCCCTCGTACCGGTACAGCGTGCCGAGCACCGGCGCCGAGAGCACCAGGGACACGCGCTGGAGGTCCGCTTCGTCATCGAATCGTTCTGTGAGCGTCACACGTGGTGACAGGGCGGCCGGGCGCGGCCCGCTCAGCGGCGACGCGCCAGCGGCGCGCGGGCCGCGCCGAGCGAGCCTGCGAGCCCGGTCACCTCGCGTCCCAGCGCACGGAACGTCACGCGCGTGGAGACCAGGCGCAGGGCGCCCGCGTCCGGCCCGTGCGCGTCGACCTCCGCCCGGAGCCGGGCGCTGACGCGCCCGTGGCGACCGAGGTGGTCGACCAGGCCGTCCGGTTCGGCGGTGATGGCGTCCACCATCGTGCGGCTGCCGGAGCGGAACCGGAAGGTGCGGTGCGCGCGGACCGCGGGGCGGGCCTCCCGTCCGGCACGACCACGACGGACGCGAGCCGGGTGGTTCTCGACCGTGAAGGGGACGTCCCGCTCCCAGACCGGGAACATGACGGCATCGCGGGCGAACCAGGCGAGCAGCGGCCACAGCCACCGGCGCGGTGTGCCGACGACGTCGAACACCCCTTCACCGCGGCCGACGTGGCCCGGCGGGATCGCGCCGAAGTACGCCGACAGCCGCGGGTGCAACCGGGCCAGCACGTCGGATGGTGTGGACAGCTCGTAGGGCGACCGGGTCACGTCCCGATCCTGGCATGTCGTCGGTGCCGATCCCTACGATGTGGCACATGGGTCACGACCACGGAGCAGGGCACTCGCACGGGCACGCGTCCGAGCGCGCACTGCTCATCGCGTTCTGCATCTCGGCGACGATCCTGCTGGCCGAGGTCGTCGGCGCCGTCGTCACGGGTTCCCTCGCGCTGCTGGTCGATGCTGGGCACATGGTCGTCGACACCGGTGGGCTCGGCATCGGACTCGTCGCGACGCGGCTCGCCCGCCGCAGCCCGACGACGCAGCGCACATGGGGCTTCCAACGTGCCGAGGTACTCGGTGCCACCGCCCAGGCGGCGATCCTGCTCGCGGTCGGCGTCTTCGTGATCATCTCCGCGATCCAACGGTTGTTCGTGCCCGCCGAGATCCACTCCGGGCCACTGCTCGTGTTCGGCATCATCGGACTCGTCGGCAACCTGGTGGCCTACGGCGTGCTGCTGCGGGCCTCCGGCGAGGGCTTCACCTCGCGCGCCGCCCGGCTCGAGGTCCTCAACGACACCCTCGGCTCGGTCGCCGTCATCGCCGCCGCGGTCGTGCTCATGCTCACCGGGTGGGAGCGTGCCGACTCGGTCGCCGCGATCCTCATCGGCCTGCTCATCCTGCCGCGGGCGATCCGGCTGCTGCGCGAGACCGCGAACGTGCTGCTGGAGTCCACGCCGCCGGGGCTCGACCTCGATGACGTGCGGGGCCACATCCTCGAGCTCGAGCACGTCATCGCCGTGCACGACCTGCACGCGACCCTGGTGGCGACGGGGGTCCCGAACCTGACCGCCCACGTGGTGGTGGACGACGAGTGCTTCTCGACGGCGCACGCTCCGCGGATCCTCGACGAGCTGCAGCAGTGCGTGGCGGAGCACTTCGACGTGCCCGTGGAGCACTCGACCTTCCAGCTGGAGCCCGCGTCGCACCGGCGGCACGAGCACGAGGTGCACGCGTAGGGGTGCTGGCGGGCGTTGTGCTTGTCGACGCGGAACGACTTCGTCGACGTCGTACGACATCGGCTTCGTCGTTCGTTGCACGCGCGCACTGTTGCCGGTGCCCGGAGACGACATCCTCGACGTCGTACGACATCGAGAGTGTCGTTCGGGGTCGGCGTTCGCCCGCGCCCGCGTCAGCAGTCGTCGGTGCGCGTCGGGTACGCCGTGATGACGCGGTCGGTGGTGGCGGAGACGATGACCTTCACGAACGGGTCCGCATCCGGGCGCGACCCGTCGTCGAACCGGACCGGCGCCGCGTAGCAGACCTTGCCGTCGCCGGCGTCGACCGGGAACCCCGCTCGCGGTGCGACCAGCGCCGTCTGCACGGCCGTGAGCATCGCGTCGTCCCAGTCGCGGGAGCCGTGGCCCGCGACGACCTCCTGCCAGTCGGCGGTGTGTCGCTGCCGGATGTGCTCGTAGCCCTGCGCCGACGTGCCGCACTGCAGCGTGACCCGCCCGAGCGCCGCGGTGTCGTACTGGGCGACGGCCGCCTGGGTCGTGGAGTCGCACCGCGCCAGGGTGCTGTCGCCGGGCAGGTCCGGCCCGGTGCGGGTGATCGTGACGGTGCCGTCGCCGGAGGCGGTCGCAGCGTCGCTCGGCGTCCCGGAGCTCGATCCGGCGCCGATGGTCGGGTCGTCCGCGCCTTGCCGCGCCGTCAGGAACAGCCCGCCGGCGAGGAGACCGGCGGCCACCACGGCCGCGATCCCCGTGATCACGGGACGGTTGCGGTTCTGGGGCACGCGCCCAGTATGCCGGGAGTGCGACCCGCACGACGGAACCAGGTTCCGGACACGACACCGCGCGATCGCGTGGTGCGGTGTCCGGAACCAGGTTCCGGGATGCGACGGGCGGACGGGAGGCCCGCCCCGCGTCAGGCGCGCGCGGCCAGTCGGGTACCGGCGACGACGGCCAGGACGGCGACGAGCACCACGTACCCGATCAGGACCGGCAGGGTCGGGATCACCAGGAGCGCCGCCCCGACGGCCACGACCGGCACCGTCAGCCCGGCGTACGCGATGAGGAACGTGGCCGCGAGCACCCCGCCCCGACGCTCGGGACCGACCAGGGCTCCGGCACTCGCGATGCTGGCCCGGAAGAGCAGCCCGACCCCGGCGCCCGCCACGACGCCACCGCCGATGAAGCCGGCGACCTGCAGCAGGACCGCGGCGACGGCGAGCACCGCCAGGCCGCCGACCAGGAGCACCATGCCGAGTCGGATCTGCGTGCGCTGCGTGAGTCGGGCGAACACGATCTGCGAGACGGCGCTCGCGGCGAACACCCCGAAGGTCGTCGCACCGGCCGCCAGTCGGTCGGTGACGTGGAAGGTGGTGCCGAGGAACGTCGGGGCGACCGAGGTGAAGAGCCCCTGGACCGCGAGGGCCGCGAACGCTGCGGCACCGGCTGCCCAGAACGCGGCGGCCTTGCCCTCCGGCGCCTGCATGCGCTGCGGGCGGTAGGGCACACGGGTCTCGGGGCGGGCGACGGTCTCCGGCACGACGAGGACGAGCACGAAGGCCACGGTCAGCGCGACGACGAACACGACGTACGGCACCATGAGCGGCGCTCCGACGAACTCGGCGAGCGCACCCCCGACGAGGGCGCCGAGCGACAGCCCGCCGAGGTTCACGGCACCGGCGGCGACGCTCGCGCCCTTCGCCGAGTCGGACGAACCGGTCGCACGGACCCGCAGCTCACCGAGGTGGGCGGTCGCCGTGGCGGTGAGCGTGCCGACGCCGAGGCCGGTCACGAGCCGCGCGACGATCAGGCCGGTGACGTCGTTCCAGACCAGGAACAGCACGGCGGCGACGAGCTCGAGGGCGATCGACACGAGGATCAACGGCTTCCGCCCGTGCACGTCGCTGAGGTGCCCGGCCAGGTACAGGGACCCGACGACCCCGACGCCGTACGCGGCGAAGATGATCGTGGTGGTGAACGTCGGGAAGCCGTCTCGTGCCTGGTAGATGACGTACAGCGGTGCGGGGACGGTCGCGAAGGCCATCACCGACAGGAACGCGAAGGCGACGGCCCAGAAGCCGAAGCCGTGGCGCCGACGGGTGTGCGCACGACGGCCACGGGGGGCCGGGACGCGGTCGCTCGCGGGAGCGCTTGGGGTGGCGGGGAGAGCGCCCGTCGGGGTGTCGGTCACGGTTGACATGCTCCGATGATCGCGCGCGCCGAGCATCGAGTCCAACGGATGCTCTTGATGCCGTCCATCGATCGGATCGATGATGGGGAGATGGAGACCCGCCTGCTCGAACAGTTCGTCACCGTCGCCGCCGAGGGCAGCGTGACCCGCGCGGCCGAACGGCTCTGGGCGGCGCAGTCCACGGTGTCGGCCGGGATCGCCTCGCTCGAACGGACCTTCGGCGTGCGGCTGTTCGACCGCACCGGACGGCACCTCGTGCTCACGACCGCCGGCGAGGACCTGCTCCCCCACGCCCGCGCCGTGCTGGAGTCGCTCGACCGGATGCGCGACCTGGCGACGGTGGACGACGCCGACCTGCGCGGACGGGTGCGGCTCGGGATCTTCACGAGCATGGACATCGTCGACCTGACCGGCGTGCTGCAGCGGTTCCGGCGGCGGCACCCGCTCGTCACCGTGGAGCTCATGACCTCGCCGTCCGGCACGACCGGGCTCGTGCAGGACCTCGTCGCCGGGCGCCTCGACCTCGCGTACACGGGACTGCCGACGGTGCCGGCGGGAGTGGTGGTCGAACCGTTGCGCGAGATGCCGTTCCGGGTCTTCACGGCGTCGGACCACCCGTTGGCGGGGCGCGCCTCGGTGTCGCTCGCCGAGCTCGCGGACGAGCCCTTCGTCGACACCGCGCACGGGTTCGGCAACCGGATCATCCTGGACGGCGCACTCGAACGGCTCGGGATCCGGCGGCGGATCGTCGCCGAGATGAACGACATGCCCGCGGTGATCCGGTTCGCTTCGGCGGGGCTGGGGGTCGGGGTCGTGCCGGACTCCGGGGTGCGGCACGACGGCGCGGTCCTCGAGCTCGAGGACGCGGTCGAACCGCTCTGCATCGGCCTGGCGATCCGCACGAGTCCGGAGCCGAACCGTGCCGTCCGGACGCTCGCGCGCGACCTCGTCGCCGCGCGCGTCGTGTGACGCGGCGCCGGATGGTGGGTCCCACCGACGGACGGGAGGCGCAGGGCGGGTCCGCCGCGCGCCTCCCGGCCGTCAGTCCCCCCAGATCGTCGCGATGAGAGCGGGCAGGAGCCCGTCGGTCGGGACGTTGGTCTGCTCGATGGTGATCCAGGTGTCACCTCGGGCGAAGTACGTGTACGCCTTTTCCACGCCGTAGGGCTCCACGATCCCGCGGGACTGGCAGAACGTCCCGCCGTCGCGCTCGGTGCACGTCCCCCCGCCGTCGTGCGCCGGGAACTCGTCGATCTCCTGCTGGATGGCGGCCTCGGTGGCGGTCCCGACCCGGACCTCGATCCCCGAGACGTCTGCGCGCGGGTCACGCCACGTGCAGGAGACCTTCGACTCGACGCCTGCCGGGTCCTGGCCGTCGGGGACCCGATCGGTTCCCGACGGCGGATCGGCCTGCGTCAACGGAGTGTCCCCGAAGAAGCGGTCGTAGTCCGCTGCCGAGACGAGCGCGCGACAGTCCGTCGGGATCGTCGCCACGTCCACCGGGGCGCTCGGTGTGGACGTCGGGGTCGGTGCACCGGTGATCGGCGCGGAGGACGGGGTCGTCGCGGTGGGCGAGGGCTCGGGCGCCTGCGTCTGGGTGGGCGCGGCGACCGGGGTGTCCTGCTGGGAGAGCGTCAGGGCGACGGCTCCGGTCGCGGTGCCCACGGCCAGGAGCGCGACGACACCGATGACGATGCCGGATCGGCCACGACGCCGCGCGGCCCGCGGGGTGGCGCGCTCGAGGACGTTCTGCTTCATCGAGACGAGCATGCGCTGCAGGTCGTCTCCCTCGGGAGGTTCAGTGTTCATCGTGCGTCACCACCTTCTTGAGTCGGCGTCGGCTGCGGGAGACCCGCTGCGTGACCGCTCCGACACTGAGTCCGAGCATCTCGGCGGCCTCGGCGTACGAGTACCCCTCGAGCAGGCAGAGCTCGCAGATGCGGCGGTCGGTGGCGGGGAGCGCGGCGATCTCGTCGCGGACCCAGCGCAGGAGGTCACGGGCCTCGTCCTGGTCGGTGGGAGCGGCCAGGTGTTCGGGCAGCTCGTCAGCGCGCCGACGGGCCTGCTTCCGGCCGGTGTTGAAGGCGTGGTTCCGGCAGACGACGAGCAGCCACGGCAGCACGGTGTCGGCCGGGAGCTCGAGCGTCACCGCTCGCTGCCAGAGCGTCAGGAACGTGTCCTGCACGATCTCCTCGACGTCGGACCGGTCGTCGACGAGTGCCCAGGCGTACCGGGTGAGCGTGGCGGCGTAGCGGTCGAACACCCGTGCGAGCGCACCGGTGTCCCCCTGCGCGATCGCACGGACGAGTCCTTCGTCCGTGTCGGTGCCGGTCGTCACGTCCACATCCCACCTCCTTCACCCAGAGGTGTCGGCAGGATGCGCGATCCTGACAGGACCGTGGCGGAAACGTGATCCCGGGCGTGTCCGCACAGCGATGCGCGCGACGGCGCCCGCAGTGGATCAGTGGAAGTCGTCGCCCTCGCCGTCGCCGGGCGTCTTGTGCCCGCCGAGCATGTCGTTGTCGTCCTGGTCGCTGGTCGACGCGAGCTGGAGCATCGCGAGCACGACGACCACCACGATGAACGCGACGCCGAGGAAGATCACGGCCAGCTGCAGTTCCCGCGTCGAGAACAGCACGACGAGCCCGGTGAACACCGCGATGATCGCGGAGATCCCGAGGAGCTCGACCGGGCGCAGACGGTCACGACGGCTGGGGGTGGTCATGCGTGTGGTGCTCCGTCCGGGGCGACGGCCGGCGTGGCCGTGCCCCACTTGTGCGAGAGGCCGGCGATCACGTGGAAGACCGCCGTGATGGCGAGGTAGGCGCCGAGCAGGCCGACCAGGACGATCGAGGCGTCCAGCGTGCCGGTGACCTGCTCCACCCCACCGAGCTGCTGCGAGTAGTCCGGCGGGGTGATGAGGAACGCGATCGCGAGCAGCAGGGTGAGTGCGCCGATCGTGGTCCAGTCCCGCGCGAAGGGGGAACGACGACGAGCCCGCAGTCCCTGTGCCAGCTCGAGGGCCCCGGTGAGCACCGCGAAGGCGACGATGACCGAGATGAACGCCGGCAGCCCGAGACCGTTGCCGGCGAACCCGGCGACGGCGGCGAGCAGGGTGATGACGGCCTGCAGCAACGTGGTGCGGCGGGACCGACCGTCGAGCGGGAGCCGCGCGACGCCCGCCCACAGGAGCACGAGTCCTTCGACCAACGCGAAGCCGGCGAACAGCAGCAGGCCGTAGCCGGCGGCGTGGTTCGTCGAGAAGGTGATGACGAGCGCGACGACCGCGGCGGGCACGGCCCGGAGGATCGGGATCGGCCAGTACCGCGCGCGTTGGGTCGCCTCGTTCACGGTGGTGGCGTCGTCCACGGTGTCGGACACGGGACCTCTTTCAGGCATGCGGATCGTGAGATCGATCCTACCGCCGCGGTGGCAGCCGACCGACCGCCGGGGGTCCCGCAGCACTGAGGATGCTCGAATACCCGGTGGGGTGGCGTCGCCCGAACGACGCCACCCCGTTCGCTGGATCAGGACCGCGGCTGGTCGTCCGTCACCACCGACCGCCGTCCACGCCGACGAGCAAGCCACCAGCAGGTCGAACCGGCCGCGACGACCACCGCGGCGAGCGCGGCGAGCAGCCCGAGGTCGTCGACGCCGGTGTAGGCGAGGGCGCCGCGGGCAGCCTGCGGTCCCGCGTCGGCGACCGGGCCACGGGGATCCCGGTCGCCGTCGCCGTCGCCGTCGTCACCGCGGGGCGCATCGGGCACCGATGCCTCGTCGTCGGGTCCGGGCGCCGGGGACGGGGACGGGCTCGGCGCGGGCCCGTCGTCGTCCTGCTCGACGACGATCGCGACCTCGGTCGACGGGTCGCCGCCGTCCGGGTCCGTCGGGGAGGTCGCCGTGGCCACGTTCACCACGTCGGACCCGTCCCCCTGGTACTCCGGGTCGAGGACGGCACGGAGCCGGAAGTCGTGGGTCTCCCCCACGGCGAGCGCCACGTCCGACCGGCAGGTCACCCGCTGCCCCTCGGCCGTGCAGCCGTCGTCGGACCCGACGAAGCGCATCGCCTCGGGCAGGTCGTCCACCGCGCCGACCTGCTGGGCGACCGACGGTCCGCGGTTCCGTGCGGTCACGGTGTACTCCACCTCGTCGCCGGGTTCGACGGTGGACGGCGACACCGTCTTGTCCGTCTCGACGTGGGCGACGACCGGCGGCGTGGTGACGGTCGTGCTCGCCCGCGAGGTGTTGTCGGACTCGTTCGTGTCGGACAACGACGTCGGTGGTGCGATGGTGGCGACGCTCTCGAGCGGCCCCTCTACGCCGTCGGCGATCCGCCCCTCGACCGTCACCACCGCCGAACCACCGCGGGGCAGGTCGAGGTCGGTCGCCACGTCACCCTGCCCGGACGGGGTGGCGCAGCCGGAGCCCTCCGCCGCCTCGCACGTCCAGGAAGCGCCCTCGATCGTGTCCGGGACGTCCACCTGCAGCGGGCTGGGGTCGGCGGCGTTCGGTCCGGGGTTGCGCGCCGTGACGGTGTACCGGACGGGTTCCCCGGCGACCGCGGTGGCGGGCAGGTCGTGCTCGACGGACAGGTCGGCGGGCTTCCACACCCTGAAGGCGTCGACCTCGTGGTTGTTCACGTGGCTGCCGGTGGCGCCGGCGAACCCGAGGCGGAGGGTGCTCGGCAGCGGCGCCTGGTCGTCCCCGTGCAGGGGGACCGCGTCGAGCACGGTGCGCATCGTCGAGCCGACCTGCAGCCGGACGGTCATCGAGAGCTCGCCGGCATCCCCCGGCAGCAGGGTGATGCGCACCGTGCGCGGCGTCGACCCGTTCGTCACCGTGCCGCCGGGAGCGGGAGCCCCGGCGACGTACCGGTAGCCCTCGAGCCCGTTGCCGGAGCCGCGGACGACGACGTGGTCCGGCTGGGCGCCCGGCCCGGAGGCGTTGATGCGCGACGAGAAGTTGCCGTAGTGGTCGATCGCGATCCCCGCGAAGCCACCGGGCACCCCCGGCAGGTCGCACAGCCGCCCGCCGCCCTCGGTGGCCTCCTTGCGGCAGGCGTACCCGAGCCCGGCACCGAACGACCCCACGCCCTGTGCCGCTGCACCGTCGGCGAGGTACAGCAGCAGGCCGTCGGCCCCGGGGTCGTCCTTCGCGGTGTGCATCGCGTAGGTGAACTCGATCTCGAGCCCGGTGTCCGAGGGGAACGTGTCGTTCGTCGACCAGGCGCCGGCCTGGTTGCGGATGTCCGCGGTCAGCCGGAGTCGTCCGCCGGAGACCGCGGCGTCACCGTGCAGGGCACCGCCGGACGCACTGGAGAACTGGTTGACGTAGGGGAAGTCGAGCGTCGCCGCACTCGACCCCGTGGGCAGGATCGTCGGTGCCGCGAGCACGGCGAGCGCGGTCAGCGCGGTGCACGCCGCTGCGAGGCGACGGGCCACCCGCGACCGGACCGGACGTGGGACGGATGCTGGAGCAGTGGGTTCTGTCATGCCCCGATCGTCGCGATCCGGGCGTCACCGGACGGCGGGCCGGAACCGATCTGTGGAACGCGGCCACGGGCCTCCTGGCTGTGGAGGAAGAACGGACGGAGCTGGTCCGCTCAGGCCAACCAGACCGTCGTCTCGCCGGGGAGGACACCCGGCAGCACGCCGGCCGCGTCACCGAGCGGCCCGGACGCGACCACGACGTCACCCGACGGCAGCGGAACGGGCGTCGTGCCGAAGTTCGTGACCGACCGCCACCCGTCGTGCCGGGCGAAGGCCACGACGCCGTCGCCGGACTCCAGCCAGGTGAGCTCCTCGCCCCGCTGCAGCCGACGGCGGGCGTCCAGCGCTGCCCGGTACAGCGTCAGGGTGGACGCGGGATCCCCGTCCTCCGCCTGAACCGACGACGCTCCGAAGTCCGCCGGCTGCGGCAGCAGCGGCGCGACGTCCCCGAAGCCGAACGACGGTCCGGAGGTCGTCCACGGGATCGGCACACGGCACCCGTCCCGGCCCTTGACGGTGTGCCCGGAACGGAGCCACTTCGGGTCCTGCAGCTGGTCACGCGGGATCGCGGCGGCTTCGTGCAGGCCGAGTTCCTCGCCCTGGTAGACGTACGACGACCCGGGCAGCGCGAGCATCAGCAGGGTCGCGGCACGGGCTCGGCGCAGGCCCCGCTCCCGGTCGAGCTCGGGCGCGGTGCCGTCCGTCAGCAGCCAGGCGTCGGTGTCGGTGTCGTCCGGCAGGCCGTACCGGCTGGCGTGCCGCACGACGTCGTGGTTCGACAGCACCCAGGTGCTCGACGCACCGGACTGCTCGGACGCCGCCAGGTTCCGCTCGATGATGCTCCGGAACGCAGCGGATTCGAACGGCGCCTCGAGCAGGTCGAAGTTGAACGCCTGCCCGAGTTCGGTGGGCCGGGCGTACAGGACGCGTCGCGGGGCCGGTGCCCAGGCCTCGGCGACGGCGGCCCGGGGCGGGTCGTACTCGTCCAGCACGGTGCGCCAGGACGCGAAGACCTCGTGCACCTCGTCGCGGTCGTACAGCGGGTCGGAGCCGTCGAGCGGCAGCGCGTGCTCGTTCGATGCGCGGTACGGCGTCGACAGGTCCTTCGCCAGGCCGTGTGCGACGTCCACCCGGAAGCCGTCGACCCCGCGGTCCGACCAGAAGCGCAGCGTGTCCTCGAAATCCGCACGGACGGACGGGTTCGACCAGTCCAGGTCGGGCTGCTCGGGTGCGAAGAGGTGCAGGTACCACTGACCGTCCGCGACCCTGGTCCAGGCGCTCCCGCCGAAGTTCGACACCCAGTCGCTCGGCGGCAGTTCCCCGGACACACCCGCCCCGTCGCGGAAGACGTAGCGCGCCCGTTCCGGCGAGCCCGGCGCGGATGCGAGCGCCGCCCGGAACCACTCGTGCTCGTCCGAGGTGTGGTTCGGCACGATGTCCACGATCACCCGCAGGTCGTGCTCGTGCGCGGCCCGGAGCAGGGCGTCCAGGTCCGCCAGCGAGCCGAGTCGTGGGTCGACCGCCCGGTAGTCGGCCACGTCGTACCCGCCGTCGGCGAGGGGCGACGGGAAGAACGGTGAGAGCCAGAGGGCGTCGACGCCGAGCGCCGCCAGGTACGCCACGCGGCTGGTGATGCCCGCGACGTCGCCCAGGCCGTCGGCGTTCGAGTCCGCGAAGCTGCGTGGGTAGACCTGGTAGACGACGGCGTCGCGCCACCAGTCCGGGTTCGTCGTGCGGGGCGTACTGGCCGGCGTCCGAAGCGTGCTCACGTCGCCACCGTACCCATCGCCACCGTACCCAGCGGTCTGGGAATAGCACGCCGTAGGCTCGGATTGGTTGTCGCAGACACCTTTCCGTCCCAGAACAACGTCTCGAACCAGAAGGATCACCATGACGAACGTCCTCGCACTCGTCGGCAGCCTCCGCGCCGACTCCATCAACCGCAAGCTCGCCGAGGCCGCGGCGCACCACGCGCCGGAGGGCATCGAGGTCACCACGTTCGACGGCATCGTCGACCTGCCGTTCTACAACGAGGACATCGACGGCGACACCCCGCCGGCCGCCGCCGTCGCCTTCCGCGACGCGATCGCCGCCGCGGACGCCGTCCTGCTCGTCACCCCCGAGTACAACGGCACGATCCCGGCCGTGCTGAAGAACGCCCTCGACTGGGCATCGCGTCCGTTCGGCGCCTCGCCGCTGTCCGGCAAGCCGCTCGCCGCCATCGGTTCCGCGTTCGGGCAGTACGGCGGCGTGTGGGCCCACGACGACGCCCGCAAGGTCGCCGGCATCGCCGGTGCGAAGGTCCTCGAGGACGTCAAGGTCGCGATCCCGCAGTCGGTCGTCCGCTTCGCGGAGACCCACCCGCGCGAGGACGCCGAGGTCACCTCGCTCGTCCAGGGCGCGCTGAACGCACTCGCCGACGCCTCGACCGAGCAGGCCGCCGCGTAGAGCGACCGGGTGCGGTCGACCGCACCACAGGACGGACGGGAGGCCCGTGGCGACCCCGCCACGGGCCTCCCGTCCTGCATGCGGGAACGGAGCAGGCACACCCACAGGAAGTCGCTAGACGGCCTCCATACGAGACGGACTAGCCTGTGGCAATGGCAACGCAGGAGATCACCGAGGCGTCCGGGTACTGGTTCCCCGACGACGACGCGACCCAGCGCGGGGTCGCCGTGCTCAACGCCCTGCGTCGCTACCGGGCCGCCGAGACCGCGATGCGCCGCCGCACCCGCGACTCGATGGGCATGGGCGAGACCGACCTGCTCGCCGTGCGCTTCCTGCTGCAGTCGCAGCGCTCGGGCCGCAGCGTCAGCCCGAAGGACCTCGCCGCTTACCTGAAGATCTCGTCGGCGTCGACCACGATCCTGATCGACCGCCTGGTGAAGTCGAACCACGTGCGCCGAGACCCGCACCCCACCGACCGTCGAGCGCTCGTGATCACCCCGACGACCGAGACCGATGACGAGGTCCGCGCGACCCTCGGCATCATGCACCGCCGGATGATGTCGATCGCCGAGGGACTGCCAGCGGACGAGGCACGCATCGTCGCGTCGTTCCTCGAGCAGATGCGCGGCGCCGTCGACCAGGTCGACCCGGCCCCCGCGCACTGAGCGTCGCCCCGCCACCACCCCGGGGGACAGTGCGGTTCCGTGCGCACTGAGAGTGGTCACGGCCGCACCGCGTAGACCGGAAGGGTCACCGACGCGAAAGGAGCCACCACCATGCACGCTTCGGACAAGATGGCCAAGAACCTCCAGGCGGTCCTCGTGGACCTCATCGACCTGCACCTCCAGGGCAAGCAGGCCCACTGGAACATCCTCGGCACGAACTTCCGCGACCTGCACCTGCAGCTCGACGAGATCGTCGACGCCGCACGCGAGTTCGCCGACGACACGGCAGAGCGCATGCGCGCCCTGTACGCCGTGCCGGACGGACGCTCGAGCACGGTCGCTGCGTCGAGCCACCTCGACCAGTTCCCCGAGGGTGAGATCACCACGCACGACGCAATCGACCAGGTGACGCTCCGCCTCTACCAGGCGACCGGCACCATGCGCGACGTCCACGACGAGGTCGACGACGAGGACCCGACGACCGCGGACCTGCTCCACGGCTTCATCGAGCGCCTCGAGCAGCTCGCGTGGATGGTCTCCGCCGAGAACCGCGCACCGAGCACGCCGCTGGCATCTGCCACGACGCCTGCCGTCGCCGACGCCTCGGCGCACGCCTAGGGGACCGAGTGGACCTCGGCATCCAGGGCAAGACCGCGCTCGTCTTCGGTGCCGACTCCGGCATCGGCTGGAACACGGCTCGCATCCTCCTGGCGGAGGGTGCGACCGTGGTCGTGAGCGACCTCGACCAGGCGCAGCTCGACAACAGCGCCGACCAGCTCGAAGCGCCGCTCGGCAAGCTGCACGCGTTCGCGGCCGACGTCACGAGCGCGGCGAGCCTGGCGGACCTGCACGGCAAGGTGCGGGACGCCGTCGGCGCGATCGACATCCTGGTGCAGTCCTCGGGCGTCACCGGCGCCCAGGGACTGTTCCACGAGATCGACGAGCAGGGTTGGGCCGACACCATCGACGTCGACCTGATGGGTCCTGTCCGCATCACGCGCGAGTTCATCGGCGACCTGCGGCAGGGCGGGTGGGGCCGGATCGTGTACCTCGTGTCCGAGGACGCCTCGCAGCCCTACGACGACGAACTGCCCTACTGCGCCGCGAAGGCCGGGGTCCTGTCGTTCGCGAAGGGCCTGTCGCGCACCTACGCGCGGGAGGGCGTGCTCGTGAACACCGTCAGCCCCGCGTTCATCCACACGCCCATGACGGACGCGATGATGAACAAGCGGGCGAAGGAGACGAACCAGAGCTTCGACGACGCGATCACGAGTTTCCTCGACGAGGAACGTCCCTACATGGAGCTGAAGCGCCGCGGTGAGCCGGAAGAGGTCGCGAACGTCATCGCGTTCCTCTGCTCCGACCTCGCGAGCTTCGTCAACGGCTCCAACTACCGGGTCGACTCCGGCTCGGTCGCCACGATCTGACGCCGGGAGGCACCGTGACCGACTACCGATACCTCATCATCGGCGGCGGGATGGTCGCCGACGCCGCCGCCCGCGGTGTCCGCGAGCTCGACGCCGACGGCACGATCGGCATCCTCAGTGAGGACGTCGACCGGCCCTACGCCCGCCCGGCCCTGTCGAAGAAGCTGTGGACCGACCCGGACTTCAGCTGGGAAGAGAAGGTCGACCTGCACACCGAGGAGACCGGGGCGTCGTTCGTCCTCGGCACCGCGGTGACGGGGATCGACCGTGCATCGAAGACCGTGACCACGGCCGACGGCCAGACCCACGGCTACGAGCGGCTGCTCATCGCGACCGGCGGCAAGCCCCGCGGGTTGCCGGGCCTGGAGCCCTCGGACCGCGTGCTCGACTACCGCAGCGCCGACGACTACCGGAAGCTCCGCGAGCTCGCCGACGCCGGGGCGCACGTGGTCGTCGTCGGTGGCGGCTACATCGGCCAGGAGATCACCGCGGGGGTCGTGCAGAACGGCGCCCGCGTCACCCTGGTCGACCCCGACGACATCGTGGGCGGCCGGATGTTCCCGGACGACCTCGCGCGCGCGTTCCAACAGCGCTTCGTCGACGCCGGCGTGGACCTCCGACTCGGACGCCGGGTCGAGTCCGGCACGCAGACGGCCGACGGGGTCACGCTCACGCTCGACGACGGCTCCGTGCTCGAAGCAGACGCCGTGGTCGCCGGACTCGGCATCGAGCCCGCCACCCAGCTCGCCGCCGACGCCGGTCTGACCGTGCGCGACGGCATCGTGGTCTCGTCGACGCTGCTCACCGACGACGACTCGGTCTTCGCGGCCGGCGACGTCGCCGAGTACCCGGACCGGATCCTCGGGACCCGTCGGGTCGAGCACGTCGACAACGCGCAGCAGCAGGGTCGGCAGGCCGGCCGGAACCTCGCCGATGCCGACGAGACCTACGACCACACGCCGATGTTCTACTCCGACGTCTTCGACATGGGGTACGAGGCGGTGGGGCAGGTCTCCACGAAGCTCCGGACCGTCGAGGACTGGCAGGACCCGACCGTCACCGGTGTCGTCTACTACCTGGACGACGATGACACGGTGCGCGGCGTGCTGCTCTGGAACGTGTGGGACAAGACCGACGAGGCCCGCAAGGTCCTCGCCGAGGCGAACTCCCTGACGTCGGACATGCTGCCGGGCCGCATCACCGCCTGACCGGCACGCTGGTCGCCCTGGACGCGACCGACGGGAGGCCCGGTGCCGGTTCCGTGAACCGGCACCGGGCCTCCTGTACGTCGCCTGCAGTGCCCGGTGTCAGCGGTTCGGGTCGGCCTCGGGTGCGACCGCGTCGACGACCGCTTTGCGGTCGGCGGGGTCGACCGGCAGGTCGTCGCCGTCGGCCATCGCGACCGCGTGGGCGGACTTCGCCGCCTCGAGGGTCTCGTCGTCGTTCTTCGCCATGCCGACCAGTTCGACGAAGCGCGACTTCACGAGCATCCACGCCTCGCTCGGACTCAGGCGCGACAGGTCGGACGCCGTCGAGTCGTCGCGCACCCGCTGCAGCGAACCCACCCCGCGGTCCGGCAGCCGGTGGTCGACGTGCGCGACCGCAAGCCGTGCGACCGCGTCGGCCTGGGCGTGCATCACGGAGTGGGCGCCGTCGACGACCTCGCGCAGCACCGCGTAGGGGAACACCCGCGCGAGCCGGCGGATCCAGTCCCGCGGGACCATCGCGTCGTGCTCGCCGCGGACGATGAGGGTGCGCGCCTGCACGTGGGCCGCGCGCTCCTCGATCGGGAACGCGATCATCCGCGGCAGCACCTTCGAGAACCAGTGCCACCCGCACAGCGCGTACGCCGTGATGCCGTGCCACCGGACCGCCGAGGGCTCGTGCAGGGTCGACCGCAGGAACCGGAACGCGGACTGGCGGACCGTGCGCGCGTGCGAGTCGACGACCGGGCTGATGAGCACGAGGTCCGAGATCTCGGGGTGACGCGCCGCGACCTCGGTCACGACCTGGGTGCCCATCGAGTGGCCGACCAGGACAGGGTCGACCAGGCCGAGGTCGTCGATGACCTTCTCGACGGCGTCGGCGTACCGCTCGATCGAGACCTTCCCGCGGAACCGGGGAACGCCCGCGAAGCCGGGCAGGTCGAGGGCGTGCACCGGGCCGTTCTCGTTGAGGTGCGGGGCGAGCCGCTCGTAGTAGGTGGCCGCGATGCCGAGGCCGGCGACGAGCAGGAAGGCGCGCTCCCCCGGCTCGCCGATCGAACTCACGCGGACGTACGTGCCGTCGACCGCGACCCGGTCCACCTCGACGGTGACGTCGGCGTTCTCGGCCTCCGCGAGTTCGCCGGCCGGGTCCGGGGTGGCTGCCGTGCGCTCGTCGTTCACGTGGGTCTCCTCGGGTCGGGCGAGCGCCCACGATACCCGCGGACACCGCCGCAGCGTGCGCTCCCGCCCGGTCAGCCGCTGAAGGTGTTCGCGGGGAACCCGTGCACCCGCGTCGGCACCGCCAGGATCGCCCCAGAGGACGGGTGCTGCTCCAGCTGATCCTCGGTGAGGTTCTCCCGTGCCGAGGCGACGAACAGCGTCGACATGTCGGGGCCGCCGAAGGCCACCGACGTCACGTTCGGGGTGGGCAGCTCCACGGTCTCGAGGTGCGATCCGTCAGGGCCGTACCGCTCCACCCGGCCGCCGCCGTAGACCGCACTCCACGAGCAGCCCTCGTCGTCGCGGACCAGGCCGTCGTGGGCGTGGCCGACGACGAACGGTTCGAGCTCGCCGAGTTCGCCGTCCGGACCGTACGACCCACGGTAGATCGTCGACGCGCTCGTGTCGGTGACGTACATCACGGTGCCGTCGTCCGACCACTCGAAGCCGTTGGTCACGCCGAAGCCGCCGCGGAGCAGTCGCGTCGTGCCGTCTGCCTCGACCGAGTACAGCGCACCGTCCGGCTCGCCCGTCGTCAGGTTCATGCTGCCGACCAGGAACCGGCCGAACGGGTCGCACTTGCCCTCGTTGAACCGGAGCCCGGCCGTGGCGTGCTCGACGCGGGTGAGTTCACGCTCGACCACCCCGTGCTCGTCCGTCACGACGACGGTGTCCCCGAGCGCTGCGACGAAGCCGCCAGAGGCCCGCGGCTGGAAGCTCGCGAGCGGCGGCGGGAGCGGGACCGTCGACACCACGGTGCCGTCGGACTGCGCGGTGACGAGGGTGCCGAGGGTGATGTCGGTCCAGCGGAGCAGCTGCGCCGACGGGTCCCACACGATGCTCTCGGCGAGGACCGCCCGGGCGTCGGAGAAGACGGTCACGGGCCCGGTCGTCGCGCTGGTGTTCATCGGACCGGTCTACCGGCGCCGGCTCCGTGCTCCCTCAGCCGGGCGCGCTGCCCACCAGTTCACGCGCTGGGCGACACCTCACGAGACCGCGGGCGCGTGGAGTGTCGCCTGGCACGAAAGTCCGCAGGCCCCGCTTCGATCAGAGGCGGGCGTACCTCGCGCGGAAGAAGCTGTAGACGCCGAAGGCGAGGAACCCGATGCCGATCGCGACCAGGACGAACACGCCACCGGGCATCGAGCGCACCGCGTCGAACGCCGCGTCGAGGCCCGTCGCCTGCTCCGGGTCGCTCCGCAGTCCGGCCACACCGATGAGCACACCGACGATGACCACGGCGATGCCCTTGCCGACGTACCCGACGACCCCGAGCACCGTGACCACCCGGTCGAGCGTCCCGGACGGTCGGGTGATCTGCTTCCGGAACGTCCGCCGACACCCGATGACCACGAGCCCGATGCCGACCGCGACCGCGATCGCGCCGGCGAGGAGCAGCACGAACACCCCGCCGGGCGTCGCGAGGGTCTTCGCCGCGGCACTCTGCGACGAGCTGCTGGAACTCGACCCGGCGCCGAGGGCGTACGACGCCGACGAGTACGCGATGATGCCGTAGACCACGGCCTTCGCGACGTCCTTCGCCCGGGCGAGCCACCCACGCGTGCTGTCCAACCGGCCGCCGACGACGGCCTCGACGATCAGCCGCACGGTGAGTGCTGCCGTGCCGATCGCGATCAGCCAGAGCAGGAAGACCCCGCCCGGCACGGCAGCGATCTGCTGCAGTGCTCCGGACTGGTCGGTCTCACCGCCGGAGGACGCGTTGCCGATGCCGAGCAGGATCGCGAGGTACCCGATCAGCAGGTGGACGATGCCGCTGCCGACGAAGCCGGCGCGAGCGGTCAGCTCGAACCAGCGGCTGTCCGCCGCTCGTCGGACCTGTCGTCCGGTCTCCCGTGCTGCGTGCTCTGCTGTGTCGCTCATCCGGTCAAGCGTGCCCGACGCGGGCCGGTCTGTCCGGGCCGCGCCGGGCAGTGGGGCTGACCCGGAGCCGGACGGGCGGCGCGGGGCGGGCTGCACCCGCGCCTCCCGTCAGTCGCCCTTCACGTTGACGACCTGCCGCAGCGTGTGCCGGATCGACACGAGGTCCGACGCGTCCGCCATGACCTGGTCGATCGGCTTGTACGCGCCCGGGATCTCGTCGAGGAACGCGTCGGTGTCGCGGTACTCGATGCCGACCATCGCCTCCCGCAGCTGGTCGTGCGTGAAGGTCCGCCGTGCCGCGCTCCGCGAGAACAGCCGACCGGCTCCGTGCGGCGACGACTCGAGCGACGGCTTGTTGCCGAGGCCCTCGACGACGTACGACGCCGTGCCCATGGACCCGGGGATCAGGCCGGCCTGACCTGCCGTCGCCTGGATCGCACCCTTGCGGGACACCCACACGGACTTCCCCCAGTGCGTCTCGCGCTGCGTGAAGTTGTGGTGGCAGTTGATCCGCTCCTGCTCGTCGACGGGGGTACCGACGACCTCGGACAGCTGCCGCACGACGCGGTCCATCATCTCCTCGCGGTTGAGCAGGGCGAAGTGCTGTGCCCACCGCAGCTCGGCGATGTACCGGTCGAACTCCGGCGTGCCCTCGACCAGGTAGGCGAGGTCGGGGTCCGCCAGCTGGATCCACCAGCGCTCCATCAGCCGCTTGGCGACCTTGATGTGCCGCTGTGCGATCTTGTTGCCGACGCCCCGCGATCCGGAGTGCAGGAAGAGCCAGACCCTGTTCTCCTCGTCGAGGGAGACCTCGATGAAGTGGTTCCCGGAGCCGAGCGTGCCGAGCTGGTTGCGCCACCCGCCGTGCGCCTGTGCGGGGTCGAACCCGGCGGCGTCGGCCATCGCCTCGAGCTCGGCGATCCGCGGCTCGGCGGTCGCGACGATCTTGCGGTTCGACGCGCCGGCCGACAGCGGGATCGCGCGCTCGATCTGCTCACGCAGCTCCTGCAGGTCGTCGGGCAGGTCGGCCTCGGTGAACTGGGTCCGGACCGCGATCATGCCGCAGCCGATGTCGACGCCGACGGCAGCCGGCATGACCGCGCCGAGGGTCGGGATGACCGACCCGACGGTGGCGCCGAGGCCGAGGTGGGCGTCCGGCATCAGGGCCAGGTGCGGGAACACGAACGGCATGCGTGCGGTCGTGCGGGCCTGCTGCTCGGTGTTGTCCTCGAGCATCGAGGCCCAACTCAGCAGGCGGTCGTTGATCTTCTTCATTGCTTCGTCTCGCTTTCAGGATGGCCGTCTGGACGGTCTTCGATGACGGTCCGGGACGGTGTCCGGCCTGCGCTCCGGGCGACGTCGAGCGCGACGTGGCGAGGATGAGCAGGACGACGAACGCCCCGGGCCGGGTGGGCACGGGGCGTCGTGGGACGTTCCGTGCCTACGCGGGATAGCGGAGGGACCACTGCTGCTGCGGTTCGGGCAGCACGGCGGTCGCGTCGAGCTGGAGCTCGACGCGTTCCTCGTTGTGCTGCACGGCGCGCATGCGCGGTCCTTCCGGTGTGCCCGGGACGGGCGTTCCTGCCGGCGGCGTTGGTGCCGCTGGCGTTCCTGCCGTTGGGCAGGAGAGCGACAGTAGTGCGACACGCCCGGGATGCGCAACTCACCCGGGCGTGTCGCGGTCGTCCACAGCCGGGAGGTCCGTCCCGCGTCCTCCACAGCGGGGTACGTCCGCCTGATGGTCGCGCCTCGGGCGCGGGCAGTCTGGGTGCATGACGGAGCGCACCGAAGACACCCTCGACGCGGTCGACACCCACGCACGCACCGACGGCTACGCCCCGCTCCGCACCTACGGAGCGATCGGCGATGGTCGGACCGTCGCGCTCATCGCCCGCGACGGACAGATCGACTGGCTGCCGATCCCCTCGATGGACTCGCCGCCCGTGTTCGCGGAGATCCTCGACGCCGAACACGGCGGCCACGTGGCGCTCCGCCCGGTGGACCGATCGGCCGAGGTCACCCGCGAGTACCTGCCCGGCACCAACGTGCTCGTCACCACGTGGACGACACCGTCCGGGCGGGCGACGGTGACGGACGCGATGGTCACCGGGGTCGCCGGTCGCCTGCCGTGGGCCGAGGTCGCGCGCTGTGTCCAGGGGGTCAACGGGTCCGTGGAGTTCGAGTGGGCCGTCGTGCCCGGCACCCTGCTGGGGACCGCTGAGCCGAAGCGCCTCGACACCGCGAACGGCGCCGTCATCGGCATCGACGGCATCACGATCGCGATCGTCGAGCAGGGGTTCGATCCGGTGGACGACGACCGCCCGCGCTTCTCCGGCCGGTTCACCACCGGCGACGGATCGAAGCACATCCTGACCATCGTGGGCACGCACGACGAGCCGATCTTCATGCCGCGGCCGGAGAGTGCACTCGCCGCGATGGACCGGACGATCGACAACTGGGCGACCTGGTCGGAGGAGTTCTCCTACGACGGCCCCTGGGCCGAGGCGGTGCAGCGCAGCGCCCTCGCCCTGAAGTTGCTCATCTTCTCGCCGACCGGTGCGATCGCGGCGGCGCCGACCACGAGCCTGCCCGAGGACCGGACCGGCGGCAAGAACTGGGACTACCGGTTCGCCTGGGTGCGCGACCTGTCGTACACCGTGCACGCCCTGACCCGGTTCGGCCTGCGCGAGGAGACCCACGCGGCGGTGTCGTGGGTGATGTGCACCATCGCCGAGCACGACGAGGACATGCCGATCTTCTACGAGCTCGACGGCACGAAGAGCGACGACGTCGAGGAGCGCGACGTCCCCGGGTGGAACGGCATCGGCCCGGTCACGGTGGGCAACCGCGCTGGCGACCAGCTGCAGCTCGGGGTCTGGGGTGACGTCTTCGAGATCCTGCGCCAGTACGTGAACGCCGGCAACGTCCTGGACCGGAAGACCGCGGCCGTCCTGCAGCAACTCGCCGACGACGCCTGCCACCGGTGGGAGGAACCGGACTCGGGCATGTGGGAGCTCGAGGACACCCAGCACTACGTCACGAGCAAGATCGGCTGCTGGCAGGCCCTCGACGCCGCGGTGGACCTCCACGATGCCGGCATGATCGACGGGCCGCGCGCCAAGTGGGTCGAGAACCGCGAACTGATCACGCAGTGGGTCGCGGAACACGGCTGGGACGAGGAACGCGGTCACTACGTGATGTACCCGGGTTCGGATGGGCTCGACACGTCGATCCTGCTGCACGCGATGAGCTCCTTCGACCGCGGCCCACGCATGGCGTCGACCATCCGGGCGATCGAGGAGCAGCTGCAGCGCGGACCGCTGGTGTACCGCTACTCGGGCATCGAGGACGAGGAGTCGCCCTTCGTCGCGTGCTCGTTCTGGCTCGCAGCCGCGATGGCCTGCACGGGCCGGATCGACGACGCTCGGACCCTGATGGACGAGATGGTCGGCCAGGCGAACGACGTCGGGCTGTTCAGCGAGATGATCAGCGAGGACGGCTCGTTCATGGGCAACCTCCCCCAGGGACTGTCGCACCTGGCGCTCATCCAGGCAGCGCTGACCATCGAGGAACTGACTGGCGAGGACGACCACTCGGAGTGATCATGGAGGGGTCATGAACGACGTCGATGCACGGATGGACCGGCTCCGCAGGGCCGCTCGCTACCGTTACCAGCAGCTGGTCGACAGTGAGATCGAGCGGGGGTCGCTCGATCCGGACGAGGTGCGTGAGGAACGCCGGCTGCTGAAGGCGGCCGACGTCGCCGCGCACGCTCGGGCGCAGATCGAGGAGGCCGAGCGCCGCGGCGTCTTCGAGGGCAATCCGTACCACGGCAAGCCCCTGCCCGGGAACGACGGGCAGCACGACCCGGACTGGTGGATCCGCTCCAAGATCGAACGCGAGGACATCCGCGGTATCGCTCCTCCCGCTCTCGCACTCCGCACCGAGGACGCGGAACTCGACGATGCCCTCGACGCACTGTCGACGGAGGCCGACGTGCGCGATGTCCTGGTGGACTTCAACGCCCGGGTGAAGGAAGCCCGACGTCAGCTGCTCGGTGGGCCGCCGGTCGTGACGCCGCTGCGGGACGTCGATGACGAGGTCACCGCGTGGCGTGACCGCCGGGAGGCCCGTCTCGCTGTGGCCGCAGCGGCTGCGGCTGCACTGGCGGCCGGGTCTGACGACCGACCTCGTCGGTGGTGGCGCCGGCGTCACTGAACGTGGTGAAGGGCCGTCCCGGTTGCCCGGGGCGGCCCTTCACGAGTGGTGCGGTGGTGCGTGTGGTGCGGGGTGTTACTTGATCTGTGCGGTGATGGTGGCGGTGCCGACGAGCAGGCCGCGCTTGACGGCGTCGGTGCCGAAGGTCTTGTTCAGCAGGCCGGCGGCGTCTTCGGAGACGTGGACGGTGGTGCCGGTCAGGATGGCGTT
>NZ_JBIVGB010000005.1:0-342749 GCF_044748425.1 Curtobacterium sp. NPDC089991
ACCTGGTCGGAACTTTCGACCAGGTACGCCCGAATCGACCAGGTGGGGGCCCCCCCCCCCCCCCCCCCCCCCCCCCCCCCCCCACCGCCGCCCCCCGCCCCCCCCCCCCCCCCCCCCCCCCCCCCGCGGGGCCCCCCCCCGGGGGGGGCCCCCCCCCGGCCCCGGGGTGGGGGCCCCGGGGGGGCCCCCCGGCGGGGGGGGGGCCCCCCCCCCCCGGGCCCCCCCCCCCCCCGGGGGGGGGGGCCCCCACGACAGCACCGGGGCGCGATCCGCCGGCACCCGGGACTCCGACGTCCGGTGGTCGAGCGTGACCCGGTCCGGGATCGAACAGAGCCCGGCGGCGCCCCCTGCGTCCACCAACCCGAGCGGCCGCGAGGCCCGCTCGGCGAGCGCCGCGAACAGCGGGACGACGGGACCGAGCCGCCGCGGGTCGTTGGCCTGCACCGTGGCGGAGGCGAGGGCCGTGACCAGGGCGGGGCGGGCCTCCCGACCGATCGCGCGCAGCGCACCGGGGTCCGACGGATCCGCGCCGAGCCGCCGCGCGACCGCGAAGAAGAGTTCCGGCTGCCGCTGCTGCTCGGCGACCTCGTCGAGGAGCGCGACCAGCGAGTGGTCCAGCGACCGCGCCCAGGCGGCGTAGGACGGCGACACGGCCTCGATGCGGTCGGCGTAGGCGGCGTACCGGCCGAGGGTGTCCATCAGCGCCCCGGGCGGTGCATGCCGACGTGCCGGATGCCGGCTTCGTCGTAGGGCGTCCCGAACCGGACGAAGCCGTGGCGTTCGTAGAGCGCAGCGACGTACTCCTGGGCGTGCAGGACGACGGGTTCGTGCCCGTGGGCCGCGAGCACGGCGGCGACGAGCCGGCCAGCGATGCCCTGCCCACGGTGGTCGGGGTGCGTCGCGACCCGGCCGATCACCCAGGACGGCGGCGGTGCGTCCGCCGGGTGTTCCTCGTCGGCAGCCGGTCGGATCAGGCGCAGGTACCCAACCGCTTCGGTGTCCGTACCGAACCACCAGTGCTCGGTCTCGGGCTCGCGGTCACGGCCGTCGAAGTCCTCGGCCGTCACCCGTTGTTCGAGTGCGAAGACGCGGTTCCGGAGCACCACGATGCCGTACAGTTCGTCCGTCGTCAGACGGGTCCAGCGGGCGTGGTGCACGGAATGCTCGGACATCGTCGCGAGTTTACTGAAGTGGTCGGGAGTGCCCGGAAGAACCCGACCGGAAGCAGGAGGAAACAATGGCATACAACGTCGACAAGTCCGACGCCCAGTGGCGCGAGGACCTCTCCCCGGACCAGTACGCCGTCCTGCGTCAGGCGGGGACCGAACGGCCGTGGACCGGTGAACTCCTCGACGAGGAGCGTGCCGGCGTCTACACCTGTGCGGCCTGCAACGCAGAGCTGTTCAAGAGCGGCACGAAGTTCGACTCCGGCTGCGGCTGGCCGTCGTTCTACGAGTCGGTGAACCCCGACGCCGTACAGCTGATCGACGACAAGTCGCTCGGCATGGTGCGCACCGAGGTCCGTTGCGCGAACTGCGGTTCGCACCTGGGCCACGTGTTCCCCGACGGCTTCGGCACGCCCACCGGCGACCGGTACTGCATGAACTCGATCTCGCTGAACTTCGCGGAGAAGCCGGCCGAGTGAGACCCCGACGCCCTCACCGGTAAGATGAGCGGCGTCAGCCGGCATGGCGCAATTGGTAGCGCACCGTACTTGTAATACGGGGGTTGCGGGTTCGAGTCCCGCTGCCGGCCCCATATACTGGATTCGCAGGCCGCGACCTCTTCGCCGCCCGCACCGCCTTCAGCCCCGCCGCGAGCGGGGCTGTCGTGCGTCCGGGGCTTCTCCCACTCCGCACTCGTCAGGGCCAGACCCCCGCGCTGTAGGCGCAGCTCTCGATGTCCGAGACGAGTGCGGAGAGGACCCGCGCCTGACGATGATCCCGTTCGTCGACGGTCTGGGACCGCACCCAGACGAACGCGACGAGATCAGCGACCTGCAGCATCCTCGAGTAGTGGCTCGGCGCGAAGTGCACCGTGTCGAGAAGCCGTTCAAGCCGGGTTTGCATGTACGTTCCCGGGGTCCCGTAGGCCTGGTACACCGCGAAGCGCTCACGATGACGGTCCCGATCCGACCGTTCGTCCGCGATGACCAGGGCGTGCATCTCCAGGTCGCCGGCCCTCCTGTCCACTCGATGCAGCAGGTGCTGGAACGCAACCTGCTCCGGAGTGTGCCGATCGCGGAACCCACGCGTGTCCTGGTAACGGCGGAGTTGCTCCGGTCGAGCGCCGCGGAGCAACACCGTCGCGCCGGAGGCAACCACGGCTTCGACGACGTCGAGGAACACCTTCACACGCACGCGCGGAGGCACCCCGCTCCATGCTCCCTTTCCGTGGAAGATCGGATGGGCGTGGAGCTCCGTCTGCGGCTCGACGCCGTACTCCTGGAGCGCGGCGACGATCTCGTGCATGCGTTGCGTGAGCCAACGGGTCTGCGAGGCATCCGCCATCACGGCGCCGAACCCGTAGAGGTCCGGTTTGAACGATTCGTCGACGAAACAGAGCAGCACGCTGGAATACTGCCGTACACGATGCGCGGCAGGGATCGCGACGCACTGCCGAGCACGAAGCGATGCCCCGGGTGATCACTCACCCGGGGCATCGGCGCGTGTGGAACACGGATCAGGGAGTGTTCCGGGCGCTGGACGCGGTAACCAGCCGGTCGTGCGAAGAGGATGACACCTCACCGAACCGTGCGTCCACACCCGGACCCCACATCAGCGCGAATCCGCACGAACGTGCACGGGTCTTCAGCGCCCGCCGGTGATCTTGCGCCCCCGCTGTGCGACGCCCGCGGTGCCGTACGGGTAGTCGTCGATGCGCGGCGCGCTGGCGTCGGTGAGCTGCGTGAGCTCCGCGTCGGTCAGCACGAGGTCGGCCGCACCGAGGTTGTCCTCGAGCTGGGACACGGTCCGGGCGCCGAGGATCACGCTCGTCACCGCCGGCCGGGCGAGCAGCCAGGCGAGGGCGACCTGCGACCGCGAGGCGCCGTGCGCGTCGGCGACGGCGGACACCGCGTCGAGGACGGCCCAGGTGCGCTCGTCACCGTTCCGCGCTTCCCAGGCCTCCATGCCGCGTGCCGGGTTCTCGCCGAGGCGGGTGGAGCCGGTGGGCGCTTCGTCGCGCTGGTACTTGCCGGACAGCCAGCCGCCGGCCAGGGGCGACCAGGGCAGCAGGCCGATCCCGGCGTCGAGGCTGGCGGGGACGATCTCGTGCTCGATGTCGCGGACGAGCAAGTTGTACTGCGGCTGCAGGGTGACCGGCGGGGCCCAACCGTGCGCCTTCGCCTCGTACACGGCCTTCGTGATCTGGTAGCCGAGGTAGTTCGAGAAGCCGTACGAGCCGATCTTGCCGGCGGAGACCGCGTCGTCGAGGAACCGGAGCGTCTCCTCGATCGGCGTCAGGGCGTCCCAGGCGTGCATCTGGTACAGGTCGATGTGGTCGACGCCGAGGCGCTCGAGCGAGGCGTCGAGCGCGACCCGGAGGTGCCGGCGCGACAGGCCGACGTCGTTCGGGCCGTCGCCCTGCGGGAAGCGGCCCTTGGTGGCGAGGACGACCTGCTGCGCCTCGGTGGGGTGTGCCGCGAGCCAGCGACCGATGATCCGCTCGGACTCGTTGCCCGAGTAGACGTCGGCCGTGTCGATCAGGGTGCCGCCGGCCGCGACGAACGTGTCGATGATGGTGTGGGAGGTGGGTTCGTCGGCTTCGCTGCCGAACGTCATGGTGCCGAGGGTCAGCGTCGACACCGATGTCCCGCTGTTGCCGAGGAGTCTGTAGTCCATGGCGGGGACGGTACGCGCGGTGTCCGGCGACAGCGAGGACCTACGAGTACCCCTCAGCGCGGGGCGGACAACGCGCCGCGGTCAGGAACGCAGGAACGCCAGCGCCGCCTCGCGGAACGCCCGTGACGTCGGTGCGTTGAAGTGGTTGCGCCCCGGGATCTCGAAGAACGACGCGTCCGGGGCCGCCTGCGCCAACCGCACGGCGCTGTCGCGGATGCCGTCCTCGCTGCCGGCCGCCATCAGGATCGGCTGCGCGGGAGCGTTGTCCGGCGTCGGCTCGATGCTGTTCCGCATCCCCTCGACCATCGCCACGAGCGCCGCGAGGTCGTTCCCCTCGACGTTCCCCGCCATGGTCAGGTAGCCGTTGGTCACGCGGTCCTCGATCGGGGTGCCGTCCGCCAGGTACGCCTTCGCCTGGTCGACCCGCACGCGGCGCATCGGGTCGGCGTCGGGGATCCCGCCGAACACCGCGCGGGTGATGCGGTCCGGCAGCCGTTCGGCGGTGTGCCAGCCGACGCGTGCGCCGAGCGAGTACCCGAGGAACGCCGCCTCGTCGAGCAGGTACGTGTCGATCACGGTGGTGACGTCCGCCACGAGCAGGTCCATCGAGTACGCACCGGGGTCGCGCGGCTTCGCGCTCGCTCCGTGCCCGCGCTGGTCGAACGCCAGCACGCGGTACCCGGCGCGGACGAGGTCACGGGTCCAACCGGAGGCGTGCCAGTTCAGCACCGCACCGGAGGCGAACCCGTGCACCGCGACGACCGCGGGGGCGTCGGGATCGCCGAAGTCGTAGGTCGCGAGCCGGAGGCCGTCGGGCGACATCACGATGCGGGGACGGGGCGCTTCGGGGACGAGTGACATGTCCCCTCCAGGGTACCGGGGCACTGTGGTCGCCATGGACGGCTACGGCGGTGACCAGATCCGGGCGGCAGAGCGGCCACACCTCGACGCGGGTGAGCCCCTCATGCAACGAGCGGCCGACGTGCTGGCCCGCATCGTCGGCGACCTGCTCGACGATCCGGCCGTCCGGCCGGGCGACGGACCGGGGTCCGTCCTACTGCTGGTGGGCAGCGGCGACAACGGTGGTGACGCCCTGTTCGCGGGTGCGCGGCTGGCGGCGGCCGGGAGGCACGTGGCAGTCTTGCGCGTCGGCTCACGCGTGCACGAGGCGGGCCTGGCAGCGGCGCTGGACGCCGGGGCGCGCCTCCTCGATGATCCTGCCGGACCGGAGGCTGCGGTGACGGACGCGGCACTCGACGCCGACCTGGTGCTCGACGCGATCCTCGGGATCGGGGTGCAGGGGCCTGCGGCCCTCCGCTCCCCCGCCCGCGAGGTCGTCGACGCCATCCGTGAACTCGCCCGCGACCAGCGCGCACCGTTCGTCGTCGCCGTCGACGTGCCGAGCGGCATCGACGTCGACACCGGCGGGATCGCGGACGACCACGTGCTGCACGCCGACGTCACGGTCACGTTCGGCGGGGTGAAGGCCGGGTTGCTGACGGGGCCGGCCGCCACCCTCGCGGGACGGATCGAGCTGGTGGACGTCGGGATCGGTGCGGACCTGGCGACGATGGAGCCGCTGGTCCGCACCTGACCCCGACCCGTCAGCGCAGCCGTCCCTCAGTGGTGCTGGTACAGGACCGGCTCCGGCAGTCCGTGCTCGGCGCGGATGCTCCGCGCGATGCCCTCGACGGCGATGAGCGCGTCCACCACGAGCTCCGGCGTGACCGGGAACGGCATGTTGTGGATGGTCTCGCCCTCGACGGTCGCGGCCTCGGCCACGGCGCGGAGCTCCGTCGTGTCGTCGACGGTCAGGCCGATCTCGGTCAGGGTGTTCGGCAGGCCGACCTTCGTGGTGAAGACGACGAAGTCCTCGATCTCCTCGGCCGGTGCACCCTCGAGCACGAGCTGCGCGATCGTGCCGATGTTGACCTTCTGCCCGTGCGCCAAGCCGTGCGCCTGCGGAGCGGCGGTCAGTCCGTTGTGGATCGCGTGCGCTGCCGCCAGTCCGCCGGACTCGAACCCCAGGCCCGACAGCAGGGTGTTCGCCTCGACGACCTTCTCGAGCGCGGGCGTGACGACCTTGGCCTTCACGGCCTCGATGGCCTGCAGGGCGTTCTCGTGCAGCAGCTTCCAGGACAGCTCGGCGAGCGCGACGCCGGTCTCGGTCTGCAGCCCGCCGGCCATGGTGTCGGCGTTCGCACGCTTGGCGGCACGGGCCTCGACCCAGGTGGCCAGGGCGTCGCCGATGCCCGCGACCAGGAACTGGACGGGAGCGTTCGCGACGAGCTTCGTGTCGATGAGGACGAGGTCGGGGTTGTGCGGGAAGAACCGGTACTCGATGAACTCCCCTTCCTCGGAGTAGATCACCGCGAGCGCCGAGGTCGGGGCGTCGGTACTCGCCGCCGTCGGGACACTCGCCCAGCGGATGCCGGCCAGGTGCCCGGAGGCCTTGGCCGCGTCGATCGCCGAACCGCCGCCGAGCCCGACGATGACGTCCGCGTCGGTCGACCGGATCTGCTCGACGAGGTCGTCGACCGCCTTCGGCGTCGCGAAGCGACCGAAGCCGACCCGCTCGACCCGCAGGTCGGCCGCCTGGAAGCTCGTCGTCACCGCGGCCTCGACGATGCCCCACACGACGTCGTCGGCGACGATCAGGGGGCGCTTGCCGATGGGAGCGACGAACTCGCCGACGCGGGTGATTGCGTCCTTGCCCTGCACGTAGCGGGCGGGGCTCATCACGGTGCTGATGGGAGTGGCCATGGTTGCGGTTCCTTCCGGTTGTACGACACGTGTCGGGGTCGCCGACGTCCCAGACGGTACGCGCGGGGCATGCGTGCGGCGTGCGAGTCCCGTGGGCCGTACATTCGGGGGCATGACGTTCAACGACGATTCGCAGCTCAAGGGCGGCAGGGTGAAGCGCCGGGGTCGGACGGCCGCGGTCGGCGGCGGCGCCGTCGGCGTCACGGCGATCGTCGTCTTCCTGATCGCGCAGTTCACGGGCTTCGACCTCAGCGGGTTCGTCGACGGCGGCAGCGGCACGACGCAGATCCAGCAGCAGGGCGAGACCGTGGACGCCGCGCCGGAGTGCCGCACCGGGCGAGACGCCAACCTCAAGGTCGAGTGCCGGATGGAGGGCGCAGCCGAGTCACTCGACGGCTACTGGACGGCCGAGGCCCGGAAGCTCGGGATCTCGTACACGGCGCCGGACTTCTTCCTGTTCGACGGCTCGACTGACACGTCGTGCGGTCAGGCGTCCGCTGCAACCGGGCCCTTCTACTGCCCGCCGGACCGCGCGATCTACCTCGACACCGCGTTCTACGACGACCTGCAGTCGAAGTACGGGTCGTCGGGCGGGCCGCTCGCGCAGATGTACGTCGTCGCGCACGAGTGGGGCCACCACATCCAGCAGCTGCAGGGTGCCTTCGCGAGCACGGACCGTTCGGGCACCGGGGCGTCGTCCGGCAGTGTCCGCGTCGAGCTGCAAGCCGACTGCTACGCCGGCGCCTGGGTCGGCGACGCGGCGAACACCGAGGACGCGAACGGCGAGACCTTCTTCGAGCCGATCAGCCGGTCCGAGATCGCCGATGCCCTGTCCGCCGCGAGCGCCGTGGGCGACGACAGCATCCAGGAGCGCTCGAGCGGCCGGGTCGACCCGGACTCCTTCACGCACGGCTCGAGTGAGCAGCGCCAGAAGTGGTTCGTCCGCGGCTACCAGCAGGGCGCGACGAGCTGCGACACGTTCAGCGTCCCTGGTTCGTCGCTGTAGCGATCAGCCCTTCGTCGGCGTGGGCGTCGGTGTCGCGCTCCGCGTGCGGGACGGCGTCGCGCTCGGCGTGGGGGTCGGGGTGGGCGTCGCCTCGGTGGCACCGGCCGCGGTGACCACGAAGGTGCGGAAGTCGTCGTTCGTGATCGGCGACGTGAGCTCGTACTGCTGCCCGTTGACGAGCACCAGCGGCGTGCCGGGGAAGTCGCTCAGGGTCGACCCGGGGATGTCGCCGCCGGACACCGCGGTCGTCTGCTCGTCGACCCACTTGCTGTAGTCCTGGTCGGCGATGCAGCTCGTGACGGCCCGGCGGTCCTGCAGGCCGGAGACCCCGGTGACGACCTTGGTGAGCTGCGCGTCGGTGAGCCCGGGTGTGCCTTCTTCCGGCTGCTCGGCGTAGAGCGCCTTGTTGACCGCGTAGAACTGGTCCGGCGAGTGCTCGGCGACGCAGGCCGCGGCGTTCGCGGCGCGCAGTGAGTACTTGGTGCCCTGCGACCGGTTCGACAGGACCGCGAGCGGGTGGATGTCGACGGTGGCGGCGCCGGAGTCGACGAGGCTCTCGATGTAGTCGCCGTTGGCCTGTTCGAACTCGCCGCAGGTCGGGCAGAGGTAGTCGACGTACAGCGTGATGCGCACCGTGCCCGCACCAGCGGTCGCCGAGGCGCTCGGCGACGCACTGCTCGACGCGGTCACGGGCTTGAGCCCCTCGCCGAGGGTGATGCCGCCCTGCGACATGGTCGAGGGCCCGGGGCCTGCTGGCTTCACGGAGTCGACCAGGACGAGCGTGACGACGGCGGCCGCTGCGAGCAGGACGACACCGAGTCCGATCTGGAGTCCGAGCCGGGTTCCGCGCTGGCGGCGCTTCTGCTGTGTCCTGTGGCGCTGCGCTCGCTGTCGGGCGGCTTCGCGGCGCTCGTTCCGCGCGGCGCGGGCGTCACCCTCGGGGCGGTTGGTCATCGGTGCGTCGTCCTCCTGATCGGCGTCCGCACGACCTACCCCCGCTCGGCGGACGGACCCGGCGATTGTAGTGGGCCGCTCTGGGAACCACCCAACCACGCTCTGGGAACCGACCGGCCAGGGGGAAAACACTGGCGCACCCGCGAGAACTCGTGTTGTATGAACCTCGATGGTCGACGACGACCATCCGGGGCCCTCGCGGGCTGACCGCTTCACTCGGATCGTCCGGCACGTACCTGCCGGTGAAGAAAGGACCGAACGCTCATGGCGTCCGTCACCTATGACAAGGCAACCCGTCTCTACCCCGGAGGCAACCGTCCCGCGGTCGACTCCCTCGACCTGGACGTCGCCGACGGCGAGTTCCTCGTCCTCGTCGGCCCCTCGGGTTGTGGCAAGTCCACCTCGCTCCGCATGCTGGCCGGCCTCGAAGAGGTCAACTCCGGTCAGATCCGCATCGGCGACCGCGACGTCACGGACGTCCCGCCGAAGGACCGCGACATCGCGATGGTGTTCCAGAACTACGCGCTGTACCCGCACATGACCGTCGCCGAGAACATGGGCTTCGCGCTCAAGATCGCCGGTGTCGGCAAGGACGAGCGCGCCACCCGCGTGCAGGAAGCCGCGAAGCTCCTCGACCTCGAGGACTACCTCGGCCGCAAGCCGAAGGCGCTCTCCGGTGGTCAGCGTCAGCGCGTCGCGATGGGCCGTGCGATCGTCCGTCAGCCGCAGGTGTTCCTCATGGACGAGCCGCTGTCGAACCTCGACGCCAAGCTCCGCGTCCAGACCCGTACGCAGATCGCGTCGCTCCAGCGCCGTCTCGGCGTCACCACGGTCTACGTCACGCACGACCAGACCGAGGCACTGACCATGGGTGACCGCATCGCGGTGCTCAAGGACGGCATCCTGCAGCAGGTCGGCACGCCGCGCGACCTGTACGAGAAGCCGAACAACGTCTTCGTCGCGGGCTTCATCGGCTCGCCGGCGATGAACCTGCTGCCGGCCGACGTCGTCGAGGGCGGCATCAAGTTCGGCACGCTCAACCACGCGATCGACCGCGACACGCTCTCCAACGCGCGTTCCGCCCAGATCACCGTGGGCATCCGCCCCGAGGACGTCGTCGTGGCGCAGTCGGGCGAAGGCCTGCCGGTCACGGTCGACGTGGTCGAGGAACTCGGCGCCGACGGCTACCTCTACGGTCACGCCGACGTCAAGGGCACGCGCGTCGACATCGTCGCCCGCGTGGACGGCCGTTCGCACCCGTCGATCGGTGACACCATCGTGGTGACGCCGAAGTCGGGCCACGTGCACGCCTTCGACACCGAGTCGGGCGAGCGCCTGGACGACAAGGCCGTCGTCAGCGCGTAACCGAAGCGCACTCCCCGAGAGCCCGCGCCGCCTCACAAGGGCGGGTCGCGGGCTCTCGGCTGTCCCCCACGACACCGAAGGATCCACCGTGCCCGACTCGATGTCCATCACCGCAGCCACCGTCGACCCCGGCCTGCTCGACCTGCCGTGGGACCTGCCGCTGGCGGACTGGCCGGACGAGACCATCGTGGCCCTGCCGAAGGGCATCTCACGGCACCTGGTGCGCTTCGTGCACCTGAGTGGGTACGTCGCCGCCGTGAAGGAGACGGGCGAGGAGATCGCGCGCTCCGAGTACGAGATGCTCCGCACGCTGCAGCGCATGGACGTGCCGTGCGTCGACCCCGTCGCCGTCATCACCGGTCGGGTCGACGCGGACGGCGAGCAGCTGCACCCCGTGCTCGTGACGCGGCACCTGCGCTTCTCGCTGCCGTACCGCGCGCTGTACTCGCAGACCCTGCGCCCGGAGACCGCGACCCGTCTCGTCGACGCCCTCGCGTTGCTGCTCGTCCGGCTGCACGTCATCGGCTTCTACTGGGGCGACGTGTCGCTCTCGAACACGCTGTTCCGTCGCGACGCGGGCTCGTTCGCCGCGTACCTGGTCGACGCCGAGACCGGCAAGCTCTACCCCGGCGGGCTGTCGAACGGGCAGCGCGAGAACGACCTCGAGGTCGCGCGCGTGAACATCGCCGGCGAGCTCCTCGACCTCGAGGCCGGCGGCCGTCTCGACGAGAACGCCGACCCCGTGGACGTCTCCAACCGGATCGTGGCGCAGTACCGGACGCTCTGGACCGAGCTCACGGGCACCGAGCAGTTCGACATCAAGGAACGCTGGCGCATCAACGACCGCGTCGAGCGGCTCAACGAGCTCGGCTTCGACATCGAGGAGCTCTCGATCCACACGACCGAGGGCGGTTCGCAGGTGCGGATCCAGCCGAAGGTCGTCGACGCCGGACACCACCAGCGACGCCTGCTGCGGCTGACCGGCCTGGACGCCGGCGAGAACCAGGCCCGACGCCTGCTCAACGACCTCGACTCGTACCGGGCACGCAACGGCCGCGACGAACTCGACGAGGAGATGGTGGCGCACGAGTGGGTCTCGCGGGTCTTCGAGCCCGTCGTCCGCTCGATCCCCCGTGACCTGCGCGGTCGCCTCGAACCCGCGGAGGTCTTCCACGAACTGCTCGAGCACCGCTGGTTCATGTCGCAGGAAGAGGAGCGGTCGGTCTCGCTGCCCGAGGCCACCACGGCGTACATCAACGACGTGCTGCGCCACCGCCGCGACGAGCGCCTGCTCATCAACCCGCCGACGTCGTCGATGACGCTGCCGATCCCCGTGGTCGACGACGCGGAACCCGCAGACGACGACGCCGACGTCCAGGACTGGCGCACCACCGTCTGACCCGGGTCGCCGGTCGGTCACGACACTCCGCCGGGTGGGTGCCGACTGGTCACAGACCGTCGCCGGCGGCGTCGCGCAGCGACGACTCGCGACCACCCGGAGGACACCGGCCGACATGTCGTGACCGTTCGGGGTCCGTGAACGCGACCGCCTGGAGGCCCGGCGTGCGTCCCGGAGACCGGCGCCGGCCCTCCAGACCGTCACGCCTGCACCGCCGGTGATGCCGTTGGACGTCGAGCGGTCGCCCGACACCCCGCCAGGTGCACGTCGGCCGGTCACGGACGGTCGCCTGCGGCGTCGCGCAGCGACGACTCGTGACCACACGGCGGGCATCATCCGACGTGTCCTGACCCGTCCGGCCTGACCCGGTCGGCACCGCACGCAGGAACGGCCGCCTCCCACGAGGGGAGGCGACCGTTCCTGCGGACGAAGCGTCGGGGCTTACTCGGCGCGACGGCGCCGGGCGACCTCCCACAGGGTGACGCTCGCGGCGATGCCGGCGTTGAGGGATTCGGTCGCACTCGAGATCGGGATCGACACGATCGCGTCGCAGGTCTCGGTGACCAGGCGCGACAGGCCCTTGCCCTCGGAACCGACGACGATCACGATCGGGCGGTCGGCGAGCGCGAGGCCGTCGAGCTCCACGTCGCCGTCGCCGTCCAGACCGAGGACGAACAGGCCCATCGACTTGAGGGACTTCAGCGTCTGGGTGAGGTTCGGGGCCATCGCGACGGGCGTGCGGGCCGCGGCACCGGCGGAGGTCTTCCACGCCGACGCGGTGACGCCGACCGAACGACGCTGCGGCACGATGACGCCGTGTCCGCCGAACGCGGCGGTCGAGCGGATGATCGCACCGAGGTTGCGGGGGTCGGTGATGCCGTCGAGCGCGACGAGCAGCGGGACCTGGTCGCGCGAGAAGGCCTGCTCGACGATGTCCTCGGACACGGCGTACTGGTACGCCGGCACCTTGAGCGCGACGCCCTGGTGCACGCTGTCGTGGCCGGTGATGCGGTCGAGCTCGGGGCGCATGAGCTCGATGATCGGCACGCTGCGGTGGTTCGCGAGCGTCAGGATCTCCTTGACGCGGTCGTCGACCTCGATGCGCGACGCGATGTAGAGCGTCGTCGACGGGGTCTTCGTGCGCAGCGCCTCGAGCACGGAGTTGCGGCCGGTCACGAGCTCGGAGTCATCGGTCTTCCGGGCCGGCGGACGACCGGTGCGGCCCTGCGGGGTGCTCGAGGAACCGTGACGGCCCTTGGCTGCCTCGAAGCGGTCCTTCGCCGCCTTGCGCTTGCCGGCGGGGTGGTACGGCCGGTCCTCGGCCTTCGGGGTCGGCTTGCGACCCTCGAGCGCCTGGGCACCCTGACCACCGGAACCGACCTGCTTGTTGCCCTTGCGACCGGTGCGGACGGCGCCGGGCCGACCCTTCTTGCTTCCCGAGACGTTCTTCATGCGTAGCTCCTGTTCGGCACTGCCGTGTTCAGGCGATGCTCCAGCGTGTTCCGGACGGCGTGTCCTCGATCGTGATGCCCGCGGCGGCGAGGTCGTCGCGCACGCGGTCGGCCGCAGCGAAGTCCCGTGCTGCCCTGGCGTCCGCGCGCTCCTGCACGAGGCGTTCGACGAGAGCGGCGAGCGGGCCTGCCGAGGTGTCCTGACCGCCCCCCGACCAGTGGGCGGCTCGCGGGTCGATGCCGAGGACCTCTACCATGGCGGCCACCTGATGGTACGCGACCCCGAGCGTTTCCGCATCGTCGGCGTCCAGGGCGGCATTGCCGGTGCGCACGGTCTCGTGCAGGACGGCCAGCGCCTGGGGCACTGCGAGGTCGTCGTCCATCGCGGCGGCGAAGGCGTCCGGCACGGCGGGGGCATCGGCGAGGTGCACGCCTTCGAGCCGCACCTCGGCCCGCTGCAGGAACCCGTCGATGCGGTCGTAGGCGGCCTCGGCCTCGGCCAACGAGCCGTCGTGGTGGTCGATCGAGGAGCGGTAGTGCGCGGCGCCCAGGAAGTACCGCACCACGGCCGGACGGGCAGCGGCGAGGAAGTCGGCGGCGAAGATCGAGTTGCCGAGCGACTTCGACATCTTCTGGCCCTCGACCGTGACGAGCCCGTTGTGCAACCAGTACGACGCGAAGGGGTCGCCCGCCGCGGTGGACTGCGCGAGCTCGTTCTCGTGGTGCGGGAACCGCAGGTCGAGCCCGCCGCCGTGGATGTCGAACGCCGGACCGAGGTACCGCCGCGACATGGCGGAGCACTCGATGTGCCAGCCCGGACGACCGGGGCCCCACGGGGAGTCCCACGACGCGGTCGACGGCTCGCCGGGCTTCGCACCCTTCCAGAGCGCGAAGTCGCGGGCGTCGCGCTTGCCGCGGGGGTCGGCGTCGGCGGCTTCGACCATGTCCTCGCGACGCTGCCGGGTGAGCGCCCCGTAGGACTCCCAGCTGCCGGTGTCGAAGTAGACGTCGCCCGAGTCGTCGGCGGCGACGTAGGCGTGACCGCGGTCGATGAGCTTCGTGATGATGTCGTGCATCTGCGGCACGCTCGCTGTTGCCCGCGGCTCGTAGGTCGGGGGCAGGATGCCGAGGGCGTTGTACGCGGCGGTGAACTCGAGCTCGACGCGGTAGGCGCGGGCGAACCACGCTTCGTCGGTGCCGGCGGCCAGGTCGAGCACCTTGTCGTCGATGTCGGTGACGTTCCGCACGAGGGTGACGCGCAGACCGCGGTACGTCAGCCAGCGGCGCCAGATGTCGTAGACCAGGGCCGAGCGCAGGTGCCCGATGTGCGGCGACGACTGCACCGTCGGACCACAGACGTAGACGCTGACCTGTCCGTCGACCAGGGGGACGAGGTCGACGACGGCTGCGGCGCGGGAGTCGTAGAGGCGAACGGTCACGATCCCAAGCCTAGGACGTCAGGCCGGTCGGGTGACGGCCGTGGCGATCGCGGCGAGCCCCTCGCCCCGGCCGGTGAACCCGAGGCCGTCGGTCGTCGTGCCGGACACCGCGACGGGGGCACCGACGACGGCGGACAGGGCGTCCTGCATCTCCGCACGACGGGTCCCGATGCGCGGCCGGTTCCCGATGACCTGCACCGTGACCGACACGGGGACGAGGCCGGCGTCGGCGAGCAGCCCGACGGCACCGCGGATGAAGACGTCCCCCGAGGCACCGGCATAGGCGGGGTCCGCGGTGCCGAACGTCCCGCCGATGTCACCGAGGCCACCCGCGGAGAGCAGGGCGTCGCACACCGCGTGCGCCACGGCGTCACCGTCGCTGTGCCCGGAGAGGCCGGGTTCGCCGGGGAAGTCGAGCAGGCCGACGCGGCACGGCGACTCGACGTCGAACGCGTGCACGTCGACGCCCAGCCCGAGCCGGACCGCCGAGGCACCGAAGTCATCCGGGGCCGTGGCGCGCGACCGGACGATCGACTCTGCTCGTCCGAGGTCCCACGGCGTCGTGATCTTGAAGGCATCGGCGTCGCCCGGCACGAAGCGCACCGTGCCACCGGCCGCCTGGAACACGCCGGCGTCGTCGGTCTCGGACTGCGTCGACACCGCGTACGCCCGTCGGAGTGCGTCGAGCGGGAACCCCTGCGGCGTCTGGACCCCGACGAGCGCGGACCGGTCGACGGTCTCGACGACCACGTCGCCGGACACCCGCTTGACCGTGTCGGTGACGGGGAGCGCGGGGACGACGCCGTCACCGGTGCCGGTCGCGACCGAACCCTCGACCGCGTCGAACACCCGGTCGAACTGCGCGGCCGGCGTGAGGCACCGCGCCGCATCGTGCACCAGCACCGCGGTGACGGAGTCCGGCAGCACGCCCAGGCCGGCCTGGACCGAGCCATGGCGATCCGTGCCTCCCGGAACCACCGCCGTGTACGCGACCGCAGCGCCCGCGACCGAGGCGACCACCTGACGGCAGTCCTCGAGCAACGCCGACGGCGCGACCACGACGACCAGCGTCGGAGCCGACAACGTGAACAGCGGCTCGAGCGCCCGCGCGAGCATGAGCTGCCCCACGACGGGCACGAACGCCTTCGCGGTGCCGATGCCGAGCCGGGTTCCGGACCCGGCTGCAACGACGACGACCGCCCGGTCCACCCCTTCGGGGAACCGTGCGGTCGTCGTGGTGTGCAGTGCGCTCAGGACGCGAGGACTTCGTCGAGGACGGTCGATGCCTTGTCCTCGTCGGTCTTCTCGGCCAGGGCCAACTCGGAGATCAGGATCTGCCGCGCCTTGGCCAGCATCCGCTTCTCGCCCGCGGACAGGCCGCGGTCCTGATCGCGTCGCCAGAGGTCGCGGACGACCTCGGAGACCTTGATGACGTCCCCGGAAGCGAGCTTCTCGAGGTTCGCCTTGTACCGGCGCGACCAGTTGGTGGGCTCTTCGGTGAACGGCGCCCGGAGGACCTCGAACACCTTGTCGAGCCCTTCCTTGCCGATCACGTCGCGGACTCCGACCAGGTCGACGTTGTCCGCCGGTACCTCGATCGTCAGGTCACCCTGCGTGACCCGCAGTTTCAGGTAGACCTTTTCCTCGCCCTTGATGACGCGCGTCTTGACTTCAGAGATGGTTGCCGCCCCGTGGTGGGGGTAGACGACGGTCTCGCCGACCTCGAATTGCATGTATCAGGCTCCGTTCCCAGACTTCCAGTTTACCACAAGGGGTGTTCGGGTAAGGGGACCCTCAGCACTGGGCCTTCCCGGTGATCGCTAAGATGGAGCGGGACCGTCTGGTCCTCATCGACTTACGGAGGAATCTCTTGCGAGCTCGGGTACTCGTGTCCGTCGCCGTTGCGGCAACCATCGCGCTGGGCGCCACCGGGTGCGAGTTCATGTCGCCTGCGCACACCGTCGACATCAAGCAGATCACCGACGGCGTCAACGTCTCGACCGGCAAGGTCGACGTGCGGAACGCCATCCTCATCTCGGACGACGGCGAGGGCGCGCGGTTCATCGGCACGCTGGTGAACAACTCCGACACCGACGGCATCACCGTGTCGGTCGAGATCGGTGGCGACACCGAGACCGTGCTGGTGCCGGCGAACTCGCACGTCGACCTGGCGAACGACTCGCAGCACGACACCCTCGACTTCGACAGCGCGGACGCGAAGCCCGGTTCGCTCGTCAAGGTGTACTTCTCGTACCCCGACGCCGAGGGCGTCTCGGCCAACGTGCCGGTGCTGACCACCTCGCAGGAGGAGTACGCCACCCTCGCGCCGACCTCGACCCCCGAGCCGTCCAGCCAGATCACGCTGCCGGTCGAGACCCCGTCGGCCACGCCGACGGACGGCGAGTAGCCGCACCGCGCAAGCGCCACCGCGTCAGACAGGAGGCCCGGTGCGAGTCCCAGGGACTCGCACCGGGCCTCCTGTCCGTCCGTCTCAGGCCTCGATGCGGTACCCGAGACCGCGGACCGTCACCAGGAGCTCCGGGGTGGACGGCACGCGCTCGATCTTCGAGCGGATGCGCTTGATGTGCACGTCGAGCGTCTTGGTGTCGCCGAAGTAGTCGGAGCCCCACACCCGGTCGATGAGCTGCCCACGGGTGAGCACCCGGCCGGCGTTCCGGAGCAGCAGCTCGAGCAGCTCGAACTCCTTGAGCGGCATCGCCGTCTCCGACCCGTCCACCGACACCGTGTGCCGCTCGACGTCCATCCGGATGCCCCCGACCTGCAGGATCCCGCTGTCCGCCGGGTCGTCCTCGGTGCGTCGGCGCAGGACCGCACGGATGCGGGCCAGCAGCTCGCGCGTCGAGTACGGCTTCGTCACGTAGTCGTCCGCGCCGAGCTCGAGCCCGACGACGATGTCGACCTCGGAGTCCTTCGCCGTCAGCATGATGATCGGCGCGTTCGACCGGGTCCGGATCTGGCGGCAGACCTCGGTGCCGGAGAGCCCCGGCAGCATGAGGTCGAGGAGCACCAGGTCCGGGTTCTCCGAGTCGAACTTCGACAGCGCGGTCACGCCGTCGGCCGCGACGGAGGTCTCGTACCCCTCACGCTGCAGCAGGAACTCCAGGGGCTCGCTCAGGGCCGGCTCGTCGTCGACGATGAGGATCTTGGTCACGATGGCTGCTCTTCCAGTTGCTCTTCGAGTGCGGTGGTCAGTTCGGTGTCCGCCTCGGGCAGGCGGATGGTGAAGGTCGAGCCCTTGCCTGGCTGCGACCAGACACGGACGTCGCCGCCGTGGTTGCCGACGACGTGCTTGACGATGGCGAGCCCCAGGCCGGTGCCGCCGGTGGCCCGTGACCGTGCCGGGTCGACACGGTAGAACCGCTCGAACACGCGGTCCAGGTCGGCCTCGGGGATGCCGACGCCCTGGTCGGTGATCGCGATCTCGACGAAGCCCTTCGCGGACCGGACGCCCACGCCGACGCGGGTGCCGTCGGGCGAGTACTTCACCGCGTTGGCGATGAGGTTCGAGACGGCGACCTGCAGCAGGCCCGGGTCGCCCATCACCCGGAGCTTCGACTTCTTCGCCCGGATGATCTCGATCGAGCGGGCGCGCGCGACGACCTCGTTCGCATCGATCGCTGCCTGCACGATCTTGTCGACACCGGTCTCCTCGCTGTTCTCCAACGCGTCGACCGACTGCAGCCGGGACAGCTCGATGATGTCCTTCGTCAGGGCGCCGAGCCGCTCGGACTCGGTGATGAGCTGCGCCGCGAACTTCTTGACGTGCTCCGGGTCGTCGGCCGCGATCACGAGGGTCTCGGACAGCAGGCCGATGGCGCCGATCGGGGTCTTCAGCTCGTGCGAGATGTTGGCGACGAAGTCACGGCGGACCTCGTCGATGCGCCGGCTCTCGGTCAGGTCGTCGGCCGTGATGAGCACGTACCGGTTGCCGAGCTGCGCGGCCCGGAAGCTGAGGTAGCCGATGAGCTCCCCGTGCCGTCCGCGCGGGAGCTCGAGGTCCTCCGCTCCCATCTCGCCGCTCTTGCGCACCCGGTCGACCAGGTCGAGGAGCTCCTGGTGCACGAGCCGGCGCCGCACGACGAGCCCGACGGTCAGTGCCTGGGGCGATGCGGCCACGACCGTGTTCGACGGGTCGATGACCACCGCCGGGTTGTGCATCGTCGCGATCACCGCTGCGACGCCGTCCGGCAGGGTGCGTTCCGCCACGTCTGCTGCACGAGCCGTGCGCTCGGCGGTGATGATCAGCACCACGACGCCCGCGCCGAAGACCCCGCCGAGGAGCATCGACAGTGGCACGAGCCACGCGTTGTCCATGCCGCCAGTGTAGGGATGGTCATGCGGGGTTCCGGTACCGTTCACCCGCCTCGGAAGGCCGGATCGCGAAGCGTTCAGCCCCACGTCACCGTTCGTTCACCTGGGCTGACGACACTCGTCCGGTACGCAGAGAGAGGTACTCCCCCATGCGCGAAGTCTTCCAGCAGGAACTCCAGGACGTCCAGGAGCGACTGACCGAGATCGCAGGACTCGTCGAGTCCGCCATCACCCGGGCCACCCAGGCCTTCAGCGACTCCGACGTCGCCCTCGCCGAGGAGGTGATCGCGGACGACCAGAAGATCGACGAGGCCGCCAACAGCCTCGACGAGATCGCCATCGACATCCTGGCCCGCCAGGCTCCGGTCGCCCGCGACCTGCGCGTCGTCGTCACCGCCCTGCGCGTGAGCTCCTCGCTCGAGCGCATGGGCGACATGGCCGAGCACATCGCGCAGCTCGCCCGCCAGCGCTTCCCCGAGAAGGTCGTGCCGAAGGGCCTCCGCGGCACCTTCAAGGAGATGGGCAAGCACGACGTCGCGATGTCGCAGAAGCTCACGCGGCTGCTCGCGACCGAGGACATCGCCCTGGCCGCGGAGATCCGCGACGAGGACGACGCCGTCGACGAACTGCACGCGAGCGTGTTCGACTTCGTGCTCGGCGAGGCGTGGAAGGGCGGGCCGATCGACACCGTCGACGCCACCCTGGCCTCCCGCTACCACGAGCGCTTCGCGGACCACGCGGTGTCGATCGCCAAGAAGGTCGAGTACCTGGCGACCGGCGACTGGACCGGCGCCTCGAGTTCGACCGCCGCGGTCTGAGCGCCGTGGTCTGACCGCGGTTGCGCGGTCTGCGAGGATCGAGGCATGGCTCAGGTCGCGATCATCGTCAACGGCATGCCCGGTTCCGGCAAGAGCACGATCGGCGCTGCGCTGGCCGAGGTGCTCGGCTGCCCGTTCCTGTCGAAGGACCGGATCAAGGAGCCCCTCGCCGACATCGTCGGGCCGATGATCGCGTCGCGTCCGCTCGGTGGCATCGCGATGGACACCGTGTGGGCGATGACGCGGGCCGTGGAGAACGGGGTCGTCCTCGACGCCGTCTGGCTCCCGTCACGCGATCGCGACCTCCTGGAGGCTGGGCTCGCGTCCGCCGGGTCGCCTCGCGCCGTCGAGGTGTGGTGCGACACGGACCGCGCCGCCGCCGAAGATCGGCTGCACGACCGGTACGACCCGGGCACCGTCCCGGTGCGGCACGAGGTGCACGGGGACCTGGCCGGCGTGCTGGCCTTCTGGGACGAGCACGGCGACGACGCGCAGCCGGTCGGGCTGCCGGGCGTCCCCGTCGTCCGCGTCGACACGACGAAGCCCTACGACGTCGGTGCCCTCGTGCAGGAGATCGCGTCGCACTTCGTCTGACCAGCCGAGGCTCGAGGAGCCGACCGCCCCGCCGAAGCGACACGTCGTCGGTGCGGTGATCCGTTCCTCCCGGCAGAGCGACAGGAGTCGGCGGAACGTTCGCGGCACACTGTCGCTTTCGCGGCCCCACCAGGCAGAACGACGAACGCCCCGCCCGGAGACCGGACGGGGCGTTCGTGCGTGCGGTGCTACTTCTTGGCGCCCTGGGCGGCCACGGCGGCAGCGCCGGCGGCAGCGGCCTCGGGGTCGAGGTAGTACGCCGGCTTCGTCGGACGGAAGTCGTCGTCGAGCTCGTACACCAGCGGGATGCCCGTCGGGATGTTCAGCCCGGCGATGTCGTCGTCGGAGATGTCGTCGAGGTGCTTGACGAGCGCGCGGAGCGAGTTGCCGTGCGCGGTGACCAGCACGGTCTTGCCCTCGCCCAGGTCCTTCGTGATGTCCGACTCCCAGTAGGGCAGCAGCCGGTCGATCACGAGCTTGAGCGACTCGGTGCGGGGCAGCTGGTCGCCGAGGTCGGCGTAGCGGCGGTCCCCGGCCTGCGACCACTCGGCGCCGTCGGCGATGGGGGGCGGCGGGACGTCGAACGACCGGCGCCACTCCATGAACTGCTGCTCGCCGTACTCGGCCAGCGTCTGGGCCTTGTCCTTGCCCTGCAGGTCGCCGTAGTGGCGTTCGTTGAGGCGCCAGTCGCGCTTGACCGGCAGCCAGGCGAGGTCGGCCTGGAGCAGCGCGATGTCGGCCGTCTGGATCGCGCGGGTGAGGAGCGAGGTGTACAGGACGTCGGGGACGATGCCCGATTCGGCGATGAGGTCGCCGGCGCGCTTCGCCTCCTTCTCGCCCAGCTCGCTGAGCCGGACGTCGACCCAACCGGTGAACAGGTTCTTCTGGTTCCAGTCACTGTTTCCGTGACGGAGCAGGACGAGCGTGGAGGTCATGCTCCCGAGTCTACCGAGCGTCGGCAGGCCCGTACCCTTGACGTCATGCCCATCGGGAACGTGACGCGCGGGACGACCGGGTACAACCGGCTCCGCCGTGTCGACCGGTGGATCGCGTCGCTGCCGGCGCTCCGCAAAGCCGACGATCCGCTGGTCGCCGACGTCGGGTACGGGGCCTCGCCGACGACGACGCTCGAGCTGCGCGACCGTCTGGCCCTGGTGCGTCCGGACGTCGAGGTCACCGGCATCGAGATCGAACCGGCACGCGTGGCGTTCGCGAACGCGGGCACCCGCGACGGCGTGACGTTCCGGCTCGGCGGCTTCGAGACGCCCACGCCCGGGCAGCGCCGACCGGCCGTGATCCGGGCGTTCAACGTGCTGCGGCAGTACGACGAGTCCGCCGTGGTGGGGTCGTGGCGGATCATGCAGGACCGGCTGCAGCCCGGCGGCGCGCTGGTCGAGGGGACGTGCAACGAGGTCGGGCGGGTGGCCTCGTGGGTGACGCTCGACGAGCACGCACCGGTGTCGTTCACGGTGTCGCTGCGGCTCGCCGGACTCGACGTGCCGTCGATCGTCGCCGAACGGCTGCCGAAGGCGCTCATCCACCGGAACGTGCCGGGTGAGCGGGTGCACGCGTTCCTGCGTGACCTCGACCTGTCGTGGGCGGTGGCGGCGCCACTCGGCACGTACGGGCCCCGGCAGCGGTGGATCGCCACCGTGCGGGGCATGCGCGACCGCGGGTGGCCGGTGCTGCACGGGCCGGCGCGGTGGCGGCTCGGCGAGCTCAGCGTGCCGTGGGCCGCGGTCGAGCCCGCCTGACGGGCGGCGGCGGCGCGGCGGCGGGACTGCGCCACGGCGGCGGCGGCGAATTGGCGACGATCCACGAGTCGATCACCGCGTGCACTGTCGGAAGATGCACACGCACACGATGCGTGCGCATCACCCGACGGAACACCAGTCGATCAACTCGTGGACTGTCGGAAACCTGCGCACACACCAGGCGACCGACGACCGGCGGCGAACGCTAGGAGCGCTTGACGGCTCCGAGCCGGGGCAGCCGCGGGACGTTCGCCGTGGCGCCGGCCTCCGGCGGGACGATGGTCTCCTGCGCCGCCGTCACCACGACGTCGTCGGCGATGAGCGTCAGCGTCGCGGTGGGGTCCAGCGAGCGCTTGACCACGGCCAGTCCGATCGGGCCGAGCTCGTGGTGGACCGCCGAGGCCGACAGTCGCCCGACTTCCTTGTCGCCGAGCATCACGGGAGTCCCCGGAGCCGGCAGCACGGCGTCGGAGCCGTCGAGGTGCAGCTGCACGACCCGACGCGGCGGGTGGCCCAGGTTGTGCACCTTCGCGACGGTCTCCTGCCCGCGGTAGCAGCCCTTCGTCAGGTGCACGGCGGAGCGGAGCCAGTCGAGCTCGTGCGGGATGGTGCGCTCGTCGGCATCGGACAGCGTCGGACGCCAGGCGGCGATCCGCAGTGCCTCGTATGCGAGCAGCCCCGCGACGGGTTCGTCCGACGCAGCGATCGCGGCCGAGGTGCCGGGCGTGACCACGGCGACGCGGAGGGTCCAGTCGGAGCCGGGGTGGGCCTCCTGGGCGGCGTAGCTCCACCCACCGGGCGTGACGGCTGCCCACGGGTCGACCCACTCGACGACGGGCGGGTCCGGCAGGACGGTCGACGCGAACGGGGCGGCTTCGCCGAACCAGCCGAGGGTCGCGAAGCCGGCCGAACGGTCGGCGACCTCGACCCGGAGCATGAAGCGCATCGAGTCGAGCCAGGCGGCGAGCGGTGCTGCGTCCTGCGACTCGGTGAGGAGCCACACGACCGCACCGTCGTCGACCACGCGGGCGGCGTGCTCGACCCGGCCGGACTGGTCGAGCACGAGGGTCTCGGTGCTGACGCCGGTCGGCAGGCCGGTCAGCTGCTGCGAGGTGATCGAGTTGAGCCACGACAGGCGGTCCGGGCCGGAGACGGTGACCACGCCGAGACCGAGCTCGACGACCGCGCGGCCACGGGCCAGCAGCCGTTGCTCGCCCAGGGGGTTGCCGAAGTGGGCTGCGGGCGCGCCGGGCGCATCAGATGTCGCGACGAAGCCGTCGCGCACCGCGAACGCCGACATCAGTCGACCTTCGCGAGCTGCCCCGAGGCGTGCGAGGTGAGTTCGCGACCGAGGGCGGCGATGTCCCACGCCCAGAACAACTTGCCCTCGACCAGGCCGTACAGGCGGGTCGCGGCGGAGTAGTCCTTCGCGTTCGGCGAGCGCATCACGGCGTCGGTGGCCAGGTCGATCCGCCCCTTGAGCACACGGCCGACGTAGAGCTCGTTGACGCCCGTCGGGTGCACGATCGCGGCCTCGACGTCGAAGCCGTCGGTGGTGTTGCGCAGCGCCTCGACGCTCTCGACGGTGGTGAACGGCGTCGGCCCCTCGCCCAGGAGCATCGCGGGGCCGCGGTCGCCGGGCTCGGTCGGACGGTCGATCCGCCAGTAGCCCATCTCGGCGGCGAGCGGGGTGTGGTCGTCGTCGAGCAACCACGTGGTGGACGAGTAGTTGAGGTACGGCAGGCCGTCGTGGCTGAAGCTCACGCGCTGGCCGAACTCGTAGGTGCGGGGTGCCTCTTCGTCACCGACGGGGTACTCCACGACGCCGGTGCCCTCCCAGACGCCGACGAGCCACGACAACGGGACCAGTTCGGGCGCCAGGCCCTCGGGGAGCTCGATCAACGCTGACCCTTGAACAGCTTCACGACGACGACGACCGAGATGAACGCGATCGCGAGCGACGCCAGACCGAGGAGGCCCACGTAGAACAGCTCGAGCGCAAGCAGCGAATCCATGCCCCGGAGTCTACGCGGCTCGGCTCAACGCGCCAGGAGCACCACCGCGGTGACGAGGACCACGACGAAGGCACCGGACGACGCGATGCTGATCCGTTCGACCAGCCCGTCCTTCGTCGCGGTGATGAGCTGGAGCACGAAGCTCACCATCACGCAGGCGACGAAGACGAGCAGCAGCCAGGCGAAGGCGTCGCGCTCGGCGAGCGTCAGGACGAGCACCGCCCCGACGACGGCCAGGATCCAGACCGGCAGGACGGACGTCAGCTTGAGGCGCCGCTGGTCGGTGGGCTGCACTGGCTGGGTCACGCGTTCCATCATGACAGGGGTCACGCCCGGCGCGCAGGCGCAGCGGCTCCGCGCCCGGCGCGCGCTTGCGGGTTGCCGCGCCCGGCGCGCGCTTGCGGGTTGCCGCGCAAACCGTCCGGCCGGATGAGGACTTCCCGAGCATCACTAGGATGTGTCCACGACGTCATCCACCTGCGGAGGTCCTGTGGCACAGCTCCTGGTACTCACCTCGACCGCGCCCGGCGACGTCCTGCCGAGCCTCGGTCTCCTGAGCCACAGGATCCGTCACGTGCCGGCCGAGGCCGCACAGCTGGTCAACGCGCCGCAGAGCGACCTGATGTTCGTGGACGCCCGCACCGACCTGGTCAGCGCGAAGGCCCTGTGCAAGATCCTCGCCTCGTCCGGCTCGACGACGCCCATCGTGCTCGTCGTGACCGAGGGTGGCCTGACCGCCGTCAACAGCGAGTGGAACGTCGACGACGTGGTGCTCGAGAGCGCCGGCCCGGCCGAGATCGACGCCCGCATCCGGCTGTCCGCGGGCCGTGCGGCCAAGGGGCAGTCCAGCTCGAAGATCCAGGCGTCGGGTGTCGTCATCGACGAGGCCAGCTACTCGGCGAAGGTCCGCGGCCGGCCGCTCGACCTGACGTTCAAGGAGTTCGAACTCCTGCGCTTCTTCGCCACGCACCCGTCCCGGGTCTTCACGCGCGAGCAGCTGCTCAGCGAGGTCTGGGGCTACGACTACTTCGGTGGCACCCGCACGGTCGACGTGCACGTCCGACGTCTCCGCGCCAAGCTCGGCGACCTCGAGTCGCTCATCGGCACCGTCCGTAACGTCGGGTACCGCTTCAACGTCTACGACGACGAGGCCGAGCGCCTGATGGGCCAGTAGTGCCGGACCTCGCACGGTTCGTCGTGCCCGGTGAAGCACCGCCGTTCTCGGACCAGACCCTGGTCGACGTCCGCGCTGGGCGCGCAACCGTCCTCGCCGTCGACGACGGGGTCGCCGTGGTCCGTGACGACGAGCTGGAACTCGTGGTCGACCGGGAGGCCCGTGGTCGCGGCACCGGCACCGCCCTCGTGACGCAGGCGCTCGCGCTGGGCGGCGGGGCCGCTCCCGTGCTCGCCTGGGCACACGGGGACCACCCCGCAGCTCGGGCCCTGGCCGATCGGTTCGGCTGGCGCGCGGTCCGCACCCTGCTGCAGCTCCGGGCGCCGATCGACGGAGCCGGGCCTCCTCCGGACGCGGCTTCTGCCGACGTGCCGGCCGGGTACAGCCTGTCCGCGTTCCGGCCCGGCACCGAGGACGAGGCCGACTGGCTCGCCCTCAACGCCGCGGCCTTCGCGCACCACCCCGAGCAGGGCCGCATGACGCTCGACGACCTGCACGCCCGCGAGTCGGACGCCTGGTTCTCCGGCGAGGACCTGCTGCTGCTCCGCGACGCCTCCGGGCAGCTGGCAGGCTCGTGCTGGCTCAAGGTCGAGGACGGCATCGGCGAGTTCTACGCCGTCGCCGTCCGACCCGACCTGCAGGGGCAACGGCTCGGCGGGGTGCTCATGCGTGCGGGCACCGCTCGGCTCAGCGGCCGTGGGCTGACCGCCGCCGCACTGTACGTCGAGGGCGACAACGAACCCGCGCTGGCGCTCTACCGGCGATCCGGATTCGAGCAGTATGCAATCGACGTGCAGTACGCCGCGCCGGAGCAGGCGGAGGCACCGACCGGCCGGTAACATTGCGTGGTCGGCGAGGGGTCGGCCAACGGGGGAATCGGGAAGTCGGGGACGCAGTGGCGCAGTACGGTCAGGGTGAGCCACTCGGTGCGTCGTACCGGTTGGTCGAGCTGCTCGGGACCGGTGCCACCGGCGAGGTCTGGCGCACCGAGCACACCGCGACCGGCGAGCACGTCGCCGCGAAGCTGCTCCGTGCCGAGCTCGCCGCCGACCCGCAGATCGTCGAACGCTTCGTCCGCGAGCGTTCGGTGCTCCTCGCGCTGCAGCACCCCTCGATCGTGCGGGTGCGGGACCTGGTCGTCGAGGGCGACCGGCTCGCGATCGTCATGGACCTGGTGCCCGGTGGGTCCGCCCGCGATCTGCTCGCATCGAACGGTCCACTGACCCCGCGGGACGCTCTGACGATCACCGCCGAGACCCTCGACGCCCTCGCCACGGCACACGAGCGCGACGTGACCCACCGCGACGTCAAGCCCGACAACGTGCTGCTCCAGGCCCCCTGGGCCGCCGGTGCGACGGGCGACGTCCGGGTCACCGACTTCGGCATCGCGTCGGTCGTCGCCGAGCGTGAGCGCACCACCACCGGGCTCCTCGGCACACCGCAGTACATGGCCCCCGAGTCGATCAGCCACGGCCGCGCCGGTCCGGCTGCGGACGTCTACGGCGCCGGGGTCATGCTCTACGAGCTGCTCTCCGGTCGCACGCCCTTCGCCGGACCGGGCACGGACTTCGCCGTGGCGTACCGGCACGTCACCTCGAACCCACCGCCGCTCGACGTGCCCGATGCGCTGTGGTCCGCGGTGTCCGCCCTGCTGACGAAGGACACGAACAGCCGTCCGGCAGCAGCGGACGCGGCGGCGACCCTGCGGCGGCTCGCCCGGTCCCTCGCCTCGGCCCCTGCGCTGGCCGCGACGAGCGACCCGGACGCGTTCGACGAGGTCGAGCGGCCCGCCACCGTGGTCCGCGGGGTCCGTCCCGAGCGCGATGCTGATCGGGATGACACCGGGGTACTAGAGGACGAAGCCCTGGCAGGGCCGGCTCCGGAACTGGGCCCGGCCGGATCGCAGACCGTCATCCGGCCGATGGCCCGACAGCCGCTGCCGGCCGCCCCCGCTGCCGAGCCCCCACCGGCGCGTCGGTTCGCCCGTCCCGAGTGGCTGACGAACCGTGCGCTCCTGTTCGGCGGCATCGGCGTCGTGCTCGTGGCCGCACTGGTCGTCGGTGGCGTCGTGTGGCTGCCCGGTGCGCTGCGGAAGACGCCGGGCGCCGGCACCGCGACCGCACAGGCGGCCAACGCCTACCAGCAGGACCGCCCATTGCCCACCGGCCTCGCGACCACCCGCCGCGCGACCATCGACCCCGCGAAGGGCACCGTGGACCTGCGCGTCACGTACGCGGCGCAGGCATCGGCCCTGACCGGTCCGTTCCTCGAAGTCGTCCCCGGAGCCCGCTCGGGTGCCGCATGCCCCGCCGTCACCTGGACCGGCGAGGGCATCGCCGCGAAGCGCAACCAGCCCTCGCTGACGGGTGTCGACACCGCGTGCGCCTGGAGCCTGTCCGGGGTCGAGGTCCCCTCCGGCGGGGACGTCACGGTCGAGGCCTCCGTGCCGCTCGCCTCCGTCACGGACGGCGCGGCGCTGCAGACGTGGCTCGACGGCGTCGGCGAGGCGACCACTGCTGCCGTGACCGACGACTCCGTGCGCGGGACCGCCTACCCGGTCCAGCGGCTGCAGGGCGTCGAGGTCCGCACGCCCGACCGCACGGTGAGCCAGACGGCCCTGCCGGTGACCCTGGTGCCGGTGTGGCCGAACGGTGCCGACGAGCTCAACCCGCTGTACCGCAGTCCCGCCACGGGGCGCCCGTCGCAGATGCTCGTCGACGTGGCCGGCGGGGAGTCCGGCGTGCGGTTCGCCGACGGCTGCTCGGGGGCTCTGGCCGTGTCCTCCGACGGGCTGGTCGTCACGGCTCTGTCGGTCGCGCCGTCGTGCACGGTGCGGGCCACGGTGGGGAACTTCACGAACCTCGAGAGCTCGCCCTTCGGGATCACGACGCGCGACTGAGCGCGCTCTGGTCGTGACCACGGGTCGACCCTCCCGTCCGTGGCGGACGCGGCCACGGGCCTCCCGGCCGACGGTCTCGGCGTCTCGGTCAGCTGCCAGCAGACGCGGTCTGCACGAGACGGACGGTCCCGCCTGAAGCGGCGTAGCCGCGGCCGACGGTCAACGCGACCGGTGCGCGACGCGGCAGCGTGACGCCGAGGAGCTCGCCATCGTAGTCGACGTCCGGCTGCAGCAGCACACCACACCGGGACTTCCGGACCGAACGGGTCCAGTGGCTGTACAGCGACCGGAGGTCCGCGGACCGGCCGGCCGCCACGACGCACAGTCCGGGGCGCTCGGTCGTGAGCAGCGTCGCGATGGCCTGGTCGCCGTCCTCGAACCGCTCCGCGTCGTCGATCAACAACAGCACCGGTCCACGCTCGAGCCGCAGCCCGGCCAACAGGGCCGGGACCTCGTCCGGGCCGACGGCGATGCTGTCGAACGAACCCGAGGCGAGCGGCGACCGGCGGTCGCAGATCGCCCACACCGCGGGACGGACACCCTCGGCGGCTCGCGCGAGCTCGGCGACGGCGAGGAGCACGCTCGACTTGCCGGACCGCGCCGGGCCGGCGACGAGCACGTGTTCGCCGTCGTAGACCTCGACGGACGCCGGCTGCAGGTCGTCCTCGGCGATGCCGATCGGGATCCGCCAGGGCTCACCCGCGAACACCGCTCCGGCACCGAGCTCGTCCACGAGCACAGCGTCGGGCAGCCGGCCGACCGCACTGGCCTTCTTCGTACCGTCCGACCGGATCTCCGCGATCCGTGCGACCGCCTGCGCGAGCGGGACGTCCGGCGTCGCGACGTGCGACTGTAGCCGCCTGGTCGAGTCGATGAAGCGGCCGGGCACCGGCGGCGGGACGTCCTTGGGGCGGACCCCGATGGACGCGTAGTCGTAGGGATCCGCGAGGCGGAACATCCACTTCTGCGTGGTGACCTCGTCCATCGCCGACGGCACCGCCTTCGCGCGCGTCGTGGAGACCGCGAACGAGATGCCGAGCGCCGGACCCTCGGCGTACACCCGGTAGAGCGCGTCGAGCAGCTGCTGCCCCTCGAAGTCCTGGTACTCGTCGCGCAGGGCGGCGAGGCCGTCGATGAGCACCACGGCACGGCGCCCACCGGGTGCCGCACGGCGACGCTCGAGCTCGACGCGGAGGTGCCGCAGGAACCGCGTCTGCAGCTCCCCCGCACCCGCACCGGAGCCGACGTAGGCCGTCGTGTGCGGTAGCTGTGCGAGCGGAGCGAGGTCCCCCGGACCCATGTCGAGCACGAGGAGGTCGAGCTCGTCGGGGCTCGACGCGGCGGCGAGCTGGAGCGCGATCGTGGCGAGGGCGGTGCTCGTCCCGCTGCCGGGGATGCCCATGAGCATGAGGTTGCCCTCGTCGAGGTCCCATCCGGTGGTGACCTGGCGCTGGTGGTCCGGGTCGTCGGCGAGGGCGACGGGCACCGTCGCGGGGCGCGGGTCGGTTCCCGGGCCTGGGGCGGTGAGGGCCGCCAGTTCGACGCGCTCGCCGAGCGCCTCGGGCCAGATCGGACGCGGCGGGGCGTACCCGGCTGCCTCGTTCGCCTGCCCGATCGCCTCGATGAGCTGGTCGAGGTCGGTGACGTCGGACGCCGTCGGAGCAGGGGTGGGCATCGGAGCAGGCACGCCGAAGACGTCGGTCGGTCGGACCGAGACAGGCTGCTCGGCACGCTCGTCACGGGCTCGGCCCGTGACCAGAGCGGTCTGCACCGGGGTGATGTCGTCCTGCCCGAGCTTCACGTAGGCGCGGCCGGTCTGCTGTCGACCGATCCCGGCTGCGGCGGGGACACCGATGACGTTCGTCGAGTCCTCGCGGCTCTGCACCCGCAGGGCGACCCGCATGTTCGTGTTCGCGAGGATGTCCTCGCTCACCACACCGGCCGGCCGCTGGGTGGCGAGGATCATGTGGACGCCGAGCGTTCGGCCGACGGCCGCGATGCTGACGAGCGACGTCAGGACGTCCGGGAAGTCCTTCGCGAGCATCGCGAACTCGTCGACGACCAGCAGCAGCCGCGGCATCGGCTCGACCGGCTTCGTCGCCAGGTAGGCATCGAGGTTGTCGATGTCGGCTCCGGCTGCCGCGAACACCCGCTGACGTCGTTCGAGTTCGGCTTCGAGTGCCCGGATCGCACGGTCGGCGAGCTGTTCGTCGAGGTTGCTGATCGTGCCGATGGTGTGCGGGAGGCGCTCACACGCCGCGAAGGCCGCACCACCCTTGAAGTCGACGAGCAGGAAGTTGAGTCGGGTGGGGTCGTTCCGGGCGGCGAGCCCGGCCACGAGGGACCGGAGGAACTCGCTCTTGCCGGAACCCGTCGTGCCGCCGACCAGGCCGTGCGGACCGTCGCGCACCAGGTCGATCTCGAGCACACCGCTCTCGGACGAGCCGATCGGGGTCGAGAAGCCCGTGCGGGCGTCCCACGCCGCGCGGATCCCCTCGCTCGACAACAGCTCGGGCAGGCGGACGAGCGAGGGCAAGGACGCCCCCGGCACCAGCAGTTCAGGATCGTCGAAGTGCGCCACGCTGCGCGCGCTGCGCTCAGCGGTCTCGACGCTGAGGCCGGCGAGCACGACGTCCTCGACACGGGTCCGGTCCTCTGGTCGGTAGACCGTGGCGGCGGCATCGGCACCGACCGTGATGATCGACGTGCAGGCGGCGGGGAGCTGCTGCTCGTTCGTCGCGATGACGATCCCGCTCACCCGGTGTGGTCGTTCCCCCGGGCGCAGGGATTGCCCGGGCACCGAGCGGCCCTGGCCGAGCAGGTTGCGGGCCGGGGCGTCCCGTCCCTCGGTGAGCACCTCGGAGTCGACCACGACGAGCAGGTTCGGCGTCGGCAGCTCGTCGAGCGACTCCCGCAGGCCACGGAGCATCGCCGCGCTCTGGTCGCGTTGTGCCGACATCCAGCGGGCGCCGGTGCTGCTCCCCGCCACACGCGCGTGCGGCAGCCAGGAGGCCCACCCCCAGTCCTCCGCGCGGCCCGCGTCGCAGAAGACGCCCACCGTCAGGTCCGCTGGACCGCAGTGCACGGTGGCCTGCGTGAGCAGGCTGCGCGCCAGGGCGAGGGCGCCCTGACGGTCGCCGACGATCCCGACGACGCCGGCGTCGGACAGGTCGGCAACCACCGGCGCGGCCGTCAGACGGCTGTCGGCGATGGCGGCCTTCGCCTCGTCCTCGAGCTTCGCGGACGCTGCACGCTGGTCGACCTCGGGCCGCCAAGGAGCGTCCCCGGTGCCGGCGTGCAGGCTCAGGAAGTCCTCGTCATCCGAGCGGCGCTGCCACAGCAGGGTGGTCGGCAGCTCGGCTCGCCGCACCACGGTCGCCGGATCGGGCACGAGCTCCTGGCGGCGGGCGGCCTCGACGGCCGCGGCTTCGGAGATCTCACCGCGGAAGGACTCCACGGCCTCGGCGAAGCGGGTGTCCTCCTCCTTCAGGTTCTTCGCGCGGCGGTGCTTCTGCTCGAACCACATGCCGATCGCGGTGACCGGGGAGAGCAGGGCGAAGAGCGCGAACCGTGCGTCGCCGAGCAGGAGCACCATCGCCCCGGCGAGCACCAGGGGCGCGGCGACGGTGATCCAGCTGAACTTCGACGCCGGTGGCACGTCCTTGCGTCCGGGCGGCACGACCGTCTCGGCGTCGGAGGTCCGTCCGGCGCGCGGTGGACGGTTGAACGGCGCCGTCGCCGCCGGGGTCAGGTTCGCCATCGAGCCGGCCGCCGGCACGGGCACCTCGTCGAGCGCCGGCCGGACGAGCAGCACGGCCCCGCCCACGATGACGCTCGTCGTCCCGCTGAGCAGGACGCCCTCGGCGTCGATGCGCTCCCCGGCGATGACGGTGCCGTTCGTCGATCCCGCATCACGCACCCGGACGCCGTCGTCCTCGCGCTCGACGGTGCAGTGCTCCCACGACGCGCTCTCGGTGGGGAGCACGACGTCGGCCTGCGGCGCCCGTCCGACCACGAGCTTCCGCCCGCGCGGGACCGGCACCACGAGCCCGGCTTCGAGCCCGCCGGCGAGCGTGACGGTCCAGCCGTCGGTGCCGAGCGGACGGTCCTCGGGGGTGCGGCCGATACGGGAGCCCTCGAGCAGCACGAGGTCACGGAGCGGGGTGTCGACGCTGGTGCGGTGCCCGTCGACCGCCAGCGTGGTGCCGGGTTCGAGTGTGAGGCCGACGGCCGCGGACACGAGTTCCCCGAGCGAGGATGCGCCGGACCACCCGTCGACCTCGACCGCTTCACGTCGGTCGTCGAGCTCGATCAACAGGCGCATGCTCGCGTTCCTCTTCCGGGTCGGTGCGTGGGTGGGTCAGTCCGTGCTGGAGTCGTCGAACCAGACGAGCGACGCGGTCCGGGCAGCGTCGGTTCCGCTCCCGGTGCCGTCGCCGGACGCGGTGCTGGCCGGACGGAGACCGAGCTGCTGTGCCGACGCCGCGAGCACCGTCGCCTGTGCGCCGAGTGCCTGCTGCCGCGTGAAGTCGAGCGCCGGACCGGCGATGCCCGCATCGGCGTCGAGGTCGAGCACGGCGAGGGCGTCGGTGACGTCCGTCGGCTCGACGCTCCGCGCCGTGCCGACGGCGCGGACCAGGGCGATGACGGCGTCGTGGCTACGCGAGTCCGCTGCGCCCGCTACCGCCGAGAACGGCTGGTCACCGGTCAGGTTCTCGGCGTCCTGGTCGCCGGCGAGCACCCGGACACCGCCGAGGAAGGCGGACATCGCGCGGCCCCCGGCGTCGGAGGCGAGCGCGCGGGCGTCGTCGGTGGCGACACCCACGGCCCGGAAGGAACCGCTCAGGCTGCCGCCGGCCTCGACGAGTGCGGCGCCGAACGCCGGGCTCGTCGCATCCGGCGTGAGGACGACCGGCACCGTGACGTTCTCGGCCTGGAGCGCGGCGACGAAGGCACCCTGGCGTTCTGCGGAGCCGCTGACGACGACGGCGTCGGAGTCCGGCGTCGGGGTCTTCGCGTCGGCATCGGCATCGGCATCTGCGTCCGCGTCTTGCTCGTTGCTCGTTGCGCCGGTGCGCTCGGCGACGGTCGTGGCGAGCGCTGCGGTGTCCGCGGTGTCGTCACCGTCCAGGACGTGCGCCACCCGCAGGCCCGCCGGAGCACCGCCGCCCAGGTCGACCAGCAGTGGAGCGTCGGCGTCACCGAGTGCCGTCGTCATCGCCTTGCTGATCGAGTCAGCGGCCGGCGCCGTCGACCAGGAGTCCTTCTCCGCCGGAGCGTAGGGCAGGACGACCGGGATGCCCTTCGCCGCAGCAGCAGTGAGGGCGCCGGACACGTGGCTGCCCGACGAGGCGACGACGATGCCCGCGACCCCGCTCTTCGCGAGGGCCTCGACCGCGGCCGTGCCCCCGGCAGCGGTCCCGCCGTCGTTCTTCGTGACGAGCGCGACGTCGGTGCCACCGAGTGCGAGCCGACGCTCCGCCACCAGCGCGCCCTGCGCCGCTTCGTTCCACTCGGACCCCTCGCCGTCTCCGAGCGTGACGATGATGCCGATCTTCGTCTTCGCCGGGACGTGTGCCACCTTGACCTTCACCGGCACGGTCGCCGACACCGCTTCGGCCGGGGTGCTGCTGCCGAACGCCCGGAACGTCAGGACGGCGGCGACGACCGCGGCCACGAGGAGCACCGCAATGCCGACGAAGAGCAGCGGACGGCGGCTGCTCGGACGCGTTCCGTCAGCGCCCTCGGTCGCAGTGGCTTCGGTCGTCTGGTCACTCATCGGTCGGCCCCGATCCGGAAGGTGTACAGCGTGGTCGACGTCGCGCTGGCGGGGACCTTCAGCTGGAACGCCGGCAGCGTCGTCGCCGCATCGAGCGATGCACGGAACTGCTCCTGCTGGAGCAGGATGCCGGCGACGTCCTCGGCCCGGACGTTCGCGTAGCCCGCTGCGTTCTGCGACGCCAGGGCGAGCTGGTAGTCGGCGGAGTCGGACTTCGCCGCGCTCGTGGCCATGGCGCCGAGGATGCCGGAGCCGTTCACCTTGCGGTCGCCGAGGTCGAGCATCACCCGGTTGAGGTCGCCGGTCAGGAGCGTCGAAGCACCCTGGACGTCACGCGTCGAGGCGCTCGTGCTGGCCGCGATGCGCTCGAGGCTGGACGCCGTCTGCCGGTCGACCGCGGAGGAGAGCTCCGAAGCCTCTTGCTCGAGCGTGCTCTTCTGCTCGTCGATCGTGCCCTTCGAGTCCTTCGTGACCTCGTCAGCGGTGGACCGCAGGCCCGAGATCGACTTGTCGAAGGCGTCGCGGACGGCCTGGTTGCTCTCGGACGCCGTGGTCGAGACCTTCCGGACCTGCGCGTCGATGGCCTTCTTGAAGGTCTCCGACGACTGGTCGGAAGCGTCCTTGAAGGTCTTCTCGACCTCGGCCGCGAGGTCGATCTGCGTCTGGCGGACCGTCCCGAGCTGCGTCGCGATGACCGCCTGCGAACGGTCGGCGTCCGCGACTGCTGCGCGAAGGCGTTCGATCGTGGAACCCACGTCGTCGCTCCCACCACGGACGGCGTCACGGACAGCGCGGATGCTGTCGTCGAGCGCGTCCAGATCGGTCCGCAGGCCGGCGATCGCGCTGCCGATGGTGCCCTCGGTCGTCGCGTCGGCGCTGGTCGAGTCGACGACGTCCTGCCAGCGCGCCGTCTGGTCGTCCAGTCGTTCGTCCATCGGGTCGGTGAACCCGAGACCGGGCTGGAGCACGGTCCCCTCAGGCGCACCGGCGCAGGGCTCGGCCGTCAGGTAGCCGCGGAGGCGATCAGCGTCGGCCTGGTCGAGCTGTCCGAGCGTCGCGAGGGTGCAGAGTTGGTCCGCGACCGCCGAGTTCTGACGCTGCATCGACAGCGGGAACCCTGCGCCGTCGACCAGGTCACGTGCCGCCTCGGCACGGTCGTGCGTTGTCTGCACGGCCGTCGCCAGTGCGTCGAGCCGCGTGCCGATCTGGTCCGCACTCGTCGACAGTGCGCGGAGGGCGTCCCCGGTGCCACCGTCCCCGCCGTTCTCGTATTCGTCGAGTGTGGTCGAGATGGTCGTGAGCTGCTCGTCCAGGTCGGCGGCGCTCGCGATGGCGTCGTCGACCGTCTCCGGCTGCAACCGCGCGGCGAGCGCCTGCCCGGTGCTCACCAGTCCGATCAGCGAACCGTTGATCGCGGTGGACGACTCGTAGAGCGTGCAGGTCAGTGAGTCTCGCGCGTCCGTCGCGGCGCAGGTCGTCGCGTCCGGGGCCTTCGGGCCGACGGCAGCGGACAGCTGCGCACTGACCTGCTGCTTGCACGCCTCGCTCGCGTCGGCGTAGCCCTTGAGCTGGGACGAGACGCGGAGCAGGTTGCCGTAGACGCTGCCGCCCGCGGTCGAGGTCTTCGGCGTCGCCGCGCACCCGTTGCCGTCGAGCACCGTGGCCGGTGCCGTCGCCGAGGTGTCGCCGAGCAGGCTGTCGAGACTCGTCGTGGTCTGCTGGAGCTGCTGCAGCACGGTGGACTGTGTCGCCTTCACGGTCGCGCCGAGGTCGCCGTTCAGGGAACCGAGCTCGCCGGACAGGGACCGCATGGTGCCCGCCAAGGACGAGCTGCTCTCCTTGAGCCGCTCGGCCGTGCTGACGCCGAGGGTCTTCGACGTGGTCTCGAGGTTGGACCGGACCTCGGTGATCGTGCCGCCCGCTCGTGCGAGCACCTCGTTCACCTGCGAGATGAGGTCGATGGTGCGGCGCTGGAGCGCGAGTTCGGAGTCGCTGTCGGACCCGAACGCCGCGTTCACCACGCCGGTCGAGGACAGGTCCGTGGACAGCCCGGGCTGCGCGGCGACGTCGAACGTCGGTGCCGTGAAGTCCTTGACGTCGGCGACGAGGTGCAGCGTGCTGCTCGCGCCGGATGTCGGCGGTGCCAGCAGGCGACCCCACTGGACGACCGCGTCCCCGTCCTCGTTCGTGCTGACGACGCCGTCCGTGGACGAACCGGAGTCAGCGGCATCGGTGACGATGCGGTCGGCCGCGGTGCCGGTGAGGACGGTCGAGGCCGCGACGCTGAACGGTGCACCCACGAGCGCCGGCGTCGAGCGTGAGGTGCCGGCGACGTCGTAGGTCAGGTTCTTCGACGTGACCGTGAGGTTCTCGATCGTCAGGTCGATCGCGATACGACCCGAGTACCCGTCGAGGTCGGCAAGGTCGGTACCGGTCTTCTTCGACGTCGAGTACTGCGTCGTGATGCGGAGCGGGAGGTCACCAGCCGCCTTCGCGGGGTCGTGGTCGGTCGTCGCTGACGAGGAGTCCTTGCCCGCGACGGAGATCGCGGTGTCGGAGATCGACGTGATCGAGCCGTCCGCGGCCAGACGCGTGTCGACCGTCTGCAAGATCCGTGACGGGTCAGCCACCGGCTTGTCGTCGGACGTGCACCCGGCGAGCACCAGAGCGGCGATGCCGGTGACGGCGACCGCCCCCACGAGCCGGCGAGTGGTGCTTCGTGCTCCGGTGTTCCCGGCACGCTGGTTGATCACGGTCTTCCCCCCAAGAGAATCGTCGAGCACATCGATGCTAGTTGCTCGATGGCGTCGGGTCCGCGTCGATCGGCCGCCCTGGCCGCCCCCGTTCGGGCCACACGCCCCGACTGGAATACAACGTATCGCATCCGGCGAGTTGCGCGTTCGCCTTCCACAACCGCGCTGATACTCTGCACGCATGATCCAGGGGGACCAGGGCTTCGGGCCCATCGAACGACGACGTCCGCACGCACGACCGGGGGCAGATCGGTGACACTCAACCTCTCGCCGGTCCTCATCGCGCTGCTCGCGATGATCGCGATCCCGGCCGCCGTCAGCGCGCTCGTCCGCCGCAGCGATCGCAAGCGACCACCGTCCACCGTCGTCGGCGACGAGGCCTACGGCGTGCTCTTCACCGTCCGCGCACGCCGGTGGAACTACCTGCTGCTCCGGATCATCGGGATTGTGTTCATCGTCGTGGGAGGGTTCTTCTTCCTCGCCACGCTTACGCTGCTCGACGACCCTGACGCGATCGGGATGCTCATCACTGCTGTCGCCATGGTGCTGTTCGGGATCCTGTTCGTCTACCTCGGCGTCGGGCAGAAGCGCCGTCGCGTCGAGGCGTACGACTCCCAGCTGGTGGTCACCCCGATGTTCCGCGCAGCACGGACCATCGACCCGACGGCGATCAAGCACATCCGTCCCACCACCAACCGATTCGGCGGCCTGGACATCAAGGTGAACGGGCAGCGCGGCGTCATCAGCGTCATCTCCATCGATGCGGCCTACCCGGAACTGTGCGCATGGCTCGAGCAGCGTGCGCCGGCGCAGTGGAACGATTTCGTCCGGGTCTTCGGGCACTGACGAGCGCCTCAGTCACCCTCAGGCCGGAACGAGCCTCGACCGACCGTGAACCGATGATCCTCCGGAGGTCACCCTGCAACAAGCCTGGCGATCGAAGCCGTCCACTCCGAGCTATTCACGAGCCACGTACGACTCCACGATCACAGGCGTCCGGAACGTGTGCAGCACTCCGCGCCACTTGAATGATGCCGCTCCGATGCGGAACTGGACACTGCCAGCGGCACCCAGTTCATCCGCGATGTCTTCCTTGTTCTGCTCGGTCACTCCTCGCCGCAGGACCAAAGGCCCGCAGTTCTTCGTGTCGACCTCGACCTGATCGAAAAGCGTGCCGATACCCCTCGAGGATGTCGAGCCACCGGATGAAGCCACAGCGGTCCGGACTTCGCAGGTCTCCTCGATCTGGTGGGATTTGTCGTACGCCCTGAAGGCCTGTCCGCCACCAACGATGCCGATCGTGACGAGGGCCGCGAGACCGAGAGCGGAGAAAACGAGAACATTTCCTCTTTTTCGCTTCCTCCGCGAAGCATCCGCGCTCCTCGCTTCGTGTTCCAACTTCTGCCCCTTCTCCGTCTACCCAGCCACACGTCTCGGTGTCGAGTACTTCGGGCCTTCCGCACCTGACAACAAGCCGTTGGTGAACCCTTGCACAGGCCCGTCTCCGCCAGGCCGCACCAATTCGTTCGCGCCGCCCTGCACGCCGCCCACGAAGCCATCAACGCCAGCCGTCACCACCCTGTTCACCAAGGTGACGTTGGGCGCCTCCGCGTGCTGCGGAGTCCACACGTGGCGTCCGTTGGGCTGCGGGAAGCGAGGCTCGATGTGGATGTTCGACAGCGCGAGGTTACTTGCCTTCGTCGACACCCAGCTTCCGCCGAGGCTGGTTCCGAAACCCGTGGCGGACGCCCTCGGCTCGGTCGAGCGCATGGTCGTCAATGGCAGATGCGAGGTCAAGCGGGTTCGAAGCTCTTCACGTAGACGGCTTGGCGGATTGCGTTCAGGAATCCCCGCATGTTGTAGGACCCCTCTCCCACGTCGAATCTGTAACGCCCGCCCTCGTCGACACCTCGGGCGATGTCCTCCTCGTTGTCGCGCGTGACACCCCACTGCAGCACGAGCGTTCCACAGTCAGACGTCTCGAACACGACTTGAGATGTCGACGACCCAACGCCCTTCAACGAACGAGAGGAATCGATGCTGCTGTGCGCCGAGCTGACTGTGCAGATCGGCTCGACCCGATGTCCGGCGTCGTACGCCTTCAAAGTTATCGGTCCGACGAAGAAGCCGAGCAGCGGAACCAAGACAACGAACGCCAGGACGATGGAAGCAAGAATCCGCCTCCTGCGCACGAGCCTTCTCTGCGCTGTGCGTTCGAGCGCCGATCTCGTCAACTGCAACTCCGATGTTCGTTGTTCCGCATCAGCGGCTGTGGAGACCAACCGTAGGCCCGCCGGCACCTGACACGGCGCCGTTGATAGCATCCTTCAAGTAGTCGCCCGGATCCTTCCCGGTGAGGACATCGTTCAAGACAGCGCCGCCCGCTCCGGCTGAGCGATCGATTGTCTCTGACGTGATCGTGTTCCACACCGCCGTCGATCCGCGAACCGCGTGCTCAGGAACGAAGACATGTCGGCCGCTGGGCTCGGGGAGCATCACATGCCGACCGCCCGTCGGGCTGAAGGAGTCCGCCACCCATCCCCCGAGCCGAGACGAGCCAACACTGACTGCCGCGCCGGTAGCGAATCCCGTGGCTCCCGTCTGGATGAACCCGCCGACAGTACGATCCTTGCCGTTGAACGCGTAATCCGTCATGTTGGACGCAGAGCCCGCGGCCCCGGCCGAGAGCGCAGACCGGCCCGTTGAACTCAGCAAGGTTCCGGCCAGGCGCTCCGCTCCTGGCACGGCTACTCGCGCAACGTTGGGCGCAAGGCGACCGAGTCCCAGCGCCGCGCCGCCGCCAGCTGCCCCGCCCACCGCTCCCACCACCGCGTCGACGCCGGCTGCTCGCCAATCCACTTCACCCTTCGTGGCTTTCTGTGTCGCCACAGAGATACCACCGGACATCAGGGCACCGGAAGCCGCCAAGAGTGCGACACCCGCCGGTCCACCCACTCCGGTGCACATGAGCGCGATGCCGCCAGCGATCGCAACCCCCGCGACCACGTACTCCCAGTTGTCGTCCCACCAGCTCCCGACAGCAGCGATCGCGCCCTGGTTCGCATCCCGGTACGCCTGCAGGTCCTTGTCCGTCGCCGGCCGCAGCCCGAGCGGGTCGACGGCCTGCAACGGGTCGTTGCCGGCGTACGAGTAGGGGTTCCCCGACCACGCCGCACCCAGGATCGGCGCGAGCGGATCGACCGACAGGAAGCCTCGCGCCGCAGGGTCGTACACACGTGCCCCGAGCCACTCCAACCCGGCGACGGACACCCCGCCCGAGCCGGTCAGTGCCACCCCCGCGGGCAGCCCGACGTCGGTGACGGCAGCGAGCGCCGCCCAAGGGTCCGCAGCGTCGGTGGCGCGCGCGCTGCGCCACGCGGGCTGCGTGACGACATCGCCGATCGCGGTGATACCCCCCGGCAGGTCGAGCAACGACGTGTCGGCAATGCTGATGAGCGACGGAACGACCGCGGCGGAGTCCCACCACGCCGCGACCCCGGCCACCTCGGCGAGTTCACCCAGGGCATCGACCCAGACGTCGAGCCGACCGGTCTCGGCGTACGAGGCGTCGCGGTCGACGACGGCAGCGAGGTACCCCAGGTCGGACCACGCGTACTCGGTGGTGGATCCGTCAGCGGCGGTCCGTCGGATGCGTCGACCGAGACCGTCGTGGACGTACTCGATCCGGCCGGCTTCGGTGATCGTCGCGACCAGCTGACCGGCTGCGTCGTACTCGTGGCGCGTCTCGACACCGCCGACGGTCTCGGCGACGAGTCGCCCACGGTCGTCGTAGGTCCACGTCGAGTCCCCGGCACGGACGAGCTGGCCGGCAGCGTCGTACTCGTACGACACCACTCCGGACGGTCCGTCGACCGCGGTGATCCGCGCGTCGGCATCGCGCTCGATCCGCGTGCTGGTGGCACCGTCGAGCGTGGTCGAAGTGTGTGCGACGAGGGCGCCACCCTCGTACGACCACGACTGCACCAGTTCGCCGGTGGCCGCCTGGACGATCCGACCCGAGGCGTCGTAGGAGAACGTCCCGGCAGGGGCGCCGTCACGGTCCACCCCGACGACGCGGCCGACGGCGTCGCGACGGTAGGTCGTTCGGGTCCCGTTCGGATCGACGCGAGCGATGCGGTTGCCGTCGGCGTCGTACTCCCACGCGACGGACCGGTCGCCTCGGGCACGGCGGACGAGCAGGCCACGGCGGTCGCGCTGGAGCTCGTGCTCGATCGTCCGACCGGCACCACGGGTGTGGTCCGACACGACGACCGTGCGGTGGACGGCGTCGCGGGAGATCTCCGACTGCACCGCACCGTCGACGAGCACGGCCCGCTGTCGGCCGGCCGCGTCGTACGTCCACTCGGTCGTTCGTCCCTCGGCATCCGTTTGCCGGACTTGACGGCCGGCGGCGTCGTAGGCCGCGGTGGTCGTCCGGCCGAGCGGGTCGGTGACCGCGACCACACGGTCGGCGGCGTCGTACTCGCGTCGAGTGGTCCCGCCGGCAGGGTCGGTGATCGTCACCAGGCGCCCGCGCTCGTCGTACTCGAACGAGGTGCCCCCGTCGAGACCGTTGACGACCTGGATCAGCTGGCCCGCGGGGTCGTAGCGGAACCGACGACGGCCGAAGCGTGCGTCGTGGCTGGAGACGAGCCTCCCGGCCTGGTCGTAGCGGAACCGCGCGGTGCCGGAACCCGGAGTCGTCTGCGTGACCACGCGCCCGACGGCGTCGTACGTGATCTCCTCTACCTCGCCGGTGGGCAGGGTCCGGGCCACGACACGGGAGTCCGCGTCGTAGCTAAGCGTCGTCCGCGCCCCCGCGGCGTCGGTGGCTGCGGCGGGACGCCCGCAGGCGTCGTACTCGTACGTGGAGCGCGCGCCCGAGGGAGCGACCAACGCCACGACACGGCCGGCGAGGTCGCGCTCGAGTCGGGTCAGGCCGCCTTCGCCGTCGACGAGTTCGACGGGTCGGCCGGCAGCGTCGTAGGTGACGAGTTCGGAACCGGTCTCGTCGGAGCTCGACTCGACCGGTCGGCCGTACTCGTCGAACCGGACGGTCGCCGAGTCGAAGGCGTCGCGCAGGGTCGCGACGCCGGTCGCGACGTCGTCCGAGAACTCCTGGCGGACGCCCGTCGGGTCGATGGTCGCCGTCAGCTCGCCGACGACGTCGTACTCACGACGCCAGGTCGCGCCGGCGGGGTCGGTGACGGCCTGGAGGCGCGACAAGGCGTCGTGCGCGAACGTCCAGACCGCGCCGCCCGGCAATGCGAGCTCCGCCAGGTTCCCCTGGTCGTCGAACGTCCGCGAGACACGCCGACCCAGCGGGTCGGTGGTCGTCGCGAGCTCGCCGTTCGGGGCGTAGTCGAACGTCGTGCGTGCTCCGAGCGGGTCCACGACCGCTGCGATGCGTGAGCCGGCACCGTACTCGAAGCGCCAGACGGCTCCGTCGGCGTCACGCCGTTCGACGAGGAGCCCCGCTGCGTCGTAGCGGTAATCGCTCCGTGCGCCGGAGGGGCTGACCGCGGCGACCGGGTGGCCGGCAGCGTCGCGCTCGATCCGAGCGGTGGCCCCGACGGCGTTCGTGGTCGCGACGAGCTCGCCGAACGTGTCGTGGTCGAAGGTCAGGACCACGCCGGTCGGGTCGACGACGTGGGTGAGCGCGCCGTCTCGCCAGCTCAGCTCAGTCCGTCCGCCGACCGGGTCGGTGATCACCGACGGGTCGCGGTCGTCGCCCACGTACTCGTAGGAGACGACGGCGCCGGCCTCGGTGACGACGGTCGTGACGCGGTCCTGCTCGTCGTACCCGTAGGTCAGGTCACCGCCGGACGGCGTGACGGTGCGGGTCTTCCGGCCGCGGTCGTCGTACGCGTGCACGGTGACGGACCCGTCGCGCTCGGTCGCCGACACGAGGTTGCCGTGCCGGTCGTAGCTCATCGACTGGCGGCGGTCATCGGAGTCGATGACCCCGACGAGACGCCCCTTGGCGTCGGCGATGTAGGAGTTCGACCGCGAGCCGTCGTGGTCGGACACCACCGTGACACGACCGGGCAGGTAGGCGAAGCGCACGGTGCGGCCGTGCGGGCTGACCTGCTCGACGACGCGGCGCTGGTCGTCGTAGGTGTTGTCGACCTCGACGACACCGGCCGCGCTGGTGACCGTCATGATCAGGTCGTCGTCGTTCCAGCCGTAGCGCCGGACGCCGACGGCATCGGTCACCGTGACGAGGCGGCCCCGGTCGTCGTACCCGTACTCGACCCGGCGGCCGTCGGATGCGCGGAGCACCGCGACCCGGCCGTCGACGTGGTCGACGTCGATCGAGCGGCCTCGCTCGTGCACCAGGCGGACGACGACGTCGTCGCTGTTCCGTTCGATGCGGACCGCTGTGCCGGCTCCGCCGCGCTGTCCGAGCCACTGCCCCGACGGCGAGAAGTCGATGCGCTCGCCCTGGTTGTCGCGGACGACGAGCCGGTCGCCATCGGCCGCGAGCCAGCGGTTCTCGCCGACGCCTCGGGCCCAGCCCTCACCGTCGCGCGGGAACCGGACCTGGCGGCCGTCGGCACCGACGAAGGATGCGCCCTCGTCGTCGATGAGCAACCGGGTCTCGAGGATCGACGCCCAGCCCGGACCGAAGAGCCCGACGTGCTGGTCGAGGGAGTTGTACATGCGGGTGACCTGCAGCGCTGCAGATGCACCGGTGAACCCGAGGTCGAGCTCCGGTTCGAGGAAGTTGCCCGTCGTGGTGTTGACCGGGTCCATCGAGTAGCCGGTCGTCGGCTGGGCCCCGTAGGCCGACGGCGGATCGAACTGCAGGTCGGTGCGGGACTGCGAGACCCCCGCGGCAGCCAGGGCTGCGGCGAGCGCGGCATCCGAGACCGTGGAGACGGCGCCTTCACCGCCGGCAGCAGCGAACGCGTCGGCGATGGTGTTCGCCCAGGTGACGTCCTGGCCGTTGGCGGTGATCCACTGTTCGAAGGCGTTCACCAGGCTCGTCGCGTCGATGTGCCCCCAGGAGCACTTCGACGCGAAGTCGGTGAGCTTGCCGCGCAGACCGGCCGGCTTGCCGTCGAGGGACTGGTTCAGCGTCGACGACCCGGTGGCGAACGAGCGGAGGTCGGCGGGCTTGGCGGACGACGTCCCACCGCCGCCCCCGCCACCGGAGCCGGGGTTCGGCGTCTGGCGCGGAGTGCTCGGTCCGGTCGCCTGGTCGAAGGTCGGTGCGTCCTCGTGGTGGACGGTGGGCGGCACGGGAGCCCCGGCGACCTTGTCGTGCACCCACTCGAAGAAGTTCCGGTCGCCGTACTCCGCTTCCCAGTCGCGGGCTTCCTTGCGACGAGCGTTCTCCCGCTCGGCAGCGGCCTTCATCTTGTCGACCCACCCCGCGACGGTGCGGAGGTTCGCGGCGATCGTCGAACCGTCGGACGCTGCTGTCGACGCGTTCTGCGCGAAGAGTTCGGAGAAGTGTCCCCGGAACTCCTGTGTCGCGGTGGTGACGTAGGACTGCCGTGAGCCGGCCTGCCCCTCGATCGACTCGGCCGCGCCGTTCAGCGCCGTGCTGAGTGCGTCGGCCGTGCCGTTGTCGAACTTGACCGGATCGTTGCCGTGCAGGTCAGCCATGGTTCATCCCCCGAAGTCGTACTGGTCGTGCTGGTCACGCGGCCCCACCGACCGCGAACGCCCGGACCGCCGCGAGCGCGACGGTCCGGGCGGAACGAGTGGCTGCTTACGCGCCGCCACCCGCGGTGAAGATGTCCTGCGAGATCTTGTCGAGCTGCGTGCGGAGCTGCTCGAGTTCGGTCTTCGCCTTGTCGAGGGCGGCCTTGGTCTCCGGCCAGGTCGACCCACGGAAGGTCGCCGCGAGCGGGCCGTCCCAGACGTTGGAGTCGGACAGGATCCGGCCCTGGGCGTCGAGCTGTGAGATCTGGTCGGTGAACCCACCGTTGATGATCGACTGGACCTGACGGATGGCGGTCTTGGCCTGCTCGGTCGAAAGGACACGCGACATGATGAACCTCTTTCATTCGTAGCTGCACCCCCGCGCAGTGGAATCCCCCCGGAGGCTCTGACGGGACCCACCATACCCACAATCCGGCGCAGATGTCACCGTTCGTATATCGTGATCGTTCCTCCACAAACAGTCCGTTCACCGCGGGTTTCCACAGCGTCCACCGGAGCCCCTCCGGCCGTGGTGCCCGGGTGGCAGGATGTTGACATGGACACCGAACCGCAGCTCGACGGCGAATCCGTCGCACCCGACCTCGACGACTTCGACGAGGTCGTCGAGATCGAGCACGAGTCGCTGCCGTCGGACCGCTACTTCGACCGCGAGCTGAGCTGGCTCCGCTTCAACCAGCGCGTGCTCGAGCTGGGCGAGGACCGCACGCAGCCCCTGCTCGAGCGGGCGAACTTCCTGGCGATCTTCGCGTCCAACCTCGACGAGTTCTTCATGGTCCGGGTCGCGGGCCTGAAGCGCCGCATCGACACCGGCATCGCCGTGCCGACGAACGTCGGCCGCGCCCCGAGCGACGTCCTGCGCGACATCGCGAAGAAGGCGCACGAGCTGCAGGACCGGCACGCCCAGGCGTTCATCGGGTCGCTCAAGCCCGACCTCGACGCCGCCGGCATCCACGTCGAGCACTGGTCCGACCTGGACGAGGCCGACCGGCTCCGGATGCGCGAGTACTTCAACGAGCAGATCTTCCCGGTGCTCATGCCCCTGGCGGTCGACCCGGCGCACCCGTTCCCCTACATCTCCGGGCTCTCGCTCAACCTGGCCGTCCGGGTCCGCAACCCGAAGTCGCAGCGCCAGGAGTTCGCGCGCCTCAAGGTGCCGCAGAACTTCTCCCGCTTCATCAAGCTGCCGGACGACAACTCCGGCCGGATGCGCTTCATCCCCCTCGAAGACCTCATCGCGAACCACCTCGACGACCTGTTCCCGGGGATGGAGGTGCTCGAGCACCACGTGTTCCGGGTCACCCGCAACGAGGACGTCGAGATCGAGGAGGACGAGGCCGAGAACCTCATCCAGGCCCTCGAGCGCGAGCTGCTGCGTCGCCGGTTCGGTCCGCCGATCCGTCTCGAGATCACCGAGGACATGGACCCGGTGACCCTCGACCTGCTCGTGCGCGAACTCGACATCACCGAGCAGGAGGTCTTCCGACTGCCGTCGCCGCTCGACCTCGGTGGCCTGTTCGAGCTCTCGAAGATCAACCGCCCGGACCTGCACTACCCGAAGCACGTGCCGACGACCCCGGTGCAGTTCCAGCCCGGTGAGCCGAACACGAAGCCCGACCTGTTCCGTGCGATCAAGGCGAACGACGTCCTCGTGCACCACCCGTACGAGTCCTTCGCGACGAGCGTGCAGGCGTTCCTCGAGCAGGCCGCGGCCGACCCGCACGTGCTCGCGATCAAGCAGACGCTGTACCGCACCTCGGGTGACAGCCCCATCGTCGAGGCCCTGATCGACGCGGCCGCCGCGGGCAAGCAGGTCCTGGCGCTCGTCGAGATCAAGGCGCGCTTCGACGAGCAGAACAACATCACGTGGGCCCGCAAGCTCGAGAAGGCCGGCGTGCACGTCGTCTACGGCCTGGTCGGGCTGAAGACGCACTCGAAGCTCGTGCTCGTCATCCGGCAAGAGGGCGGCACGCTCAAGCACTACAGCCACATCGGCACGGGCAACTACAACCCGAAGACCTCGCGCATCTACGAGGACATGGGCCTGTTCACCGCCGACGACACCGTGGGCAAGGACCTGACGCGCCTGTTCAACGAGCTGTCCGGCTACGCGATCGAGAAGAAGTTCAAGCGGCTGCTGGTCGCGCCGTTGCACCTGCGCAAGGGGCTGCTCAAGCGGATCCAGACCGAGTCCGACAACGCGCGTGCCGGCAAGCCGTCCGGCATCCGGATCAAGGTCAACTCGATGGTCGACGAGCAGATCATCGACGCCCTGTACCTGGCCAGCCAGGCCGGCGTGCCGGTGGACGTCTGGGTGCGCGGCATCTGCTCCCTCAAGCCGGGGATGGAGGGCGTGAGCGACACCATCCGGGTGCGGAGCATCGTCGGGCGGTACCTCGAGCACTCCCGTGCGTTCGCGTTCCACAACGACGGCGACCCGGCGGTGTTCATCGGCAGCGCCGACATGATGCACCGCAACCTCGACCGCCGCGTCGAGGCCCTCGTCCGGCTGACGGCTCCGGACCACATCGACGAGGTGCTCGCGATGTTCGACCTGGCGATGGCCGACACCGCGAGCTCGTGGCACCTCGAGTCCGACGGTGAGTGGACGCGGCACTCGACCGACGATGACGGTCGCCCGCTCGAAGACGTGCAGAATGTGACGATGCGGAAGATCTCGGCTCGGAAGCGCTCCACTCGGTGAGCGGCGGTCCCTCGGGCCCCGTCCTCGCCGCCGGCGCAGTCGTCTGGCGCGAACAGGACGGCACGCCCCTCGTGCTGCTCATCCACCGCGACCACCACAAGGACGTCTCCCTACCCAAGGGCAAGGTCGACCCGGGCGAGGCCGTCCCGACGACCGCCGTGCGCGAGATCGACGAGGAGACCGGGTACCGCGTGCACCTCGGCGCCCCGCTCGGCACTGCGGAGTACGTGCTGCCGAACGGCCGCGACAAGGTCGTGCACTACTGGGCCGCCCGCGTCTCGTCGAAGGAGTACGCCCGCGCGGGTGACTTCACCCCGAACCACGAGGTCGCCGCTCTCGAGTGGGTCACGATCGACGACGCCCGCAACCGTCTGACGTACGAGCGCGACGTGGCGATCCTCGACCGGTTCGCCGAGCGCGCCGCCGCGGGCCACCACCGCACGTTCGCCCTGATCGCGCTGCGACACGCGAAGACCGTGCCCGGCTCCGACTGGAACGGCCCGGACGCCACCCGTCCACTCCTGCCCGTCGGTCGTTCCCAGGCCAAGGCCGCCGCGTCGCCCGTCGCCGCGTTCGGCCCGAAGAAGATCGTGAGCAGCACGGCGGCCCGGTGCCTCGCCACCGTCGAACCGCTGTCCGCCACCACGAAGCTCGGCGTCTCGAGCACCCCCGACATCAGCCAGGACGCCCACGACCGCGGCGCCGCCGACGTCAAGGGCATCGTCCGCCGCCGGCTCGACAAGGGCAAGACCGCGGTGCTGTGCTCGCACGGGCCGGTGCTGCCGGACATCATCGCCCGGATCGCCACCGCGACCGCCGACGACTCCGGCCGGTTCGACCTCCGCCGCGCCGCGATGCTCTCGGTCGGCGACTTCTCGGTGATGCACATCGCCGGCGAGACCCTCGTCGCCGTCGAGACGCACCGCAACACGATCCCGGCGTAGCGACCGCACGCCCTGCACCCGGCCACGGACCGGGCGTCCGCCGCGCCCGGAACGCGATCCGCGCCTCCCGGTCGGCACAACCCCTCGTTCACCTTCCGTTTACCAACGCGCGTGATCCCCGTCACCTCGCGTCCCTACAGTCGCTCCCGGGTCGGCACCGGCCCAGGGACCGCAGTGGTCCCACTGCACCCCATCCCCGAAGGGACCCCTGTGAACATCAAGCGAATCGGTTCGATCGCAGCAATCGCGATCGCCGGCGCAGTCGTGCTCTCCTCGTGCGCGGCGAACGAGGACGCGGGCAGCACCGAGTCCTCCTCGAGCAACACCGGCTCCTCGAGCCTCACCGGCACCCTGACCGGCTCCGGCTCGTCCGCCCAGCAGACCGCGCAGGCCACCTGGGCCGCCGGTTTCCAGGACGTCGCCAAGGGCGTCACGGTGAACTACTCGCCCGACGGCTCGGGCGCCGGCCGCAAGAACTTCATCTCGGGCGCCGCGGACTTCGCCGGCTCCGACGCAGCACTGAACGACGAGGAGCTCTCGGGCTCCTTCGACCTGTGCAAGGCCGACACCAAGGCCATCGACATCCCGGTCTACATCTCCCCGATCGCGATCGCCTACAAGGTCGACGGCGTCAGCGACCTGACCCTCGACGCGAAGACCATCGCGGGCATCTTCTCGGGCAAGATCACCAAGTGGAACGACTCGCAGATCGCCGACCTGAACGACGGCGTCGACCTGCCGGACGCGAACATCACGGTCGTGCACCGCTCCGACGACTCGGGCACCACGCAGAACTTCTCGGAGTACGTCTCCGCGAACGCCGGCGACGTCTGGACCGAAGAGCCGAGCCAGACCTTCCCGTACTCGGTCGGTGACAGCGCGAAGGGCACCTCCGGTGTCGCCTCCGCCATGGGCAGCGCCTCCAACGCGATCACCTACATCGACGACTCCGGCGCGGGTGACCTCGACAAGGCGAAGCTGATGGTCGGCGACAAGGCCACCGAGATCTCGGCCGACGGCGCCGCGCAGGTCGTCGCCGACTCGAAGGTCGCCACCGGCCGCGAGGACAACGACCTCGCGATCGACATCGACCGCAAGGACACCGCTGACGGCGCCTGGCCGCTCGTCCTCGTCTCCTACGCCATCGCGTGCCAGGAGTACAAGGACTCGGACAAGGCCGACCTGGTCAAGGGCTTCCTGAACTACGTCGTCACCGGCGACGCCCAGGACGCCGCGGCGAAGGAGGCCAAGTCGGCCGCCCTGTCTTCCGACCTGGCCGAGAAGGCCGCTGCCGCGGTCGACTCGATCAAGTAAGACCCCCAAGCGCCCGGACGCCGGTCCCACCCACCTGACCGGCGTCCGGGCCCTTGCTCGTCGCGACGCGAGCAGCCCGGCTCCACCGCCAGCGCCCGTCCGACCAGCACCCCGTTCCACGCTCCACGCTCCACCACCCGAACCCGTCGCCTCCCCCGGCGTTCCTCCGACAGGAGTCCCATGACGACCGCACCGGCCCAGCCAGGGGCCACCGTCACCCCGACCAAGCCGAAGGCCGTCGTCCGCGTCGGTGACCGGGTGTTCTCCGCCGCTTCGGTGATCGCCGGCGGCCTCATCCTCTTCGTGCTCGTGCTCGTCGCGGCGTTCCTCGTCTGGCAGAGCATCCCGGCGTTCGCCGCCAAGGTCGGCGACCTGCCGAACAACGCCACGAACTTCTGGGACTACGTCGGTCCCCTGGTGTTCGGCACCGTCTGGTCCGCGCTCATCGCGCTCGTGATCTCGGTCCCGCTCGCCCTCGGGATCGCCCTGTTCATCTCGCACTACGCACCGCGACGCCTCGCGCCGGTGCTCGGCTACGTCATCGACCTGCTCGCCGCGGTCCCGTCGGTCGTCTACGGCCTCTGGGGCATCGTGGTGCTGGCGCCGTTCGTGAAGCCGTTCTACGGCTTCCTGAACGAGTACCTCGGCTGGTTCCCGCTCTTCTCCGGCCAGGTGTCCGGCACCGGCCGCACCATCCTGACCGCATCGATCGTCCTCGCCGTGATGGCGATCCCGATCATGACGGCCGTCATGCGCGAGATCTTCCTGCAGGCGCCCACGCTCAACGAGGAGGCCGCCCTGGCCCTCGGTGCGACGCGCTGGGAGATGATCCGCCTGTCCGTGCTGCCGTTCGCGAAGTCCGGCATCGTCTCCGCGATCATGCTCGGGCTCGGACGTGCCCTGGGCGAGACGATGGCGATCGCCCTGGTGCTGTCGGTCTCGACGAACGTCACCTTCCAGATGCTGACCTCGCAGAACCCCTCGACGATCGCCGCGAACATCGCGCTGCAGTTCGCCGAGGCATCGGGGACCGCCCTGAACGCCCTGATCGCGACGGGCCTGATCCTGTTCGTCATCACCCTGGTCATCAACATGCTCGCGCGGTACATCGTCCGCACGCGGGTCAGCTGAGAGGTCGCACCCGATGTCCCTCGCGCTCCGTCAGACCGGCACCGCCGGCAACGTCTACGCCAACGGCAAGCTGCACCGCTCGGTGCCGTGGCTGCTGCTGGTCGGCAGCTGGGTCGCCCTGGTGGCCGTGTTCGCCCTGCTCAACGCCGGCGGCTCGGTCAAGGACTTCAACGTCGTCGCCGCCCTGTTCCTCGGCACCGTCCTGTTCGACGTCCTGATCGTGGTCGTCTCGCGCATCGTCGAGGGCGGTCGTCAGGCCGTCAACCGACTGGTCACGTCGCTCGTCATCACCGCCTTCGTCATCGCGGTCCTGCCGCTGGTGTCGCTGCTCTGGACCGTGATCGCCGACGGCCTGGCCCGCTTCGACGCGAACTTCTTCTCGTACTCGATGCGCGGCGTGATCTCCGAGGGCGGCGGCGCGATCCACGCGTTCGTCGGCACGCTCGAGATCACCCTGTTCGCGGCGCTCATCTCGGTGCCGATCGGGCTGCTCACCTCGATCTACCTGGTCGAGTACGGCCGCGGCGCACTGGCGAAGGGCATCACGTTCTTCGTCGACGTCATGACGGGCATCCCCTCGATCGTCGCCGGGCTGTTCGCCTACTCGCTGTTCGCGCTGTTCCTCGGCCCTGGTGCCCGCTTCGGCCTGGTCGGCTCGGTCGCCCTGTCGGTGCTGATGATCCCGATCGTCGTGCGCTCCACCGAAGAGGTGCTGAAGATCGTGCCGATGGAGCTCCGCGAAGCGTCCTACGCCCTCGGGGTGCCGAAGTACCTCACGATCCTCAAGGTCGTCCTCCCCACGTCGCTCGCCGGCATCACCACCGGCGTCATGCTCTCCATCGCCCGCGTCATCGGCGAGACGGCTCCGCTGCTCGTCACCGCCGGGTTCACCGCGAGCATGAACTACGACCTGTTCAAGGACCCGATGATGACCCTGCCGGTGTACGCGTACACGCAGTACTCGCAGCAGGGCGCCAACCCGCAGCCGTTCGTCGACCGTGCCTGGACCGCCGCGCTGGTGCTCATCCTCATCGTGATGGCGCTCAACCTGCTCGCCCGGTTCGTCACCCGACTCTTCGCCCCCAAGCTCTCGCGCTAGCGAACCCACTTCCCCACCCACCAGAAGGATCAACGTGTCCAAGCGCATCGAGGTCGACGGCCTCAACGTCTACTACTCGAAGTTCAAGGCGGTCGAGGGTGTCGACATCACCATCGAGCCCCGCACCGTCACCGCCTTCATCGGCCCGTCCGGCTGCGGCAAGTCCACCTTCCTCCGCACCCTGAACCGCATGCACGAGGTCATCCCCGGCGCATGGGTCGAGGGCTCGGTCAAGATCGACGGCGACGACCTGTACGGCCCCGGGGTCGACCCGGTGCTCGTGCGTCGCCAGGTCGGCATGGTCTTCCAGCGTCCGAACCCGTTCCCGACGATGTCCATCAAGGACAACGTGCTCGCGGGCGTGAAGCTCAACAACAAGCGCGTCTCGAAGTCCGAGGCCGACGACATCGTCGAGCGCTCCCTGCAGGGTGCGAACCTGTGGAACGAGGTCAAGGACCGCCTCGACAAGCCCGGCATGGGCCTGTCCGGTGGGCAGCAGCAGCGTCTCTGCATCGCCCGCGCCATCGCGGTGCAGCCCGACGTGCTGCTGATGGACGAGCCCTGCTCGGCGCTCGACCCGATCTCCACCCTGGCCATCGAGGACCTGATCGGCGAGCTCAAGAAGGAGTTCACGATCGTCATCGTCACGCACAACATGCAGCAGGCGTCGCGCGTCAGCGACAAGACGGCGTTCTTCAACATCGCCGGCACCGGTGCGCCGGGCAAGCTCATCGAGTTCGACGACACCGCCACGATGTTCTCGAACCCGTCCGTCCAGGCCACCGAGGACTACGTCTCGGGTCGCTTCGGTTGATCGCCGTCCGTCCGTCGGCCTGACGGACGACCGTGGAGGCCCGATGCACGTCCGCCACGGACGCGCACCGGGCCTTCGTGGTTGCGCTGGGTGCGGGGGCCGTGCGGGGTGCGTGCGTGCGCATGTTCCGACGATCCACGCGTCGATCGTCTCGTGGTTCGTCGCTCGATGCGCACGCAGACGGTGCGTGCGCATATTCCGACGATGCACGCGTCGATCGCCTCGTGGAACGACGAAAGGTGCCCACGCATCGATCGCGTGAGCACCTTCCGGGGAGGGTCAGGCCGAGGTGGTCGGGACCGCCATGATCGGCGTCGTGGTCGGCTGCTCCGAACCACCGGCCGGCTCGACCGTCATGCCGATCGTCGCACCGTCGGACATCGAGCCCTTGAGCACGGCCGAGTGCACGCCGTCCGCGACACCGTCGACCAGGCCGGCCGACTTGATCGTGCCGCCCTCGTTCTGGGAGCCGATGTACCAGAGCTCGTACGTCTTGCCCTTCGGCGCCTGGGCGACACCGTCGAGGATCACCGCGGACTTGCCGAGGTCGCTCGACCACACGACCGTGGCCGTGCCGCCGCCCTCGACCTTGGTGGTGCTGCGCTGGAAGTCCGACGCGGCGTAGATGCGGTCGAGACCACTCGAGGCCTGCGTGGTGCCGGTCCCCGGTCCGGAGCCGTTCGGGTCGAAGACCGATCCGAACCCGAGTCCCCCGAAGAAGACCGCGGCGACGGCAGCGGCGGCCGTCAGCATCACTGCCGGACGCTGGAACCAGCGGCGGCGAGCCTCGGAGGTCGCCCGGCCACCGGTGGTGGAGCCGTCAGCGATCGAGGCGACGTGCCTGGCGGGCTCGGGACGGGCCTCCTGGACGGAGGTCGTGTCGACGGCAGGAGCCGTCTCGGTGAGTGGTGCAGCCTGCGGGGTCGTCGCGATCTGGGCCAGCAGCGACGCGCGGAGCGATGTCGGCGGCTCGATCGGGGCGGCGGCGAAGGCCAGCTGCAGCGCGGTCTCGCGCAGCGAGTCGGCCTCGGCCTGGAGTTCGGGCGACGTCGTGAGGACGTCCTCGAGGAGCATGCGCTCATCGTCGGACAGCGCGTCGAGTGCGTAGGAACCCGTCAGCAGGGCGGGGTCGTCGTGTCGTTCGGTCATGAGGTCACCCCCATCTCGTCTCGGAGTCGGATCATCCCGTCACGGAGACGGGTCTTGACGGTGCCGATGGGGACACCGAGTTGTTCGGCCATCTCGCTGTGCGAGAAGCCTCCGTAGTACGCGAGCTGCACGGCCTGCCGCTGGAACTCGGTCAGCTTGGCCAGGGCCCTGCCGACACGTTCGTGTTCGATGCGGATCTCGACCGACTCGGAGACCTGGTCGAACCCGGACTCGAGGTCGCGGATACCGATCTTCGTGTCCCGGTCGTGCGAGGCCTGCGACGCCCGGACCCGGTCCACCGCTCGGCGGTGCGCCATGGTCAGGACCCAGCTGGAGGCCGTCCCGCGCTTCCGGTCGAACCGGGTGGCCTGTTGCCAGACTTCGAGGAAGACCTCTTGCGTGACCTCTTCGGACTGGGCGCGGTCCCGGAGGAGCCGCGTCACGAGTCCGAGGACCCGGCCGGAGAGGGCGTCGTAGAGGTCCGCGAAGGCGGCTTGGTCACCGGAGGCAACCCGCGCCAAGAGGTCGTCCGGCGATGCCTGGGCTGGCTCTGACGAGCTCCAGCGTTCGGTGTCGCTATCCACGAGGGCAAGCATTGCAGGTTTCCCTCCTCTCGGGTGCTTCGGCGACCGGTTGTGGCCGTTCTGTCAGGGGTGCTGCGTGATGCGGTGGTGCTGGTGGTGCTGTGCTGCGGTGGTGCTGTGCTGCGGTCGCGCCCCGGGTAGGACGAAGCCGCCGCGTCGTGCGGTCGAGACGAGAGGCCAGCGTGACCCACAGGGAATTGACCGGCGGATACCGGTCCGGGTCACGCCGGGCCTCTCGCGTTCGTGACGGTCATCAAGTCCGTCACGCTGATGATTCGGCGCGGTGCCCGTGGTGGATTGGATCGGATGCCGAGAAGTTGTCGGGACGCCGCGTCCGGGCAGTCTGCCGGGCACGCCCGGGTCCGGATCTGTCCACCGAGAGTGAACAGGGCAGCGGACTCAGCCGACGCGTCGTAGAGTTGGTCTCGCCGGGCCGCAGCAAGCCCCGGGCTCCAAAATTCGCCGCTTCGAGCGGCCTCGCGCCGAGAGGCGCTTCTGCGGCCCGGTCTTTCTCTGCCCTGCGGCGTTCCGTCTCGTCTTGCTTCGTCCCGTCTCGCTTCGTGAGCAGAAATGGTCGCTTGCATCGATGCGACCCGACATCTTCTGCTCACCATGCGCAGCCAGCCGGGAGGCCCGGTGCGGGTCCGGCGCGTTCGCTCGCTAGTCCAGGCTCTCGCGACGCCAGAGCGCCGCCGCCTCGGTCAGGTCGGCCGCCAGCTCCGTGAGACGGAGCGCCCGCCGCGTCAGCTCGCTCGCGCGGCCGGTCGAGGTCAGGTCGGACTCGTCCGCCACCGCAGTCGCACCGGCCGCGGTCAGCCGGCAGAACGCCGCCCCACGGTCGAGCGCCACGGCGAAGTCGCCCGTGTACAGCCCGTGCAGGATGCGGTCCGCCAGGGTGAGGATCTCGGCAGGACCGGTCGGCTGCTCCGCCCCCGCGACGGCCTGGTCGATCGTGCCGATGCGCTCGGTGCCGCGCTGGAAGAAGTACGCGATCTCCTCCGGGTTCTGCCGGATCACCGTGCGGACGAGGTACACCCGCCACAGGGCACCCGGCAGGGTGTGCGCACCCACCCGCGCCCAGAGTTCGGCGATCGCGTCGATGCCGTGCACGTCGGTATAGGTCACGAGCCGCTCCACCACAGCGGGGTCCGGGTCCTGACGCACCCGGTGCAGCAGCGCGTTCGCGGTCTCGTGCGCGACACGGTTCACGACGGCGGGGTCCTCGCCGCCCTGGATCGCGGCGAACTCGGCATCGGTGAAGTGGACAGGACGGTGGTGATCGCGAGGCACCGCGTCAGTGTAGGCACGGCCGGTGACACGCCCGCCCTCCGTTCGCCCAGAACGCAACGGCAGCGCCGCGGGTACGGTGTCTCGTCGGGAGGCGCTCCTCCCGAACGTGAAGGAGAGGACTCCCCCATGAACCCGTTGCTCATCATCCTGGCCGTCATCGCGGTCATCCTGCTGTTCGTCGGTGGCTTCACCGCGAGCCTCAAGTTCCTGCTGTGGGTCGGCATCGTGCTGCTCATCGTGGCCGTCGTCCTGTGGCTGCTGCGGACGCTCACCGGGCGTCGCGGCTGACCATCGACACCAGGTTCTTCCCAGAGGCCCTCACCCGCTAGCCTTGCGGGTGAGGGCCTCTAGCTCAGTTGGTAGAGCACCGGACTTTTAATCCGAGGGTCGTGGGTTCGAGCCCCACGGGGCCCACACACCCCTCCCTTCGGCGGCCGTCCGGACTGCGTTGTCTAAGATGTGGCGGATGGCACGACGACTCCTCCCCGGCATCGCGCTCGGAGCTATGGCTCTCGGCGTGAGCGGGCTGCTCGTCATCCTCCCGACCGTGTCGAGTGCCTGCCAGCCCGTCACGACGTCGTCGAGCGTCTCGTCCGCCGAGGTCTCCGACGCGATCGCCCCCGGCTCGCACGTGTTGATCGTCGGCGACTCGTACACCTCCGGCCGCGGCTCGACCAGCGGCATCGACGGGTGGGCGCAGGACCTCGCGGCCGACCGGGACTGGAAGGCCACGATCGACGGCTACCCGGGGACGGGCTACGTCGACACCGGCCGCACCGGGTCCTCGCACTACACGTTCGGCCCCCGCCTCGAACGGCACGCCGCGACCGTCGATCCCGAACTCGTCATCGTGCAGGGCAGCCAGAACGACTGGCTCGTCGACGCGTCGGTCCTGCAGGCCCGCGTCGAGAAGACCCTCCGCGACGCCGAGCAGACCTGGCCGGACGCCGTCATCGTCGCGCTCGGACCGTCGGCGCCGCTGCCGTGGGCGAAGTCGACCGTCGGGGTCGCCGCCTCGGTCTCCGCGGGGGCGGCAGCAGCGGGCGTGCCGTACATCGACGCGCTCGCCGGGCAGTGGTTCACCGCGGCGAACAGCCCGGGCTACGCGGCGATCGACGGCGGACACCTCAACGACGCCGGCTACCAGTACCTGGCGGACCGGGTCTCGGACTCCCTCGACGCGCTCGCTGCCTCCGACGACGAACGCTGCGCCTGATCTCGGGTTCGGGTTCGGGTTCGGGGTACAAGTCGTCCCCAGCTGGCTCATGGCAGATCCCCTGCACACATCAGCCCGCGCACAGCCGAGTGTTGGGTTGCCGCCGATAGTGTCGTTCCCGGATCCGATCATCGGATCCTGCAGCACCGCACCACCACGAACGAACGGGGTACACCGTGATCGAGCCCATCGAAGCCACGCAGACCAGCAGCACCGGGGACGCGCGCCGCATCGTCGAGCTCGCCGCAGCGACCAACACGACGATGAGCAACGAGCTCCTGCTCGACACGCTCCGTCGCAACGCGCAGGTCACGACCCGGCACATCCGCAAGGACTTCATCGAGGTCGCGACGGCCACCGCGGTGCTCGGCTACGTGTGCCGACAGCGCAAGGACTTCATCGCCCTGCGCGGGGACGACCCGGCCTGGGCGCACGAGGTCGGGCGCTACGCCAGCGAATCACTCGCGGTCGAGGCACTCCGCATGCGCCGCGGCTGACCAGCAGCTCCCCGCGACGAACGCAGCAGGCCCCGCCGGACATCCGGCGGGGCCTTCTCAGTGCACGAAGGCGATCAGGACCAGACGCGGCGGATGCCCCAGGTGCCCGTCCAGGTCTCGTCGGGCTCGAGCCACCGCAGGCCCTCGCCGGAGTTCAGGGCGTTGGCCGGAGCGGTCATCGGCTCGACCGCCACGGCCAGACCCTTCCCGTCGCCGCGGGGGTACTCCCGAGAGGTGAACACCTGCACGTACGGGAACGACGCGTCCTGCCAGAGCTGCACGCCGTCGCCCTCGGGGCCGTGCAGCGTCGTGTGACGGACCCCGTCGGCATCCGGGGTGATGTCGGAGTACGCGGTGTCGAGATCCGCGTCACCGGCGCGCAGTCCCCGTCGCAGGTCGAACGAAGTGCCCTCCACCGACACGGACCCGTTCGGCACCTTCTGCTCGTCGACGGTGAAGGCGGTGGCGGCGTCGAGCGTGACGACGAGGTCGTCGGCCGGGGTGTCGCCGGCGCGCAGGTACGGGTGCGCCCCCACGGCGAAGGGTGCGCGGGCCCCGGAACGGTTCGTGATCTCGTGCGTCACCCGGATGCCGTCGTCGACGAGCTCGTGGTGCACGCGGGTCTCGAGGGTGAACGGCCAGCCGTGTTGCGGGTGGATCGTGGCTTCCTGCACGATGCCCGTCTCGGTCTGCGACACCACACGGTACGGCGCGAAGCGGAGCAGGCCGTGCGACGCGTTGCCGTACTTCGGCTCCGAGACGTCCAGCTGCTGCCGCTTGCCGTCGAGTTCCCAGACCCCGCCGGCGACGCGGTTCGGCCACGGTACGAGCACGATGCCGTTGGCGCCGGGCGGCTGCTCGGTGACGGGGAACGGCTCGGTCAGGTCGAAGCCGGCGACGCGGAGTTCTCGGATGCCGGCGGCGACCTCGGTCACGACGGCCTCGACGACGCCGTCCGGTCCGGCGTGGTGCAGGCGGTACTGGCCACCGGTGGGTGCTGCGGTCATGGGGTGTGGTTCCTTCCGGCTGTGTCCTCGCCGTCCGCGACGACGACCTCGACGCCGGCCGCCCGGATCGTGGCGACCGCGTCGGCTTCGGCCTCGGCGGTGACGACGACGTCGATGTCCTCGAGCGCGCGGACGACCCCGATGTGGGCCCGGCCGAACTTCGACCCGTCCGCGACGACGACGGTACGCCGAGCCGTGGCCGCGAGCACCCGCTTCGCCTCGGTCTCGGGCAGGTTGACGTTGGTCAGACCGTGCGCGACGTCGACACCGGTGCCACCGAGGAACACGACGTCAGCGGCGATCACCGGCAACAGGGTGTTGTTGAACGGTGCGACGAGCGAGTGTTGGAGCGGTCGGAGGGTGCCGCCCGTGACGATCACCGTGAACCGCGGCACGGCGCGCTCGAGGGCCAGCGCGGTCGTCAGCGAGTTCGTGACGACGGTGAGGTCGGACAGCTCCGTGCGGGCGACGAGCGCCTCGGCGACCGCTGCCGGGGTGGTGCCGACGTCGAGCACGACGCACTCGCCGGACCGCACGAGCGCTGCGGCCGCGCGGCCGATGGCGGCCTTGGCCACCTGGTGCTCGACGGCGGTCTCCTCGAAGGGGCGCTCGGTGGACCCGGCCCCGAGGCGGACCGCTCCGCCGTGCACCCGGCGGATCCGGGCCTCCTGGTCGAGGACCGCGAGGTCCTGCCGGACCGTCACCTCACTCGTGCCGAGCGACGCGGCCAGCGCGGCGGTCCGGACCATGCCGGGCGCGCCCTCGACGATGGAGACGATGCGGTCCTGCCGCAGCGGCGCGGGCAGCGATCCGGCCAGGAAGGAGAGGTCGTCGTCGGTCACGGCTCTAGTTTCGCTTGCTTCCGAAGTCTTTCGCAACGCTTCGGATCGGCGCTAGGCTGTTCCGGTGATCACCAAGCGCGTGACGAAGCTCGCGGACGGCCGCGACCTGTTCTACTTCGACGATGCGGACAGCACCCTGCCCGCTGAGCGTGCCATCGACGAGCGTGCGCTCGACCCTCGGCCCGAGACCGCGCGGATGCGCCAGGACGTCCTGACCGGCGAGTGGGTCTCCATCGCCGCGAGCCGGCAGAACCGTGCGTTCCTGCCGCCGGCCGACCAGGACCCGCTCGCGCCGCAGACACCGCAGAACCCGTCCGAGATCCCGAGCACCTACGACGTCGCCGTGTTCGAGAACCGGTCACCGTCGTTCGGTCCGCTGCTCGAGGCCGATGACGCTCCGTCCTCGCTCCAGTCCTTGTCCGACGTCGGCCTGAACCGGCAGCTCCGCAGCGTCGGCCGGTGCGAGGTCGTGTGCTTCTCGCCCGCGACCGAGGGGTCCTTCGCGTCGATCTCCGAGTCGCGTGCCCGCACCGTGGTCGAGGCCTGGGCGGACCGCACCGCCGCGCTCTCCGCCATGCCCGGCATCCAGCAGGTGTTCCCGTTCGAGAACCGCGGCGAAGCGATCGGCGTCACGCTGCACCACCCGCACGGGCAGATCTACTCGTACCCGTACGTCACGCCCCGCACGCAGCGTCTGCTCGACTCCATCGAGCGCTTCGGACCGGACCTGTTCGAACAGCACCTGGCGAACGAGCGGGCCTCGGACCGGGTCGTCCTGCAGGGCGAGCACTTCACGGCCTTCGTGCCGTTCGCCGCACGCTGGCCCATCGAGATCCACATGCTGCCGCACCGCCACGTCCCCGACTTCGCCGGCCTGACCGAGGCCGAGAAGGACGAACTGGCCCACATGCACCTGCGCTTGACGCGGGGTATCGACGAACTCTACGGCGACCCGACCCCGTACATCGCCGCGTGGCACCAGGCGCCGGTGCACGTCGGGCGGGACACCGTGCGGCTCATGCTGCAGATCACGTCGCCGCGTCGGGCGGCGGACAAGTTGAAGTTCCTGGCCGGCAGTGAAGCCGCCATGGGCGCCTGGATCGGGGACCTCGTGCCCGAGAAGGCAGCCGAGTTCATCCGACAGGGAATCGAGCGAGCATGACGTTCCAGCAGGTCTACGGGTACGAGCCGGCGGTGCGGTACTCCGCCCCCGGCCGGGTCAACCTGATCGGCGAGCACACCGACTACAACGACGGGTACGTCCTGCCGTTCGCGATCGACCGGCGCACCACCGCGTCGATCGCCCCGCGGCCGGACCGTCTGCTGCGCGTCTCGTCCGCGTTCGACGCCGGCACCGTGCTCGAGCTGTCGCTCGACGACCTCGACCCGTCGAACATGACCGGATGGTCGGCGTACGTCTTCGGCATCGCTTGGGCACTCCGCGAGCAGGCCGGCGCGGACCTGTCGGACAAGACCGGGTTCGACGTCTTCATCGAGTCCGACGTCCCCGTCGGGGCCGGCCTGTCGTCCAGCGCCGCGATCGAGTGCGGCGTCGCGCTCGCCTTCAACGACCTGTGGGAGCTCGGGCTCGACCGCAAGACCCTCGCCCGCGTGGGGCAGTACTCCGAGAACCACGCCGTCGGCGCACCGACGGGCATCATGGACCAGTCCGCGTCACTGCTCGGCGAGCAGGACGCCGTCGTGTTCCTGGACTGCCGCACGCTCGACACCGCCGTGGTCGACCTGGCGCTCGAGGCCAACGGGCTCGAGGTCCTGGTCATCGACACCCGGGTCGAGCACGCCCACGCCACCGGTGGGTACGCAGCTCGTCGGGCCTCGTGCGAGAAGGGTGCGCAGGTGCTCGGTGTCGAGGCCCTGCGTGACCTGAGCGTCGATGACCTGCCCCGTGCGCAGGAGCTGCTCGACGACGAGACCTTCCGCCGCGTGCGCCACGTCGTGACCGAGGACCAACGAGTCCTCGACACCGTCCGGACGCTGCGCGAACAGGGCCCGCGGGCGATCGGCTCGCTGCTCGTCGCGTCGCACGAGTCGATGCGCGACGACTTCGAGATCTCCGTGCCGGAGCTCGACCTGGCCGTCGCGACCGCCGTCGAGCACGGCGCCGTCGGTGCGCGGATGACCGGTGGTGGGTTCGGTGGTGCGGCGATCGCGCTGGTCGACCAGGAATCGCGTGGTGCGATCACCGAGGCCGTCACCGCCGCGTTCGCAGCCACCGGGTACCGCGAGCCGAACGTCTTCACGGTGCACGCCGCGCAGGGCGCCCGCCGCGACTGAACCTGACCGGCGGAGTTTCGCGCTCACCGACACGTCACGCGGCGCACGGCCCGTGAGGTGTCGCTGACCGCAAAACTTCGGCGCAATCCAGCGCGAGGCCGTGCGTCAGCGGGTCATGTGTCCCGTGGTGACGGTGACGCCGCCCCACGGGAACCCGTGCGGGTGCAGCACCTCGTGCTGGAGCTGGTCCATCACGACGTGGCCCTGCCACACCGTGTAGACCAGCACGCCGACGACGATGCACACCGGGACCGCCAGGTACGCCGAGTACCGCACGATGTCGCCGAGAGTGCGGTGCCCGTACCGTTCGAGCATCGGCGGCAGGACGATCCCGACGACGACCACGAGCAGCAGCAGTGCGAGTGCGGCCGGTGCGACGTGCGCTTCGACCTGCACCGTGATGGGCGCGGTCTCCAGGACCTTGCCGCCGTTGTCGATCCAGTTGTCGTCGGCGTCGACCCCGCCGTAGCCCGTCGACGTGCTCCAGAGCACCAGGTTCGGGGACAGCACCAGTGCGACGATCCCGACGAGTACGAGTCCCCACGCACGCGGACGCAGCTTCCTGCCGGTGGCCGCCATCACGGGCGCGGTCTGGACGTTCTCCCCCATGCGGCGACCGTAGCACTGGGGCCGGCTCCGCACCCGTCCCCCGAACGCGCGGGGCGGGGGCGAGCCGTGCCTCCTGGCCGCCCGTGGACACGACCATCCCGCCAGAGCGACAGATTCCCGCGAACTGTTCACGGGAATCTGTCGCTTTCGCGGCACGGACCGCGGCACGAACGGACGCGCGCCAGCGGCACCGAACGCCGCGCGCGCTACTTCAGGTGGCGCTCCGCAGCCTCGACCACGTTCTTCATGAGCATCGCGCGGGTCATCGGGCCGACGCCGCCGGGCACCGGCGACATGAACCCAGCGACGGACGCGACGGCGGGGTCGACGTCGCCGTGCAGCTTGGCCTTCCCGGTCTCGTCGTTCACCACGCGGGTGATGCCGACGTCGATCACGGCCGCGCCGGGCTGGATCCAGTCCGGCTTGACGAGCCCGGCGACCCCGGCCGCCGCGATGACGATGTCGGCGCGACGGCACTCCGCGGCGACGTCCGCCGTCAGGGAGTGGGTCAGGGTGGCGGTGGCCTCGAGGCGGGTGAGCAGCAGACCGAGCGGCCGGCCGACCGTCAGGCCCTGCCCGATGATCGTGACGTGCGCGCCCCGGATCGAGATGTCGTACGCCTCGAGCATCGCGACGATGCCCCGCGGGGTGCAGGGCAGGGGCGCGTCGATGGTGCCGGCACCACCGGGCAGGGCGAGCACGAGCTCACCGAGGTTCGTCGGGTGCAGGCCGTCGGCGTCCTTCGACGGGTCCATCAGCTCGAGCATCGGCGTCGGGTCGATGCCCTCCGGCAGCGGCAGCTGCACGATGAACGCAGTGACCCGGGGGTCGTCGTTCATCTGCAGGATCGCGGCTCGGATGTCTGCGGCGGATGCCGTCGCCGGCAGGTCGATGCGGTGCGAGTCGAGCCCGATCTGCGCCGAGTCGCGGTGCTTGCCCGCGACGTAGGACAGGGAACCCGGGTTCTCCCCGACCAGGATCGTGCCGAGCCCCGGACGGATGCCGTGCTCGTGCAACCGATCGATGCGGACCCGCAGTTCGTCGAGGGTCCGGGCAGCGAGGGCGGTGCCGTCGATGCGGACCGCCGAGCCCTCCCCCGCCCATCGCTCGACGGGCAGGGGGGTCAGGGCGTCGCTCACGCGTAGAGGGGGAACGCGTCGGTCAGGGTCTTCACCCGGGCCGAGAGCGCTGCGATGTCCGGGTTCGGCATGAGGGTCAGCGCGATGATGTCCGCGACCTCGGTGAACTCGGCGTCGCCGAAGCCACGCGTGGCGAGCGCCGACGTGCCGATGCGGACACCCGAGGTGACCATCGGCGGACGCGGGTCGAACGGCACGGAGTTGCGGTTCACGGTGATGCCGACCTCGTGCAGCAGGTCTTCGGCCTGCTTGCCGTCGACCTCGGAGGTGCGCAGGTCGACGAGCACCAGGTGGACGTCGGTGCCACCGGTGAGGACGTCGACGCCGGCCGCGCGGGCGTCCGGCTGCGTGAGCCGATCCGCGAGCAAGCGGGCACCGCGGATGGTGCGCTCCTGGCGGGCCTTGAACTCGGGGGTGCCGGCGAGCAGGAACGCGGTGGCCTTGGCGGCGATCACGTGCATGAGCGGGCCGCCCTGCTGGCCCGGGAAGACCGCGGAGTTCAGCTTCTTGAACAGGGTCTCGTCGTTGGACAGGATGATGCCCGAGCGGGGGCCGCCGAGGGTCTTGTGCACGGTCGACGAGACGACGTGGGCGTGCGGGACCGGGGACGGGTGCAGACCGGCGGCGACGAGGCCGGCGAAGTGCGCCATGTCGACCCAGAGCTTGGCGCCGACCTCGTCCGCGATCTCGCGGAACTTCGCGAAGTCGAGCTGGCGCGGGTAGGCGGACCAGCCGGCGATGAGGACCTTCGGCTGGTGCTCGATGGCCTTGGCGCGGATGTCGTCGTAGTCGACCTCGAACGTCTCGGGGTCGACGCCGTACGCGACGGCGTTGTAGATGCGGCCGGAGAAGTTGAGCTTCATGCCGTGGGTCAGGTGACCGCCGTGCGCGAGCTCGAGGCCGAGGATGGTGTCGCCGGCGCTGGCGATGGCGTGCAGGACCGCGGCGTTGGCCGTGGCGCCCGAGTGCGGCTGGACGTTCGCGTAGGCAGCACCGAAGAGCGCCTTGGCACGGTCGATGGCGAGCTGCTCGGCGACGTCGACGTACTCGCAGCCGCCGTAGTAGCGCTTGCCGGGGTAGCCCTCGGCGTACTTGTTGGTGAGGACGGAGCCCTGGGACTCGAGCACGGCGCGCGGCACGAAGTTCTCGGACGCGATCATCTCGAGGGTGTCGCGCTGACGGCCGAGCTCCTGCTGCAGGACGGCGGCGATCTCGGGGTCGACCTCGGTGAGCGGGGCGTTGAAGGCTGCGCGGTCGGTGTCGACGGAGCCGTCGACGGCGGGCAGATCGGTGATGGACACGGTTCTCCTACGTGGGTTGGCGACGACCGGTGGGTCGCGCACGGACGATCGGTCGGTGCAGCCCAGGCGTACGGCCGCGCACCGTGTCAGGTGTCGCTCCCCGATGGTGACCCATCCAACGCCAGTCGCGACGTGACGATCGTACCGAGCCGCCCGCCCTGTGTCACCCTGGATGCATGACGCTGACCTCGCCCGACGTGGACGAACGGACCACCCCGGACGAACGCACCAGTGCGCGCGCGGACACCCCGTGGGTCACCGTCGTGTGGGACGACCCGGTGAACCTGATGTCGTACGTCACGTACGTCTTCCAGCGGCACTTCGGCTTCGGTCGCGCGCAGGCGGAGCGGCTCATGCACCAGGTGGACACGGAGGGTCGGGCCATCGTGGCGACGGGTCCGCGCGAGGCGATGGAGGCCCACGTCCAGTCGATGCACGGCTACGGCCTGCAGGCGACCGTCGACAAGGCCCCCGAAGCGTGATCCCCTTCGTCCGCCGGGCCGACGGCGTCCACCTCGGCATGTCCTCCGGCGAGCGCGGGCTGCTGACGTCCCTGACCGAGCAGCTGCGCCAGGTGCTCGACGGCGACCTGACAGCGGACCCGGTGGCGACACGGATGTTCCCGGACGCCTACCCGGACGACGACGACGCCAGCGCGGAGTTCCGGAAGTACACGCAGTCCGACCTGCTGGCGCAGAAGACCTCGAACGCGACGACCGTGCACGACTGGCTGACGGGGACCCGCGACGGCGCCCTCGACCCGGAGGACGAGCAGGCCTGGCTCCGCACGCTGACCGACCTGCGGCTGACGATCGCCGACCGCCTCGGGATCGTCGACGCCGACGACGAGGAGCGTTCGGTCGAGGCCGACGCGGGCGTCGGCCTGCGCGACGTCTACGACTGGCTCGGCTACGTGCAGGAGCACCTGATCACGACGATGACCGACCCGCGGTGACGGTCACCTTCCGCGCGACCACCGAGGACGACCGGGAGGCCCTGCTCGCGTTCTCGACGTCGGAACCGGTCGCGTGGATCGGTCCGGACCGGTACCGCGCCGAGTCCGGCACGGACAACTACCGGCCGGGGTGGTCGTGGCTGGCCGAGCGCGACGGCCGTCCGGTGGCACGGGCGCTCTGGTGGGGTGGCGCGGACGCCGAGGTGCCGTCGACCCTCGACGACCTGCTGGTGGCTCCGGACGTGCCCGAGGACGAGCAGGTGGCGATCGCCGCCGGGTTGATCACGGCGGGGACCGCTGCGTTCGGGGCGCGACCGGAGTGGATCGTCGACGTCGCGGTGGACTGGCACGACGACCCCGAGGCCGTCGCCGCGGTGTCGTGGCGCACGGCGGCCGCCCGGTCGGCGGGGCTCGGACGTTCGACGGAGCGGGTGAGTGTGGCGTGGACGCCGGACCACGGAGTGCCGATGCCGTCCTCGCTGCGCTTCCGGTCGGGTGACGACGACGAGTTCGTGGACCTGTTCGCCCGCGTCGCGGTGGGGAGCCTCGACGCCCACACCGTGGCGTCGGTGGACGAACTCGGCCCGCGGGGCGCCGCCGCCGACGATCTCGAGTTCTACCGCTCGCTGCCGGGGTCGCGCGACGGCTGGCGGATCGCGCTCGACGCCGACGGCCTGGTGGTCGGGTTCGTCCTGGCGACGCGGACGGCGTACGACGCGGCGATCAGTTTCATCGGCGTGCTGCCGCAGCACCGTGGGCGCGGTGTGGTCGACGGCCTGCTCGCCGAGGGGCTGCGCGTGCACGCCGAGGCCGTGGAGCCGAAGGTGGTCGGCACGACGGACGCGGCGAACACCCCGATGCGCCGGGCGTTCGAACGGGCCGGCTTCGTGGTGACGAAGCGCCGCATCGTGTTCGAGCACTGAGCCGATCCGGAGCGGCGGACCCGGGACTCGCAAGGCCACCTTGCAAGTTGCACTGTCGAAGTAGTACCGTGCCGGTATGGAATCACCCGATCCGACCGCGCTCGCCGGCGACCTGCTGACGCTCTACGGTCGGATCCGTCGCACGCTGCTGACCGGCAAGGCCGACGAGGTCACGGCGTCCCAGACCGCCGCGCTCGGCCGCCTGCTGCGGTACGGCGAGAGCACGGTCGCCGAGCTCGCCCGCGCCGAGGGCGTCCGGCCGCAGTCGATGGGCGCGACCGTCCAGGCGCTCGAGGACCTCGGCCTCGTCGGACGACGTCCTGACCCCGCCGACGGCCGCCGTGCGCTCGTCCGCGCGACCGACCAGGGCGCCCGTGCCCGCGAGGACGCCTGGACCACCCGCACCCGCGTCCTGACCGACCGGCTCGCCGCGCTGCCCGACGCCGACCGCGACACCGTCGCCCGAGCGATCGCGATCCTCGCCCCGCTCACCGAACGCTGACCCCGGAAGAAGCACTCCCACGTCCACCTCGACCACTCCCACCCCCGTCGTCGCCCCGGGCAGCACCGGCAGTGGCTTCGGTCCGAAGCTCCTCATCCCGGTGCTCGTCGGGCCGCTGCTCAACCCGATCAACACCACGATGGTGTCCGTCGCGCTCACACCGATCTCCCGCGACCTGGGGATCGGTGCGGCGCAGGCGATCTGGCTCGTCGCCGCCTTGTACCTGGCGAGTGCGATCGCGCAGCCGACGATGGGGAAGCTCGCCGACCGCTTCGGCCCGAAGAAGGTGTTCCTGACGGGGCTCGTGATCGTCGGCGTCGCCGGGGTCGTGCCCGAGTTCCTGACCGGCTTCGGCGGCGCGGTTTTCGCCCGCGTGCTCATCGGCATCGGCACCTCGTCGGCGTACCCGGCGGCCCTCACCACCCTCCGACAGCACTCGGCGCGGATCGGGAAGCCGACCCCGCCGCTCGTGCTCGGAGCGCTGTCCATCACCTCGCTCGTGTCCGCGGCGGCCGGGCCTCCGCTCGGCGGCGCGCTGATCGCCGCGTTCGGCTGGCACGCGATCTTCCTGGTGAACGTGCCCCTGGCGGCGTTCGGCATCGTCGTGGCATCGATGTGGCTGCCGTCCGACCGGCTCCGTCCGCGTGACGACGAGGCCCTGCCCGTCCTGCAGGCGCTCGACCCGTTCGGCATGCTGCTCATGACGGGCACCGTCTCCGCGCTGCTCGTGTTCCTGCTCGACCTGTCCGCCGGCCTGTGGTGGCTGCTCGCGGTGGCGATCGTGCTGCTCGTCGCCCTGGTGTTGTGGGAGCTGCGCGCGGTCCGACCGTTCGTGGACGTCCGGATGCTCGCTCGGAACGGCGCGCTGTCCCGCACCTACGTGCGGCTGTTCCTGACGTACCTGCTCGCGTACACGATGACCTACGGGTTCTCGCAGTGGGTGCAGGACGTCGCCGGGTACTCGAGCGACGTCGCCGGGTACATCCAGCTGCCGGCCGCGATCGTGGCCGGGATCGCGTCGTTCGTCGTCGCCCGGAAGACCGCCGTCCGCGGGCCCCTGATCGTCGCGGCCGTCGTGCCGATCGTCGGCGGGGCGCTCCTGCTCTTCCTGCACACCGGGTCGCCGGTCGTGCTGCTCGCGCTGGCGCCGGCGCTGTTCGGCGTCCCGCAGGCCCTGGCGTCGGTGTCGAACCAGGCGGCGCTGTACCGGCTCGTGCCCGCGTCGTACATCGGCACCGCGGCCGGGCTGTCCCGGACGGCGGTGTACATCGGGGCGATCGGGGCCTCGTCGCTCATCGGTGGTGTGTTCGGCCAGGCCCCGACCACACCGGACCTGCACGTGCTGGCGTGGGTGATCCTCGGGGTCGCGGTGCTCCTGACGGTCCTGACCCTGGCCGACCGCCGCCTCCGCACGGCCGCCGCCGCCACGCCCGCTTCGTGAGCAGAAATGGTCGGGTCGCGTGACGGCACTCGACCATTTCTGCGCACGAAGCACCGCGCTCGCCGCGCCCGGTACCCTGATCCGGTGACCGACCCGACCCCCACGCACTGGACCCTGACGCTCGTCTGTGACGACCAGCCCGGGATCGTGCACGCCGTCTCCGGAGCGGTCGTCGCCGCCAACGGCAACATCACCGAGTCGCAGCAGTTCTCGAGCGTCGACACGAACACGTTCTTCATGCGCCTGCAGGTCATGGCTCCGGTGGACCGTGCGACCTTCGAGGCGGCCCTCGCCCCCGTCGCCGCCCGGTACGACGCCCGCGTCCAGCTCGACGTCGTCGGTCGCCCGCTGCGCAGCCTCGTCCTCGTGTCGAAGGCCGGGCACTGCCTCAACGACCTGCTCTACCGCCAGCGCGGTGGGCAGCTGCCGATCGAGGTCCCCCTCGTGCTGTCCAACCACCCGGACCTGTCCGAGCTCGCGTCGTTCTACTCCGTGCCGTTCGAGCACCGTCCGGTCACCGACGCGGACAGCAAGGCGGCCATGGAGCGCCGTGTGCTCGAAGCCGTCGAGGAGCACGACATCGAACTCGTCGTGCTCGCCCGCTACATGCAGATCCTGTCGCCGGAGCTCTGCGCGGCGCTCGAGGGCCGTGCGGTCAACATCCACCACTCGTTCTTGCCCGGCTTCAAGGGCGCGAACCCCTACCGCCAGGCGCACGCCCGCGGCGTGAAGCTCATCGGTGCGACGGCCCACTTCGTCACGAGCGACCTCGACGAGGGCCCGATCATCGAGCAGAACGTCGTGCGCGTGGACCACACGAAGGACCCCGCCGAGCTGGTCTCCATCGGCCAGGACGAAGAGTCCCGCACCCTCACCCAGGCAGTGCGCTGGATCGCCGAGGACCGCGTCCTGCTCGACGGCGCCCGCACCATCATCTTCAAGTAGGCAGCACCATGACGAACGCCCCGCAGTCCCCCGTCGACTGGGAAGCAGTCCCCGGCCCGGCACCCGCCGGCAAGCAGCGACGGCCGTTCGACGTCTGGCGGGTGCTCCGCGTCCTGGTCTGCACGTTCGGCCTGCTCTCCCTGGCGTTCTGGGGCTACTGGTCGTGGCAGCTCCCCCTGCCCGGCTACCTGTTCATGGTCGGCGCCCCGCTGTTCGCTGCCGTCGTCTGGTACTTCTTCCGCTCGCCGGCGTCGCCGATCGAGACCGACATCGTCGGCAAGACGATCGTCGAGGTCGCCCTGGTCATCGCCGCAGGCGCGACCTGGATCTCCATCGGCCACCCGGTCGTGGGCTTCGTCTTCATCGTGGTCGCCGCCCTGAGCGGCGTGATCGCGTTCCGCAGGGAGACCGCATGACCGTCACGGGCCTCCAGGCCGGCCGGGAGGCCCAGCGCACCCTGGTGCGCGCATCCCGCGTCGTCGACGCGGCCGGGTCCACGGCGGACGGCTGGGTCCTGCTCGCCGGTGACGTGGTGCACGCGGTCGGCTCCGGCCCCGAAGCCCCCGCGGCGGACCAGGTCGTCGACCTGGGCGACGCGGTCCTGACGCCCGGGTTCACCGACCTGCACGGGCACGGCGGTGCGACCGAGTCGTACGAGGACGACTCCTTCGCCGAGTCGCTGGCCGTCCACCGGGCGCACGGCACGACCCGGTCGGTCCTGTCCCTCGTCGCGAACCCGGTCCCCGCCCTCGCGGACTCGCTCGCGCGGATCCGTTCCGTGATGGCGACCGACCCACTCGTGCTCGGTGCGCACCTGGAGGGGCCGTTCCTGTCCCCGCACAACAAGGGCGCCCACAACGAGTCGTTCCTCATCGACCCGTCCCCCGCAGCGGTCGACGCACTGCTCGAGGCCGGCGAGGGCGTCATCCGCCAGGTCACCATCGCGCCGGAACTGCCGGGCGCGCTCGACGCCGTCCGCCGGTTCGTCGCCGCCGGGGTCACCGTCGCCGTCGGCCACACCGTCGGCACCTACGACCAGGCCCGTGCCGCGTTCGACGCCGGTGCGACGCTGCTGACCCACGCGTTCAACGCGATGCCGGGGCTGCACCACCGCGCGCCGGGGCCGATCGGTGCCGCGGTGGCCGACGACCGGGTGACGCTCGAGCTCATCCTCGACGCCGTGCACGTGCACCCGGTCGTCGCGGACACCCTGTTCCGCGCTGCTCCGGGCCGGGTGGCGCTCATCACCGACGCCATGGGTGCTGCGGGCGCTGCCGACGGCTCGTACCGGCTGGGATCGCTCGACGTCACCGTGACGGACGGCGTCGCGCACGTCGCCGGGACCGACACCATCGCGGGGTCGACGTTGACGCAGGACGTGGCGTTGCGGAACGCGGTCTCGCTCGCCGGACGGACGCTGCCCGAGGCCGTCGCGGCCCTGACGAGCGTGCCGGCCGCGGCGCTGGGGCTCGGCGACCGACTGGGACGGCTCGCGCCGGGGTACGCGGCCGACCTCGTGGCGCTGTCCCCGGCGCTCGAGGTGCAGCGGGTGTGGGGCGGCGGGCGCGAGCTGCGCTGACCCGGTCACCGCCGGGCGAGTGCTCCCGCGACGAGCCGGAGCAGCAGGGCGACCGCGCCGACCACGGCGACGGCGACCCCGATGACGACCACGATGACGAGCCGGGTGAGGAAGTGCACCTCGGACTCGTCCTCGCGCACGCCGAGGGACGACGCACCCACGAACACGAACACCGCCGCGATGAGCAGCAGCCCCCCGATCCAGGTCGTGGCGCGCAGGGCGGCCGGTGCTGGTACTCGATTGCGATCGTCCGGGGTCGTCGGTCGGGCCTTGGCGCCCTCGGTCTCCCAGTCGGCGAGTTCGGTCATGGTGGCCCCCCTCTGTCGGGTCGATCGTAGGGCCTGCCGGCCCGTCGGTCAGGGCAGGTCGGTGGGGCGTGGGTTCAGTGGTTCGCCGAACTTCGGTGCCCTCCCCGGCACGCAGTGCCCGTAGATGGACACGTCGGCGTGGGACTCGTACACCTGGAACATGACGGCGAACCCGTCGCTCGCAGTACCGCCGAGGTAGCCGTTCGGGTAGCCGATGACCGTCCGCTCCGGCGACAGTGTCGCGTCGCGCTGCACCCGTGCGCCGTCGTACCCGACAGCGGCGAGCGCCGTCACGACGCGCCGGGCGACCTGCTCGGGCGTACCGGGCAGCGGCAGCCGACGGGTTGCCGAGTACGAGTACTGAGCCGCTTCGTGGCTCCCTGTACCGCAGATGAACCATGCGGGATCGTCATCGCCCCAGCCGTCCTCGCCGACGACCGACCGGACGGCAGCGAAGACGTCCAGGACGTCCTGATGGGATTCTTCGACGTTCATCGACGTGTCCTTCTGCATCGGGGAGTACGGGGCGGCGTCGGCGCACCCGGCCAACAGCATCGTGACGGCGATCGATGCCACGACGGCTCCGCCCCATCGTTCAGAGCCTCGGGTCACCGGTGAGTCCTGTCTGCCAGCCGTACATGAGCCAATCGTCCTTCGTCTGCTGTCGCATGCGGTCGAAAGGCCCGCCCTGTTCAGGGATCGTGCTGCCGAGTCCCATCGCTGCCCGCGCGCTGTTGTGCTGGGCCGTGGTGCCGTCGTCGAAGTACGAGTACCGGCCGTCACCGTTCCCGCCGACGTAGGGGCCGTGCTGCGTGACCCCGTGCAGCGTGCCGTCGCTGCCCCGCTGGGTCTCCGAGCTGAACTCGTGTGCGTCCCACGAGGACTCGGTCGGATCCCGCCGACCCGACAGGTTCTGGCCGGTGACGGCCCAGCCGTCCTCAGCACCCTGGCTGGCGAAGACCTCGCCCAGCGGCACGTGCAGCGCCGAAGCCTTCGGTGCGACGTCCGTGACCCCGGCCGAGCCGAGCAGCACCACGTGGTCGGCGTGGGTCCTCGTCAACGCGATCGTCGCCACGTTCGTGCCGTAGGAGTGCCCCAGCACGGTCAGGTCGGCGTCGCGTCCGGCGGCGGCGCGTGCCGCATGGAACCCGTCGAGGTCGGCCACCAGTCGGTCGGCGCCCTCGTGCGCGCGGCCGTTCGCGACGACGGCCGCGAACGTCGGGTCGTCGGCCATCGGCGGGTGGTAGCCGAGCCAGGACACCACGGCGATGTCGCCGGCGCGGACGCCGGACACGCGGACCTGCTCAGCGCGCATCCCCATCGCGATCTTGCCGTAGTTCTGCACCGTGCCGTCTTGGTCCGTCGCGGTGTTCATGCCCGGCACGATGACGCTGACGTGCGCGGCGCGGTCGAGGTCACCGGCGACGATCTGCGCGAGTGGTGGACGGTCGTCGACGAGTGACGCGAGCGACACCGGGGTCGTGTCGAGGGTGTCCTGGATGTTCCGGTAGGCATCGCGCTGCCGCGACCACGTGGACAGCTCCGCTCGGGCGGCGGCAGCTCCGGCCGGGGTCTTCGCGGCGTCGAGCTGCTCCCGCCAGTGCGCGACCTGCCGTTCCGCGTGGGCGAGCCGGTCGACCAGGGCCGTCGTGTTCGCCCGGGCTCGTGCCCAGTACGCGACGCCGTTCAGGTTCCCGATCACCGTGGGCAACGCCACGACGAACGCCCGCTGGGCTGCCGACGGCGCTCCGTCCGGGCCGGACATCGCCCGCCACCAGCCGGCGACGTCGGTGGCGTCGAGCCCTGCGAGACGCCGGGCGATGCGCGGGTCGTCCCGCAGCGCCGCGATGCTCTCGTGGTCGAGGGTGCCGAGCCAGGTGGTGAACTGCCCGTCGCTCATCGCCCGGGCGGCCGCAGCCGAGACCAGGCCGCCGAGCACCGCTCGGTCGTCGAGCGCAGAAGCCGCCGCACGGTCCGCGGCAGCGCGTCGGGCGACGAGCTCGTCCCACTGCGCCGACAACCGCGCTTCGAGCCCCGCGAGCCAGACGCCGCTGTTCTGCACCTGCTGCAGGAGGACCTCGTCCGCCTCGACCGCGTCGGGTCCGGCCGCCGTCCGGGTCGCGGCGCGGACCGCCAGCTCGTTCACCGCGATGTCGTCGGCCGTGTTCCGGAGCGCCGTCTGCAGGCGAGCGGCTTCGTCCTGGATCTGCTGGACCTCGCGCGCGTAGTCGGCGAGCGCCGTCGCTGCGGCGTCCAACCGTGCGGCGACGCGGTGCGCACTCGCCGGCACCGTCGCTGCGACCGTGAGGAACTGCTGCTGTGCTGCGCCCTGCCACCCGGCCGCCGCGGACTCCGCCGCGACGAGCACGTGACGGGCTCCGTCGCGGACGGCATCCGCGTGCTCGTCGTGCAGGCGGGCGACGCGTTGGATGCCGTCCGGGTCTCCGGCGGTGGGGTCGGCGCTCACCGGACCCGCCGGGCGAGGTCGGCGTCGGCGCGCAGGACCGCTTCGGCAGCGGTGGTCACGTACCCGCCCAGGGTGTCCGCGTCGTCGCCGAGCGAACGGATCATCGCGTCGAGGGCGCTGGCCGACAGGACGAATGCCGACTCCACCGTCGCCGACCCGAACGTGCCGCTGTCGGCCCCGGACAGCGCATGCTCCGGCCGGAAGTCACCAGCCGCCTGCAGGACCCCTCGTGACACCGCCTGCATCGTCGACAGGTCGACCACCAGATCCCCCATGCTGCCCCTTCCGCCCTCCGGACGGGGTCAACATATCAGTACTGGAGTACGACGTGTCAAGCGCTGTTCACCGGTCGATCGGGCGCCCCCGAGCACCGCTCGCCCACGTCGTGTCCGCCGTGTCCCCGACCCGGAGCGACAGCGTGCCGCCGCGGGTGACGAAGGACGCCGGGACCCACGACTTCTCGAGGGTCCGCCCGTCCAACCGCGCACCGTGCACGTACGGCGCGGTGCCGGAGGACCGGACGATGATCCGCTCCCCGCTCGACCGCCGGATGTCGACCGTGCTGAACGTCGGGCTGCCGATGAGCATCTCCGCCCGCCCCGGCGTCTGCGGGAACAACCCGATCGACGCGAAGACGTACCAGGCGCTCATCGTGCCCAGGTCGTCGTTGCCCGGCAGCCCGCTCGGCCCGGTCGTGTAGGCGTCGTCGACGACCCGGCGCACGGTCTCCTGCGTCTTCCACGGCTTCCCGAGCGCGTTGTACATCCACGGCGTGTGGATGTCCGGCTCGTTGGTCGGGTCGAACTTCGTGGCGTCGCCGCCGGTCACCGCGAACGCACCAGTGCTGTCGTGGAAGAACGCGTCGAGTCGCGCGACCGCCGCGTCGTCGCCACCCAGGGCCGTCGACAGCCCCTGTACGTCCTGCGGCACGAGCCAGGTGTACTGCGCACTCGTCCCCTGCGCGAACCCGGTGCCGGTCGAGGGTGACCAGTCGGGCGTCCACGATCCGTCGGCCTGCCGCGCGGCCTGGTACCCGACGGCGGCGTTGAAGGTGTTCTTCCAGTACTCGCCACGAACGCTGAACATCCGGGCATCGGAGCGCAGCCCGAGGGAACCCGCCCAGTACCCGAGCGCACTGTCGGAGATCGAGTCCTCGAGCGTCTCGGCAGCGCCGCCCCAGCACGAGCAGTCGTCGTTCGCGGCGTACTGGCGCTGCAGGTACTCGTCGAGCGCCGGGCGTTGCGCCAGGCACTGGCCCGGGCACCCGATGTCACTCTCGGCGTCGGCGTTCTCGACGGTCGCCTGGTGCTTCAGCGAGGCGTAGGCGGCTCGCACGTCGAAGTTCCGGACCCCCATCGCGTACCAGGTGGCGAGGGTCGCGGCCGAGGGGTCACCCGTCATCACGTGCGTCGGCGCCCCGAGGTGGAGCCAGCGGTCCCACACCCCACCGTTCTGCTGGGCGAACCGCAGCATCGACTGCGCCATGTCCCCGGCGACGTCCGGCCGCAGCAGTGCGAGCAGTTGGATCTGCGCCCGGTACTGGTCCCACCCGGAGTACGTGCCGTAGACGGCGCGGTGCCCTCGGTCCATGCGGTGCACCCGCTGGTCCGGCCCCAGGTAGCGGCCGTCGCGGTCGTTCAGCGTGTTCGGCTGCATGAGCGCGTGGTACACGGACGTGTACAGCTGGGTTGTGCGGTCCGCGGTGCCGCCTCCGACGCGCAGACGCGACAGTTCGCGGTTCCAGGAGGCCCGTGTGCCGGCCGCCACACTCGCGACGGTCGAGCGCTGGGTCACCTCGCCGTCGCGGTTCGCGATCGCTCCTGCGGCGCTCACGTACGAGATGCCGATCTTCGCGTGCACCGTCGCACCGCGACGCGCGTCGAACCCGATCCACGCGCCCGAGCCGCGTCCGGCACGGTCGGCGCCGGTCAGGTAGCCCTCCCCACCGGAGGAGGACGTGCCTCCCGGTCGGACCGTGCCGTCCTGCCAGGTGCCGGTGCTCGTGAACGCCTTGTCGAAGGTGGCCGTGAAGAACAGCCGGTAGTAGCTGCGCCGGTCGGGGTTGGTGGCCCCGCCGCCGTTCGCCCGGCGGCTGCAGAAGCCGCCGGTGAGGACGCTGCCGCTCACAGTGCGGGTCCGGGCGTCGACGCGGGTGGTCGCGGCCTCGCTGCCGTTGATCGAGTTCGAGGTGCGGAAGAGCAGGTTCGCGGCCTTCCCGGCGGGGAACGCGAACTCGCCGATCCCGGCCCGGGTGGTGACGGCGAGGTCGGTGCGGACACCGTTGTCGAGCGCGACGCCGTAGCGCCCGGGGCTCGCGGACTCGTCGTCGTGCGAGTAGCCGGCGGCGTAGACCGCGTCGGTGCTGTCGGCCGACGGCGAGGTCGTGATCGGGGTCGTGACCGGCATGATCGGCACGTCACCGGCGGCTCCCGGTGCGCAGCCGGCGCCGTTGAGGTGCGTCAGGCTGAAGCCGCGCAGCCGGTTCACGTCGTACGAGTAGCCGTTCGCGACCGGGGTCGAGGTCTGGTCACCCGCGGTGCCGGTGGGGCTCCACTGGAGCATGCCGAACGGTGCGGTCGCGCCGGGCCAGGTGTTGCCGTCGCCGCTCGTGCCGATGAACGGGTCGACGTACCGGGCGGGATCGGAGACAGTCCGCCCCGTCTGCGCTGCCTGCCCTGACGGCGATGCGACGGCCGGCGCGGCGACGACCCCCGTCCCGAGCAGCGCGGCGATCGTGGCCACCGCGGCGAGCGGGAGCGGGCGGACGAGCGGGCGACGGTGCACGCGAGAACGGTTCACGTCGGCGACGCTAGCCCCCTCGGACGGGGGACGCGCGATCCGTCACCGAGCCCTCTCCTGCTGTTCACCACGGTCGGCGTGTTCGGGGCCCACAGGCGGGTTCACCGCCGCTGGTAGCGTCCGGGCATGGTGTCGACGACCGACGAACCGGCCCGAGGACGCGTCCGCGACCTGCTCGGGCTGCCGTCCCCTGACGAGCTCCGTCCGGTGGCGGTCCGCCTGGAGCCGCTCGGACGCGACGGGTCGGTGCGGTGGGCACGCGTCGAGCTGGACACGGCCGACGGCGACACCATCCCGTGCTTCCTCCTGACCCCGGACCACGGCACGGGAACGGACGTCATCGCCGTCCACCAGCACGCGGGCGACTTCACCTCCGGGAAGAGCGAGGCCGCCGGGCGGGCGGGGGATCCGACTCTCGCCTACGGCGTGGTGCTCGCTCGCAGTGGGGCCCGCGTGGTCATCCCCGATCTGATCGGTTTCGAGGAACGCCGACGCGACTGGACTGACGACCCGGCGGCCGACGAACGCCTCGACGCGCTCTTCCGTGTGGCGGACGGCAGCAGCCTGCAGGCGAAGCACTCGCGTGACATCGCCACGGTGACGTCCTGGATGATCGAGACGAGTACTGCCGACACCGAACTCGGCATCGTCGGACACTCCCTCGGCGGACAGGTGGCGCTGTTCGCACTCGCCGTGGACGCCCGACTCACGCGGGGCGTGGTCAGCTGCGGACTCGGTACGCTGGCCTCGTTCGAGGACGCTCGGATCCGCCACAACCCGGCCTGGTTCGTCCCGGGACTCACCGCCGCTGGCGACGTCCCCCTGGTCGCGTCGGCAGTTGATCAACCGGTCCTCGTCGCGGCGGGACGGGACGACGGACTGTTCCCCCTCGCCGGCGTCCGGCGCGTCCTCGACGCGTTCCCTCCGGGTGTCGCGACGACCGAGGTGTTCGACGGCGGCCACACGATGCCGGCGCGCATCACGGAAGCGGCACTCCGGCACCTGCTGCCCACGTGAACGGATGATCAGGACCCGTCGCGCACCGCGACCTGGTCCACGAACGCCCGGACGCGAGCGCGGAACGCCGGGTCCGCCGCCGGGCCCTTCACCGGCACGACGTGCAGCCGCCGGTCACCACGGCGGAGGGCAGGTCCGACGAACACCCCCTCGGTGACGTCCGCGGCGGTGGCTGCCCAGAGGGTCGAACGAGCGCCGTCCGCAGCGGTCCGGGCCAAGCTGCGTGCGACCATGCCGCCGAGGCGCTGCGTCAGGGTCTCCGCCTGGTCGTTCATCCCCGTCGCCGCGATGCCGGGGTGCGCGATCACCGACCGGATGTCCGAACCGGCAGCACGGAGTCGTTCACCGAGGTCGACGCTCAGCGCTGCGGCCGCGGTCTTGGAGTCGGTGTACACACCGAACTGCGAGTAGTCGTCCGGACCGTCGACCCCGCCCGGACCAGGCACGCGGCGGGTGCGCTGCGACAGGTTCGAGCCGACGAGCACGACGCGGGGCGACGGCCCGCCGAGCAGCGGGAGCATCGCCTCGGCGAGCACGGCCGGCCCGACGACGTTCGTCGCCCAGGTGCGCTCGATTCCTTCGTCGGTGCGCCCGAACGTGCCGATCGTCGCACCGGCGTTGTTGACGAGGGCGTCCACGACGATGCCGTCCTCGGCGAGCTGCCGGGCGAACGCCGTGACGGACGCGACGGACGCGGTGTCGACGAGCCGCGCCTCCAGGTCGAGTCCCACGGGGAGGACGCGAGCCGCCTTGTCGAGGTCGCGCACCCCGGCGACGACGCGGGCGCCGGCCGAGGCGAGGGTCGTGGCGACGACGAGGCCGAGCCCACCGGTCGCGCCGGTGACCACCACGGTCCTGCCGTGCTGGTCGGGCATCGCTGCCGGTTCCCACTCGAAGCTGTCCATCGTCGTCTCCTGCTCGTTCGGCGCACCCAATCGGATGATTCATCCGGAACGCTAGCACAACCGGATAGAGTGTCCACATGACGATCGCGATGGCCCGACCCGAGGCGCTGCGCTCCGATGCCCAGCGCAACCGGACGGCACTGCTCGACGTCGCCCGCACCTTCGTCGACCGGGGCGAACCGGCCCTGCTCAACGCCGTCGCGCACGAGGCCGGAGTGGGGGTCGGGACGGCCTACCGGCACTTCCCGAGCCAGCAGCACCTGCTCGAAGCGCTCGCGATCGACGCGCTCGAGGACATGCTCGACCAGGTCCGCGACGCCGTCGTGCTGCCGGACGCAGCCGATGCGCTCCGCGGGGTCGTCACGGCCGCGTTCCGGAGCATGGTGGACGACGCAGCCCTCGGTGACCTGCTGACCAACGGCGGGTTCTCCTGTGCGGACACCGCTGCCCTCGCCGGCGACCTGGTGGTGTCCGTCGACGCGCTGCTCGCGAGGGGACGCACCGAGGGGATCGTCCGGACCGACGTCGACGCCGACGACCTCCGCCGGCTGCTGTGCGGGCTGCGCGAAGCGGCCGTCGCCGGCGGCACCCGGGTCAGCGATCCGGAGCGCTACGTCGAGATCCTGCTCGCCGGGCTCCGTCCGACGAGCTGACCGACGCCCTGATCGCGGCGAGACCGACGAGCGCCCCGAACCCGCAGACGGCCACCGCCGCCACCGCGACCGCGATGTAGGCCGCTTCGGTCGAGGACCCCCGGTAGGGCATGTCGTCGAGCCATCCCAGTCCGGCGATCACGATCACCAGGCCGATCGCGACGCTGCCGGCCACCACCAGCACCGCATCACGGGCGGCCCGGAGCACGGTGCGCGAGCGGGGTTCCACGGGTTCATCCTGCCGGGCGGCGGCGGGCACTGTCAGGATGGGCGCATGAGCGTCATGGTCTCCGTGTTCGATGCGCACCGCAGCCGTACGAGCGAGAAGTACACCGCGTACCCGCCGGACGTCCTGCCGATGTTCGTCGCCGAGATGGACTCGATGCTCGCGGAGCCGGTGCGCGACGCCCTCGTCGCCGCGGTCACCAACGGTGACACCGGGTACGTCGGCCACGGTCGTGCGCTGCCCGAGGCGTTCGCGGACTTCGCCGAGAGCCGGTGGGCCTGGCGCGTCGACCCCGACCTCGTCCGCACCACCACCGACGTGTCGGTCGCTGCGGTGGAGATGCTCCGCCGGATCATCGAGCCGGGCGACCAGGTCGTCATCATGCCGCCCGTGTACCCGCCGTTCTGGGAGTACGTGTCCGAGACCGGCGGCACCGTGACCGAGGTCCCGTTGCTCGCACCCGACGGCCCCGCGGACCCGTTCGACACCACGGCCGGTTGGCGGATGGACCTGGACGGCCTCGCGCAGGCGTTCGCCGACGGCGCGCGCACCGTGCTGCTCTGCAACCCGCACAACCCCCTCGGCCTGGTGCACGACCGCTCGTCGCTCGTCGCACTCGCGAAGCTCGCCGCCGAGTGGGACGCCGTGGTCGTCTCGGACGAGATCCACGCGCCGCTCGTGCACGCCGACGCGGTCTTCACGCCGTTCCTGGAGTCCTGCCCCGAGGCCGCCGCGCTCGGGGTCTCGTTGACGAGCGCGAGCAAGGCCTGGAACCTCGCGGGCACGAAGTGCGCGTTGATCGTCGGCGCCTCGGAGCGGGCCCGTGCGTGGTTCGACGCCCTGCCGATCGAGGTCGTCGAGCGCACCGGGATCCTCGGGTACACCGCGAGCGTCGCCGCGTTCAGCGAAGGCGGACCGTGGCTCGCGTCCCTGCTCACCGAACTCGCCGCGAACCGCCGCACCCTGGCCGAGCGGATCGGTGACGTCCTGCCCGGGGCGGAGTACCGGCAGCCGCAGGCGTCCTACCTGGCGTGGCTGGACCTGCGCGCCCTGCCGTGGGGCGACGACCCCGCGGCGCTGCTGGTCGACGAGGCGAAGGTGGCGCTCGCCTCCGGCCCGGCGTTCGGACGCCAGGGTCAGGGCTTCGCGCGGCTGAACTTCGGGTGCTCGGCCGAGACCCTGGACGACGGCCTCAGCCGCCTGCACACCGCGTTCCGGCAGCGTGCAGACGGCTGATCGTCGGTCCTACTCGAACACCTGCCACGCCGGCTTGTTCGCGTACGTGTAGCGGTAGTAGTCGGCGAGCTGCAGGCCGGCCGCGGCTTCCTCGTCGACGACGACCGTCGCGTGCTCGTGCAGCTGCAGCGCAGAACCGGGGACGAACGAGCTGAGCGGTCCCTCGACCGCGGCTGCGACCGCGTCGGCCTTGGTGGAGCCCTGCGCGACCAGGACGAGCTGCTGGGCGTCGAGGATGGTGCCGAGCCCCTGCGTCATGCAGTGCGTCGGGACCTGCTCGGGCGAGTCGAAGAACCGCGCGTTGGCGTCACGGGTCGACGGCGCCAGGGTCTTGATCCGGGTGCGCGAGGCGAACGAGGACGTCGGCTCGTTGAACCCGATGTGCCCGTTCGCGCCGATCCCCAGGATCTGCACGTCGATCCCGCCGGCGGCACGGATCGCGGCGTCGTACTCCTTCGCCGCGAACTCGAGGTCGTCGGCACGACCGTCGGGCACCCGCACCCGCGAGGGGTCGAACCCGAGCGGCGCCACGACGTCGCGCGCGATGACGCTGGCGTACGACTCCGGGTGCTCGAGCGGGATGCCGACGTACTCGTCGAGGGCGAACCCGCGAGCCTCGGCGAACGAGATCTCGCCCGCACCGACCCGACGCTGCAGGTCGGTGTAGATGCCCTGCGGGCTGGATCCGGTGGCGAGACCGATGACGGCGGACGGCTTCTTGGCGACGACGGACGCGATCTTGGCCGCGGCGACGCGACCGACCTCAGCCGGCGTGGGCAGGATGATGATCTCCACATGCCCATGCTACTGGTCATGACCAGTCTCCGACAGGGCGGGATCGGTAGCGTGGGGACATGCCCACCCCCGACTTCGTCCTGTCCCTCCGCTCGAGGATCGGCACCGATCCGCTGTGGCTGACGGGCGTCACCGCCGTGGTCACGCGGGGTTCCGGTGCCGACCAGGAGCTCCTCGTGGTCCGTCGTGCGGACAACGGCGCCTTCACCCCGGTGACCGGCATCGTCGACCCGGGCGAGGAACCCGCCGTCGCCGCCGAGCGCGAGGTCCTGGAAGAGGCCGACGTCGTCGCCGTCGCCGAACGGCTGGCGTGGGTGCAGGTGCTGCCGGAGATGACGTACCCGAACGGCGACCGGGCGCAGTACCTCGACCTGGTGTTCGCCTGCCGGTACGTCTCGGGCACGCCGAACCCGGCGGACGGCGAGAACACCGAGGCGTTCTGGGCCCGGCTCGACGACCTGCCCGACATGCCCGCGAACATGCGTGCCCGCGTCGCGGCCGCCCTGTCCGACGAGCGCGAGGCGCGCTTCCAGCGCTGACCCCACCGGCCTGGAGGCGCGGGGCGGCCCCGCCACGCGCCTCCCGACCGCCCGCGGTCGCGCCCACCCCGCGAAAGCGACAGTGTGCCGCCGACGTTCCGCGGGAAACTGTCGCTTTCGCGGAGGGAACGGGCCCGGCCCGGCGAGGACTGTCGCTTTCGTCGAACGAGCAGTCGCGGTCAGGTGAGCGGGGCCACCGCCACGGGGGCGCCGAGCAGGCGGACGGCGACGGACTCGCCGGCGGCGCGACGGTCGCCGACCTCGTGCTGCACGATCACGACGGTGTCGTCGTCGAGCCGGACCGTGGTGCGGCGGATCGAGCCGAGGAAGCTCGACGACACGACGGTGCCGCTGATGCCCTCCGGGGCGAAGGCGACGTCCTCCGGTCGGACGTAGGCGAGCACCGGCCCGTCGGCGACCGAGGCGTCGAGCGCGGGCACGCGGAACCCGTACACGAACACGTCGCCGCCGCGCAGGTCGCCCTGCAGCCGGTTGGACTGCCCGACGAAGTCCGCCGTGAACGCCGACGACGGGGAGCGGTAGAGCTCCTCCGGCGTACCGATCTGCTCGATGTCGCCGGCGTTCATCACGGCGATGCGGTCGGAGACGGCGAGCGCCTCTTCCTGGTCGTGGGTGACGAACACCGTGGTGATGCCGAGGTCGCTCTGGATGCGGCGGATCTCCTCACGGAGCGAGACGCGCACCTTGGCGTCGAGGGCGGAGAGCGGCTCGTCGAGCAGGAGGACCCGGGGCCGCGTGACCAGGGCCCGGGCGAGGGCGACGCGCTGCTGCTGGCCACCCGACAGCTGGTGCGGGTAGCGCTCGGCGAACTCGCCCAGGTGCACCATGTCGAGTGCCTCGACCACGCGGCTCCTGCGCTCGACGGCGGGGACACGGCGCATCTCGAGGCCGAACGCGACGTTCTGCCGCACCGTCATGTGCGGGAACAACGAGTACTGCTGGAACACCATCCCGATGTCGCGCTTGTTCACCGGGGTGGCGGCGACGTCCTGGCCGTCGATGCGGATGGCGCCGGCGTCGATGGCCTCGAGGCCGGCGAGCGCCCGGAGCGCCGTCGTCTTGCCGCAGCCCGACGGGCCGAGCAGGGACACGAACTCGCCCGGTTCGACGCGGAGCGACAGTCCGGCCAGGGCCCGGTGCGTGCCGTAGTGCTTCTCGACGGCCTCGAGCTCGACGACGGCGCCGGTGGAGGCGAGGGACGCCGGGGCTGCCGGTGCGGTGACGGTCATGCGGACTCCTTGACGCGGGTGGTGCGGACGGTGCGGGTACGGCCGGCACGACGGCCCGTCCCGATGCGGCCGATGACGACGAGCAGCACGAAGCCGAACAGGAGGGCCGCGACCGAGAAGATCGCGGCGACGTACGGGTCGGTCTGCTGCACGAGCACGAGGGCGGTCTGGAAGGTGGTGCGGGACAGGAACGCGGCGAGCGTGTACTCGCCGAGGACCACCGTGATGGTGAGGAAGCACGCGGCGGTGATGCCCCGGCGCAGGTTCGGCAGGAGCACCCGCCAGGTGACCGTCCACCACGAGGCGCCGAGCGACCGGGCGGCCTCGGACAGCACCGTCATGTCCGTCGCGGTGATGGCGGCGGCGATCGGGCGGAACGCGAACGGCAGCGTGACGATGCCGATCGCGAAGGCCAGGGTCCAGGCACCGGACCCGAAGACCCGCGAGACCACCTGGTACACGGGGATGAAGCCGACGACGAGCACCACCACGGGGACCGTGATCGGGACGATGCAGACGAACTCGAGCACGCGGCGGAGCCTCGGGTAGCGCAGCGCCGTGATGATCTGGGCGGGCAGCAGGACGAACAGCACGATGCCGACGGTGATGACCGCGATGAGCAGCGATGCCCCGAGGCCGTCGAACACCGGCTGGTAGGTGAACGCGTTGGCCGGGTCGACGATGGCGGCCCAGTGCGCGAAGGTCAGACCGTCGTCGGTGCCCTCGCGGAAGGTGAACTGCACCAGCGCGGCCAGCGGGACGGCGAAGACGATCCCGACGACCGTGAGCACGGCCGTGGCGGTGCCCCGTGACGGGGCCGTGCCGAAGCGGCCGACGCGGGGCGAGCCTCCCGTCCGACCGGACGCGACCGACGTCGGACGCGACGGCCCCACCGGCGTTGCCGCGCTCATCGCTGCCACCTTGCGGCCCGGCGCTGCAGCAACGAGTACGCGCCCATCACGACCGCCATCACGACGACCATGCCGAAGGCGAGCACGCCGGCGACGTTCTGCAGATCGATGAGGGTCTCGCTGGTGAGCTGCGTGCGGATCGTGAGCGGCACGATGCCGCCCTGCGAGATGAGTGCCGCGGCGGTGGCGAACGACGAGAAGCCGTTCGCGAACAGCAGGAGCAACGAGCCCCAGAACGCCGGTGCGAGCACGGGCAGGGCGATCCGGCGCCAGTACGTGGCGCGGGAGGCGCCGAGGGTGGCGGCGGCCTCGCCCCACTGCGTCTTCACGCCCTCGAGTGCGGGCATGAACGTGAGGACCATCAGCGGCACCTGGAAGTAGACGTAGGGGATCACGAGGCCGGGCACCGTGTAGAGGAAGGCGCCCGTCGCGTTGCGGTCGACGCCGACGAGGGACACCAGCCACGTCGTGACGAGGCCCTGCACGCCGATCGTGGCGATGAACGCGAACGCGAGCATGACGCCGCCGAACTGGGCGAGGACGCTCGCGGCCGAGTCGATCATCGACCGGACGAGCCCGTCGGGCCGCAGTGCCGACAGCGCCCAGCAGACGAGCGCTCCGATGACGGCGCCGATCACGGCGGACACGGCGGACAGGCCGAACGAGCCGCCGAAGGCCCGCAGGACGGAGGGCTCGGCGAACGCTGCGAGGTTCGCGAGGGTGAACGCGCCGTCGTCGGTGAAGAACCCGCTGCCGACCGCGATCACCGCGGGGACGGCGAGGAAGAGCAGGACGTACGCGGCGAACGGGGTGAGGCCGAGCCAGGCCAGGCCGACACGGCGCCGGACACGGGGTCCGGCGCCGTGGGTGGCATCGACGGACGCTCGTGCGGACGGCGGGAGCACGGGGCTCGTCGCGCTCGTCGCCGGTGCGCTCGCCGCTGGCGCGGGCGCGCCCGCCGATGCGGTGGTCATGCTGGTCAGGACCCCATGGTCGAGGACCACTTGGCCGACAGCACCTTCGCGGCGTCTGCCACCTGTGCGTCGGTCAGCTCGACGTAGTCCTTCGGCGCACCGCCGGCGGCGTCGAGGGCGTCCTGGTCGACCTTGCCGGACTCCTCCAGGGCGGCGAGGGTCGACGGGAACGCACCGGCCTGCAGGTACAGGTTCTGCGCCTCGGGGCTGGCGATGTACTCCTGCCACAGGCGCGCTGCGGCGGGGTGCGGGGCGTCCTTGTTGATGGCCTGCGAGTAGTACGAGCCGAGCGCCTGGCCCTCAGGCACGACGGTCTTCCAGTCCTTGTTGCCACTCGCACCGGCGGCGGGGCCCCACGCGAGGTTGTTGTACGACCACTGGATGACCACGGGGGTCTCGCCCGAGGCGACCGTGGCCTGCGTGGGCAACACGTTTTGGAAGTTGCCGGCCTGCTTGAGCTTGCCGAAGTAGTCGACGCCCTTGGTGATGTCGTCGGCCGAGCCGCCGTTCTCGAGCGCGGCCAGGTAGACCGCGGACGCAGCCTGGTTCGCCTGCGTCGGGTCGCCCGCGATGGAGACCTTGCCCTTGTACTCGGAGCCGAGCAGGTCCGTCAGGTCCTTCGGGGCGTCCGTGATCTTCGACGAGTCGTAGCCGATCGACATCAGGCCCGTGTAGTCGCGGGTCCAGGCGCCGTCCTGCTCCTTGAGCGTGTCCGGGATGTCGCTCCAGTTCGCGACCTTGTAGTCCGTCAGCAGGTCGAGGTTCTCCTGCAGCACGGCGTTGCCGAGGTCGAGCACGTCGGGAGCGGTGGACTGCCCCTTCTGCGACTTCACCGCGGCGACCTCGTCGGCGCTGGAGCCGTTCGGGTTCGCGGAGTTGACCTTGATGTCGTACTTCTTCGTGAAGCCGTCGATGATCTTGCCGTAGTTGGCCCACGACGGCGGCAGCGCGATGACGTTGAGCTGTCCCTCGGCCTTCGCGGCCTTCACGAGGGCGTCCATGCCACCGGAGGCCTCGGCGCTCGTGGCGGTCTTCCAGTTCGTGTCGTCCTTCGTCGTGCTGGCCGAGCTCGTGGCCGAGCATCCGGCGAGGGTGACGATCGCTGCGGCGGCGAGGGCGATGCCGGCGATGGTGCGCTTGTGCTGCACGGGAGGTGCCTTTCGGGTGGGTGCTGCGGGTGCTTCAGGCGGGCCCGCGGTTCTCGGCCCGGGACGATCGTGGAGGCGGCCGGTTTCCGGCCCGTGCTGCGCCGGTGAACGGTGGCGGAACAGCGGGTACGCCTGTACCGTTCTGCTGGTTTCCCACCTCGGACGCACGGTCGCGTCCACATCGCACTGGAGGCACGGATGCAGTTCACGACGACGGTCCTGCTGGCGAGGAAGACGGCGACAGGGCTCCCGGTCCCGTCCGCCGTGATCGACGCGTTGGGTGCGGGGAAGCGCCCGCCGGTGGTGGTCACGATCAACGGCGGCTACACCTACCGGTCCACCGTCGGGGTCATGGACGAGCAGTTCCTGGCGCCGCTGTCCGCGTCGCACCGCGAGGCCGCGGGCATCGCTGCCGGGGACACCGTCGAGGTCACGCTCGTCGTCGACACGCAGCCCCGGGTCATCGACCTGCCCGACGACCTGGCGGCGGCACTGCAGGACGCTGGGGTGCGTGCAGCGTTCGACACCCTGTCGAACTCACGGCAGCGAGCGCTCGCCGACCCGGTGTCGCAGGCGAAGGCGCCGGAGACCCGAGCGCGGCGCATCGCGAAGGCCGTGGAGGCGCTGCAGGGCTGAGCGGCGCGGGGCGAGGCGGCGCGGCGCGGCGCGGCGCGGGCGGCGTACCTGGTCGATTCGGGCATACCTGGTCAGAAGTTCCTGGCAGGTATGCCCGAGAGCATGAGGTATCGCGCGCGCTCTGGGAAAGAACGGGCGAGCTCAGGCGCCGAGTTCGACGAGCACCCGCGGGATCTCGGTCACGAGTTCGCTCGCCAGGTACCCGAGGGGCCCGACCTGCACCGCGAGCCGATCACCGGCAGCCGCGTGCACGTAGGACGCCCACGCCACCGCCTGTGCCGGTTCCGCGCCACGAGCGAGCAGACCGGCGACCGCACCCGACAGGACGTCGCCACTGCCGCTGGTGCCGAGTCCTCCGGAGCCGGTGCCCTTGATCCAGCTCCGCCCCAGGGGAGTCGCGATGGCGTCCCCCAGGGCCACGACCGCACCGAACCGCTGCGCGATCGCCATCGCGTCGGCCACGTCGTCGCCGCTGCCCTCCCGACCGAGGAGCCGTTCGGCTTCGCCGGAGTTGGGCGTCATCACCAGCCGACCCCGGAGCGGTTCCAGGCGGTCCCGCACGTCGGCCGCCACCCCGAGGGCGAACGCATCGAGCACGACGGTGGTCTGCGGTCCGACGACGTCGGCGAGTCCGGCCACCAGGTCACGGGTGCCGTTCGGCTCGTCGAGTCCTGGGCCGACCAGCAGCGCGTCCGCGCTCGCAGCCGAGTCCGCGATCCCCTCGATCGCGCCCACGGCGACGTGACCGTCCGCGTCCTCGTCGAGCGGTTCGACGCCGGACTCGGGCACGGCGACCGCGACCTCGTTCGCAATGCTCCGCCCCACCGCGAGGGTGAGCCGCCCCGCTCCCACCCGGAGTGCAGCGAGCGCCGAGAGCATCGCGGCTCCGGGCGTCCGCGCTGCGCCGCCGACCACGAGCACCTGCCCGCGACCGTACTTGCCGGCGCCGGGCTCGGGGAGCGGCCAGTCCCGCAGGAAGTTCGGGGTGACGGTCTCAGAGGACATGCTCGTCGTCCTTCCGGCCGGTGTGTGCCGTGACCTCGTCGTCGTCGAGGTGCCCGACGGAGGAGAACTCCTCGAGCACCCACGGTGCGCCCGCACGCTCGCGGCGGAGTCGGGTGAGGGAGGCGTTCGCGACCGCGTGCGTCCGAGCGAACTCCAGGAGCGCCGGCTCGTCGAGGTCGAGGCACACCGCCACGACCAGCATCACGACGGCATCGTGCGCCGCGACGACGAGCCGCTCGGTGCTCTCGATCCGTTCGACGTCGACCAGTGCCGATCGGAGCCGGAGCATCACGTCGGCCCAGGACTCGCCGCCCGCTGGCCGGTGGTAGTACTTGCCGAGCCACTGCCGGCGACGTTCCTCGTCGGGGTACCGGTTCCGGACACCCCGCAGGGTGAGCAGGTCGAGCACACCGAGCTCGCGGTCGCGGAGCCGCTCGTCCACCCGCCTGTCGGGCTCGGCCAGCCCGCCGGCCCCGAGCGCGATCTCGATGGTCTGCTGTGCACGCAGGTACGGCGAGACCCACAGCGCCACGGGGACGTCGTCGATGCCACGATCGGCGAGTTCCTGTCCGAGCGACCGCGACTGCGACTCACCGAGCGGGCTCAGCGGGACGTCGGCGTCCCGGTACTCGACGTCGATGACGTCCTCGCCCGCGGCCTCTGCTCGGGCGGCGGCGACGTTCGCGAGCGATTCACCGTGGCGGACGAGCCAGATCTCCTGCACTGCCATGCCGCCACGCTAACCACGCCGCGCTGAGCCGGCTCACCGACGCCCACCGACTGCGGTGCGGCGGGCGCTCCGGACCGGGCGGATCGCACACGGCAACCCCGCGGCGCGGAACCGGAGCGCCAGCGCATCGAGGTCGAACAGGTCCCGCCACTCGAGCCGGATGATCGTCCGCACGCCCGGCACCGTGAGCAGCCTGGCGTGGCGACGTTTCTCGTCCAGGAACACCTCGGTCTGGCTGCGACCGCCGAGGTACCGGTCCTGCGTGTACTTCGCGCGTCCGTCGATCTCGACGACGACGCCTTCTGCGGGGAACCAGAAGTCGACGGCGGACCGGCGACCGTCGACGACGAACTCCTGCTGCAGCACGGGGGCGGGCAACCCGAGCTCGCGGAAGACCACGCGCGCGAGTGACTCCGCCGGCGAGCCCGAACGCCCGTCGGCCAGGTCGAGGACCTGTGCGGCCCGGGCCCGCCCGCGAGCACTCGGGTGCACCGCTCGCCACAGCTCGTCGCGCTCGGTCCCGTTGCGCAGTGCAGCGTCTGCCACGACGACCCCCGTGCGCAGGTCCCCGCTCATCGCGATGTCGATCACCGTCCGCGGGACCGCGGTCACGGCGAGGTCGCCGATCCGGACCCGTTCGGCGCCGGGCACCGGTCTCGTGTGCAGGACCAGCTCGGGGGTCCTGCCCCGGTACATCGACTCCGGCACGGTGGCGTGCACCGGGACGCTCCACCCGCCGAGCGCGGGCAGCCCGTGCACCGCGGCCGCTGAGTCGTGCGATGCCGTCGCTCGCGGGCCGAGCCGGCCGAGCCGCGCGTACACGCGGGTGACGTACCGCTGCCGTGGCCCGGCCGCGTCCCACGCTGCGCCGTCGACGAACGCGTTCGGCCCTGCCCGGACGAGTCGGCCCGGACCCTGGAGTCGGGTCCGGCGGCGCAGGGTGGTGGCGTCGAGTCCGGCCTCACGCGTGGCCGAGGCTCGGAGGATGGGCAGCGGTTCGTTCATGGAGGAGACGTTGCCCGACCCGCCATGCGCCCAGCGGGCTGACGTCGAGGTCTGTGGACGGGCCTCCAGGACTGCCCGCCTGTGGAGGGAGGACGTTCCTTCCCAGAACGGCCGCGATGCCAAGCGGAATCGGGCGTACCTGGTCGGAACTTTCGACCAGGTACGCCCGAATCGACCAGGTACCCACCCACCCCGCCCACGCACGCCCGCACACACGCAGAAGGCGGCGCCGGACGGAACGCACCCGTGTCCCGTCCGGCGCCGCGGTCTCTCCCCCGAGGGGGACCGGCCCCGCTGCCTCAGGCCCGGCGTACCCGCAGGGTCACGATCTCGAAGGGACGGAGCGTGAGCACGACCGGCTCCCCCGAGTCCCACGAGTCCCCCAGCGGGCGTTCCAGCAGGTCCACCGTCGCCACCGAAGCGACGTCGAACCCGAACGACACCCCGACGTCGGTCGCCCGACCGCCGGAGGCCTCGTACAGTCGCACGACCACGTCACCGGAGCGGTCCTCGGCGAGCTTCACGGCCTCGACGAGCACCTGCGGCGACGACACCGAGACCAGCGGCGAAACCCCGGTCGTCCCCGCGACCGAGCGCACCGGCAGGTTCAGCCGGTAGCCGGAGTCGGCGGCGTCGAGCACCGAGGCCCCCACCCGCAGCACCGTCCGGAACACGTGGTGCCCCTGGTCGGCGTTCGGGTCCGGGAACGTCGGCCCGCGCAGCAGCGATTCGCGCACGAGCGTCGTGGTCCCGCCGTCGGGCCGCGTGGAACGCGTGATGTCGTGCCCGTACGTGGAGTCGTTCGCCACCGCGACACCGAACCCGGGCTCCGCGACGTGCACCCAGCGGTGCGCCGAGGTCTCGAAGCGGGCGTGGTCCCACGAGGTGTTCTGGTGGGTCGGCCGGTCGATGTGCCCGAACTGGATCTCGCTCGAGGCGGACGACGCACGGACGTCCACCGGGAACGCGAGCTTCAGCAGCTTCTGGTGCTCGTGCCAGTCGACCTCGGTCTCGATCACCAGCTCGGCCTCGCCCTCGACGGCGGAGTACCGGGTCGTGAGCGTCGACGACCCGAAGGCCCGTTCCACCACGAGCGAGGAGCCGTCGATCGCGACCGACGACGCTGACAGGACGGTGCCGTTGCGCTGGTACGCGCGGTCGATGTCCCACGCCTCCCACTGGTTCGGGGTGTCGCGGAAGACGGTGTACTCGGCAGCGGCCGCACCCGGTGCGATCGCGTCGCGCCCGCTGGCGCGGTCGACGAGCGACACGACGTGGCCGGCTCCGTCGATGGTCGCCGTGACGACGCCGGTGTCGAACACGAAGTGGTCGCCGGAGCGGACGGGAGGCACGGGTCGCGGTTCCGAGCCGAGCGAACCACCCAGGGCGGCCGCGTCTCCCGCCGCGACCGGCGAGGCGTTGAAGCGCACGACGTTCCCGGACGAGCCGCTCCCGCCGACGGCGTCGGCGCCGGACGGCGCGTCGAGCAGCGCGCTGCTGCCGCCGGCGGCGGCCGACGACGAGGCCCCGACGCCGGCGAGCGCCGCAGCGCCCCCGTTCGCGAGCGCGGTCGTCGCGTTGCCGATCAGCCCCTCGAGCACCTGGGCGATCTGCGCGTAGTTCTCCTCGGCGTTCTCGTAGACCCAGGCGATCGAGGACCCCGGCAGGATGTCGTGGAACTGCTGCAGCAGGACGGTGTGCCAGGCGCGCTCGAGCTCTTCGTAGGGGTAGTCGAGCCCGAGGCGCACGGCCGCGGTCGACGCCCAGAGCTCGGCTTCGCGGAGCAGGTGCTCGGAGCGACGGTTGCCCTGCTTCGTGCGGATCTGCGACGTGTAGGTGCCACGGTGGAACTCGAGGTACATCTCGCCGGACCACACGCCGGGGGTCGGCAGCACCCGTTCGAGCTCCTCGAAGACCTGGGTGGGGGTGCCGAGCTGCACGCGCGGCGAGCCGTCCAGGTCGTGCTGGCGTCGGGCGGCCGCGACCATCTCGCGGGTGGGTCCGCCGCCGCCGTCGCCGAACCCGTAGAGCAGCATCGAGGTGTTCGCGACGCCGCGCTCCTTGTTGTTCCGTTCGCCGCGGTGCAGATCGGCGGCGGAGACGTCGGAGTTGTAGGTGTCGGCCGGCGGCAGGTGCGTCAGGACGCGCGAGCCGTCGATGCCCTCCCAGTGGAAGGAGGTGTGCGGGATGACGTTCGTCTCGTTCCACGACGGCTTCTGGGTGACGAACCACTTCGAGCCGGCGGCGCGGACGATCTGGGGCAGGGCGCCGGAGTAGCCGAACGAGTCGGGCAGCCAGGCCTCGGGGGTGTCGATGCCGAACTCCTCGAGGAAGAAGCGCTTGCCGGCGACGAACTGTCGGGCGAGCGCTTCACCACCGGGCAGGTTCGTGTCCGACTCGACCCACATGCCACCGACCGGGATCCACCGGCCCTCGGCGACGCGCTGCTTGATGCGGGCCCAGATCGACGGGTAGCCGTCGCGGATCCACGCGTACTGCTGCGCGGATGAGCAGGCGAAGGTGAAGTCCGGGTCGCGGTCCATCAGGTCGAGGACGTTCGAGAAGGTGCGGGCGCACTTGCGGATCGTCTCGCGCACCGGCCAGAGCCAGGCGGAGTCGATGTGGGCGTGGCCGACGGCGATCGCCCGGTGTGCCGCGGCACTGGCCGGGACGGCCAGCACGGGTGCGAGCACCTGACGAGCATCGGCTGCGGTGCCGGCGACGTCGTCGGGGTCGAGGGCGTCCGCTGCCAGCTCGAGCGCGTGCAGGATGTCGGCGCCGCGGGTGCCGTCCGTGGGGAGCTCCGCCATCAGGCCACGCAGGACCCAGAAGTCCTGCTGCAGCTCCCACACGGTGTCGTCGCGCTCGACGAGTTCGAGGGCGCGCACGCGGTAGATCGGCTTGTCACCCGCGGTGGAGCGCGACCCGAGGGGCGTCGCACCCTGGAACGAGTCGCCGCCGATGTCCGGGTTCGCGCCGGCCTCGACGTACAGCTCGAACGACTCCCCTGGACGGACCTCCACGGGCACGGTGTCGTTCCGTGGCTCGACGCCCTTGATCGTGGAGCCGTCGGGGCGGTACGCCAGTCCCTCGGCCTGGAACCCCGGGTGCCGCTTCGTGAACCCGAGGTCGACGAGCAGTTCCGCAGTGGTCCCCGGCGCCGTGCCGAAGTCGGCGGGGACGGTGCCGGTGATCCGGAACCAGGTGGTCCCCCACGGCCGGCCACCCCAGGCGCTGCCCACGGTGAACGGTGTGTACGCCTGCTGGACGGCGGAGTCGAACGGCACCGGCTCGTCCGGCACCTCCCACGCCTCGATCGTCACCGGCGCCGAGCGGCGGTGGACGGCGGGGTCGACACGGTCGCGGACGAGGCGAGCGATCCGGGCCTCGACGAGCGGTTCGTCCTGGTGCATGTGGTTCCTTTCGAGAGAGCCGGCCGGAGCCAGCAGATCAGCCCTTGATGCCGCCGGCGAGGGCGTTGCCGCCGCCGAGGCCTCGGGACACGATCACGTAGAGGGCGATGACGGGCACGGAGTAGACGATGGAGAACGCGGCGAGCTGTCCGTACGCGACCGCCCCGTTCTGCCCGAAGAAGTTGAAGATGCTCACCGCGGCGGGCACCTTGTCGGGCGAGAGCAGCAGGACGAACGGGACGAAGAAGTTCCCCCACGCCTGGATGAACACGAAGATGAACACGACGGCGATGCCCGGACGCATGAGCGGGACGACGATGCGCGTCAAGGTGGTCATCATCGACGCCCCGTCGGTCCACGCTGCTTCTTCGAGCGAGATCGGCACGGAGTCCATGAAGTTCTTCGCCATCCAGATCGCCATCGGCAGCGACGTGGCGGCGAGGAAGAAGATGCAGCCCCACACGTTGTCGATCAGGTTGAGCGACACGAACAGCGCGTAGACGGGCACCATCATGGCGGTGATCGGCAGGCCGGTCCCGAACAGGATGCTGTACAGGAACGGCTTGTTGACCCGCATCTTGTAGCGGGACAGCGGGTACGCGGCGAGCAGTGCGAAGACCACGGTGACGACCGCCGTGCCACCGGAGAGCAGCAGGCTGTTCGCGAGCGGGATGAACGACAGCTCGGGCGTGAGCACCTTCGTGAAGTTGTCGAGCGTGAACTGCGTCGGCAGCTTCACGGACAGCGACGCCTGGGTGTCGACCGAGGCGAGGACGAGCCAGAGCAGCGGGACCGCGAAGCACACCGCGATGACGAGCAGCACGGTGTTCGCCACCCACCGCATGGTGCGGCCGCGGGGCGACGTCATGTGCAGCGAACCGGGAGCGGTCACCGAGCGGGTGGTGGTCGGGTCGAGGGACGGGGCAGTGATGGCCATCAGTCCACCTCCGGCTTGAGGGCTCGGATGTAGATGATCGAGAAGACCGCCCCCACCACGAGCAGGATGGTCGCGATCGCGGTCCCGAAGCCGAGCTGCGAGAACTTGAACGCCTCTTGGTAGGCGAGGATCGGCAGGGTCGACGAGTTCGTGCCCGGCCCACCCCCGGTCATCACGAAGATGAGGGTGAAGACCGACAGCGTCTGCAGCGTCGTCAGCATCAGGTTGGTGGAGATGCTCCGTCGGATCACCGGCAGGGTGATGTAGACGAGGCGCTGCCACCCGGTGGCACCGTCGACCTCGGCGGACTCGGTGATCTCCTCGGGGACCTCCTGCACGGCGGCGGAGTAGACGAGCATCGAGAAGGCCGTACCGCGCCAGATGTTGGCCAGGATCACGGCGAACATCGGGAACGTGTAGAGCCAGTTCGGTCCGCTGATGCCGATGGACTTCAGGAACTCGTTGAGCGTGCCCTCGTCGTTGAAGAACGCGTACGCGGCGAACGAGGCGACGATCTCGGGCAGGACCCAGGCGGCGACGACGAAGGTGCCGACGATCGCGCGGACGGCCTTGTTGGCGGAGCGCATCAGGAGTGCGAGGCCGAGCCCCAGCACGTTCTGTCCCACGACCGCCGAGGCGAGCAGGAACACGACCGTCAGGATGACGGACTTCGGGAAGTCCGGGTCCTGGAACAGTTCGACGTAGTTCTGGAAGCCGACGAACTGCTGGTCGGCAGCGCCGGCGCCGGTGAGCGCGGAGTTCGTGAACGACCCGTAGAACGAGGAGATGACGGGGCCGAGCAGGAAGATGACGAGCAGGACGAGGGCGGGCAGGAGCGGGACCGCTCGGCCGACGTTCCGCAGCGGTCGCCGCTTGCGCGGCACGGGTGGATCGGTGCGCTTCGGCGCACCGGGCGCCGACAGCGTCGGCGCGAGGGGGGTGCTGGACACGATGGGTGCCTTCCGGGTGCGGAGGGGTTCCGAAGGTGGGGAAGGACGGACCGGGAGGCGCGGTGCGGGGCCGCCCCGCGCCTCCCGTCCGTCAGTGGGTGACGTCCGTCAACCAGCCGAGACGGTGTTCTCCTTGCCGACCACCTGCGTGACGGCCTTGTCGTACACGGCGGCCGCCTGCTTCGGTGTCTGCTGTCCGGTCATGACCGACTCCATCGCGACCTGGATCGCGTTGGACACCTGCGAGTAGTCACTCGTCGCCGGGCGGAAGTTCGTGTTCTCCACTAGTCCGGAGAAGAACTTGAACGTCGGGTTGGCGTCGGTGTAGGCGGTGTCGTCCGCGACGTCCTTGCGGACGGCGATCTGGCTGTTCTCGGTGTCGTACTTCAGCGAGCCGTCCTTGTCGAGGAAGCTCGTGATGAAGTCGAACGCCGCCTGCGGGTTCTTCGACTTCGCGCCGACCGCCAGGGTCCAGCCGCCGGACATCGAGTTGTAGCCCGGGTCCTGACCGTTCTGCGTCGGCATCGGCGCCTGACCCATCACGTCGTTCCACTCGGCCCACGGCGCGGTGCCGGACTTGAGCCACGTGCCGGACTGCCACGAACCGTCGAGGTCGATCGCGAGCTTGCCCTTCGGCAGCCACGTCTGCGCGATGGTCGTGCCGACGTTCGTGTCGAGCGCCTGCTGCGGTGTCGGGCCGAGGCCGCCCTGGTAGACGTCCTTCACGAACTGCAGCGAGTCCTCGAACTGCTTCGAGCCCGTGACCCACTTCTTGTCCTTGTAGAGCGTGTTGCCGGAGCCGTCCGCCCCGTACAGGAGCATCTCGAAGCCCTGCATGGTCGACGCCTCGCCCTGTGCCTTGCCCGAGTAGATGTTGAACGGGATGAGGTCGGGCTTCTTGTCCTTGATCGTCTTCGCTGCGGCGAGCACGTCGTCCCAGGTCTTCGGCTGCCACGGCACGGGCAGGCCGACGGACTTGAAGATGTCCTTGTTGTACCAAAGCGCGCGGGTGTCGGTGCCCATCGGGACGCCGTAGATCTTGCCGTCGTCACCCTGGCCGGCCTGCTTGGCGTTGTCGAAGAACTGGTCCCAGTCCTTCCACTTCGCCGTGTACTTGTCGAGCGGCAGGAGGTAGCCGGCCTCGGCGTCGGCCTTGACGAGGAACGTGTCCTCGTACATGACGTCGGGAGCCGTCGCGGGCGCCTTGTTCATGAGCGCGAGCTTCGTGTAGTAGTCGTTGCCCTGGGCCTGGATCGGGACGAGCGTGACCTTCTTGCCCGGGTTGTCCTTCTCGTACTCCTTCTTGACGACCTTCATCTGGGCGTCGAGCTGCTGGAAGGCTCCGAACTTCTGGTACGCGATCTTGATCGTGTCGCTCGAGGCGGACCCCGAGGCTGAGCAGCCTGCCAGGCCGACCGCGGCGACGGCCACGGCTGCGAGTCCGGCGATGATGCGGGTGCGTTTCATCGGTGCTCCTTTGCACGGGTGACATCCGCGGGCTCCATCGCCCGCGCGCAGGATTAGTCCAGCGTATGGACTTATCCGTGTCAAGGAGTTTTTCGCGCCGCGCGCGTCGGGGCGCTGCTGTTTGGGGAGTACCGTGCCGAATCGGGCGTACCTGGTCGGAACTTTCGACCAGGTACGCCCGATTCCGCTTCCCATCCCACGCGCTCTGGGAAGGAACGTCCGTCAGTCGATCGGGGTCGCGCTCCCCGTCACGGTGATCCCGCCGGACTCCGGCACGTCGACGAGCAGCAGGCTCGGACGACCGACGTGGCGCCCCTGCCGGATGACGACGCGGTCCCCCGGCTCGACGGCACCGACCTCGCGCAGGTACGCCCCGGTCGACGCTGCCGCCGAACCCGTCGCCGGGTCCTCGGTGATGCGGCCGGCGGGGAACAGGTTCCGCGCCTCGTACTCGCGCTCCCCGGTCCGGTGCAGCACCGTGACCGTCCCCTGCCAGCCGGCCTCGTGCTTGAGGTCGGCGAGCGGTCCGGGTGCGAACCGGAACTGGTGGAAGAGCTCGCGGTCGTGCAGCACGAGCACCGGGTGCCAGTTGCCGGCGAACGACTCGAGCACCGGGAAGCCCGGCGCGATGTCGTCGGCCGTGAGCCCGAGCAGGTCGAACAACCGCCCGAGGAGCGCCGAGTCGATGTCCCGCGTCGCCGGTTCGACACTCGTCATCGCGACCCGGACCACCCCGTCCGGACCGGTGGTGGCGTCGAGGGCGACCTCGCCGGCGGCCGTCGTGAACACTCGGCGGCCGAGCCCCTGCCGTTCGGCGAGCGCCACCGCGAGCGCGACCGTCGCGTGCCCGCAGAACGGCACCTCGGCGGCGGGCGAGAAGTAGCGGACGTGCGGGCCCGTCGCCGTGGCGCCGACGACGAACGCGGTCTCGGGGTAGCCGACCTCGCGGGCGACGGCGAGCATCTCGTCGTCGGAAAGCGCTGCTGCGTCGAGGACCAGGCCGGCGGGGTTGCCGCCCCCGGGCTCGGCGGCGAAGGCGGTGTACCGGAGGACGTCGATGCTCATGCTCCGACGCTACTGCGGGGGCGGCGAGGACTGCTGATCACGCATGGTGAGCAGGAATGGTCGGGTCCGCTGAGCGAACCCGACCATTCCTGCTCACGAAGTGCGCCCGTGGGGCGTGGGGGCTACTCCGCAGCCGCCGCCTTGCGACGGCGGACGATCAGCACCCCCGCGCCCGCGGCGAGCAGCAGGAACGCGATGAGTGCTCCGGCACCGAGGCCCTCGGAACCCGTGAACGCGAGCTGCCCGTCAGCGGTGATCGTGATCGGGGTCCAGCCCAGCACCGTGCCGTCCGCAGCGGTCACGACGATGCGGTGCTCGCCAGCCGGAGCATCGGCCGGGATCGTGACGCGCACCGTGCCGTCCTCAGCGACCGTCACGGTGCCGAGCAGCGTCGGCGTCGAGTACAGCCACACGTTCACCTGGTCGCCGGCGTACTGCGTGCCCACCGTGACCGTGATGGTCTCTCCCGCACGAGCGGACGACGGGGCCGAGACGCTCCCACGGTTCGTGTCCGTCAGGCCGGTCTCCGAGGGAGCCACCGGGGCGATCGGAGCGGCCGGAGCGGTCGGCGACGGGGTCGGCATCGGTCCACCGGTCCCGGGGGTCGGCGCAGGCGTCGATCCACCGTCACCCGGAGCAGGCGTGGGCGTCGGGTCGGTGCCCGGGTCCGTGCCCGGATCGGTGCCGCTGCCCTCGCACGGGTACGTCCCGGTGCGGAGCGAGAACCCGTCCGTGTCGTTGTCGTCGGCGTAGAAGGTCGCACGCTGCCCGTCGGTGCAGACGCCGGAGATCGCGAAGCCCTCGTTGGCGAGCGTCCGGTCCGCGTTCGACGGAGCCTCGAAGACCTTCGCGGCGGTGAAGGCACCGTCGGTCAGTTCGTACAGCGCGGTGCGTCCGGCACAGGCGTCGTCGCACACCACCCAGAGCGCGTCGAGGGTCGGGTCGAACTGCACGTCGGCCACGACCGCGAACGGCGATCCGATGGTGGCCACACGCTGGAACGAGCCGTCCGCCATCAGGGCGTAGGCGGAGACGCTCGCGGTGCCCTCGACCCCGACGAAGAAGAGCCCCTCGCCGTGTCCGGCGTACGTCGACGGTGCGTAGGCCGCGCCGGTGTGCTCGTCGGCGAAGCCCTGCTCGGTGAGCCACGAGTCCGGGATCCAGGTGACGCCCTCGAGGCCGGCGTTCGCACCGAGCCCCGGGAAGTCGGCTGCGAGGTCCCACTCGTCGGTGGCGCGCAGGGTCGACTCGGATCCGTCGGTGGTGGCGTACCGCAGGACCGACGGACGGCTGGTCTTCGACACGTCGTTGTCCCGCTCGGTCGACACGTACACGGCGCCCGGGTCGTCGCTCGTGACGGTGACGCCCTCGGCGTCCGGGGTGCCCGTGCCGTCGGCGTACCGCAGGTCCGTGCCCGCGGCGTTCGACGGTGCCCAGCCGCCCTGCCCGTCCGAGGTCAGGTGGTAGAGCAGGCCGTCGCCGTTCTGCACGGCCCACAGCTGGCCGTCCTCGGACGTGCTGGACGTGGTCCAGTCGATGCCGCTCAGGTCACCGGTGAAGGTGTCCTCGTCGTCGAGCACGGTCTCGTCCGGGCCGCCGGGCCACGGCTCGGCGGTGACGACTCCGGCGAACCGGTTCGCGGTGCCCTTCGTCGACTCGGCGGTCTCGGCGAAGTCGCCGGTGCCGTCCGGGTTGCGGCCGTACGTGGCGGCAGCGTGGGCCGTCCACGAGTACGAGTCGACCAGCGCACCCCGCGGATCGAAGACCCGGGCGGAGTCGGCCTTGCCGAGCCCGAAGCCGAAGTCCGCCTCGTCGAGGATTGTGAAGCCCCCGGCCGCGATCGTCGTGCCGGCAGGGATCGTGTACGCGTGGTCGTCCTCGCTGTCCTTGAGGACGTACCCGCCCAGGTCGACCGTGGTGCTGCCGACGTTGGTCAGCTCCACCCAGTCGCCAGGGGTGCCGTCCTGCGACTCGACCTCGTTGATGCGCACGGGCGAGGAGCAGTCGTTGGCGGCCCCCTTCGTCGACGCGGTGGTGTCGACCAGCGCACCGGTCCCGTCGGCGCACCGGCCGTACGTGACGACCGCGTGGCTCGTCCACGAGTACCGGAGCACCAGGTCGCCGGCGGGGTCGTACACCCGCGCGGTGTCGGCGCCGCCGAGTCCGAAGTCGAACCCGGGCGCGGTCGCCGAGAGCTGGTCGATGACGAAGTACCCGCCGGGGGCGATCGTCGAGCCGGCGGGCAGGACGTAGGCGTCGTGGGTGCTGTCGTCGTCGAGGAACGCGTACCCGGTCAGGTCGATCGACGCCGACGACGTGTTCGCGAGCTCGACCCAGTCGGTGTCGTCGCCGTTCGACTCGACCTCGTTGACGACGAGGCCGTTCGGGGCGGCGGCGCCGACGCTCGGGTCGTCGTCACCGACGGCGGCGAGTGCCGGGCTGGCCGTGACGACACCGGCGCCGAGGGCCAGCGCGGTGACGATGGCAGCACCGATCCGCACGGAGCGGGGGCGCAGGGCAGGAGTGCGCATGCAGGTCCTTCTCGGGAGGGGAGGGGAGACCTGCACGACTGTTCAGCACCCGGGCATCCGACCGGTGGCCGCCCGGTGAACGACAGGTGTCGCGCGGCGCCCGAGCGCCGCGATCCCTCAGCGACGTGACCCCGCAGTGCCCGGGATCCCTCAGCCCTGCGCGACCCCGGAGAAGTCGGGCGACCCGTCGGGCAGCGCCGGCAGTGGCGTGCCGTCGACGTACCGCGGCCACGCCAGGGCACGCGACGCCTCCGGGCGCGGCTCGTACCGGTACCGGTCCCCGCTGACCGGGCCGGCCGCCGTGGCGGCCGTGGCAGCCGTCGGGGCATCGGGCACCGGAGTGGCGGCCCACGTCGCGATCGGTGTCGCGGGCGCCGTCGGGGGTGCTGCCGGCGGCGCTTCCGGCGTCGGCAACGCTCCGACCGCCCCCGCCGGGACGGCGCCCCGCGGGCGGAAGAGCGCGTTGCTGAGCGGGACGACGACCGTTCCGAGCAGGTCGAGGATGACCACCACCCAGACGAGTCGCCAGTAGCCGCGGGCGTAGTCCACGTCGGGTGCGAGCAGCGGGATCGACAGCAGCAGTGCGAGCAGGGCGATGACCCCGACGGTGGCCTTCGCGACGACCTGGAGTGCCGGTGTCGGGTACCGGCGGTGGATGACGAGCAGTAGGTGCACGTGCAGGAGCGCCACGCGGGCGACGCCGACGAGCCAGATCCAGTGCCAGAACCGCTCGCCGACGAGCCAGAGGCCGTCCTCGCCGGAGGAGTCCGTCGGGGCGAGCCACACCTTGTACAGCCCCGCGACGAGCAGGTACATCGACGTGGCGATGCTGACGAACGCGAACGTGCCCGATCGGCGTGACGAGACGTCGGCGTCGTACCAGGACAACAGGGCGAAGACGACCACCACGACGATCGTCAGGAGCAGCTGCACCGCGACCCGTCCGAAGTCGCCGACCAACACCGCCACGATGCCGACGAGCCCGGCTGCGACGACCGCGCCGATGATCGTCCGGAACACGAGTGGCCGGACCTTCGCCCAGCGTCGGTCGATCGTGCCCGCGGCGCCGTTGTCCGTCATGTGTCCCCCGTCGTTCGCCGCCCACCTGGCGGATCCGTCGGTTCGCAGCGTAGCGGGCGGTGCGAGCCACCCCCGACCGCCGTCAGCGGCGGATGAGCAGCCCGCTCGCCCGCGGGGACAACGCGGCGTCGAGCACCAGGCACGCGGCCCCCACCGCGGCGACGTCGGCACCGCGGTCACTCTCGACCACGTCGACCGCGTGCTTCGGCACGAGCAACGGCGACCCGACGATCGCCGCGCGGGCGGCCGGCAGTGCGGCACTCGCGATGCGGGACCAGAACGGTCCGCCGAACACGACCCGGTCGATGTCGAGCAGGTTCACGATGACGACGGCGGCGTCGCCCATGACGGTGCCGGCCTCGGCGGCGAGCGTGGTCGCGGCCTCATCGCCGGCAGCGATGGCCTCGGCGAGTTCGTCCCAGGCACGGTTCACCGCGTCGACCGACCCGTCGGACGCGGCCGCACCACCGGACACGGCCGCACCACCGGACACGGCCGCACCACCGGGCGAGACCGCACCAGCAGCGTCACCGCTGCCGGACAACGCCACCCCCCGCTCCCGCGCGATCCGCACGAGCCGGTCCGGCGCCACGGCCGCACCCACCTCTCCCCGGGTGCCGGACCCGTCGGGGGTGCCGGCGAGCGATCGCTGGTCGACCATGATGTGCCCGGCGTCGCCGGCGTTCGACCCGACCCCGCGCACGGGTTCGTGGTCGACGACGAGCCCGACGCCGAACCCGGTGCCGAAGTACACGAACGCGAAGTTCCGCGCCGACGACTCCCCAGCCAGGAACATCTCGCCGACCGCGGCGGCCGTGACGTCCTTCTCGAGCAGGACGGGGTAGCCCGTGGCCTCGGCGAGCGCGTCGCGCAGGGGCACGTCGCGCCATCGTGGCAGGAACGGCGGGTCGACCACGATGCCGGCGTCGACGTCGATGGGGCCGGGGCTGGCGATCCCGACGCCGAGCACTCCGTCGACGTCTACGCCTGCGTCGGCGATCAGACCGTCGACGGCGGAGCCGATGGTGCGGACGACCTCGGACGGGTCGTCGGCGGTCGGCGTCGAGGTGGTGGACGAGGCGATGACGGTGCCGGCCAGGTCGAGCAGCACGTAGGTGACGACGGCCGGGTCGACGTGCACGCCGACGGCGTAGCGGCTGCCGGGTTCGAGCCGCAGGATGGTGCGCGGCTTGCCCCGACCGGCGACGACGGTGCCGGACTCGACGATCATGCCGGCCTCGATCAGGAACCGGGTGACGTTCGACACCGTCTGCGCGCTGAGGCCGGTCCGCGAGGCGAGTTCGACACGGCTCAGGCCGTCCGGCGAGCGTCGGACGGCATCGAGCACGACCGTGCGGTTGAACCCGCCGATCGACGGGAGGTTCGCTCCACGCCGATGTTCTGCCATTCCGCGACCATACCGCGGCAACGGTGCGGTCTCGGTCTGCCGTCCGCGCTGGCCCCCACACGGGTCGCACCGTTACCCTGGCCGCATGGCCGACCTGCGTCTCGAAGAACTCTCCGCGAAGACCGCTGCCGCGGCGAACTCCCTGACGCTCAAGCCGGGTCAGGAACAGTTCGTGCAGCCGACCACCTACGGGGTCGCCGAGTCCGACGTCAAGCCGAGCTCCGCGTGGACCCGTGTGGTCCTGGACGGCGACGAGGTCCTGGGCCTCATCATCGGTTCGTTCGACGCGGACAACGCGCAGGAAGAGCTGCGCAGCGCCATCTGGCGCGTCAACGTCGCCGGCACGGCGCAGGGTCGCGGCGTCGGCCGCTTCGCCGTGCACGGCCTGGCGGACGAGGCCCGCAGCCGTGGGCAGGAACGCCTGACGGTCGTGTACGAGCCCGGTGGCGACGACAGCCCCGAGGCGTTCTTCCGCGCCGTGGGCTTCGAGGTCGTCCGCGAGACCCAGTACGGCGACCACTTCGCGGTCCTGACGCTCTAGCACCGTCCGACGCCGTGCCCTCCGACGACGCTGCCGTCGACTTCGGCGCTGCCGTCGCCGAGGTGGTCCGGATGATCCCGCCGGGTCACGTCATGACGTACGGCGACGTTGCCGCGGCGCTCGGCTCACGCGCGTCGCGTGCGGTCGGCAAGGTGATGGCGCACGAGGGCGCCGACCTGCCCTGGTGGCGCGTGGTGCGCGCGGGTGGGCACCCGCCGCTGCACCACGAGGCCCGTGCGCTCCAGCACTACCGCGCGGAGGGCACGCCGCTCGTGCAGGGGACGGCGGCCTGGAGGCTCGACATGCGTCGTGCCCGCTGGTCGCCGTCCACGGATGCGGACGACCCGTTCTGACGTGCGGCCCGCGCACGTCGGCCGTCCGTCCGCCGGCGGTCAGCGGTCGAAGCGCTCGCCCTTCGGGCTCGTCGGGATCAGGCACAGCACGTACACGACGAGCGAGCCGATGCCGGGCACGACGTGCAGGAACTGCCAGAAGCCGGACAGGCCGGCGTCGTGCAGCCGTCGGGCGCCGAGGGCGAGCGACCCGATCAGGGTCGCGAGGCCCCAGAGGACGAACAGGTAGGACCCGACGGGGTTCTCGAACAGCGCGGTGTCCGGCGTGAACGCCTGCGGGACGAGCTGCAGGACGAGTCCGATCGCGAGCGACGTGATCCACCACCACCAGAACTCGGCACGCGAGGCCCGTCCGGTGAACACGGTGTACTTCCGCCAGAACCGCCGGACGGCCTCGGTGAAGGGTGCGCCGTAGAAGGGGTCGCGCAGGGCGACGCCGCCGGGCTGCACGCTGTCGTTGCTCATGGAGCAAGCCAACCACGTGGTGCAGCCCGGCTGCGTCCTACACGAGCGAGTCGCGCCAGGCCGCGTGCAGCTGGGCGAACCGCCCGGTACCCGAGATGAGGTCGGCGGGGGTGCCGTCCTCGACGATCTTCCCGTGTTCCATCACGAGCACGCGGTGGGCGATCGCGACCGTGGACAGACGGTGCGCGATGATCACCGCGGTGCGGTCGGCGAGCAGGGTCTCGAGCCCTTCCTGCACCAGCCGCTCCGAGGGGATGTCGAGCGACGCCGTGGCCTCGTCGAGGATGAGCACCTTCGGGTCCGCGATGAACGCCCGCGCGAACGAGAGCAGCTGCCGCTGTCCCGCCGAGACACGACCACCGCGCTTGTTCACGTCGGTGTCGTACCCGTCGGGGAGCGCCATGATGAACTCGTGCGCGCCGACCGCCTTGGCGGACGCCTCGATCTCGGCGCGGGAGGCCCCCGGCTTGCCGAGCGCGATGTTGTCCGCGACCGTGCCGGAGAACAGGTAGGCCTCTTGCGTGACCATGACGATCGCGCGGCGCATGTCCTTCGTGTCGAGGTCGCGCAGGTCCACGCCGTCGAGCCGCACGGAACCGTGCGACGGGTCGTAGAAGCGCGCCATGAGCTTGGCGAGCGTCGACTTGCCCGCGCCGGTGGACCCGACGAGCGCGATGGTCTGCCCGGACGGGATGTGCAGGTCGAACTCCGGCAGGACGACCTTGCCCGCGTTGTAGGCGAACACGACCTCGTCGAAGTCCATCTTGCCCGTGGCGTCGGCCAGCTTGGTCGGCTTCACGGGGTCCGGCACGCTCGGCCGTTCCTCGAGGACGCCGGAGATCTTCTCCATCGCCGCCGAGGCCGACTGGTACCCGTTGTAGAACATCGCGAGCTCCTGCGCCGGGTCGAAGAAGCGCTTGGCGTACAGCGCGACCGCGAGCAGCGCACCGACCTCGAGCGTCCCGCCGACGATCCGGAAGCCGCCGACGACGACGACCGCGGCGAGCGTGGCGTTGCCGATGAGCACGAGCACCGGGTCGAACGTCCCGAACAGGTTGAACACCTTCGTGTTCGCCAGCCGGTAGTCCTCGACGAAGCCGCCGTACTCGTCCTTGTTGCGCGACTCCTTGCGGAACGCCTGCACGGCACGGATGCCCGTCATCGTCTCGACGAAGTGCACGATCACGCGCGCCGAGGTGACGCGGGTGGCGCGGAACAGCGTCTGCGAGTTCTTCTGGAACCAGCGGATCAGGAACCAGAGCGGCACGAGCGACACCGCGAGCACGAGCCCGGACGTCGGGTCGAGCAGCACCAGGGCCACGGCGGTGAACACCATGTACAGCACGCCCTGGATGAGCTGGTTCAGGCCAGAGTCGAGCAGCTCGCGGATCGAGTCGAGGTCACTCGTCTGGCGGGAGATGATCCGGCCGGACGTGTAGGTCTCGTGGAACTCGAGCGACAGCCGCTGCGTGTGCAGGAACACCCGCTTGCGCAGGTCGAACAGGATCGCCTGGCTGATCCGTGCGGCGAGCACGGTGTACCAGGCGGTGAGCACCGCGCCGAGGACGGCCACGACGATGTAGGTCGCGACGACGCCGAACGCCGGCACCCAGTCGTTCTGGTCCATCACGGCGGGCAGGGCGTTGTCGATGCCCCACGCGATGAGCGCCGGGCCCGCGACGGTGCCCGCCGTGGAGACCACGACGACGATCCCGAGCAGCACCAGGCGGAGCTTCAGCGGGGCCGCGAGGGACCCGAGCAGGGCGAGGGAGCGACGCCGCAGGCGCTTGCTCTCCGCCTTGGTGAAGTCCTCACGCTCCTCGCCGCGCACGCCCAGGGTGGTGATCGAGGCGGTGACGGGCGCGGCAGACTGCGCGTCGGCGATGTCGTCGACGACGGGATCCGCGCCTCCCGGCCCGGCCGACGTGTCGAGCGGCAGGTTCTTCTCTTGCTGGCTCATGCCATCGCCTCCTGTCGTGCGGTCGCGTCGTCGTCGTCGAGCGACGAGATGACGTAGCGGTAGTGCTCGTTGGTGGCCATCAGGTCGTGGTGGGTCCCGACGGCGGTGACGACGCCGTTCTCCATCAGCGCGACCCGGTCGGCCAGCGTCACCGTCGACGGACGGTGCGCCACGATGAGCGACGTCGTGTCGGCGAGCACGCGCCGCAGGCCCGCCTCGACCCGCGCCTCGGTGTCGACGTCGAGCGCCGACAGTGGGTCGTCGAGGACCAGCACCGACGGCCGCGCGGCGATCGCGCGAGCGAGCGCCAGGCGCTGGCGTTGTCCACCGGACAGCGACAGCCCCTCTTCGCCCACCCGGGTGTCCACGCCGTCGGGCAGGTCGTCCACGAAAGACGCCTGCGCGATGTCGAGTGCCTCGCGCATGAGCGCCTCGGCCTCGGCACCCTGCACGTCCGGTCGACCGAGCAGCACGTTCTCACGCACGGTCGACGAGAACAGGGTGGCGTCCTCGAAGGCGACGCCGACGTGCCGGCGCAGTTCTTCGCGGGTGAGGTCGCGGATGTCGACCCCGTCGATCGTCACCGATCCGCCGGTCACGTCGTACAGGCGCGGCACCAGCGAGAGCAGCGTCGTCTTGCCGCAGCCCGTGAGCCCGACGAGCGCCATGGTCTCGCCCGGCTGCAGCTGCAGCTCGACGCCGTTGATCAGGTCCGGGTACTGCGGCGCGGAGTCCTGGTACCGGAAGTGCACGCCGTTGAACGACAGCGCACCGTGCGGCTCCGCGATCGTCTTCGGGTCCTTCGGGTCCGTGATGGTGTTCTCGGAGTCCATGACCTCGAAGAAGCGGTCGACCGCCGTGCGGGTGTCGAACGTCATCGAGAGCAGGAAGCCGATCGACTCGATCGGGAACCGCAGCACCGTCGCCGTCGCGAAGAACGCGAACAGCTGACCGACGGTCATCTCGCCCTGCGACGCCAGCCAGATGCCGGCGAGCAGGCACAGTGCGAACGCGACGTCCGGCACGAGCAGCAGCCACAGCCAGATGCTCGCGATGGCCTTCGCCTTCTTGATCTCCGTGCCACGCAGGGCTTCGGCCTGCTCGCTGAACTCCTCGAGCTTCGACCCGCCGCGGCCGAACGCCTTGAGCACGCGGATGCCGTGCACCGACTGCTCGACGCTCGTCGCGAGGTCACCGACCTGGTCCTGGCTGCGGCGCGCGACGACGGAGTACCGACGCTCGAACAGCAGCCCGTTGATCCACAGCGGGATCGACGCGATCAGGAAGATCAGCCCGAGCAGCCACCCGAAGGTGAACAGCACGACGAAGCCGACGACGATCGTCACGACGTTCACGACGAGCAGGACGACACCGAAGGCCAGCCAGCGGCGGATCAACGACAGGTCCGACACGGAACGGGACAGCAGCTGCCCCGACTCCCACCGGTCGTGGAACGCGACGGGCAGGTCCTGCAGCTTCGCGTACAGCGAGTTCCGCATGCTGGCCTCGATCCGCGTCGAGGGGCGCATCACCATCCGGCGGCGCGAGGCGATGAAGAACGCCTCGAGCACACCGAGGGCGAGCACGCCGAGGCCGGCGGGCCAGATCTGTGCGCCGTCCTTCGATGACAGCGGGCCGTCGACGAGCCACTGCAGGACGTAGGGGATTGCGAGCGCCACCAAGGAGGCTCCCATCGCTGCGGCCATGCCGCCGATGAGGCGCCCCTGGTAGGGCTTCACGTAGGGGTAGATCCGCGCGATCGCGCGGAAGGTGGACGGGCGCGCCGTGGTGGGCGACTTGGACATGCGTTGCGTCCTCATGCGTCTGCCGGGTCCCCGGGTCGCGCTGCGCCCTGGCCGCCTGCTGTTTGCTTGCTGCTGGCGTGCGGTGCGTGCGCGGCCTCGACCTGGAGGCTCGGTGTGGCGTTGCGTGGTGATCATCGGCCGGGCGCGTGGTCGCGCCTCCGCCGTCACTCGCGTGACGTCGGTCGGGCCGGAGGGCACCGGGAGACACTCGTCCCCCGGGTTCAGGCGGGTGGTTCGCGGACGCTGGTCGTGCGGCGCCGCGAGGCCGTGGGAACGGCCTGGCTAGACGGCGGCCGCGACGCGCGGTCGCGGTGCGATCAGGGATCGCCGTGCGGGAGTGGTCCCCACGACGGACACGAGACCTGCACGGGCGGCCGTCGCCACGGTTCCGGTCATGTTGTCCATCGTCACTCCAGTCGTCGTCTTCGTCACCGTTGTGTCCGCGGTGCCACCGGTCCCGAGGGACCGTCGGCTGCCTGTCGCGGAGCCTTACAGACTATTCACAGTGACTCTCAGCGCGCAATAGGGTGCCGCGATTTGTTCACTTCAGTGGACGAAGTGGTGCTCGCCTCAGTGCTCACCTCAGTGCTCACCTCAGTGGAAGAAGTGGCGCTCGCCCGTGAAGTACATCGTGACGCCCGCGGCCGCCGCCGCGGCGATGACCTCGTCGTCGCGGACGCTGCCACCGGGCTGGGCCACCGCGCGCACACCGGCGTCGAGCAGCACCTGCAGGCCGTCGGCGAACGGGAAGAACGCATCCGACGCCGCGACGCTGCCGGTCGCGCGGTCACCGGCACGGTTCACCGCGAGGTGGCACGAGTCCACCCGGTTGACCTGGCCCATGCCGACCCCGACGCTCGCGCCCTGGTTCGCCAGCAGGATGGCGTTCGACTTGACCGAACGGCTCGCCTTCCACGCAAAGGCCAGGTCGGCGAGGGTCTGGTCGTCGGCGGGCGCGCCGGCGACCAGGGTCCACGTGGACTGGTCGAACGCCGTGAAGCGGTCGGCGTCCTGCACCAGGAAGCCGCCGGAGATCTGCTTGACCTCACGCGGTGCCAGGGCGAAGTCGGCCGGCAGCGTGAGCAGGCGGATGTTCTTCTTGCGCGACAGGATCTCGAGCGCCTCGGGGTCGAAGCCCGGGGCGACGACGACCTCGGTGAAGATGTCCTTCACGGTCTCCGCCATCGCCACGGTGACCGGACGGTTCGCGGCGATGACCCCACCGAACGCCGACAGCGGGTCGCAGGCGTGCGCGGCGGCGTGGGCCGAGGCGATCGGGTCGGCGGCGTCCGTCGGGGCGATCGCGATGCCGCACGGGTTGGCGTGCTTGATGATCGCGACCGCGGGGGTGTCGAAGTCGAACGCCGCACGGACGGCCGCGTCGGCGTCGACGTAGTTGTTGTACGACATCTCCTTGCCGTGCAGCTGCGTCGCCTGCGCGATGCCGGCGCCGTCGGTGCTCGTGTACAGCGCGGCTGCCTGGTGCGCGTTCTCGCCGTAGCGGAGCGTGGCCGACAGGTCGGCGGTGAAGCCGAGGTGCTCGTCGAACGCGCCGGGCGTCTGGATGTCGCCGCTGGTCGTCGGCGCCGCAGCGGCCGCGACGACGTCGCTGGCGAAGTAGGACGCCACCGCGGTGTCGTACGCCGCGGTGTGCGCGAAGGCCTGGGCCGCCAGACGCTTGCGGAGCTCGAGCGAGGTGCCGCCGGCGCGGACGGCCTCGACGACCTCGGCGTAGGACGACGGCGAGACGACGATCGCGACGTTCGGGTGGTTCTTCGCCGACGCACGGACCATCGCGGGGCCGCCGATGTCGACGTTCTCGACCACGGTCGCGGTGTCGGCACCAGAGGCCACCGTCTCGACGAACGGGTACAGGTTCACGACGACGAGCTCGAACGCCGCGATCCCGAGGTCGGCGAGCTGCTGCTCGTGCGACTCGAGGCGCAGGTCGGCGAGCAGGCCCGCGTGCACCGAGGGGTGCAGCGTCTTGACCCGGCCGTCGAGCGACTCCGGGAACCCGGTGACGCTCGCGACGTCGGTGACGGCGTACCCGGCGTCACGGATGGTCTGGGCGGTGGACCCCGTCGACACGATCTCGACACCCGACTCGGCGAGGGCGCCGGCGAGCTCGAGCAGGCCGGACTTGTCGCTCACCGAGATGAGTGCACGGCGGACCGGCACCACGTCACGGTCGCGGTAGAGGCTGGGGTCGGCTGCGTGCACGCTCATGCGCTCGGGGTGCCCTTCAGGTCGGTGGTGCCGTTGGCGATGTCGAGGATGGTCTGGATGAGCAGGCGGCGCTCGACAGGCTTGATGCGGTCGTGCAGCGTCGACTCGGAGTCGCCCGGGAGCACGGGAACGCGCTCCTGGGCCAGGATCGGGCCGGTGTCAACGCCGTCGTCGACCGCGATGACGCTCGCGCCGGTCTCGGTGACGCCGGCGGCCAGGGCGTCCCGCACGCCGTGGGCGCCGGGGAACTCGGGCAGGTACGCCGGGTGGGTGTTGATGATGCCCGGGGCGAACTCGGACACCACGGCCGGGGGCAGCAGGCGCATCAGGCCGGAGAGCACCAGCAGGTCGGGCGACCACGGGCGGATCTGCTCGGCGAGCTCGTCGCCCCAGGCCGCGCGCGAGTCGAAGCGGGAGAACGGCACCGTGAAGGTGGGGATCGAGAACTCCTCGCCCAGACCGAGACCCTCGGCATCGCGGTCGGCACCGATGGCGACGACACGGGCGGGGTACTCGGCGTCGAAGGTCGCTTCGAGCAGGGCTCGGAGGTTCGACCCGGTACCGGAGATCAGGACGACCAGTTCGAGCACGGCACCAACCCTACCGGGACCCGCGCGTCGTGACGTCGGCGCTAACGATCGTCCTTCGGACGGCGCCACCAGGGCAGCTCCTCGTCGGGGATCTGGTCGGTGACGTCCCAGTTCGTCGGACGGGCCGCCTGGGTGGGAGCGGCTGCGGGGGCCTCGGGTGCGGCCGGTTCGTCGTCGACGTCGTCCCGTCCGGCGACGAACTCCTCGGTGCTCCACGGGAACGCCGGCTGCGCGTCGGTGTGGTCGGGTACGGGCGTCGACGTGGCGGGCCGTTCCGGAGCGGGCGCAGGGCGCTGCTGCTCCGCTACGGCGTCGGCACCGGTCACGCGGTCGCGGAGTCCACCGGCTCGCTCGCGGAGTCCACCGGCACGCTCCCGCACACCGTCGGCGGCACCGTGCAGTCGATCGCGCAGGGCACCCATCGCGGCACGTCCCGACGAGCGGGGCTCGGTCGGGCTCTCGTCCGCCAGGCGCTCCGAGGCGACGGCGTCGGTCTTCGCCCAGGCCGGCAGTTCCACGTCGTGGTCCGGGTCGCGCGGGGGCGTCCGAGGCGCTGCGATGAGCGCAGGCGCGACCGGTTCGTCGGCGATCGGTTCCGTCGGGCTGTCCACGGCGGTGCGGGGGCGGGCAGCGGTCGACCCGTCGTGCGTCTCCTCGACCACGAACCGGTGCACGTCGGTGGTCCGTCCCGCGCCGGCCTGGTCGAGCGCGGCGAGCAGCGATCCCGCCCCGGCCTCGGCTCCGGTCCGGTCTGCGTCGTCGTCGTCCGCCTCGGTCCAACGCTCCCGTGTCCAGCCCCGGTCCGGCAGGCGGACGAGGTCGCTGCCCGCGGCGAGGGCGATGACCGCCGGCAGGCCGATCTCGAGCGCGGCGAACCCACCCACCACCAGGGCGTGCGGGCCGACGTCGGCCAGTCGTCCGGGGCCGAACGATCCGGACGACACCCAGGCGATCAGCCCGGTCAGGACACCGGCGACGATGCCCGTCGCGACACCGGCGAGCGCCCGGTGGAGTGCGGAGTCGGCGTTCCCCAGCGCACGAACGAGTCGCGGGCGCATCGAGCCGCCGATCGCGAAGCCGGCGATCACCGGCACCAGGATCCAGACCAGGCCGAACGTGTGGCCCGAGGTCGGCAGTGCGCCGAACACCGGCAGTCCGGGGATCGGTCCGAGGGTCGTGGCGATCGGGGACACGCTCGAACCGGTGCCGATGGCGAACCCGGGGCCGATCAGCCACGACGTCGCCCACCCGACGAAGTCCGGCAGGAACGCGAGCTGCCCGACGGTGAGGGCGATGCCGCCGATCAAACCGGCGTGGGACTGCTCGTACAGGGTGATGACCTCGGCGAACGAGGTGAAGAGCAGGAACGCGACGACGACCCCGGCGAACGCGACGACGACTCCGGTGGCGGCGGTCCCGGCACGGAGACCGAACCCGGCGATCGCACGCCAGAGCACGGGCACGCGGTCGAGCAGGTCGATCACACGCTGGGTGGCGGGGTCCGCCGGAAGGTCCCGCCGTCGTCGGCAGACTTCGGAACTGACGAGCGCCGGGATCCCGAACCACAGCGCGGGCAGGACCACGGCCTGCCAGATCGTCGGCTGCGTGGCGGCGGAGGTCGACGACAGCGCGACGCCCAGGCCGAGCGCCGCGACGACCGCCGTCCCGACCAGCAGGCCGGTGGTCCGGTGCTCGGTCTCCGCGAAGCGTCGACCGGCGCGGGCGCCGAGCCAGGCGGTCACGACCGCGAAGCCGAGCGCCGCGAGCGTCACGTGGATGGGATCGGCGGCACCGCTGACCCCGGAGCTCTTCGCCAGTGCCGACCCGAGCAGGAACGAGACGTCGACGCCGTGGCCGACGAGCCAGACGCTGCCGGTGGCCTTCCAGAACACGTCCCAGTCGATCTGCAGGCCGTACTCGAAGCCCCACAGCAGGGTGAGCGGCACAAGTGCGATCCCGATGCCGACGCCGACCGTCACGACCGCCTCGATCGCGGCGAGCAGAGCGGTTCCCAGGCGGTTCATCGCAGTGAGGATACGTGGCAGTCCGGCTCTCGGCCGTGAGCCGCGCGGCTCCGCAGCAGACTCAGCGGGTGGTCCCGGACGGACTCAGTTCCGACGGCGCCCGCTGATCGTGATGATCTGCCACGCGACGACCGCGATGCCGATCGCGAATGGCCAGGCGATCCACCGATCGAGTCCGATGAGTCCGCCGACGAAGAGCGCGCACATCAGGGAAGCAACCGACACAGCGACCGCGATGGGCGTCTGGCCAGTGCGACCGTCGACCTCGGTCACGTAGCCCGGTCGCCGTTCGTAGTCGGCCGGGTCGTAGATCGCCGGGTCGTGCGGCATGTCGATGTCCTCGCGCCGCAGGCTCGGGTTCGTGCGAGAACGCGGCAGGAGGAATGCAGCCCACGTGAACCACGCACCGAATGCGATCAGAGCGATGGCGATGCTCCAGAGGTGCACGCCTCCCGGGGTGTCGACCGCACGGATCGGGGTGGCGAGGAAGCCGATGCCGACCAGTGCCGACACGAGCCCGACCACGATCCCCAAGCGTGCGGGTTCACCCCGCTGCCCGCTCCGCTCGACCACGCCGCGATGCTACCGGTGCCGCGGGGACCCCACGCAGAACACCGGTGCTCGTCGGACGAACACGCGCATGACGCGGTCCGACGAACGAACACCGGTGTTCAGCGGAACGGACGAACCGCTAGCGGGCGACGACCTCGCGCAGCAGCGCAGCGGTCTCGGACGGCGTCTTGCCGACCTTCACGCCGGCGGCCTCGAGCGCCTGCTTCTTCGCCTCGGCGGTGCCGGCGGAACCGGACACGATCGCTCCGGCGTGGCCCATCGTCTTGCCCTCGGGGGCAGTGAAGCCCGCGACGTACCCGACGACCGGCTTCGTGACGTGCGCCTTGATGAACTCGGCTGCGCGCTCCTCGGCGTCGCCACCGATCTCACCGATCATCACGATGGCCTCGGTCTCGGGGTCGGCCTCGAACGCGGCGAGCGCGTCGATGTGCGTCGTCCCGATGACCGGGTCGCCGCCGATGCCGATGGCGGTCGAGAAGCCCAGGTCCCGCAGCTCGTACATCATCTGGTAGGTCAGGGTGCCCGACTTCGAGACGAGGCCGATCGGGCCCTTGCCAGTGATCGTCGCCGGGGTGATGCCGACGAGCGACTCCCCCGGGGTGATGATGCCGGGGCAGTTCGGGCCGATGATGCGGGTCGTCCCGCCGAGCGCCTTGGCGTGTGCCCAGAACTCGGCGGCGTCCTGCACCGGGATGCCCTCGGTGATGACGACGACGAGCGGGATCGCGGCATCGATGGCCTCGAGCACGGCGTCCTTGGCGAAGGCCGGCGGCACGAAGACGATGGAGACGTCAGCACCGGTGGTGTCGATGGCCTCGCGCACGGTGCCGAAGACGGGCAGCGACACGTCCCCGTGGGTGACGGTGGTGCCGGCCTTGCGGGCGTTGACGCCACCGACGACCTGGGTGCCGGCCTTGAGCATGAGGGCGGTGTGCTTGGTGCCCTCGCCGCCGGTGATGCCCTGGACGATGACCTTGGAGTCCTTGTTGAGGAAGATCGACATGGTCAGTCCCTTCAGGCCGCGGCAGCGGCGAGTTCGGCGGCCTGCTCGGCCGCGTCGTCCATGGTCGCGGCGACGGTGACGAGCGGGTGCGCTGCCTCCGCCAGGATCCGACGACCCTCTTCCACGTTGTTGCCGTCCAGGCGCACGACGAGCGGCTTGGTGGCCGCGTCACCGAGGATCCCGAGGGCGGCGACGATGCCGTTCGCGACGGCGTCGCAGGCGGTGATGCCGCCGAAGACGTTCACGAAGACGCTCTTCACCTGCGGGTCGCCGAGGATGACGTCGAGGCCGTTGGCCATGACCTCGGCCGAGGCGCCGCCGCCGATGTCGAGGAAGTTCGCGGGCTTCACGCCGCCGTGGCGCTCACCGGCGTAGGCGACGACGTCGAGCGTCGACATGACGAGGCCCGCACCGTTGCCGATGACGCCGACCTGACCGTCGAGCTTGACGTAGTTCAGGCCGTGGGCCTTCGCCTTGGCCTCGAGCGGGTCCTCGCTGGCGGAGTCCTCGAGGTCCTTGTGCGCGGGGTGGCGGAAGTCGGCGTTCTCGTCGAGCGAGACCTTGCCGTCGAGCGCCAGGATCTGGCCGTCGCCGGTGCGGACGAGGGGGTTCACCTCGACGAGCGTGGCGTCCTCGCCCTTGTAGACGTCGTAGAGCTTCGAGAAGACGTCGGCCACCTGGTCGACGAGCTCCGCCGGGAAGCCGGCCTGCTCGGCGATCGCGCGACCGGCGGCCGCGTCGATCCCGGTGAGCGGGTCGACCTCGACGCGGGCGAGCGCCTCGGGCTTCTCGACTGCGAGCTGCTCGATCTCCATGCCGCCCTCGACGCTGGTGAGCGAGAGGTAGGAGCGGTTGGCCCGGTCGAGCAGCACGGAGAAGTAGAACTCCTCGGCGATGTCGGCGCCCTGGGCGATCATGACGCGCTGCACGGTGTGGCCCTTGATGTCGAGCCCGAGGATCGCCTGGGCGTGCTCGAACGCTTCGTCGGGGGTCTTCGCGACCTTGACGCCGCCGGCCTTGCCGCGCCCACCGACCTTCACCTGGGCCTTGACGACCACGACGCCACCGATCTTCTCGGCCGCCGCTCTCGCCTCTTCCGGGGTGTCGGCGATGATCCCCTGGAGGACGGGGACGCCGTAGGACTCGAAGAGGTCCCTGGCCTGATACTCGAAAAGATCCACGCTGTTCTTCTTCCCGCACGGTTCGTGCGATCGGCATCGGTTTCCCGGTCGCGCACTCCACATCGAGGGTCGCTCGATGTCGAGACAACGGCCGTCACGCAGCCTAGCGCGGCGACATGGACGTCGAGACAACGGGCGGCGCGGGACGCAGGGGAAGGCGCGGTCGCTCGACCACCCGTCGGCGACCGCGCTCCACTCCCCCGAGCACCGGCAGTGTGCACGGCCGTCGTGACGGGGAGGTGTCCCGCAGGTGAACTCGCGCACCCTGGACGCCGCTCTCACCGACCCGGCGTACACCGGAAGGCCCGAACCACCGGCAGGCCCGAACCACCGGATGGCCCGAACGAAGGAGCGCGCATGACCGCGGAACAGAACCAGCAGGCACAGGAACGACTCGGCGAGATCCTGGAGGCGCGGGCCTTCGACCGCTTCCCCGAGGTGTGGGCGGAGGACGTCGTGGACCACGACCCCGCGCCCGACCAGCAGCCCGGCCTCGCGGGGGTCGTCGACTTCTGGACCGAGTTCACCACCGCGTTCCCGGACCTCACGCTCGAGCCCGACCCGCTCGTCGTCACGGACGACTACATCACCGCGGTGTTCACGATCCGCGGGACCCACACCGGTCCGTTCCAGGGCCACGCGCCGACGGGTCGCGCCTTCGAGGTCCGCGGCATCCAGGTCTCGAAGTTCCGTGACGGCAAGATCGCCGAACGCTGGGGCTCAACCGACGAGAAGGGCCTGGCGGAGCAGCTCGCGCTCGGCTCCGGCGACGTCCACTTCGTCAGCGCCTGAACACCATCGGACACCCGGCACCACCCACACCCAGGAGGACACCATGAGCGATCCCGGCATCAGCCCCGTCGACGACTTCGAGGCCCAGCAGCGCCGCGACGACGACATCGACCGCGAGCACGTCGGCCCGTACGAGGTGGACGAGTCCGAGGAGTCCCTCGAGACCGTGACGAACGACGCCGTCGCCGGCGAGACCGTCGAGCCGCAGCGCGGTGACGGTACCGACGACGGCCCGACCGGCGGCTCCCCGCGCGAGGGGTCGCCCGACCTGTGGGAGCACGACGCCGACGAGGACCGGCCGGACCTGGGAGGCGACCTCGGCACCAAGCCGCTCTGAGCCACACCGCCTGATCAGCGCCTCCCCCAGGGATCCGCGGAACACGGCCCGTAACATCGGGCCGTGTTCCGTCGCGTCCGAGCCAGCGTCCGCAGCATGCCGTCGGCCGCCCGGCTGGTGGCGATCGCGGCGATGCTGCTCGTCGCGGCCTCCGCACACCTCGCCGCGCAGTCGGAGCCGGCAGGTCGATGGGTCCCGCTCCTCGCGGTCGCGGTGGTCGGAGCCGTCGTCACCGGAGCACCGAGCCGCCTCTGGCCGCTCCCCGCGATCTGGCTCGTCGCCACCCTGCTCGCCCTGACCGGCGACGTCCGGGTGGACGGCACGTACCTGGTGGCCGCCCTCGTGACCGGCGCGCTCGCGCTCGTCGCGGCGATCGCCGCTGATCTCGTCCCCGTCCTGCGGACGCGACGCCGACGGGGTGGACCGTGACCACCCCACGGCCTGGAGGCCCGGTGCCGGGCCCGCCACGTCCCTCCAGTCACGGCCGTCACCCCGCTGGCGCGGTGCGCCGGAACCGGCTGGTGGGGCCCACCTCCCGTCCGTCGTCCGGTCGCGTCCACGACCGCAACCTGCGTCGCTTCCTCGGTGACAGCACACCCGTGGCCGCGGGCGGCCGCGCCATCCTGCTGCAGATCGCCGACCCGGTCGTCGCGGCGGGGGTCCGCCGGCACTCGGACTTCGCCCGCCGACCGCAGCAGCGGCTGGCCCACACCCTGATGTTCGTGTACGCCGTCGTCTCCGGCACGGAGCAGGACGCCACGATCGCCGCGGGTTTCGTGAACCGGGCCCACGTGCCCGTGACCGGCGCGGACGACGTCGACCGGCAGCTGTGGGTGGCCGCGACCCTGTTCGACTCGGCTCGTCGGGCGCACGACCTGTTCGGCGCTCCCGTCACGGCGGAACGCGCCGAGGCCGTGCTCGCCGCGTACGCCCCGATCGCGACGACGCTGCGGGTGCCCGCCGAGCGCTGGCCGACCTCGGTGGCGGCCTTCGACGAGTACTGGGCCGACGCCCTCGACCGGCTCGAGGTCACCGACGACGCCCGCGGGGTGGTGCGGGACCTGCTCCACCCGCGGTTCGCGCCGCTCTGGGTACGTGCCGCGATGCCGCTCGTCCGGATCGTCACGGTCGGGATGCTGCCGGAGCGGCTGCGGACCGCGTACGGGTTCGCGTGGGGGCCGCGCGAGCACCGTCGGTTCCAGCGGACGGTCGCCGTGGTCAGCGGGGTGCGGTCGGTCCTGCCCGGGGCCCTGCTGCGGCTGCCGGGTCCGCTGCTGCTGCGGGCGATGCGCCGGACGGCCGGGCGACACGCCACGGTACGGTAGCGGGCATGTCGGTCGACCACTTCGCCATCACGGTCCCGCGCTCCTGGTTCGAGCTGCCCGTCGAGCCGGAGCGCCGCGACGACCGGATCAGCGCCCTCGTGCAGGAGCGCATCGAGGACCAGCGCGAGCTCTGGGACCACCGGACCGAGATCGTCCGGGCCCTCCGTCGGTTCGCGCGGTCGGCGTGGGACAGCGGTGCCCGGTACTGCGCGGCCTTCGCCGAGCCGAGCGAGGACGGCATCGTCTCCGGCGCCCTGACCGTCACGGTCCTGCCCGCTCCCGAGGCCGGCGGCGACCAGCTCGCCGCCCTGACCGACCACGTCGCCGCGCTCGGCGGTGACGACGACGGCATGCACGTCGACGTGCACGAGGTCCCCCGCGTCGGTCGGGTGCCGCGCGTCTGGGGCGTCTCGACCGTGCAGGCGCCGGACGGCCGCGGCTCGTTCGACGTCGTGCTGATGCAGACGTTCGTGCCGGCCGGTGACCAGGTCGCGCTGGTGAGCGTGTCCTCGCCCGCGACCGACCTGGCCGAGCCGCTGTACGAACTGTTCGAGACCGTGACCGACACCTTCGAGCTCATCGACTCGGCCACGGTCGGCGGCGGGGTCGACTGATGCGGATCTGGCCGTTCCGGAAGCGTCGGAAGCCCGTCGAGCCCGTCGTCGAGCGGGTCACCGTCGACGACCTCGCGCGGATGGCGCAGCGCGGCGAACTCGCCCGCGCGGTCGTCACGCCGCCGCCGGCTCCCCGCGCCAGCGCCGACCGGGTGCGGGCGACCGTCGCGCAGCTGCCCGGGCGTCCCCTGGGCTCCGCCGGTGGCACGGCCCGCCGCGACGCGGCTCCGGCCCGGCAGACCGCGGCGGCCGTCCTGGTGCTCGACGACCACCAGCGGGTGACCGTGTCCGGTGGCGGGCTGATCGGCCGTGACCCGGCGAGCGCCCACCCGGACGGCGGCTACGCGCACATGATCGCGCTCGAGGACCCGGACAAGCTGCTCAGCCGCACGCACCTGGAGTTCGGCTTCGGTGCCGAGGGGTCGCTCTGGGTGCTCGACACGGCGTCGGCGAACGGGGTCGAGCTGCAGCGGCCGGGGTTCCCGGCGACGATGGTGCCTCCGGCGCAGCGCACCGTGGTGCAGCCGGGCGACGTGGTCGTGTTCGGCGGCCACACGCTGCGCGCCGAGCCGCAGACGGCGCTGGTCGGCGAAGCCCCACTCGGCTGACGCCGAGCGGCGCGGCGGCGCGACGTCGCGCGACGTCGCGCGACGTCGGCGCGCGCCGCCGCCGCGCCGCCTCCGTCAGTCGGCGGGCACCTGCACGAGCCGCAGCGCCTGGTCGGCGTCGTTGAGCAGTGCCCGACCCGGCACCCGGTCCTGCGTCACCAGGCTCTTCGACAGCTTCGTGCCGATCAGGTCGCCGTCGACCGTGCTGAGCGGCGCGAGCAGCATTCCGCGACGGGCCTTCTTCGCGTCGACCTGCCAGCCACGGAACCCGCTCGCGACGCCCTCGACGTCGCCGGCGATGACGAGCCCGACCGAACGGCCCCGGTCGGAGTCCATGACCGCCCGGAACACCGGTTCGGCCGGGGTCTCCTTGAGCACCTCGGCGTCGTCGACGAGCACGAGCGTGAAACCGTCCGAGCCGGTGTCGATCGCGGCGGAGAGGCCCTCGGCCCCGATCCCGCCGTCGGTGACCACGGTCGCGCGCGGTGCACCCTCGAGTGCGCGGAGCGGGGAGTCCCGCGGCGTGACCGCGACGACCGACCCACCTGCGGACAGGACGTGCCGGGCCATCGCGACGAGCGCGGTGCTCTTGCCGGAGCGCGGGCTGCCGGCGACGATGAACACCGGGGTGTCCTGCACGAAGTCGTGGGTGAAGAGCCGGAGCTCGTCGCCGCCGACGCCGAGCGCGACCCGACCGACCGAGGCGTCCGCCGAGGGCAGGTACCGCACGGCCTCCTCGAACGTGATGGACCGCGGCAGGACGTCGATCCGGAAGGGCTTCGGCACGGTTGCTGGGACGTGGGCACGGACCTCGTCGCCGATGCCGCGGATCGCCGCCGCCTGGTCACGGCCACCGAGGCCACCGGGCAGCACGGCGACCTGGGTCTCCGTCGCGGTGGCGTTCCGGAAGCCGCGGCCGGGCGGGATCGACTCCGGCAGCTTCTTGCCGTTGATGCCCTCGTAGTTGTAGTCGCCGCGGTCGGCCAGGGCGAGCAGCAGCTTCCGCTCCACCTGGCTCGACATCCGGCCGGAGGTCAGCGTGCGGTCGCCGGAGACGATCAGGTGCACGCCGACGCCGACGCCCTCGCGCAGCAGCGTCTGGACGGCGTCGTGCAGCGCACCGTTCTCGGCGTCGGCCAGGGTCGCCATGAAGCTCTCCCACTGGTCCAGGAACACGACGACGTGCGGCAGCGGGGTGGTGTGCTCGTCGGACCGCTGCTCGGCGATGGACGAGTACCCGCCGCTCGCGAAGGCCGCCTGGCGCTCCTGCACGGTGCGGAGCAGGATGCCGAGCAGCCGCGAGACCCGGTCGGGCTCGTGCCGCTGCACCACGGCACCGCAGTGCGGCAGGGCCCCGAGCGCGAGCAGGGCGCCGTTGCCGCAGTCGATCCCGTACATGTGCACGTCACCGACGCCGAGGCGCAGGGCCATCGCACCGGCCAGGGTGCGGAGCGTCTGGCTGCGGCCGGAGCGCGGCGACCCGATGACGAACAGGTGGCCGTCGGCGTCGAGGTCGAACACGGCGGGGCGCTGCTGCTGGTCGGCGGGGTGGTCCTCGACGCCCCAGGCCACGGCGAGCGGCGGCAGCTCGGCGGCGCCCGCGGCACCGGCGGCTTCGACGTCGTCGAGTCCGACGACCGCACCGAGCGGCGGCAGCCACGGCTTCCGCTGCTCGGGGGTGCCGAGGGCGCGAGTGGCGTCACCGATCGACGCGACGAGGACGCTCAGGTCGGTGACCTCCACGTCGCTTGCGGCGGCCTCGACGGCTGCCGGGCGGGGGGCTGGTTCGCTGTACGAGGCGAAGGTGAGTTCGCGGACCAGGGCGGGCCGGGCCTCCTGGTCGTCCGTGCCGGGCCGACGCCCGCCCACCCGACCGGACTGGAAGGGCAGCAACGAGGCCGCGCCGAGCCGCACGTACGCTCGACCGGGCGTCGTCTTCGCGATCCGCGCGGCGTCGTTCGCGCCGATGACGTCCTGGCTCTCCGACTGGTCGGTGACGCGCAACGCGATCCGCAGGTTCGTGTTGGCGCGGATCTCGGGCGACACGACACCGCCGGGGCGCTGTGTGGCGAGCACGAGGTGGATGCCGAGCGAGCGCCCGCGCTGGGCGATGTTCACCAGGCCCTTGACGAAGTCCGGGAGCTCGCGGGCGAGCGAGGCGAACTCGTCGATGACGATGAGCAGCCGCGGCAGGCTCGGGATCGCGTCGCCCGACGCCGCGCGCTTCGCCTGCAGGTCCTGGTAGTCCTCCAGGTCCTTCGCGCCGACCTCCGCCAGGGCGTGCTCGCGGGTGCGCAGTTCTGCGCCGAGCGACTCGAGCGCCCGCTCCACCTGGTGGGTGTCGAGGTCGGTGACCATGCCGACCGTGTGCGGCAGGTCGACGCAGTCCTTGAACGCCGCACCGCCCTTGTAGTCGACGAGCACGAAGTTCATCTCGTCCGGCCGGTTCGCGACGGCGAGCGACGCGACGATCGTCTGCAGCAGCTCGGACTTGCCGGAACCGGTCGTGCCGGCGACGAGTCCGTGCGGACCGTCGTTCCGCAGGTCGATCGCGAACGGCCCGTCGATCGAGGCGCCGATGACGGCGGTCGTGCTGCGTCCGCCGAGCAGCCACCGGGCCTGCACGGCCTCGGACGTCGGCGGTTCGAGCTGGAGGACGTCGAGCAGCCGCGCCGACGACGGGATGGCGCCGTCCTGCACGTCCGGGCTGGCGTCGACGATCGGCGACAGCGACCGGGCGACCCACTCGAGCCAGTCCTGGTCGACCAGGTCGGGCCGGGCGTCGTCGATGCGCTCGCTGCGCTGCTGCGTGACCCGGATCCGGTCGTCGCGGACGACGACCACAGCGTCGCACTCCTCGGGCAGGAGCCGCTCGTCCAGGTCGAGGCAGATGCTGAACACCCCGACCGACGGCCCCTCCTTCAGCACCTGCACGAGCGACGGCATCGCACGCAGGCGCCTGGCGCCGTCCATCACGACGACGATCTCGTCGGCCGGCGGGGTCTTCTTGCCGATGCCGGCTTCCTTGCGGGCGTCGATGACCGCCGCGAGCTCGGCGATGGCCCGCGCGGTCGTCGCCGCGTTCGAGGCGATGCTCGTCATCGGCTGGTCAGCACCGTCACGGCGGACGTGCGGCAACCAGGACATCCACTCCCACAGCGCGGTCCGGGTGGTGTCGGTGAGCAGCGTGAAGGTGACGTCCTTCGGGCTCTGGAGCGTCGCGAGCTGCGCGACCACCCAGTTCGCCAGCCGTCGGGCGTCGTCGTCCGGACCGGCGATGCCGATCACGCCGCGCTCCGCCAGGCGGATGCGGACCGGCACGTCGGTCGCGTCCCACGCGACGGTCCGCTTGTGCGACAGCTGTTCCGGGTCCTCGATGGTCACCTCGGACCGCTGCGTCGCCGTGCCGACGCGGACGAGCAGATGGTCGGGGTCGGTCCGACGCCGCTCCCACAGGCGCGGCAGCGGCGTGACCGCCGTCTCGTAGACGGCAGCCGGATCAGGAGCGCTCGCGATCCAGCGCGCCCGCTCGGACTGGAGGCTCTCGGTCGCGTCCGCCTCGATGCGCGCCTTGGTGTCCTCGTACTCCACGATCCGCTGGCGGTACGTCTTCTTGCCCTGGCGGCGGCCCTGGAGGCCCGTGATGATCATCAGGATCGGCGACAGCAGGGCGATGAGCAGGTAGATCCAGCGACCGGTGGTCGACACGAACATCACGGCCATGCCCATCGGCGCCAGCGCCATCAGGATGGGCAGCGCCCGCGCCGGGGGTTCGGTCGGCGGGGCCGGCAGCTGGTAGCGGGTGTGCTCGTCGGGCGGCAGGATGCGCGGCGGGCGGTTGTACTCGAGCGACATGCCGTCGTCGGCCAGGGACAGGTGCGCCCCACGGTCCGGCGCCCGACCGAAGCCGAGCAGGACCCCGCCGATCGCCAGCTGCGCGGTCTCCGGCCAGTCGGTCTCCTCGGTGACGGCAGCACCGTCGAGCACCGCCCCGGCGAAGCCGTTCGCCGGACGGACCTTCGCGCCGTCGGCCGTGACCGACACGAGCAGGGCGACCTCCGGTACGGTCTCGGCCCCGGTGGCCTCGGCCTCGACCTCGGCGGTGGTGCTCACCGGGATGCGCACCGTGGCGTTCGTCGCCGTGCCGATCGTCACCGTGCCGGTGCCCACCCGCACGATGGTGCCGGCGTGCAGGCCCGAGACGATCCGGATCTCGGCGTCGGTCAGCGGACGGAGCGGCTGCGGCGGCACCTGCTCGAGGCTGCGGGCCACGACCACGCCCTCGCGCACACCGGACTCGGCGACCGTCGCCGTCAGGTCGAGCGGCTGCTCGCCGACGAAGTACGCCGGGGTCCGTCCGGAGGCCACGACGTCCGTCGCGATGAGGCGTTCGGCCTCGGCGACGAGCTCGCCGACCGCGCGGGTGTCGTCCCCGTCGACGTAGACGTTGGCGGTCTGACCACTCTCGCGGTCGACCATCGTGAACGTGAAGGTCATGGCATCCCCCGTAGCATTGACTACATGTCGCAGGACGATGGTAGTGTCCCCTGCGACACGCCCCGTTGGGGGGACATGACGAAACTCCGGGGAAAGGGAGTCACACCGTGGCGAACATCAACGTCTCGTACGCAGACCTCGAGGCAGCAGCCTCCGACCTCAAGGCGGGTCAGGCGGACATCGAAGACCGTCTCTCCGCCCTGCAGCGCAAGATCCAGCAGCTCATCTCCGACGGCTACGTCACCGACAAGTCGTCCGTCGCGTTCGGCGAGTCCTACGACGAGTTCAACCGTGGCGTGACCCAGACCGTCCAGGGGCTCGAGGGCCTCTCGACGTTCCTGTCGAAGGCGTCGCAGACCCTGTCCGAGACGGACGAGTCGCTCGCTTCCGGCCTCAAGGGCTGACACCGCTGACGACCCCGTGTCCCGCGATCGCGTGGGGCACGGGGTCGACGCGGTTCCGGTGGCGGTGGCTTCCGGTTCGTGATCGGGGAGGGATTGTTCCGTGGCTTCGAGACTGCTCGTTGACCTGATGGGGCTCGGGGAGCTCCAGACCGACCTGTCGACCGTGCACAGCACGCTCGAACAGGCGCACAAGCGCGTCGATGCGTCCGACGACGAGATCGGCTCGGGCACCGTGCAGGACGCCCTGCACGACTTCGACCACCGCTGGGGTGACAAGCGCGACAAGATCAGCGACTCGACGAAGGCGCTGGCGGACATGCTGAGCGCGTCCGTCGAGACCTACACCGAGACCGACGAGCAGCTCGCACAGGCACTGCAGGTCAACGACGAGAACGGCGGCGGCGGACCCGCTGCCTCGAGGGCGGAGTAGTCATGGGGCGGCCGTCGGGGTGGGATGTCGTCGATCAGGGTGATGATCCGGTCAAGGGTGATCCGTCGACGTTGCGGATGATGTCGCGGGAGTACCAGCGCATCTCCGACGCGGCCGATGACGCCTCGACCCGGCTGAAGTCGGTGAAGGGGTCCGGGTGGCTGACCGACTGGGAGGGTGAAGCCGCCGACGTGTTCGTCGACGCGATCGAGGACACCCCGTCAGACCTGACCAAGCTCGTCGACTCGTACGAACTCGCCGCAACGGCCCTGTCGGGGTGGGCGGACACGGTCGATGACACCCAGTACCGGGCTGATGGGGCGCTCGCGGACGCGAAGGACGCCTCCGGGGACCTCGCCGCGGCGCAGGACCGGCTCTCCGACGCGCAGTCGAACCTGTCGCACTACCAGTCGGCATCGTCCGACCTGTCGAAGGTCGCGGACAAGTACCCGGCCGGGTCCGAGGTGCCGGACGGGGTGGACGTGCCGTCGCCGGCGCAGTTGCGGGCGGCGTCCGACAACGCCTCCGTCGCGCAGGGGTCCGTGTCGTCCGCGCAGGGCGACATCAGCGCGGCGCAGTCCCGGATCGACGCAGCGAAGCGGCTCGTCGCCGATGCGAAGGGTGACTGGCAGGACGCGGAGCAGCGGACCGCGACGAAGATCGGTGAAGCCGCCGACGCGGGGCTGGGGAAGCAGTCCACGTGGGACAAGATCTTCGGGTCCGAGGCGTGGGAGACCATCGTCTCCATCGCGAAGGTCGTCGTCGCCGTGGGCGGCATCATCGTCATGATCATCGGCGGGCCACTCGCCTGGATCGTGCTCGGCGCCGCGTTGCTCGTCCTCGCCGACACCCTGTACAAGATGTCGAAGGGCACCGCCGACGGGTGGGATCTCGCCTTCGCGCTGCTCGACTGCATCCCGGGGATGAAGGGGATCACCACCGCGGCGAAGATCGGCGAGGAGTTCGCGAAGGGCGCCTCACTCGCTGCCAAGTTCAGCTCGGCCGGTCGACACGTCGCCTCGGAGAGCCGACAGCTGTTCGCGCCGGGTCTGCACCTGGTCAACAACCTTCGCCACGGTGCCGCACTGCGCTCGGTCGAGTCGCTCCGCGCCCTCGCCGTGCACGGCGGTTCCGCGGCGGTCGGTGCACTCCGACGTCCGGGCGACGGCTTCATCGCCTCGGTCCGGTCGATGCCGGAGATCGCGAACAAGGCCACGCAGGCGTACTGGGACAACGGCGGGTCCTCCCTCGCCGAGCTCGCGCGGCACTGGCAGGGTGGCAAGGGCGGCTTCCAGAGCGGCTACCTCGGTGTCGACCGCTGGGCGAACGGCGACGCCGACGCGCTCGTCGGGCAGACGCTCCAGATCAGCGGACCGGGGCACGGCAACTTCTACGTCCCCGACGGCACCATGCACGCCGGCGGCAGCGCCTCGAACTACAGCGAGTCCGTGCAGGTGGGCGTCCAGTCCCACGCCGGTCACGACGGCGTCCCGGCAGGAGCTTCGACGCACCCCGACTACCGCAACACCGGCGACAGCTACCTGGTGAACCAACCGCTGCCGCACGCCGAGGGCACCGCGCAGGCGAACACCCAGTTCGGCGGTGGCGGGCAGCACCAGCTCTTCACGGACAAGTCGACGAGCGACCTGGTGAACACCGGCGTGCTCAGCCCGGTCGACCAGGCGGGGAACGTCGTCCCCGACGGGATGAACCAGGTGCTGATGGACCCGGCCACGCGGAGTCCACAGCCGGGGGTCCTCACGACGAACCAGTACGCGAACGCGCTGCACGACCTCGGCTCGCGCGGGCCGGCCGTCGCGGCGGGCATCGTGACGGCGCCGTGGGACATCAGCGAGGCGACGCAGTCCGTCCAGGACCGACTGCGGTGACCCGTAGCGGCGTCACCCGGGCGGGTCACGAGCTCCTGGACCGTTCACCGTCCTGGAACGCCCTGCCCGAGCGCGCCGCGGACGGCCGGTGGACCATCACCGACACCGTCGACCCACTGTGGCCGGAGTACGGCGCGAGCCTGCGACTGCTCAACGCCCTGTCGGACGATGGCCACGAGGTCGAGGACCTCGACGGCACGCTGTTCGAACGCGGGCGACAGGTCGTCGTCCCGCGCGCGGCGCTCGTCCACACGACTTCCGCACCCGCGGTCCTCGAGTCGGTGGCCCTGCCGGACTCGTTCCACGTCGCATCGTTCGCCGTCGACGGCCGGACCGACGCGAACATCGAGGACGGCTGGCGGAACGAGTACGAACCGCGCCGCTTCCGCACGACGTTGAGCCCGGACCGAGCAGCGATCGACCGCCACGAACCCGGGGTGGTGCCGACGACGGTGTCCCGCATCGAGAAGACCGTGGAACCCCTGCCGGCCGATGCCCGCGGAACGTACACCGTGCCGTCGACCGGCCCGTACGAACAGGGTTGGGGCAGACTCGCTCCGATCGTCCGCACGATCGGCGATCTCGGGTACGACGTCCGTCCCGACCTCGGCGCGTACACGACGCTGTCCGGTGTCGTCCGCCCGACGTGGGGCACCGAGATCCGCGGAGCCGACGACTGGGCCGATCTGCTCGCCCGGTTCGTGTTCCCGCAGGGCGTCCAGTCAGAGGTACTCTCCGACGGGTACGCGATCATCCGCGACATCCCCCACCCCGGCGACCCGCTGCACCCGACGTTCGCGCTCGTGTTCACACCCCCGACGGCGGCACGACCGAGCCTGTTCGCGAGGATCTTCTCCTGATGAGCACCACCACGAACCTCACCTCCGCACAGCGACGCGCCCTGATGGTGCGCTCGCGGTTCGCGTTCGCAGCTGCCGAGGTCGTCGCGCTCCGACACGACGAGCAGGGAATCCCACTCGGCGTCGTCAGCCCCGAGGGCACCCCCCTCGCGCTGGCCTTCACCGATCCCGCAGCGGCCGTCGCGCGCATCCCGGCCGGGGTCGCCGCGACGCCGCTGTCACTGCCGATGTCACGTCTGGTCGCCGGCCTGCCCACTGACTGGGGTCTCGTGCTCGACATCGACCAGCCCTACCCGCAGGTCGTGCAGCCCGACGAGAAGCAGACGGTCATCGCCGCGGGTGGTCCGTTCCCCGACGGCGCCGAGGTCACGCTCCGCCCGGCACCGTCCGCGTCCCAGGGGTTCTCCGACGCGCTCGCCGAACGAGCCCCGCTCACGCCTGGCGTGGTCCGCGTGTGGCTGTTCCGCCACGGCGTCGACATCGTGCCCGAGGACCTCATGGTCGTGGTGGCGACGGCGGACCGTGACGCCGCGTTCGCCTTCTCCGAGATCGTGTTCGAGGTCGCACGCGCGCACGACGTGCCGGTGCCGGTCCTCACCGCCTGGATCGACGAGCTCCCCGTCGAGCACGCCACGTGGGTGCGTCAGCAGCAGCCGCTCGCGCACGTCGAACGGCACTGAGCCCGATGCACCGTGGACACCCGGCGGTCGTGGTCCAGCGGGTCGGCGTCCCGGTAGAACTGCACGTGGTCGTCGACTCGCGTGGCCGACCGGAACGGGAGCAGGCCGACCGCGGTGCCGCGGTGCAGTGGGCCTACAGCGATCCGACCGACCGTCCGACCGACTTCGGTGCTGGGACGCAGTGCATCTCCAGCGACACACTCCGCCAGCGCGAGGCCACGGGCTCGGTACAGTTCGTCATCGACCCGGCGGGCCCGTCCCGCGCCGGTACGGAGTTCCTCCCACCTCCTCGGCCGCCGGTGCTCGCCACGCTCCGGTCCGTGACGCCGACGCCGCTCGGGACGGCCGCCGGCCTCTGGGCCGCGATCACCGCCGACACCGTCTCGCCCGGGCGGTCGCTCATGCTCCGTTCGGGTCGGTGGTCGCTCCCCGTGGTGCTGGCCCGAGACCCCCGGGCGACGGCTGCGGCGATCAGACACGCCCTCGGCGACCGCCCGCACCCGGCGATCTTCGTGGTGGAACGTCCCTCAGGGCTGCCGCGGCCGTGGCGGGCTGGAGCGCAAGCAGCGATCGAGACTGCGTTCTTGTCCTCCTGACAAATACCGTGGTACGGTCGAGCCATGGCAGTCGAACTCAGCACCTGGGACGCCCAGGGCAACCAGACGACAGCGACGTTCTCCACCATGCGGTTCCCCGCCGGTGAAGCCCACGTCAAGGTCGCGAACGACACCGCCGAGCCGGGGAGACTCACCGAGATCGCGACCCTGCGCGGCACGAGCGGCGACGACCTGATCATGCTCGGCATGTGGGCGGACGCCGTGCGGCAGCGCGGATCGAGGTCCGTCGCGCTCGTCCCCTACCTGCCCGGAGCCCGGCAGGACCGCGGCTTGCCGTTCGGCGCGAAGGTCTACGCGGACGTCCTCAACGGCTTCCACCTCGACCAGGTCATCGCGTTCGACCCGCACTCGCCGGTCATCGTCGGCCTGGTCGACAACCTGACCGTCGTCACGAGCGAGCAGGTCGTCCGTGACGCCGTGGTCGGCGCACCCGAGCACGACAGCGGCGCCCCGTACACCGGCATCATCGCTCCGGACAAGGGCGCGGTCCCCCGTGCAACCGCGGTCGCCGAGGCGTGCGGGCTGCCGCTCTACCGGGCCGAGAAGCACCGCAACCCCGACACCGGCAAGCTCGACGGCTTCACCTGCGAACCCCTGCCCGACACCGGCCGGTTCCTGGTGGTCGACGACATCTGCGACGGCGGCGGCACGTTCATGGGGCTCGCGGGCTCGACGGGCCTGCCCAAGGAACGCCTCGGCCTCTGGGTCTCGCACGGCGTCTTCTCCGGCCGGGCAGCACAGCTCGCCGACCACTTCGGCGAGATCGTCACCACCGACTCGTACCCGGCGCAGAACGCCATCGACGGCCTGCGCACGATCGCACTCACCCCCTACCTGACGGAGCAGATCCGATGACGCAGACCACGAGCACCACGACCACCGCGAACGCCGGAACGACCACGGGGATCGAGCCGCGCATCACCACGGCGAGCCCGATCGCGCCGCTACTGGCCGTCGACGGTTACAAGCACTCGCACCGGCAGGTCTACCCGGCCGGCACCACCCGCATCCTGATCAACTGGACGAACCGGTCGAACGCGCACATGCCCGAGTCGACGCACGCCGTGGTCTTCGGGCTGCAGGCGTTCATCCAGCGCTCGCTCGTCGAGGCCTGGGCACCGTTCTTCGCGGCGGACGAAGACGAGGTCGTCCGGCTCTTCGACGAAGCGCTGCAGAGCTACTTCGGCCCGAACCACATCGGCACCGACCACGTCCGGGCCCTGCACCGCCTCGGCTCCCTGCCCCTCGAGATCCGTGCGCTGCCCGAGGGCACCCTCGCACCGATCGGCGTCGCGACCCTGACCGTCGAGAACACGATCGACGAGTTCTACTGGCTGCCCAACTACATCGAGACCGCCCTGTCGGCGTCGATCTGGCACCCGTCGACGGTCGCGACGAAGGCGCTCGAGTACCGCGACCTGATGGAGGACTGGGCCGCCCGCACCGGCGCGGTCCCGGCCGGCATCGACTTCGCCGCGCACGACTTCTCGTTCCGTGGGCAGTCGAGCATCGAGTCGGCCGCAGCGGGTGGCGCGGGCCACCTCCTGTCGTTCCTCGGCACCGACTCGATGCCGTCGCTCGACTTCATCGACCGCTACTACCCGGGCGACAACGGTTGGGTGGCCGCGAGCGTGCCCGCCACCGAGCACAGCGTGATGTGCGTCCGCGGCGCCGACGGCGAGCTGGCGACCTTCGAGCAGATCCTCGACGTGTACCCGACGGGCATCGTCTCGGCGGTCAGCGACGGCTTCGACCTGTTCAAGGTCATCACCGAGACCCTGCCGCAGCTCAAGGACCGCATCACCGGTCGTGACGGCAAGCTCGTCATCCGACCCGACTCGGGCGACCCGGTCGACATCGTCACCGGCACCGTGCACGGCGTCGACCAGGCCGAACTGTTCGCCGCCGACCGCAGCCACGAGCAGAAGGGCGTCGTCGAACTGCTCGACGAGATCTTCGGGCACACCGTGAACGAGCAGGGCTTCAAGGTCCTCGACCAGCACATCGGCGTCATCTACGGCGACAGCATCACGCTCGACCGCGCCCGTCGCATCTACGAGCGCCTGGCCGCCAAGGGGTACTCGAGCGACAACATCGTGCTCGGCATCGGGTCGTACACGTACCAGTACATGACCCGCGACAACCTCGGCAGCGCGGTCAAGGCCACATGGGCACTCGTCGACGGCGAGCCCGTCGACATCCAGAAGGACCCGAAGACCGGCAGCGGCAAGAAGAGCGCGAAGGGCCGCATCGCCCTGCACCGCGACGAGACCGGCGAGATCCGGCAGACCGACCAGGCCACGGCCGACGACGAGGCGACCAGCCTGCTCCAGCCGGTGTGGGTCGACGGCCGCTTCACGCGCCTCCAGTCCTTCGCCGACGTCCGCCAGACGCTCCGCGACGAGCGTTCGGCTCGTGCCACCCGCCGGGGGGCCACCGCGTGACCGATGCCGCAGCGGCGATCCGCGACCAACCGCTCATCGCGATCGACGTCGTCCCGGTGTCCTTCGTGACGACGGACGGTCTACGGGTCGCCACCGCGCGTCGGGCGTACGCACCGTACGCCGGACAGGAAGCGCTCCCCGGCGTGCTCCTCGACGGCACCGAGATCCTCGCCGACGGTGCGCGGCGCGCCCTGCGGACCAAGACCCGCGTCGGCCCGGCAGCGGTGCGCCACCTCGCGCAGGTCGGCGCGTTCGACGGACCCGACCGCGATCCACGGAGCTCCGCGATCAGCATCGCGTTCCTCGCGGTCATCGACCCAGCAGCACACGCCGACGCAACGTGGCACGACGTCGGCGCGCTGCCGCTCGGACTGCCGTTCGACCACGACCGGATCGTCGACTCGGCGCTCGAGCGTGCACGGGTCCTCCTCTGGTCAGACCTGCCGTTCACACGAGCGCTGCTCGGCGATCCGTTCACCACGGCGGACGCCGCTCGGCTGCGGATCGCCCTGACGGGGACCACACCGGACCCGGGCAACCTCAACCGGACGCTCCGCACGAACACCGCGCTTGCCCGGGTCGACCTCCCAGCGAGTGCGGGCCCCCGGGGCGGACGTCCCCCGGCAGCCTGGACGTGGCAGGACTGAGCACGGTTGGGTGGGCCCATGTCCTCTTCCCTGTCCGGTGACGACTCCCTGCACCTGCCCGAGTTCGACGCACCCCCGGCGTCGCCGCTCGACCTCGCGCAGCAGTGGCTGGATGCCGCGGACGAACGCGACGTCTCCGAGCCGAAGTCGATGACCCTCGCCACAGCCGGTGCGGACGGCCGGGTGTCCGCCCGCACGGTCGACGTGAAGCGGCTCGACGACCGCGGGCTCGTGTTCGGCACCTCGACGCTGAGCCCGAAGGGTCGTCAGCTCGCCGACAACCCGCACGCGGCACTCCAGGTCTACTGGCGCGAGACCATGCAGCAGCTCCGGTTCGAGGGCCGGGCCGTGCAGCTGTCCGACGACGAATCCGACGCGCTGTTCGCCGACCGGTCGCCGAAGTCCCGCGCCGCCACCGCCATCGCGGACCAGTCCGCCGTGCTCGAACCGCGGACGCTGCAGGACTTGATCGACGACGCCAACGTGCTGCTCGACGAGTCCGACGACGCCGTCCCACGGCCGGCCGGGTGGGTCGCGTGGCGGCTCGAGCCCGACGTGGTGGAGTTCTGGCACGGCAGCCGCGACCGGATGCACCGCCGCTTGCAGTACGTGCTCGCCGACGGCACCTGGTCGGCCACCCGCCTGCAGCCGTAGTCGAGTCCGCTCCCGGTCAGTCCCGCTGCCACCACGACGGCTTTGCGGACTCGACGGTGATCGTCAGCGACCGGGCGTCGTCGGACTTCCTGGCCACCACGAACACCGTCGCCGTGGGGTCGGTGGTCCGCACGCGCCACACCGGCCATGTGTGCGGACCGAGCTTCGGGTCGTACCAGGGCCCCGGTCCGTTGTCGGTCTCGACCAACACACGTCGAACGCTGGCAGGGTCGAGGTCGGGGACGCCAGCAGCCCGCGCCTGCGTGAGGACACGAGCGACACCGGCATCGACGGCCGTCGTCCGCGCAGCCCGGGCCAGCCGGAGCCGGCGTCGCGTGACCAGGTACCCGAGGGCGATGAGCCCCGCGGCAACCAGCACCGTGCCGACCAGGACCACTGCGGTACCGCGGTCTCTCGGCCGGTCCGCGACGACGACTCCCCCGACGAGGACCGCCCCGCCGAGCAACAGTCCGGCGCCTCGGATGCGCCTGACTGGTCGGAATGCACGGCGCCAGGTCTGATCCGCGTCGACGACGTCCCCGATGTCGACCGTGACCTCGTCCATCGCGCCGCCCCCGCCCGTCTGCACCAGGCCAGTCTCCCGCACCCCGCACCGGCGCCGCTCCGGCTGGTGCGAGGTTGACCACTCCGTGCGCGCTTCTTGCGCTGCACGGAGTGGTCAACCTCGCACCGAGTAGGTCCGCCGTCCGCCGCGCAGCCCCTACCGCCCGATCGGGTTACCCATCGCCCCCGCCCGGATGAGCGACGACGACTGGTCCGTCAGGTCGACCATCGACAGGGTGTTCCGCAGCTGCAGCCGGTTCAGGCAGGAGTGCTCGAACGTCGGCACCCGCAGGTCCAACGGACGGCGGCGGTCCGGGTGCGCGGCGGCGTGCGCGTCGATGCACTCCCCCACGACCTCCCAGAACCGGCCTTCCGGCAGCACCCCGTCGTCGTCGAGGATCGCCGCGACGAACCGCAGCACCCCGTCGAACACGTCGGTGAACACCGCGAGCGCGGCTTCGTCGTCGGACACCGGGTGCACGATTCGGTCGATGTCGGCGGGCACGGGGCGATCGTCGTGCCGCCCGAGCACCGCGGCTTCCTCCCCGATGTCCTTCATGACGGCACGGACAACGGCGCCGTCGCGGACGACGAGCACGAGGTTCTCGCCGTGCGGCATGAACACCAGGTCGTGCACGGTCAGGCAGTGCACGACGGGCAACAGGTAGGCGTCGAGCCAGCGCCGCACCCACTCATCGGCAGGCAGCCCCGATGCCTCGATCAGCGCCGACACGACGGCGTTCCCCGAGGCGTCCCGGTGCAGCAGCGCCGCCATCGTCAGCAGTCGCTCGCCGTCCGTCACCCGCGGCAGCGGGCTCTCCCGCCACAGGGCCGCGAGCATCTTGCGCTGCGGCGACGACACGTCGACCCGGTGGTACGCGTCGCCGGTGTAGCCGATGGCGGCGTGCTCACGGAGCACCGAGAACCCGACCGAGGCCAGCGTCGGGTCGGCGCTGACGATCGACTCGACCCAGTCGTTCACCGCCGGAGTGTTCCGCATGTACGCGGGCGACATCCCCCGCAGGAACCCCATGTTCTGCACGGCGAGCGCCGTCTTGACGTACGAGCGCGTCGGGTCCGAGTGGTCGAACGCGGTACGGATCGACTGCTGGGGCTGGTACTCGTCCGGCCCCTCGCCGAGGTCGACGAGGTCCTGCCGCCCCAGGTCGGGTGCGAACGTCACGGCGATCCGGTGCTGCCACTGCCAGGGGTGCACGGGGATCCACACGTAGTCGTCGGGGTCGAGGCCTCGACGTTCCAGCGTGGCGCGGAACCCGGCGATGGTCTGCGGGTCGAGCTCGGCCGCCCAGTGGTCGCGCTCGGTCCGGTCCGCGGCGAGCGCCAGGTGCGTGTGCTCCCGTCGGGCGGCGAGCCACCGGTACCGGAACCGACCGCCGACCTCCGGCGCGAAGGCCCGGTACTCATCGAGTCCGAACCCGATCCGCCCGTTCGCGGCGACGAACGCCGGGTGGCCCTCGGTCATCGCTGCCTCGACGTCCTGGAACGAGGCGACGGCAGCCTCGACGGAGTCGCCCGTCCGCCCACGCGCGAGCTGCGCGGCGGACGGCCCGCCCCGCCGGTGCTTCGCAGCAGCGCTCGCCAGGGTCGAGGCGATCTCCTCCAGGTACGTCCCGAGCAGCTCGTCGGGGATCCCGAGCACCTCGTGCAGTTCGAGCACGAAGTCCTGCGCACTGAGCGACGCCGGCGTCCCAGCGCGAGTGCGCGTCAGCGAGGCTTCGTCGATCGACCAGTGTTCGAGCACGTGCTGCCGTGCGTGGAACCGGTAGGTCGAGTCCCCCGCGTCGAGCCGCCACCCCTCCCCGTCCGGCACGGGTGCGATCAGCCGCTCGTGGGTGAACTCGGCGATGGCCTTCGCCACCAGGTGTCGTTCGGCGGGTTCCAGGTGCTCGGGTCGCAGGTGCGCGGCCGGACCGTCGTCGTCGGGCACGCCGATCCGGTCGGTGTCGAGCACGGACAACAGTGCCCGCTTGCCGTCGACGTCGACCTGGCGCAGTGCGCGGAAGCCCACCTCGGCGTTCTTCGCCTGCACCGCGGTGTTCCGCACGTCCGGCTCGACGACGACCCGCCGCGCGCCGAGGACGTCGCGGCAGTGCTCGACGACGGCGCGCATCACGGCGCTCGTCAGTCCGTGCACGCGGCCGCCGGCCGGCACCGGTGCGACGAGCAGGTGCATGCCGACGTCGCCGGGCTCCGCCGCCCACACGTCGGTGAGCAGGACGGCGGCGGGGTCGTAGGTCTCGACCAGGAAGCACGGCTCACCGTCGCGTCGGCCGAGCCACGCAGCCTGCGCCGGGTCCGCCTGCACGCCGGTCAGGTAGTCCCGGACGCCGTCCACGTCGAGGTCGCCCATCTCCCACCACGACGACGCCGGGTGGGCGAGCCACGACTGGACGACGGCGGCGTCGCGTTCCGGGTCCACGGGTTCGACGGCCAGGAGGCCCGGAGCGACTCCGGCAGACACCGTCGCCTCGGGCGCACCGGCCGGTGCACTGCTCGTCACGTGCGCGCTCATGCGGGCACCTCCGTGCGCTCGGTCGCCTGCCGGGCCGGCGCGCGGTGCGCACCGGCGGGAGCGGCGGTGGACTGGTCCGTGGCGGGCAGGCCGAACTCCTGGAAGGCGATCCGGGCCTCCAGGCCGTACACGGGGCGACCCGTGACGGACCGGATGATCGACGCGTTCCGCCACGCACCCATGCCGAGGTCGGGCGCGGTCAGGCCGTGCGTGTGCTCCTCGGCGTTCTGCACCCAGATGCGTCCGCCGAGCGTGTCGACGTGGTGATCGCGCGCGACGGCCAGGCGACCACGGGAGTCACGGGCGACGAGGTGCTCGACGGGGTCGAGGAACCGTGGCGTGCGCGGCGTGTAGCCGGTCGCCAGGACGAGCCGCTCGACCTCGTGCTCGTACGTCTCGCCGAGCTGCTCGTGGCGGAGCGTCAGCCGGTACGTCCCCCGGTCGGCGAGCCACTCGGCGTCGACGACACTCGTCTCGGTGCGCAGGGTCGTCGGGATCGGGCCTCGAGCGCTGATCCGGTACAGCTGGTCGTAGAGCTCGTCGACCAGGTCCGCACTGATGCCCTTGTACAGCCCGCGCTGCTCGCGCCCGAGACGGTCGCGAGCATCCTCGGGCAGGCCGTGGAAGTGGTCCGTGTACTCCGGACTCGTCATCTCGAGCGTGAGCTTCGTGTCCTCCATCGGGAAGAACCGCGGCGACCGGGTGATCCAGTCGAGTCGGTAGCCGTCTTGGCGCAGGTCCTCGAGCAGCTCGCGGTAGACCTCGGCAGCGGACTGCCCGCTGCCGACCACCGCGATCGAGGCGGCGCCGCGGAGCGCGTCGCGGTTCGGCAGGAACTCGGCGGAGTGGATCACCGGTCCGGCGATCCCACGCAGCGGGGCGGGGACCGACGGCTCCGTCCCGATGCCGACCACGACGTGGCGTGCGCGGTACGTCTCGGGACCCTGATCGGTCTCGGCGTGCACCGTGAACACGTCCGTCGCCGTGTCGTGCTCGACGGCCGTGACGGACCGGCCCCACCGGAGCGTGTCGAGCCGGTCGGCGGCCCACCGGCAGTAGGCGTCGTACTCGCTGCGCAGGGGGTGGAAGTCCTCGCGGATGTAGAACGGGTACAGGCGGCCGGTCTCCTTGAGCCACGCGAGGAACGAGAACGGCGAGGTCGGGTCGGCCATCGTCACCAGGTCCGCCATGAAGGGCACCTGGATCGTGGCGTCGTCGAGCATCATGCCGTGGTGCCAGGCGAAGCCGTCGGCGGCGTCGAGGAACACCGCGTCGAGGTCGTCGAGCGGGTCGGTGAGGCAGGCGAGGCCGAGGTTGAACGGGCCGATGCCGATGCCGATCAGGTCGTGGACGGGCTGCTCATCGTGGCTCATCGGATCGCTCCTTCCGTGGTGGTGGTGACGGCTCGGACGCGCGCGGCCGTCGCGGCGACGTGCTCCAGCGAGGCGCGCATCTGCGCCGGGGTGGTCTCGGGGTTGAGCAGCGTCAGCTTGTTGCAGGGTCGGCCGTCGATCACGGTCTTCGCGATGAGGACCCGGCCCTCGGCGAGCAGCGCAGCACGGATCGGTGCGACGAGCGCGTCGGCTTGCTCGTCGGTCACCCCGGCCGGCTGCCAGCGGAAGAGCACGGTGCTGAGCTGCGTCGGGGCGACGAGCACCAGGTCGGGGTGCTCCTCGACGATCCGGTGGGTGGCGGCGGCGAGGTCGATGACGGCGTCGAACGCGGTGCCGATCGCGTCGGCCCCGGTCGCGCGCAGCGTCGCCCAGAGCTTCAGGGCGTCGAAGCGGCGGGTGGTCTGCAGCGACTTGTCGACCTGGTTCGGCTCGGCGGCGTCCTCGGGGTTGAGGTAGTCGGCGTACCAGGCCGTCCGGCGCAGGTCGGCCGGGTCACGGACGAGCAGCGCACTCGAGGACACCGGCTGGAAGAACGACTTGTGCAGATCGGTCGTCACGCTGCGCGCCCGCTCGATGCCGGCGAGCAGGTGCCGACGCGTCGGGGAGACGAGCAGTCCGCAGCCGTACGCGGCGTCGACGTGCAGCCAGACGTCCTCCAGATCACACACGTCGGCGATCGGCTCGATCGGGTCGATGACCCCGCGGTCGGTGGTGCCGGCGGTCGCGACGACCGCGATCGGGGTACGGCCCGCTGCCCGGGTCGCGGCGATCGCCTCCGCGAGGGCTGCCGGTCGCATCCGACCGGCGTGGTCGGTGGCGACGTCGACCACGGCCTCGAGGCCGAGGAGGCGTGCCGACTTCGCGATGCTGAAGTGGGTCTCCGCCGTCGTGAACACGGTGCCGGCGACTCCGACGGCTTCGCGTGCCAGCAGCAGCGCCTGCAGGTTGGACTGCGAGCCACCGGAGGTGAACACCCCGTCGCCGGCAGCGAACCCGGCACGACGGGCCAGCCAGTCGACCACGTGGCGTTCGATGTCCGTGCCGATGCGGGACTGGTCCCAGGTGTCGACCGACGGGTTCACCGCGGCGAGGACGGACTCGGCGGCGACCGCGGGCAGTGCGACCGGGCAGTTCAGGTGCGCGAGGTAGCCGGGGTCGTGGAACCACACGGCCTCGCGGACGAACAGGTCGTCGAGTTCGGCGAGCGCCTGTGCCGTCCCGACGGGAGCGGCGTCCAGGTCGACCGCGCGCACGCGGTCGTGCAGCGCGTCCGGGGCGGTCGCGGTCGTCGGGCGGTCGACGGTGGCGAGTCGGTCGGCGAGCTGGTCCACCGTCGACCCGACGGTCGACCGGTAGCGCTCGGCGTTGGCAGTGGTCAGCAGTTCGATGGGTGTCACGTTAGGTAAGGCTAACCTCACCTGCTTTTCGGTGTCACCCGAACAGGGGTGGACTCCCAGGTCTCGGGCGTGGCGAGACGTCCTCGTGCCCGCGACGAACGCACCCCGCCGGGGAACCGGCGGGGTGTACGGACGTTCAGCCAGCTCTGGCTAGAGCTTCTCGATCGGCGCGATCTTGATGAGCAGCTTCTTGCGGCCCGCGGAGTCGAACGCGATCTCGGCGATGCGCTTCGCGCCCTGGCCGGTCACCGCCGACACGGTGCCCTCGCCGAAGTCGACGTGCTTGATCCGGTCGCCGGCGACGAGTTCCATGTCGCCGTTGTCGCGGACCTGGCCGGACACCCGGTTCGCCCACTCGGTCTTCGGGCGGGTCTTCGACGCAGCGGCCGCGCGGTCGTACGAGCCACCGCCCCAGCCGCCACCGCCGCGGTAACCACCGCCACCGCCGCCGCCGATGCCGCCCTCGCGCTTCGCGTTGAGCGCACGGGGCTGCGTGCCACCACGGCTGTTCGCCATGCCCGGCGACTGCTTCCACTCGATGAGCCCCTCGGGGATCTCCTGCAGGAAGCGCGACGGCATGGCGACGTTGACGTCACCGAACTGGGCGCGGGTCATCGCCAGTGACAGGAACAGGACCTTCTTCGCACGGGTGATGCCGACGTAGAACAACCGGCGTTCCTCCGACGGACCACCCGGTTCGTTCGCGGACATCCGGTGCGGCAGCAGGTCTTCCTCGACGCCGGTCAGGAACACAGCCTCGTACTCCAGCCCCTTGGCCGTGTGCAGCGTCATGAGCGACACGGTGCCGGACGAGTCGTCGAGCTCGTCCGCCGCTGCGACCAACGAGACCTCGGTCAGGAAGTCCGTCAGCGTGCCCTCGGGGTTGTTCTTCTGGAACTCGCGCGTCACCGCCACGAGCTCGTCGATGTTGTCGGCCCGGGCGGCGTCCTGCGCGTCGGGCGACTTCCGCAGGTTCTCGAGCAGGTGGGAGCCGTCGAGCAGCTGGGTCAGGGTGTCGACGACCGGCTGCGTCGGGGCCTTCTCGGACACGGAGTCCAGCAGCGCCGCGAACTCGGTGATGGCGTTCCGCACCTTCGGCCCGAAGCCGAGCTCACCCGCGTGCCGCAGGGCATCACGCATCGTGGTCTCGTGCTCGTCGGCGTAGCGCTGCAGGGTCGTCTCGGTGACGGAGCCGATGCCGCGCTTCGGCACGTTGAGCACACGACGGAGCGCCATCGGGTCGGCGGGGTTCGCCACGGTGATCAGGTACGCCATGGCGTCCTTGATCTCGGCGCGCTCGTAGAACTTCGTGCCGCCGAGCACCCGGTACGGGATCGCGGCACGGATGAAGATCTCCTCGAGCGCACGGGTCTGCGAGTTCGTCCGGTAGAACACCGCCATGTCGCGGTAGTCCATGCCGTCCTCGCGCAGGCGCTGGATCTCGTCGGCGACGAACTGGGCCTCGTCGTGGCCGGTGTACCCGGTGAAGCCGACGATCTTCTCGCCCGCGCCGACGTCGGTGAACAGGTTCTTCGCCTGACGGTCGAAGTTGTTCGCGATGACGGCGTTCGCGGCGTCGAGGATGGTCTGCGTCGAGCGGTAGTTCTGCTCGAGCAGGATCACCTTCGAGTTCGGGAAGTCGCGCTCGAACTCGACGATGTTGCGGATGTCGGCCCCGCGGAACGCGTAGATCGACTGGTCCGAGTCGCCCACGACGGTCAGGGACGCTCCGGCGATCGACCCGTCGCGCTCGCGCATGCGGGCGACGTGCTGGCCGGAGTCCTCGAGCTTGTCGACCTGCTCGACCGGCACCGGACGCGTGAGCTCGCGGATCAGGGAGTACTGCGCGTGGTTGGTGTCCTGGTACTCGTCGACGAGGATGAAGCGGAAGCGCCGCTGGTAGAGCGCAGCGACCTCGGGGAACGCGCGGAACAGGAAGACGGTCTGGCCGATGAGGTCGTCGAAGTCGAAGGCGTTCGCCCGGCGCAGGTCGTTCGTGTACCGACGGAAGACCTCGGTGAACATGACTTCCTGCGGGTCGTTCACGTTGATGTTGCGCGCGTACGAGTCGATGTCCTGCAGCTCGTTCTTGAGCTTCGAGATCTTCGACGCCGCGGCGCCCACCGTGAGCCCGAGCGTGTCCGCCTCGAGGTCCTTGATGATCCGCTTCAGCAGGGCCTTGGAGTCGGCGGAGTCGTAGATCGTGAACGACTGCGCGAACCCGAACCGCTCCGCCTCGCGCCGGAGGATGCGCACGCACGCCGAGTGGAACGTCGAGATCCACATGCCGTCGGACTCGCCACCCACCAGGGCCCGGACGCGCTCACGCATCTCGGCCGCGGCCTTGTTCGTGAAGGTGATCGCAAGGATCTGCGACGGCCAGGCTTCACGGTTGGCGAGCAGCAGCGCGATGCGGCGCGTGAGGACGCTCGTCTTGCCGGATCCGGCACCGGCCACGATCAGCAGGGACTCGCCGCGGTACTCGACGGCTTCCTTCTGCTGGGGGTTCAGACCCGCGGTGAACGGGTCTTCGTACGCACGGGCACCGGCGCCCGGCTCGGGCGTCGATTCGAAGGGGTCGAGCACGATCGTCATGTTCGGGACAGTCTAAGCGGGACCCCCGACAGCCGACCGGGCGAGGACCGCCAGGTCGGTGTGGTCCGCGAACACCCCGTCGAGGCCGGTCCGGATCACCGAGGTGTACCAGCGCTCCCAGTCGCCGAAGGCCGCGACGTCCCCACCGCGGCGCAGCGGCCCGGGCAGGAACCGGTTCTCCGGTCGGAGCGTCCACGTGTACACCGCGAGGCCCACGGCGTGCGCCCGGTCGACGATCGCGCTCCGGACCGGCGTCGGGTCCTCGAGCGCGACGCTGTCCACCCCGGCCATCAGCGTGCCGAGGTCGACGCTGATGCCGTGGAACTCGGTCGCGAACGACGCGAGCGCGTCCTCGGAACGCTCCGCGGCGTAGGTGGGGGCGAGCGATCCGTGGGACGCGACCTCGTCGGCGGCGCTGCCACGGGCCTCCTGGAGGTACACCAGCCGACCACCCGTGTGCCGCTCGCGCAGGTCGCGGAGCACGCCCTTCTCGAAGCTCTCGACCGTGAGCCGCTCGTCACGGCGCCACCCGGCGTCACCGAGCGCGCGGTCGACGAGTTCGCCCATCGGGAAGCCCGCGCGGTCGAAGAACGCCGCGTGCTTGACCTCGGCGACCAGCCCGACCGGACGAGGCGCGGCGTCGAGGATCGCGAGCAGGTCCTCGAGGCGCAGGACCGGCTCCTCGCCGTCGTGCTCGGCCGACCCGGGCCGCAGCGCGGGAAGACGTTCCCGGGTGCGGAGCGTCTGCAGCTCGGCCCAGGTGAAGTCCTCGGTGAACCAGCCGGTCAGGCTCCGGCCGTCGACGGTCTTCGTCGTGCGCAGGTGCCGGAACGCCGGGTGGTCCGCGACGTCGGTGGTGCCGGACACCTCGTTCTCGTGGCGGAGCACGAGCACGCCGTCCTTCGTGGGCACCAGGTCCGGCTCGATCGCGTCGGCACCGAGCTCGATGGCGAGTTCGTACGCGCTCCGCGAGTGCTCGGGGCGGTAGCCGGACGCACCGCGGTGGGCGATCACGAGGGTCATGGCGCGACCCTACTGGGCCAGGGTGACGGCGGACCGTCCTGTGTCGCGGGACACACGCGCCCGGCCGGAGCCCGTGCATCTCAGCATCGGCGCTGACCATCGCTGCATGACCGTCCGATCGCTCTCCACCGCCGTCGAGGCCCGGATCGACCGTGCCGCCCGCCGACTGCTCGACGCCGGGCACCAGCCGCACCGGCCCGTCCGGCTGTTCGTCACCGAGTTCCTGGTGTTCGGCGCGAAGCAGGCGTGGGCGTGCGCGTTCGGGGCGCTGCTGCTCGGTTCGATGGCCGTGGCCTCGCTGACCGTGCCGGCGGCGTTCCGGAACGACGCGCTGACCGTCGTGGCGGTGCTGCTGCAGCTCGGCATGCTCGTGTTCGGGCTCGAGACTGTGCGGGAACTCCGGGTCGTCCTGCTCTTCCACGTCGTCGGCACCGCCATGGAGGTCTTCAAGACGCACATGGGCTCGTGGTCGTACGAACCCGGCGGGCTGTTCGTGATCGCCGGGGTTCCGCTGTTCTCCGGGTTCATGTACGGCGCGGTCGGGTCGTACATGGTCCGCGTGTACCGCCTGTTCGACCTGCGGTTCGACCGGTACCCGCGGCAGTGGCTGCTCGCCGTCGTCGCTGCCGGCGTGTACCTGAACTTCTTCGGGCACCACTTCCTGCCCGACGCCCGCTGGGTCCTGCTCGCACTCGTCGTCCTGCTCTTCGCCCGCACGACCATGCACGTCCGGATCCACCGAGCGACGATGCGCATGCCGGTGCTCGTCGCCATGGGACTCGTCGCCGTGTTCATCTGGTTCGCCGAGAACGTCGCGACCTGGGCCGGAGCGTGGAGCTACCCCGCGCAGCTCGCCGTCTGGCACCCGGTGGCCCCGACGAAGATCGTCGCGTGGTTCCTGCTCATGACGATCTCGGTCGCGCTCGTCACCTGGCTCTACCCGGCGGTGCCGTCGGGCTCGGCGCTGCCGTCCGGCTCGGCGCGTTGGACGGCGGACTCTCGACGACTTCGAGGCGCGCGCGCAGCGGGTGCCCATAGGCTGCCGTCGTCAGGGCCTCCGGGCCCGCGTCCGCTCGCCGCGAATCCTCAGCCTTCCGCGACCGAGCGCACCTAGGCTGAGAGGACTCATATCTCCTAGGAAGAGGACACCATGGCCTTCAAGCCCGGTTTCGACCAGTCCCCCGCCTTCAACGCCCAGGGACCCAACACCTGGGGCGGGCGTGGCGCTGGTCAGCAGCAGGCCGGCTGGGGACAGACCCCGCAGCAGGCACAGGGCGGGATGACCCCCGAGCAGCTGCAGTACATGTACGACCGCCCGGCGGCATCGACGGTCGACACCGACCGCATGTCGTACGAGGACACCATCGTCAAGACGCTGCTCGCCTTCGGCGTGCTCGTCGTCGGTGCAGTGGCCGGTTGGAACCTGCCCCCGATCGTCTGGATCATCGGCGCCGTCGTCGGGTTCGTCCTGGCGCTCGTGAACATGTTCAAGAAGAAGCCCTCACCGGGCCTCGTCCTGGCGTACTCCTTCGCCCAGGGCCTGTTCGTGGGTGGCATCTCCGGCGCGTACAACTCGATGTGGGGCGGCATCGTCACCCAGGCGGTGTTCGGGACACTCGGTGTCTTCGCCGTCACGCTCGCGCTGTTCGCATCGGGCAAGGTCCGCGCCACACCGAAGGCCACGCGCTTCTTCCTCGTCGCCATGGTCGGGTACATGGCGTTCTCGCTCATCAACCTGGTCCTGATGTGGACCGGGGTGACGAACACCGCGTTCGGTGCCCTCGGGATCACCGTCTTCGGCATCCCGCTCGGCGTGATCATCGGCATCCTCGTCGTGGTCATGGCGGCGTACTCGCTGATCCTCGACTTCGACCAGATCCAGACCGGTGTCCGTCGTGGAGCTCCCCGCATCTACGCCTGGACCGCGGCGTTCGGCCTGATCATGACGATCGTCTGGCTGTACCTCGAGATCCTGCGCATCCTCGCCATCGTCGCGAGCAGCGCGCGCAACTAGTACCACCGCGTACACGAAGGGCCCCGGCGCTGCCGGGGCCCTTCGTCGTTCCCGGGGCGCTGTGGGCGGGAGCGGCGGCAGCGCCAGTGGTCGCAACACCCCGCCGGTCGCCCGGCGAGTGGTCACGAAGTGTCGCCCGGTTCGGGGCCAATCGACAGTTCGTGACCGCTCGGCACCGGGCCCGCGGGGTGTTGTCGCCACTCGACCACCCCCAGCAGCACCCATTCCCCCGGCAGCGCCGCCCCCGGACGCGCGGAGGCCCGGCACGCAGGGCGTGCCGGGCCTCCGGTCGTTCAGGGGAGCGTCACTCCCACTCGATCGTCCCCGGCGGCTTCGACGTGACGTCGAGCACGACCCGGTTGACGTCGGGCACCTCGTTCGTGATGCGGTTCGAGATCTTCGCGAGCACGTCGTACGGCAGGCGCGTCCAGTCCGCGGTCATGGCGTCCTCGGACGAGACCGGACGGAGCACGATCGGGTGCCCGTACGTGCGGCCGTCACCCTGGACACCCACGGAGCGGACGTCGGCGAGCAGGACGACCGGGCACTGCCAGATCTCCCCGTCGAGGCCCGCTGCGGAGAGTTCCTCGCGCGCGATCTTGTCGGCGGCACGGAGCAGCTCGAGTCGCTGCTTGTCGACCGAACCCACGATGCGGATGCCGAGCCCCGGTCCGGGGAACGGCTGGCGGCCGACGATGACCTCGGGCAGACCGAGCTCGCGACCGACGGCACGGACCTCGTCCTTGAAGAGCGCACGGAGCGGCTCGACGAGCTCGAAGGTCATGTCCTCGGGCAGGCCGCCCACGTTGTGGTGCGACTTGATGTTCGCGGTACCCGCTCCGCCGCCGGACTCGACGACGTCGGGGTAGAGGGTGCCCTGCACGAGGAACTTGACCTCGCCGTCGTCACCGTCCCCACGCGCCTCGAGCACGAGTGCCTCGGCCGCGGCCTCGAACGTGCGGATGAACTCGCGCCCGATGATCTTGCGCTTCTGCTCGGGGTCGCTCACACCGGCGAGGGCGTCGAGGAACTGCTGCTCGGCGTCGATCGTGATGAGCCGGACACCGGTGGAGGCGACGTAGTCCTCTTCCACCTGCTTGCGCTCGTCGGCACGGAGGAGCCCGTGGTCGACGAAGACGCAGGTGAGCTGGTCACCGACGGCCTTGTGCACGATGGCTGCGGCGACGGCGGAGTCGACACCGCCGGACAGCCCGGCGATCACGCGGTTCGACCCGACCTGGGCCTGGATCCGGGCGACCTGCTCGTCGATGACGTTGCTCGAGTTCCAGTCGCCGGGCAGACCGGCCGCGCGGTGCAGGAAGTTCTCGAGGACGGCCTGGCCGTGCTCGGAGTGCTTCACCTCGGGGTGCCACTGCACGCCGTAGAGCTTGCGCTCGTCGGACGCGAAGGCCGCGACGGGGGTCGACGCGCTCGACGCGAGGACCTCGAAGCCCTCGGGGGCCTTCGCCACGGAGTCGCCGTGCGACATCCACGTGACCTGGGACCCGGGCTGCCCGCCGAGCAGGACGCTGTCGGTGCCGCTGACGTCGACGGACGTCGCGCCGTACTCACGCAGGCCGGTGTTCGCGACCTCGCCACCGAGGGCGGTCGCCATGGCCTGGAAGCCGTAGCAGATGCCGAGCACGGGGACGCCGAGGTCGAGGATGTCGCCGTCGAGGGTCGGTGCACCTTCTTCGTACACGGACGACGGACCACCGGACAGCACGATGGCTGCGGGGTCCTTCGCGCGGATCTCCTCCGCCGTGATGGAGTGCGGGACGATCTCGCTGTAGACGTTCGCTTCACGGACCCGACGCGCGATGAGCTGCGCGTACTGGGCCCCGAAGTCGACGACGAGGACGGGACGCTGTTCGGTCTCGCTCACCGAGCGGCCTCCTTCTCACGCTGCTGGGCAGCGATCAGCTCGTGGTAGGTGTCCATGGCCTTCTGCTGCATGCGGTGTTCGACCACGAAGGACATGAACGGGATGATGCCACCGAGGGCGATGAGCAGGAAGCGGGAGGGCTTCCAGCGCATGATGCTCCACAGACGGAAGTCCGTGAAGAGGTAGAGGACGTACAGCCAGCCGTGCGCGATGAGGATCGCGATCGACAGGTTGAACGTGCCGGGTGCTTCGCCGGCCGTGCCGTTCGGCACGAAGAACGGGCCGTTGCCGAGCTGCATCTCGAGTTGGAGCGGCGTGTACTTGATGATGACCTCGATCACGAGGGCCAGCAGCAGCACACCGGTGATGTACGCGGAGACGCGGTACCACTTCACCGCACCCGGGATCTTCGGGATGTCGCGGGTTCGGACGGTCAAGGCCATGACGACCAGCCTACCGTCGGTCCGCGAGTGCCCCGTCGACGCTGAGGGCAGCCTCACGCCGCTCCTCTTCCTCGCGCTCCCAGGCGTCCTTCACGAACCGGTACCAGAGGAACACCGCGAAGCCGGCGAAGACGACCCACTCGATCGCGTAGAACAGGTTCAGCCAGTCGAACTGGACCTCGCGCGACGGCGCCCGGTCGGCGATGGTGCCGAGGTCGGCGGCCTGCGCGGTGGCACCGTCGGCGACGACGTACCCGAGGTACATCCGGTCGTCGAACGCCTTCCAGGTGTTCACGAAGCGCGCGGGTGCCACGGCGGAGTACTCCGCCTGCTTGTAGGTGTCCTGGTCGGGCGACTCGGCGGGGTAGTACCGGCCCTGCACCGTGAGCGTCTGCCCGTCCGTCAGGCGGTCACCACCGGCGACCGCAGCCGACCGTTGGTCGGACCACCCGATGACGACCGGGAGGCTCGCCCCACCATCCGAGTCCACCAAGTGCCCGACGGTCTGGTACGTCCCACCCCCGGTGCGGCCGGTCAGGATCGTGGTGTCGCCGGCGACGAACGTGCCGGTGACGGTGACCTTCTGGCCGGCGATGGTCTCGCTCGCGGGTTCTTCCGGGGCGGTGACCGCCTCGAGCGTCTTGCGGGTCTCGGTGGTCGCCGGCAGCGGCTTGCCGTTGGCGATGCTCCGCTCGAGCTGCCACTTGCCCAGCCCGGCGAACACCGCCGCGAGCACGAGCGCCAGCAACAGCAGCGCGATCCACCTCGGTCGTCGGGCAACGGCCCACATCTGTATCAGTACTCCGGATCGCGCTGTCGGACCGGACGCTCAGGGCGCTCGGTGGGGATCTCGACGGGCGACGTGACGGGTTCGTCGGTCGCCTCCGGTGACCCATTCTCCTGCTCGTCCCTGCCAGCGGCCTCCACGAGCGCGAACTCCTCCGCGAACTGGCGGTCCCGCTCGGCACGGCGGACCGCGGCGGCGGACGCTGCCTCGGCCTCCTCGGCCTCTGCTGCCTCGGCGGCGGCAGCCGCAGCGACCGCACGGCGACCACCGAGTCGTCCGCGCAGGCGGGCGAGGCGGGCGGGGCGCACCACGAGGCGGCCGATCCGCTCCGAGTTCACCGCGAGCAGCGGCCCGAGGATCGCCATGACGAGGACGTAGAGGCCCGCGAACGCGGTGATCCGGGCCTCCAGTCCGGCGGCAGCCGAGAGCGTCGCGAGGATCAGCGCGAACTCGCCACGGTTCACCAGGATGACGGCGGTGTTGATCCCCTGTTGGACGTTGAAGCCGTTCATGCGCGCGACGATCTGCCCGGCGACCGCGTTGAGCACGACCGTCATGCCGATCGCACCGAGGACCGGCCAGAGCACCTCGCCGAAGGTCGACAGGTCGAGGCCGAGGCCGAAGTTCACGAAGAAGAACGCGGCGAAGACGTCACGCATCGGCAGGGCGAGCTGTTCGATGCGGTCGCGGTACCGGGTGGCGCCGCAGAGCAGCCCGATGACGAACGCGCCGATGGCGTCGGTCACGCCGAGCAGGTCGCCGATGCCACCGAACATCACGGCGAGCCCGAAGAACAGCACCGTGAAGAGTTCGTCGTCACGCGTCGCGAAGATCTTCGACACCCACTTGCCGGCGAACCGGGCGAGCGTGAACATCACGATGAGGAAGCCGAACGCGAGCGCGAGCTTGCCGACGACGGCCCAGGCGTTGGTGTCGCCGGACAGCACGACGGAGACGATCGCCAGGTAGACGGCGATGAAGACGTCCTCGATGACCGTGACGCCCAGGATCATCGGGGTCTCGTCGTTCGCGAGTCGTCGCAGCTCGATGAGGAGCTTCGTCACGATCGCGCTCGACGAGGTGGCCGTCATGCCCGCGATGATCAGGGCTTCTCGGGTGCCCCAGCCGAGCGAGAAGCCGAAGGCGAACCCGACGCCCATGTTGATGACGACGTAGGTGCCGCCCGACACCAGGAGCTTGCCGGCGTTGCCGTAGAACTCCTCTTGGTCGAACTCCAACCCGAGGTTGAACAGCAGCAGGATGAGCCCGAACGTCGCGATGAGCTCGATCGTGTGCGACTCGACGTTCAGGCCGATCCACGGCGTGTGCGGGCTCGCGATGAGCCCGACGATCATGTAGATCGGGATCGCCGGCAGACCGATGGTCTTGCCGAGCCGCCCGAGCACGTAGGCGATGACGAACAGCACACCGATGGTGAGCAGTTCACCGCCCAGGTGCATGCGCTAGCTCTTCCGCGGGGCCTCGGCCGATGCGGCCGCAAGCTCTCCGCTGCGGTAGAAGGAGAAGGCCTTGGCGACCTTCTCGGGGGAACCGGCGACGACGATGGTGTCACCGGGGAAGACGACGAAGTCCGGCGAGGGTGCCGGGTTGGCGCTGTCGCCACGGACCACGGCCACGACGGTCAGGCCGATGAAGCCGGAGTCGTGCAGGTCGCCGAGCGGCTTGCCGGCGATCGCGTCGTCGTAGTCGACCGAGAACCAGTCGATGGACAGCCCGGGGATCTCGTCGAGCTTGTCGAGGCCCTCGGTGATCCGGGTGCCGCCCAGGAGTTCGGCGAGGGTGTGCGCCTCGTCCTCGCTGAGGCGCAGCGAGACCTTCTCGGACTTGTCCGCGCCGTCGGAGACGTCGGCGAACGAGATGAGGTCGGAGTGACCCGACCGGTGCGTGATGACACCGCACTTGCCACCGTCGTCGGTGTAGAAGCTGTGCAGCACGCCGACTCCGGGGAGTTTGACGCGATGGACGTCGACCATGATGGCTCCCTTTTCGAGTACGCCCATGCTAACCACCGCACGGCCCCGCGCATTCCGGTCGCTACTGTTCTGTGGATGGGGAGAACTCGGATCGTCGTCGGTGTCGTCGGGACGCTGGTCGTCACGCTGTACGCGGGGTTGCTGGCGCTCAACGCGCTCGTGCTCGATCCGCTCGGCGCGGTGCCGGGGCAGTCGCTCGGTGCGATCTACGGCCACCTCGACGCGCAGGGGTACCGGGTGCGGACCGACGTCGTGGCCGTGCTCGTGATCGCGGCGGTCGGCATCGCGTTGGCGGTCACGGTCCTGATCGTGACGCTGGTCCGGCGGACGATGGCGCACTTCGCTGCCGCCTGGCTGCTGGCGATCGTGGCCGCCGGCGCCGTCCAGGTGTTCGGTTCCGGTTTCCAGCTCGGGATGGACGTGGCCGACGGCTACGGCATCGGCGGCGAGGACCACACCATCTGGGCCGGTGTCCTCTACGTCACCAGCCTCATCGCGCTGCTCGCGATCCCGGTCGTGCTCGTGGTCGGCGAGCGACGCCGTGGCCGCGCCGTGTCGGGGACGCTGACCGCCTGACGGACACACCACGGGCCTCCCGTCCGGTGTTCCCGGTCGGGGCCCACGCCGCCGGTTCCGGGGCGACGCGCCAGCGGCGTCACGGCCGTGCCGGTGGGGAGAAGCCCGTGGCCGCGTCCGCAACGCGCGGTCGCTACTCCGGCTCGCTCGTCTTCTCCCCCACCCCCTGCTCGTCGGACGCCTTCGCGCCCTCGGCGCCGCTGCTGCGGCCGCCGCCCACGACGACGTCGTCCTCGTCGAAGCCGAACGCGATGTCCGGTGCCTCGAGCCGCACTCGGTCCGCGCTCTCGTCGTCGGGCTGCAGCTGCGACTCGCGTTCCGCGGCCACACGCTTCAGGTAGTTCGACACCTCGTGTTCGGAGGTCTCCTGGTCCCAGCCGAGCACGTCGGCCATGAGCTTCGCGGCGACCGGGGCCGCCGACTCACCACGGTCCCAGGCCTCGATCGAGATGCGGGTGCGGCGGGCGAGGACGTCCTCCAGGTGCAGGGCCCCCTCGTGCGAGGCGGCGTACACGACCTCGGCACCGATGTAGTCGTCGGCTCCCGGCAGCGGCTCGGCCAGGGTCGGGTCCTGCTCGACGAGCTGCAGCACCTCGGTGGCCAGGGTGCCGTAGCGGTTCAGCAGGTGCTCGATGCGGACCTTGTGCACGTTGAAGCTGCGGGCGGTCCGTGCGCGGCGGTTCCACGCGGCCGGGTAGCCCTCGGCGCCGAGCAGTGGGATGTCCTCGGTCGTCGACGCCGGGATCTTGCCGTCCATCGCGGCGACGGCCTCGTCGATGGCGTCCTTGCCCATCACCCGGTAGGTGGTCCACTTGCCGCCGGCGACCACCACGAGCCCGGGCACCGTGTGCGCCACCACGTGTTCGCGGCTGAGCTTCGAGGTCTGGTCGGACTCCCCCGCCAGCAGGGGACGGAGGCCGGCGTAGACGCCCTCGACGTCCTCACGGGTGAGCGGGACGCGGAGCACCTTGTTGACGTGCTCGAGGATGTAGTCGATGTCGGCCGCGGTCGCCGCCGGGTGCGCCTTGTCGAGGTACCAGTCGGTGTCGGTCGTGCCGACCAGCCAGTGCCGGCCCCACGGGATCACGAACAGCACGCTCTTCTCGGTGCGCAGGATCATGCCCATGTTCGACTGGAACCGGTCGCGCGGGATGACCAGGTGCACGCCCTTCGACGCCCGCACCTTGAACTGCCCGCGGGTGCCGATCATCGCCTGGGTGTCGTCCGTCCAGACGCCCGTGGCGTTCACGACCTGCTTCGCGCGGATCTCGAACCGCTCGCCGGTCTGGATGTCGTGGGCCTGGGCGCCGACCACGCGCTCCCCCACCTTGATGAAGCCCTCGATCCGGATCCGGCTCGCGGCGTGCGCACCGTAGGACGCCGCCGTGCGGACGAGCGAAGCGACGTAGCGGGCGTCGTCGACCTGGGCGTCGTAGTAGGTCATGCCGCCGACGAAGGCGTCCTTCTTGAGCGACGGCATGGAACGGAGCACCTGCGTGCGGCTGAGGTGCCGGTGGTGCGGGACCCCGGGCGGACGACCGCCGGACCAACTGAAGGCGTCGTACATCGCCATGCCGATGCCGATGTAGAACCGTTCCCACACGCGGTGGTTGAGCGGGTAGAGGAAGCGCACCGGCTTCACCAGGTGCGGGGCGATCCGCTGCAGCAGCAGGCCGCGTTCGATGAGGGCCTCGCGCACGAGCCCGAAGTTCAACTGCTCCAGGTAGCGGATGCCACCGTGCACGAGCTTCGACGAACGGCTCGACGTGCCGGAGCCCCAGTCACGGGCCTCGACGATGCCGACGGTCAGGCCACGGGTGACGGCGTCGAGCGCACTGCCCGCACCGACGATGCCGCCGCCCACGACCAGGACGTCGAGTTCCTTCGTCTTGAGGGTCTCGATCGCCGCCGCGCGTTCGTCGGGGCCGAGCTTGGCCGCGGGGTCGAACCCCGCCCCCGGCACGACGTCGCCAGGACGTCCGGCCGAACTGGTCTGCTTCGTGGTGCTGGACTTCGCCATCGTCGCCTCCGGGTCACGGTCGGCGCCGAAGCGTCACCCGCGTCGGTGCGCGGGTGCCACCAGGATCACTGGTGGTACGGCGCCACGACCACTTCTACTCGCTGGAACTCCTTGACGTCGGAGTATCCGGTCGTCGCCATCGAGCGGCGCAGCGCACCGACGAGGTTGGCGCGGCCGTCGAACGTCGGGGTCGGGCCGTTCAGCACGTTCTCGAGCGGGGCGATCGTGCCCACCTCGACCCGGCGGCCTCGGGGCAGCTCCGGGTGGTGCGCCTCGGCACCCCAGTGGAAGCCGCCGCCCGGTGCCTCGGTGGCACGGGCGAGCGCGGTGCCGAGCATGACGGCGTCTGCACCGACCGCGATCGCCTTGACGACGTCGCCGGCGGTGTCGAGACCGCCGTCGGCGATGACGTGCACGTAGCGGCCACCCGACTCGTCGAGGTAGTCACGACGCGCACCCGCGACGTCGGCGACCGCGGTGGCCATCGGCGCGTGGATGCCCAGCGCGGCCCGCGTGGTGGACGCAGCACCGCCGCCGAAGCCGACGAGGACGCCGGCAGCACCGGTGCGCATGAGGTGCAGCGCCGACGTGTACGTCGAGGCACCGCCCACGATCACGGGGACGTCGAGCTCGTAGATGAACTTCTTGAGGTTGAGGGGCTCTTCGTTCTGCGACACGTGCTCGGCCGAGACCGTCGTGCCGCGGATGACGAACAGGTCGACACCGGCGTCGACGACCGTCTTCGAGAACTCCTGCGTGCGCTGCGGGCTGAGCGAGCCGGCGACCGGCACCCCGGCGGCACGGATCTCGGCCAGGCGCGCGGTGATCAGCTCCGGCTTGATCGGCTCGGAGTAGATCTCCTGCATGCGCTTGGTGACGTTGCCGTCGGTGAGCGACTTGATCTCGTCGTAGTAGGGCGTCGGGTCCTCGTAGCGGGTCCACAGCCCCTCGAGGTCGAGGACGCCCAGGATGCCGAGCTTGCCCATCTGGATGACCGTGGCCGGCGAGGACACGGAGTCCATCGGCGCGGAGAGGATCGGCGACGCGAAGGTGAACGCGTCGATCGACCACTGCACGCTGACGTCGCGCGGGTCACGCGTGCGCCTGGAGGGGACCACCGCGATGTCGTCGAACGCGTACGCCCGACGTCCGCGCTTGCCTGCACCGATCTCGACTTCGCTCACCCGGCAAGCCTACCGGGCAGGTCCGGGGGCGTGCACGGACCGGACGGTGCGGTCAGCGGCTGGCGGCCTCGCACCGTGCGAGGGGCGCCGCGCGTGGTGCGAGGTCAGCGGGGGCGGCGCGGGGTCCGGCGTCGCTTGCGGAGCACCCGCAGCACGAAGCCGAGCAGGAGCGCGAGCACCACGAGCACAACCAGGAGCGCAGCCGCCACCTTCACGAGCAGCGCCGCACCGACGAACAGCGCGATGAAGACCACCCACACCAGGGCGTCCATCGCGCCCGCCGACAGTCTCTGCACCTGCGGAACGATACCGACCCGGCGGACGCGGGGCGGGCCTCCCGGCAGAACCGGAGCCGGCCACGCACCGGGGTGGGCCAACAGACAACCGCATGCAGGAGCGGGGCCGTGCGGCGCGAAGCGACCACGCACGGCCCCACCCGTCGCGGATACCACCCCCACAGCGGTACCCGCAGTCGACACAGCGCGCTAGCGCCCCGCGTCGACGTCCTTGGCGAGCGTCCCGAGGTACAGCTCGATGACCTTCGGGTCGTCCGCGAGTTCCTTCCCCGTGCCCGAGTACGCGTTCCTCCCCTGGTCGAGCACGTACCCACGATCGCAGATCTGCAGACAGCGTCGCGCGTTCTGCTCCACCATGACGATCGACACACCGGCCTTGTTGATCCGGCGGGTCCGCAGGAACGTCTCGTCCTGCCGCACCGGGGACAGTCCGGCACTCGGCTCGTCGAGCAGCAGCACCTTCGGGTCCATCATCAGCGCACGCGCCATGGCGACCGACTGCCGCTCGCCGCCGGACAGGGACCCCGCCCGCTGGCCGCGGCGCTGCGCGAGCACCGGGAACAGGTCGTAGATGACCTCGAGGCGCTCGGCGAACTTGCGGGGCCGCAGGTACAGCCCCATCTGCAGGTTCTCCTCGATGGACAGCGACGGGAACACGTTGTTCGTCTGCGGGACGAAGCCGACGCCGGCCTGCACGAGCTTGTTCGCCTTGAGGTTCGTGATGTCCTCACCCTGCAGCGTGACCGACCCCTCGCGGATCGACACGAGACCGAACAAGGCCTTGAGCAGCGTGGACTTGCCCGCACCGTTCGGCCCGATGATCCCGATGAGCTCACCGGGGTAGCAGTCCAGGTCGCAGCCGTTCAGGATGTTCACCCCCGGCAGGTAGCCGGCGACGAGGTTCTTCGCGCTCAGCACCGGCTCGCGTTCCAGCGTGGCGGTGCTCGCCTTCGGCGCTTCCGGACTGGAGGCGCTGCTCGCGTTCGTGGGGTCGACTGCGTCCGTCATCGGGTCTTCTCCTCTGCTGCTGCGTCCGCCGCGTCTTCTTCCGCGACTTCCTCCGCCAGTTCCTCGAAGGTCTCCTCGGTGAGGAGCGAGTCGTCACCCAGGTCGGTGTCGTGGTGCGCACCCAGGTACGCGTCGATGACCGCCTGGTCGTCCATCACGGTGTCCGCCGGCCCCTCGGCGACGACCTTGCCCTCGGCCATCACGACCACCCAGTCCGAGATGTGCCGGACCATGTGCATGTCGTGCTCGACGAACAGCACGGTCATTCCGTCGTCGCGCAGGGACTGGATGTGCCCGAGCAGCGACTGCGTCAGCGCGGGGTTCACGCCCGCCATCGGCTCGTCGAGCATGATCATCGTCGGGTCGGACATCAGTGCCCTGGCCATCTCGAGGAGCTTCCGCTGGCCGCCCGACAGCGACCCGGCGTAGTCGTCCGCCTTGTCGTCGAGCTTGAAGCGGGCGAGGAGGTCCTCGGCCTTCGCGGTGATCTCCCGCTCGCGCTTCGCCCACACCGGCTTGATCAGCGCGGCGAAGAAGTTCTCGCCGGGCTGGTCGCGGGCGCCGAGCAGCATGTTCTGCATCACGGTGAGCCGCGACAACGCCTTCGTCAGCTGGAAGGTGCGGACCATGCCGCGGTTGGCGATGTGGGTCGCGCTGGTCTTCTGCAGCGTGGCGCCGTTGAACTGCGTCCTGGCACCGGGGCTGGGCTTGTCGAAGCCGGTCAGCAGGTTGAAGAAGGTCGTCTTGCCGGCGCCGTTCGGGCCGATCAGGGCGGTGATGGAGCCGCGCTGGACCTCGAGGTGGTCGACGTCCACGGCGGTCATGCCGCCGAAGTGCCGGGTGACGCCGTCGACCGTGAGGATCGGGTCGGCCTTCGTGTAGCCGTAGGTCTCAGACACTGAACGTCAGCTCCTTCTTGTTGCCGAGCAGGCCCTGTGGTCGGAACACGATCAGGAGCATGAGCGCGACGCCGACGAGCACGTACGAGAACTGCTCGGCCTGCTGGGCGTTCATGATCGAGTCGGGGATGAAGTCGCCGGCCAGGGTGCGGATGAAGAGCCGGACGACGAAGAACAGCACTGCGCCGAGCACCGGACCGAACACCGTCGCGGCACCGCCGAGGATGAGCGCCGTCCAGATGAAGAACGTCATCGAGCGGCCCATGGCGTCCGGTTGCACCGAACTCGGCAGGACGTAGATGATCCCCGCCAGCGCTCCGAGCGCACCACCGAAGACGAGCGCCTGCATCTTGTACGAGTAGACGTTCTTGCCGAGGGAGCGGACGGCGTCCTCGTCCTCGCGGATCGCCTTCAGGACACGGCCCCAGGGGCTGCGCATGAGCAGGAAGAGCACGAAGGTGAACAGCGCGACGAGGGCCCAGGCGGCGATGCGGATCCACCAGCCGTTGACGCCGTTGTTCGCGTAGGTGAACCAGAGGATGGTCGTGGTGCCGTCCGGCAGCGGGCTCAGGGCGGTGAACGGGTCGCGATAGCTCGATCCGGTGATGCCGTTGGAGCCACCCGTCGTCGTGGTCAGCAGGCTGGAGCGGCCGACCATGCGGATGATCTCGGCGCCGGAGATCGTCACGATCGCCAGGTAGTCGCCGCGGAGCCGCAACGTGGGGACGCCGAGGATGATCGCGAACACGATGGCGACGAGCAGGGCGATGAGCACGGCCATCACGAACGGCAGCCCGTTCGTGATCGAGATCGCGAAGCCGTAGGCGCCGAGCAGCAGGAACGCCGCCTGCCCCATGTTCACGAGCCCGGTCAGGCCGAAGTGCACGTTCAGTCCGATGGCCGCCAGGGCGAACGCCGCCGTGGTCGGGGCGAGGGCCTCCTGGGTGAGCGAGGACAGCAGGTTGAGGATGTAGTCCATGCGCGTGCTCCCTTAGCCGACCCGCTCGGCGCGGCCGAAGATGCCCTGCGGCCGGAACAGCAGGATGAGGATGAGGATGACGAGGGCGGTGGCGTACTTGAAGTCACCGGGGAGCACGAGGTTCGTGAGCTCGACGACGACGCCGATGATCATCGACCCCACCAGCGCGCCGTAGGCCGTGCCGAGACCACCGAGGGTCACCGAGGCGAACATGAGCAGGAGCAGCTGCAGGCCGGTCTGCCAGTTCACGCCGTTCAGCACAAGGCCGAGCATCACGCCGGACAGGCCGGCGAGACCGGCGGCGAGGGTCCACACGAACCGGATGACCCGGTCGACGTCGATGCCGGACGCCGCGGCGAGCGCCGGGTTGTCCGACACTGCGCGGGTGGCCCGGCCGAAGCGCGTCTTCGCCAGGAACAGGCCGGTGGCGATCAGGACGACCAGCGCGATGCCCATCGCCACGTAGGACTGCACCGTGAGCGTGACCCCGGCGAACCGGACGGTCTCGGGGTTGCCCTGCTGGATCCGGACGGTCGCGGCGCCGAAGAAGTACTGGAACGCGTACTGGGCGGCGATCGACAGACCGATCGTCACGATCATGAGCTGCGTGAGGCTGATCCGCTTGCGCCGCAGTGGCCGCCAGATCCCGGCGTCCTGCAGGTACCCGGTCGCCGCGCACAGCAGCGTGACGACGATGCCGGTCACCCAGATGTTCCAGCCGAGCTGGTTCGCGAACACGTAGGCCAGCAGCCCCCCGAGGGTGACCTGCTCGCCGTGCGAGAAGCTCGACAGCCCCGTCGTGCCGTAGATGAGCGAGAGACCGATCGACGCCAGCGCGATGAGCAGGCCGAGGCGGATCCCCGAGGCGAACTGCTGCCAGGCCCGCTGCGGGCTGACGCTCGACGAGTCCGTCGTGGTGGTGGCGCCCTTCTGGTCGGACAGCTGGAAGATCTGCCCGACGTTGGCGTTCAGGGTCGCCTGGACCTTGCGTTCCGCGTCCGCCGCGTTCGTCAGGTACTGGCCCTTCGGCAGGGTGTCCTGGTCGACGCTCACGGTGTACTCACCGGCCTCGTCGACGCTGACCGACCAGCGGCCGTCGGCGTTCGTGGTGGCGGTCTCGGCGAAGCCGCCGGGCCCGGCGACGTCGACGTCGACGTCGTCGGCCGGTTCCCGCTCGGAGTCGGTGATCGTGCCCTGGATGCACCCGTTCGTCGGGCTGACGGTGCAGGCCTGGCTGGTCGCCGGTGCCGACGTGGCACTGAAGGCCGGCAGGGTGACCGCCCAGTCGATCAGGAAGGTCGCCAGGAACGCGGCGACGAGCACGGCCGCCAGGACCGGTCGTCGCCGGGCCTGGCGGAGGCGGAACAGGCGCGGCTGCGCCCGTCCCGGAGGAGTGATGGATCCCACGGAAGAGCCTCTCGTTCGGATGTCGAGTGACGCTATGGGGATTGTGTGACACCCGTGTTTCCAGCTCGTTCCCGCTGTGAGTCGTCGCGCAACCGTGACCTGTGTGGAGGAGAGCCGCGATCCGTTCTCCCAGGCGGAACGCGGAATAGCGGGACGGCCCACGCGCGTTACCATGTCCTATCCGGAACCCGCCGTTGCGTTCTCGGTGTCTCGACCACTTCACTCGCCCACGAAGGGGACCCATGGACCAGCCGGATCCGTTCGGATTCATCGGACTCACGTACGACGACGTCATGCTCCTGCCGGGGCACACCGACGTCATCCCGAGCGAGGCGTCCACCGCGTCCCGGCTCACCAGGCGGATCTCCGTCAACGTCCCGCTGCTCTCCGCAGCGATGGACACCGTCACCGAAGCCCGCATGGCCATCGCCATGGCGCGGCAGGGTGGCATCGGGATCCTCCACCGCAACCTCTCCATCGAGGACCAGGCGGCCTACGTCGACAAGGTCAAGCGCTCCGAGTCGGGCATGATCACCAACCCGGTGACCACCACCCCGGACGCCACCGTGGCCGAGGTCGACGCGATCTGCGGACAGTTCCGGGTCTCCGGCCTGCCCGTGGTCGAAGCGGACGGCACCCTCGTCGGCATCATCACCAACCGCGACATGCGGTTCGTGGCGACGTTCGAGCAGTCGACCACCTTCGTGCGCGACGTCATGACCAAGGCGCCGCTGATCACCGCGATGGAGGGCATCGACCCCGAAGAAGCCATCGCGATCTTCGCGCAGCACAAGATCGAGAAGCTCCCGCTGGTGGACGCCGAGGGCAAGCTCCGCGGCCTCATCACCGTCAAGGACTTCGACAAGAGCGAGCAGTACCCGGACGCCACCAAGGACGACGAGGGCCGACTGCGCGTCGGTGCCGCGATCGGCTTCTTCGGCGACGCCTGGCAGCGTGCCGAGGCCCTGCGTGACGCGGGCGTCGACGTGCTCGTGGTCGACACCGCCAACGGCGAGAGCGAAGGCGTGCTCGACATGGTGCGCCGCCTCAAGGCCGACCCGTCCTTCGCGGACATCGACGTCATCGGCGGCAACGTCGCGACGCGTGCCGGTGCGCAGGCGCTCATCGACGCCGGTGTCGACGCCGTCAAGGTGGGCGTCGGACCCGGCTCGATCTGCACCACCCGAGTCGTCGCCGGCGTCGGCGTCCCGCAGGTCACCGCCGTGTACGAGGCGTCCCTCGCCGCGCGCGAGGCCGGCGTGCCGATCATCGCCGACGGTGGCCTGCAGTACTCGGGCGACATCGCCAAGGCCCTGGTGGCCGGTGCCGACACCGTCATGCTCGGTTCGCTGCTGGCCGGCACGGACGAGTCCCCCGGCGACCTGGTCTTCGTGGGCGGCAAGCAGTTCAAGGCGTACCGCGGGATGGGCTCCCTGGGCGCACTGCAGACCCGCGGCAAGAAGACCTCGTACTCGAAGGACCGCTACTTCCAGGCGGACGTCCCCAACGACGACAAGCTGATCCCCGAGGGCATCGAGGGCCAGGTGCCCTACCGCGGCTCGGTCGGCAACGTCGTGTACCAGCTCACCGGTGGACTCCGGCAGTCGATGTTCTACGTCGGAGGCCGGACCGTCCCGGAGCTCAAGGCCCGCGGCAAGTTCGTCCGCATCACGGCTGCCGGGCTCAAGGAGTCGCACCCGCACGACGTCCAGATGGTCGTCGAGGCACCGAACTACCGCAGCTGAGCCGACTGCACCCCGAACGCCCCGCTCCCCACCGGAGCGGGGCGTTCGTCGTCTGCCGGCAGTAGTGTCACGGCATGGTCAGCGCCGTCTCCCACACCACGATCGACTGCCGTGACGCCTTCGCTCTGTCGGAGTGGTGGAAGCAGGTCCTCGGCTACGTCGACATCGCCGACGACCCGAACGGCCCCGGGCACGAGGAGTGCATGATCACCGCTCCCGACGGCTCGCACCAGGTGCTGTTCATCCAGGTGCCCGAGGCGAAGTCCGTGAAGAACCGGATCCACTTCGACCTGCGTCCCACCGACCGCACGCGCGATGCCGAGGTGGAGCGGCTGCGGGGCATCGGTGCGACCGAACTCGCGGACCTCCGACACGACGACGGTGGGTGGGTGGTGTTCGCCGATCCGGAGGGCAACGAGTTCTGCGTGCTGCGTTCCGTGGCTGAACTCGACGGCTGACGCGCGGGCTGCGCGGCTCGCCGATCCCTGATCCTCCGCACAGAAACGATCACGGCTCGGTAACGAAACACTTTCCGTACCGCCCCGTCACACGGGCGAAACACCGGGACCCTACGTTTCTCGACATCCAGTGGAGGCGCCGCGTTCGACCCGAAGCGGCACGGCCTCCGCGCAGAGAAAGGGCTCCACGGATGATCAGAACCACCCGTGCCACCACGGCACTGGCGTTGGCAGGCGCAGCAGCCGTCCTGCTCGCCGCGTGTTCCACCACCAGCAGCGGCGACTCCCCTTCCAGCTCGGCGTCGAGCGATGCGAAGAAGGACCCCGCCGCCAGTTGCAAGGCCCCCGACACCCCCAGCACCGATGCGCTGAAGATCGGCACGATCCTGCCGCTCACCGGTTCGCTGGCGTACCTGAACCCGCCGGCCGAGTCCGGCGTCGGCCTCGCGGTGAAGGACATCAACGCCGCGGGCGGCGTCCTCGACAAGGACGTCACCATCGACCCGGCGACGGACTCGGGCGACAGCAACGACATGACCGTGTCGAGCTCGGCCGCGACGAAGCTCGTGAACGCGAAGGTCCCGGTCGCGATCGGTGCCGAGTCCTCGTCGGTCACGCTCAACGTCATCGACCAGCTCACCAGCAACTGCATCGTCGAGATCTCGCCCGCGAACACCGCGAGCGACCTGTCCGGCTACTCGTCGTACTACTACCGGACCGCTCCGCCGGACTCGGTGCAGGGTTCGGCACTCGGTCAGCTCGTGACCGGTGACGGCAACGCCAAGGTCGCGTTCCTCGTCTTCAACGACACCTACGGCACGGGCCTCCGCAACTCGGTGCAGTCCGCGGTCGAGGCCTCCGGTGGCCAGGTCGTCTACGGCGGCAAGGGCGAGGGCCAGGAGTTCCCGCCCGGTCAGACCACGTTCTCGTCCGAGGTGACGGCCGCACTCGCAGCCAAGCCGGACGCGATCGTCGTCCTGGCCTTCGACGAGACGAAGTCGATCATCCCGGAGCTCGTCTCGCAGGGGAACACGGCGAAGATCTACATGTCCGACGGCAACACGGCCGACTACTCGAAGGACTTCGACAAGGGCACCCTGACCGGCGCCCAGGGCACCATCCCCGGTGCCTCGCCGAAGGACGACTTCAAGAAGCAGCTGTCCGCCTTCTACAAGGACTCGTCGAACAAGACGCTCGCCGACTACTCGTACGCGGCGGAGTCCTACGACGCCACCGTCCTCGCCGCGCTCGCTGCGGTGAAGGGCAAGGGCACCGACTCGGGCACGATCCAGGCCAACATGGCCGCGGTCTCCGGAGCGGACGGCGGCACCGAGTGCGCCACGTTCAAGGAGTGCGTCGCGCTCCTCGACGACGGCAAGGACATCCACTACACCGGCCCGTCCGGCATCGGTCCGTTCGACGACAACAACGACCCGTCGAGCGCCTACATCGGCATCTACAAGTTCGACGGTGACAACAAGCCCGTCTACCAGAGCGCCATCCAGGGCGCGGTCAAGAAGTAGGGCACCGGCTCCACCTCACGAAAGCGACAGTTCCCTGCGGATCATCCGCAGGGAACTGTCGCTTTCGCGTGTGGGACGGGCGGACGGGAGGCCCGGGGTGCGTCCGTCAGGCAGGCTCGGCCGGAGCAGGTGCGAGCGCTCGGCGACGGGACGCCCGCGCGGCGACGAACGAGTCCGCCGTCAGCACCACGAGCGCCAACCACACGATGCCGAAGCCGAACCAGCGCGCGGGCGGCATCGCCTCGTGCTGCACCACGACACCGACGAGCAACTGCATCACGGGCGCGAGGTACTGCGTCAGCCCGAGGGTCGACAGGCTCACCCGCCGCGCCGACGAGGCGAACAGCAGGAGCGGTACCGCCGTCGCCGGACCGGTGAGCACCGTCACGAGGACGTGCACCCAGCCCTCGCTCGTGAACGTCACGCCGCCGCCGAGCCCCGTCGCGCCGAGCACGACCAGCGCCACGACCGCGATCGGCAGCAGCCACACGGTCTCGATCGTCAGACCACTCAGCGCGTCGACCGTGCCGCCGACCCGCTTCTTCACCAGGCCGTACAGGCCGAACGAGCACGCCAGCACGAGCGAGATCCACGGCACCTGCCCGTAGCCGACGGCGATCACGACGACCGCCACGACGCTGATTCCGACCGCGGCCCACTGCGCCGGCCGCAGGCGTTCGCGGAGCACGACGACGCCGAGCGCGATCGTGACGAGGGGGTTGATGAAGTACCCGAGCGCGGCCTCGACGGTGTGGCCCGTCGTCGTCGCCAGGACGTACACGGTCCAGTTCACCAGGATGAGGACCGCGGCGAGCCCCATCACCGCCATCACCCGGCGCTGCGCCATGAGGGAACGGGTCCGGAGCCACGAGCGGGTGACGGCGATCGCGACCGCGCAGAACACCAGCCCGAAGACGATCCGCCAGGCGACGATCTCGAATGCGCCGGCCGGGGCCATCGCCGCGAAGAGCAGGGGCATGAGGCCCCAGAGCCCGTACGCGATGATCGCCTGCACGACGCCGACGGATGCCTCGCTGCGGACGGGTCGCGCGGGACTCGGTTCACTCACGGAACCATCCTAGGAACGGCCACCGACGGGCCGGGCGTGCCACGGGCCTCCCGGTCGGAGCACGTGCACGCAACGGATCTACCGGAAGCCCGCAGACGCACGAACGCCCCGCCGGCCGACAGGCCGAACGGGGCGTTCGCGTGGAGTACTGGACTCAGTTGACGACGACCGCGAGGACGTCGCGGGCCGACAGGACCAGCAGGTCCTCGCCCGAGTACTTGACCTCGGTTCCGCCGTACTTGGAGTAGATGACCTTGTCACCCACGGCGACGTCCAGCGGGACGCGGTTGCCGTTGTCGTCGATGCGACCGGGGCCCACGGCGACGACCTCGCCCTCCTGGGGCTTCTCCTTCGCGGTGTCGGGGATGACCAGACCGGATGCAGTGGTCTGCTCCGCCTCGACCTGGCGGATGACGATGCGATCCTCGAGCGGCTTGATGCTGACGGCCACGGTGACCTCTTCTTTCTCGGTACGGACTCGGTACAGATGAAAACCGGGTTGGCACTACGCACAGGAGAGTGCCAACGCCAACTCTAGGGGGACACTGGCACTCGGTCAATCCGAGTGCCAGCACATCAGGGGAACATCCAGCACCTGGGAGGATCGGGACATGGAAGCCGCCGAACTCGCCGCACTGCTGACCCCCGACGGGATGGCCCTGCTCGACCGTACCCCCGGCGTCTCGGACGGCGGCGAGATCGTCCGGGTGGTGTCGCGGCTCCGAGCCGAGGGGCACGACCCGCAGCTCGTCGCGGCGGTCCTGACCCAGGCCAAGCTCCGGCAGAAGGCCCGTGGCAAGTTCGGCGACTTCGCCGGACGCATGCTCTTCACCGAGGCCGGACTCGAGCAGGCCACCCGCCTGCAGGTCGCCGCGCAGCACGCCGGGCGCTTCGCCGCTGCCGGGCTGACCCGGGTCGCCGACCTCGGGTGCGGGATCGGCGGCGACGCGATGGCGATGGCGGCCCTCGACCTCGACGTCACGGCGGTCGACCGTGACGAGGTCACCGCGGCGGTCGCCACGCACAACCTCGCGGTGTGGCCGAACGCCCGGGTCGAACTCGGCGACGCGGCCTCGTTCGACGTCTCCCGCGTCGACGGCATCTGGATGGACCCCGCACGTCGGACCTCCGGCCACTCGGACACCCGTCGCCTGGCCGACCCGGACGACTGGTCACCCTCGTTGGACACCGTGTTCGCCACCGCGACGACGACGCCGACCGGCGTGAAGCTCGGGCCGGGCATCGACCGCGACCTGATCCCGGACACGGCCGAGGCGCAGTGGACGTCCGTCGACCGCGAGGTCGTCGAGCTCGCGCTGTGGTTCGGGCCCCTCGCCCGACCGGGCATCCGCCGAGCGGCGACCGTCATCGGTGCACACGGCATCGCCGAGATGACCGGCCCGGCAGACTCGGAGGACGCCGAGGTGGGGCCGCTCGGGGCCTACCTGTACGAGCCGGACGGCGCCGTCATCCGCGCACGGCTCATCGGCGACCTCGCCCGCACCCTGGACGGCCACATGCTCTCCGACGGGATCGCGTACGTCACCTCGGACCGTGCCGTGTCGACGCCCTTCGCCCAGGGCTTCCGGGTGCTCGACACCATGCCGCTCGACGTCAAGCGGCTGGCAGCGCGGCTCGCCGCCGACGGCATCGGCACCGTCGAGATCAAGAAGCGCGGCGTCGACGTCGACCCGGCGCAGTTCCGCAAGCGCCTGCGGCTACGCGGGACCGGTCGTGTGACCCTCGTGCTCACCCGGCTGGAGGGCCGGCACACCGCGATCCTGTGCGAGCGGCTCAGCTGAGGAACGCGCCGGTTCCCGAGTCGTAGCCGTAGTCGGAGTACGAGCTCTGGCCGATCACGCCGAGGAAGATGATGAAGGCGATCCAGATCAGCCAGATGCCGGTCATCACCCAGCCGGCGATGATGCCGGTCAGGGCGAGCGCTCGGCCGGCCTCACCGTTCTGCTTGATCTTGCCGAGCGCGACGTGGCCGAGGATCGCGCCGGCGGGGCCGAGCAGGATCGCGATGAACCACATCGGGACGGCGGCGAGACCGAACACGATCGACAGGATCGCCAGGGTGTTCGTCTTCGGGCGCTGCGCGTAGGGCTGGTAGCCCGTCGCACCGTAGGCACCCGCGGGCGCGTACGGCTGCTGATGCGGCTGCTGCTGCTGCGGCTGCGCGTAGGGGTTCTGACCGCCCTGCTGCTGCGCGTACGGGTTCTGCTGGCCGTACGGGTTCTGCTGGCCGTACGGGTTCTGGGCGGCGCCGTACGGGTCCTGCGGCGCCTGCGGTGCCGAGTACGGGTTCTGCTGCTGCGGCTGCTGCGGAGCCGCGTACGGGTTCGCCGGCTGCGGCTGGCCGTACGGGTTGGACTGCTGCGGCTGACCGTACGGGTTCGGCTGCTGCGGTGCCGCGTACGGGTTCGACGGCTGCTGCTGCCCGTACGGGTTGGACTGCTGCGGCTGCTCGGGAGCCGACGGGGCCTGGGGTGCGTCGGGGGCCTGCGGTGCATCCGGAGCGGGCGTCCCCTCGGGCTGCCCGCCGGTCGTGCCGCCCGGCGTCGTCTCGCCCGGCTTCGGCCACTCGTTCTGATCGGACACCGTCCACCCCTCTCGGCGCCCGGTCTCTCCGACGCCACGTGAATCCTCCCACAGGCACCCGAGGGCCGACCGGTCGGGGCCCGGACGGTTCAGACCTGGACGGTCGTCACCGGCAACGTCGAGTCGGCCGCGATCCCGAGGTCGCTCGGCGCGTGCCCCTCGGCGACCAGGCGTGCGCCGACTGCCGCGATCATGGCGCCGTTGTCCGTGCACAGGTCGAACGGCGGGATCCGCAGCTGCACCCCCGCGGCGGCGCACCGCTCCTCGGCGACCTGCCGTAGCCGAGCGTTCGCGACCACACCGCCACCGAGCAGGAGTCGGTCCACGCCGGTGTCGCGGCACGCGTTCAGGGCCTTGGTCAGCAGGACGTCGACGACGGCTTCTCGGAAGCTCGCGGCGACGTCGGCCACCGGGACTTCGCGCCCTTCGTCGCGGCAGCGCTCGACCCAGCGCGCGACGGCGGTCTTCAGCCCGGAGAACGAGAAGTCGTACCGGTGCGCGGCCAGGTCCTTCGGCAGCGTCAGGCCGCGGGGGAACCGGATGGCCTTCGGGTCGCCGTCGGCCGCGGCCCGGTCGATCTGCGGCCCGCCGGGGTACGGCAGGCCGAGCAGCCGTGCGACCTTGTCGAACGCTTCACCCGCGGCGTCGTCGATGGTCTCGCCGAGCAGTTCGACGTCGCCGACCAGGTCCTTCACGAGCAGCAGCGAGGTGTGCCCGCCGGACACCAGCAGGGCGATCGTCGGCAGCTCGATGTCACTGCCGTCCGTGCGCAGGACGTCGGCACCGACGTGCCCGACCAGGTGGTTCACGCCGTACAGGGGCTTGCCGGTGGCGACGGCGAGCGCCTTCGCGGCACCCACCCCGACCATGAGCGCGCCCGCCAGACCCGGCCCGGCGGTGACCGCGACGGCGTCGAGTTCGTCGAGGGTGACCCCGGCCCGCTCGAGGGCCTCGTGCAGCGTCGGGGTCATCGCCTCGAGGTGCGCGCGTGCGGCGACCTCGGGCACGACGCCGCCGTACCGAGCGTGCTCGTCCATGCTCGACGCGATGACGTTCGCGAGCAGGGTGCTCCCCCGCACGATGCCCACGCCGGTCTCGTCACAGCTCGTCTCGATGCCGAGCACCAGTGGTTCAGCCACGCTCATCGAGCGCCTCCTGTCCGATCGGGCCGACCGTCGACGCCGTCGGCGTCGGCGCCGCGTCTGCCGCGACCGGCAGCTCCGCCCGCATCACCCACGCGTCGACGCCGTCCGGCTGGTAGTAGCGGGGCCGGGTCGCGATGTGCTCGAACCCGAACGCCGTGTACATCGACTGCGCGACGGGGTTGTCGGCGCGGACCTCGAGGAACACCTCGCGCACACCGCGGTGACGGGCCTCGTCGAGGAGGTCCGTGAAGAGCACCCGCCCGAGTCCCTTGCCGCGCTGCTCGGCTGCGACCGCGATGGTCTGCACGTCGGCGACCGGGTTGCCTGCCAGCGAGGACAGTCCGGCGTACCCGACGACCGACGGCGCGGCCGAGTCGTCGACGGTCTCGATCACGACGTAGTACCCGTGCGGCGAGTACAGCTCGCCCGACATCTGCGACGCCGACCAGGCGTCCGTCGGGAACGAGACGTGCTCGAGCCACATGATGTCGTCGAGGTCCTGCGGGTGCGCCCGCCGCAGGCGGAGCCCGTCCGGCACCGTCACTGCTTCACCCGCTTCGGCGCACCCGGCACCGTGACGTCGGGTTCCCGCAGGTAGAGGGGGGTGTCCTGGTCGAACCCCGCGCCGGACCGCAGGCGGTCCGCGGCGAGTGATCCGAGCCTCCAGGCAGGGATGGACAGGGCCGTCACGCGGTCCCAGCCCACCGCTTCGGGCCGGGAGGCACGGATCGCCTCGTCGAGATCGGCGGGCTTGGCGAGACCCGGACCCGCAACGCGCGTGCCGGTCTGGTCGTACGCACTCCAGTAGACCTCGCGCCGGCGGGCGTCCGTCAGGACGACGAACGGTCCGTCCCGTCGGCCGTCGCGCTCGTCGGCCGCGACCGCGTCGTGGCTGACGAGCGGCAGGACGGGGACGCCGACCGCGGCGGCGAAGGTGCGTGCGGCGGCGATGCCGACGCGCAGACCGGTGAACGGGCCGGGGCCCATGCCGGCGACCACGCGGGTGACGTCCGCGCCGGTGATGCCGGCCTCGGCGAGCGCCTCGGCCAGGAACGGGCCGATCACCTCGGCGTGCCGGCGGCTGTCCTCGGTGTCGCGGGTCGCGAGGGGCGTGCCGGTGGCCGGGTCGACGACGGCCACGGAGGTTCCGGCGGAGGTGTCGATGGCGAGGAGCACCCGTCCATCGTAGGCGGGGGTCAGCGCACCGGCAGCCCGCGGGACCACGCGACCTCGTGCTCCAACTGCCCGGTCCGACGGAACAGGCGGACCTGGTGGGTGTCCGGCAGTGCGGTGGCCAGGGCCTGCCGGTCGGCGGATGTGAAGCCGAGCGACTGCCAGAACGGACCGGAGCGACGCGAGAACAGCCACGCGCGCTCCGCACCGACCTCGGTCGCCCGTTCGATCGCGAACCGCGCGAGACGGGTGCCGGCCCCGGATCCGCGGTGCTGCGGAGCGACGGCCACGCTCCGGATCAGCACGTGCACGCCGTCGGCACTCGCCTCGAAGCCGGTACTGCCGACCACCCTGCCGTCGTCGTCGCGGTCGATCCAGAGCCGCACCGTCGGCTCGTCGAGCCCGGCCAAGGTCAGGTCCGCCCCGACGAGGAACGCACGGAGCGCCTCGACGTCGTCCGCGTCGACGGGCTGGAGAGTCAGAAGGCCACGCCTTCCCAGCGCGGGCCTGTGGCGGTGACGACGACGCGACGGGGCTCGTCGGGGACGTCGTCCGGGTCCGTGTCGTCGGCGGCTGCGTCCACGGCGCCGGTGGCACGGGTGATCTCGACGTCGAGCACGCTGTCGCTGATCCCGTCGACCATGCCGCGGCCCCACTCGACCACGACGATCGACGCATCCCAGTCGAGGTCGAGGTCGTCGAGCTCGACGGGGTCGGACAGCCGGTAGGCGTCGACGTGCACCAGGTCCGGTCCGGCGGTGGTGGGGTGTGTCCGGGCGAGGACGAAGGTCGGGCTCGACACCTGACCACGCGCGCCGAGGGCGGCACCGAGGCCACGGGTCAGCGTCGTCTTGCCGGCGCCGAGCGGCCCGGTCAACACGACCAGATCGCCGGCACGCAGGACCGCGGCCAGCCGCGCGCCGAGCTCGCCCATCGCATCGGTGCCGTCGACGGCCGTGTCCAGCAGGACCCGAGCGTTGCCGGTCACGACTGGTCGCCCCGCAGGTACTCCCCGACGCGTCCCTCGATGTCGTGGCCCTCGTAGAACCGTGGCACGCGGGGCCCGATGCGGCAGACGATCTCCTCGCCGATGGTGCCGAGCGCACGGCCCCAGTCGAGGACGGTCATCTCGTCGTGCTCGCCGGTGCCGAACAGGGTCACGGTGTCGCCGGTGCGGACGTCGTCGTCGCCGACGTCGACCAGGAACTGGTCCATGGCCACACGGCCGGCGATCGGGTAGCGCTTGCCGCCGATCGCGACCTCGATGCGGCCCTGCGCCAGGCGGGGGACGCCGTCCGCGTACCCGACGGGCACGAGCGCGAGGGTGGTCTCCGAGGCGGTGCGGTACGTGTAGTCGTACGAGACGCCGGTGTCGACGGGCACCCGCTTGGTCTTCGCGACCGACGCCGTCAGGGTCATCACGGGTTCGAGCCCGAGGTCGGCCGCCGACACACCGTCCGCGCCGGGGATGCCGAACAGGTTGGCGCCCATCCGGACCATGTCCTTGCGGAACTCCTTGCGCTCCAACCCGGCGAGCGAGGCGGCGACGTGCTCCATCGGGAGGTCGAGCCCGAGGTCGTCGGCCTGCTCCACGGCGGCGTCGAAGAGCGCCACGGCGTCGGCGTCGTCCTGGTCCGAGGACTCCGCCAGGTGCGTGTACGCCGCGACGACCTCGATGCGGCCGGCGCGCTGGGCGTCCAGCGCGAGCGACGCGAGCGCTGGCCAGGCCGCCGGGGTCGCTCCGTCGCGGTGCAGCCCGGAGTCGAAGCCGAGGTGCACGCGCGCGGGTCGCTGGTCGACGGCGTCGATGACGCGCTGCAGCTCCGGCACGTTCGAGACACCGAGGTCGACGGCGGAGTCGATGGCGTCGCGGAAGTCCAGGGCGGGATCGTGCTGCCAGGTGAAGACGTGGACGTCCTCACCGACACCGATCGACCGCAGACGCAGGGCCGCGGGGACCGTGAGCACCCCGATCCAGCGGATGCCGGCGTCCACCGCGGCGAGCGCGATCGGCTCGAGGCCGTGGCCGTAGGCGTCGGCCTTCATGATCGCCATGACCGCGACGGGGTCCATCCACTCGCGGACCAGGTCGAGGTTCGCGCGGTAGGCGTCCAGGTCGATCCGTGCCTGGCGCAGGGGTGCGGAGCTCACGTCGTCCTCCGGTGCACGCTGTGGCCGACCCGGGCGACCACCTCGTAGTTGATGGTGCCGATCGCGGCGGCCCAGTCCTCGACCGCGGGGTCGCCGTTCGCCGGGTCGCCCCAGAGCACGGCTTCGTCGCCGATGCTGACGTCGGCGTCGCCGATGTCCACGTGCATGGCGTTCATCGCGACCCGGCCGACCACCGGGAACGTGCGGTCGCCGATGCGGACCGAGACCCGGTTGCCGAAGTCGCGGTCGAAGCCGTCGGCGTACCCGAGGCCGATGACAGCGAGGCGGGTGTCGGTCGACGCCCGCCAGGTGTATCCGTAGGACACACCCTCGCCGGCGCGGACGTCGACGGTGCGGAGCACGGCAGCGGTCACACGCATAGCGGGGCGGAGGCCGAGGTCGGCCGACGTGCGGTCGGTGAACGGGCTCAGGCCGTACAGGGCAAGCCCGACGCGGGACAAGTCGCGGCGCGTCTCCGGCACGGCGATGCTCGCGGCACTCGCGGCGAGGTGCACCAGGTCGGGCACGATCCCGTTGGCGGCGAGGCCGTCGAGTGCGCGCTGCAGTGCGGCGTCCTGGTCGAGGTCGTCCGTGCGCGACGCGTTCGACAGGTGCGACATCAGCCCCTCGACACGGGTGCGGTTGCCACCACGGGCGAGGGCCCCGGCGGTCGCGAAGAGTTCGGTCCACTCGGACTCGACCGCACCGTTGCGGCTCAGGCCGGTGTCGACGCAGATGTGCACGGCGCCGACCTCGGAGTCGGCAGCGGCGGACAACTGCTCGACGCTCGACACCGCCGGGGTGATGTCGTACTGCGCTGCCCGGCGGAAGTCCTCGTCGGGGGCGTGCAACCACGCGAGGATCCGGACGTCCTCGTCGATGCCGCCCTGCCGGAGCGCGACGGCTTCGTCGATGTCCGCGACGCCGAGCCACTCGGCACCGGCGTCCACGAAGGCCCGTGCGGCGTCGAGCGCGCCGTGGCCGTAGGCGTTGGCCTTGACGACCGCGATGACACCGGCCGGTGCGACCTGCTCGGCGATCGTCGCGTAGTTCTCGATCAGCGCTTCACGATCGACCGTGATGCCGGTGAACGCACTCACTTCGTTGTTCCTTCCAGGACCACGAACGCGGTCGCGATCCCTCCATCATGCGAGAGCGACAGGTGCACGCTCGTCACGCCACGCGCATCCGCCACCTGTCGCGCCTGTTGGTGCAGCGTCAGCGACGGGTTGCGTTGGTCGTCCGACACGACCTCGAGGTCCTGCCAGCTGAGCCCCGCACTGGAGCCGAACGCCTTGATCAGGGCCTCCTTGGCCGCGAACCGCGCAGCGAGCGACGCGATCGGCCGTTGTTCGCCGTCGCGGACCTGCTCGGCCGGGGTGAACAACCGCGCACGCATCGCCGGCGTGCGCGACAGCACCCGTTCGAACCGCTCCAGGTCCACCACGTCGACCCCGATGCCGATGATCATCGTGCGACTACTCGACGGTGACCGACTTCGCGAGGTTGCGCGGCTGGTCGACGTCGAGGCCCTTGGCCGCGGCGAGCTCCATACCGAACATGTGCAGCGGTGCCACGGCGAGCAGCGGCTCGAACAGCGGGGTCGCGAGCGGGATGCGCAGCACCTCGTCGGCGAAGGGCAGCACGGCGGCGTCGCCCTCTTCCGCGATGGCGATCACTCGAGCACCACGGGCGCGGATCTCCTGGATGTTCGACACGACCTTCGGGTGCAGCGACCGCGGGTCACGCGGCGACGGCACGATGACGAAGACGATCTGCCCGGGCTCGATGAGCGCGATCGGGCCGTGCTTGAGCTCACCTGCGGCGAAGCCCTCGGCGTGGATGTACGCGAGCTCCTTGAGCTTGAGCGCACCCTCGAGCGCGATCGGGTAGCCGACGTGGCGACCGAGGAACAGCACGCTGCGGGTGTCCGCCATCCAGCGCGCCAGGTCCTTGATGCCAGCGGCGTCCTCGATGGTCTGCTGCAGCTTCGGGGCCAGGCCCTCGAGCTCGGCGACCTGCTCGGCGATCTGCTCCGCCGTCATGGTGCCGCGGAGGGTGGCCAGGTGCAGCCCCAGCAGGTACAGCGCGACGCCCTGGGCGATGAAGGCCTTCGTCGACGCGACGGCGACCTCGGGACCGGCGTGCGTGTAGATCACGGCGTCGGACTCGCGCGGGATCGTCGCGCCCTGGGTGTTGCAGATCGACAGCACCTGCGCGCCCTGCTCACGGGCGTACTTGACGGCCATGAGCGTGTCCATGGTCTCGCCGGACTGGCTGATCGAGACGACGAGGGTGCGGTCGTTCAGCACCGGGTCGCGGTAGCGGAACTCGTGGGCGAGCTCGACCTCGACCGGGATGCGGGCCCACTGCTCGATGGCGTACTTGCCGAGGATGCCGGCGTACGCAGCGGTGCCGCAGGCGATCACGATGACGCGGTCGACCGTGGCCAGACGCTCGGCGATCGGGTCGAGGTCGGTCAGGGTGACGGCGCCGTCGTGCACGCGGCCGAGGATCGTCTTGGCGACGGCCTCGGGCTCCTCGCTGATCTCCTTCGCCATGAACGAGGACCAGCCGCCCTTGTCGGCTGCGGAGGCGTCCCAGTTCACCTCGAACTCGCTCGGGGTGGCCGGGGTGCCGTCGAAGTGGATGACGTCGACGCGGTCGGGGCGGATCGTGGCGATCTCGTCCTGCCCGATGGCGAGGGCACGCTGCGTGTAGGCGACGAACGCGGCGACGTCCGAGCCCATGAAGTTCTCGCCGTCGCCCAGGCCCACCACGAGCGGGGAGTTGCGACGGGCGCCGACGACGACGCCGGGCTGGTCGGCGTGCACGACGAGGAGCGTGAACGCCCCGTCCAGTCGCTGCACGGCCTGCTGCATGGCGGCGGTCAGGTCACCGGTCTCGCGGAACGCCCGACCGACCAGGTGCGCGGCGACCTCGGAGTCGGTCTCGCTGCGGAACTCGATGCCCTCGGCCTGCAGCTCGGCGCGCAGCTCGGAGAAGTTCTCGATGATGCCGTTGTGGATGAGGGCGAGCTTGTCGCCGTCGGCCAGGTGCGGGTGGGCGTTGCCGTCCGTCGGGCCGCCGTGGGTCGCCCAGCGGGTGTGCCCGATGCCCGTGGTGCCGTCCGGGATCGGCGACGACTCGAGCTCGTCGACGAGGGCCTGGAGCTTGCCCGCCTTCTTGGCGGAGACGAGGTCCCCCGCAGGATCGACCACGGCGATGCCCGCCGAGTCGTAGCCGCGGTACTCGAGGCGACGGAGGCCACCGAGGAGGACGTCCTGGCTGCTGTTGCTGCCGACGTAGCCGACGATTCCACACATGGAAGCGATCCTACGGTCTGCCTGAGCGCGGACCCTGCGAAGCGGCAGGGCTGGGGATAACGTTTCGGCCATGGGACGCTTCGACGACATCGCCATCACCACGCTGCACGGCGAGGACACCACGTTCGGCTCGTTCGCGGACAAGGCGGTGCTGGTCGTGAACGTCGCGTCGCGGTGCGGCCTCGCTCCGCAGTACGAGCAGCTCGAGGCCCTCCAGAAGCAGTACGGCCCGCGCGGCTTCACGGTCCTCGGGTTCCCGAGCAACCAGTTCCTGCAGGAGCTCGGCTCGTCCGAGGCCATCGACGAGTACTGCTCCACCACGTGGGGCGTCACCTTCCCGATGTCCGAGAAGGTCAAGGTGAACGGCAAGAGCGCGCACCCGCTCTACCAGGCGCTCAAGGAGACCCCGGACGCCGACGGCAAGGCCGGACGGGTCAGCTGGAACTTCGAGAAGTTCCTCGTCGCCCCCGACGGCACCGTCTCGCGCTTCCGTCCGACCACGAAGCCGGACGCCCCCGAGGTGATCGCGGCCATCGAGGCCGCCCTGCCCGCCTGACGGTCACCCGTCTGTACGCTCGTCCCCATGCCGATCCCGGAGACCGCCGTCGCGCACCCGACCCCGTTCGTGGAGATCCCGCGGCACGAGTGGTCGCAGCTCGCACCCAAGGAGCACCTGTCGCTCACCGAGACCGAGATCGTGCAGCTGCGCGGGCTCGGCGACCGGCTGGACATGCAGGAGGTGCAGGAGGTCTACCTCCCGCTGTCACGGCTGCTGACGCTCTACGCGGCCGGCGCCCGCAACCTGCACGCGTCGACATCGGCGTTCCTCGGTGACCGCGCCGGACGCACGCCGTTCGTCATCGGCGTCGCGGGCTCCGTCGCCGTCGGCAAGTCGACCGTCGCCCGACTGCTCCGCGAGCTGACGAAGCGCTGGCCGGACACCCCACGCGTCGAGCTGGTGACCACCGACGGCTTCCTGTACCCGAACACCGAGCTCGAGCGTCGCGGGATCATGGACCGGAAGGGCTTCCCGGAGTCCTACGACCGTCGCTCCCTGCTGCGGTTCGTCAGCCAGGTGAAGAGCGGCGCGACCGAGGTCCGGGCGCCGTACTACTCGCACCTGGTCTACGACATCGTGCCGGACGCCGAGATCGTCGTCCGCCAGCCGGACATCCTCATCGTCGAGGGCCTGAACGTGCTCGCCCCGCCGGTGCACGGGCGGCTCGCGCTGTCCGACCTGTTCGACTTCACGATCTACGTCGACGCCAAGACCAAGGACATCGAGGCCTGGTACGTCGACCGGTTCCTGGCCCTGCAGGAAGAGGCGTTCTCGAGCCCGGACTCCTTCTTCCACCGGTTCGCCTCACTGTCGCGCGACGACGCGGTCCGGACGGCGACCGAGGTCTGGCGGGCGATCAACGAGCCGAACCTGCTCGAGAACGTCCTGCCGACCCGGTCCCGCGCGACCCTGGTGCTGAAGAAGGCCGCCGACCACAAGGTGAACTCGGTCCTGCTCCGCAAGATCTAGCGCGGGCGCGCGCGGGTGCGCGGGCTTGCACCCCGGTATGGGCGTCGCGCCCCCAAGAGTCGGGGCGCAACGACCGCAGCGGGGCGCGCGACGCAAGCGGGGCGCAACGCGGTCGCGTGCTCGCCCGATTGCGCCCCGGTACGGGCATCGCGCCCCGAAGAGTCGGGGCGCAACGACCGCAGCGGGGCGCGAACGCGGCGCGCGCGCAGCGCGAAGTCGCGCCCGCCCTACGCGGCGTCGAGCGCCAGGCGCTCCTGCACGACGGCGGCGAGCTCCTCGGCGATGCGCTGGGCATCGTCCTGCGAGGCGGCCTCGACCATCACGCGCACGACCGGCTCGGTGCCCGACGGACGGAGCAGGACGCGACCGGTGTCACCGAGCGCTACTGAAGCCGCGGCGACCGCGTCCTGCACACCCTGGTCGGCGAGACCGTGCCGGTCGACCCCGCGCACGTTGAGCAGCACCTGCGGGAACACCGTCATGCACGAGGCGAGCTCCTGCAGCGACTTCCCGGTGCGCGCCATCTCGGCGACCAGGTGCAGCCCGGTCAGGATGCCGTCACCCGTGGTGGCGTACTCGTTGAAGATGATGTGGCCGGACTGCTCGCCACCGATGGAGTAGTCCCCCTCGTTCATCTTCTCGAGCACGTAGCGGTCACCGACGCCGGCCTCGATCACGGTGATGCCCGCATCCGCCATGGCACGCTTCAGCCCGAGGTTGGACATGACCGTCGCGACGAGGGTGTCGTCCTTCAGCCGGCCGCGCTCCTGCAACGACAGCGCCAGGATCGCCATGATCTGGTCACCGTCGATGGCGTTGCCCGCGGCGTCCACCGCCAGGCAGCGGTCGGCGTCGCCGTCGTGCGCGATGCCGATGTCCGCGCCGGCAGCCAGGACGGCGCGGGACAGGTTGTCGATGTGGGTCGAGCCGACGCCGTCGTTGATGTTCCAGCCGTCGGGCTCGGCGCCGATGAGCGTCACGCGGGCCCCGGCGTTCACGAACACCTCGGGCGAGATGCCGGCGGCAGCACCGTTGGCGCAGTCGAGCACGACGTGGATGCCGTCGAGCCGGTGCGGCAGCGTGCCGAGCAGGTGGACGACGTAGCGGTCCTCGGCGTCGGCGAACCGGGTGATCCGGCCGACGTCGATGCCGGTGGGGGTCGGCGCGGAGTGGTCGTGCATGGCCGCTTCGATGCGGTCCTCGACCTCGTCCGGCAGCTTGCGACCACCCGTGGCGAAGAACTTGATCCCGTTGTCCGGGGCGGGGTTGTGCGACGCGGAGATCATCACGCCGAAGTCGGCGTCGATGTCCGCGACGAGGAACGCCGCAGCGGGGGTGGGGATGACCCCGGCGTCGAGCACGTCGACGCCGGCGGAAGCGAGCCCGGCCGCGACGGCGGCACCGAGGAACTCGCCGGAGACGCGCGGGTCACGCGCGAGGACCGCGCGCGGGCGCGGTCGACCGGACGCCCGGCGGGCGTCGGCATGGTGTCCGTGTGTGAGAACGGCCGCGCTCGCCTGGGCAAGACCCAGTGCGAGCGCGGCCGTCAGCTCGCCGTTGGCGAGACCACGAACCCCGTCGGTACCGAACAGACGCGGCATTGCGATCTTCAGCCGGTGACGACTAGCGCTTCGAGAACTGCGAAGCCTTGCGGGCCTTCTTGAGACCGGCCTTCTTGCGCTCGATGACGCGGGCGTCACGGGTGAGGAAGCCGGCCTTCTTGAGGGTCGCGCGGTTGTTCTCGCGGTCGATCTCGTTCAGCGTGCGGGCGATGGCGAGGCGGAGTGCGCCGGCCTGACCCGAGGGGCCGCCACCGGTGATGCGGGCGACGACGTCGTACGAGCCGAGGAGCTCGAGGACCTTGAACGGGTCGTTGATGAGCTGCTGGTGCAGCTTGTTCGGGAAGTAGTCCTCGAGCGAGCGACCGTTCACGACGAACGTGCCGGAGCCCGGAACGAGGCGAACGCGCGCGATGGCCTCCTTGCGGCGCCCGACGGCACCGCCGGAGACGTTGAGGATCTGACGGGGAGCAGCCTCGGCAGCGGCGGGTGCGCTCTCCGTGGTGAAGCTCTCCGGGGTCTGGTCGAGGGAATCAGCGATCTGAGCCATGAGTTTTCTGTGTCCTTGAAGTCGTCGTGGCCGGAACTACTGTGCGACCTGGTCGAAGATGTACGCCTTGGGCTGCTGCGCGGAGTGCGGGTGCTCCGCGCCGGCGTAGACCTTCAGCTTCTTGAGCTGCTCGCGACCGAGGGTGTTCTTCGGCAGCATGCCGCGGATCGCCTTCTCGACGGCGCGGGTGGGGTGCTTCTCGAGCATCTCCGGGTAGGAGGTCGCCGTCAGGCCGCCCGGGTACCCGGAGTGGCGGTAGTAGACCTTCTTCGCGAGCTTCGAACCGGTCAGGGCGACCTTGTCGGCGTTCACGATGATGACGTAGTCACCCATGTCCATGTGCTGGGCGAAGGTGGCCTTGTGCTTGCCGCGCAGGAGCGCCGCGGCGTGGGTGGCGAGACGGCCGAGGACGACGTCGGTCGCGTCGATGACGATCCAGTCGTGCTGGACGTCTGCCGGCTTCGGTGAGAACGTGCGAGTCACAGGAGTGCTGCTTTCGTGTCGAGGTGAGGAGTCCGTGAATCCCACTCCGGTCGGGGTTCCCCGCGGCAGAAGCCGGCGGAACGCCCGGATGGAGGGCTCATCTGACTGTCCGGCGCGCGTGGCGCACAGACCAAGGTGAGAGCCTAGCCGACGTGGGTCGCGTCGGTCAAACGCAGCCACTGTCGGACGGGAGGCCCGTGGCGGCCTGGCCACGGGCCTCCCGTCCGTCCGTGGGTCGCGCCCACCCCCGCATGGTGAGCAGCAATGGTCGGGTCGCGCACGGCGAACCCGACCATTCCTGCTCACGAAGTACCCCAGTGGGGCGTGGGGACTACTCCGCAGCCGCCGCCTTGCGACGGCGGACGATCAGCACACCCGCACCCGCGGCGAGCAGCAGGAACGCGATGAGCGCACCGGCACCGAGGCCCTCGGCACCCGTGAACGCGAGCTGCCCGTCAGCGGTGATCGTGATCGGGGTCCAGCCGATCAGGCTCCCGTCCGCGGCCGTCACCGCGAGGCGGTGTGCACCAGCGGGGGTGTCCGACGGGATCGTGACGCGCACCGTGCCGTCCTCAGCGACCGTCACGGTGCCGAGCAGCGTCGGCGTCGAGTACAACCACACGTTCACGACGTCACCCGCGTACTGCGTGCCGACGGTCACGGTGATGGTCTCCCCCGCACGAGCCGACGACGGCGCCGAGACGCTCCCGCGGTTCGCGTCGGTCAGACCGGTCTCCGACGGGGCCACCGGCGGCACCGCTCCCGGAGCCGACGGGGTCGGAGCGGGAGTCGGCTTCGACGTGGGCGTCGGGGTCGGGGTCGTGCCGCCGTCACCCGGCGTCGGGGTCGGGGTCGGCACCGGGGTCGGGTCGGTCCCGGGGTCCGTGCCCGGGTCGGTGCCCGCAGCATCGAGGTCGAAGCCCACCAGGATCGGGTCGTGGTCGCTCGCGCGGAACACGTCGTCGGTGTACAGGTCCGACGCGTTGTAGTTGTAGCGGCTGTACTCCAGACCCACCGACTCGACCGAGTTGATGTTCCAGATGTCCACGCCCGTGACCGTCTCGGTGGCGGCCGGGGACGCGAACACGTGGTCGAGCGACCCGCTCAGGCCGGAGAACACGTACGAGTACTCGGTGGCGTCGAGCGCCGGGCCGAGGTCGGTGTAACCGGCGTCGTCGAGGACGACCACCGGGTCCTCCTTGCTGTAGGCGTTGAAGTCGCCGAGCATGAACACCTTGTCGGTGCCGTACTGCGCCTGCATGTCGGTGGAGAAGGTCACGAGGGCCTTCGCCTGGCGCACCCGGTCGGCGTTCGAGGCGCCCTGGCCGTCACCCTGGTCGGCGTTCTCGCCGGTGCCGGAGCCCTTCGACTTGAAGTGGTTCGCGATCACCAGGAAGTCGTCGTCCGCGGTGCCGCCGACGGGGCGGAACGCGTCCGCGACGGGCTGCCGGGCGTTCGTGAAGGCGTCGTCGAGCAGGATCGTCGACTCGCCGACGGGTTCGACGCGGTCCTGCTTGTAGATGAGCGCGAGGCGGATGACGTCCTCGCTCGCCGGGACGGTCGCGGGCGACTTCGCGTAGGCCCAGGTGTCCTCGCCGGTGGCGGCGTTCAGGGCGTCGACGAGCGTGGCGACCGCGGCGTCCCGGTCCTGGCCGAAGCGCGCCGAGTTCTCGATCTCCTCGAGCGAGACGACGTCGGCACCGAGGCCGTTGATCGCCTTGACGATCTTGACCTGCTGGCGCAGGAAGTCCTCTTCCTCGGCAGCACCGCGGGCGTCGCAGCCGGAGTTCACCGTGACGGGGTCGCCCGCACGGTCGGTGTAGTACGAGCAGCCGGTGAGCTGGTCACCCGTGGTCGGGAAGTAGTTCAGCACGTTGAACCCGGCGAGCTTGAGGTCGCCGCCGACGTCCTGCGGCTTCGCCTGGCGCACGTTCGAGAACGACGCGGGCAGGTCCGCCGCCGGGGTCGCACCGGTGATCGGCGCGGTCGGCTGGAACTTCCACCCGCTGTTGCGGTAGTCGAGGACGACCGGACCCTCGAACGTGGCGGTCGCACCGACGGTGACCGGGCCCTGGGTGAGCCAGGACACCGGGATGCCCTGGTTGGCCTTCGTCAGGAAGTTGGTGCTGGCACCGTCGTCGAGCGTGACCTTGCGCGCGGCGTTGGACGCCGCGGCGGCGGTCGCCTCGGCGCTGCCCGGACGACCGACCTCGGTCGGCTGGACGAGGCGGCCGGCACCGCTGGCGAGCACGACCTCGCCGTACTGGTTCGTCGTGTAGTTGTCGGCGACCGTGAAGGAGCCCTGCGGGGCGATGAGCATGCTCTCGAGCGACTCGCGCTGCGCGTCCGACGACGGGAACGCGACCGCGGCGGGCTGCGGAGCGACGACGGCGTCGCTGAGCTTTTCGAGCGAGGATGCCCCCGACACCGTCAGCTCGGTCAGGCCGAAGTACTCGGAGACCGCACCGGTGACCCGCACGTGGTCGCCCTCGGCCACCAGCCCGGCGGTCGCGGACGAGAAGACGAAGACGGCGTCGGACGCGGTGTGGGTGCCGAAGTCGATCGCGCCGCCGGTCCCCGGGGTCTGGATCGTGTAGCCGTTGAAGCCGCCGGACGCGTAGACCGCGGTCACGACGCCGTCGGTGGTGACGGTCTTGCCGGCGTAGGGCGAGGTGTCCGTGGTGCCCTGCAGCTGCGCGATGGTCACGGCCTCGGCAGGGGCGCCGGGGTCCGTCGGCTCCGTCGGGTCCGTCGGGTCGGTGGGCTCCGTCGGGTCGGTCGGCGCAGCCGTCTCACCCGCGGCGTTCCGCGGGGTCAGGGTCGTCGTCACCGAGAAGTCCGCGCCGTTGTCGTCGGTGTCCGCCGTGCCCTGGCGGACCAGGCCGTTCGGCACGGCGTTCGCACCCTCGACGGTACGCACGGTGCCCTCGAAGGTGTTCGAGGCGCCGTAGCCGAGCAGGTCGACGACGCCCGCGGTGCCGGTCGCCACGGGACCCGCGGCGAGGGCCACCGGTGTGGCGGCGTTCGACAGCACGATCGTGCCCGTGGTGCCGGAGGGGTTCAGCGACGCGGTGTCGTCCGCCGTCGGCAGGTCCGCACCGACCGCGGTGGCCCCACCGTTGCCGGCCATCGACACCAGGAACGTGCCCTCGGCCGGCACCGTCCCCTCGAGCGCGCTCGTCGAGAAGGCGCCGGTGCTCGTCGCCGAGCGGTACTGCAGCGACCAACCGTCGAGCGACACCGGGGCGTCGGTCGGGTTGCCGATCTCGATGAACTTCTGGTTGTAGAAGGCGCCGTTGCTGCCCGCCTTCAGGTAGGCCTCCTCGATGACGAGGCCACTCCCCTCGGGGTTCGCGGTCGCTGCGGTGACGGTGACGAGCGGGGCCGCGAGGAGTGTCGCGGCAGCCGTGGCGCACAGCAGAGTGCGCCCGAGGGAGTTGGGCATGCCCGCACGCTACCGACCTGCGGAGTCCCTCAGGTTGCGTCGAGGTAAATGATTGCGTTCGGCAACATCAGGGCCGGGCGTTCACTCCCGTCGCGCCCGCGTCTGCTCCGCCCGCCCCGCGAGCTCCGCGTCGGCCGGGTACCCCACCTCGGTCAGCGTCAGCCCCTTCGCCGGAGCGGTCTTGAACGCGCTCGTCCGCGTCTCGGCGACGCGGAGCTCCTCGAGTCGTTCCGGCCCGAACCGTCCCTCGCCGACGGCGATGGTCGCCCCCACCATCGCGCGCACCATGGAGTGGCAGAACGCATCGGCCTGGAGGCGCGCCACCAGCACGCCGTCCGGCTCGCGGTCCCAGCGGAACTCCTGCAACGTCCGGATGGTCGTCGCGCCCTCGCGCGGCTTGCAGAACGTCGCGAAGTCGTGCAGCCCCAACAGCGTCAGCGCACCGCGCTCCATCGCTGCCGGGTCGAGGCTCGCCCCGTGCCAGACCGTGTGCCCGCGCCGACGTGGATCGCGCGGGGCGTCGGCGTCCGCGATCCGGTACTCGTACCGTCGCCAGAGCGGCGAGAACCGTGCGTCGAACCCGTCGGGTGCGACCGACGCCCGGGTGACGACGACGTCGCCCTCTGGTGCCGCGATGCCGTTCACGCGTTTGACGAGCCCGTCCAGCGGCGAGCGCCCCGTGCCGCGCTTGGCGCTGAGCGCGTCCCACTGCTCGGCGGACAGGTCGAGGTGGGCGACCTGGCCGGTGGCGTGCACGCCGGCGTCGGTGCGTCCGGCGACGGTGAGCAGTGGCGGCTCGCCCCACCGGGTGAAGACGGTGGCGAGGGCGGCCTCGAGCGCGCCCTGCACGGTCCGCAGCCCGGGCTGCCGGGCCCACCCGGAGAACGCGGCCCCGTCGTACGCGATGTCCAGCCGCAGTCGCACCGTTTCGCTCACGTCCCCACGGTAGCCATGTCAGCGTCGCGTCAGTGCCGCGTGAGCGCCCCGCGGCACCATCGTCCTCGACATCGACGAAAGGACATTTCAATGACCACGATACCGCTCGCGGTGGAGGCCTCCGGCCTCGTGAAGACCTTCGGGACGAACCGCGCAGTGGACGGTGTCGACCTCCGTGTGGAGGCCGGCACGGTCTACGGCGTGCTCGGTCCCAACGGCGCCGGCAAGACCACCACCATCTCCATGCTCGCGACCCTGCTCAAGGCGGACGGCGGCGAGGCCCGGATCTTCGGGCACGACGTCCGGCGCGAGGCGCAGACGGTCCGCACCCTGATCGGGGTGACCGGTCAGTACGCCAGCGTCGACGAGACGCTCAGCGCGACCGAGAACCTGGTGATCTTCGCGCGCCTGCTCGGGCTGTCCCGCGCGGACGCGAAGCGGAAGGCCGTGGAGCTGCTCGAACGCTTCGGGCTGACCGAGGCCGCGTCACGCCCGCTCAAGGGCTTCTCCGGTGGCATGCGTCGCCGGCTCGACCTGGCTGCGAGCCTCATCGCGCAGCCGCCGCTGATCTTCCTCGACGAGCCGACGACGGGGCTCGACCCCCGCACCCGTGCGCAGATGTGGGACACCATCCGCGAGCTCGTGGCGACGGGTTCGACGGTGCTGCTGACGACGCAATACCTGGACGAGGCGGACCAGCTCGCCGACCGCATCGCGGTCATCGACCACGGCAAGGTCGTCGCCGAGGGCACGAGCGACGAGCTGAAGGCCTCGATCGGCAGTTCGTCGCTGCAGCTCCGCCTGACCGATGCGCTCCGGCTCGACGCCGCGCGCACGATCGTCCGGAACACCCTCGGTGTCGACGCGGTGGCCAGCCCCGAGGGCTCGCGTCTCACCGCACCGATGTCGGACCCCGACCGCGTGACGGACCTGCTGGTGTCGTTCCGCGAGGCCGGCATCACCCTCGCCGAGATGAGCGTGCAGAAGCCCACCCTCGACGAGGTCTTCCTGACGATCACCGGCGCACCGGCGACCACCGACGACGACGGCACCGACGACGACAACGACAGCACCGACCGCGAACTCGCAGGGAGCATCGCATGACCACCATCACCACCACCACGGGCACCGCTGCGCCCCGGATCACCCCGCGCCCCGGCGTCGGTGCGACCGGCCTCGGCGCCACCGTCCGGCAGTCGCTCACGATGGCGTACCGCGGGCTGATCAAGGTCCGGCGCACCCCGGAGCAGCTGTTCGACGTCACCCTGATGCCGATCATCTTCACCGTGATGTTCACGTACATCTTCGGTGGTGCGATCGCGGGTGACGTCGCGAGCTACCTGCCGATCATCATCCCCGGCATCCTGGTCCAGACGAACATCACGTCGTCGATCGTCACGGGCGTGCAGCTGCGCGAGGACATGGACAAGGGCGTCTTCGACCGCTTCAAGTCCCTGCCCATCGCCCGGATCGCCCCGCTCGCGGGTGCGCTGCTCGCCGACACCGTCCGGTACGCGATCGCCACGACGATCACCTTCACGGTCGGCATCATCATGGGTCTGCGTCCGGCCGGCGGCTTCGGTGCGGTCGTCCTGGCCGGGTTGCTGGTCATCGTCGTCGCGTGGGCGATCAGCTGGATCTTCGCCTACTTCGGCGTCGTCGCGCGGACGGCGTCGAGCGTCTCCGGCATCTCCAACATGGTGCTGTTCCCGCTGACGTTCCTGTCGAACGCGTTCGTGCCGGCGGACACCCTGCCGGACTGGCTGCGCTGGTTCTCCGAGGTGAACCCGATCTCGCACCTCATCACGGCGGTCCGCGAGCTCGTGAACCACGGCACGGTGGGCGTCGACCTCTGGATCAGCCTGCTCGGCGCAGCGGTCGTGGTCGCGGTGTTCGCGCCACTGACGGTCCGCGCGTACATGCGGAAGGCCTGACGGGCGCGGATCAGCGCGCGCGGAACCGCAGCTCCTCGAGCAGGAGCCGCGCCTCCGAGACGGCCTCGGTCCGGTTCGATCCGGCCGAGGCCGTCTCGGCGTCCGCCAGCACCGCGTCGCCGAGGGCGTCGGCCAGCACCGACCGCATCCGTGGGTGCGCGAGCACGCCGAAGTCCTGCCGCGAACCGAGTCGGGTCGCCAGCCCCCAGCAGCGAGCGGCGTGCTCCGGCTGTCCGTCACGGGCGGCGGCGAGCGCCAGGCCGAGCAGGGCGGTCCCGATCACGGGCAGGTCCAGCCACCACGGGTGGACGCGCAGCATCACGAGCGCACCGACGCGCAGGCGTCTCGCGACCGCCACGTCGTCGACCGGGAGGCCCGGCGCGGCTCCGTCGGACCGGTGCACCGCCGCCTCGTCCCGCGCCGCGATCCGCGCCGAGCCCGCCATGAGCGTCCAGTGCGGCGTCTGCTTCCGCAGGGGCAGCACGGAGTCCCAGGCGCGGGTGTACTCCGCCGCGGCGTCGTCGAGGGCTCCTTCCCAGCGCGAGCACTCCGCACCGATGGCCATCGCGAGCACGCCGATCTGCACCCGGTCCTCGTCGAACCCGCCGCGGGCCTCGACCGGCCGGTGCTGCAGGTCGTCGGCGACCTGCCGGGCACGCACGACGTCGCCGGTGCTCGCAGCGCAGAGCCCGACGGTCCAGCCGATCTCGTACAGGTCGTCGTCGGCCCCGAACCGTTCGAGTTGCTCGCGGGCGACCTCGGCGGACCGCAGGGCGTCGGCGTGCCGGCCGGTCTGCGCCAGGAGCTGGGTCATGGTGACGGCGATCGACCCGGTGGTCCAGGCGTCGTCGCTCGACCGCGAGAGCGTCTCGGCGCGGGTCGCGTACCGCAGGGCGACGGCGGACTCCCCGTCGTTCTCGGCGAGCGGCGCGCTGAGCATGTTCGCCAGGCAGGCGACCCCGGGCTCCGGGTCGTCGCGGTAGCGGGCGAGCAGGGCGTACCCGTCGGCCGGTCGCCCCAGGGTGAGGAGCAGCGCTGCCTGGGCGTCGAGCACCGCGAACCCGGTGGTGCCGTCGCGCATCACGCGGCGCAGGGTCGACACGGCCAGGGCTGCGGTGCGCTTGTCGCTGAACGCGGACGACCCGCCGGTGACGACGAGTCCGAGCACGGTCGCGGCACGGTCCGCGGTCGCCGGTCCGGTACGGCGCAGGACCGGGACGACCTCGGGGCCGAGTGCGACGACCTCGCCGTGGGCCCCGCGCAGCGACCAGTAGCCGCCGAGGGCCGCGAACAGGTGCGCGACCGCCGCGGTGTCGTCGGCTGCCAGGCTCCAGCGGAGCAGCGTGACGAGGTTGTCGGATTCGCGGGCGACCTCGCGGAACCGCTCGAGCTGGGCGGAACCCGTGATGGTGAGGAGGTTGCGCTCGGCCGCGAACCCACGGCCCCAGCCGATCATGGCCGCTCGGACGGCCTCGGTGGCGCCGCGGTCCCCCAGCCGGGCGGCACCGAACTCCCGCACGGTCTCGAGCAGCCGGTACCGCACGGGCTCGCCCTCGTGCTCGACGAGCTGCACGAGCGACTGCTCCACGAGCTCGGCGAGGTCGTCGAGCGCGTCGGCCCGGCGGTCCGGGGCGGCGACGGCCTCGACGGCGTCGACCGCGAGTCCGTCCGGGAAGAGCGCCAGCCGGGTCAACAGGTCCTGGGCCCCGTCGTCGAGCAGGCGCCAGCTCCACTCGATCACGGCGAGCAGGGTGCGGTGCCGCTCCGGAGCGCTCCGGTCGCCGCCGAGCAGCAGCGCGAACCGGTCGTCCAGCCGGCGCTCGATCTCGTCGGCGCTCATCCCCCGGATGCGTGCGGCCGCGAGCTCGATGGCCAGCGGTGACCCGTCGAGCCGCGTGCAGATCCGGCGCACCGCGTCCACCGGCAGCACGGCTCCGGGTCGTGCGGCCCGCGCCCGCTCGGTGAACAGCCGGACGGCTGCCCCGTCGGCCTCGACGGGCAGGGGCGCGAGGGGAGCCACGACCTCGCCGGCGATAGCGAGCGGCGCGCGTGACGTCGTCAGGATCCGCAGCTCGGGCACGGTCGCGAGCAGGTCCGCGGCGAAGGCGGCGACCTCGGCCACCAGGTGTTCGCAGTTGTCGAGGACGAGCACGGTCGGCCCGTCGGCGAGCGCCCGCACGACCCGGGTGCGCAGGTCGGCCGCGACGGCGTCCCGGAGCGACCTGGTGGAACGGAACTCGGCGATCCCGAGCAGCGCGCCGAGGGCCGGCACGATGTCGTCAGCCGTGGCGAGCGGCGCGAGCTCGAACACGACGACGCCCTGTGTCGGCGGCAGGCCGGCCGCGACCGCCTGCGCGAGGCGGGTCTTCCCCAGCCCACCCGCACCGAGGATCGTGACCAGCCGTCCGGCGGACAGCAGGTCCGAGACGGCGGCGAGGTCGGCCTCCCTCCCGACCAAGGTGTTCGGCGCAGCACGCAGGCCGACGCGGCGGACGCTGCCCGTGGCGGGGCCGGACCGACGCAGCAACTCGGCGTTGAGGCGGACCAGGTCGGCCGAGGGGTCGGCGCCGAGTTCGTCGGCGAGCCGGTCACGGTGCGCTGCGAAGGCGGCGATGGCCTCGCTCGTGCGGCCGGCCGCGGCGAGGGCACGCATCGAACCGGCGACCGCGACCTCGTCGTAGGGGTTGGCGACGGCCTCAGCTGCCCAGAGTGCGGCGGCCTCGTCGGCGTCGCCCTCGTCGAGCAGTGCACCGCCGAGCGCGCGTCGGAGTGTCCGCCGGAGCGCTGCCGCACGGTCCGCGAGTGCTGCGCCCAGGTCGCCGTCGACGTCGGCGCCCGGTTCACCACGCCAGAGGTCGAGGGCGGCACGGACCGCTGCCGGCTCTGCCTCGCCCACCGCACGCTCGGCGCGGGCGAGGTCGACGTCCTCGGGGTCGCCGCCTAACGCGTACCCGGTGCTCGTCGACACCACGAGGCCGTCCGCCACGCTCCGGCGCAGTCGGGACACGAGCGTCTGCAGCGCCGCACGGGCACCCCGCGGCTGCACGTCCGGCCAGAGGTCGTCGATCAGGGACTCGGTGGTCAGGGCGTGGCCGCGCGCGAGCACCAGCGCCGTCACGAACGACCGAGCGAGCGCACCGGGCACCGGCGACTGCCGGCCGTCCGCACCCGTCACCGTGACCGGTCCGAGGACGTTGATTCGGGGCGGGACGGTCACGGTGCGAGTCTACGGAGCGCCGGTGTCACGGGGTCCTCGCGTCAGCCGCGCGGACGGTGGAACGCCGACGGCCCCGTGCGGGTGTCGAGGTTGTCCGTCGCACGGCGCTCGGACTCCACGATGCCGCGGAGCGCCACGAGCGCGGACGCCGTCACCGCGACGTGCGAGGGGTTCTCGCGCGAAGCGTCGAGCGCCTGCTCGAGTCGCTCGATCGCCTTGTCGCCTTCGTCCTCGGGGCACTCCCCGCGGATCATGCACGCGAGCTGACGGAGCGCCTCCGTGAGGGGCTCGGTGAACGCCGGATCCGGACGCCCGATGTTCGCCGACACCGGACCCGACCGGGCGACGAGCTCGGTGAGGTCCGTCGTGTACCAGGCGACCCGTTCGAGCGCCCGGAAGCGTGCCCCGTCCTGCTGGAGCCGAGCCCGTGACCCGCGGAGCGCCCCGCGGGGGTTGATCTTCCGGCTCTCGTGCGCGACGGACACCCGCGCGCGCACGTCGGCGATCGCACGGTCGAGCTTGTCCTGCTGCCGGTTCCAGGCGTCCTCGTCGCGTTTGCCGGTCTCCAGCACGCGCGCGAGCCCCTCGAGGTGCTCGGCCAACACGGCGTTCACCTCGTCGATCCGACGTTCGGCGTCCCAGAAGTGCAGCGGTGGGAACACCAGGAAGTTCACGAGCAGGCCGACGACGACGCCGACGCCCATCTGCACCAGGTACCCGAACGAGTAGCCTTCGGCGTTCGCCCCGCCGACGAGCAGCACGAACAACGCCGCCGTCGAGACCCAGGTGCTGCCCTCGCCGAGCACCCGGAACCCGCCGACGAGCACGCCGATGCCGACCGCCAGGGCCACGGCGAGGATCCCCGGGTCGCCCACGATCATCGTGAAGCCCGCGACGGCGATGCCGAGCAGGATGCCGACGAGCGTCTGGATGCCGTTGCGCAGCCCCGCGTAGACCGTCGTCTGCATCGCGACGATCGCCCCGAGCGGTGCGTAGTACGGGTAGTCGGACGCGACCCCGGGCACGTGCCTGGCGATGAACCAGGCCAGTGCCGCGGCGCCGGCGGCCTTGGCTGCGTGCAGCAGTCGCGGCTGTGTGCCGGACGTGCGGCTCCACCGCCACGCGCGGCGACCGACGCCCGCGATGTGTTGGAACTCCATGTGGTGACTCTCCCTGTCGGGCGGACACGCTACGGGGCGCCCACTGGGAAGGCGACGGTCCTGCGTTCTCCGGACGTCGGGGAGCAGGGGTAGCGCTCCCGAACGCGACGAAGCCCCCGCGACCTGGGTCGCGGGGGCTTCGTGGTGACGCGGGGTCCTACTTGGTGTCGTCGCTCTTCTCGGCGGCGTCGGCCTCGACCTCGGCGGCAGCCTCGGTCTCGGTCTCCGACTCGACCGGCGCGGACTCCTCGGTGGTCTCGGTCGCCTCGACCGGGGCCTCCTCGGTGGTCTCGTCGGCAGCCGGCTCCTCGACCGGAGCGGCGGCGGCCGGAGCCGCGGTGCGCTTCACCGGGGCGGGCGTGCCCGACACCGGCTCGAGGACGAGCTCGATCGACGCCAGCGGGGCGTTGTCGCCCTTGCGGAAGCCGAGCTTCGTGATGCGGGTGTAACCGCCCTGACGGTCCTCGACCTGCGGGGCGATCTCCGTGAACAGCGTGTGCACGACGGACTTGTCGCGCAGGGTCGCGATGACCCGACGACGAGCGTGCAGGTCGCCGCGCTTCGCGAACGTGATGAGCCGCTCGGCGACCGGACGGAGGCGCTTGGCCTTCGTCTCGGTGGTCGTGATGCGGCCGTGCGTGAAGAGGGCGTTGGCGAGGTTGCTCAGGAGCAGGCGCTCGTGAGCGGGACCGCCACCGAGGCGGGGGCCCTTGGTGGGCTTCGGCATGTCAGTTCTCCAGTGGTGAAAGTGGTGCGCGCGGTGTCAGCGCGCTTGCGCGTGAGCGCGAGATCAGTTGTTGGACTCGTCCTCGTCGTACCCGCTGTAGAAGTGGGCGCCGTCGAATCCGGGGACGGTGTCCTTGAGGGACAGGCCGAGCTCGGTGAGCTTGTCCTTGACCTCGTCCACCGACTTCTGACCGAAGTTGCGGATGTTCATGAGCTGCGTCTCCGACAGGGCGACGAGCTCGGACACCGTGTTGATGCCCTCGCGCTTCAGGCAGTTGTAGCTGCGGACCGACAGGTCGAGGTCCTCGATCGGGGTCTGCAGCTCGTTCGACAGGACAGCGTCGACCGGCGCGGGGCCGATCTCGATGCCCTCTGCGGCCGTGTTGAGCTCGCGAGCGAGCCCGAACAGCTCGACCAGCGTGCGACCGGCCGACGCGATGGCGTCGCGCGGCGTGATCGCCGGCTTCGACTCGACGTCGACGACCAGGCGGTCGAAGTCCGTGCGCTCACCGGCACGCGTCGCCTCGACGCGGTAGGTGACCTTGAGGACCGGCGAGTAGATCGAGTCGATCGGGATCTGACCGGCCTCGGAGAACTCGGAACGGTTCTGCGTGGCCGAGACGTAGCCGCGGCCGCGCTCGATCGTGAGCTCGAGCTCGAACCGCGCGGTGTCGTTCAGGGTCGCGATGACGAGTTCCGGGTTGTGGATCTCGACGCCGGCCGGAGCGGAGATGTCCGCTGCGGTGACCTGACCGGCACCCTGCTTGCGCAGGTACGCGGTGATCGGCTCGTCGTGCTCGCTGGAGACGACGAGGCTCTTGATGTTGAGGATGATCTCGGTGACGTCTTCCTTCACACCGGGAACGGTGCTGAATTCGTGGAGGACACCGTCGATGCGGATGCTGGTGACAGCCGCGCCGGGGATCGAGGAGAGGAGCGTGCGGCGCAGCGAGTTGCCGAGGGTGTAACCGAAGCCCGGCTCGAGCGGCTCGATGACGAAGCGCGAGCGGTGCTCGGAGATCGACTCCTCGGTCAGGGTGGGGCGCTGTGCAATGAGCACTGTGGGATTCCTTTCGGCGAAGTGTCCGCTATATGACACTTGGCGGTACGACGGGGCCGCGTGGGCCCCGACGGGTCTGTTGAGTTGTGATCACGCGCACCGATGTGCGCGATCGAACGACCAGGAATGGCCGCGGGCCCTGCCCGACCCCGTCAGGGGACGAGCAGGGCGCGGCCGGTTGCTCCTCGCGTCAGACGCGACGACGCTTCGGCGGGCGGCAACCGTTGTGCGCCTGCGGAGTGACGTCGTTGATCGAACCGACCTCGAGGCCAGCGGCCTGGAGCGAACGGATCGCGGTCTCGCGGCCCGAACCCGGACCCTTCACGAAGACGTCGACCTTCTTGACGCCGTGCTCCTGCGCCTGACGCGCAGCGGACTCGGCGGCGAGCTGCGCCGCGAACGGCGTCGACTTGCGCGAACCCTTGAAGCCCACGGCACCCGAGGACGCCCAGCTGAGGACGGCACCCGACGGGTCGGTGATGCTGACGATCGTGTTGTTGAACGTGCTCTTGATGTGGGCCTGGCCCACTGCGACGTTCTTCTTCTCCTTGCGGCGCGGCTTGCGCGCGGCAGTCTTGGGGGTAGCCATCGGGGTCTCCTATCGAGCCTTCTTCTTGCCTGCCACGGTGCGCTTCGGTCCCTTGCGGGTACGCGCGTTGGTCTTGGTGCGCTGACCGCGCACCGGGAGACCACGACGGTGGCGAAGACCCTCGTAGCTACCGATCTCGACCTTGCGACGGATGTCGGCTGCCACCTCGCGGCGGAGGTCACCCTCCACCTTGAAGTTGCCCTCGATGAAGTCACGGAGGGCGACGAGCTGGTCGTCGGTCAGGTCCTTGACGCGGATGTCACCGGAGATACCGGTCTCGGCGAGTGCCTGGACCGCGCGGGTACGGCCGACGCCGTAGATGTACGTGAGTGCGATCTCCACGCGCTTCTCGCGCGGGATGTCGACGCCTGCTAGACGTGCCATGTGATGGCTGCTCCTGTTGTCGATGGAGGTGTGGAGCAGTACCGGTGCCCGGGCCTCCGACCCGAGGTGTCCCCCGGCCGTCGTGCGACCGGGTTCTGGTACTGCGTTGTCGATCTTCAGTTGTGGGTCGTGCTCGAGCAGCCTGCTGTCCGAGGGACAGCGTCGGCGCCGGTCACGCGCCCGGGACTAGCCCTGGCGCTGCTTGTGACGCGGGTTGCTCTTGCAGATCACCATGACGCGGCCCTTGCGGCGGATCACTCGGCAGTGCTCGCACATGGGCTTGACGCTGGGGTTGACCTTCATTGTTCTTTCCTCGTGCTCGCTGGCTTCGTGCGCGGCAGGATTGCCGAGCCGTTCCTTTCCAGCTCGCGGATCACTTGTAGCGGTAGACGATCCGGCCGCGGGTCAGGTCGTACGGGCTCAGCTCCACGATCACGCGGTCCTCGGGGAGGATGCGGATGTAGTGCTGGCGCATCTTCCCGGAGATGTGCGCGAGGACCTTGTGTCCGTTCGTCAGCTCAACGCGGAACATCGCGTTGGGCAGAGCTTCGAGCACCGAGCCTTCGATCTCGATGACGCCGTCTTTCTTGGCCATAGCCTCACTGTCGCTTGGTTGTGGAACAGGTGTGATCCCCGAACCGGTCTGCGGGTCGGTCGCCACACCCGAGAGGGCATGACACACCAAAGATCGATCTTATGTGGTAAACCCGCAATTGCCAAGTGCAGGCGCGGCACGCCCCCTCACCTGGGGCTTCCGCGAGCACGCCTGAGTGTTCCACAGTGGTTTGACGGCGTGCTCCGGGCCGGAGCTTGTGCCCGGACCGTAGCGTTGCTCCGCAGCCACGTCCGCCGCCCACGTACCCTGCGCGGACCACCGAACGGAGACCACGTGCCCGACGCCACACGACGCCCCTTCGCCGCACACGGCAAGCAGGCCCGCCGTCGCGGCTGGACCACGCTCGTGACCGTCGTGGCCTCGGCGCTGGCCGTCGTGCTCGTGAGCGGGACGAGCGTCGCCGCCATCGCCGGCGCCCAGCTGGCGACCGCACCGCAGACCGTGCAGCTCAGCACCGACGACCAGAGCACCGCGAAGACCGCCGACATCACGGCGATCAAGGGCGGGGCGAACATCCTGCTCATCGGCAGCGACACCCGCGTCGGACAGTTCGACTCCGACGAGGACGTCGAGGGCGCCCGCAACGACGTCACGATGCTCATCCACATCTCCGAGGACCACCAGCAGCTCACCGCGGTCAGCTTCCCCCGCGACCTGATGGTCCCGATCCCGGCCTGCACCAACCCCGCGAGCGGGACGACCTACCCGGCCTCGACCTCCGCCATGTTCAACACGGCGCTCGGCAACGGTGGTGTCTCGTGCGTCGTCGACACCGTCGAGAACCTCACCGGCCTGAGCATCCCCTACGCCGGGCTCATCACCTTCGACGGCGTGATCGAGATGTCGAACGCCCTGGGCGGCGTCGACGTCTGCGTCGCGGAGCCCATCGACGACACCTTCACCGGTCTGCACCTCACCGCCGGCTCGCACAACCTCGAGGGCTCCGACGCCCTCGCTTTCCTGCGCACCCGCCACGGCGTCGGCGACGGCAGCGACCTGGCCCGGATCAGCTCGCAGCAGGTGTTCCTGTCGGCGCTGCTCCGCAAGGTCACCTCCGACGGGACCCTGTCGAACCCCATCACGCTCTACAAGCTCGCCGGCGCGGCCCTGTCGAACATGACGCTGTCCGACGGCCTGGCCCAGACCCGCACCCTCGTCGGCCTCGCTTCGGCACTGCGCGGCATGAGCACCGCCAACATGCTCTTCGTGCAGTACCCCGTCGCCGACGACCCCGACGACAGCGCGCGGGTGATCGTCGACCAGGAGACCGCCCACACGCTCAACGTGGCGCTGCAGAACGACGTGAAGTCCTCGCTGAGCGACTCGAGCACCGGGCGCGCCTCCGAGGAGTCACCGACCGCCGGGGGCACCGCGACGACCGCACCGTCGACCGGCACCACGCCGTCCGACACGTCGTCGTCCGCATCGAGCGGCGCATCGTCGGGGACGTCGTCCGCGCCGAGCTCGTCGGCCACGAGCACGGCGACGTCGACCCCGCTGCCCTCGTCGATCACCGGACAGAGCGCCTCCGAGCAGACCTGCTCCGTCGGCAACTGACCGCACCCCAGACGCCGTCGTCCTGGCACGACACCCCCGAACGCACGAGACGCCGCCGGATCCGACGGCATCTCGGCGTCTTGCCGGCGTCTCCGCACGACGACGGCGTCTCTCGCGGCCGTGGACGTGGGACCGCCAGGCGCGCGCTGCGGGACGGAGCTGCGCCGAGCCTCCCGGTCGGGGTGTGCGGCCGGCAGTGGCGTGTCGGACTGGAGGCCCGTCCTACGGGATCGGGACGGGCGTCACGCCCAGCGGGGCCAGGCCCGCAGCGCCGCCGTCGGCGGCCGTCAGGACCCACACGCCGTCGGCGTGCACAGCGACACTGTGTTCCCAGTGCGCGGCGTCCTTGCCGTCCATCGTGCGGACGGTCCAGTCGTCGTCGTCCGTCGAGCTGTCGATCGTGCCCGCGGTGACCATCGGCTCGATGGCCACCACCAGGCCGGGCTTCACCGCCGGACCGGCACCGCGGACGCGGTAGCTGAAGACCGGCGGGTCCTCGTGCATGGAGCGACCGATGCCGTGCCCCGTGTAGTCCTCGACGATGCCCCAGGCGCCGGTCTCGTCGATCGCGTCCTCGACCGCGGAACCGACCTCGTGCAGGTTCTTCGCGTGGGCGAGCGCCGCGATGCCGTGCCAGAGCGAGCGCTCCGTGGTGTCGCAGAGCGTCTGGCGTGCTGCGGACACCTCGGCGTCACCACCGGGGACGACCGTGGTGAACGCGCTGTCGCCGTTCCAGCCGTCGACCTCGGCACCGGCGTCCACCGACACGATGTCACCGGGAGCGAGCACGCGGTCACCGGGGATGCCGTGCACGATCTCGTCGTTCACGGACACGCACAGCGTGTGCCGGTAGCCCGGCACGAGCTGGAAATTCGGGATCCCGCCGCCGTCGCGGATCGTCCGCTCGGCGATCGCGTCGAGCTCACCCGTCGTGATGCCGGGACGGATCGCCGCACGCACGGCGTCGAGCGCCTCGGCGGTCAGCAGCCCGGGGCGCACCATGGCGCGGAGCTCGTCCGGCGTCTTGTAGATCGAGGGCTTGCGGAAACGGACCACGCCGGGTCAGACGCCCGCGGTCAGCCCGCGAGCCGACAGCGCGGCCTGGATGCGGTCGCCGACCTCGTCGATCGCGCCGAGGCCGTCGACGTCGAGCACGAGACCGCGGTCGCCGTAGGCGCCGACGATCGGGGCGGTCTGCTCGGTGTAGACCTGCTGGCGACGACGGATCGTCTCCTCGTTGTCGTCACTGCGGCCCTGCTGCTCGGCACGCTTGAGCAACCGGCCGACGAGCTCGTCCTGGTCGGCGACGAGCTGCACGACCGCGTCGATCCCGGTGCCCTGCTCGGCGAGCAGCGCGTCGAGGTACTCGACCTGCCCGACCGTGCGGGGGTACCCGTCGAGCAGGAACCCCTCGGCTGCGTCGGCCTCGTTCAGGCGCGACTTCACGAGCTCGTTCGTCAAGGAGTCCGGCACGTAGTCGCCGGCGTCCATGATCGCCTTGGCCTGCACACCGAGCGGCGTGCCCTCTGCGACGTTCTTGCGGAAGATGTCGCCCGTCGAGACCGCCGGGATCCCGAAGGACTCGGCGATCCGTCCGGCCTGGGTGCCCTTCCCCGCTCCGGGGGGTCCGACGATGATGAGACGTGCGCTCAACGGAGAAGCCCTTCGTAGTGACGCTGCTGCAGCTGCGAGTCGATCTGCTTCACGGTCTCGAGACCGACACCCACGATGATCAGGATGCTCGCGCCACCGAACGGGAAGTTCTGGTTCGCGCCGAACAGCGCCAGTGCTGCCAGCGGGATGAGCGCGATGAAACCGAGGTAGAGCGAGCCGGGCAGCGTCACCCGGGTGAGGACGTAGTCGAGGTACTCGGCGGTCGGACGACCGGCACGGATGCCGGGGATGAACCCGCCGTACTTCTTCATGTTGTCGGCGACCTCTTCAGGGTTGAAGGTGATCGCCACGTAGAAGTACGTGAACCCGACGATGAGCAGGAAGTACAGCACCATGTAGAACAGGTTGTCGCCGGAGACGAGGTTGTTCTCGATCCAGGTGACCCACGCCGCGGGCTCGGAGCCGTCGGAGGGCTTGTTGAACTGCGCGACCAGGGCCGGCAGGTACAGCAGCGACGACGCGAAGATGACGGGCACGACGCCGGCCATGTTCACCTTGATCGGGATGTACGTGTTGTTGCCGCCGTACGTGCGTCGGCCCACCATGCGCTTGGCGTACTGGACCGGGATCCGCCGCTGCGACTGCTCGACGAACACGACGGCCATCATGATGACCAGTCCGACCAGGATGACGAACAGGAAGAGCTCGAACGACTGCGACTGCTCGATGGCCCAGAGCGCCGACGGGAACTGCGCCGCGATCGACGTGAAGATGAGGAGCGACATGCCGTTGCCGATGCCGCGCTCGGTGACGAGCTCGCCCATCCACATGATGAGGCCGGTACCGGCGGTCAGCGTGACGACCATGAGCATGATCGCGTACCAGCTGTCGTTCGAGATGATCGACGAGCAGGAGGACGACGCGTTCGTGCCGAAGAGGGCACCCGAGCGGGCGACCGTGATCAGGGTGGTGGACTGCAGCACGCCCAGCGCGATCGTGAGGTAGCGCGTGTACTGCGTCAGCTTCGCCTGACCGGACTGGCCCTCCTTGTAGAGGGAGTCGAAGTGCGGGATGACCACGCGCAGGAGCTGCACGATGATCGACGACGTGATGTACGGCATGATGCCGAGCGCGAAGACCGAGAGCTTCAGCAGCGCGCCGCCGGAGAACAGGTTGATCAGGTCGTAGAGACCGCCGGACGACGAGGCGCTGGCGAGACAGCTCTGCACGGCCGCGTAGTCGACGAACGGTGCCGGGATGTACGACCCGAGGCGGAACAGCGCGATGATCGCGAGGGTGAAGCCGATCTTCTTGCGAAGATCAGGGGTGCGCATGATGCGCGCGACCGCTCTGAACACGAGGACTCCGAACTTCTGGGACCGGGGCCGTCGATCGCGGCCGTTCCGGTGTCGGTCGGCAGGGCCGACCAGGCTGGCGGATGCCGGCCACTGTCAAGGAAACCGTAACGGCGGCCCGTGCGCAAACGCACGGGCCGCCGACGGGGGTTACTGGGAGACGGTGCCGCCAGCAGCCACGATCTTCTCGGCGGCGGACGCCGAGACCTTGTCGACCGTGACCGTGATCTTCACGGTGATGTCACCCTGACCGAGAACCTTGACCTTCTCGTTCTTGCGGACGGCGCCCTTGGCGACCAGGCCCGCAACGGTGACGTCGCCACCATCGGGGTAGAGCTCCGAGATCTTGTCCAGGTTCACGACCTGGTACTCGACCCGGAACGGGTTCTTGAACCCGCGGAGCTTCGGGGTGCGCATGTGCAGCGGCATCTGCCCACCCTCGAAGCCGACCCGGACCTGGTAGCGGGCCTTCGTGCCCTTGGTACCACGCCCAGCGGTCTTGCCCTTCGAGCCCTCACCGCGACCCACACGGGTGCGGTCCTTCTTGGCGCCCTCTGCGGGGCGGAGGTGGTGCAGCTTCAGCACCTGCACGCGCTCGTTCTTCTCGTCGCTCATGCGTCGACCTCCTCGACCTTCACGAGGTGCGCCACCGTTGCGATGTACCCGCGGTTCTGGGCGTTGTCCTCACGCTCGACCGTACGGCCGATGCGCTTGAGACCCAGGCTGCGGAGCGTGTCGCGCTGGTACTGCTTCTCGCTGATAACGGACTTGATCTGCGTGATCTTCAGCGTCGCCATCACGCACCTGCCTTCTCGGTCGCGGCACGCAGTGCTGCGGCCTCGGCCTGGAGCAGACGAGCCGGGACGACCCGCTCGACGTCGAGGCCACGACGGCTCGCGACGGCGCGGGGCTCCTCGAGCTGCTTCAGAGCCTCGACGGTCGCGTGCACGATGTTGATGGTGTTCGACGAACCGAGCGACTTGCTCAGGACGTCGTGGATGCCGGCGCACTCGAGCACGGCGCGGACGGGACCACCGGCGATGACACCGGTACCCGGGCCAGCCGGACGCAGGAGGACGACGCCAGCAGCGGCTTCACCCTGCACGGGGTGCGGGATGGTGTTGCCGACGCGGGGGACGCGGAAGAAGTTCTTCTTCGCCTCTTCGACGCCCTTGGAGATCGCCGTGGGGACCTCCTTGGCCTTGCCGTAGCCGACGCCCACGAGGCCGTTGCCGTCACCCACGACGACGAGCGCCGTGAAGCTGAAGCGACGACCACCCTTGACGACCTTCGACACGCGGTTGATGGTCACCACGCGCTCGAGGAACTGGCTGTCGCCACCGCGGTTGTTGCGGTCGCGGCCCTGCTGACGGTCACGACCGCCACCACGACGGCCACGGTTGTCAGCCGAGTCGCGGTTGTTCGATGCGGAACCGGCAGCGGTCTCGACGGGACGCTCGGCGACGGCAGGTGCCTCCGCCTCCTTGCCCTTCGCGGCGGTGTCGGTGCCCTCAGCGGCTGCCTCGGTGGCCTCGGTGGCCTCCGTGCTCGCCTCGGTGGTCTCGACGGCGTCCGTGGCCTCGGCGGCCTCGGTCTTGGCGTCTTCGTTGGTGTTCGCGTTGTCGCTCACAGGTTCAGCCCTCCTTCACGGGCACCATCGGCGATCGCGGCGACGCGACCGGCGTACTTGCTGCCACCGCGGTCGAAGACCACGGCCTCGACGCCAGCCGACTTCGCGCGCTCGGCGAGGAGCTCACCGACGCGACGGGCCTTGGCGGTCTTGTCGCCGTCGAACGAGCGGAGGTCTGCCTCCATCGTCGAGGCGCTTGCGAGGGTGTGACCCTTCGCGTCGTCGATGACCTGCACGAACACGTGACGCGACGAGCGGGTGACGGCGAGACGGGGACGAGCCTCGGTGCCGGTGATCTTCTTGCGGAGACGGTTGTGACGACGCGCCTTGGCGGCCGCCTTGCTCTTGCCTCGTGTCTTGAGGAGTCCCATGATCACTTACCTGACTTTCCGGCCTTGCGGCGCACGTTCTCGCCGGCGTAACGGACACCCTTGCCCTTGTACGGCTCGGGCTTCCGGAGCTTCCGGATGTTCGCCGCCACTTCGCCGACTGCCTGCTTGTCGATGCCGGCGACCGTGACCTTGTTGTTGCCCTCGACCGCGAAGCTGATGCCCGCGGGCGGCTCGACCGTGATCGAGTGGGAGTACCCGAGCGCGAACTCGAGGTTCGAGCCCTTCGCCTGCACGCGGTAACCGGTGCCGACGACCTCGAGGCCCTTGGTGTAGCCCTGGGTCACGCCGATGATGTTGTTGGCGATGAGGGTACGGGTCAGGCCGTGGAGCGAACGCGACTCGCGCTCGTCGTCCGGACGGGTGACGAGAACCTGGTTCTCCTCGACCTTGGCCTGGATGGGCTCCGCGATGACGAGCGCGAGCTCGCCCTTCGGGCCCTTGACCGCCACGCTCTGACCGTCAACGGAGACGGTCACGCCGGCGGGGATGTCGATGGGAAGACGTCCGATTCGTGACATTGTCGATCACCACACGTAGGCGAGGACTTCCCCACCCACGCCCTTCTGCTCGGCTTCGCGGTCGGTCAGCAGGCCGGACGAGGTCGAGAGGATCGCCACGCCGAGGCCACCGAGGACCTGGGGGATCTCCGTCGACTTCGCGTAGACCCGGAGGCCCGGCTTCGACACGCGCTTGATGCCGGCGATCGAACGCTCGCGCTCGGGGCCGTACTTCAGGTCGATGGTGAGGGTCTGCCCGACTCGGGCGTCCTCCACCTTCCACTCGCTGATGTAGCCCTCACGCTTGAGGATGTCGGCGATGTTCTTCTTGAGCTTGGAGCTCGGGAGCGCGACGGCGTCGTGGTGCGCGGAGTTCGCGTTCCGCAATCTGGTCAGCATGTCTGCGACCGGATCGGTCATCGTCATGATGTTCGTCCATTTCTCGCCTGGTTTCGACACCCGTTCCACGAATGCCGACCTGAGCGATCGAGTGATCCCGGGGCGGTTCCCCAGGATCGGTGTGTTCGTGCGTGCGGGCCGGAGGACGTGAATCCTCCGGCCCGCACCGCCCGAAGTAGTTTAGACCGTCTGCTCGTTGGAGCGGAACGGGAAGCCGAGCTGACGGAGCAGCGCGCGTCCCTCGTCGTCCGTCTTCGCGGTGGTGACGACAGTGATGTCGAAGCCGCGGACACGGTCGATCCGGTCCTGGTCGATCTCGTGGAACACGGACTGCTCCGAGAGACCGAACGTGTAGTTGCCGTTCCCGTCGAACTGCTTGTCGCTGAGACCGCGGAAGTCGCGGATGCGGGGCAGTGCGAGGGAGATCAGGCGGTCGAGGAACTCCCAGGCGCGGTCACCACGGAGGGTGACGTGCGCACCGATCGCCTGACCCTCGCGCAGCTTGAACTGCGCGATGGACTTGCGAGCGATGTTGACCTGGGGCTTCTGACCCGTGATCGCCGTGAGGTCCTTGATGGCCCCCTCGATGATCTTCGAGTCGCGAGCGGCCTCGCCGACACCGGTGTTCACGACGACCTTGACCAGGCCGGGGACCTGGTTGACGTTCGCGTAGCCGAACTGCTCGGTGAGCGTGGCCTTGATCTCGTCCTTGTACTTCTGCTTGAGGCGCGGCTGGGCCTTGGGGGCCTCAGTCGTTGCAGTCGTGTCAGTCATCAGAGCGTTTCACCTGACTTCTTGGCGTAGCGGACACGGACGGTCTTCTTGACCCCGCCCTTCTCCACCTCTTCGGTACGGAAGCCGACGCGGGTCGGCTTCTTCGTCTTCGGGTCGACGAGAGCGACGTTGGACACGTGGATCGAGGCTTCGTGCTTCTCGATGCCACCCGTCTTCGAGCCGCGCTGCGTCTGGCCGACGCGGACGTGCTTCGTGACGAAGTTCACGCCCTCGACGACGACGCGCTGCTTGTCCTTGAGGACCTCGATGACCTTGCCCTGCTTGCCACGGTCGCCGCCACGCTCCTGCGTCGCGCCCGTGATGACCTGGACGAGGTCACCCTTCTTGATGTTCGCCATGGCTTACAGCACCTCCGGCGCGAGCGAGATGATCTTCATGAACTTCTTGTCACGGAGCTCGCGACCGACCGGACCGAAGATGCGCGTGCCGCGCGGGTCGCCGTCGGCCTTGAGGATCACTGCCGCGTTCTCGTCGAACTTGATGTAGGAGCCGTCCTGACGACGGGTCTCCTTCTTGGTGCGAACGATGACCGCCTTCACGACGTCACCCTTCTTCACGTTGCCGCCGGGGATGGCGTCCTTCACCGTGGCGACGATGACGTCACCGAGACCGGCGTAGCGACGACCCGAACCACCGAGCACGCGGATGGTCAAGATCTCCTTGGCACCCGTGTTGTCGGCGATCTTCAGGCGGGATTCCTGCTGAATCACTGCTGTCTCCTATTCCGAAGCAGGCCGAGGCCTACTTGGCCTTCTCGAGGATCTCGACCAGGCGCCAGCGCTTCGAAGCGCTGAGGGGACGGGTCTCGCTGATCACGACGAGGTCGCCGACACCAGCGGTGCCGAGCTCGTCGTGGGCCTTCACCTTGGACGTGCGACGGATGATCTTGCCGTAGAGCGCGTGCTTCACGCGGTCCTCGACCTCGACCACGATGGTCTTGTCCATCTTGTCGCTGGTCACGTAGCCGCGACGCGTCTTGCGGTAGCCGCGAGTGAGGGCGGCGGAGGTCTTCTCTTCGTTCGCCATTACTTCTCCTCGGCGGTCTCGGCCTCGGTCGACTCAGCCGGCTTGTCAGCCTTCTTCGTCGTCTTCTTGGCCTTGGTGGCGGTCTCGACGGGCGCGGGAGTGGCACGGATGCCGAGCTCGCGCTCGCGGAGGACGGTGTAGATGCGAGCGATGTCGCGCTTGACGGCACGGAGACGACCGTGGCTCTCCAGCTGGCCGGTGGCCGACTGGAAGCGGAGGTTGAAGAGTTCCTCCTTGGCCTTCTTCAGCTCGTCAGCGAGACGCTCGTTCTCGAACGTGTCGAGCTCCGTCGGACGGAGCTCCTTGGAACCGATCGCCATTATGCGTCGCCCTCCTCGCGCTTGATGATGCGTGCCTTGAGGGGCAGCTTGTGGATTGCACGGGTCAGCGCCTCACGGGCGATGTCCTCGGTGACGCCGGAGAGCTCGAAGAGCACACGACCCGGCTTGACGTTGGCGACCCACCACTCGGGCGAGCCCTTACCGGAACCCATGCGGGTCTCAGCCGGCTTCTTCGTGAGCGGGCGGTCCGGGTAGATGTTGATCCAGACCTTGCCGCCACGCTTGATGTGACGCGTCATGGCGATACGAGCGGACTCGATCTGACGGTTGGTCACGTACGCCGGGGTGAGGGCCTGGATGCCGTAGTCGCCGAAGCTGACCTTGGTACCACCGGTTGCCTGACCCGAACGCTTCGGGTGGTGCTGCTTACGGTGCTTGACTCGACGGGGAATAAGCATGGTTACGCCTCAACTCCTGCGCCGGCCGGCGCGTCCTGCGGGGCCTGCTGCGGGCGGCGGTCACCGCGGTCGCCGCCACGACGGTCGCCGCCACGGTCGCCACGCTCACCGCGCGGGCCGCCACGACGCTCGGGGCGCGACGAACGCTGGTTCGCCTGCTCGCGAGCGAGCTCCTTGTTCGTGATGTCGCCCTTGTAGATCCAGACCTTCACGCCGATGCGGCCGAACGTGGTCCGGGCCTCGTAGAAGCCGTAGTCGATGTTCGCGCGGAGGGTGTGCAGCGGCACACGGCCTTCGCGGTAGAACTCCGAACGGGACATCTCGGCGCCGCCGAGACGGCCCGACACCTGGATGCGGACACCCTTGGCGCCGGCGCGCTGTGCACCCTGCAGGCCCTTGCGCATGGCGCGACGGAACGCGACACGAGCGGAGAGCTGCTCGGCGATGCCCTGCGCGACGAGCTGGGCCTCGGTCTCGGGGTTCTTGACCTCGAGGATGTTCAGCTGGATCTGCTTCTTGGTGAGCTTCTCGAGCTCACCGCGAACGCGCTCCGCCTCGGCGCCGCGGCGGCCGATGACGATGCCCGGACGCGCCGTGTGGATGTCCACGCGGACACGGTCACGGGTGCGCTCGAGCTCGATGCGAGCGACACCGGCGCGGTCGAGGGTCTTCTTCAGGTACTCGCGCACCTTGATGTCCTCGGCCACGTAGTCGGCGTAGCGCTGACCGGCCTTCTTGCTGTCGGTGAACCAGTGCGAGACGTGGTCCGTCGTGATCCCGAGACGGAAGCCGTACGGGTTGACCTTCTGGCCCATTAGTTGCTCGCCTTCTTGCTCGTCGCGGCAGCCTCGGCCTCTTCCGGCGTCGCGAGGACGACCGTGATGTGGCTGGTGCGCTTGTTGATGCGGAAGGCCCGGCCCTGGGCGCGCGGCTGGAACCGCTTCAGGGTCGTTCCCTCGTCGACGAAGACGCGGCTCACGTAGAGGTCGCGCTCGTCGAGGAAGCTGTTCGTCGAGTCAGCCTTCACCCGGGCGTTCGCGATCGCCGAGGCGACCAGCTTGTACACGGGCTCCGAAGCGCCCTGGGGGGCAAACTTCAGGATGGCGAGCGCCTCGTGGGCCTGCTTGCCGCGGATCAGCTCGATGACGCGACGGGCCTTCTGAGGCGTGACGCGGATGTGTCGCACGCGTGCGATCGACTCCACCATTTCGTTCCTCCTCTGCGTCCCCGCGTTAGCGGCGACGGCCCTTCTTGTCGTCCTTCACGTGACCACGGAAGGTGCGGGTCGGCGCGAACTCGCCGAGCTTGTGACCGACCATCGACTCGGTGACGAACACCGGGATGTGCTTGCGGCCGTCGTGCACCGCGATGGTGTGACCGAGCATGTTCGGGACGATCATCGACCGCCGCGACCAGGTACGGATCACGTTCTTGGTGTTGGCCTCGTTCTGCGTGACGACCTTGCGGAGCAGGTGCTCGTCGACGAAGGGGCCCTTCTTCAGACTGCGTGGCATCTTCTGAACTCCTACTTGCGCTTCTTGCCGGCGTTACGGCGACGGACGATGAGCTTGTCGCTCGGCTTGTTCGGCTTGCGCGTGCGACCCTCGGCCTGGCCCCAGGGGCTGACCGGGTGACGACCACCGGAGGTCTTGCCCTCGCCACCACCGTGGGGGTGGTCGACCGGGTTCATCGCGACACCACGCACGGTCGGGCGGACGCCCTTCCAGCGCATGCGGCCGGCCTTGCCCCAGTTGATGTTCGACTGCTCGGCGTTGCCGACCTCGCCGATCGTGGCGCGGCAGCGTGCGTCGACGTTGCGGACCTCGCCCGACGGCAGACGGAGCTGCGCGTAGGGGCCGTCCTTGGCGACGAGACGCACCGAGGCGCCAGCCGAGCGGGCCATCTTCGCGCCGCCACCGGGGCGGAGCTCGATGGCGTGCACGACGGTACCCACGGGGATGTTGCGCAGCGGCAGGTTGTTGCCGGGCTTGATGTCGGCGCCGGGGCCCTGCTCGATGACGTCGCCCTGCTTGAGCTTGTTCGGCGCGATGATGTACCGCTTCGTGCCGTCCACGTAGTGCAGGAGCGCGATGCGCGCAGTGCGGTTGGGGTCGTACTCGATGTGAGCGACCTTGGCGTCCACGCCGTCCTTGTCGGAGCGACGGAAGTCGATCACGCGGTACTGGCGCTTGTGGCCACCACCGATGTGACGCGTGGTGATGCGGCCGGAGCTGTTGCGACCACCGGTCTTCGGCAGCGGACGAAGCAGGGACTTCTCCGGAGTCGAACGGGTGATCTCAGCGAAGTCGGCGACCGACGAGCCGCGACGACCGGGGGTCGTCGGCTTGTAGTTACGAATAGCCATGATTTATCCCTCTGGTCCTCAGCCGACAGCCGTGAAGATGTCGATCGAACCGGACTTGAGCGTCACGATGGCGCGCTTGGTGTCCTTGCGCTTGCCGAGACCGAACTTGGTGCGACGGGTCTTGCCCGGGCGGTTCAGCGTGTTGATGCTCGCGACCTTGACCTCGAAGATCTTCTCGATGGCGAGCTTGATCTCGGTCTTGTTCGAACGGGGGTCCACGATGAACGTGTACTTGCCCTGGTCGATGAGCGCGTAGCTCTTCTCCGAGACGACCGGCGAGATGATGACGTCGCGCGGGTCCTTGTTGAAGCCGCTCATGCGGTGATCTCCTTCGCGGTCTTCGACGCGATGAAGGCGTCGAGGGCGCTCTTGCTGAAGACGACGGCGTCCGACTTGAGGACGTCGTAGGCGTTCAGCTGGCCGTACGAGAGCGCGTGGACGTTCGGCAGGTTGCGGATCGACTTGAGCGTCAGCTCGTCGTTCGACTCGAGCACGATCAGCACGTGCTTGACGGGCGCGACCTTCTCGAGGAGCGTGCGAGCGACCTTGGTCGACGGCACGTCGGCCTCGACGAAGCCGTCGACAGCCGAGATGCGGCCACCGCGGGCGCGGTCCGAGAGCGAGCCGAGCAGCGCTGCGGCGATCATCTTCTTGGGGGTGCGCTGCGAGTAGTCGCGGGGGGTCGGTCCGTGGACGACGCCACCACCGGTGTGCTCGGGAGCACGGACGGAACCCTGACGGGCGCGGCCGGTGCCCTTCTGCTTGAACGGCTTGCGACCGGCACCGCGGACTTCGCCGCGGTTCTTGGTCTTGTGGGTGCCCTGACGCGCGGCTGCGAGCTGCGCGGTGACGACCTGGTGGATCAGCGGGACGTTGGTCTCGACGTCGAAGAGAGCTGCGGGCAGCTCGACGGTGCCGGACTTGACACCCGATGCGTCGAGGACGTCGATCGTGGTTGCGGTCGTGGTGGCCATGATCACTTACCCTTCACGGCGGTGCGGACGAAGACGGAGCGGCCACGAGCACCGGGGACGGCGCCCTTGACGAGCAGCAGACCCTTCTCGGCGTCGACGGCGTGCACCGTGAGGTTGAGGACGGTCACGCGGTCGCCACCCATACGACCGGCCATGCGCATGCCCTTGAAGACACGCGACGGGGTCGAGGAAGCACCGATCGAGCCGGGCTTGCGGTGGTTGCGGTGTGCACCGTGCGAGGCGCCGACGCCGTGGAAGCCGTGGCGCTTCATGACACCGGCGAAGCCCTTGCCCTTGGAGGTACCGACGACGTCGACCTTCTGGCCCGCCGTGAACGTGCCGTCCACGGTGAGCTCCTGGCCGAGCGTGTACTCAGCGGAGTCGTTGGTCCGGATCTCGGTGAGGGTGCGACGCGGGGTCACGCCAGCGGCCTCGAAGTGGCCAGCGGCCGGCTTGTTGACCTTGCGCGGGTCGATGGCACCGGCGGCGATCTGGATCGCCTCGTAGCCGTCGCGCTCAGCGTTGCGGATCTGGGTGACCACGTTCGGGCCGACCTCGATCACGGTGACGGGGATGAACTTGTTGTTCTCGTCCCACACCTGGGTCATCCCGAGCTTCTTGCCGAGGAGGCCCTTGACGGTCTTGGTTGAGTTCGCCATTGGTCAGCCCCCTTACAGCTTGATCTCGATGTTGACGTCTGCCGGCAGGTCGAGTCGCATGAGCGAGTCAACGGCCTTCGGCGTCGGGTCGACGATGTCGATGACCCGCTTGTGCGTGCGCTTCTCGAAGTGCTCGCGCGAGTCCTTGTACTTGTGAGGGGAACGGATCACTGCGATCACGTTCTTCTCGGTGGGGAGTGGCACCGGGCCGACCACGGTTGCACCGGCACGGGTCACCGTGTCGACGATCTTCCGGGCCGACGTGTCGATGACCTCGTGGTCATACGACTTGAGCCGGATGCGGATCTTCTGTCCCGCCATGTGTCTCTTGTCCTCTCTCTGCGCCGCGCACCCGCAGGCCGCCTGACGCCGCTCGGCTCCGCATTGCTGCAGACCGTGCTGTTTTCCTGAACCAACCGGCCGCATCCGCTGGGGATGACCGCTGTTCACCTGTCAACCGCGCGGGCGACCTTGGCCGTCCAGCGTGGGCAATCGACTTCCTCGCACTCCGGGCGCAACAGTGTCGCGTCCGTCATGACCTCGGGGAGTCGTGTTCTGCTGCCTGCGGCCCAACCCAGCCCTGCTGAACAGGGGGGTTGTGCACTGCCAGAGCAGTGATCCTGCGGACTCGCACCCGCGGGGAATTCGGAACCGGACAAGTCTCGCATGTCCCGAGCCCACGTGCAACCCGGGCGTGTCGCGATGTGCCGGGCGTGTCGACACCGGCTCGCTTCCCCGGATCCACGCGGATCGGACGGCCTGGAGGCACGGGTCGCCGCCGCAACGCGGAGCGCCCTCCGGACATGGTCCGGAGGGCGCTCGTGGAGACGGTTACTCGGCCGTCACCGGAGGGACGAACCACGGCGGGAAGACCGCCACGCGCGGCGCGTGGCCGCCGTGGTCGGCGAGCACCGCACGGACCGTCTGACGGGCCTTGTCGTTCGGGACACCGATCACCGCGACGGACGAGAACGGCACGCTCGGCCCCGCGAGGAGCTCGAGTCCGAGCATCTCGGGGTCGGAGAAGTCGGTGCGGCGGATCAGGTTCGTCCCGGCGTCGGGGCCGACGGCGAACCGGACGTCGTCGGCGTCGGCGTCCTGGTCGGCGACGACCACCGAGTCACCGAACGCCGAGACCGGGACGACGAGCACGACGTAGTCCACCGCGCGCGTGCGTCGGGCGGCGTCGGACCACCGCTCCCCGACGGCGCCGGTGCGGAGTTCGTCCCACCGGACGGCATCCGGCGACAGGGTGAACGGCACGTGGCTCGCGATGGTGCTGCCGTCGGGCGCTTCGGCCTCGGCGCGTGCGGCCCGGGTCTCGGGGCTGCTGACGTCGACGGCGGGCTCCGCCTGGTCGGCCGCCAGGATGGCGCCGGACCCGACGATGCCGTCGAGGTTGTCGATGTGGGTCACGTGGTGCGCACGCAGCGACGCGAACACCCGAGCCTCGGGCAGGTCGGCCGACGACGACCGGAGCGACGTCGGTGAGCGCAGCGACGTCCCGGGGCCGGAGGCCGGCGGGTCGACGCGCAGGTTGGTGGTGATGCGGGTCCGCCGTGGCGCCGGAGCGGCTGGGATCGCCGACTCCTCACGCTGCCGGGGCGCGCAGATGTCGCAGAGCTCGGTGGGGAAACCGTGGATGCACTCGTCAGTCACGACTGTTGTGGGTCCTTCCGTGCCGTGTGGGGTGGTCCGGCACGTCGACCAACGCTACGTCATCCGGACGCTCCCGGGGTCATTGTCGGTAGAGCAGTGCCCGGACCTCGGACTCGGCGGCGTGGATCCGGGCCGGATCGATGGTCTCGCCGTGCTCGTAGGCGTCGAGCAGCCGCGGGTCGATGTAGCTCTGCCGGCACACCGTCGGGGTGTTGCCGAGCTCGTCGCTCGCGGCCTTCACGGCATGGGACACCGCACGCTTCCGCTTCGCCTGCGACGACAGCGGACCGGTCCGGGCAAGGTCGACGGCCGCGGCCACCGTGCCGTGCAGGGTGCGGAAGTCCTTCGCCGTGAAGTCGTCACCAGCACGCTCCTTGACGTAGGCGTTGATGTCCTCGGCGGACAACGGCTCCCACTCGTCACCGCGGCGTTCGCGGAACGACAGCAGTCGGGCGTTCGGCCCACGGCGCTTCATGCCGGCGATCACCGTCGCGAGGTCGGCGTCGTGGATCGACGACGACCACTCCTGCCCGCTCTTGCCGGGGAAGTCAAGCTCGATGTCGTCACCGGAGACGTGGGCGTGCGCGCACAGCAGGGTCGACAGTCCGCGGCTGCCGTGCTCGCTGGCGTACCGCTCCGATCCGACCCGCAGCGAGCCCTGGTCGAGCATCCGGAACGCTGCGGCCAGCGCTCGGCGGCGATCGGGTTCCGGTCGTCGGAGGTCCTGCGTGACCCCGCGCCGTGCGACCGGCAGCGACTCCGCGAGGGCGAGCGCCCGGTCGTACTTGATCCGGTCCATCCGTTCGCGCCACGACGGGTGGTACATGTACTGGCGGCGTCCGGCTCCGTCGATGCCGGTCGCGAGGACGTGCCCGTTCTCGTACGGCGAGATCCAGACGTCGTCCCAGGCCGGCGGGATGACGAGGTCCTCGAGCCGCTGACGCACCGAGGCATCGGTGACGGTCGCACCGTCGGGGTCACGGTACGAGAAGCCGCGGCCGCTCCGGACACGGTGGTAGCCACGACCGGAGGTCGTGGAACGGCGCAGACGAGTCACCCGGCCGAGCCAACTCCCCGCTGCCTGGGACGCCGTACGGGGCGGACGGACGCCGTCGTGGCGGGCGTACCCCGGGCCTCCCGTCCGCCGCCCGCCAGGGCCGTGAGCGGCCGACAGTGGCTCCGAGCGCTGCCACGTCGACCGGGGCAACGACACAGCGGGGCCGAGCCCGAAGGCTCGACCCCGCTGCGGCAGGTAACCGGAGTTACTTGAGGATCTTCTCGACCGTACCGGCGCCGACCGTACGACCACCCTCACGGATGGCGAAGCGGAGGCCCTCTTCCATGGCGATCGGCTGGATCAGCTCGACGGTCATGGCGACGGTGTCACCGGGCATGACCATCTCGGTGCCCTCGGGCAGCGTGATGACGCCGGTGACGTCCGTGGTGCGGAAGTAGAACTGCGGACGGTAGTTCGCGTAGAACGGGTTGTGACGCCCGCCCTCTTCCTTGGTCAGGATGTAGGAGTTCGCCTGGAACTCGGTGTGCGGCGTGACCGAACCCGGCTTCACGACGACCTGGCCGCGCTCCACGTCCTCGCGCTTGAGGCCACGGATGAGCAGACCGGTGTTGTCACCGGCGACCGCCTGGTCGAGCAGCTTGCGGAACATCTCGATGCCCGTGACCGTGGTCTTCTGCGTCGCGCGGATGCCGACGATCTCGACCTCGGCGTTCAGGTTGAGCGTTCCACGCTCGACACGACCGGTGACGACCGTTCCACGACCGGTGATCGTGAAGACGTCCTCGATCGGCATCAGGAAGGGCTGGTCGGTGGCGCGCACCGGGTCCGGCACGTGCTCGTCGACCTGGGCCATGAGCTCCTGGACCGACTTGACCCACTTCTCGTCGCCCTCGAGCGCCTTGAGCGCCGAGACCTGCACGACGGGGGCGTCCTCGTCGAACTGCTGCGAGCCGAGGAGCTCGCGGACCTCGAGCTCGACGAGCTCCAGGATCTCCTCGTCGTCCACCATGTCGGACTTGTTCAGCGCGACGACGATGTAGGGGACGCCGACCTGGCGGGCGAGCAGCACGTGCTCACGCGTCTGGGGCATCGGGCCGTCGGTGGCGGCGACCACGAGGATCGCGCCGTCCATCTGCGCCGCACCCGTGATCATGTTCTTCACGTAGTCGGCGTGACCGGGGGCGTCGACGTGCGCGTAGTGACGCTTCTCGGTCTGGTACTCGACGTGCGAGATGTTGATCGTGATGCCGCGCTGGCGCTCCTCGGGAGCGTTGTCGATCTGCGCGAAGTCACGGGCCTCGTTGAGGTCCGGGTACTGGTCGTGCAGAACCTTGGTGATCGCCGCCGTGAGCGTGGTCTTGCCGTGGTCGACGTGACCGATGGTTCCGATGTTGACGTGCGGCTTGGTGCGCTCGAACTTGGCCTTGGCCACTGTGGGTCCTCCTCAGGACTCGGAAGCGTCATCCCCGGCCGGCCCTGGATGGGCTCGCGACCGTTGATGCGCGGTGTGTGTCTGTACTTTACTTGGTGGCGAGGGGCCCGTCGCCGGGCACCCCCGCCTGTGGAGAAGCGCTGAGCGCTACTCCCCCGCGTTCTTCGCGATGATCTCCTCGGCGACCTTGGCCGGGACCTGGCTGTAGGTCTCGAAGGTCATCGAGTAGACCGCACGACCAGAGGTCTTCGACCGCAGGTCGCCGACGTAGCCGAACATCTCGGACAGCGGCACGCTCGCGCGGACCACCTTGACGCCCGAGGCGTCCTCCATCGAGGCGATCTGGCCACGACGGGAGTTCAGGTCACCGATGACGTCGCCCATGTACTCCTCAGGAGTACGGACCTCGACGGCCATGATCGGCTCGAGGATCGCGGGACCGGCCTTGCGGGCCGCTTCCTTGTAGGCGATGGAACCGGCGATCTTGAACGCCATCTCGGACGAGTCGACGTCGTGCGCCGCGCCGTCCTTGAGGATGGCCTTCACGCCGACGGTCGGGTAGCCCGCGAGGATGCCGACCTGCATGGCGTCCTGGATACCGGCGTCGACCGAGGGGATGTACTCGCGCGGGACACGGCCACCGGAGGTCGCGTTGACGAACTCGTAGACCTTCTCGCTCGTGACCTCCATCGGCTCGAGCGCGATCTGCACCTTCGCGAACTGACCGGAACCACCGGTCTGCTTCTTGTGGGTGTAGTCGTAGCGCTCGACGATCTTGGTGAGCGTCTCGCGGTAGGCCACCTGGGGCTTGCCGACGCTCGCCTCGACGTGGAACTCGCGCTTCATGCGGTCGACGAGGATGTCGAGGTGGAGCTCGCCCATGCCCTTGATCGTCGTCTGACCGGTCTCGGCGTTGAGCTCGACGCGGAACGTCGGGTCCTCTTCGGCGAGCTTCTGGATGGCCGTGGAGAGCTTCTCCTGGTCAGCCTTCGTGTTCGGCTCGATCGCGACCTCGATGACCGGCTCCGGGAACGTCATCGACTCGAGGACGACCTGGTTGGTCGGGTCGCACAGGGTGTCACCGGTGGTGGTGTCCTTGAGGCCGATGACCGCGTAGATGTGGCCAGCGGTCACGTTGGCGACCGGGTTCTCCTTGTTGGAGTGCATCTGGAAGATCTTCCCGATGCGCTCCTTCTTGCCCTTGGTCGAGTTGATGACCTGTGCGCCGGACTCGATCGAGCCGGAGTACACGCGGACGTAGGTGAGGCGACCGAAGAAGGGGTGCACCGCGACCTTGAACGCGAGAGCCGAGAACGGCTCCGACGCGTCGGGCTTGCGGATGATCTCCTTCTCCTCGTCCTTGACGTCGTGGCCGATCATCGGCGGCACGTCGAGCGGGGACGGGAGGTAGTCGATGACGGCGTCGAGCATCGGTTGGACACCGCGGTTCTTGAACGCGGAACCGCACAGCACCGGGTAGAGCGTGCTGCTCACGGTGAGGGCGCGGATCGCGGCCTTGATCTCGTCGACCGAGAAGTCGGTGTCGCCCTCGAGGTAACGCTCCATGAGGACGTCGTCCGCCTCGGCCACGCGCTCGATGAGCTTCTCGCGGTACTCGGCGGCGCGGTCCTGCAGGTCGGCCGGGATCTCTTCGATCTCGTACTTCGCACCCATCGCGACGTCACCCTTGGCGTCGCCGCGCCAGGTGAGTGCACGCATCTGGACGAGGTCGACGACGCCTTCGAACGAGCTCTCCGAACCGATCGGCAGCTGGAGCACGAGGGGCTCCGCACCGAGGCGGTTGATGATCGTGTCGACGGTGTAGTAGAAGTCCGCGCCGAGCTTGTCCATCTTGTTGACGAAGCAGATGCGCGGGACGTTGTACTTGTCGGCCTGACGCCACACGGTCTCGGACTGGGGCTCGACGCCCTCCTTGCCGTCGAAGACGGCGACCGCACCGTCGAGGACGCGGAGCGAACGCTCCACCTCGACCGTGAAGTCCACGTGACCGGGGGTGTCGATGATGTTGATCTGGTTGTTGTCCCAGAAGCAGGTCGTCGCGGCCGACGTGATCGTGATGCCGCGCTCCTGCTCCTGCGCCATCCAGTCCATCGTGGCAGCGCCGTCGTGGACCTCACCGATCTTGTGCGTGATGCCCGTGTAGAACAGGATGCGCTCGGTCGTCGTGGTCTTGCCGGCATCGATGTGCGCCATGATGCCGATGTTGCGGACCTTGTTCAGGTCGGTGAGCACGTCCTGTGCCACAGGGTTCCTCCGGAAGAGTTGTAGGAGAGGTTGGCGGCCGTCCGGGCGCCGGGGTTCTTGACCACCGGTGCCCGGACGGTGCCGGGACTACCAGCGGTAGTGGGCGAAGGCCTTGTTCGACTCGGCCATCTTGTGCGTGTCCTCGCGGCGCTTGACCGCGGCACCGAGACCGTTCGACGCGTCGAGGATCTCGTTCATGAGACGCTCGGTCATCGTCTTCTCGCGACGGGCCTTGGCGTACGAGGTCAGCCAGCGTAGCGCGAGGGTGTTCGCGCGGTGCGGCTTGACCTCGACCGGGACCTGGTAGGTCGAGCCACCGACGCGGCGGCTGCGGACCTCGAGGGTCGGACGGACGTTGTCGAGCGCCTTCTTGAGCGTGACGACAGCATCCTGCTGGTTCTTGGCAGTGACGCCCTCGAGTGCACCGTAGACGATGCGCTCGGCGAGGCCCTTCTTGCCGTCGAGCAGGATCTTGTTGACGAGCTGGCTGACGATCGGCGCACCGTAGACCGGGTCGGCGACGACGGGACGCTTGGGGGCGGGACCCTTACGAGGCATCTAACTCAACCCTTCTTCGCGCCGTAGCGGCTACGAGCCTGCTTACGGTTCTTCACGGCCTGGGTGTCCAGGGCGCCACGGATGATCTTGTACCGCACACCGGGGAGGTCCTTCACACGACCGCCACGGACGAGCACCATCGAGTGCTCCTGGAGGTTGTGGCCCTCACCGGGGATGTACGCCGTGACCTCGGTGCCGTTCGAGAGCTTCACACGAGCGACCTTGCGCAGTGCGGAGTTCGGCTTCTTCGGGGTGGTGGTGTAGACGCGGGTGCACACACCACGCTGCTGGGGGTTCGCCTTCAGGGCGGGCGCCTTGGTCTTGGTGACCTTCGGCGTACGACCCTTGCGAACCAGCTGCTGAATAGTAGGCAACTGTTCTCCTGGTTCTTCGCTCGTGCTCTCTGGCCGGCGCGATCCGCCGGCTTCCTCGTCCCACGCTGATGACCGCCTGACGGCGGAGGAACCTGCGGGGGGACGGAGTGGTCCGACTGGGCGATCTCGCTCGCCGGACTTTTCGGGCGCGCCCGAGGGCGCACACCCAGAAGAGACTACCCGCGTAACGGGACGAAATCAATCCGGGCCGGCACCACGCCGGACACCGTCATGAGCCGGTGTCCGAGGACCCGTTGCCGACCGCCGACCGGAACGTCGCACCCGAGCTCGAGAACCCCGTGATGTACCCGCTCGCGTTGACGTTGAGCGGTCCGGCCGTGGCCGTCCCGGTGCCGCCCGCGCCGGCGATGTCCGCCGTGAAGGTGGCCCGGCCGAAGGTGGTGGTGGAGACGAGCCAGCCGTTCGTGGTCCAGCTGCCGACGGCGACGGTCGGCCGCGACTCGAGCGTCCACTTCTCGTTCGTGTAGGTGTACGCGGGGTTCTCGCCGTACGCGTAGAAGCTGCACCCGGCCGGCGCGGCGTCGTTCGAGGCGATGCAGCCGTCCACCCAGGCGTCCACGGCCCGCTTCGCCGCCTGGTCGCCCGCGTTCGTGAGCGTCGCGGTCATATGCACGGGCGTCGAGGTACTGCCACCGAACCCGCCCACGACGGCGCTGCCACCCGTGGCCTTCGTCCACTTGCCGCCGTCGTACGTGACCGCGTAGGTGCCGGGGAGGGCGCGGAGACCAACCGTGCCGTCCTTCGGGGTCTTCGTCGACGTGCCCGCGACCTGCACCGAGGCGCCGGACGGACCCCGGACGCTGACGTCGACGCTGCCGAGCTCCGGCGCCTGTAGCTCCCACACCGGGAACACGCCCCAGTCGGTGCCGGTCTTGTCGAGTGTGAAGGTCGCCGCGACGTCCCGGCCTGCCTGACGCAGGTACGCGCGGACGGTGGCGGTGTCGCCGTCCGTGCGCGTCGCGGCCACCCGGTATCCGGTGATCTTCGCGGTCGCCTTCGCGTACGCGGCATCGGTCAGGAGCACGTCGGCCTTCGTCCGGTCGATGCCCGCTGCGTCGAGGGCGTCGGTGACCTTCCCCGCCGTCAGGTCGTCCAGGAACGCCCGCACGGGGCGGTCGGCCGAGTGGGTGGCCGAGCCGACCGAGAACCCGACGACACCGGCGACGAGCAACAACACGACCGCGGTGCTGCCGGCGATGATCCCGACCAGCTGGCCGCGGCGGAGCTTCCGGCGCGGAGCGCGCGACGCAGTCGGAGCGTACTGCGCGCCGTGCGCGGCCGGCGCCGTCGACCCGGCCTGCGCGTTCTGCGCGGTCGCTGGCGTTTCTTGTGTCCCGCGGATCGACGCCACCGACGGCACGGCTCCCCAACCGTCCTGCTGGTCCGGATCCGGCGTGTGCTGGTCGCTCATCGTTCCCCCGTTGCGTGTGCGTCGTGCCCGGGCAGACTACCGCCCGACGGTGTCGTCACCCGCGACGGTCGGCTCCTGCCGCTGCCCTGCCGTGGATGTCGAGCCCGTCGTCCGGGCCTGGTGCCGGGCCATGGAGATCCCGCCGATCACCGACAGGAGCGCCACCACGACGGAGCCGACCACGAACGGCCCGAGTGCGTAGCCGGCCGGGAAGACGAGGAGCTCGGTCAGGTCGCGGCGGATCGCCGCGTACCCGACGGCGCCGACGCCGAGCATCACCAGGTAGGCGGTCGCGGCGGCGACCAGGCCGGTGACACCGGGGTTGCCCTCTCGCGCGCCGACCGCGGTCGCGAGGAACACCACCACGGCGGCGCCGATCACCATGGCCGGGCCGAGGTACGGGGTCGCGTCCGGCTGCGCGATCGCCTCGACGTCGGCGAGGAGCGCTTCGAACCCCGCGACGGCGACGACGAGCGCGATGAAGAGGACGGACGTCATCGTCGCGATCAACCACCGGGACATGAGGTGATCGTATCGCCGACGGGACGGTCAGCGGGTGGCTTCGGTCCGCTCCGCGTGGTCGGCGCCTTCGGCGGCGTCTGCGCTGTCCGCACGCTCCACGTGCCCCTGGGCTGCGGCGACCAGGGCCAGTGCGATCGTCGCGGTGATGATCGGGACGGTCTCGGTCATCGGAGCGACCTGCGTCGTGCTGGTGGTCGGTGCGGCCTGGAGGCCCGGGGCTGCGTCCGACTCGGAGGGCTCCTCCGGCTCGTGGTCACGTAGGGCCGGGCCGATGATCGGCAGGACGCCGGTGGTGGACGCCGGCTCGGCGTGCAGCACGGTCCCCTCGGAGGCCGCCGGCTCGCCGCGCTTCGCCGCGCGACGGGCGCGTCCCATCTTCACCAGGACGACCACGGCGACGATCGCCCAGATGCCGTTGACGATGGTCGACGGCACCGCGTGGTGCGCGGCCACGTTGACGGCGACGGCCAGCCCGCCGACGAGGTTGAAGAGCTGGTAGACCGGCCCGTTCGGGAGCTTCCCCGTGGAGAAGAGAATGTAACCAGCCAGCACGGTTACAGCGCCGAACCAACCAAGGAATTCCACGATTCCGACCAACACGCGCGACTCCGGGCACGACGGGAACGGCCGGTTCGAGCCGACCGTTCGAGAGGGAGATGAGCAGCCGCGATCACGGCGTCGTCAGCATCGTACGCACACCGACGGGTGTCGCGGAAGAGGGGTCGGCGTGGCGCGTCACACCCCAGTGGGAGGGGGTCGGGTCAGCCCTTCGCGGAGGCCGCAGCTGCGGCGTCCGAGAGCACGTAGATCGACCCGCTGAAGGTCCACGACGGAGACTCCGCCTGCGCGTCGGAGTCATCGGCGGCTGCCGTGCTCGGCGACGACGACGAGATCGAGTCGATCAGGAAGAGCCGCGAGTTCGACTGCACACCCCTGACGAAGGTGAGCGCTCCTGGGAACTCACCGTTGACGGTCACCGACACCGGGATGACGGAGAAGTTCCGCGACGTGATGCTGCTGTCCGTCGCCGTCTCCGGAGCCGCAGGGGTCGTCGCGACCGCAGTCGGCGCCGGCGTCGCTGTGGCCGTCGCGGAGCCGTCGGAGGAGGCAGCGTCGCTGCTCGTGTCCCCTCCGGCCGGTGCTGCGGGCGGGGAGTACGCGGTCGCGTCACCGACGGTGATCGTCGCGACCTGGACTCCGGCCGTGTCAGCGGTCCCGTTGAGCTGGCTGATGAACGACGAGACTCCAGCCGCGTCGGGCACGGACGCCTGCAGCGTCGCGAGGCGGGTACGCATCTCGGGCAGGGTCTTCGCCTGCTGGCGGAGCCGTGCGATCTCAGCGCGCGTCGTCGCGTTGCCGGCGCTGATGCTCTCGGTGTCGCTCTTCGCCGTCGCAGCACGGTCGAGCTGCGGCTGCACGCCGAGGAAGAACCCGCCGGCGGCCACCACGACCGCTGCGACGACCGCGAGGAGGAGCATCAATCGGTTGCGGCTCATGATCCGTCCTTCGCTGCGTACTTGCCGTCGTAGACCTTCTCGTCGAGGTGGATCGTCATGTCCACCGTGTAGACGTTCGTCGACGTGTCGAGCGTCACCGAGTTGGCGTTCGCGTCGACGAACCCCCGGAGACCCTTCACCGAGTCGAGCCAGGTCGGCACCGACGGAAGGGTCGGGCTCGCGGCGTCGATCGTGAGTGTCGCCACACGCTGCCCCTGCAACGGGCTGGTCGCCTGGGCGTAGGCCTCGAGCGGGGTCGCGGAGTCGATCTGGACGCCCGTGATCGTCACACCAGCGGGGAGCGAGTCCTGGACCCGTTGGAGCGTTGCCTGCCAGTCGATCTCCGTCGACCCACCGACCTGCTGAGCCGCACGCAGCAGCTCGGACTGCGTCTCCGTGCTGCGCACCTCGCGGTACTGCTGCTGCTCGACCAGGAGCGAGTCGGTCTGCTCACGGGCGGCTGCCAGCTGAGTGTCGGCCTGCATGGCCGTCGCGGAGGCCAGGACGACTCCGGCCCCGACCGCCACCGCGACGACCACGACACCGAGCCAGGCCCGCCGGACGACCGCGCGCTGGCGACGATCGATGAGGACTTCGGTCGGCAGCAGATCGACTCGCGGCACACCGCCCACGACGACCGACTGGCCGTTACCGCGTCCCTGACGTTTCGTCCGCTGGGCGGTGTCCGCCGCGATCCGGACCTCGTGGGAGGTCCCTGCGCCGCGTCGTGCGCGCTTCGAGGGCTCGAGGATCTTGGTCATGCTGCACAGCTCCCGGTCGCGAGGCCCCAGGCGACCGCCACTGCGAGCCCACGGCCGGCGACGTCCTCTCGCCGGATCGACCGGTTCGTGGGCGCGTCGGCGAACGGGTCGCCGATGCTGACGTCGATGCCGGTCGACGCCTGGAGCGCCTCGGCGAAGCCCGGCAGCTGGGCGCCACCGCCGGCGAGGACGAGGCTCTGCACGCCGGCTCCTGGCCGCGTGCTGACGAAGTAGTTCACCGTGTTGCGCAGACTCGTCAGCAACTCGTTGCTGAGTTCACGGACGGTCGTGGCGGCGCGGACGTCATCAGGGGTCTGCGCACGAGCGCCGAGGCCGATCCAGCGCTTCACTGCCTCAGCCTGGTCGACCGCGATGTCGAGTGCCGTCGCGAGGGTCGCGGTCAGGTCGTCGCCGCCACTCGGGATGATGCGCACGAACTGCGGGACGCCGTCGGTCGCCACGACCACCGTCGTGGTGTTCGCCCCGATCTCGGCGAGTGCGTGGGTCCCGGGGAACCGCGATGCGGGGAGGTACACCCGGGTGAGGGCGAACGGGATCAGATCGACCCCGATCGGGTTCAGGCCGGCGAGCTGCACCGCACGGACGTTCGCGAGCACTGCGTCCTTGATGGCCGCGATCAGGAGACCGTGCACGACCGGACCGTCCGTCCCGTGGGACTCGGACACCGGGTAGAAGTCGAGGATCGCGTCGCCGACGGGCACCGGGAGCATGTCCTGGACCTGGAAGGGCAGTGACTCGCGGATCTGCGCGAGCGGAGCCTTCGGGACCGTGAGGTCGCGGGAGAGCACCCGTTGGTTCCCCATGCCGAGGACCACGTCCTTGGACCGGAAGCGGCCGACGCGCCAGAGTTCCCGGAGACTGGCCGCGATCGTGTTCGGCTCGAGGACCTCGCCGCGCTTGGTCGCTCCGACGGGCAGGGGGACCTCTGCAACGCGCTGGATCACCGGCCCGGGCTTGTTCGGGTTCGTCACCTCGACAGCGCGGATGGTCTCACCCCCGATGTCGATCCCGACGACGTTCTTCGCCATGTGTGGTCCTTCCTCAGGCCAGGCCGATGATCCGCAGGTACCCGTCGAGGACCGGCTGACCGATGAAGACACCGAGCCAGGCACCGCCGAGCATCCAGGGGCCGAACGGGATACCGGAGCCGCGCTTCGCACGTCCGGCCACCATGAGGCCGATGGCGAAGCTACCGCCGAGGACGAAGGCTCCGAAAGCTCCCACTGCGAGGGGTCCCCATCCGAGGTACGCGAGCACGAGGCCGAGCACACCGGCCAACTTCACGTCGCCGAGTCCCATGCCGCCCGGGACGGCGAGCGCCAGCACCAGGTAGCCACCGCCCAGGACCAGCAGACCGGTGCCCGCGCGCAGGAGGGCACCCCAGTCACCGCTCAGCGCGCTCGCGGCCGTCAGCAGCGCGGCGAGCACCGGGTAGGCGGGCAGGACGATCGCGTTCGGCAGGCGGTGGACGTCGAGGTCGATCAGGGCGAGTGCGACCGACACCGCCATCAGGTACAGCATCGCGACGAGGACGGTCGTCGCGAGCGCCGCGGCACGGGCATCGGTGGCGGCCAGCAGTGCTGGTCCGAAGTGCAGGACGACGAGCGCGAACAGGACTGCTGTCGCGAGTTCGACGAGCGGGTAGCGGACCGAGATCGGCTCAGCGCAGTCGCGGCAGCGCCCACGCAGGACGGCCCACGAGAGCACCGGGACGTTGTCCCGCGCCCGGATCTCGTGACCGCACCGTGGGCACGCACTCGCCGGTGCCACCACGGACAGACCAGCCGGGACCCGGTGGACCACGACGTTGAGGAACGAGCCGATCGCGAGTCCCGTGGCCGCCGCGAAGCCGACGACCACCACCGCGGCGGTCATCGTGGGCTCCCGCCGCCGTCGTAGGCGGGCTTGACCTCGATCTGCGAGGTCACCTTGTACGTGGTGACCACCGGCTGCGGGAAGAACGGTGGCGTGTAACTGGCGAGGCTCGTGTCGTACCCGTACGCCTTGAGGTACCCGTTCGCCCCCTTGCCGACGGCTCCGCGGTAGCGCTGAGCGATCGAACCGTTCACCGTCAGGGTTCCCCGGCCACCGCCGTACGCGTAGTTCTGCACCGTGAAGGTGCCCTGGTTCGACAGGATCGCTCCGGCGACGGTCCGGTTGTCCGCGAGGAACGCGTACGCGCTGGCGCCGCTGAAGTACATCGGGTTCCAGACCATCACGGCTTCCTGCCCGACGATCCCGAGCACGGTCGAGGCGGCCCGGTTGGCCACGTACTGCAGGTCCCCGGTGATGTAGACGTAGTTCTCGGCGGACAGCGTGATCGACGCGTCGACCTTGCCGGAGACGAAGAGGTCACCGTTGCTGCAGCCGTAGGCGGTGCTGAACGGGACCGGGTCTCCCTGTGCGTTCCGCGGGACCGACTCCGAGTAGGTACCGGAGTACCCGGAGATCGGCCCCGTGTAGGGGAAGCCCAATCCGTTGTCGGTCACCGACGGGCTCTTCATGCACGCGGACGGTGCGTTGCGGGTCGTGTACTTCGACCAGTAGTAGTTCGGGTTCGTCGAGCTGCCGCTGCCTGCGGAGGCGGGTTCGTCCTGCACGTAGACCAAGTTGTTCGCGAGCAGGCTCGTGCTCAGCGTGGCCCCAGCACCCTGCAGATCGGCGATCGCCCCGCACTTCGTCGGCTCCGATCCGTAGTTCGGACCCGATTTCTGCAGATTCGTCTTCAGCGTGAGCGGGGAGCGGACCGTCATCTTGCCGTTGCCGAGGAAGGTGATCTGGGTCGGCCCCGTGTACAAGCACCCCGTCCCGGGTGTCGTCGTGGTGATCGCGGTGTCGTCGGTGTACATGCGGTCGCGCCCGGCGCTGATCGTGGACGGCGGCGTGTACGAGCCGACGGTCTCCGGCGCGTAGCCGCTGTAGTACTGGTAGGACGGGGTGCGCTTGGGCGAGCATCCGTAGTCGGTGGTGCCGACGGCGGACTGCACGGTGTTCTTGAAGGTCCCACCGCAGATGAGCATCACGTCGTTGGAGCGGATCGGCCCGTTCAACGTGTCGCCGTCCTGGAACTGGATCCGCGAACATGCGCTCTTGCCGCCGCCGGGCGAGTTCGAGAACGTCGCGTTCTGGTACACGTTCGAGCAGTCCTCGCCGGTGATGTCCGGATCGCCGGATTCGTAGTCCGTCCAGTACAGGTAGTTCGAGAAGCCGTCCGGCTTGACGTTCGCGACCAAGGTCCTCGTCGTGTTGCCGGCCTTGCCGGTGACCTGGACCCGGACGATGCCCTGCTGCCCGTAGATGCTGTTGTCGACCGCGTACCGGTAGAACGTCGAGCCGCCGGCACCCGTCGAGTCCGGTACCGCGACCCAGGTCGTGAACGCGGCGTTGTCCCCCGTGCGATTCGGGAACGTGTTCCCGGTGCTGAACGGCTGACCGGAGTCGCCGTACTTCGTCGCGTACGTGTTGTCGGCGTTGACGCGCGACTGGTAGTCGGCGAGCCCGGCGTACGCTGCCGCCATCGCGTTCGCGTAGTCGCGATCGGAGGCGGACTTCGTCGCACCGGACGTCGAGAGACCGACCATCGTCGCGGCGAGGATCATCACGATCACCCCGATCCCGAGCACGGCGGTGAGGGCGACCCCGCGGTCGTCGTCCCGCGAGCGGATCGCGTCGAGCATGCGGCGCACGGTCAGCCTCCGAACTGCAGGTTGGGCATGCCCACGGTGCTCGTGAGCGAGACGTTGTTGGCGGCGGACGGCTTCGACATGTCGCGTTCGCCCACGGTCAGGGCGACGGTGACGGATCGGACCGACTGCAGGTCAGCGACGCTCAGACCGGTCGCGCCGGGCATCAGCGCGTTCCCGCCCGCATCCCGGTACGTGAACAGCGCAGTCGGCACGACCGACGACGCGAGCGTCAGCCTCGAGGTCGGGGTGTTGCCGAGCGTCGCCGTCGTGGCGCGGGGGAAGTCGAAGTAGCTGTTCGACGCGTCGGTCGCCGTGCCGTTCCACTTCGTCTCCGTGATCGTCCCGTTCGACGAATCGAGCGTGAACTGCACCTCGACGGGCTGGACGTCGACCGCGGAGTTCAGGTTGATGTACGCGAAGAAGCGCACCGATGTCGCCGAGGCGTACTGGAACGCGTACTGCGTGTCGATGCCGCTCGCGACGGGGTTGTTCGACGCGACCCGGAACATACGCTGCATCTCCCGCATCGCGGTCGACGCCGCCCGGGTGTTGCCGTCGACCCCGGTGGTCGTCGTGGACGCGCGGGTCACGGAGGCGAAGAAGGCTCCTGCCATCGCGAGGAGCAGGACGGTGACGCTCATCGCGACGATGAGCTCCGCGAGGGAGAGACCGCGGTCATCCCGGCGCAGCCGGGCGAGCGCGCGCATCACGGTGCCCGCCGGGGATCGAGCATGACCTTGCCGGACGAGGTGGAGACGCCCGTCGCCGTGGTCGCCGACGGGGCTCCGCTGCTGAGGGTCAGGGAGACGACACCACCGAGGATCTTCAGCACGGTGCCGGACTGGAAGGAGTACGTGCCGTAGGGCAGAGCGATCGTCGCGGTCTGGTTCGACAGGCCCGTGAAGGTGTACGTCACCGGGGTTGCGCAGCCAGGATCACCCGAGTTCGCGGTCGGCGCGATGGTCGTGGCCGTCAGCGCGTTGTCGGTCTTCGCGGCGAGCTTCACGGTGACGATCTGGACGGGAGCCTTGACCGCGTTCGTGCCGGCCTGGGGCTGCGCGAGGGCGCGCGGGGCCACCGCGGCGCCCTTCGCCGTGGTCCAGTTCTCCGGGTCGACGCTCAGACAGGTCGCCGGGGTCCCCGGCACCGCCTTGTAGCCATCGGCGTAGGGGAAGACCTGGGCCGTCGTCCCGGCCGCGTAGGGACCGTAATCGGCGGTCTTCCGTCGGAGCGACACCGGACTGCTGGTCGGTGGCGTGAAGGCGGTGGTGCTCTGGTTCGGATCCGACCACTGCGGCACGACCGTGAGCGCGGTGTCGTAGTTGAAGTTGGCAGCGGAGGTCTGGTTCGTCTGCACCGTGACCGTCGTGGACGGCGTGGCGGTCTGCGCGCCGAGCGAACCCGACGACGTACCGTCGTCGATGTTCCCGGACTTCGTGAGCGTGACGTCGTACCGCCCGGGCTTGACGTTCAGCGCGTAGGTGCACCCCGTCACGTCCGTCTGTCCGATCGTGGAGGTGATCGCTGCGGCGCCGTTCGGGTTACTGGTGTTCGGCGCGATCGTCACGCCCACACCCTGGTTGCCCGAGCCGTCGACCCGGGACACCGAGACCACGATGGTGCCGAGGTTCGCGGCCGTCACCGAGGTGGTCGGAGCGACCATGCTGTTCATCGAGATCGACTGGGTCGATCCACGCCCTCCGGCCGTCCAGCTGATGGTCATCGACACCCGCTTGTAAGCCAGCGGGCCGCCGCCGGACCCACAGGCGTTGGCGGTGCCGGAGGTCGGGACCCAGCGGGCCGTCTGCTTGACGGAGTAGTCGACGCCGTTCCGGGTCAACGAGTCCGTCGCGTCGGTGACCCCGAACAGGTTGCTGCTCGTCCGCGCCTTGTCGATGGCGTCCTGTGCCAGACCGATCGCGACTTCGCGCGAGCGCGAACCCTGTGCGAGGTAGAGGGAGCTCGCGATCCCCATGGCCACACCCGCTGCGATCATCGCGAACACGGTCATGGCGACGAGCACCTCGATGATCGAGAAGCCGTCGTCGCGGTCACGCGCGTCGGCGAGGAGCGTCGAGAGTCGTTGCATGGTTCACCTCCGCTCAGCGGCATGACGGACAGGAAGACGGGACGAACCGGACTCACGTCGAGTCGGGTTCGCCCCGTCATGGGCTCGGCTCAGGAACCAGCAGCCGGGCAGGCGCCGTCCTTGGCGCCACCGTCCTGGTCGACGTAGAACTTGTTGGTCGAGTTGCTGGTGACCTGGATGCAGAACGAGCCGGCCGTCGCGTTCGAGCGGGTCAGCGTCGGGGTGACGCCCTTGCCAGCGTCGTACGTGCCGCTCGCGCTGTACCCGGCGAGGCCAGCGAGCGTCGTCGGGAACGTGTTGTTCTGCGTGTACGCGGCGATGACCGCGGTCTTCGCGTTCTGCAGGTCCGACTTCGCCGAGGCGTCCTTCGCGTTGTTCTGCACGTTCAGGTACACCGGGATGGCGATCGCGGCGAGGATGCCGATGATGATGACGACGACCAGGAGCTCGATGAGCGTGAAGCCCTTCTCCTCCTCGGCCAGCAGGCCCTTGCGGCGAGCGTCGAGCTTGCCCATGAGAGCGAAGTACATGGTGGTTTCCATTCTTCTGGGAATGCGATGGGGATTGTGCCGGGGACTGCTCCGCCGCCGGTCACAAGAGTATTCAGGGGTGTTTCCGGGCGTAATCCCGAGAACGGGGGGTCCGGGGGTACCGAAATGCCCCCAGTAACGGGGGCATTCCGTGCTTCCAGGCCCCCGCACGAGGGGCATCGACTCCGAGCGGTTACTTGACGAGCGAGGTGATCTGGAAGATCGGCAGGTACAGCGCGACGATCATGCCGCCCACCACCACACCGAGGAAGGCGATCAGCAGTGGCTCGATCAGTGACGTGAGCGCCTCGGTGGTGGACTCGACCTCGCTGTCGTAGAACGCAGCGATCTTCTCGAGCATGATCTCCAGCGATCCGGCGTCCTCGCCGACCGCGACCATTTGCGACACCATTGCCGGGAAGATCGGTTCTTTTGCCAACGGTGCGGCGATGGATTCACCTTTCCGCACGGCTTCGGAAACGCGCCGGAGCGCTTTCTCGACCACGTAGTTGTTCGACACTTCTCCGGCGATCTGCAATCCTTGCAGAATCGGGACACCGGCTCCGATCATGTCCGAGAGGTTTCGCGAGAACCGCGCGATCACGATCTTGCGGTTGAGCTGTCCGAACACCGGGAGTCGGAGTTTCAGCGGGTCCACGAACGCGCGGACGCGTTCGGTGTTCTTGTTCGCTCGCCACCACACCCAGAACGCGATGGCCGCGACGAGCAGGACCGGACCGACGTACACCATCGCGTTCGACGCGTACACGAGCACCATCGTCGGCAGCGGGAGCTGCCCGCCCAAGGACGAGAACATCTTCTGGAAGATCGGCACGATGAAGATGAGCATGATGACGACTGCCACCAGCGACATCACGAGCACCACGACCGGGTAGGTCATCGCCGACTTGATCGTCGAGCGGAGCTTGTGCTCCTTCTCGAAGTTGGTGGCGATGGAGTCCATGGCCTGGTCGAGGAACCCGCCGGTCTCGCCCGCGCGGATCATGTTGATCATGATCGGCGGGAAGTCGACCGGGAACTTCGCCACCGCGTCGGAGAACGAGACGCCACGTTCGACGTCGTCACGGACCTTGCCGAGGATGTCCTTGAGCTTCTTGTTCTCGGTCTGGTCGGCGAGGATCGACAGCGCGCGCAGCAGCGAGAGTCCCGAGGTGAGCATCGTCGAGGCCTGGCGCGACATGATCGCGAGGTCCTTGAGACCGACGCCCTTCTCGAAGCCCGGGATCTTGATCTCGGTCTGCAGCCCCGTGCCGGCCTTGGACTCCGTGATCGCGATCGGCGAGACACCCATGCCCCGGAGCCGCTGGACGACCGCTCCTTCGGACGAGGCGTCGAGGCGCCCCTTGACGAGCTTGCCGGCACCGTCGCGCCCGCGGTAGTCGAATGCGAGGGACATCAGTAGCCTCCGGAGAACTTGTCGCCGAAGTCGATCCCGCTGGCGGCGATCGCGGCTGCCGAGGAGTCGGACGGGGACTCGACGCGCTGCACCAGCCGGTCGAAGCCCTCTTCGTCGTGCACCTTGTCCATCGCGGCCTTGCGCGAGATCGTGCCGACGTTGACCAGTTCGGCGAGGTCCTGGTCCATGGTGTGCATGCCGAGATCACGCCCGGCCTGCATGGCCGAGGTGATCTGGTAGGTCTTGCCCTCGCGGATCAGGTTGCCGATGGCGGGGGTGATCGTCATGATCTCGGTGGCGACGACCCGGCCGACGCCGTTGGCCTTCGGCACCAGGGTCTGGCAGACGACGCCCTGCAGGGTCGCCGCGAGCTGCGTGCGGATCTGGCCCTGCTGGTGTGGCGGGAAGACGTCGATGACACGGTCGATCGTGCCGGGGGCGCTCTGCGTGTGCAGGGTGGCGAACACCAGGTGACCGGTCTCGGCCGCGGTGAGCGCGACCGAGATGGTCTCGAGGTCGCGGAGCTCACCGATCAGGATGACGTCGGGGTCCTGACGCAGCACGTGCTTCAATGCGGCCGCGAAGGAGTGCGTGTCGGCACCGACCTCGCGCTGGTTGATGATCGCCTTCTTGTGCTCGTGCATGAACTCGATCGGGTCCTCGACCGTCACGATGTGGTCGGCCCGGCTCTCGTTCACCAGGTCGATCAGGGCGGCGAGGGTCGTGGACTTGCCGGAACCGGTCGGGCCGGTGACCAGGACCAGTCCGCGAGGCAGGCCGGCGAAGTCGCCGACGTGCTCGGGGATGCCGAGCTGCTTGAGCGTCTTGATCTTGGTGGGGATGATGCGGAAGGCGGCACCCCAGTTGCCACGCTGCTGGTAGAAGTTCACGCGGAAGCGGTACTCCGGCGACAGCGAGTACGCGAAGTCGAGTTCCTGCTCCTGGTCGAACTGGCCGGCCTGCTCGACCGACAGCATGGTCTTGAGTGCGGCGATCACCTTGCCGCGCGACCACGCGCCGCCGGGCACCGCGGGACGGAGCGAGCCGTCGACGCGGACGGTGGGCGGGGCGTCGGCGGTGACGTGCAGGTCGGACGCGCCCTGGTACACGACCTGGGCGAGTGCGGTGATCAGGTCGGGGTCGGCGACCTCGCGCGCGTGGCGCGAGAAGTCGATGTCGCCGCCGGTCGTCGCCGCGGGCGCAGGCGCGGCAGGCGCGGCGTAGTGGGAGCCGCTGTACGGCACTGCGGCCAGCTGCTGCGTCGGAGCCTCGGCGTAGCCGTAGGTCGCGATCGACGACGGCACCCCGGCGGGCGGCGTCGCCGGAGCGGCGAGCGGCTGCGCGACGGGCACGGCGACGGGCGACCCGGACGGTGCCGGCCATCCGGCGGTGTCGTCCCCGAGGTCGTAGACCTGCTCCGGAGGGGCCGACGCTGCGGCGGCGGCCAGGCGTGCTGCACGGCGGGAGCCCACTTCGGTGCCGGGGTTGCCCGGGTGCCAGCCGGCGACGGGTTCGTCGCCGGGGTGCGTGATGTCGTACACGGAGTCGGTCATCTGCTGCGCTCTCTCGTGACTACGCGACCACGCGCAGGATCTCGTCGACGCTCGTGAGACCGAGCTTGACCTTCTCGAAGCCGTCCTGGCGGAGCGTCAGCATCCCCTGCGCCTGGGCGACGCGGCTGATCTCGGCGCTCGAGGCTCGCGAGACGGCGAGGCGTTCGATCTCCTCGGTGACGGTCATGACCTCGTGCAGGGCGATGCGGCCGCGGTACCCGGTGTTCGAGCAGACCGCGCAGCCGATGGGGGCGAAGAACGCCGGGACCTCGTCGCCGGGGCGCAGGAACCCGAGGGTGCGGAGCTGTTCGGCCTCGTACACGGCGGGGGCCTTGCACCGGTCGCACAGCCGTCGCGCCAGACGCTGGGCCACGACGGAGTCCAACGCGGAGCCGACCAGGAAGGGCTCGATGTCCATCTCGGTCAGGCGGGTCACGGCGGAGGGGGCGTCGTTCGTGTGCAGGGTGGAGAGCACGAGGTGTCCGGTGAGGGATGCCTCGATGGCGATCTGGGCGGTCTCGTGGTCGCGGATCTCGCCGAGCAGGACGACGTCGGGGTCCGATCGCAGGATCGAGCGCAGCGCCGAGGCGAAGGTCAGCCCGGCCTTCGGGTTGACCTGCACCTGGTTGATGCCGGCCATCCGGTACTCGACCGGGTCCTCGACCGTGATGACGTTGATCTCGGGCTTCGCGACCGCGTTCAGGGTCGTGTACAGCGTCGTGGACTTGCCGGAGCCGGTGGGCCCGGTGACCAGGATCATGCCGTACGGCTTCGAGTACGACCGCTGGTACGCCTGGAAGTTCTGCTCGAGGAGGTTGAGGTCCTTGAGGGTCAGCGACGTGTTCGTGTTGTCGAGGATCCGCATGACGACCTTCTCGCCCCACACGGTGGGCAGCGTCGCCACGCGGAGGTCGATCTGGCGGCCACCGTGGCGGACCGACATGCGGCCGTCCTGCGGCTTGCGACGCTCGGCGATGTCGATGTCGCTCATGATCTTCAGGCGGCTGATGACGCCGTTCTGGATGTTCTTCGGTGCTGGGGCCATCTCGTGCAGTACACCGTCGATGCGGTAGCGGATCCGGACCTCGTGCTCACCGGGCTCGATGTGGATGTCCGAGGCGTGGTCCTGGATCGCCTGCGACACGAGCAGGTTCACGAAGCGGACGATCGGGACGTCGTCGAGGGCGCCGTCGGCCAGGTCCACCTGGGCCGAGGAGCTGACCGAGGCTTCTTCTTCGAGCGACGAGGTCAGGTCGTTGAGCTCGTCGTCGGCACGCAGGTAGCGGTCGAGCGCGGTGAGCAGGTCGCGCTCGTCGACCTGGAGCGGCTTGATCGGCCGGCCGGACGCAGCGCGGGCGTCGTCGATCGCGAGCACGTTGGTCGGGTTGACCATCGCGAGGATGAGCAGCTCGCCCTCGAACCCGACGCCGAGGACGCCGTGGCGCCGGCAGAGCGCAGCGGGGAGGATCGAGACCGCAGTGCCGTCGACCGGGTAGTCGGTCAACGGGACGGTGCGGGAGTTGTTCGACGCCGCGCGGGCGGTGATGAACTGCGCCTCGCTCACGACGCCCTGGTCGACCAGGCCGCGGATCGCGCGCTCGTCGAGGTCCTCGTCGCCCGTCATCGAGTCGAGGTGCTCGATCGGCAGGGCGCCGTTCAGGATGAGGATCTCGGACAGGGTCGCCATGAGTCCTGTGCCTCCTTGGACTCGCGCGCGGCGAGACGTGGTCGGGTTCCGCACCACCAGGGATGTGGCGCTCGACCACGCTACTTCTGCGACAGTCGTCGGCCGCAGTCCCAGAAGGAGGGGGCGGAGGGGGTCCGGATGCACCCAGAACTGGGGTCCAGGACCCTCGACGTGACGGTCAGAGCGACGTCGACGCGGTGACGTGGACCTCGCCGGCGACGAACCCGAGTCGCTCGTAGATGCGCCCGGCTCCGCTCGGGTTCTCGGCGTCGACGTGCAGCACCGCCGCGGACAACCCGTCGGCGCGGATCGCCTGCAGCGTGGCGTCGAGGACGACCGGGGCGAGCCCCGTCCCCCGTGCTGCACGCACGACGCCGACCCAGTGCACGTACCCGTACGAACGGCCCCGGGCAGCGAACCCGTCGGGCTCCACCTCGACGATCGTGAACGCCACGACCGAACCGTCGGCGTCGACGACGGCCCGCGACAGGTCCAGCCGGCTCTTGTCCGAGGTGAGGAACCCCCGCCAGTCCGACGCGACCATCGGCTGGGAACCCCAGTGGTCGCGGAAGGCGTCGTTCTTGGCCGTCCGGAGCGGCTCGATGTCGTCCGCCGTGACGGGCCGCAGGACGAGCCCGTCCGCCAGGACGGGTACTGCGTCGGCGTCCGGCCCGCGGTCGTCGAACACGACCTGCATGTCGAGCCAGGTGCGCACCGGTGCGAAGTCGTGGTGCGCCGCCAGCCGCAGCGCCGAGGACCCCTGCCGCCCACCGACTTCGAGCGTCGCCGGCAGGTCGACATCGAGCGTCGCCAGGCGCTGCCGGGCCCGGCCGACCTGCCAGGCCAGTACCCGCCGTCCGATCCCCTGCCCGCGCAGGTCAGGGTGGACCGCCCCGTCGAGCACGGCGCGCGCAGCGGTGACGCGGGAGGGGACGTCGATGACGATGCCGTAGGCCTGCACATGCCCTCCAGCATCGACGCCCACCACGGTGTCCCTGGTGACGTCCAGCCCCTCGGTGGACAACGACCGTTCGAGGTCGGCTGTGGAGGGACGAGCGTGCGGGTCGTCGACCGCGGCCGACGCGACCGCGACGGCGTGCATCGCCCCGACGTCGTCGAGCCCGCCCGCCCGGAACGTCAAGCCGCCGATCGGCGTGGGGAACGAGAGGTGTGCCGGGGCCGTGATCCGTTCGCGCAGGGTCGCCATCCCTCCAGCCTGCCAGTTCCGCCGCGCGGCGAGACGCCGCCGAAAGCCCCTCGACGAGCAGGCCCGACCGGGACCATGATGAGTCATGGACATCACGAGCGTGACCGTGGGGCTGCCCGTCACCGACATCGAGGCGTCCTGCCTCTGGTACGGCGCCGTCTTCGAGCGCACCGAACCGGACCTCGAACCCGAGGACGGTGTCGCCGAGTACGAGGTCGGCGGGATCTGGATCCAGCTCTACGAGGACGACTCCGCCGAGGAGAACCCCGTGAGCGTCCGGTTCGGCGTCGACGACGTCGGAGCCCAGCACGCTCGCATCGGCTCGCTCGGCATCGACATCGGACCGGTCGAGTGCGTCGACGGCGCCGTGAACTGGTTCGACGTCCGCGACCCCGACGGCAACGTCCTCAGCCTGTTCTCGCTCGTGGACGAGACCGGTCGCGGATCGGGACGCGACAACGGCGCGGACCGCGCGCTCTAGACGCACCCGGTCGCAGGCCGGGAGGCCCGTGGCGGCCTGGCACCGGGCCTCCTGTCCGCCACGTGGTGACGACACGACGAAGGCCCCGCCTCCTTGCGGAGACGGGGCCTTCGTGGGATCACATCAGACTCAGTTGTACGTGCCCGGCGTGAAGTCGTCCGACGAGAAGCTGTCGAAGTCGACGAAGCTCAGGTCGGCGTCCGAGAACGACGAGTCGTCCGCGAAGATGCGGTTGGGGTACCGCTCTGCCTTCGCTTCTTCCGTCGCGTTCACGTCCACGTCGCGGTACCGGCTGAGGCCCGTCCCGGCAGGGATGAGCTTACCGATGATGACGTTCTCCTTGAGGCCGACGAGGTGGTCCTGCTTGCCCTCCATGGCCGCCTGCGTGAGCACGCGGGTGGTCTCCTGGAAGGAAGCGGCGGACAGCCACGACTCGGTCGCGAGGGACGCCTTCGTGATGCCCATGACCTCCTGGCGAGCCGAGGCGGTCTTGCGACCCTCCTGCAGCGCCGCGCGGTTCAGCATGTTGTAGCGCGACCGGTCGACGAGCTCACCCGGCAGCAGGTCGGTGTCGCCGTGGTCGACGACGGTGACCTTGCGGAGCATCTGACGGACGATGACCTCGATGTGCTTGTCGTGGATCGGCACACCCTGCGAGCCGTAGACGTCCTGCACACCGTTGACCAGGTGCTTCTGGACCTCTCGGACACCCTTGACCCGGAGGACTTCCTTCGGGTCGACGGTGCCGGCGATGAACTGCTCGCCGAGCTCGACGTGCTGGTTGTCCTCGATGAGGAGCGTCGCACGCTTGAGCACCGGGTAGATGAACGGCTCGTCACCGTTGTCCGGCGTGAGGATGATCCGACGACCCTTGTCCGTGTCCTCGACGACGACGCGGCCGGGGGCCTCGGCGATCGGGGACGCGCCCTTGGGCGTACGGGCCTCGAAGAGCTCCGTGACACGCGGCAGACCCTGGGTGATGTCGTCGGCCGAGGCCGAACCACCCGTGTGGAAGGTACGCATCGTCAGCTGGGTACCGGGCTCACCGATGGACTGCGCGGCGATGATGCCGACTGCCTCACCGATGTCGACCAGGTTGCCGGTGGCGAGCGAACGGCCGTAGCACTTCGCGCAGACACCGACGGCCGACTCGCAGGTCAGGACCGAGCGCACCTTGATGCTCTCGACACCGGCTGCCAGCAGCTTCTCGAGGAGCACGTCACCGACGTCCTCGCGAGCCTCGGCGACGACCGTGCCCTTGGCGTCCACGGCCTCGGTGGCCAGGGTGCGCGAGTACACGGTGTTCTCGACGCGCGGGTCGCGGACCAGCTTGCCGTCCGCGTCCACGGTCGCGATCGGCAGCTCGAGGCCACGCGTCGTACCGCAGTCGTCCTCGCGGATGATGACGTCCTGCGAGACGTCCACGAGACGACGGGTGAGGTACCCGGAGTCCGCGGTACGGAGCGCAGTGTCAGCAAGACCCTTGCGAGCACCGTGGGTGGCGATGAAGTACTCCGCCACGGTCAGGCCCTCGCGGTACGAGTTGATGATCGGGCGGGCGATGATCTCGCCCTTCGGGTTGTTCACCAGACCACGCATACCCGCGATGTTGCGGACCTGCAGCCAGTTACCACGAGCACCCGACGACACCATGCGGTTGATCGTGTTGTCGACGGGGAAGTTGTCCCGCATCTCCTGCGCGATCTCGTTGGTGGCCTCGGTCCAGATCTTGATCAGGTCGGCGCGACGCTCGGAGTCGGTGATCAGACCCTTGTCGAACTCGCCCTGCACCTTGGCGGCCTGGATCTCGTAGCCCGCGATGATCTCCTTCTTGCGAGGAGGCGTCACGACGTCCGACAGGGCGACGGTCACACCGGAGCGCGTGCCCCAGTAGAAGCCGGCGTCCTTGATCCGGTCCAGCGCAGCGGCCGTCTCGGTCTTGGAGTACCGCTCGGCGAGGTCGTTGACGATCGCGGACAGCACACCCTTGTCGGTGACCTTCTGGACGAACGGGTAGTTCGCCGGGAGGGTCTCGTTGAAGAGCGCACGGCCCAGGGTCGTCTCGAGGAGGACGGTGTCGCCCTGCTCGTAGCCCTCGGGAGCTTCACCCTCGGCGAAGTGGACACCCGTCATGCGGATCTTCGCCATGGCGTTGAGGTGCAGCGTGTGCTGGTCGTTGGCCAGGATCGCCTCGGCGACCGACGAGAACGCACGGCCCTCACCGACGGCGCCCTCGCGGACGGTCGTCAGGTGGTGCAGACCGATGATCATGTCCTGTGCGGGCAGGGTCACCGGACGGCCGTCGGACGGCTTCAGGATGTTGTTCGAGGCGAGCATCAGGATGCGGGCCTCGGCCTGGGCCTCCACCGACAGCGGCAGGTGCACGGCCATCTGGTCACCGTCGAAGTCCGCGTTGAACGCAGCACACACGAGCGGGTGGAGCTGGATGGCCTTGCCCTCGACGAGCTGCGGCTCGAACGCCTGGATGCCCAGACGGTGCAGCGTCGGCGCACGGTTCAGCAGCACGGGGCGCTCGCGGATGATCTCCTCGAGCACGTCCCACACCTGCGGACGCGAACGCTCGACCATGCGCTTGGCCGACTTGATGTTCTGCGCGTGCGACAGGTCGATCAGGCGCTTGATCACGAACGGCTTGAAGAGCTCGAGTGCCATCTGCTTGGGCAGACCACACTGGTGCAGCTTCAGCTGCGGGCCGACGATGATGACCGAACGGCCCGAGTAGTCGACGCGCTTGCCGAGCAGGTTCTGGCGGAAACGACCCTGCTTGCCCTTGAGCATGTCGCTCAGGGACTTCAGGGCGCGGTTGCCGGTACCCGTGACCGGACGTCCACGACGACCGTTGTCGAACAGCGCGTCAACGGCTTCCTGCAGCATGCGCTTCTCGTTGTTCACGATGATCTCGGGGGCACCGAGGTCGAGCAGGCGGCGGAGACGGTTGTTGCGGTTGATCACACGACGGTAGAGGTCGTTGAGGTCCGACGTGGCGAAACGGCCACCGTCGAGCTGCACCATCGGGCGCAGCTCCGGCGGGATGACCGGCACGACGCCGAGCACCATCGCTGCCGGCGAGTTGCCGGTGGCGAGGAAGGAGCTGACGACGCGCAGACGCTTGATCGCGCGGATCTTCTTCTGGCCCTTGCCCTCGGCGATCTGCAGACGCAGCGCCTCGGCCTCGGCAGCCAGGTCGAACGCCTCGAGCCGGAGCTTGATCGCCTCGGCGCCCATGTAGGCGTCGAAGTAGATCCCGAACCGGTCCTGGAGCTCGTGGAAGACGGCGTCCTCGGGCTTGAGGTCGCCCACCTTGAGGTTGCGGAAGTCCTCCCACACACGCTCGAGACGGGTGATGTCCTCGTCGAACGACTTGCGGACCTGGGACATCTCCTTCTCAGCGGTGTCCTTGGTGCGCCGCTTGACGTCGGCCTTCGCTCCCTCTTCCTCAAGGGCTGCGAGGTCGTCCTCGAGCTTCTTGAGGCGGTCGGCGATGATCGAGTCGCGCTGGCCCTCGAGGGTCTTGATCTCGAGACGCATCTCGTTCTCGAGACCGGGCATGTCCGCGTGACGGCCCTCTTCATCGATGTCGATGATCATGTACGCCGCGAAGTAGATGACCTTCTCGAGGTCCTTCGGCGCCATGTCGAGGAGGTAGCCGAGGCGCGACGGGACGCCCTTGAAGTACCAGATGTGCGTGACGGGGGCAGCGAGCTCGATGTGGCCCATGCGCTCACGACGGACCGAGGACTTGGTGACCTCGACGCCGCAGCGCTCGCAGACGATGCCCTTGAACCGGACACGCTTGTACTTGCCGCAGGCGCACTCCCAGTCGCGGGAAGGACCGAAGATCTGCTCGCCGAACAGACCGTCCTTCTCGGGCTTCAGGGTGCGGTAGTTGATGGTCTCCGGCTTCTTGACCTCGCCGTACGACCACTGACGGATGTCCTCGGCGGTCGCGAGGCCGATCCGAATGGCGTCAAAGGAAGTTGCTTCGAGCAATGTTCTTCTCTCTTGCTTGATTCAGGCTTCGATGTACGGGCGGGATCAGATGTCGTCGACGGACGACGACTCGAACCGCGAGGAGATGTTGATGCCCAGCTCCTCCGCAGCGCGGAAGACCTCGTCATCGTTGTCGCGCAGGCTGACCGCCTGGCCGTCGGCCGAGAGGACCTCGACGTTCAGGCAGAGCGACTGCATCTCCTTCATGAGGACCTTGAAGGACTCGGGGATGCCGGGTTCCTGGATGTTCTCGCCCTTGACGATCGCCTCGTAGACCTTCACGCGGCCGAGGATGTCGTCGGACTTGATCGTCAGGAGCTCCTGGAGGGCGTAAGCGGCGCCGTACGCCTCGAGCGCCCACACCTCCATCTCACCGAATCGCTGGCCACCGAACTGCGCCTTACCACCCAGCGGCTGCTGCGTGATCATCGAGTACGGACCCGTCGAACGAGCGTGGATCTTGTCGTCGACCAGGTGGTGCAGCTTGAGGATGTACATGTAGCCGACCGAGACGGGCTCGGGGAACGGCTCGCCGGAGCGACCGTCGAAGAGCTGCGCCTTGCCGGACGAGCCGATCAGGCGCTCGCCGTCGCGGTTCGGAAGGGTCGAGTCGAGGAGGCCCTCGATCTCGCGCTCGTACGCGCCGTCGAACACCGGGGTGGCGACCTTCGTGCCCGGAGCGGCGCTGTGCGCTGCCTCGGGGAGGGCCGATGCCCACTCCTGGATGCCCTCGACGTTCCAGCCCTGCTTGGCGAGCCAACCGAGGTGGATCTCGAGGACCTGGCCGAAGTTCATGCGGCCGGGGACGCCGAGCGGGTTCAGGACGATGTCGACCGGGGTGCCGTCGGCGAGGAAGGGCATGTCCTCAACCGGGAGGATGGTCGAGATGACGCCCTTGTTGCCGTGACGACCGGCGAGCTTGTCACCCGCGGTGATCTTGCGCTTCTGGGCGATGTAGACGACCACGCGCTGGTTGACACCAGAGCCGAGTTCGTCGTCGCCGTCCTGCGAGTCGAACACCTTGACGCCGATGATCGTGCCCTCTTCACCGTGGGGCACCTTCAGCGAGGTGTCGCGCACTTCGCGCGACTTCTCGTTGAAGATGGCGCGGAGGAGGCGCTCTTCAGCGGAGAGCTCGGTCTCGCCCTTCGGCGTGACCTTGCCGACCAGGATGTCGCCGGGGCGGACCTCGGCACCGATGCGGATGATGCCGCGCTCGTCGAGGTCGGCCAGCAGGTCCGGGCTGACGTTGGGGAGGTCACGGGTGATCTCCTCCTTGCCGAGCTTCGTGTCGCGGGCGTCGACCTCGTACTCCTCGATGTGGATCGAGGAGAGCGTGTCGTCCTTGATGAGGTTCTGCGACAGGATCATCGCGTCCTCGTAGTTGTAGCCCTCCCACGGCATGAACGCGACGAGGAGGTTCTTGCCGAGCGCGAGCTCGCCGTTCTCCGTCGCGGGACCGTCGGCGATGACCTCGCCCTGCTCCACACGCTCGCCGGCCGAGACGACCACGCGGTGGTTGTAGCTCGTGCCCTGGTTGGAGCGGTCGAACTTGCGCAGGTAGAAGGTCTGCGTGCCACCCTCGTCGAGCTGCAGGGTCACGGCGTCTGCCGAGACCTCGGAGACCACACCGGCCTTGTCGGCGGTGACGACGTCACCGGCGTCGATCGCGGTGTAGCCCTCCATGCCCGTACCGACGAGCGGCGACTCGGAACGGAGCAGCGGGACGGCCTGACGCTGCATGTTCGCACCCATGAGGGCGCGGTTCGCGTCGTCGTGCTCGAGGAACGGGATGAGCGAGGTCGCGACCGACACCATCTGGCGCGGCGAGACGTCCATGTAGTCGACTTCGCCCTTGGCGACGAGTTCGACCTCGCCACCCTTCTTGCGGACGAGGACCTTGTCGTCGGCGAAGTGGAACGAGTCGGTCAGCGGGGCGTTGGCCTGCGCGACGACGAACTCGTCCTCTTCCGAGGCGGTCAGGTAGTCGATGGTCTTCGTGACCTCGCCGTTGACGACGCGACGGTACGGGGTCTCGATGAAGCCGAACGAGTTGATCCGACCGAACGACGCGAGCGAACCGATCAGGCCGATGTTCGGGCCTTCCGGGGTCTCGATCGGGCACATGCGGCCGTAGTGCGACGGGTGGACGTCACGGACCTCGACGCCGGCACGCTCACGGGACAGACCACCCGGGCCGAGGGCCGAGAGACGACGCTTGTGCGTCAGGCCCGCGAGCGGGTTGTTCTGGTCCATGAACTGCGACAGCTGGGACGTTCCGAAGAACTCCTTGATCGCGGCGACGACCGGACGCACGTTGATGAGCGTCTGGGGCGTGATCGCCTCGATGTCCTGCGTGGTCATGCGCTCGCGGACGACGCGCTCCATGCGGGACAGACCCGTGCGGACCTGGTTCTGGATGAGCTCGCCGACGGCGCGGATGCGACGGTTGCCGAAGTGGTCGATGTCGTCCACGTCGAGGCGCAGCTGCACCGGCTCGCCGTCACGCACGCCGTTCAGCGTGGTCTTCTCGGCGTGCAGGGACACGAGGTACTTGATCGTCGCGACGATGTCCTTGACGGTCAGCACCGAGTCGGACAGCGGGGCGTCGATCCCGAGCTTGCGGTTGACCTTGTAACGGCCCACCTTCGCCAGGTCGTAGCGCTTCGAGTTGAAGTAGAAGTTGTCGAGCAGCGCACGCGCGGCCTCGGCAGCGACCTGCTCGCCCGGGCGCAGCTTGCGGTAGATGTCCTTGAGCGCCTCTTCCTTCGTGAGGATGGCGTCCTTCTCCAGGGTCGACTCGATCGAGGCGAAGCCCTGGAACTCCTCCATGATCTCCTCGCTGGTCAGACCCAGCGCCTTGAGGAAGACCGTGACCGACTGCTTGCGCTTGCGGTCGATGCGCACGCCCACCTGGTCGCGCTTGTCGATCTCGAACTCGAGCCACGCACCACGCGAGGGGATGACGCGAGCGGAGTAGATGTCCTTGTCGGACGTCTTCTCCTGCTGGCGCTCGAAGTACACGCCGGGCGAACGGACGAGCTGCGACACGACGACGCGCTCGGTGCCGTTGATGATGAACGTGCCGCGTTCGGTCATGAGCGGGAAGTCGCCCATGAAGACCGTCTGCGTCTTGATCTCACCCGTCATGTGGTTCATGAACTCGGCGTTGACGTACAGCGGAGCGGCGTAGGTCTTGCCGCGCTCCTTGCAGTCGTCGATCGAGTACTTGGGGTCCTCGAGCTCGGGCGCCGTGAACGAGAGCTGCATGGTCTCGCCGAGGTCCTCGATCGGGGAGATCTCCTCGAAGATCTCCTCCAACCCGGAGTGCAGGGCGAGGTCGGTGCGACCCTGCTCCTGTCCCTCTGCGAGACGGGCCTTCCAGACGTCGTTGCCGACGAGCCAGTCGAAGCTCTCCGTCTGGAGTGCGAGCAGATCAGGAACCGTGAGGGTGTCCGTGATCTTGGCGAACGAGAGTCGCGAGTGGTTGCGACCGTTCTTGGGGTTGGTGGATGCGTTGGGCGCAGCAGCCAAGGGTGTGACCTCCGTAGGCCCCGTCGGGCCGATACTGACGAGCAGCATGTAGGTGAGTAGATGATCGCTCGGCGATCCCCGCGAGTTCTTGCCCTGCGACCACGCCGACGCGTGCCTGACGCGGAACGTCGGTGCACGTGTGGGATGATCTCCGTGAGCGGGACCCGCCGCCATATACGAGTCCGGCTGCACCAGGGCGAGTTGAGCTTGTCCAACTCAGAACTCTGCGTCGACCGCAATATGACGACACGGATGCCAGGGAGCGCGAACTGCCATCATAGTTCGCGCCGAGTCGTGCTGTCCAGTCCTGGCTTGACCAGATTCGGCAGTGGCGTGTATAAGCCGCTGCGTGCCCGCGGAATTCCCGGCCCGCGCCCGGCCCGCAACGGCCCGCGCCCGGCCCGCGACGGCCCGCAACGGGCCTGCGCACCCGGCCCGCGCAGTGGACCCGGCCGTGCGCTCAGCCGAGGCGCTCGCGCTCGACGTGCCCCGCGCCTCCCGGCTGGCCCTGCAGTCCGGCCAGCGCACGGAAGGCGTCCTCGGGTCGACGGGTGCGCACGAAGGTGACGCGACCACGGTCGTCGGTGAGCTCGATCCCGAGTCCGGGGGTGAGGATCAGGGCGCGCACACCGCGACCGATCCGCAGGCCGACGCCGCCGTAGGTGCGAGCGTCCGCCTCCACGAGTCGGACGTCGGCGATGCGCCGACGTGCGATGCGCCGTGGCGGCAGCGGCCGGAAGTGCAACGTGACGTGCGAGTCGGTGACAGCGAACCCGGCTCGTGCGAGCAGCAGCAGCACGCCCGCCACGACGGCGACCAGCGCCGGAACGATGAGCGCGGTCTCCGGTGCGTCGCCGGGCCAGGCGGTCACCGCCGCGGTCAGGCCGAGGCCACCGAGGAGCAGGACCGCGCCGACGACACGCATCCAGGTGGGCGCCGCCTCGTGGTCGGCGTGGGCCGGACGGGAGGCGCGGGGCACCCGCGTCGTCCGGCTCGCGGTCGTGCGCATGGTGGCGCGGGTCGTCGGTGCGGCCGGGCGTGCGGTGGGCACGCTCATCGTGTCAGCGGTCATGTCGGGTCTCCTGCGGCTCGGCGGAGTGTTGCATCCCGTATTTTACATGACGGGTGCGATGTGATCACGGCCAGCGCGCGCGGGTGACCGGAAGGGGCACGCGGACGCGTGCCGACGGCGCGCACGCTCGAGCGGTGGGGGCGCTCGACGGCACGTCGTGGTCACGTCGGGAGGGCGGACGCGCGAGGTGTGGGGCACTGCACGCATCGACGCGGTCCCGCGTGACGACCGGATGAACAGTACGGAACGAGTCTTGGCGTCCGCTGGCCGTCCATGTGTACGCATTCACGTACCGGCCAGGACCGGTCAGCGCAGGACGCGCGCGACCGCCTCGGCGCGGGTGGCGACCCCGAGCTTCGCGAACACCTGGTTCACGTACGACTTCACCGTCGGCACCGTCAGGAACAACTCCGCCGCGATCTGCGGGTTCGTCCGGCCGGCCGCGATGCGCTCGAGCACGTCGGCCTCGCGCGGGGTGAGGTCCGGGAACCGGTCACGCAGCGCCGGCACAGCGGGTGCGGATGCCGTCGCCCCGCCGCCGGCGAGCTGCGCCACCAGCCGCGCCCCCACCGTGGCGTCGAACGTCGACTGCCCCGACGCGACCGCCCGGATCGCCGTCGCGATCTCGGTCCGTCCGGCGTCCTTCGTCAGGTACCCGCGCGCACCGGCCCGGAGCGCGGTCACGATCGACTCGTCGTCCGCGTAGGTCGTCAGCACGAGCACCGCCACCTGCGGGTGGTCGGCCACGATGCGCGCGGTCGCCGTCGGCCCGTCGGTACCGGGCATGCGGAGGTCCATCAGCACGACGTCGGGAGCGTCACGGTCCACCGCTGCGATCGCCTCGGCGCCGTCGGCGGCCTCACCCGTCACCTGCAGGTCCGGTACGAGCGACAGCACCGTCACCAGGCCGTCGCGGACGATCGCCTGGTCGTCGACGACGAGGACACGGATGGTCACGAGGCGTCCACCTCGTGCTCGGCCACCCGGTCCACCGGCAGGTGCAGCGCGACGACGAACTCGTCGTCGGACCGCTCCGCTTCGACCGTCGCGCCGCTACCGAGCTCCTCGACGCGCTCGCGCATCCCGAGCAGGCCCTGGCCGCCGCCGGTGAGCGGGTTGGCCACGACGACGTCCACGGCGTCGCCGTCACGGTTGACGGACAGCGACACGGGGCGGCTGGGGGCGTGCCGGCGGGCGTTGCTGAGGGCCTCGCGGACGACCTGGACGACGGCGGCGCGGTGCGCCTCGTCGAGTGCGGCCAGGGTCACGTCGCCCTGCACCACGATGGTGCCGCCGAACGAGCGGTGGGCGGCGACCAGGGCGGTCAGGTCGGTGCGGTCCGGCACGTGGTCGGTGCGGTCGGTGTGGTCGGCGCGGTCCGGCACGTGGTCGGTGGACGGCCGGGAGGCGCGGCTCGCGTCCGGCACGTCGGCTCCGGTGGTCCGCGTGGCCTGGTCCGGGGCCGTGGTCCGGTCCGGTCCGGTGGCGCGGTCCGCGGTCGTGGTCGGGTCGGGGGCGGCCCGGTCCGGGGCGGCGGCCCGGTCCGGGGTGGCACCGGGCTCGGCGTCCGCGTCGTCGCGGAGGGCGTGCACGGCTCGGCGGGCCTCGGCGAGGCCGTCCGCCGCCAGGGTCCTGGCCTCGCCGGCACGCTTCGTCGCGTCGTCGACCCGGCCGGCCTCGAGCAGGGCCTCGACCGCGTCGAGCTGCAGCACGAGTCCGCCCAGCGAGTGCGCGAGGACGTCGTGGATGTCCCGCGAGGCCCGGGACCGGTCGGCGAGGAGCTGCGCCCGCTGCTGGTCCCGCTCGGCCTGCCGCGCACGTTGCGCCGCGACCCGGAACTGCCGGCGGCTGAACCCGATGAGCACGCCGAGCAGCAGCCCGCCGCTCGTGCCGAGGACGAACTGGACCGAGGCGTGCTCGATCGTCGCGCAGACGGCGATGACCACCATCGCCCCCACCGCGGCCACCGCCGCGAGCCAGACCGGCACCCGGAGGTTCGCGCCGAGCAGGACGATCCCGACGATCACGGGGACGATCATGAGCGAGTCGGTCGCCACCACGGTCAGGGAACCGGCGACGATCATCACCACGCCCGCGACGACGAGCAGCTGCGGCGTCCGGCCGAACTCGCGGAGCGCCCACGCGGCGAGCGCCACCGCGCCGAGCACCCACACCCACGCGGGCGGCTGCAGCTCGAGTCCGTTCTTCACGAACCAGAACCCGACGATCACGATGCCGAGGGCGTTGAGCCCCCAGGCGGTTGCCGAACGGGACCGACCCCCGGGGAGGTCGGTCGGGTCCTGTCCGCTCAGCAGGGTCACCGGACCATCATGCCGCGGGTGGTGCGGCCACTGGCGGTCCGGTCGCCGCGGTCTCCGCGGTCTCCGCGCGGGATGCGCTGGTCGATGACGACGGCGCGGGCGGCGCGGTTCAGGGCGAGCACGAGCAGGATCGCGCCGGTCGAGGTGAGCAGGTGCGCACCGAGGTGGCCGCCGAGCACATCGAGGCCGACGCGCACGGCGATGAGCACGATCCAGAGCGACGCACCGAGCCACCCTGTGCGGGACTGGATCGTCCGACCCTTGCTGTCCGGGGTGGCGACCGTGCGGAACCGGGTGATGGTGCCCATCGTCAGGCCCACACCGATCGTGATCAGGGCCTCGATGCCGAGGAACACGACGTCGGTCGTGGTGATCGTCGCCCCCGACTGCGCCAGGACCACCACACCGACGATCGCCATGATCATCGGCGTGCGCCAGATGCGCGCCGGGTCGAGGTACTGCCAGGTGGCCTGGCGGTACCCGAGGAAGCCGACGAGGGCGACGCCGATCAGGACGTTGACGAGGAGCTGGACCGACATGGTGTGCCTTTCGAGGTGACCCGGCGGGACGTCCCCGACCGATGGATCCAGCCTCGTTCCGGTGCGTCCGCGGGCACACCAACCAGGGGTGGGGGCCCGGGTGGTGATCGCGGAGCCGGTCGGGTGGTGTTCGATTGACCGCATGGCTGATGCGTTCGACGGGTTCCGGATCGGTGCGGGCTACTCGGTGGTCGAGCCGGACCGGCACCGCCCCGGGTCGTTCACGCTCGTGGTGGACGGCACGCCGCAGTCGCACGTCGACCTCGAGGACCCGACCCACCTGGCGTTCGAGTACATCCGGCGGATCGGGCACGCCATCGACCTGCTGCCGTCCGGCCCGGTCACGGCGCTGCACCTCGGCGCCGGTGCCCTGACGCTCCCCCGGTACGTCGCGGTGACCCGGCCGGGCTCCCGCCAGCAGGTCATCGAGCTCGAGCGCGACCTGGTGGACCACGTCCGCGAGGTCCTGCCGTTCCCCCGCGGCGCGTCGATCCGGGTGCGGTACGGCGACGCGCGCGAGGTGCTCGGCAAGCTCCCCTCCGGGCTGCGCGGCACGGTGGACCTGGCGGTGGTGGACGTCTTCGGCGGCTCGCAGATCCCGGCGCACGTGACGAGCATCGAGTTCTACCGCGAGGTCGCCGCGTTCCTGTCGCCGACCGGCATCGTCGCCGTGAACGTGGCCGACGGCGCGGGTCTCGCGTTCGCACGGGGGCAGGCGTCGACGCTGCAGGCCGTGCTGCCGTCGGTCGCAGCGGTGGCGGACACCGGCATGCTCAAGGGGCGTCGGTTCGGGAACATCGTGCTGCTCGGCTCGCCGACCGACCTGCCGATCGCCGAGATGCCGCGGCGGTACTCGTCGGACCCGATGCCGGCGAAGGTCGTGCACGGGGCCGAGCTGCGGGCGTTCATCGCCGGGGCGCCGATCGTCACCGACGCGACGGCCGTGGCGTCACCGGAGCCGAACCGGAGCGTGTTCGGCGCCTGACCCTGCGGTGACGACGGGGCGGCGCGCCAGGCCGTTCCCGGGCACTCGGCGGGTGCGGCTGTCAGGATGGTCTGAACGACCGCGCAGGTGCGCGACCGAGCGATGGGATCCCCTGATGACGAACGACGACCGGAGCAACCAGGACCGGACGGGCGACGGCCAGGCGCCGAGCTGGGGCGAAGCCCCGCAGCAGCAGCCCGCCGCCGACGCACCGCGGTACGGCGAGCGGAGCGACCCGACGCCGCAGTACGGGCAGTCCGCCCCGCAGTACGGCGAGCAGCAGAACCAGTACGGGCAGCAGCAGCAGTACGGGCAGCAGCAGGACCAGTACGGCCAGCAGCAGCAGTACGGCCAGCAGCCGTACGCCGCCGCGCCCGCGAGCTCCGGTTCGCCCGCGTGGCAGAGCTACGAGGAACCGAAGGCCAAGAAGAAGACCGTCGGCGTGATCGCGTTCGTGGTCGGCCTCGCCGCCCTGGTCGTGGGAGCCATCGGCGGGTACCTGTTCGGGCAGTCGTTCGGCGCTTCCGACGCCTTCCGCGACTCGATGCAGAACAGCGGAGCGACGCCGAGCGACGCGCAGATCACCGAGCTGATGACCTCGTCGAACGTCATCACCGGATCCCTCATGTTCTACCTGGGCACGGCCCTCGGCCTGTGGGCGATCGTGCAGGGCATCATCGCTGCCGTCACCAAGCGTGGCCGCGGTTGGGGCGTCTTCGCGATCGTCCTCGCCGTCGTCGCGCTCATCGTCTTCGTCGTGGCGGTCGGCGTCGCTGCGGTCGCGGCGAGCGGGATGTCCTGATCCGCTGAGCCCGTCCGGAACGGCCCGTCGTGCTCCGGCACGGCGGGCCGTTCTGCGTCCGCCGGCGCGAAGCCTGAGCGCGTCGCACCGGCCGCTCCCGGCAGAGCGCGGCTACCCTCGAACCGATGTCCCTCCCGCCCGACGACCGTCAGCAGCCCGACCCGTCCGACCCGTCCCGTGAACCGCGCCACGCGGCTCCCGTGACGGCCGGGGTCAGCCCGGGCAGCACCTTCGCGCCCATCAGCCTGCGACCGGCGGTCGACGTCGACGCCGTGCACCAGCGTCTGCGCGACCTCGGTCAGAGCCGCAGCACCGAGGCGCTCGCGGAACGTGCCGAGCTCCTCCGCCTGCTCGGCCGTCTCGACGAGTCCCTCGTCGTCGCGGAGGAGGTCTTCCGCCTCGCGATGTTCACGGGCGAACGTCAGGACAAGGTCGCCGCCCGGATCCGGCGCGCGCACATCCTGCACGACCTGGGTCGCCACGAGCGTGCTGCGACCGAGGCCGCCCTGGCCCGCGACACCGCCGCGACCGAGGAGTGGCCGGAGCTCGAGGGTGCCGCCGCCGAGATCGAGGGGTGGTCGCTGTTCGAGAACGACCGCTTCGAAGAGGCCCGCGCCGCACTGTCCCGCGCCTACCAGGCGTTCCGCCAGGCCGGTGCACCGTCCGAGCGCACCGACGCCCTGCGCACCGCGGTCGAGGCGGCGATGCGTGCCTCGATCACGCACCCCGCCGAACCCGCCGACAAGCCGCGGACGGCCCGCGAGGTCGCCGCCCGCCGCGCCGAGGACGACGAACCGACCATGCGCGTCGCGGAGCCGGTCAAGCAGGTCCCGCCGATCCGCCGCCGGGTGCTCGGGGCGCCGGACGCCGCGCGCACCGAGGCCGACGACATCTGGGGACGGATCGCCGCACGGGCAGCCAAGAAGGGCCAGGCCGACCCCCGCGCCGACCAGTGACCGCACTCGAGACGGTCCGTTCCCGAGCCGAGGCACTCATCACCGAACACCTCGGCGCGGGCTCGTGGGCCTTCGGGTTCGACCACGCGAAGACCCGCGCAGGACAGTGCGACTTCGCCCGGAAGCGCATCACCGTCAGCCGGCACCTGGCGACACGGTTCTCGGACGACGACGTCGAGCAGGTCCTGCTGCACGAGGTCGCGCACGCCCTCGCCGGCGCCCGTGCGGGCCACGGCCCGAAGTGGAAGCGGACCGCGTCCGCCATCGGGTACACGGGTTCGCGGCTGCACGACGGCCCGATCGCCAGCGAGCTCGCACCGTGGATCGGGACATGCCCAGCCGGACACGAGCACTTCCGCTACCGGACGCCCACCCGCCAGCTCGCCTGTGCCCGGTGCTCCCGCCGGTTCGATCCCCGCAACGCCATCGTCTGGCGGCGCCGGAGCGACGCTGACACCCCGTCGACGGTGGCCTCGACTACCGCATGAGTCCGTCCGCGCGCGGAGGCGCGCCGGTAACCCGTTAGCCTGGACGGATGCACACGGGGCAGCACATCCGCACGGACGCCGGATCCACCTGGTTCTTCGACGCCGGTCGGATCGCCCTGGACTTCGCGCACACCGGTGGGTTCGCCGACGACCCGGACGGCCGGCGTCCCCGATCGCAGCTCGGTGAGCTGCTCGCGAGCCCGGCGGACCTGGACGAGTGGCTCAGCGACCACACCGAACCGATCGACGTCGGGGCGAGCGCGCGCGAGCTGCAGGACGCCCGCGCGCTCCGCGCGGCGATCGCCCGACTCGCCGTCGCCGCAGCCCCCGGCCCGGCGACCACCGCGGCCGAGCGCACCGCCGTCGCGGCGGGCCTGCGTGCCGGGACCGGCCGCACGCGCCCCGCGCCCGACGACATCGACACCGTCAACCTGTTCGCCGCCCTGCCGGACGTGCCCCCGAGCCTCCCGGGTGGCCGCCGACGTGCCGGAGCCAACCGTGTCCGCCTGGCCCAGGCACTGTCCAGCGTCGCGCGCGACGCCGTCGCGCTGTTCACCGAGGTCGGCTTCGACGACGTCGAGGCCGACGGCCGTCCGACGCGTCTGAGCCGCTGCTCGGCGGACGACTGCGCGCTGGTCTTCTACGACTCCTCGCGGGGCGGGACCCGCCGCTGGTGCTCGATGCAGCGCTGCGGGAACCGCGCCAAGGTCCGTGCGCACCGCGCTCGGCGCGCGGCGGTCTGAACCACCCTCCAGCCAGCCGACAAGGCACCGCGAAGAAAAAGATTCGGCGCGCCGAATTCTCTGGCATGCTGGGTCCCGTGACCGACACCGCCGCAGCCAGGACCACCGAGGAACCCACGGGTACCCCGAGGCGCCGCGCCGCCGGCCTCACCCTGCTCGGCCCGGCGTTCGTCGCGGCCATCGCCTACGTCGACCCCGGCAACGTGGCGGCCAACCTCACCGCCGGCGCGAAGTACGGCTACCTGCTCCTCTGGGTCTTGGTCGCCGCGAACGCGAGCGCGGTCGTCGTGCAGTACCTGTCCGCCAAGCTCGGCGTCGTCACGGGCAAGTCCCTGCCGGAGCACCTCGGCCTGCGGATGCGTCGCACCCCGAGGCTGCTGTTCTGGGGGCAGGCCGAGATCGTCGCGGCCGCGACCGACATCGCCGAGGTGATCGGCGGCGCACTCGCCCTGCACCTGCTCTTCGGCCTGCCGCTCGTCGCCGGTGGGCTCATCACGGGCGTGGTCTCGATGCTCCTGCTGACCCTGCACAGCCGCCGCGGGACCCGCACCTTCGAAGCCGTCGTCACGGCGATGCTCGCGATCCTGACCGTCGGCTTCTGCGCCGGGCTGCTCTTCGCGCAGGTCTCCCCCGCCGAGCTCGTCAGCGGCCTGGTGCCGCGGTTCGAGGGCTCCGAGTCGGTGATGCTCGCGGCGTCGATGCTCGGCGCGACGGTCATGCCGCACGCGGTCTACCTGCACTCCGCGCTGGCCCGCGACCGGCACGGCGACGTCCCCGCCGGCCCCGAGCGCCGCCGCGTGCTCGTCGCGACCCGGTGGGACGTCGGTCTCGCGCTGGTGGTCGCCGGCGGCGTGAACATCTGCATGCTCGTCCTGGCCGCGGCGACCCTGCCCGGCGTCGCCGACACCGACTCGATCCCCGGTGCCCAGCGGGCGATCGCCGACCACGTCGGGCCCGTCGTCGGGGTGCTGTTCGCGGTGGGGTTGCTGGCGTCGGGGCTGGCCTCGACCTCGGTCGGCTGCATGGCCGGCGCCGAGATCATGAAGGGGCTGCTGCACGTCCGGATCCCGCTCGTGGCACGGCGCGTGATCACCCTGGTGCCGGCGATCGTGCTGCTCGCGATCGGTGCCGACGCGACGATGCTGCTGGTGGTGAGCCAGGTGGTGCTGAGCTTCGGGATCGCCTTCGCGATCGTCCCGTTGGTCGTCTACACGTCGCGCCGCAGCATCATGGGCACGGACGTGAACGCCGCGACCACCCGCGTGGTGGCGTGGGTGATCGCGGCGGTCATCGTGGCGCTCAACGTCGCGCTGATCGTGCTCACGGTGACGCAGTGAGCGGCGACGCGGTGCGCGGCGACGCGGTGCGCGGCACGACGTCCGTCGTCACTCGACGACCGTGACGTCCTTCCAGAACGCGACGTAGCCCGAGTAGTCCTTGCCGACGCGGTCGAACGACGACGGGATCGGCGTCGGGTAGGACCACGCGCGGTCCTGCAGCGCCTGTCCGTCCACGTTCACCGTGAAGTACTGGGTGTCGCCCTTCCACGGGCAGTGGTACTGGGTGGGGCTCTCGGTGAACAGCTCGGACTTCACGCTCGACGGCGGGAAGTACCAGTTGCCCTCGATCTTGATGAGGTCCTCTTCCGGGGCCTCCGCGATCACCGTGTCGCCGACGACTGCCTTCATGCGTTGCTCCTTCGCTCGCTGGTGCCGGACGGCCTGGACGGCGCTCCGGTCCCTGTCCGCCCGAACGCTACGCCCGGCCCCGCGATTCCCGCAGGACGACCAGTTCCGGTCCGACGGCGAGCGCCGCGTGCACCGACTCGCGACCGAGGACGGCCGCGCTCTCGGAGGCCGTGACCAGGTGCTTCACCGCGCGCCGGAGCCCGGTGTACGCCGCGCAGGCCGCGGCGGCCTCCGGTGAGGTGTGGTCGATCCCGACCGCGGCGAGCGCGTCGACGACGGCGCCGGCGGCGAGCAGGTCCTCGACGGCGAAGTCGGGTGCGTCGGGCACGTCGACGGTCTCGCCCGCGGCCTCGGCCGCGTCGTCCAGCGCTCCGGGATGGTGCAGCCCGGCGGCGACGACCGCGACGACGCACCGGTCGCCACGATCGGCCTGGAGGCCCGTCACCCGTTCCGCGATCGCACTCGCGTTGCCGAGGTGGCCGAGCACGACCTCCGGACCGTCCGGCAGCTGGGCGGTCGCGTTCCGCAACGCGCGGCGCTGCGCCGCCGCGTCCGGCGAGCTCGGCAGGACGTCCACCCAGACGACGAGGTGTGCGTCTTGGGCGATGCGTGCCGCACCACCGGTGCCCCACGCGAACCGGACCTGGTACTGCCCCTGGGTGCGTTCTGCCACGTCCGTCACGATAGCCGTCCGGGCGATGCTGTCCCTCTCCACAGGGTGGCCGTCCCGACAGGCTCCACCATGGTCGACGACCGTAGGATGCACTTCCATGGAGATCGCCCCCGCGCCCACCCTGACCGGCGACCGTGTGACGCTCGAGCCCCTCGCGCAGGAGCACGCGGAAGACCTGCGGGCAGCGGTGACGGACGGCGATCTGTGGCGCACCTGGTACACCTCGGTCCCCGCGCCGGCCCAGGTCGAGGACGAGATCGACCGGCGCCTCGCCGAGCACGAGGCCGGCCGCATGGTGCCCTTCGCGGTGCGTGACCGTCCGACCGGCCGCGTGGTGGGCTCGACGACCTTCATGAACATCGACGCGGGCAACCGGCACGTCGAGATCGGCAGCACGTTCCTGGCGAAGTCGGCGCAGCGATCGGGCATCAACACCGAGGCGAAGCTGCTGATGCTGTCCCACGCGTTCGAGGCCTGGCAGTGCATCGCGGTGGAGTTCCGCACGCACTGGCACAACCACCAGTCCCGCGCCGCGATCGCCGGTCTGGGCGCCAAGCAGGACGGTGTGCTGCGGAACCACTCGATCGGCCGCGACGGCACACTCCGCGACACCGTGGTGTTCTCGATCATCGCCTCGGAGTGGCCGGCGGTCCGGCTGTCCCTGGCCGAGCGGCTCCGGCGGCACGACCGCGCCGAGGGGTCCCGCCGCCGGTCCGCCCGACACGCCTGACCGTCAGAGCCGGTCGCGCACGATCCGGTCCCCGAGCGGCTGGACCGGCCGGGCGTTGTGGTCGTGTACGGCCTCGAGGGCGGCGAGCTGGTCGGCGCCGAGTTCGATCGGGTCCTCGAACACGATCCACCGCACTCCCTCGGTGCAGGGCGGCGTGGTGAGCGAACCGTCGTAGGTCACGAAGGAGCGATCGTCCGGCAGCATCGCCTCGACGTCGACGGTGCTCTCCCGACCGGTTCCGGCCGTGGCGCCGGCGACGTAGCTGTCGTACGCGGGGTTGTGCGCGCCCCGCTCGGCGAGGACCCCGACGACCGTCAGGGCTCCGCGGTCGTCCGCGTGCACGAAGTGGAACTCGGCGGCGAAGCGGTCGCCGTCGACGGTGTGCTCGGAGCCGGCGTGGAAGTGCATCTGCACCAGGTCCAGCGCGTCTCCGTCGATGGTGGTCGAGGCGCCGTCGTCGGCGGTGAACTGCACGGTGTGCCCGTTGTCCGCCGTCGCTCCCCGCACCGGGCCCGATCCGACGAGGTCGAGCTCCGGGCCGTCGTCCGCCTCGGGCAGGTCGATCGGGGACTGCCGGACACCCGTTCCGCACAGCGCGTCGTCGTCCGCCAGTTCCCCCCAGTGCGCCGGCCCGCTCGCGCCGTCGTAGGACCACACCGCGCCCTCGTCGTGTGCGGGGACGACCGACGCCGAGTCGGTGGCGCACCCGGCGAGGACGAGGAGGGCGGCAGGAGCGAGGAGCAGGGGCAGACGAGAGTGAACGGAACGCATGCCTCCCAGATTGACATACTCGTATTTCACATTCACCGGGTACTGGTCACGGCCGCCGCGCGTAGGGTCCTGGGCATGCACGTCGGTATCCGGATCGTCCTCGATGCGCCGGTCGACGCCGTGCGCGATGCCCTGCTGTCCCCGTCCGTGATGGTCGCGGTGACGAAGCCGTTCCTGGTGTACCGCTCGCGCAGCCCCGAGGGGTTCCCGGAGCGGTGGGAACCGGGGCACCCGCACCCGATCACCGCGAGTGCGTTCGGCCTCGTGCCGAGCGGCGACACGCACGTCGACCTCGACCTGTACGAGATCGACGGCGTCCCCGTGCAGCGTGACAACGGCGGCGGCACGAGCGGGCTGTTCGGCCGCATGACGATGCGCCACCGGATGGCGGTCGTGCCGGCTCCCGGCGACCGGACGCTGCTCATCGACCGCCTGACCTACCGGATGCGGCCGTGGCCCCTCGGCGCACTGCTGTGGCCGGGGATGTGGGTCATCTGGCAGTGGCGGGCGTACCGGATGCGTGCGCTCGCGCCCACCTGGCGGACGGATGCTGCCTGACCGAGGCGAGTCGGGCCTCCCGTCCACCGCGGAGCGGGCGTAGCCTCGACCACGTGAGCCAGACGCGCCCCCAGGAGCCGACGACCGACGACCGTGTGCGCAGCACGCTGGCGACCGTGGACTGGCGGCGCATGACGTTCGACCTGTACCGCCGTGTCCGTGCGACGCCGGATCCCCAGACGGCGCACGCGCTGTGGCGGGAGACCCGCGACGCGATGTTCGCGGAGCACCCCGCGTCGCCGCTCCTGGACGAGGACGCCCGCGACTTCGAGTCGCTGCCCGTGCCGGACTACGACCCCGCCTGGCGATTCCAGGTGCGCATCGAACCCGCCGAGCCCGCCGAGTTCGACTACGAGACCGGCACCGACGGCACCGTGCACTTCGACCGCCTCGGCGTCGTGACGGTCCCGGGCGTCGGCACGCTCGACGTCTGGTCGCACGGCGGCTACGCGGGTGGGCTGTTCGTCCCCGTGAAGGACTCCAGCGCCGGCAAGGCCCGTGGCACGTACGGCGGCGGACGCTACCTGCTCGACACGATCAAGGGCTCGGACCTGGGCGGCGACGACGCCGACTCGCTCGTGCTGGACTTCAACTTCGCGTACAACCCGTCGTGCGCGTACGACCCGGCGTGGGCGTGCCCGCTCGCGCCTCCCGGCAACACCGTGCCGGTGCCGATCCCGGTCGGCGAGCAGTACGACTTCTAGGGTGGAACGCATGGCAGGACTGGTCGCACTCGACGCCGGCGGACGCGTGCCGCCCTTCGAGCAGGTCCGCTCGCAGATCGCGGCACAGATCGGCGCGGGGTACCTCGTCGACGGCGAACGGCTGCCGAGCGTGCGGGGGTTGGCCGACGAGCTCGGGCTGGCGGCCGGCACGGTCGCGAAGGCCTACCAGCTGCTCGAGGAGGCCGGGCTCGTGCACACCGCGCGTGGTGCCGGCACCCGGGTGGTGCGGCCGGCCGAGGTGCCGGACGCCGTGGCTGATGCGGCACGTGCGCTCGCAGCCGCTGCCCGCGCGGCGGGACTGTCGGCCGACCAGGCGGCCACCGCGCTCAAGGACGCCTGGCCCGCGTAGGCACCGGGGCTCTGGGGCGTACCTGGTGCTTTCGGGCGTACCTGGTCGGAAGTTCCGGCCCGGTACGCCCGATTCGACTTTCCATCGCGGGCGTTCTGGGAAGGAACCCGCGCTCAGCAGTGCTCGAAGACGTAGGCGTCGTCGGTCGGCGTGACCAGGTCGCGGTCGCGCAGGATCGTCATCGCCGGGCGGCTCTTCAGCGTGCAGACCGAGCCCCACGAGCGCTCGAGGGTGTCCGCGTACTCGATGTCGATGACCCGCTTGCCGTAGGCCTTCGTGTACGCCGAGCACTCCCGGTATTGCACGCACTCCTCGGCGACGACGAAGTCGAACCCGGTCTGCTTCCGGCCGGAGGCCCCGAGCTGCGGCGTGTTCTTCTGCCCGACGGCCAGGCCGTGGCGGTGCCCGGTGTCGACGAGTGACTTCGCCAGCGCGAGGTTGCCGGCGCGCGTGAGCCGCTTCCCGCTCCGGGTCCACGAGTCGAGGTTGTCGAACTCGACCGCGTCGAACCCGCGGTCGCCGCAGCGGGCGATGGACTTCGCGAGCACCTTCGTGATGAGCGCGCGCTTCGCTGCCGTCCGGGTGTCGAGGAGCATCTCGTCCGGCCAACCCGGGTCGGACACCGGCTTGCCGGCCCGGTCGCGCAGGATCGCCGACGGGTACGACCCCGTCCACGTGCGGGCGGACTCGGGCTGCGTCTGGAACCCGTTGACGTAGCAGATGTCGTACTTGCCCGTCGCAGGCTTCGCAGTGCTGTCCCGCTCGACGATCGTCACGCCGGACGGCGGCGTGTAGGAGCCGCCGAGCTGGTAGTCCGGGCGCCCCGAGGTCGGCAGGTTGCGGTAGCTCGCCGCAGCGCTGGTCGGAGCAGCTTCGGCGCAGCCGGCCGTGCCGAGGACGGCCACCAGGGCCATCGCGGTGGTGATCAGGACGGTTCGCGTGCGCACCCGGGAATCCTCGCATGCGCACGGCGAACGGACCGGTCCTGGGTTCTGCGGGGTCGACACGCTATGCTGGTGGTACTCGAGACGCCGATCGTCTCGTGCGTCGTACGGACGCCCCGAACTCCCGACCACGTTCCACTGATCCTCTGGTCGATGATCGAGCACCTCCCGAAGGTGCCCAGGCTTCTCTGCTGCGGCGACTGCGCCAGCCACCTCTGTTGGCGCGCATCCCGCCCGCGCGCTGCCTCAGAGCGCGCCCACAGCCGGTCTCATCCGGCTCGAAAGGTCACCATGACCACCAATGACCTCCGTTTCTCCGACCTGGGCGTCCCCGCGCCGATGGTCGCCGTCCTCGCCGACCAGGGCAAGGAGACCGCGTTCCCGATCCAGGAGGACACGCTCCCCGACTCCCTGCAGGGCAAGGACGTCCTCGGCCGTGGCCGCACCGGCTCCGGCAAGACGATCGCGTTCGCGATCCCGCTCGTCGCCCGTCTCGCCGCCAGTGGCCGCAAGCGCCGTGCCGGCCGCCCCCGTGCCCTGGTGCTCGCCCCGACCCGTGAGCTCGCGACCCAGATCGACGTCGCCCTCGCTCCGCTCGCGAAGGCCATGGGCCTGAACACCACGACCATCTTCGGTGGCGTCGGACAGGGCCGTCAGGTCGACGCCCTGCGCGGCGGCGTGGACGTCGTCGTGGCCTGCCCGGGTCGTCTCGCCGACCTCATGCAGCAGGGCCACGTCAACCTCGGTGACATCGAGGTGACCGTCCTCGACGAGGCCGACCACATGGCCGACATGGGCTTCCTGCCCGGCGTGACCAAGATCATGCAGGCGACGCCCGAGCAGGGGCAGCGTCTGCTGTTCTCCGCCACGCTCGACAACGGCGTGGACAAGCTCGTCAAGAAGTTCCTGCACAACCCGGTGATGCACTCCGTCGACGAGGCGAACAGCCCCGTCGAGGCGATGACCCACCACCTGTTCGAGGTCGCCGACGCCGACGCGAAGAAGCACCTCGTGAGCACCCTCGCCTCGGGCAACGGTCGCCGCATCCTCTTCATGCGCACCAAGCACCACGCCAAGCGCCTCGCCAAGCAGCTCAGCAGCCAGGGGATCCCGGCCGTCGACCTGCAGGGCAACCTGTCGCAGGGCGCCCGTGAGCGGAACCTGGCGAAGTTCTCGTCCGGCGAGGCCCTCGTCCTCGTCGCCACCGACGTCGCCGCCCGTGGTGTGCACGTCGACAACGTCGAGCTCGTCGTGCACGTCGACCCGCCCACCGAGCACAAGGCGTACCTGCACCGCTCGGGCCGTACCGCCCGTGCCGGTTCGTCCGGTGACGTCGTCACGGTGACGATGCCCGCCGAGCGTCGCGACGTCGCGCAGATGATGCGTGCCGCCGCGATCAAGGTCACCCCGCAGCAGGTCACCGCGACCTCCCCGGCGGTCACCACGCTCGTCGGTGAGATCGCCCCGATCCGCCACGTCGCCGAGGACCAGCCCGCGCAGCAGCAGCGTCAGCCGAAGCAGCGCTCCGCCGACTCCGCCGGTGACCGTGGTCGTCGTGGTCGCGGCGGCCGTCCGGGAGGCTCGGGTCAGCCCGCGCGCTCCGGCTCGGCTTCCGAGTCCGCCGGTTCGGCCGGGGGCCGTCAGGGCCGTCCGGCTCGCGGCGCACGTTCCGAGGGCACCGGGCGCTCCTCCGCCGCGGGTGCGGGCTCGACGGGTGGTCGCCGCACCGGCGGCAGCCGCCGCGCCGGCAGCGACACCGTGCGCGGTGGGTCCTCTGCCGTCTGGTCCTCGGACGGTGGCTACGCCGCGGGCCGTGGAGCCGGCCAGGAGTCGGGCGGGGGCCGTCGTGGCTCGTCGCGCCGTGCCTCCCGTCCGGCCGGCGCTGCCGACCGCCACTGATCTGTCGACCCGGCCCGCGCTGACCAGCGGGGGACAACCTTGGGGGCGCCTGCGAGGCGGACGCCCCCAAAGGCGTAGTTTCTCCTTCACCGGATGCCGCGCAAGCGGCTGACGGGGAAACGTCCGCTGTTGGAAGGAGTGCCTATGGCTGGGATCGAAGACATCAAGAACGCCGCTGAGAAGGCGGCAGGCAAGGTCAAGGAGGCCGTCGGGAACGCGATGGACAACGACCACCTCAAGGCTGAGGGCAAGACCGATCAGGTCAAGGCCGACACCAAGCAGGCGGGTACGAACGTCAAGGACGCCGCTTCCGGCGTCGCCGACAGCCTCAAGAGCGACCGCGACGCGAAGTAACAAGCCGGTTCACTACCGCGCTGCGAAGCCCCCGGATCCGATCGGATCCGGGGGCTTCGTCGTGCGCGGGTGCTCCGTCGTGTGCGGGGCTCCCTCGTGCTCGGGAACCGAGTCGGTCGCTACATGAGCGCGCCGACCGACGCGAGGCCCGCGCGCAGCAGGGCGCCGCGGCCACCCTCCATGTCGTCGGCGACGCCGTCGGACGCGGCTTCCATCGGGGTCATCCACGTGAGCTCGAGGGCGTCCTGCCGGGGTTCGCACGTGCCGGTGACCGGGACGACGTAGGCCAGCGAGATCGCGTGCTGTCGCTCGTCGGTGTAGACCGAGGCGCCGGGCAGCGGGAAGTACTCGGCCACGGTGAACGGCGTCGGACTCGACGGCAGCTGCGGGAACGCCATCGGGCCGAGGTCCTTCTCGAGGTGGCGGAAGAGCGCCGTGCGGATGGACTCGCCGAACATCACGCGACCGGACACCAGGGTGCGGACGATCGAGCCGCTCGGGGCCACACGCAGCAGCACTCCGACCTCGGTCACGACGCCGAGCCCGTCGGTGCGGACGGGGATCGCCTCGACGTAGCAGATGGGGAGTCGACGACGCGCGTTGGCGAGTTCCTCGTCGGACAGCCAGCCGGAGTCGGGGTCGGGGGTTTGCAACGAGGCCATGCACCGTGTCTACCAGGGACGGCGTCGAGTTCGGCGGAAGGCGCGGGACTTGGGGATGGTTAGCGTTGTCCACATGATCGATGCAGACCTGGTGCAGTGGACCCGTCCCGCGGAGGAACGCGCAGGGACACCGCTGCTCGTGACCATGCACGGGGTGGGGTCGAACGAACGCGACCTGCTCGGACTCGCCCCCGCGCTGCCGGCGGCCTGGACGATGGCATCGCTGCGGGCGCCGATGCCGTGGGGCCAGGGGTTCAGCTGGTACCCGCTCGGGACGCCGGGCTCCCCCGCGCTCGAGCCCGTCGACGCCGCCGTCGCCGAGGTGCTCGCGTGGGTCGACTCCGTCGCCGCCGACCACCCGCGGATCGGACTCCTCGGGTTCTCGCAGGGCGGGTCGATGGCGCTGCAGCTGCTGCGCGCACGGCCCGCGGCGTTCGCGTTCGCGGTGTCGCTGTCCGGGTTCGTCGTGCCGGGGGTGACGGACTCGCGCGACGAGGCCGTCGCCGCCGTCCGGCCGCGGGTGTTCCTCGGGCACGGCGACCTCGACCCGGTGATCCCGGCGGAGGCCACCGCGCGGACGCAGGCGTGGGCGGCGGCGAACACCACCGTGACGGACCGGACGTACGAGGGTCTGCCGCACGCGGTGTCGGCAGCGGAGCTGTCGGACGTCGCGGCGTTCATGGGGGCGTAGGCGCGGGGCGCGCTTGGTGAGCAGAAATGGTCGGGTCCGACGTGCGGACTCGACCTTTTCTGCTCACGATGCGCGGGGGTTAGCCCCGGCGACGACGGACGGGAGGCACGGTGCCAGCTGGCACCGTGCCTCCTGACCGTCAGTCGGCGAGGATCTGCAGCAGGTCCTTGCGGAGCTGGTCGACCTTGGCGGTGGCGGCCTTGGCCTGGTCCTCCGTCGCGGTCGTCCGGTACATCTGCAGGACGCCCATGGTCTTCCGGAGCGCTTCGAAGAACTCGCGCTGCGCGTCCGGGATCCCGGGGGCCGCGTCGAGTGCCGCTGCGATCTCGTCGGCCTTCGCCTCGGCCTCGGCCTTGCCGGCATCGGTGAGCTCGAAGAGCGTCTTGCGGCCGTCGCCCGACGAGACCACGAGGTCTTCGTCGACGAGCTGCTGGAGCGTCGGGTAGACCGAGCCGGGGCTCGGCTTCCAGGCGCCGCCGGTGCGTTCGGCGATGGTCTTGATCACGGCGTAGCCGTTCTGCGGCCCCTCGGCCAGCAGGCCGAGGATCGCGAGGCGGACGTCACCGCGGCGGCGGCGTTCGCGACCGAAGCCGGGTCCGCCGAAGCCACCGAAGCCGGGGCCGAAGCCCATGCCCGGCCCGAAGCCCGGGCCGAAGCCACGGCCGCCTCGGCCGCCGTGCTCGTGGTCACCGCGGTCGCGGCCGGGGAAGCCGGCGCCGTGGTGCTGCCGCGCGCCGCCGAAACGGGGGCCGCGCGGGTGGTGGTTGCTGTCGTTGTCGTTGTGCATGGGGCGCATGGTGCGTCCTTCCTTGTTGCTGAGTCGGCTCGCGATCGGTCTGACTGGTTTCGTCTTCGTCGTATCGCGATGTGTTTACGATAGATCGCTAACTATCGTCTTGTCAAGGGGTACTCCCCGCTCGGGCTGCTGTCGGTGGTGACGGGCAGGATGGGCGGACCATGACGGACGTCTTCGAGCGCTTCTCCCCCGCGACCGCGGAGTGGTTCCGAGGTGCGTTCGACGCCCCGACACCGGCGCAGGCGGGCGCCTGGGACGCCATCTCGACGGGGCAGCACGCACTCGTCATCGCGCCGACCGGTTCCGGCAAGACCCTGGCCTCGTTCCTGTGGTCCATCGACCGGCTCATCAGCGCGACCGACCGGCCGCCGGCCAAGCAGCGCACACGGGTCCTGTACGTCTCGCCGCTCAAGGCCCTCGGCGTCGACGTCGAGCGGAACCTGCGCAGCCCGCTCGTCGGCATCACGCAGACGGCCAGGCGGCTCGGTACCGAACCACCAGAGGTCACCGTCGGGGTGCGAAGTGGCGACACCCCGTCGTCGGACCGGCAGAAGCTGCTCCGCCAGCCGCCGGACATCCTCATCACGACGCCCGAGTCGCTGTACCTCATGCTCACCTCGCAGGCGCGCGAGACCCTGGTCAACGTCGACACCGTCATCGTGGACGAGGTGCACGCGGTCGCCTCGACCAAGCGCGGAGCGCACCTGGCCGTCTCGCTCGAGCGGCTCGACGACCTGCTCGACAAGCCGGTGCAGCGCATCGGGCTGTCCGCCACGGTCCGGCCGCCGGAAGAGGTCGCTCGGTTCCTCGGCGGGCGTGCACCGGTGACGATCATCGCCCCGCCGGCGCAGAAGACCTTCGACCTGCGGGTCGTCGTGCCGGTCGACGACATGGCCGAGCTCGGTGCTCCGCCGGTCGGTGCGGACGCGTCCGACGCGCCCGCGAACGGCTCGATCTGGCCGCACGTCGAAGAGCGTGTGGTCGACCTCATCGAGGAGCACCGGTCGACGATCGTGTTCGCGAACTCGCGGCGACTGGCCGAGCGACTCACCGCGCGGCTGAACGAGATCCACGAAGAGCGCGTCATCGCTGCGGCGGCTCCGGCCGCGGTGGGCGATGCGCTGGTGCCGGCGGGTGTCTCGCCGGCCGACGACGGGCTGCCGGTGGCGCGGGGTCGCGCGCAGTCGCCCGCCCGGACCTCGGCACATGCGGTCGCACCCCAGGGCACGAAGCGGCCGCCGGCGCAGATGATCGGCGCGTCCGGGCAGACCGGTGGCGGCGGCTCCGACACTGCAGTGCCCGTGCTCGCCCGCGCCCACCACGGCTCGGTGTCAAAGGACCAGCGCGCCATCATCGAGGACGACCTGAAGTCCGGTCGGCTGCGGTGCGTCGTCGCGACGAGTTCGCTCGAGCTCGGCATCGACATGGGCGAGGTCGACCTCGTCGTCCAGGTCGAGGCGCCGCCCTCGGTCGCGAGCGGTCTGCAGCGCGTCGGGCGTGCCGGGCACCAGGTGGGCGAGATCTCCCGCGGAGTGCTGTTCCCGAAGCACCGCGCCGACCTCGTCAACAGTGCGGTCACGGTCGAACGGATGGTCTCGGGGCAGATCGAGTCGATCTCGGTGCCGGCGAACCCCCTCGACGTCCTGGCGCAGCACACCGTCGCTGCCGGGGCGATCGACACCGTCGACGTCGAGCACTGGTTCGACCTGGTCCGGCGGAGCGCCCCGTTCAGCGGCCTGCCCCGCTCGGCGTTCGACGCCACGCTCGACCTGGTGACCGGGCGGTACCCGAGCGACGAGTTCGCCGAACTCCGCCCGCGGCTGGTGTGGGACCGCGTGCACGGCACCCTGACCGGACGACCCGGCGCCCAGCGGCTCGCGGTGACGAGCGGCGGCACGATCCCGGACCGCGGCATGTTCGGCGTGTTCATGGTCGGCGAGAAGGCCTCCCGGGTCGGCGAGCTCGACGAGGAGATGGTCTACGAGTCCCGCGTCGGCGACGTCTTCGCCCTCGGAGCCACGAGCTGGCGGATCGAGGAGATCACCCACGACCGGGTCATCGTGAGCCCAGCCTTCGGACAGCCCGGTCGGGTGCCGTTCTGGAAGGGCGACGGCATCGGCCGCCCCGCCGAACTCGGTCGCGCGACGGGGGCGTTCGTGCGCGAGGTCGAGGGCTCCTCGGACGACGACGCCCGCGCCCGGGTCGCCGCCGGCGGCCTCGACGAGCGTGCCGTCACGAACCTGCTGACCTTCCTGCGCGACCAGCGCGCGGCCACCGGGCACGTGCCCAACGACACCACGCTCGTGGTCGAGCGCTTCCGCGACGAACTCGGCGACTGGCGGCTCATCCTGCACTCGCCGTACGGCATGCAGGTGCACGCGCCGTGGGCCCTGGCGGTCGCGGCACGGCTGCGTGAACGCCACGGCATCGACGGCGACGCGATGGCCGCCGACGACGGCATCGTGGTGCGCATCCCCGAGACCGACGCCGAACCGCCGGGCGCCGACCTGTTCGTGTTCGAGCGCGACGACCTCGAGGCACTCGTCACGGACGAGGTCGGTGGCTCGGCGCTGTTCGCCGCGCGGTTCCGCGAGTGTGCGGCGCGCGCCCTGCTGCTGCCCCGTCGGAACCCCGGGCAGCGATCGCCCCTGTGGCAGCAGCGGCAGCGGGCCTCGCAGCTGCTCGAGGTGGCCCGGAAGTACCCGTCGTTCCCGATCGTGCTTGAGACCGTGCGCGAAGTGCTGCAGGACGTCTACGACGTGCCCGCCCTGCTCGGCATCGCCGACGAGATCGCCGGCCGCCGCATCCGCCTGGTCGAGACCGAGACCGAGACGCCGTCCCCGTTCGCCCGTTCGATCCTGTTCGGGTACGTCGCCGCGTTCATGTACGAGGGCGACTCCCCGCTCGCCGAGCGTCGGGCAGCGGCACTGTCGCTCGACTCGACCCTGCTCGGCGAACTGCTCGGCCGCGCGGAACTGCGGGAGCTGCTCGACCCGGCGGTCATCGCCTCGGTCGAACAGGACCTGCAGCGGCTGTCGCCGGACCGCCGGGCGCGCGACGCCGAGGGGCTGGTCGACGTGCTGCGGCTCGTCGGCGCGCTCGACCTCGACGAAGCTGTCGACCGGAGCTGGCTGGCGGCGTCGGACGACCGCTCCGCCGCTGCGACCGAGGTGCAGACCGTGCTCACCGCGCTCGAACGCGACCGCCGTGTCCTGTCGTTCTCGCACGCCGGGTCCACCCGCTGGGCCGTCATCGAGGACGCCTCGCGCCTGCGCGACGCCCTCGGGGTCCCGCTGCCGATCGGCGTGCCGACCGCGTTCGTCGAACCCGTCGCCGACCCGCTCGGTGACCTGGTCGGCCGGTACGCCCGGTCGCACGGGCCGTTCTCGGCGCAGGAGGCCGCGGGTCGCCTCGGCCTCGGGGTCGCCGTCGTGCAGGACACCCTGCGCCGTCTGGTCGCCGACCGACGTGTGGTCGAGGGCGAGTTCCGCCCGGATCGGCAGGGCGCCGAGTGGTGCGACGCCGAGGTCCTGCGCCGGATCCGCACGAAGTCCCTCGCCGCGCTCCGCCACGAGGTCGAGCCGGTGTCGCCGGACACGCTCGCGCGCTTCCTGCCCGCCTGGCAGCACGTGCAGACCCCCGGCACCCGCGGCGGCCTGCGCGGGGTCGACGGGGTCCTGCAGGTGATCGACCAGCTCGCCGGCGTCGCCCTGCCCGCCAGCGCCTGGGAGACCCTGGTGCTGCCCGCGCGGGTGACCGACTACTCCACGAACATGCTCGACGAGCTCACCGCCACCGGCGAGGTCCTGTGGTCCGGCGGCGGGACCCTGCCCGGCAACGACGGGTGGGTGCGCCTGCACCTCGCCGAGACGGCGTCGACGACGCTCGCCGAGCCCTCCGGCGACGAGACCACCGAGCTGCAGCGCGACGTGCTCGGTGCCCTGGCCGGCGGCGGCGCGTACTTCTTCCGCCAGCTCGGGCAGGCCGTCGGCAGCACCGACGACCCGGCCCTGACGACGGCGCTGTGGGACCTCGTCTGGGCCGGACAGATCACGAACGACACGTTCGCTCCGCTGCGCTCGATGCTCGGCGGCAAGGCGAAGAGCAGCAGCGCCCCGCGGGCTCGTGCGTACCGCGGGCGCCGCCGTCCGACGATGCCGACGCAGTCCGGCCCGCCGTCCGTCGGTGGCCGCTGGTCCCTGCTCCCCCTGGCCGAGTCCGACTCGACCGTACGGGCCGCCGCGACCGCCGAGCAGCTGCTCGAGCGCTACGGGGTCGTCACCCGCGGGGCCGTCCAGGTCGAGGGGGTCCGAGGTGGGTTCGCCGGTGTGTACCGAGTGCTCTCGCGGTTCGAGGAGTCCGGGCGGGCGCGCCGCGGCTACTTCATCGAGGGGCTCGGGGCCGCACAGTTCGCCACGGGTCCGACCATCGACCGGCTGCGGACCTACGCCCGTGACCTCGACGACGACGAACGCGTCGACCCGGACCGGAAGCGCGAGGCACTGACCCTGGCCGCGACCGACCCCGCGAACCCGTACGGCGCATCGCTGCCCTGGCCGTCCGACGACCGCGCGGCGGCCGACACGGACGTCACGGGCGCCGACGTCGCTGCTGTCGCTGCGGCTGCGCAGAAGGCCCCGGCACCGGCCACCACCGGCGCACGCGGCCACCGGCCCGGGCGCAAGGCCGGAGCACTCGTCACCACCGTCGACGGCCGGCTCGCGGTGTACGTCGAGCGCGGCGGCAAGTCGGTGTTGACCTTCACCGACGACCCCGCCGACCTGGCCGTCGCAGCGGCGTCGATCGCGGGCATCGTGCGCACCGGACTGCGGAAGCTCGCGGTCGAGCGCGTCGACGGCGAGTTCGTGCTCGGCACCCCGCTCGGCACCGCGCTGGGCGACGCCGGGTTCACCGCCACCCCGCAGGGACTCCGGCTCCGTGCCTGAGGGCGACACCGTCTACCGGGCAGCCCACCGGCTGCACACGGCGCTCGCGGGCAAGGTCCTGACCCGGAGCGACTTCCGGGTGCCCGCGTTCGCGACCGTCGACCTGGTCGGCCGCACCGTCGACGAGGTCGTGCCCCGTGGCAAGCACCTGCTGCACCGGATCGGGGACCTGACCGTGCACTCGCATCTGAAGATGGAGGGGCGGTGGGACGTCTACGCCCCCGGCGAGCGCTGGCGACGCCCGGCGCACCAGGCACGCGCGATCCTCGACACCGAGGACGTCTCGACCGTCGGGTTCACGCTCGGGGTGCTCGAGGTGGTCCCCCGCGACCAGGAGTCCGAGGTCGTCGGGCACCTCGGCCCGGACCTGCTCGGGCCCGACTGGGACGCCGACCTGGCGCTCGAGAACCTGACGCGGGATCCTGCACGCCCGGTCGGACTGGCGCTCCTCGACCAGCGGGTGCTCGCCGGCCTCGGCAACGTCTACCGCAACGAGCTCTGCTTCCTGCGCGGGGTCCTGCCGACCCGCCCGGTGGCCGAGGTGCACGACGCCGGCCGGACGATCTCCCTGGCGAGCCGGCTCATCCTGGCGAACCGGGACCGCAGCCACCGGGTGACGACGGGGATCGATCGCCCGGGGCGTCGGTTCTGGGTCTACGGACGCGCGGGCAAGCCGTGCCTGCGGTGCGGCACCCGGATCCGGCGAGGGGACCTCGGTGACTCGGAACTCACCCTGCGGGACACCTACTGGTGCCCGCGCTGCCAGACCTGAGCCGCGGGCGCAGCGACGAGCACCGGCACGTGCCTGCTCACCGGGTGACGGGGTGCAGGCGCTCGGCGGCGGTCGACCGCACCGCGTCCGTGACCCGCTCGAGCAAGGGTGACGCCAGGTTCCACCGCTGCCACCACAGGGCGACGTCGGCTCGGCGCGTCGGGGTGAGCTCGAGCAGCTCGCCCCGCGCCAGGGCATCGAGGCACTGCGCCTCGGGCAGCATCCCCCACCCGAAGCCGAGCGAGACCGCCCGTGCGAAGTCGGCCGAGGTCGGGACGAAGTGGCGTGGACCGGAGGGCGCGTGGCCGAGCACCCGGCGGAGGTAGCCCTGCTGCAGGTCGTCGTCACGGTCGTAGTCGACCAGGGGCACCAGGTCGAGGCGGCTCAGCATCCGCCGCTCGGTGTCGGCGTCGGCCAGGTAGCGGTTGACGAACGCCGGCGACGCCACCGCCCGGTACCGGTCGATGCCGAGCGGCACCGACGAGGAGCCCTGCACGGGGTCCGCCTCGGCCGTCACGGCACCCATCACCGTGCCGGCGCGCAGCAGCTCGGCGGTGCGGTCCTGGTCCTCGCGGTGCAGGTCGAAGACCACCTCGGTGTCGGCACGGACGAGTGCGAGCGCGTCGAGGAACCACGTGCCGAGCGAGTCGGCGTTGACGGCGAGCGGGATCGACGGCACCGCAGACCCCGCACCGTCGGCATCGGTCTCGCCGAGTGCGCGAGCGGTCTCGTCGTCGAGCAACCGCACCTGACGTGCGTGCCGGAGCACGACCGCTCCGTCGGCAGTCGGGGTGACCGGGGTCGTCCGTTGCAGCAGAACCCGGCCGACCTGCTGCTCCATCGACTTGATGCGCTGCGAGACCGCCGACGGGGTGATCGCCAGGGCCCGGGCGGCCGCGTCGAGGGTGCCGTGGTCGACGGCGGCCAACAGGGTCTCGAGGTGCTCGCGCTGGAACCGGACCATGCAGTGCAGCTTACGGCGCTGAAGGAACGTGAGCTGGTCTACAGCCGAGGGAGTACCTAGCGTCGTGGACGTGACCGCACTCCTTCCCCTGCTCGCCGGCCTCGGCACCGGACTCGCCCTGATCGTCGCGATCGGTGTGCAGAACACCTACCTGCTCCGGTTGGCGGTCAGCTCGGGGCTGCGGGTGGTGACGGCGGCGGTCGTCGTGTGCGCGGTGTCGGACGCCGTGCTCATCGTCGCCGGGGTGCTCGGCGTCGGGGCCGTGGTCGAGCGGTTCCCGGTGGCGCTCGTCGTCGTGCGGTTCGTCGGGGCCGCGTTCCTCGTGACCTACGGCGTGCTCGCCGCGCGACGGACGCTGTGGCCGTCGAGCGACGCCATGCGCGTGGCCGACGAGGCGGCGGACGACGTGACCATCTCGACTCGCGTCGCCGACCAGGCGGCGGACGACGGCGTGCCGGAGCCGGCCGCGGGCAGTGGACCCGAGCGCCCGGGGACGGTGGTGGCGGGGCGGACGCGCACCGCGCCTCCCGGCCAGGCGGTCACCATGCGCACGGCGGTGGTGACCATGCTCGTCTTCACGTGGGCGAACCCGCACGTGTACCTGGACACGCTGGTGTTCCTCGGGTCCGTCGCGAACCAGCAGGGCCCGGACGACCGCTGGCTGTGGACCGTCGGCGCCGTCGCGGCGAGCTGCCTGTGGTTCGGCGCGCTCGGGTTCGGCGGGCGACTGCTCCGGCCGCTGTTCGCGAAGCCCCTGACGTGGCGGGTGTTCGACGGCCTGGTCGCCGTCGTGATGCTGGGCTTCGGCGTCCTGCTGGTCGTCGGCGCGTAGGAGGCCGGAGCCCGCTACTGCTGCCCCTTGCCCACCCGGCTGTTGCGGCGGCTGTACCCGAAGTAGATGGCGAAGCCGATGACGAGCCAGACGACGAACCGCAGCCAGGTCTCGACCTCGAGGTTCAGCATCAGCCAGAAGCACAGCACCGCCGACAGGATCGGGATCACCGGCGACCACGGCACGCGGAACGAGCGCGGAGCGTCCGGGCGCGACTTGCGGAGCACGATGATGCCGATCGACACCAGCACGAAGGCCGACAGCGTGCCGATGTTGATCATGCCCTCGAGCTTGTCCACCGCCGTGAACCCGGCGAGCAGCGCGACGACGACGCCCGCGACGACCTGCACGCGCACCGGCGTCTGCGTCTTCGGGTTCGTCTTCGAGAACCAGCGCGGCAGCAGACCGTCACGGCTCATCGCGAAGACGATGCGGGACAGACCGAGCAGCAGCACCATGACGACGGTCGTCAGACCGATCAGGGAGCCGATGGCGATGATGCCGGCAGCCCACGGCAACCCGACGATGTCGAAGGCCGAGGCCAGGGACGGTGCGTCCTCCTGCGCCAGGCGCTGGTAGGAGACCATGCCGGTGATGACGATGCTGACGCCGACGTAGAGCAGCGTCACGATGCCCAGGCCGATGAAGATGCCGCGGGGCAGCGTCTTCTGCGGGTTCTCGGTCTCCTCCGCGCTGGTCGCGACGACGTCGAAGCCGATGAACGCGAAGAACACGAGCGACGCCGCGGCGAGCAGCCCGAAGACGCCGTACTGCGCGGGCTCGGAACCGGTGAACCACGACACGAGCGACTGGGTCCAGACGCTGCCCTCCGCGCCCTTGGCGGGCTCCGACGGCGGGATGAACGGGGTGAAGTTCGCGGCCTTGACGAAGAACGCGCCGGCGACGATGACGAACACCACGATGGCGACCTTGATGATCGTGATGACCGCCGAGACCCGCGACGACAGGCGGGTGCCGAAGGCGAGCAGCGCCGTGAAGATACCGACGATCAGGACCGGGCCCCAGGTGAACGGGATCGGGCCGAGCTGGATCGTGCTCGGCAGGGTCACACCGAACACGTCGAACGCGGTGCTGAGGTAGATGCCCCAGTACTTCGCGATGACGGCGCTGGCGGTGAGGGTCTCGAGGATGAGGTCCCAGCCGACGATCCAGGCGAGCAGCTCGCCCATCGTGGCGTAGGTGAACGTGTAGGCGGAGCCGGCGACGGGGATCGTCGAGGCGAACTCGGCGTAGCACATGATGGCCAGGCCACACGTGACGGCGGCGAGCAGGAACGAGATGATGACGCCGGGCCCGGCGAAGTTCGCGGCGGCGTTCGCGCCGACCGAGAAGATGCCGGCGCCGACGGCGACCGCGATGCCCATCGCGGCGATGTCGAACGTCTTCAGGGAGCGTTTCAGGGACCGGCCCTGCTCCTCGGAGTCGGCCAGTGAGGCCTCGATCGACTTGATGCGGAGCTTCGTTGCCATGGGGTGGATCCCGTCATCGACTGGGCGGCGGACCCCGTGACAGTACTGGTGTACCACCCCGACACGCAAACAGCGGAGCCGCTGGGCGCATGGGAACCAGGTTCCGGACGCGGAACCAGGGAACGGCGCGGTGCAGTGTCCGGAACCAGGTTCCGTGGGCAGAGCGGGTCGACCGGGAGGCCCGGCTCGGCTCAGGCGGATCGGCGCCAGTCCGCCAGGAACCGCGCTCCGGCCTCGTCGTGGATCACCCCGTCGGGTGCGGTGAGCACCGGGTACGGCGTCGCCGGCACGCCGTCCGAGGGACGGACGTCGACGTGCGCGACCTCGTGGCCGTTCGCGTGCAGCCAGTCCGCCATCGCGTAGTCGCTGCGCGAGTCGCCCATCGTGCGCCAGGCCGTCGGCAGCTCGCCGTCCTGCGCCAGGAGCTCGAGCGACCGCTCGGCGCCCATGTCCTTGCCGCTGCGGTCGGACTCGACGTCGGTCGAGATGATCGTCGGGTCGATCCGCCACTGCACGGCACCGTCGGCGTCGGGTCGGACGTCGTCGAGACGGCGCACGCCCAGGCCGCGACGCTCGAGGGCCGCCATCGCCTTCGCGTCGAACTCGGGCTGCCGAGCCAGGTACGTGGCGTTCGGCACCTCCACCCGCTGCTCGATCGACACCATGGCGCGCTTCGTCTCGTCGAAGAACACCAGGTCGGCGTACTCGGTGCGGACGAGCTCGCGCATCTCGTCGGCGTAGTCGCGCGGGAGCGCCAGGTCGTCGGCGACGGTGAGCTCGCTCATGCCGCCCTCGTACTGCGGGCCGATCGAGCACCAGACGGCGCCCTTCTCGCAGACGGCGTGCACGCGGCCACCCTCGGCGAGACCACCGGCGAGCAGCGGACCGACCACCTCGCTCCGGATGAAGGCGTCGCTCCGACCGGTGTTGAAGACGACGGGGATGCCCTCGGCGGCGAGGGCGACGAGGTCCTCGATGATGCTCGGGATCGCGATGGTGCGGGAGACGGGGCTGGCGATGGGCCCGTCGACGTCGAGCAGGAGTCCGAGACGAGGTGCGTTCACCACGCCATCCTCTCGCAGTCAGCTGCTCGGTGAGACGACCCGGACCAGGAACCCGTCGAGCACGGCGCCGATCGCGGCCGGGTCGGGCACGTGACCCTGCCCGGGGACCTCGACGTAGCCCGAGCCCGGCACGGCCTCGACGACCGCTCGGGCCGCCTGCCGCATCCACTCGTGGCCGTCGCTGCCCGCGGCGACGAGCACCGGGACACCGACCGCTGCTGCCACCCGCTCCGGGATCGCCAGGCCGTTGAGCACCCGCACGTCGCGGCTGAGCACGTGGGCGTCGACGACGAGCGACCGCCAGAGCGCACCCTTCAGCCGCAGCGCCGAGATCTGCCCCATCGGCACCCCCAGGACGTGCGCGAGGAACGCCCGGACGGCCTGGGCGCGACGGCCGGCGGCGACGTGCTCGTCGAGCAGGTCGGCGAAGACGACGTCGTCGGCGTGCGGGTCGACCGTCGCCCGGTACGGCGGCTCCCACAGCACGGCGGCCCCGAGCGGGACGCCGGCGGCGAGGCCCCGGAGGACCACCCCCGCGCCGACGCAGAGGCCGAGCGCGGCGACGGGTCCGTCCACACTCGCGACGACGGCCGCGAGGTCCTCGACCTCGCGCTCGATCGTCCACGGGGTGGTGTCGCCGCTCGCACCGCGGCCCCGCCGGTCGTACGTGATGACCCGGTAGCGGTCCTGCAGGCCGCCGGTCAGGTGCTCGACGGTGGGGGTGCCGTGGTGGTCGAAGGCGCCACCGACCACGACGAGCGCCGGACCGGTCCCCGCGTCGGACACGGCGATCACCGTGCCGTCGGCGGAGACGACCGTGCGGTCGACGTGCTGGTCCATTGGGGGCCTTCCGAGGGTGGTTCGACGGCGCTGCGTCGGGTCCTCGGGAGGGACCGGGCGGGTCGGTCCTCGAAGCATGGCATCGGAGCGCTCCCACGTCACCACCCGCAACCAGGGGGAGACGACCGATCCGGGTCCGGCTCCGCTCAGCGGTCGCGGTAGATCGCTCGGCGGTGGCCGGCATCGACGACGATCACGATGAGTCGGCCGTCGTCGATCTCGTAGATCAGACGGTAGTCACCTGATCGCACCCGCCAACCGGGTCGGTTCACGAGCTTCCGAGCTGCCGGGGGCCGCGGGTGGTCGGCGAGGATCGCGAGGAGTCCCTCGATCCGCCGACGACCGTCGGGCGGGAGCTTGCGGATGACACGTTGCGCGGACGGGATGACCTCGACCGACCAGGTCATCCGAGTCCGAGTTCGCGCTTGAGATCGTCCCACTGCACGTTCTCGCCGCCGATGCGCTTGTTCTCCGCGATGGCAGCGTCGTACGCGACCAGGTCGTCGAGGTCCTCGGCCGCCTCGAGCAGGCGGTCCAGGACATCCGCGTCCACCACCGCCGCGACGCGCTTGTTGCGCCGGGTCAGGTAGACGGGTTCGTGCCGGGCGTCGTCGATGATCGACGCCAGGCGGCCACGTGCTTCGGAGATCGACACTTCGCTCACCTGTACATTCTAGAGCGTTTTGTACAACTCAGACGAGCGCCGTGGTGCCGACCGACTCCCGTTCGAGCAACGATCGCTTGACGTCGAGCCCCCACGCGAAGCCCCCGAGCGTGCCGTCCGACCGCAGCACCCGGTGGCACGGCACGAACAGTGCGGGAGCGTTCCGTGCGCACACGCTGGCGGCGGCCCGCACGGCGTCCGGACGGCCCATCGCCCCCGCGAACTCGGTGTAGGTCAGGGTGCCGCCGGCGGGGATGCGGCGGAGCTGCCGCCACCCCTCGGTGAACAGGTCGGTGCCGAACTGCCGCACCGGCACCTGCATGGCGTGCTCGACCTCGCCCGAGTAGAAGGCGTCCACGGCATCAGCGGCGGCGACCGTGCCGTCGACGATGCGACTGGGCCGGTACCGGTCGGCGAGCCGCCCGAGGATCCGGTCGAGGGAGTCGGTCCAGCCCGAGGCGAGGACACGGCCCTCGGCGTCCTCGAGCACGGTGAAGGCCCCGTCCGGGGTGTCCAGGGTCTGGATGGTTGCGTCGGTCATCGTTCGTCCTTCCGAGGGTCGTTGTCTGCGTGCCGCGCACGGCCGGTGCCGTGCACCCGCGCACCGGCGGCCGTCGCGATCGCGCGGTCGATGATCGGTCGCCAGCAGTGCATCGTCAGGTAGCTCCGCCAGGGCGCCACCTGCTCCGACCATAGGGAGAGCTCGCGCGCCGTACCGGGCAGTCCGAGTTCCTGTGCACCGTTGCGCACCGCGAGGTCGCTGTGGAGGAACACGTCGGGGTGGTGCCGGACCCGGAGCGCCACGTAGTCGGCGGTCCACGGCCCGATGCCCTTCACCGCCAGCAGCCGCTCGCGCAGCTCGTCGAGGGACTGTCCGCCGTCGATGACGAGCGACCCGCCAGTGAGCGCTGCGGCGACCCGCAGGATCGTGTCGACGCGGGCGGCCGGACCGCGCAGCACCTCGTGGCCGCGGGCAGCGATGACCTCGGCGGACGGGAACAGCAGGCCGTCCGGCAGGATCGCCGACGGAACAGCAGCACCGAGCGCCGCCACGAGCCGCGTCTGGGCCGTCCGGGCCGCGGCGACGGAGACCTGCTGCCCGATGAGGGTGCGGAACACGATCTCGTGCGCGTCGACGGCACCGGGCAGCCGCAGGCCGGGGACCCGCCGCACGGCCGCGGCCAGCTCGGGCACGGAGCCGAGCACCGCGTCGACGGCGACCGGGTCGGCATCGAGGTCGAAGTACGACCGGACGCGGGCGACGAGCGTCGGCAGGTCGGACAGGTCGGTGACGCGCACCCGCAGGTCGATCCCGGTACCGCGACCGGCGGCCGTGGAACCGGCCGTCCCCGCGACCGCGGCCGACGCGGTGAACCAGCCCGGGCCTCCCGGCAGGTCGAGCAGCCGCCCGTACGAGGCGACCCGACCGGATTCGTCGGTGTCCACCTGCTCCAGGCCCGGCAGGGCGTGCAGCGCGTGCCAGTCGAGGAGCCCCTGCGCGTCGAACGGCGGCCGCGCGGGCAGGTGCACGTGCAGTGCGCCGTCGGACGCGGGCCGGAGCGTCCGTCGGGCGCGCAGCGCGGACGGGGTGACGGCGAAGACCTCGCGGACGGTCTCGTTGAACTGGCGGACGCTCGCGAACCCGGCCGCGAAGGCGACGTCCGCGATCGGCAGGTCCGACGACGTCAGCAGCGTGCGCGCCGTCTGGGCGCGGTGTGCGCGGCTGAGCGCCTTCGGGCCGGCACCGAGCTCGGCCGTCATGATGCGGTTGAGCTGGCGTTCGGAGTAGCCGACCCGTGCGGCAAGGCCCGGGACGCCGTCGCGCTCGACGACGCCGTCGAGGACGAGGCGCATGGCGCGGCCGGCGACGTCCTCGCGCAGGTCCCACTCGGGGCTGCCGGGGGTCGCTTCGGGCAGGCAGCGCTTGCAGGCACGGAAGCCGGCCAGGTGCGCTGCTGCGCTCGTGCGGTAGAAGGTGACGCCGGTCTCGCGGGGCGTGCGTGCCGGGCAGCTCGGTCGGCAGTAGATGCCGGTGGAGTGCACGGCGGTGACGAACTGGCCGTCGAAGCGTGCGTCGCGCGAGGCGACGACGCGGTAGCGCTCGGCGTGCAGCTGGTCGGTTCCGGGGATGGTCACGGGCCCAGCCTGACACGCACCACCGACCGCGACTGGCGGAAATCGGACGCCGCGGCGGTCGCGTGGTGCGGGTGGCGGGCGGCCCGAGGTTCCGAGATCTCGGCATGTCGGCGCTCGATGTGCTCGCCCGTGGAACCTCGGCGCCACACCGACGGCGTGTTGTGGAACCTCGGCGCTGCGGCACCGACGACGGCACGGCGTCGACCGGGAGGCCCGGCTAGCGTTGGGCGGGTGAGCACCGGAGAGGACGTCGCCGGGTCTGACCACCGGGTCGGCCCCGACGAGCTCGCCGAGCTCGCCGACTCCGTCGACCTGCCGTTCCGGACCGACGTCGAGATCGCGCTGCTGCTCGTGTCGCGCCGCCACCGCTACGAGGGCAGGCCGGCCGACGGTGCCCTGCCGGTCCGGTCGGACGACCCGGACGAGCTGCGCGACCGCATCGAACTCCGCGCGGGACTCGGCATCGTCGACGACCGCTACTTCGCGGCGCGGGCGCACGTGCACGCCTCGGTGACGGTCATCGGGCTCGAGGGCCTCGAGGAGGTCGGACGGTCACTCGGCGAGCCGGTCGACCCCGTGGCGACCCGGCGGAACGTGTTCCTGCGGGGCGCCGACGTCGAAGCGCTCCGGGGGGAGCCGTTCTCGCTGCAGAGCCCCGGCAGCGGTGCCGTGCTGTTCCGCGGGTACCGGCCGGCGAACCCGTGCGCCTGGATGGACCACGAGGTGGCGCCGGGTGCGTTCCGGGCGATGCGTGGACGGGGCGGGGTGCGGTGCGACCCCGAGTCCGACGGTGTGCTCACCCTCGGACCCGCGGTGCTCCGGACGACCCGCCCCGTCGCGCTGGGCTGACGGCGGTGCCGTCAGCGGCAGCGCCGGCAGCGGCAGGGCCGTCAGCGGCAGGGCCGTCAGCGGCAGGGCCGTCAGCGGCAGCGCACCGTGCTCACGCGGTCAGCGCGCTCTCGATCGCGTCGACGAAGGCCGGCAGGTCGTCGGGGTTCCGCGAGGTGATGATGCCGCCGTCGACCTGGACCTCCTGGTCGACCCACTCGGCGCCGGCGTTCCGGACGTCGGTCTGCAGCGACGGGAACGAGGTGATCGTCCGTCCGCGCAGCACACCGGCCTCGATGAGGGTCCACGGGCCGTGGCAGATCGCCGCGACGGGCTTGTTCGCCTCGACGAAGGCCGTCACCAGGGAGACCGCCGAGTTGTCCTGTCGCAGGGTGTCGGCGTTGATGGTGCCACCGGGGACCACGAGCGCGTCGTACCCGGTCACGTTGACACCGGCGATGGTGGTGTCGGGGTCGAGGGACTTGCCGGGGTCCTTGTCGCCGACGAGGGTCGCGATCGAACCGGAGTCCTGCGCCGCCACGGTCACCGTCGCGCCACGCTTGCGGAGCTGGTCGACGGGCACGACGATCTCGTCCTGCTCAACGCCGTAGTTCGTCGCGATGACGAGGACCTTCTTGCCGTCCAGGGTTGCCATGGTCGCTCCTTCCGCGGCCCGGTGGTTCCGGCCGCACGTACGGCCCGGGTGTTCCGGCCGCACACCCGAGGGTCGTCGGGGAGCGCTGGGCGTGCCCGCAGGACGCAGCGGGTCCTCAGCCGCGGATGCGGAAAGCGGACCCTTCGGGCTCGACGGTGATGCCCTCGTACCCCGACACCCGGTAGAGCCCCGCCGTGACGTCCGACTCGTGCGGGCCGACGACGACCGTGGTCGCTCCGGAGGCGATGGCCGACTCGAGGCCGGCGGGGGCGTCCTCGAACGCCACGCAGTCGGTTGCCGCGACACCGAGCAGTGCGGCACCGCGCAGGTACCCGTCGGGGTGCGGCTTGCCGTGCTCGACGTCCTCGGACGGCACGAACGCCGTCGGCATGGTCAGGCCCGCCGCCGCCATCCGGCCGGCGGCCAGGTCGCGCGGCGCACTCGTCACGAGCGCCACCGGGACCCCCGCGTCGAGGAGCCGGTCGACGAAGGCTGCGGCGCCGGGGATCTCGAAGATGCCCTCGCTGCTCGCGCTCTCCTCGGCGACCAGTGCGGCGGCGATGCGGAGCTGTTCGTCGCGGTCCAGTCCGGGCAGGAAGTGCCCGATCGTGCTGATCGCCTGCCGGCCGTGCGAGAAGGCGAGGATCTCGGCCGGGTCGATGCCGCGGTCGTGACCGAACCGCGTCCAGGTGGCCTCGACCACCGCGGTCGAGTCGACGAGGGTCCCGTCCATGTCGAAGAGGACCCCGGACGCCACGATGTCGATCACGCGCCCGACCCTAGCCGACGCGGTCGACCGACACCGAGACGCGGGCAGACGGCTCCGCCCGGACGTACCGGGTCAGGAGCACGTCACCCGCACCGCGGAGCACGTGCGCGGGCCGCATCCGTCGCAGCTCCGGGGAACTGCCGCGGGCGATCCGGGGCCCGGTGCCGCCCTCGAGCGACGGGTCGATCGTCAGGGTCAGCTCGTCGACGGCGTCCGCGGCGATGAGCGACCCGAGGAACGACGGGCCGCCCTCGCAGTGGATCGTGCCGAGCCCCCGCGCCACCAGTGCGTCGCGGACGAGCGACACGTCGACCGAGTCGGTGTCGGTGTCGGTGCTGCAGGGCACGACGTCGGCGACGGACGACAGCGCGACCCCGGCGTCCGACGCCGCCGCAGCCGCGGAGGTCAGGACGACGGGCCGGACCGGGGCCTCGGTGAACACCCGGGATCCGGCGTCCAGCGACAGTGACCGAGACACGATCGCGAACACCGGGTGGTCGGGCAGGCCGTGCGCCCGGCGCCAGGCCACGTCGGCGTCGTGCAGGACCATCGGCCCGTAGCCCTCGTCACGCACGGTGCCGGCTGCGACGAGCACCACGTCGGCGACCCGGCGGAGCAGGTCGAACACGCGCAGGTCGTCCGGGCCGCCGAGCGACCCCGAGACCCCGGCGGCCGAGGCGGACCCGTCGACCGTCGCCACGAAGTTCACCCGCAGCCACGGCGCCGACGCACCCGCGGTGTACAGGTCGACCAGGTCGTCGTCGGACAGGTCCGCGATCGACGGGGGCAGGAGGTTCACGTGTTGTGCCGCGCTTCCACCGGCGTGCGCCAACCGAGCGTCGCCTCGACCATGCGCATCGCGTCGACGCTCTCGGCGACGTCGTGCATCCGGACGATCCGCGCCCCGAGCATCGCGCTCACGGTCGCGACGGCGAGCGAGCCCGCCAGGCGTTCGCCGCGCGGGCGTCCGAGCGACTCCCCCACGAAGTCCTTGTTCGACACCGCCGCGAGCACCGGGTAGCCGAGCGCCACGACCTCGGGCAGGCGCCGGGTGACCTCGAGCGTGTGCACGGTGTTCTTGTTGAGGTCGTGGCCCGGGTCGACGACGATCCGCGACTCCGGGATCCCCGCGGCGAGCGCCCGGTCGACGCGCTCCCGCAGGAACCCGACGACGGACGCGGTGACGTCGTCGTACTGCGGCGGCGCTGCGAGGGGCCGTCGGGGTTCGGCGAGCGAGTGCGTGATGACGATCGTCGCCTCGGAGTCCGCGACGACGGCCGCCATCCGGGGATCGGACAGGCCGGTGGTGTCGTTGACCACGCTCGCGCCAGCTGCGATCGCCGCTGCGGCGACCTCGGGGCGGAACGTGTCGACGCTGATGGTGACGTCGGACTCCTGGGCGAGCTGCTCGACGACGGGCACGACGCGGTCGACCTCGTCCGCAGCGGGCAGTTCCGGCCCCGGAGCGAACTTCACGCCGCCGATGTCGACCCAGTCGGCGCCCTGTTCGGCAGCCCGGACGGCGGCGGCGACGGCGCGGTCGAGCTCGAAGGTGGCACCGCGGTCGTGGAACGAGTCGGGCGTGCGGTTCACGATCGCCATCACGGCGATGCGGTGGTCGAAGTCGAACGTTCTGCGTCCGATCGTACGGACCGGCTGCCGCAGGTCCGGCACGACCCAGCCGGGTGCGGTCGATCCTGCCTGGAGGCCCGTGGCGGCCCCCTCAGACGTCACGCGTCCGCCTCGGGGTCGGGTACACGCCCCGCACCGATGAGCGCGATCGCCTCCGCCCGGCCCGCGGCGTCGGCCAGCGAGCCGTTCGCCGCGACCGTGACGGTCGTCGAGCCGGTCTGGCGCTCCCCACGGGTCGTCACGCACTGGTGCTGCGCGTCGAGGACCACGAGGACCCCCTCGGCACCGAGCCCCTCGGCGATCGTGGCAGCGACCTGCTCGCCCAGCCGTTCCTGCAGCTGCGGACGCGAGGCCACGGCGTCGAGCACCCGCGAGAGCGTTCCGAGCCCGATCAGACGGTCACCCGGCGCGTAGGCCAGGTGCGCGACCCCGAGGAACGGCAGCAGGTGGTGCTCGCAGACGGACCGGAACTTCACGTCGCGGACGATGACGAGTCGGCCGCGTTCACCGTCCTCGGCGTGCACCGTGCCGTCGCGGGCGATGGCCACGGCGTCCGTGCCGATGCCGGCGAAGAACTCGGCGTACGAGTCGGCGACCCGAGCGGGTGTGCGTTCGAGTTCGGGGCGGTCGGGATCCTCGCCGATGCCGAGCAGGAGTTCGCGCACCGCGGCCTCGACGCGGGCACGGTCCATGCGTGACGTCACCGGTCCATCCAACACCAGCCATGGCCGGAGAACGCGAGCCGGCGCACGGCGTGACGTCCCCCGATCACGCGGGTCGGGCCTCCCGGTCGGACATCGGCGCACCCTGCGCGCCCTGTGAGGATCCTGTGACATGCCGGAAACCCAGCAGGCTTTAAACTTGCTCGGTGAGCGCCACGAAGACCGACACCCCACCCCGGAACCGCTTCGCGACCGGCCTCGATCGATACTTCTCCATCACGAAGCGCGGATCCACGATCCCGCGCGAGGTGCGAGGCGGACTCGTCTCGTTCGTGACGATGGCGTACATCGTCATCCTCAACCCGCTGATCCTCGGTGGGTTCAGCGCCGACCAAGCCGCCAAGGACGTCTCCGGCGGCTGGCTCGAGAACGCGCAGGTCGCCGCCGCGACCGGCCTCGTCGCCGGCCTGATGACCATCGCCATGGGCGTCATCGCGAACCTGCCGTTCGGCATCGCCGCGGGCCTCGGGATCAACTCGTTCCTGGCCGTCAGCGTCGTGCAGCAGGTCACCTGGGCCGAGGCGATGGGACTCGTCGTCATCAACGGCGTGATCATCGTGGTCCTGGCGTTGACGGGGATCCGGACGATGATCTTCACCGCCGTCCCGGCGCAGCTGAAGGCAGCGATCACCGTCGGCATCGGCCTGTTCATCGCCTTCATCGGCCTCGTCGACTCGGGCTTCGTGCGCTCGTCCGGGCTCGCGTCGCCGCCCCTGCAGCTCGGTGAGGACGGCTCCGTCGGCGCCCTGCCGACCATCGTGTTCCTGATCGGCCTCGTCATCATCGGCACGCTCATGGCCCGCAAGGTCAAGGGCGCGCTGCTCATCGGGATCGTCGCGACGACGATCATCGCGATCATCCTGCAGGCGATCTTCCAGGTGCCGACCTCGGTCGACTCGAAGACCGGCTGGAACCTCAACGCCCCCGGCCTGCCGAGTGCGCTCTTCGCGTTCCCCGACCTGTCGCTCGTCGGCCACGCCGACCTGTTCGGTGCATTCAGCCGCATCGGGCCGTTGGCCGCGTCGATGCTCGTCTTCACCCTCGTGTTCACGAACTTCTTCGACGCGATGGGCACCATGACCGGCCTGGCGAAGGCCGCCGGCGTCGCGAAGCCCGACGGCACGTTCCCCCGCCTGAAGTCGGCGCTCGTCGTCGAGGGCGTCGGCGCGATCGCCGGCGGTGGCGCCTCGGTGTCGTCGAACACCGTCTTCATCGACTCCGCCGCCGGCATCGGCGAGGGCGCACGCACCGGCATGGCGTCGGTCGTCACCGGCCTGCTGTTCCTGGCGTCGATGTTCCTCACCCCGCTCACGCAGGTCGTCCCGCTCGAGGTCGCCGCCGCCGGACTCGTCGTCGTCGGCGCCCTGATGGTCGCGCAGGTCGCGGACATCTCCTGGACGGACTTCGGCTCGGCCCTGCCCGCGTTCCTGACGATCGTCGTCATGCCGCTGACCTACTCGATCGCGAACGGCATCGGCGTGGGCTTCATCAGCTGGGTCCTCATCAAGCTGCTGTCCGGCCGGGGCCGCGAGGTGTCGTGGCTGCTCTACGTCGTCGCCGCGGGCTTCCTGCTGTACTTCGCACGAGGGCCGCTCGAGGCGCTGCTCGGCGTCGGCTGAGGCCGGGGGGCTGGGCAGGGGCTGGCCGGGCTGGGCAGGGGCTGGTCTGCAAGAGCGACAGTTCCTGTGGGGCCGTCCGAGGGTGGTCCACGAAAGCGACAGTTGTCCGCGAAACATCCGCGGAGAACTGTCGCTTTCGCGTTCGGGCCGGCCGGGAGGCCCGTGCTCAGTCCGGCAGGTCGCCCGGCGTCGCCTCGTGGTGGCGTCGACCGCCGGACCGCCGATCCTCCTTCATGCCCGCCTCGAACAGGTGGCGGCGCCCCTGCACGAGCTCGTCCCGCGCAGTGCGCTCCAGCTCCTTCGCCAGGGCGTAGTACCCGTCGTCGTAGTCCTCGACGACCTGGAACGTCCAGCGGCCGGCGATGACGTTGCGACCCACGAGCTCGGTGTCGATGCGGTCGGCGAGTTCGGTGTGGCCGGCCTCCCGGAGCTGCTCGACGGCTTCGCCGAGGTTCAGGTCGGCGGTACCCGTCAGGCGGTGGAAGCCGTAGAGCAGGCCGCGGGCGTGCTCGATGACCTCGACCGCAGCCGACAGTGTGCCGAGAGCCTCCACCGTGGCGTCGGAGACCCCCGCGGGGGCCTGGTGCTGTGCGTCGGGGCCCTGATCGTCGTTCGTCATGCTCCCCGTCTACACGAGGGCATCCGAGGTCAGGCGCAGTCACTTCGTCTGGTTGGGATGGCGCGTGTGGACGTCTGTGATGCAGACGACTCGATCCGCCTCGTCCACCGTGAACCAGATCCGCGCGCCCCGCTTCAGTTCGAGCTGCCGACGTGTCCATTCGCGACCCGAGTGCCGGACGACGCCGAGCGCACCGCGGAGCGCATGGCAGGCCAGGTCTTCGGACAGGGGATCGCTGGTCAACCGCTCCCAGGCTGACACGACGGCGTTCCGCTGTGTCGCCAGGACGTCTCGCCAGCCGTGTTCTGCCGAGCGCGTACCCAGGACGACCGTGAACTCCGTCGTCCGTACCGGACGGGGGACACCGGTGCCGCGACTGACCACGGCTTCACGGTGCGTCGAGGACGATCGGGTGCTCGAGGAGTTCGGGTTCGCCGGTGCTCCAGCCCGCCGCGATCGCCTCGGCACTGCTGCGCCACGCCTGCATCTCGACGAGCAAGGCCCGCGGCTGCCTGAGCGAGAACGATCCACGAGCCACGTCGACGATCTCACGTGCGAATCGCTGCTGGTCGTCTCGACTCAGGAGCTTGATCCACGGGTAGGGGATGGCGAGTCGATCGTGGAGCGGCAGCCCCTCGTTGACGGTCACTGCAGCGATCAACTGCGCAGCGATCTCGAGGACCGCGTCGTCGTCGTCCGAGCGTTCCTTCGTGGTGAGCACGAGCGCTTTTCCATCGCGCCGCGTGACTTCGAGCGGCTCTTCTTCAGCTGCAGCGAACACTTCTCTCGAGTGGCGGGAGAGGTCGGACGACTGGACGGCACGACGCGAGCGAGGAGGGGCGATCAGGGTCATGGATCCAGCGTATTCAGAACGCGTTCTGAACACAACCCGCAGTTGCTCGCCGTTCGATTGCGACCTAGCATTCGAACACACGTTCGAACGAGGAGACCCGATGATGATCACGGAGACGGCCGCCACGGTGTGGTGGTCCGAGGGCGCACCGAGCCGGCTGGTCTGGGGCGGGCGCCGTTGGCGGGTGAGCGACACCCCGACCCGTCTGACCGTGACGCGGGCCGAGCTGCCGACCGCCATCACCCACGCCCCCGAGCGCACGGTCGGCTGGCGTTTCCAGGCCACGGCCGACGACGGGGAAACGCTGGTGGTCGACATCGTGCCCGAGGGCAGCGGCTGGGGCGTCGCGCGGACGTGGACGTGAGCGCCACCCCGGATGCGGACTACGTCGTCACGCGCTCGACCGGCGCCCGCTCCGGAGCCGGTCGTTCCATGAGACGCCAGGCGCCACCCGTCAGCGGCGCGAGCGTCACGACGGTGTAGAGCACGACGACCGCTCCGAACGTCGCCTGCACACCGACACCCTCGGCCGCGAACCCGGCGAGCAGTCCGCCGAGTGGGATGCCCGCCCAGGACCCGGCTCCGAGCAGCCCGAACACCCGGGCCCGCATGTGCACCGGGATGCGCTCGAGCTCGACCGCACCGAGGATCGGGTTGAGTGCGCCGGCGGCGAGGCCCGACAGCGCCGAGGCAACGAGCATCCACGGCAGCCCGAGGCCGAGCGCCGGCACCAGGAGTGAAGGCCCACCGGCGAGCACGAAGCACACGACGAACGTGATCCGACGGGGGACGCGGTGTGCGACGTACCCGAAGGCCACCGAGCCGAGGAACGCCGCACCGCCGAAGGTCCCGGTCACGAAGCCCAGCGCCTGCGCCCCGCCGAGTGTGTCGGCGGCGTAGAGCGGGAGCAACGTCGTCGACCGGGCCGCGTCGAGCAGGTTCGTGATCAGCACGAGGGCGATCACGAGCCGGAAGAACGGGTCGCGGACGCAGAACCGGAAGCCCTCGGCGATGTCCCGCCAGTACCCGTTGGTCGGAGCCGCATCAGCGGTCACGGCCTCCCCGTCACCGTCCGCCGGCCGGACCAGCACCGCAGCGAGCAGGGCGGCGGTGCCGAACGCCACCGCGGTGCAGACGAGTGCGGCCATCGGTCCGGCAGCCGCGACGAGCACCCCGCCGAGCGGCGCGCCGATGAGCACCGAGAGTCGCTGGGACGCCTCGAAGTGACCGACCGCGCGCTCCAGCGGGACGCCGGCCCATCGTGCGAGCCCCGGGAGCAGGACCCGGCGTGCGGACTCCCCGGGCAGGTCGAACAGGCCGCTCACGAACACGAGCGCCAGGAGTGCCCAGAACGGCAGACCCACCGTCCAGGCGAGGATCGGCATCGCCAGGAGGGTCGCACCGCTGACGAGGTCCGACGCCACACTCGAACGGACGAACCCGACCCGCTCGACGAGCGCCCCGCCGAAGGGGCCGCCGAGGACGATCGGCACCGTCGCGGCGAAGGCGGCGATCCCGACGTCCGTCGCCGAGCCACCCCGGGCCAGGACGGCGAAGGGCACGGCCACGGTCGTGACGACGTTGCCGGTCCGCGAGACGACCTGGACCGCGAGCAGCGCACGCAACCGTGCCCGGGCGTTCACGGTCGCCCCATCCGGTAGCTCTGCGTGACGGCGATGACGCGCTCCGACCCGTCACCCGGCGTGTGCGCGTCACTCACGGCCGTCCATCGCTCGACGACGGCACGCAGTTCGGCGCCGAGGCCGGTGAGCTCCTCGGCGGTCAGTCGCAGCACCTCGTCGGAGCTGGTCGACGCCGCGACCCACTCACGGCCGAGCACCGGCGCCTGGTCGATGAACCGCCCGTACTCGGCCGCGTACGCATCGGCGACGGTGTGGTCGAGTGCCGTCGTGGCGAGCATGCGTTCCGGGTCGTCGAACGCATCGGCGAGGTCCCACGACGTGTGGTCCGCAGTCGCACGCCACCACCGTTCCCGCCGGTCCGAACCGAGCTCCGGCGCCGGCTCGATGAAGTCCGCGTCGGCCAGACGCTTGCAGTGGTAGCTGATCGTGCCGGGTGCCTCGTCGATCTCGTCGCCGAGCATCGCCGCGGTCTGCGGTCCACCGGAGCGCAGGAGCCCGACGATCCGCAGTCGGGTCGGGTGAGCGAGGGCGCGCATGTGGGCGGCGTCGTCGAGTCTGCGCACGGTCATGCTCTGACGATAGATGCACAAGAACTCTTGCGCAATGCTTCTTGTGCATTTGACCCGCCTGGATCGGCCGCCTCCGCGCTACGGTTCCGGCATGGCGAAGTGGATCGCGCTGCTGCGCGGAGTGAACGTCAACGGCATCACGATCAAGAACACCGAGCTCGCGGAACTGCTCCGCGGACTCGGCTTCGACGACGTCCGCACGGTGCTCGCGTCCGGCAACGTGGTGTTCGGCACGGACGCCGACGCGCCGACCCTGAAGGCCACGATCGAGCAGGCACTCCGTGACCGCTTCGGCTACGACGCGTGGATCGTGCTCGTCCGGCACGACGACCTTGAAGGCATCGTCGAGGGGTTCCCGTTCGACCGGGCCGACGATCGGCACGACTACGTGGTGTTCGGCTCCGACGACGACGCCCTCGATGCGCTGCTCGCCGACCTCGCGCTCGACACCACGGTCGAGCAGGTCGCCCGGGGTGACGGGGTCGTGTACTGGTCCTGCCCGAAGGGGTCGAGCACGGACACCGTGTTCGCGAAGCGGGCCGGGGCAGCACGCTTCAAGCGCTCGACCACGACGCGCAACACGAACACGCTCCGGAAGCTCCTGTGACCCGAGGAGCCCTGCACCACGTCGAGCTCCGCACCGCCCGCCTCGACACGGCGAGCAGGGCGTGGGGCTGGCTGCTCGGCGAGCTCGGGTACACGCCGTTCCAGGAGTGGCCAGCGGGCCGGAGCTGGCGACTCGGTGACGTCTACGTCGTGCTCGAGGCCGCACCGCTCGACGGCGCGCACGACCGCCGACGGCCCGGGCTGAGCCACCTCGCGTTCCACGCCGGCGACGCCGGACAGGTCGAGCAGCTGTGGACGGACGCACCGGCGCACGGCTGGACCCGCCTCTACGAGGACCGGCACCCGTACGCCGGCGGTCCAGACCACCGTGCTGCCTTCCTGGAGGACGCCGAACGGTTCAAGGTCGAGCTCGTCGCGAGCTGACGGGGTCGAGCGGGCCCCCGCCGACGGCCGGCGTGACGCCCTACGCGGTCGTCTCGTCCACGTCGAAGTCGCGCTGGAGCGAGATCGTCGGGATCGACGCCGTGATCACGGAGCCGTCAGCGCGGAGCGTGCCCTGGATGTCGCTCGTGGTCGGTGCGTGCCCGGACATCCGCGGCCCCTGGTGCGGCAACGGAACAACGGTCGGCTCGCCGGCCTCGATGTCCCACTGCTGGTTGTGCACCCAGGCGGTGAAGCCCGTGCCGGTCTCGACCGTGAAGGTCATGGCGTCCTGCCCGAGGTCGACCCGGACCCGCGACCCGCGCACGGTCAGTCGGTAGGTCAGCGAGTCCCAGTGCCGCGGCAGTCGCGGGTTGAACGTCATCCGGCCGCCGTGGTCGCGCATGCCGCCGAACCCGTTGACGAGCGCACCCCAGATGCCACCGGTCGACGCGATGTGCACGCCGTCCGAGGTGTTGCCGTGCAGGTCGGCCAGGTCGACGTAGAGCGCCGTCTGGAAGTACTGGTCGGCGAGGTCGTGGTACCCGACCTCGGCCGCCATGATCGACTGCACGACCGCCGACAGCGTCGAGTCGCCCGTGGTGAGCGCGTCGTAGTAGTCGAAGTCGCGGCGCTTCTCGGCCGCGGTGAACTCGTGCCCCTGCAGGAACAGCGCGAGCACGACGTCGGCCTGCTTGAGCACCTGGAACCGGTAGATGACCAGCGGGTGGTAGTGGAGCAGCAGCGGACGCTTGGACTCGGGGGTGTTCTCGAGGTCCCAGAGTTCCTTGTCGAGGAACTGGGCGTCCTGCGGGTGGATGCCACGGTGCGGGTCGAAGGGGATCTCCATCGACTCGGCGGCGTGCTCCCACTCGACGAGCTCGTCGGGGCGCAGACCGGTGCGTCGGATCATCCGGTCGTACTCTTCGACGTCGTCGGCCGCGAGTTCGCGGCACGCGTTCACCGCGAACCACAGGTTCGCCCGCGCCATGACGTTCGTGTAGAGGTTGTCGTCGACGACGGTCGTGTACTCGTCGGGCCCGGTGACGCCGTCGATGTGGAACTTCTTGTCGCCGTTGGAGCGCCAGAAGCCGAGGTCGGCCCACAGCCGAGCGGTCTCGACGAGCACGTCGATCGCCCCGCGCTTCAGGAACTCGGTGTCACCGGACGCCCGCACGTACTGCATCAGGGCATGGGCGATGTCGGCGTCGATGTGGTACTGCGCAGTGCCGGCGGCGTAGTACGCGCTCGACTCCTCGCCGTTGATCGTGCGCCAGGGGAACAGGGCACCCCGCTGGTTCAGCTCGCGTGCCCGCGAGCGTGCGGCGTCGAGCATGTTGTAGCGGAACCGCAGCGCGTTCCGGGCGACGATCGGCGCCGTGTACGACAGGAACGGCAGGACGTAGATCTCCATGTCCCAGAAGTAGTGCCCGCCGTAGCCGGAGCCGGTGACGCCCTTGGCGGCGATGCCGTGCCCGTCGGTGCGGGCCGTGGCCTGCGCGAGCATGAACAGGTTCCACCGGACGGCCTGCTGGATCTCCGGCTGCCCGGCGATCTCGACGTCGCTCCGGGCCCAGTAGTCGTCGAGCCAGACGCGCTGCTTCTCGAACGTCTCGTCGATGTTCTCGGCGTGCGCCCGGTCGAGCGTGCGGTCGCAGCGGTCGGCGAGTTCGCGCACCGGGACACCGCGGGAGGTGTGGTACACGACGTGCTTGACGAGTCGGATCGGCTGCCCGGCACGCGCCTGGACGCGGTAGACGTGCTTCGCCAGGTCGTCGTCGATCGACGACGACTCGTCCCAGCTGTTCTCGGTCTCGAGGTGGTGTTCCACACCGACGCAGATGGTCATGCCGGAGCTCGACGCCTGGTACCCGAGCAGGGAACGGGCGCCGGTGCTGCGCTTGAGCTTCGGTTCGAGCACCCGGTCGGTGAAGGCCTCGGCCTTGCGCGGGTCGAAGGCGTTCGCGGCGGCGCGCATCCCCGCGTGGTACTCGTCCTGCACGTCCTGGCGGTTCAGGATCTGGCTGGACAGCAGGATCGAGGCGTCCGCGTCGAGCACGGTGACCTCGTAGTCGATGACGGCGAGGTGCCGATCGGTGAACGACACCAGGCGGCGGGACCGGATCAGCACGCGCTTGCCGGACGGCGTCGACCACTCGGTCTCGCGGAACAGGTAGCCGCCGCGGAACTCGAGGCGCCGCGTGTGGTGGAGGATGTCCGCCTCGGCCAGCACGAGGGGTTCGTCGTCGACGTAGAGCCGGATCACCTTGGCGTCGGGCGCGTTGATGATCGTCTGGCCGGTCTTGGCGAACCCGAAGGCGTCTTCGGCGTGCCGGATCGGCCAGGTCTCGTGGAACCCGTTGATGTACGTGCCGTACTGCACACCGCCGCGGCCCTCGTCGAGGTTGCCGCGCAGGCCGAGGTACCCGTTACCGACGGCGAAGTTCGTCTCGGCGACGCCCTGCTGGTCGGGGGTGTACTCGGTCTCGACGAGTGCCCACTCGTCGATCGGGTACCGGACGCGGTCGAGCGGGTCCGAGGTGATGGGGTTCATGGTGCTCCGTGGGAAGGGAGGGTGGCGTGGGGACGTCGGTTCGACCGGGAGGCGCGGCTCGCCTCCGGCGCGCTGGCTACGTCGTGCTGGTGGTCGCGTGGGGAAGGTCCGCGACCAGGTCGGCGAGGTCCGTCACGACGACGTCGGCGCCGTGTTCACGCAGCGCGTCGGCGCCCGCTCCGCGGTCGACCCCGACGACGAGCCCGAAGGCCCCGTTCCGGCCGGCTTCGACACCACTGGTGGCGTCCTCGACCACGACGCACTCGGCGGCGGTCAGTCCGAAGCGCCCGGCGGCGTCCAGGTAGGTGTCGGGGGCGGGCTTGCCCGCCAGGCCGTCCTGGCGGGCGACGAGCCCGTCGACCACGACGGTGAACCGGTCGAGGATGCCGGCGGTCCGCAGCACCGAGACGGCGTTCGCGGAGCTCGAGACGACCGCGACGTGGAAGCCGGCGTCGATCGCGGCGGTGAGGAACCGGAGCGAGCCGGGGTACGGCTCGACGCCGTGTTCGTCCAGCTCGGCGGTGAACTCGGCGTTCTTCCGGTTGCCGAGACCGCACACGGTGTCGTCGTCCGGGCCGTCGTCCGGGGTGCCCTGCGGCAGGTCGATCCCCCGCGACTCGAGGAGCGACCGCACGCCGTCGTACCGCGGCTTGCCGTCGATGTACGCGAAGTAGTCGGCCTGTGTGTACGGCGCGACCCCGTGCGCTTCGAGGTACGGCGTGAAGAGCCGGCTCCAGGCGCGCATGTGCACGTCGGCGGTGGGGGTGAGGACACCGTCCAGGTCGAACAGGAGCGCTCGCGTGTCCGCGAGTCGCGCGGGTGTGCGCCGGGTCGGCGTCGTCATCTGCAGCCCTTCAGGGAACGGGGTTCGTGGACGTTGCTCTCGTCGAGTCTAGGACCGCTCCAGCACGCGTGTTCAGACCGCGCCGTCAGCGCAGGCCAGGGGCCGGCGGCAGGTCGCGCGCCCATTCCTCGATCGCCGAGGAGATCTGCTCGCGGGCGGCCTCGCGGCTGATGGTCGCCGTGCGGTCGCCCGGCTGGTCCCCGTAGGCGCCGAAGTCGGCGTGGTTCGAACCCTGGACCTCGGTCATCGTCGCGGTCGACGGCAACAGGTGCCGGGCCGCGTCGACCTTGTCGGGGGTCGAGAGCCCGTCACGCGAGCCCGAGACGCTCAGCACGTCGATGTACGAGCTGCTGATGTCGTTCGCGCAGTAGCTGCCGAGCAGCAGCAGGCCGTCCGCGTCCTGCGCGAGCTGGCAGGCACGGACCCCGCCCAGCGAGTGCCCGCCGACCGCCCAGGTCGCGACGTCCGGCGCGTGCGCCTCGAAGGTCGAGAGCGGCCGGGTGTCGAAGAACGCGAGGTTGAGCGTCGGCTTCGTGATGACGACCGTCGTGCCGTTCGCGACCACCTGCCGGAAGGTCGCCATGTACGCGTACGGATCGACCTTCGCACCCGGGATGAACACGATGCCCTTGCCGTCGGCCTGCCCCGTGGGCGTCATCACCACGGAGTCACCGGCATCCTGGACCGACACACGGTCGTCGCGCCAGACCTGCAGCGCAGCGCTCCGGGTGCCCTGCATGACGATGTGCGCCCAGACGAGGAACACCACCACGACCACCAGCAGCACGGCGACGATCCACGCGGTCCACCGCAGTACTCGGTTCATGCGACCACCGTACGACGCATCAGCACCTCGTTCCGACCGTCGGGCAGGGGAGCGCCCGGTTCGTCGAGTGCGGTGAACCCGGCGCGCTCGTAGGTGTGCCGGGCGACGGTGTTGTCGGGCATCACGGAGAGTTCGAGCGCCCCGCCACCGGAGGCCGCTGCCCACTCCGCGATCGTCTCGATCAGGGCACGTGCGACGCCTCGGCCCCGGGCTGCGGGGTCGACCCACATCGAGATGAGTTCGGCTGGCACACCGGCGTCGGCGCCCGGGACACCGCTCGCCATCCCGACGACGTCGCCCTCGGCGGCGACCGCCAGCAGGTCGAGCGCACCGGGGATCGACAGGCGTGTCCGCCAGCGGTGCTCGGGGGCGTCCGCCCAGTCCTGCAGCGTCGAACCGAACGCGTGCGGGGAGTCGGCGAGCGCCCGCAGCCGGACGGGTCGCCAGGTCTGCCAGTCGTCCGCGGTCACCCGGCGCAGCTCGATCGTCACGCCTCGACGGTACCGGCGGAGGTCCCTCGGTGAGCAGAAATGGTCGGGTGCGTGATGCGCACTCGACCATTTCTGCTCACCATCGCGGCGCGGGCGCCGCGGGCACACGCGGCCGCGGGCGCCGCGGGCACACGCGGCCGCGGGCGCCGCGGGCACACGCGGCCGCGGGCGCCGCGGGCGCTACGCAGTGATCGCGGCGCGGATCTCGGCGGCTGCTGCGCCGACGTCCGACGCGCTGTAGATCGCGCTGCCGGCGACGGCGATCCGGGCACCGGCCTCCTGCACCGAGGCGACGGAGGACGCGTTCACGCCGCCGGCGATCGAGAACGGCACACCCGACTCCTTGCCGGCGTCGAGCAGTGTTGAGAACGTGAAGCCCTCTTCCGCCTGCTCGTCGAGCCCGGCGTGCACCTCGACGAACTCGGCGCCGAGCGCAACGGCCTCGCGGGCACGGGCGGCCTTGTCGGAGACGCCGATCAGGTCGACGACGATGCCCTTGCCGTGCTTCTTCGCGGCCTTGACGGCGCCGACGATCGTCGAGTCGCCGGCGACACCGAGGACGGTGACCAGGTCGGCACCGGCCGAGAAGGCGATGTCGGCCTCGAGCTCACCGGCGTCCATCGTCTTGAGGTCCGCGAACACGATCTTGTCCGGGTGGGCTTCCTTGATCGCGGTGACGGCGGACAGGCCGGCGCTCTTGATCAGGGGCGTGCCGAGCTCGAGGACGTCGACGTGCGGCGCGGCCGCGGCGGCGAGTTCGAGGGCGGCTTCGGTGGTCAGGGTGTCCATGGCGAACTGGAGCTGCATGTGGATGCCTTTCATTCGAGGTTTGCGTGTCGGGGCCAGAGGTCGTCGGCGGACTGCCCGCCGCGGGACCAGAGCGTGTGGAACAGGGCGTCGCCGACCAGGGCGACGGCCTGCTCGAAGAGGCTGCCGGCGTACTGCGCCGAGGCCGTGCCGGAGCGGTCGGTCTTCGTCGCTGCCGGCAGCACGAGGGTGACGTCCGCGACCTCGGACAACGGGGAGTCGTCGGTGGTCGACAGGGCGACGACGGACGCGCCGACGTCGTGCGCGGTGCGGGCGGCCTGCACGATGCCGGTGGTCGTGCCGGAACCGCTCGCGACGAGGAGCACGTCCCCGGGCCGGATCGCGGGCGTGGTGACCTCGCCGACGACGTGGACGTCGCGACCGAGGTGCATGAGCCGCATCGCGGTCATGCGCAGCGCGAGTCCGGAACGGCCGGCACCGTGCACGAAGACACGGTGGGAGCGGTCGATCAGGTCGAGAGCGCGCTCAGCCGACGCACCGTCGATGTTCGCGGCGAGGTCGGTGACCTCACGCACGATCACGTCGAACGCTGCGGGGACGGTGGGTTCTGCCATGTCCACGAGCATGCCGTCGCGCGGCCCGCCGCACCGCTACCCGCGTCGGCAGGCATCCCACCCGATCGGGTGGCCCCGTCCGCACGGGTGGGACAGGTAGGTTCGGCTCCCATGGACGCCATCGCACCCGACCGGGAGGCCCGTGGCGAGCCCGCCAGTCGGCTCGCCGCCTCGGAGCACGCCCGGACCGTCGCCGAGCAGGCGGACCGTCAGGCGCTCACCCTCGAGTCCGTGCTCGCCGTGCTCCGGTCACCACGGGTGTCGGACGCCGCCGCGCGGGCCGAGGCCGTCGAGATCGCGTCGGCAGCACTCGTCGACCTGCGCACCGAGACCGACCACCAGCGCAGCACCCTGCTGGAGCCGGTCACCGGGGCGTTCTCGCGCCTCCGAGCCGACCTGCGCCCGCTCGTCCGGTTCGGCGACCTCGACGTGCAGTTCGTCGAGCCGCCGACCACCGGCCGCGCACTGCCGGGCGACGTCGCCCACGCGGCCCGCGCCATCGTCCGGACCGCCGTGCTCGCCCTGGTCGACGGTGGTGCGGCCAAGCGGGTCCGCATCCAGTGGGACTGCGACGGCCGGAACCTGCTCATGCAGCTCCGCGACGACGGCTCCGGCACCCTCGACGTGCACGACGACGCCATGCGGCCGATCGCAGAACGGGTCGTCACCCTCGACGGCCGCGTCCAGGTGTCGAGCACGCCGGACTGGGGCTCGGTCCTCGACATCTCGCTGCCCCTCGACCCCTCGCCGACCGAGGTGGACTCGGTCGCGGACGACGACCTCACCCCGCGGGAGCGCGACGTGCTGCGGCTGCTCGCGACGGGCGTCGGCAACCGCGAGATCGCCGAGGGCCTGGGCATCAGCGTCAACACCGTGAAGTACCACGTGGCGAACCTGCTCCGGAAGCACGGGGCCCGCACCCGTGCCGAGCTCGCCGCCTTCAGTTCCCGGGCGTGACCCCGGAGGGGCTGAAGCGGTAGCCCATGCCGGACTCGGTGACCAGGTACCGCGGGGTCGCCGAGTCGGGCTCGAGCTTCCGCCGCAGCTGCGCCATGTACAGCCGCAGGTACCCGGAGTCGTTGCCGTGCGAGGGCCCCCACACCTCGGTCAGGAGCATCTCGCGGGTCATCAGCCGGTCGGGGTTCGTGACGAGCACCTCGAGCAGGCGCCACTCCGTCGGGGTCAGCCGGATCGCGGGACCGCTGGCCGGGGTGACCTGCTTCGCGACGAGGTCCACGACGAGGTCGCCGATCCGGATCGTCGGCGCGCTGTCGACGCCGGCCGGGGCACGGCGTCGTCCGAGGGCTCGCAACCGCGCCAGCAGCTCGTCCATCTGGAACGGCTTCGTCACGTAGTCGTCCGCGCCGGCGTCGAGTGCGTCGACCTTGTCTGACGAGTCGGTCCGGCCGGACAGCACGAGCACCGGCACCTGCGACCACCCCCGGATGCCCTCGAGCACCCCGATCCCGTCGAGTCGGGGCATGCCCAGGTCGAGCAGCACCAGGTCGGGCCGTTCGGTGATGACGGCGTCGATCGCCGCGCGCCCGTCCTTCGCCGTCACGACCTCGTACCCGCGGGCAGCGAGCGTGACGGAGAGCGCTCGGACGAGTTGCGCGTCGTCGTCCGCGATCAGGACCTTCACCGGAGCTCCACTCCCACGTGCCCGGCGATCGGCAGCCGCACCACGACGGTGAGCCCACCACCCGGGGTGTCGTCGACCTCGATCGTGCCGCCCATGCCCTCGGTGAAGCCCCGCGCGAGTGCGAGACCGAGCCCGAGGCCCGTCTCGTTGTCGGTGTCGCCGAGCCGTTGGAACGGCTGGAAGACCTCGTCGACCCGGTCCGACGGGATCCCCGGACCGTGGTCGGCGATCCGGAGCTCGACCCCGCCTCCGAAGGCGCTCGCCGCGACGCGCACGCGGGTGCCGTCGGGTGCGTAGCGGACGGCGTTCGCGAGCAGGTTCACGACGACCCGCTGCAGCAGGACCGGGTCGGCGAGCACCGGCGGCAGGTCCGCCGGCAGGTCGAGGTCGACGTCGTCGGGCCCGAGCTCGAGCTCGTCGAGCGCCGGTGCGACCACGGTGTCGAGGGCCAGCGGCCCGGACGCGACCGCGAGCACACCCGCCTGCACACGACTGACGTCCAGCAGGTCTGCCAACAGCACCGCCAGCTGACCGAGGCTCTCGTCGGCGGTCGCGAGCAGTGCCTCCCGGTCGGCCCTGGACAGGTCGACGTCCAGCGCACGCAACGACTGGACGGCGGCCGAGGCGGCCGCGATCGGCCGCCGCACGTCGTGGCCGACGGCCGCGAGGATCGCGCTGCGGACGCGGTCCGCCGCCGCGATCCGCTCCGCGTCCAGCGCGGTGCGCGTCAACGAGCGGTGTTCGACCGCGGCGTCGAGCTGCTGCTCGACGACGCGCAGCAACCGGCGCTGGGTCGGGTCGTCCGGAGCGCCCGCGAACTCGAGCACGGCACCGGACGGGAGGCTCGTGGACGCGTCCGGCGATTCGCCGAACGTCCCCGACGTGGCCGGCTCCTCGTTCCCCTGCCGGATCCGGACGCCGGCGAACCCGAAGGCCTCGCGGGTGCGGTCGAGCAGGGCCTGCAGGGCGTCGTCGCCGCGGAGGACGCTGCCGGCGATCCCCATCAGCAGACCCGACTCCGCCGCGGCGCGACGGGCGGCACGCGAACGTCTGGCGGACCGGTCGACCACGAAGCTGACGAGCACGGCACTGATGACGTACATGACCAGGGCGAAGAGGTGCCACGGCTGCTGCACCGTGACCATGTGCAGGGGTTGGACGAAGAAGAAGTCGAGGCTCAGTCCGGACAGCACCGCCGTGAACACCGCCGGCCACATCCCGCCGACGAGCGCCACGACGAGCACCAGCAACTGGTACGCCAGGACGTCCACGGTGATGGCGTCGGGGTCGCTGCCGATCGACAGGACCCAGGTGAGCAGGGGCCCGACCAGGACCGAGAGCACGAACGCGGCGAGGACCCGTCCGCGGGACAGACTGCCGCCGAGCTTCGGCAGGGCGAAGCCACCACCGGCGCGCTCGTGCGTGACGACGTGCACGTCGATGTCGCCGGACTCACGGATCACGGTGTTGCCGATGCCCGGGCCAGTCAGGGCCGCGGCGAGCCGACTGCGACGGCTGACGCCGATGACGATCTGGGTCGCGTCGATCGACCGCGCGAACCGCACGAGGGTCGACGGCACGTCGTCGCCGACCACCTGGTGGTACGTCCCGCCGAGCTGTTCGAGCAGGGTGCGCTGGGCACCGAGCGCCCCCGGGTGCCGCTCGCGCAGGCCGTCGTTCGTCGTCACGTGCACGGCCGCGAGTTCGCCCCCGGCACTGCGGGCAGCGATGCGGGCCCCTCGGCGCAGCAGGGTCTCGCCCTCGGGGCCGCCGGTCAGGGCGACCAGCACGCGCTCACGGGTCTCCCACCGGTGCTCGATGCCGTGCTCGGCGCGGTAGGCCTTGAGCGCGTCGTCGACCTCGTCCGCCAGCCAGAGCAGCGCGATCTCGCGCAACGCCGTCAGGTTCCCGAGCCGGAAGTAGTTCGACAGGGCCGCATCGATCCGGGCAGCCGGGTACACGAGCCCGTCGGAGAGCCGCTCGCGCAAGGCGGCCGGTGCCAGGTCGACGACCTCGATCTGGTCGGCCGCGCGCACCACGGCGTCGGGGACGGTCTCGCGCTGCACGGTGCCCGTGATCTCGCGGACCACGTCACCGAGGGACTGCATGTGCTGCACGTTGACCGTCGAGATGACGTCGATGCCGGCGGCCCGCAGCGCTTCGACGTCCTGCCAGCGCTTCTCGTTCGGACTGCCGGGAGCGTTCGTGTGCGCGAGTTCGTCGACGAGGGCGACCTCGGGCGCTCGCCGGAGCACCGCGTCGAGGTCCAGGTCGTCGAGCTCCACACCGCGGTGGTCCACGGTGCGGCGCGGGACGACCTCGAGGCCGTCGACGAGCGCGGCGGTGGCAGCACGTTCGTGCGTCTCGACCACGGCGACGACGACGTCCCGGCCCTCGTCGAGCAGCCGGCGGCCCTCCTCGAGCATGGTGAACGTCTTGCCGACGCCCGGTGCGGCACCGAGCAGGACCCGTAGCTTGCCGCGCTTCACGTGCTCATCCTCTCGCGTCGAGTTCCGCAGCGGGTGCGAAGCCGGGCGCAGGGCGGGATCGCGCCCCTGTGTGGTCATCGCGCCCCGGTGAGTCGGGGCGCGATGACCACCGCGGGGCGCGATCGATCACGAGGACGCCTTCGCCAGCGCGAGGTTCAGGGCCAGCACGTTCACGACGGGTTCGCCGAGGAACCCGAGCTGACGCGACTCGGTGTGCGATGCGACCAACTGCCGCACCGTGTCCTCGGACACGCCCCGCGCCGCAGCCACCCGCGCCACCTGCTGCGCCGCGTACGCCGGGCTGATGTCCGGGTCGAGACCCGAGCCCGAGGCCGTCACGGCGTCGGCCGGCACCTCGGACACGGACACACCGTCGGCCTTCGCGACCGCCTGCTGCCGCTCCTTGACGGCCTTCAGCAGGTCCGGGTTGTTCGGCCCGAGGTTCGAGCCGGACGAGGCCCCGGCGTCGTAGCCGTCCTCGCCAGCTGCGGAGGGCCGCGACTGGAACCAGCGATCAGCCTGCTTGCCGGAGAACGACTGCCCGATGAGCGAGGACCCCACGACGGCGCCCGACGAGTCGGTGACCTCCGAGCCGTTGGCCTGCTCGTGGAACACCCCCTGGCCGACGCCCCAGACGGCGAGCGGGTAGCCGACGCCGAGCACGACGGTGGCGAGCAGGGTGAGGCGGATGGCCACACCAGCGGAACGGACGGTGGAACGTGCAGATGCCATGACTAGAACCCCGGGATGAGACCGACCACGAGGTCGATCAGTTTGATGCCGATGAAGGGGACGATCACGCCGCCGAGCCCGTAGACGAGCAGGTTGCGGCCGAGGATCGACGACGCTGCGGCGGCGCGGTACTTGACGCCGCGCAGTGACAGCGGGATGAGCGCCACGATGACGAGCGCGTTGAAGACGACGGCGGACAGGATCGCGGACGACGGGCTGTGCAGCCCCATGATGTTGAGCGCCGCGAGCCCGGGGAACGCCGCCTGGAACATCGCCGGGATGATCGCGAAGTACTTCGCGACGTCGTTCGCGATGGAGAAGGTGGTCAGGGCACCACGGGTGATGAGCAACTGCTTGCCGATCCGGACGACGTCGATCAGCTTGGTCGGGTCGGAGTCGAGGTCGACCATGTTGCCCGCCTCCTTCGCCGCCGTCGTGCCGGTGTTCATCGCGACGCCGACGTCCGCCTGCGCCAGGGCCGGGGCGTCGTTGGTGCCGTCGCCGGTCATCGCGACGAGGTTGCCGCCCTCCTGCTCGCGCTTGATGTACGCGAGCTTGTCCTCCGGGGTGGCCTCGGCCAGGAAGTCGTCGACGCCGGCCTCGTGCGCGATCGCAGCCGCGGTGCGGGGGTTGTCGCCGGTGATCATCACCGTGCGGATGCCCATCGACCGGAGCTCGGCGAACCGCGACGCCATGCCGTCCTTGACGACGTCCTTCAGGTGCACGACGCCGAGCAGGGCGACCGCGCCGTCCGAGGAGCGGCGGCCGACGACCAGTGGGGTGCCGCCCTGGTCGGAGATCTCCGCGACGGTGGAGTCGATCGCGGCAACCAAACCGGCGTCGGGGGTGTCGGCCCAGGCCAGTACGGCCGCAGCGGCACCCTTCCGGATCTGCGACCCGTCCGGCAGGTCCAGGCCGGACATGCGCGTCTGCGCCGTGAACGGCACCTCGACGGCGCCGTCCGGCAGAGCCGGCGTGACCCCGGCCTCGGCAGCGAGCGACACGATCGAGCGGCCTTCGGGCGTCGAGTCCGCCGCGCTCGACAGGGCTGCTGCCGCCATCAGCGAGGCCTCGCTCACGCCCGGCACCGGCACCACGCGGGACGCCCGACGGTTGCCGTACGTGATCGTGCCGGTCTTGTCGAGCAGCAGGGTGGTGATGTCGCCGGCGGCCTCGACCGCGCGGCCCGACATCGCGAGCACGTTGTGCTGCACGAGCCGGTCCATGCCGGCGATGCCGATCGCGGAGAGCAGGGCCCCGATGGTGGTCGGGATCAGGCAGACGAGCAGTGCGATCAGGACGGGGACGCTGACCGTGGCACCGACGAGTCCCGCAATGGGCTGCATCGTCAGGCAGACGATCACGAAGACGATCGACAGCGAGGCGAGCAGGATGTTCAGCGCGATCTCGTTCGGCGTCTTCTGCCGGGCCGCACCCTCGACGAGGCGGATCATCCGGTCGATGAAGGTCTCACCCGGGGTCGAGGTGATGCGCACGATGATCCGGTCGGACAGCACGCGGGTGCCGCCGGTGACGGCACTGCGGTCGCCGCCGGACTCGCGGATGACGGGCGCGGACTCACCGGTGACGGCCGACTCGTCGACGGACGCGATGCCGTCGACGACGTCACCGTCACCCGGGATCACCTCGCCGGCGACGACGACCACCACGTCACCCTTGGCCAGGTCGACCGACGCGACCTCCTCGGTCTCGTTGGCGACGGCTGCGGCGTCGGCCGGGTCGTAGCCGAGCACCCGGCGGGCGCTCGTGGTCGAGCGGGTCTTCCGCAGCGTGTCGGCCTGGGCCTTGCCCCGGCCCTCGGCGACGGACTCCGCCAGGTTCGCGAAGACGACGGTGAGCCAGAGCCACACCGCGATGGCGATGGTGAAGGCGGACGGCTCGACGACGGCGGCCGCCGTCGTCAGGGCTGCGCCGACCTCGACGATGAACATGACGGGGTTCCGCCACATCAGTCGCGGATCGAGTTTCCGCAGGGCTCCCGGGAGGCCCGCCGCCAGTTGACGGGGTCCGAATGCGGACGAGCGGGTGGCCGGCTCCACTGCGGTGCGCGGTTCCGGCTCGGTGGTCACGGTCATGACAGTCCTTCTGCGAGCGGGCCCAGTGCGAGCACCGGGAAGTAGGTGAGTGCGGTGACGATGACGGCGACGCCGCCGAGCAGCCCGATGAACAGCGGGCGGTGGGTGGGCAGCGTGCCGGCGGTCTCGGGTACGCGGTCCTGGGCCGCGAGGGACCCGGCGAGCGCCAGGACGAACACCATCGGCACGAAGCGCCCCAGCAGCATCACGACGCCGAGCGCGGAGTTCATCCACGTGGTGTTCGCGGTGAGCCCGCCGAAGGCCGAGCCGTTGTTGTTCGCACCCGAGGTGAAGGCGTAGAGCAGCTCGGAGAGCCCGTGGTTGCCGGGGTTGAAGATCGACGTGCCGAGTACCTGTTCCCGGACACCGGGGATCACGAGCGAGAGTCCGGTCGCGAGGAGCACGAGGGTCGGCGTCACCAGGATGTACAGCGCCGCGAAGGTCATCTCCTTCGCGCGGATCTTCTTGCCGAGGTACTCCGGCGTCCGGCCGACGAGCAGGCCGCCGATGAACACCGTGATGACGGCCAGCACGAGCATGCCGTACAGGCCGGAGCCGACACCGCCCGGGGTGACCTCGCCGAGCATCATGTTGAGCATCGCCATCATCCCGCCGATCGGCGTGAAGCTGTCGAACATGCCGTTCACCGCTCCGGTCGAGGTCGCGGTCGACGTCGTGCCGAACAACGTGGTGCCGAGGATCCCGAACCGGGTCTCCTTGCCCTCCATCGCGGCGCCGGCTGCGTGTGTGGCGAGCCCCCCACCACTGAGCTCGGCGATCGACATCACCGACAGGGACACGAGTAAGATCGCGCCCATCACGGCGAGGATCGCGTAGCCCTGGCGGTCGTCCCCGACGAGCCGCCCGAACGTGCGCGGGAGCGAGAACGGGATGACGAGCATCAGGAAGACCTCGACGAGGTTCGTCCACGCCTGCGGGTTCTCGAACGGGTGTGCCGAGTTCGCGTTGAAGTAGCCGCCGCCGTTCGTGCCGAGTTCCTTGATCGCCTCCTGCGACGCCACGAACCCGTCCGGCAGGTGCTGCGTGCCACCGACCAGCGTGGTGACGTCGGTGCCGCTCCCCCACGACTGGATGACGCCGCCGGCGACGAGCACGATCGCGAAGACGAACGCGCCGGGCAGCAGCAGCCGACCGACGCCGCGGACGACGTCGACCCACACGTTGCCGAGCGTGCCGGACTTGCGGCGGGCGAACCCGCGCACCAGTGCCACGGCGACGGCGAGGCCGACGGCTGCGGACAGGAAGTTCTGCACCGCGAGGCCGGCCATCTGCACGCTGTACCCGACGGTGACCTCGGGCGAGTAGGACTGCCAGTTCGTGTTCGCGACGAACGACGCCGCGGTGTTGAACGCGAGCGACGGGCCGACGGCAGGGAGCCCGAGGTCGCCGGGCAGCACGACCTGGATGCGCTGCAGCAGGTAGACGAGCAGGAGCCCCACGACGCTGAAGAGCAGCACGCCGCGCAGGTACACGGGCCACGACTGCTCGGCGTCCGGGTCGACCCCGATCAGCCGGTAGATGCCGCGCTCGACCCGGTTGTGCCGGACGGGCGTGAAGACCTTCGCCATCCAGTCACCGAGCGGGCGGTAGGCGACGACGAGCAGCAGGACGAGTGTGGCGACCTGGGCGATGCCCGCCCAGACGTCTGCGGCGCCCGACGCGCCGACGGCGCCCACTAGAACCGCTCCGGACGCACGAGCGCCCAGACGAGGTACACGACTGCGGCGATGCCGAGGACGGCGGCCGCGATGGTGATGCCGATCACAGCCGTTCCACCCCCTTGGCGATCAGTGCCACCACGCCGAACACGGCGAGGACACCGGCGACGACGAACACGTCGAACACGAGGGACTCCAGAAGGTCTGCGGTGTCCGCGCCGGGCGACGCGGACGGCACCACGTGTGGTGCCTGGACCGATGCTGGATCCTGCACCGGGCCTCCAGTCCGCTCCTAACGGTTTCCTCACGCCGCCCTGGCGGACGCATGCGCCCCGCTAACGCGCGCTCGCCGTCCTACGATCGGAGCATGGTGATCCCTGCTCCCCCGACCCGCCCCGGAACGAGGGCGTCCGCCGTGGCCGGGAGCCTGCTCACCACGGCCGTGGTGTCGATCGGTGCGCTGTGGGCGGTCGTCTTCGGGCCGCTGTGGCTCTTCGGTGAGCAGCGGCAGCTCCTGCTCTGGTTCTGGGCCGTGCCGCTGGCGTTCGTGCCGTGGCTGGCCGCGATCGCGGCGCTCGTCCTCGCACTGGTGGGGTGGTCGCGCGGGCGCGGGCGGAAGCGCGCGGCGCTCGCCGTCTGCTGCGCCGTGGTCGTCCTGCTGGCACCGATCGCGATGGTGTTCGGCCCGGGCAGCGCGCTCGTCGACACGTCGGTCTGAGGCCCGAACGGGTCCGTCTTCAGTCCGCGGTCGAGGCGCTGAGTCGTGCGGACAGCGCGCGAACCGAGCGGGCGAGGTCCTCGGGACCCTCGACGACGAAGTCGACCGCGAACCCCGCGAACGCTCCGGCGAGCCCCGGCCAGGACAACGAGCCGAGCGTCACCCGACTCCGCTCGTCGGACAGGGGTTCGACGACGGCGTCCTCGGGCAGGTAGGGCGCGATCGTCCGGGCCTCGGCGGCCGTCATGGTGACCGAACCGACGCACGGCCACACGTCGGCCTGCGCCGATCCCTTGAAGGGCGCCGACACGAAGGCCACGGGGTCGCCACCGGGTACGGGCCGTGGGGTGAACGGCACCCGCGTACGCATCCGCGGGGTGATCCGGTCGATGCGATGGGTGCGCCAGTCGTCGCGGTCGAGGTCCCAGTCGAGCAGGTACCAGCGGCCGTTCCGCGCGATCACGGCGTGCGCTTCCACCCGGTGCGGGGTCTCGTGCTCGCCGTAGCCGAAGCGGAACACCTCGCGCAGGTGGACGGCCTCGCTCACCGCGACGAGCACGTCCGGGTCGGTCGTGGTCCGGCTCGTCGCGGTCACGGCCTGCACCGCGTCGATGCGCGACCGGAGCCGCGCTGGCATGACCTGCCGGATCGTCGCAAGCGCCCGGGCGGCCGACTCGGCGATGTCCGCGCCCGAGGCGGGGGCGACGGTCAGGGCGAGCGCGATCGCCACGGCCTGGTCGTCGTCGAACAGCAGCGGCGGCAGGTCCGAGCCCGCTGCGAGCCGGTACCCGCCAGCGGGCCCGCGCAGTGCCTCGACCCGGTACCCGAGCTCGCGGAGCCGGTCGACGTCACGGCGCACGGTACGGGGGCTGACCTCGAGGCGTCCGGCGAGCTCGTCGCCCGGCCAGTCGCGGTGCACCTGCAGCAGTGACAGCAGCGCGAGCATGCGCGAGGAGGGTCCGGCCATGTCGAGCATTCTCGTCGGAGAAGCGGACACGATCTGACCGCATTGCCGGTCATCCTCGTTCCATGAGCATCGAAACGACACCCCACCTCAACTTCGACGGCAATGCCCGCGAGGCCCTCGACTTCTACGCATCGGTCTTCGGCGGCGAGGTCACCGCCGCCACCTACGGCCAGATGGGCGCCCTCGACGACCAGGCCTGGGCCGACCGCATCGTCTTCGGCCAGGTCTCCACCGACGCCGGGTTCCGGGTCATGGCCTTCGACGTCTGGCCCGGGCAGCCCTACGACCAGGGATCGAACGCGTTCTACGTGTTCGTGCACGGCGACGACACCGCCGAGATCGAGCGGTACTGGGCCGTGCTGTCCGACGGCGCCGAGATCCGGCAGCCCCTCGCTCCCTCGGCCTGGGCGCCACTCGCCGGGCAGCTCCGCGACCGGTTCGGCGTGGTCTGGCAGCTCGACGTCGCCCCGGCCGACCGCTACCTGTAGTTCCCCGTGGCCGCGGTCAGCGCGTCGGCGTCCACGTCGACACGGTGACCGCGGCCGTCACCGTCGCTGGGGCGAACGCCGCGTCCGGTGCGACGTGGTGGTGGCTCGGCCCCATGTGCACGACGTCGTGGACGTCCTCGGCGGAGAGGTCCATCGTCCAGGTCAGGTCCTCGGAGGACCGCAGGACGAACGACGGCGTGAGCGACTCGTGCAACCGGCGCTCCTTCTCCGGGTCGACGGAGATCGTCGCCTCGGCCAGCTCCGCCAGGTGGCCGGTGCGCGGGGTCACGACGACCAGCACGCCCTCGGGGTGCAGGACACGGGCGTACTCGGTCTGGTTGCGCGGTGCGAAGACATCGAGGACGACGGCGGCAGCGTGGTCGACGACCGGGAGGCGCTCGGTCACGTCCCCGACGACGGCTCCGGCACGTTCGTGGACGCGGGCCGCGCGGCGGATCGCGATCGCCGACAGGTCCAACGCGACCCCGAGCCTCCCGTCCGCACCGTCCGGAACGTGCGCTGCGTCCAGCGCATGCGCCAGGTAGGTCCCCGGACCGGACCCGACGTCGAGCACGATTCCGGGGGCCGTCGCCTCGGCGACGACGTCGGCGAGCGCCCGCTCGACAGGCGCGTAGTGGCCCCGTCCCAGGAACCGCAGCCGCGCGTCGACCATCTCCGGGGTGTCCGCGGTGAGCGCCCGACGCTTCGCCGGCAGGAGCGTCAGGTGGCCCTGCTTGGCCTCGTCGAACCGGTGCCCGGTCGCACAGCCGACCTGGCCGCCGTCGACCCGACCGAGGGGCTCGGCGCACACGGGGCAGGCGAGCATCGGCAGCAGGTCGTCACGCACCGGCCCAGCGTACGGGGCCTCGCTAGCCTGGCCGGATGTCGCTGCAGCAGCTCTTCGGCCTCGACGGACGCACCGCCCTGGTGACGGGAGGCAGTTCCGGCATCGGACGCGCCATCGCCACCGCACTCGCCGACGCGGGTGCGCACGTGCTCGTCGCTGCTCGGACACGGTCAACCATCGACGCGACGGTCGACGACGTCCGCGCCGCTGGAGGATCGGCCGACGGCATCGTCGCCGACCTGTCCTCGCGCGCCGGAGCACACGCACTCGCCGATGCGGCGGGCGACGTCGACGTCCTCGTGAACTCCGCGGGGATCAACCTCCGGCCGCCGATGGCCGACCTCGACGAGGACACCTGGGACGCCACGATGGCCGTGAACCTCGACGCACCCTTCGTGCTCGGCCAGCGGCTCGCGCCCGGCATGGCCGCGCGCGGCCACGGCCGGATCATCAGCATCAGCTCGCAGCAGGCGCACCGTCCGTTCGCCTCGAGTGGCGCGTACGGGGTCTCCAAGGCAGGCCTGGAGGCACTGGCCCGGTCCCAAGCGGAGGCCTGGTCCGCGCAGGGGGTCACCTCCAACGTCCTCATCCCCGGTTTCGTACGGACGCCGCTCAACGAGCGGCTCGGTTCCGACCCGGCCGCGGTGTCAGCCCTCGCGGCGCGGACGCTGGTCGGCCGGAACGGACTCGCTTCGGACTTCGCCGCCGCTGCCGTGTTCCTCGCCGGCCCTGGTTCGGCGTACGTCACGGGGCAGTCCATCGCGGTCGACGGCGGGTTCTCCGTCCACTGACCTCGAGGTGCGCCGACGACAGGGTGCTGCGCAGCAGTACGGTCAGGACATGGCAGTCATCGAGCAGGCAACGCTCCGCCCCTCCAAGGCCGAGGCGCTCGCCGCCTGGCTGCCCGACCAGGCGTGGAGCGGCGTCGTCGCGGGAGCGCCGCTGCAGGTCGTCGGGCAGTTCCGGTTCGACGACCCCGCCGGCGAGGTCGGCGTCGAAGTGCTGCTCGCCCGCACCGAGGACGGCCGGGTCCTGCAGGCGCCACTGACCTACCGGGATGCACCGCTGCCCGGCGCCGACGCGTTCCTGGTCACCGAGATGGACCACTCCGTGCTCGGGCGACGCTGGGTGTACGACGCCGTGGGCGATCCGGTCCACGCCGACCTCCTGCGCCGGGCGATCGTCACCGGCGGGCACGAAGCGGAGCTCGAACTGGCGAACGATGCCGGACGGCGGCCGAAGGACGCCTGGGCCCACGGCAGCGGCTCCGAACCCGACTCCCCCGATGTCACCTCGGTGCACGCGACCACGACGGGCGCGGTGACGTCGATCGCGACCGACCACGGCACGATCGTCATCGCTCGGGTCGTCGGCACCGCCCTGCCCGAGGGCGAGAAGCTGACCGGTACGTGGACGGACGGCTCCGGAGTGCTCGCCGTCCTGCTGCCCGAACGCGCCTGAGGTACTGGCAGGGCCTGCCTGCACCGGGGACCGGCTGGCAGGATCGATGGCGTGAAGACACTGGAGTTGCCACAGACTGACCTCACCGCATCCGACGTCGTCGTCGGCTTGATGCGGATCAACGACATGAGCGACGAGGACATCCGCGCGCTCTACAGCGCCTCGCGTGACGCGGGCGTGAACATGTTCGACCACGCCGCGGTGTACGGCGAGTGGCACGGTTGCGAGGAGCGGTTCGGTGCCGCCGTGACGCTGTCGCCGGCGGAGCGCGCCGAGATCGTGCTGCAGACCAAGGTCGGCATCCGTCCGACCCCGAACGGCGCGTACTTCGACTTCTCGTACGAGCACATCCTCGAGTCGGTCGAGGAATCGCTCACCGCGCTGCAGACCGACTACGTCGACGTCCTGCTGCTGCACCGCCCCGACGCCCTGGTCGAACCGGAAGAGGTCGCGAAGGCCTTCGACGAGCTGCACGCCGCCGGCAAGGTGCACCACTTCGGCGTCTCGAACCACACCCCTGGCCAGGTCGACCTGCTCAAGAAGCACGTCCAGCAGCCGCTCGCCTTCAACCAGGTGCAGCTGAGCATCACGCACGCCAACGTCATCTCGCAGGGCCTCACGGCGAACATGGGTGGCCTCGACCAGTCGATCTCCCGCGACAACGACATCCTCAACTACTCGCGGATCAACGACATCACGCTGCAGGCCTGGTCGCCGTTCCAGAAGGGGTTCTTCGACGGCGTCTTCCTCGGCGACCGCGAGCAGTACGCCGACCTCAACGACGTCCTCGAGGAGATCGCCGCCGCGCACGGGGTCACCCCGACCGGCATCGCCGTCGCCTGGATCACCCGGCACCCCGCGCACTTCCAGGTCGTCCTCGGCACGACGAACCCGCAGCGCGTGCGCGACTCGGCGGCCGGCTCGGACGTCGAGCTGTCGCGCGAGGAGTGGTACCGCATCTTCACCGCCGCGGGGCACACCGTCCCGTGAGTCCATCGGGCAGGGTGGAGTCGTGCTCCACGACCTCACCCTGCCCGTCCGCCTGTCCGCCCGCGCCGGTTCGGTGGTGGTGCGGAACGCGGCCGACGGTGACCTCGACGCCCTGATGGCGCTGTTGTCCGACGACCCGATCAGTGCCGCCCGCGGCGATGTCGCCGCCCCGGAGGACCGCCCGCAGTACGCCGCGGCCCTTCGATCGATCACCGACGACCCGGCGAACGCGCTGCTCGTCGCCGAGGACGAGTCCGGTCGGCTCGTCGGCACGCTGCAGCTCACCCGGATCCCGGGCATGGCTCGCCGGGGTTCGACGCGGCTGCTCGTCGAGGCCGTCCGCGTGAGCAGTGCGCTCCGCTCGGGAGGCATCGGCAGCGCGCTGATGCGCTGGGTGACCGACGTCGCAGCGCCGGACCTCGGGACCCCGCTCGTGCAGCTCACCTCGGACGCCGCCCGGACGGATGCGCACCGGTTCTACGAGCGCCTCGGCTTCACCGGATCGCACGTCGGCTTCAAGTACCGCGTCCCAGACTCTTTCGCGCGCTGACGTTCTTTCCCAGAGCGCGCGCGATGCAAGACGGTTTCGGGCGTACCTGGTCGAAACTTCCGACCAGGTACGCCCGATTCGACCAGGTACGCCTCAGTCGGAGGACGCCGGGGCCCCCGAGGACGGGACGCGCACGTCGACCGGGGACACCGCGGCGGGGTCGGCGGAGGCGCCACCCACGACGTCGAAGGAGATCCCGAGCATCGCCGGGTCCTCGTCGAGCTCCAGCCCGTCCTCGCGGACCTGGTCCTCCGGGATTGCACGGCCACCAGACGGGTCCCACGAGTTCGCGATCGACATGCCGACGAGCATGCCGGGCGACCTTGAGTGACGCCTCTGAATCGCCGTAGAGCGAGCGATCAGTCGCGGTGGCCGGCGGTCAGGAACGATCCGCCGCGATCAGCTCGAGCTGCGTCAACCCGACGTCGGTACCCGCCGTGAACACGAACGACGAGCCGCCGCCGATGATCCGGAACACCCGGGTCTGCCCGGGCCAGGTGAACTCGGCGCCGTCGACGGCCGTGACCGTCTCGCCGAGGGACACCTGCCACGAGTACGACCCCGGGGTCGCCACCGTCACGGTGTACAGCGACGCGGCGGGGCAGTCCACGTCGAACGCCACCGACTCCTCCGCGGCGAGCGCCGTGACGGTCCGCCCGGTGTCGTCGACCAGTGCCGACGAGCCCTCCGACGACGTCCCGACGGGCAGCAGGTCGACCGGGGCGTCCCGGTAGCCGTGGACCTCGGAGGCCGACACCGGCCGGGTGTCCGATGCCCAGCCCTGCGGTTCGGACGACAGCGTGAAGACGATGTGCGACGCCGACACCACCACGTGGTGCGGGATGCTGACGGACGTCCAGGGCGAGCCGTCGACCGTCACCGACGCCACGTAGGCACCTGCGGAACCGTCGGCGATCTCGATGACGGTGGGCGTTCCTCCCGGCTGCTGCAGCACCGTCCTGCGGACCGACGGCGGCACGAGCACGTAGGTGCCCGTTGACGGCACCAGCGGGTACAGGCCGATCGTCGCGAAGACGTACCAGGCACTCATCTCGCCGTTGTCCTCGTCGCCGGGGTAGCCCTGGCCGAGGTCGGAACCGACGAACAGCCGCTCGAGCGACTCCCGGACGATGCGGTGCGCGTCGTCGTGCCGACCGGTGAACATCGGGAAGAACGGGATGTGGTGCGCCGGCTGATTGGACAGGCCGAGCATGCCCATCCGGACGTCACGGGCCTCGGTCATCTCGTGGATGGGGAAGCCGTACGCGCCGGAGCGGATGGTCGCGCCGGTCTCAGGTGTCGCGAAGAACGCGTCGAGGGCGGCGTCGAACCGCGCCGGGCCGCCGTGCAGGTCCACGATGCCGGCACCGTCGTGGGGTGCGGTGAAGGCCGTCCCCCAGGCGTTCGTCTCGGTGTAGTCGTCGCCCCAGTCGCGCGGGTCGAACTCGGTGCCGATCCGCCACGAGCCGTCGGGCTCGCGGCCGATGAAGAAGCCCCGCTCGGAGTCGAACACGTGCCGGTACTGCAGGGATCGCCGGGCGAACCACTCGGCCTCGGCCTCGTACCGGGACAGGTCGGCGGGCGTGCCCGCCCGCGACGCGAGCAGCCCCGCCATCACCGCGAGTCCCCAGTCGTTGATGGCGGCGTCGAGGGTCCAGGACATCCCTTCGGACGTCGCGGTGTCGACGTGGCCGCGGAAGGCGCCCGGGAGGCTCCCCTTCCGTCCGACGCGCTCGTCGCGCGGCGGGACGGTCGCGTTCCGCACTGCGCTCCGGTACGCCTCGGCGAGGTCGAACCCGGTGACGCCCTTCGCCGCGAGGTCGGCGAAGACGGTGTCGCTCGTGGTGCCCGTCATGCAGTCCTCGGCGCCGGGGGCGCTCCAGCGCGGGGTCCACCCGCCGTCGTGGTGGTGCTCGACGAAGCCCTGCGCGAGCTCGCCGGCGGTCTCCGGGGTGAGGAGTCCGAGGAGCGGCCAGGCGGTGCGGTAGGTGTCCCAGAACCCGTTCGTGGTGGTGAACGGCCCCTCGACGACCTCCGGCCCGGGCTCGTCACGGATCGGGTCGGCGAGGACGGCTCCGTACGGGGAACGGTGGTGCGGCGACCCGGTCAGGGCGGTCTCGCCGGCACGGTTCGGGTAGAGGAACAGCCGGTACAGGCCGGAGTACAGGCTCACCAGCTGGTCCGGGGTGGCTCCGTCGAACGACAGGGTCGCGAGCTTCTCCGTCCAGAGCGCCTCGGCGCGGGTGCACATGGCGTCGAAGGAGCCGGCGGCGTCGAGGTTCGCGCGGGCGTCCTCGATCGAGACGGTCGAGATACCGAGCAGGACGTCGACCGCTCCGTCACCGTCGACGGCCAGCCAGCCGCGCAGCTCGTGCTCGCCGATGCTGGTGTGGTCCGCGGTCACGTGCGGGATCCGGACGTGCACGTGGTGCGGCGGGGTGCCGGGGCGGTCGTCGAGCAGGGCCTCGACCACGGCGGTGCCGTCGGTCACGGTCACGGAGACGTCGGAGACCCACCCGTGGTGGTCGAGCACGATGCTGCGGGTACCGGTGAACCGGAAGCCGAGGGCGAACTCCCCCGCGGTCATCTCGGCCGTCACACCCTGGTCGAGGGCGACCCGGTACCGGTGCGGACCGTCAAGTTCGTCGTCGTGGTCGAAGCCGAGCGCGCGGGCGGCTCGGTCGACGTCGGGGGTGTCGAGCGGCGACGGCATGACCTGGAACACGCCGCGGTCCCCCATCCACGGCGACGGGATGTGGCTCGTCGCGAACGCCTGGATCGCCGGTCGGACCCGCCCGTCGACGTCGGTGCGCGCGTGCTCCTGGTACGCGTACGGCCAGCGGTTGCTCGACGCGTCGGTCATCGGCAGGCCGAAGACCCCGCCGTGCGGGATGCCGACGAGCGGCGCGTTGTTGCCGCGGGAGAACCGTGACGACGCCTGCGTGCCGCGGGTCGTGCGGACGTGGTCGAGCGGCGTGACCGGTGCCGGGCGTGCCGGGGCGATCCGGACGTCGTCGAGCCAGCCGCGCAGGGCTGGACGCTCCCCGTCGGCGTCCGACGGCTGCGTGTCGGAGCCGAGCCGGGCCTCCAGTCGGTCGACGACCAGCCCCGCGAACGGCGTGAGGTCCACCGCGCGACGGTTCCACTGGTCGACCCACTGCTTGCGGGCCGCGTCCTGCGCCTCGGGCGTGAGCGCGTCGCCGTACTGGTCGCGAGCCTGTCCACCGCGCGCGGCTTCGTGCGCGCTCAGTCGTGTGCCGTCGGTGAAGACCACGTCGACGGTGAAGGCCGTGGCGTCCCAGAAGTGCGGCAGGTCCGCCTCGGTGGGCTCGGCGGCGCCCTGCGGGAGCGTGCGTTCGGGGAACCAGACCCACGACAGTTCGTCGCCGGGTGCGACCACCCGGCCACCGGCCCCGGGGACGAGCGCCACGACAGCGCCGTCACCCGCGGGTCGTTCGACCAACCACCCCTCCGATGATCCGAAGCCGACACCGTTCCGCGCCGCGACGGCCGTCGTCGGCCCACCGCTCCGTTGCAGTTCTCGCACGGGTCCAGCGTATTTGGTCCAGCGTCTGGACGAAAACGCTCGGCGTGTCAGCCCTTGTTCTGCCCGGGCGCGTTCTCCGAGTTGCCCGGACCGGCGTCCGCTGAGGTGCCGGTCGTCGTATCGGTCGTCGTGTCGGCTGCGCCGTCGGCTGGGTCGGCGCCGTCCTGCGGCTCCTGCACCGGGTTCGAGACCGGCGCGCTCGGCTCCGGACCGACGGACGGCTCCTGGCTGGGCTCGGCGGGCTCGGTCGGCTGTTCAGCGGGCTCGGACGGCTGCTCGGCCGGCTCGGAGGGCTGCTGCTCGGCCGGCTCGCTCGGCTGCTGCTGCTCCTGGCTCGGCTGCTGCTCCTCGCTCGGCTGCTGCTCCTCGCTGGGCTGCTGCTCCGTCGGCGCGGTCGAGTTCGTGTCCGTCGGAGCCGGTGTGCCGTCGTCGTCACCGTTCAACGCGAACACCGCGACGCCGATGCCGACCAGCACCAGGACGACCACGACGATCGCCGTGATGATCGGCCCCTTGCGTCGCTTCTCGCGCTTCGCCGGGTCGTCACCGGAGCCCGGACGGACGGGTGGGGCCGCGGGTGGCACGCCGCCACCGCCGGTCGGACCGCCGGTGCCGCGCTGGGCACCGAGGACGGTGGTCGACACGTCGTCCGCGGCGTTCGGCTGCTGGGCGTCCATGACGCGGGTCGCGTCGTCCGCGCCCGGCTGTCCACCCGGACGGGAGGCACCACTCGCCGGCATCACGCGGGTCGCGTCGTCCGCGTGCGCGGCCATCGGAGCCGTGGCTGCGCCTGCGGCTCCGGCCGCGGCTGCTCCGGCTGCCGCGCCGGCACCGGCTGCCGTCAGCGTGCCAGGACCACCGGGCAGGAGCTGCGTAGCGGGCCCGGGCTCGTCGCGGCCCAGGGCGCGGAGTCGTTCGGCTGCCTCGGCCGCGCTCGGGCGCTCGGACGGGTCCTGCGCGGTCATCACGTGCAGGAGCGTGCGCCAGGCCGTCGGCAGGTGCTGGTCGATCTCCGGGCCGCGGGTGAGTCGCGCGGTCGCGGACTCGATGGCGCTGCCCGGGAACGGCGTCCCGCCGGTCAGGCACTCGAGCAGCACCAGCCCGAGCGCGTAGACGTCGGCCTTGCCGGTGATCTCCTGCGCCAGGACCTGCTCCGGCGCGAGGTACGCAGCTGTCCCCATCACGGTGCCCGTCCCCGTTACGCGCGAAGCGTCTCGGAGCAGGGCGATGCCGAAGTCGGCGAGCTTGACGTGGCTGCCGTCGCGCTCGAGCAGCACGTTGGCGGGCTTCACGTCGCGGTGGACGATGCCCTGGGCGTGCACGGCGCTCAGTCCGTCGGCAACCTGCGCGCCGACGCGGGCGGCGGTCGTGGGGTCGAGCGGTCCCTCGCGCAGCCGGGTGGCCAGGTCGCTACCGGGCACGAGCTCCATGACGAGGTACGAGTCCCCGTCCTCGTCGTCGAGGGCAGCGTCGTACAGGGTGACCAGGGCTGGGCTGCGCAGTGTCGCGAGCGTCTGGATCTCCGACTCGGCGCGGGCGCGTTCACCGTGGTCGACCGGTCCGATGCGGAACACCTTGACGGCGACCTCGCGGCCGAGCTGCTCGTCGACCGCCCGGTACACGGACGCCATGCCACCGTGTCCGAGCGTGCCCGTGACGCGGTACCTGCCGCCGAAGACCCGTTCTTCCATGACGGGCAACCTACCGGTAGCGGCTGACGGGCCCGCTCATCCGTCGAGTCCCGGCGCTTGGTGAGCAGAAGGTGTCGAGTCCATTCGACTGACTCGACGTCTTCTGCTCACTGAGGGGTTCCGCTCCCCGACCGCATCGTGACCTGGACGACGTTCGAGGCCCGGAAGACACGGATTCCCTGCCGCTCGACCTCGGACAAGATGTCGAGATCGACGAGCCGAGCGACGGCGTTGCTGGCGGCCTGGTAGGTCTTTCCCAGAGCATTGGCCAACATCGGAACCGTGACGAACGGCGCCCCGATGAGGTAGTCAGCCACGTCGAGGACCATTCCCCGCGCTCCGCTTGCTCGGATGCGATCGCGGTACTCCGCTTGCACCGCCAGAAGATCCGACATCCGGGCTCCTGTGTCCGTCGCGGAGCTGTGGATCCCGTCGGCGAAGAGCGCGACCCACTCGTCCCAGGCCCCCTCTGCACTGACCGCGGCCAGCGCATCCTGGTACTCCTCTCGCCGGGCCTCGAACCACGGCGAGACGCTCAGCAACGGCTCCGTGAGGACGTCAGATCGCATGAACTGCAGGACGATGAGCAAGCGACCGAGACGCCCGTTGCCGTCGATGAACGGGTGCAGCGTCTCGAACTGGTAGTGCGTGAGCGCTGCCGCGACCACTGGGTCGATGTCGCACAGAGGCGCCGTGTCCACCCATTCGAGGAGGTCACCCAACGCACTTCGCAGCGGCGTCCCCGGTGGCATCGGGACGAATCGGGCATCCTCGATGCCACCTCCGCGCGTTCCGATCGCCACTGGAACCGTCCGGATGTGTCCAGCTTGCGGTGTATCTGCGGCAGTGCCACGGACCAGTACCGACTGCAGTTCCTCGAGGAGACCGGTCGTGACGCGGCGCTCCTGCACCCAGGTGAACCCGAGCTCGGCGGTATCCACGTAGTTCAGTACCTCGGACAGAGCCGCGGACCGGTCAGCCTTCCCGACCGCTTCCGCGGCGAGGACGTCGTCCAGCGGCGCAAAGGTGCCCTCGAGCGCGGAGGTGCTCTGCGCCTCTCGCCGGAGAGTCGGAGCGCGCAAGATGCCGGGGTTCGGGATCAGAGATGATCCTTGCCGAAGCGCCCCGAGCGCCCGGTTCGCGCGGGCGACCTTGGTCCACGTCACTCCGGACAATGTCGGGACTTCACCGAGCGGGTCCGGTACGAAACCGAAGTGGTCGTACGAGCGGCCGGTCCGACCGTCGACTCCACGAACCGGAACGAGTTGACCGACGGGGCTGCTCCGGAAGCGCGTGAGGTCCATCGTTCCACTTTACGGATCAAAACTTGAACTCGAAGAGGGGTTGTTCAAGTTCCGAAGATGTTTCTGGAACAGGATCGATCGCAATTCAAGTCTTCTTGACGATGTCTGCGTCTGGAGTGGGCTCGGCACCGTGGCGGAGCGCCGTCAGGTACAGCCGGTGCGCCGTGATCACGAGGGCGAGCCAGGCGAGACCCAGCGCCCACGCCGCCAGTACGTCGGTCAGCCAGTGGTGCCCGAGGAACACCCGCGAGGCCCCGACCGACAGCACGAACAGGGTCCCGACGACGATCGTCCACACCCGCGTGACGACCCGCGACTGTCGCAGGAGCAACAGGTACACGATCGTCCCCACGATCACCGTCGCGTTGAGGGTGTGGCCGGACGGGAACGACGGCGAGTGCTCGTAGGGCGGTACCGCGTCGGAGAGCGGCGGACGCGCTCGACCGATGAGGTCCTTGCCCGCGATCGTCATGAGCAGCGAGCCGCCACTCGCCGCGACGAGCAGCACCAACGGGGTCCACGCCCGACGCTGGATGGTGAACCCGACCAGGAACCCGAGGGCGACGATGGGCATGCCGATCGTGCCCGCGATGTCGGTCCACCACGTGACCAGGCGATCCCCCACGGGCGACCGGAGGGTGAGTGCCCAGTCGAGCACCGGACGGTCGAGCACGGCGACGTCGTCGGCTTCGCGGACGGCGTCGTAGACCTCGGAGGCGAGCCAGGTCGCGACGACGGCAATGCCGATCCCGACGGCCAGCGTGAGCAGCAGGAGCGGCATCGCGCCGTACCGGTGACCGAGCGTGGTCCACCCCTGCGCGGTCGCCCGGCCCGCGCGGGTGCGCCAGCGGGTGAGGTCGACCTCGCCGACGGTGCGGTCGGCGGCGTCCCCGCGTTCGGTGTCCATCCGTCCACCCTGCCCAGGTGCGGCGGAGCCCGTCACGAAGTTCCGCCCACGAGTCGCTCGTCGCCGCCGGTCTCCGTCAACATGATCGTGGCTGTGCGTGCGGCCTCGAGCACCTCGTCGTCCGAGGCGTCGGACCCCTGCGCGGCGAACAATGCGGCGCTCACGGTATCGAACGCCATCTGCGCCCGGAGTCGATCAGCCCTCGGCGCGGCCTCGGGGAGCACCCGGTCGACGACGGCGTCGAACCAGGACCGGCGATCGGTTCCCTCGGCGGCCAGCTTCTGCATGATCGGGCGGTTGGCGTGCGCGAACCGCATGCCCTGCACGCGGTCGCGACCGGTGGACTCGACCCACCGCACCGCAGCCCGCCGCAGGAGGTCGGGCCCGGCCTGCTGCGACTCGACCCAGGCGATCAACTCGTCGATCTCGTTGCGCCGCCCGTCGAGGAGCGCCCGGACGATCGCCTCCTTGTTCGTGAAGTGGTAGTACAACGACGACTTCGTGATGTCGAGGGCCTCGGCGATGTCCCGGATGGACGTCCCCTCGTACCCACGCTCGGTGAACTGCTCGAGGGCGACCCGGAGGATCTGCGCCCTCGTCTCGCTGCCAGGTCGTCGGGTCGTGATCGCATCCATGACGTGCATCCTACTTGCCGAACGATCGTTCGGTAAGTAGTGTCGCCTCCAGCCGAACGATCGTTCGGTCAGTCCGACCGATCGGAGCACGCCATGACCAACACCACCACTGCCCCCACCATCGCCGTCGTGGGGGCGGGCCCCGGCGGCCTGCTCACCGCACGGATCCTGCAGCTCGGTGGACTCCACGTCACCGTGTACGACGCCGACGAGTCGCTCGCGGCGCGTGACCAGGGAGGAACGCTCGACCTCCATGCCGATAGCGGCCAGATCGCGATCGAGGACGCCCAACTCTCGCGCGAGTTCACCGCGCTCGCCCGCCCCGAGGGGCAGGCGCACCGGCTCCTGGACCCGTCGGGAACGGTCCTGGTCGACCAGGCCCCCGCCGACGGCGAAGCAGCCGCGCCCGAGATCGACCGTGCACAGCTCCGCCGGATGCTCGTCGAGTCACTCGCGCCGGACACGATCCGGTGGGGGCACCGGGTCGCCGCGGTCAGCGACGGCGTCATCACGTTCACGGACGGCTCCACGGCGTCGGCCGACCTCGTCGTCGGCGCGGACGGTGCGTGGTCGAGGGTGCGTGCAGCGCTCACCGATGCGGTGCCGTCGTACACCGGGGTCACCTTCGTCGAGGCGCTGTTCACCCGCGTCACCGAACAGCACCCCGAGATCGCCGAGCTCGTCGGCGACGGTCACATGTGGGCCAACGGCGACGGACGGACAATCGTGCTCCAGCGAAACAGCGGCGACGTCGTCCGCGGCTACGTCTCGATGCGCGCGGAGCTCGACTGGCTCGCCCACGCCGGGCTCGGCACCGCCGACGGTCGAGGCCGCGTCCTGGACGCGAACGGAACGCAGACGACCGACACCGAGCGCGTCCGGACGGCGCTCCGTGAACGGTTCGCCGAGTTCGCGCCGGAACTCCTCCGCGTCATCGACGACAGCGAGGGGTCGTTGCCGAACCGGCCGATCTTCGCCCTGCCGACGCCGACCAGGTGGGAGCACCGTGTCGGGATCACACTGCTCGGTGACGCTGCGCACGTCATGTCGCCCTTCGGCGGCAACGGCGTCAACCTCGCGCTCCTCGACGGAGCCGAACTCGCTCGCGCCGTCCTGACATCGGCCGGCGACGGCACGTCCCTGGACGACGCCGTGCGCGCGTACGAGGAGCGGATGGTCGAGCGTGGCGCCACGATCGGTCGCGCGGCGAACGACGCGATCGTCGAGCACTACGCCGTCGGCGGCCCGGACCTCGACAGCATCCCGGACTTCGACGCCGAGGCCGTCCGCTGGCGGGACGACGCCGTTGCCTACCGCGCCGCCCGGCGCTGATCGCGGCGCTCCAGCTCGGCACTCCGGCGAGACCGCTGGAGGATGACCAGCCCCACGGTCACACCGAGCGCGGTCATGAACGGGGTCATGAACCACGCGATGACGATCGGGACGGCCCGCTCCGCCGGCGCCTCGACGTGGAGCATCAACGACAGGGCGACGATCGGCAACGCGATCGTGGCCACCCAGGAGACCACCACCAGCACCATGAGCAGTACGGCGGCACCCCGGTGGTCTGACCTTCGGTACGGCGTCGTCACGACACCATGCAACCAGGTACCGGTCAGTCCTTCGCCTCGGAGTACGCCCCCACCACCGCGACCGACAGCGGGAACGTCACCGGGAAGTCCTGGAACAGCAAGCGTCCGGCGTCGACCGCGGCTTCACGGATCTGCGTCGCCACCCACTCGGCGTGCTCCTCCGGCGCGTGCACCACGATCTCGTCGTGCACGAAGAACACCAGGTGCGGGCCGTCCGTCACGGCCCTGGGGAACCGCGCGGTGAGCCGGGAGCGCAACGACCCCATCCACGCGAGCGCCCACTCGGCCGCGGTCCCCTGCACCACGAAGTTCCGGGTGAACCGCCCCCAGCTCCGCGCCCGTGACTCGACGGCACGCTGCATCGCCGGGGTCCCCTCGACCGTGTAGGCCTGGTTCCTGGCCTCGAACCACGACGACTCCGGCACGGGCGACGTCCGACCGAGCAACGTCGTGACGGCTTCGCCCCGCTCCCCCGCGCGTGCGGCGCGTTCGACCAGGTCGAGCGCACGCGGGAACGCCCGCACCAGGCGTGGGACGAGCCGGCCGCCCTCGCCCTGGGTGGCGCCGTACATCGCGCCGAGCATGGCCACCTTCGCCTGCTGCCGGGTCTCGACCGCGCCCGAGGCCACGACGCCGTCGTACAGGTCGCGTCCGTCGCCCGCGGAGGCCATCGCTCGGTCACCGGCCATCGCGGCGAGCACGCGGGGCTCGAGCTGCGCAGCGTCGGCCACGACGAGCTTCCAGCCCGGGTCGGCGATGACGGCCCCGCGGATGCCCTTCGGCAGCTGCATCGCTCCCCCGCCGTCGGCCGCCCAGCGTCCGGTCACGACGCCGCCGACCACGTACTTCGGGTGGAACCGGCCGTCGCGCACCCAGTCGTCGAGCCACGTCCAGCCGTTCGCCGTCAGGAGCCGCGCGAGTCGCTTGTACTCGAGCAGCGGTTCGATGACGGGGTGCTCGATCTCCTGCAGCTCCCACTTGCGGGTGCTCGTCACCATGAGCCCGGCACGGCGCAACGAGCGCAGGACGTCGGCCGGCGAGTCCGGGTTGAGCGTCGGGTCGTCGAGGCGGTCGCGGACGACGGCGGCGATCTCCTCGAGCCGGCGCGGCCGCACGCCGTACGGGACACGCGGCCCGAGCGTCTCCTCGAGCAAGCGTTCGTGCACGTCGGCACGCCACGGCAGCCCCGCGTGCAGCATCTCCGCCGCGACGAGGGCTCCGGCGGACTCGGCGGTCGTCAGCAGGCGGAGGGCACCGGGCGACGTCGACCCCGCGACCGCCGCGAGCTGTGCCCGGAACTCGGCGACCGGGTCGACGTCGTCGTCCGGCACCGACGCGGTGAACAGCGCGTCGTCGAAGAGCTGGGCCTGCGTCGGCCGGACGACCCGGGCCTCCGCCACCGGAGCGTCGAGCGCGTCCGCCGGTGCCGCCGCGAGTGCGGAGCCACGCGCGGCCAGCGCTGCGCGGAGGATCCGTCGGCACAACCGCAGGTCGACGCAGCGCCCCACGCGTCCGCCGGCGGCGAGCACGGCCGGGTACCAGCGTGCGGTGTCGTCCCACACCCAGCGCACGCTCGGTGCGTCGTGCGCCGCGACGAAGGCCGGGAGGCCCGACTCGTCCACGCGCATCGGCTCACCGCCAGCGGTCCCCGAGTCGGTCAGGGGCGTCGCGAAGACGCCGCCGTCGACGCGGCGGAGGACGAGGTGCACGGAACGATCATGCCGTGCCCCACCGTCACCGGCCGACGCCGACGATCAGGAGTCGAGTTCGACGATCTCGGCGGCCGGCGCGTTGGCCTGCACCGAGGCGATGCCGCTCTTCGCGCTCGCCTTGGTCGTGTACCCCTCGGACGTGGCGATGACCTCGCCGTTGCCCGCCTTCAGGTGGAAGCGGTACTCACCCTTGGCGTCGGTCCAGATCTCGAACTTGCCGGCCATGTCGACTCCTCGCGTCGATGCGATGGTGCACGGTGTCCGCGGAACGCGGATCACCTCGCACGCTACCGGTCGACGATCCCGAGCGGAAGAGCCGATCCGGCCCCGCGATCGGGCCGCGCCGGGTTCAGGCGCGCTTCGGACCGCCGGGGCGCACGGCTGCGGTGTCGGCCACGTCGATGCGGACGTCGCCGTCCTCGGCGCGGGACACCTCGACCCGGGGGTCGGCGTCGTGCGCGTCGGACCCGGACATGCGTCGGAAGGTGTCCTGGCGTCGTTCCTCGAACGTCATGTCCACGCCGTCGTCGAGGTGGTCGTGGTCGGGCTTCGTCATGCGCTGCACGGTACGCGCTGACTGCTGCGCGCGATCAGACGACGGGTGCGGTGCCGGTCCGTTCGGTCCAGTGCGCGCCCGCCGCCCACCGGTCGAGCACCGCCAGGGGCAGGCGACCGGACGCGTTCGAGGCGCGCGCCGTGGCCAGCGGCACACCGAACACGAACTTCGCCACGCTCTCGTCGCCCTCGGCGGCGTCGTGCGGGCCGGGTGGCGCGAGCCGGAACCGTCGGGCGAAGCGCACCAGGTTCGCGTCGGGGCCGAGCACCGCGGCCAGACCGGGATCGAGGATCCACGAGCGGCACTGCCACCGGTCGGCGGCGAGCGCCGGTGCGAGGGCGCGCAGGACCTCCGGCGCGCGGGCGAAGGACCGGTCGCAGGTGTCCGGATCGAGCGGCCCGGTCTCCGGGACGTGGACGCCCCAGGCCGGCTGGCCGTCGGGCAGGTGGTCGCCGAGTTCGTACTGGAGGCGCCCCACGGCCACCACGCGACCGGTCGCCACCGCGACGAGCCAGTCCACCCCCGTGCCACGCAGACCGTACCGGTCGAGTTTGCGGTCGACGTCCGACACGGACGCCTCGGCGAAGCTGCGCGGGAGCCCCTGCGCCTCGAGCGCCGCGGCGTTGCCGGGCACGGCCGCGCGGAGCGCGGCGACCAGCAGGGCGTCCCGCTGGGCGGGCTCCGCGTCGGCCACGGTGGCGGCCAGTGCGGCCGCCACCGTGGCGGAGTCGTCCGGCGACCCCACGGCGGCGGCGAGGACCGCGACGGACGCGGGACGGGCCTCCTGGCCGGGGGTGTCGGCGGTCACTTCAGACCGGACGAGGCGAGCCCGTCCATCACCCGCCGCTGCAGGACGATGAACATGATGAGCACCGGGGCCATGGCCATCAGGCTCGCGGCCATGAGCACCGGGTAGTCGATCGTCCGGTCGCTCGACAGCGTCGCGAGTCCTGCGGCGAGGGGCATGTCCTCGGCACGAGTCGAGACGACGAGCGGCCAGAGCAGCTCGTTCCACGACCACAGCACCGTCGTGATCGCGAGCACGCTGATCGAGGGACGGGCGAGCGGCAGCATGATCCGCCAGAACGTCTGGAACGGGTTCGCGCCGTCCATGCGCGCAGCCTCTTCGAGCTCGGGCGGCATGTTCAGGAACGCCGTCCGCATCAGGAAGGTGCCGAACGCGCTGAACAGGCCCGGCGCGACGATCCCCATCAGGGTGTCGAGCCATCCGAGCCCCTGCACGATCTGGTACTGCGAGATCAGGTAGACCTGCGACGGCACGAGCAGGATCGACAGCACGATCGCGAGCAGGATCGCCCGGCCGCGGAACCGCATGCGGGCGAAGGCGTAGCCGGCGAGCGTGCAGAGCACGATCTGCGCGAGGGTGCGGATGATCGTGACGTACACGGACGTGCCGAGCTGGCTGAGGAACGGCAGACGCTCGAACACCTGCGCGTAGTTCTGCCACTGCAGCTCCCCCGGCCAGAAGGTCGGGGTGACGGACTGCACCTGGGCGTTCGTGGACAGCGACATGATGATCTGCCAGACGAACGGGAACGCCATCGCGAAGCCGCCGACGCCGAGGACGACGTGGATCCACCAGTGACTGCCGCCGCGACGACCGGGCCGGCGTGCTGCCCGTGGCGGTGTGACGGTTGCGGTCATGCCTGCACCCACTTCCGTTGGACACGGAACTGCACGAGCGTGACGATGCCGATGAGCAGGAAGATCACCATGGCGATCGCGGCCGCGAAGCCCTTGTCGTTGTCGATGAACCCGGCGCTGTAGAAGTAGAAGACGAGCGACATCGTCTTCGGGATCACCGGGTTGGTGCTGCCGAGGATGGCGTAGAGCAGGTCGAACAGCTGGAAGCTCGAGATCGTCGTGACGATGACCACGAAGAAGATGCTCGGGCTGAGCAGCGGGACCGTGACGGAGCGGAACTGCCGCCAGCGGCTCGCGCCGTCGAGCTCGGCCGCCTCGTACAGCTCCGGTGGGATGTCCTTGAGGCCTGCGCCGAGAATGATCATCGAGAACCCGAGGGACGACCACAGGCCGACGAAGCTCACCGCGACGAGCGCGAACCCGGGCGTCGAGATCCAGTACGGACCGTCGATGCCGAACAGTCCGATGAACCAGTTCACGATGCCGTAGTCGCCGTTGAACATGATGCGCCAGACGAGGGCGATCGCGGCCGGCATGGCGACGTAGGGCAGGAAGAAGAGCACCCGGTAGAACTGCGCGAACCGCAGGCCCGGGGTGTTCAGCAGGCTGGCGAGCCACACCGCGATCGGGATGCCGGCCAGCACGATGACCGTGTAGACGATCGTGTTGAGCAGCGACTGGTACAGCTGCGGGTCACCGGCGAGCCGCACGTAGTTCGCGACGCCGCTGAACGTCGCACCGCCGAACACGCCCCAGCTGGTGAAGGAGTACCAGAACGTCTGGATGATCGGCCAGATGTAGAACGTGCCGACGCCGATGAGCAGCGGCAGGACGAACAGCCACGGCCACCAGCCGTCGGTCCGTCGGGGTGCGCGCTTGCCGCCGGCCGTCGGGCCGGGGGCGCCCCGCCCGGACGAACGCGTCGTCCGGGCGGGGGTGGAGGCGGCCTGCGGCCGCTCGGTGTTGATCGTCATCGGCTCGGGACTCACTGTTCCTTGGCGAGGGCGGCGTCCATCTTCTGCGCGAGCTGCTTCGCGACGTCGTCGACCGGGGTCGAACCGTCGAAGGCGTTCGGCAGGAGGTTGGTCTCGAGGGTGTTCCACGCGGCGGTGTTCTTCGACACCGGCAGGGGCTTGGCGTAGTCGACGGCGTCGAGGAACACCTGCAGGTCGGCGTCCGGCATCGTCTTCGTGAAGGCGGACTGCGTGCCCTCGTAGGCCGGGATGACGGCACCCATGTCGCCCTGCTGCTGCTGGGCGGTCTTGCCGGCGAGGTAGACCTGGAGCGCCTGCGCCGCGGCCTTGTTCTTGCTCGCCTCGGACACGACGTTCGAGACACCGTGGATGACGGTCGCCTGCTCCTTGCCCTTCGGCAGGGGGTACACGACGATGTCCTTCTCCATCGCGGTGCCGGTCAGGGCCGAGCGGAACCAGCTGCCGCCCTGGTACATCGCGAGCTTGCCCGACGTGAACCACTGGTCGGCGGTGGTGTCGGTGAGCTGCTTGATCGACGGCGAAGCGCCCGAGTCGATCAGGTCCGTCCAGAACTGCAGGCCCGCTTCCGATGCCTTCGAGGCGTACTCGGACTTCGTGCCGTCCGCGTTCACGACCGATCCCCCGGCCTGGAAGATCGTGTCGTAGTAGGTCGTCTGGCCGTCCATGCCGCCGGCCGCGCCGTACGCGCCGTCGGCCTTGAGCTTCTTGCTGAGCTCGGCGCCGGTCTTCTGGAAGTCGTCCCAGGTCCAGTCCTTCGACGGCAGGTCCATGCCGGCCTTCTCGAACAGGGCCTTGTTGACCCAGACGCCGATGGTGTCGAAGTCCTTCGGCACGCCGTACTGGGTGTCGTCGTACGTGTACAGGTCGTTCAGCGCGCTCGAGTACTTCGCGGGGTCGATGTCGCCGGCCTTGACCTCGCCGGTGATCGGCGCGAGCTTGCCGTTGGCCGCGTACAGCTGGAAGTTGGGGCCGTTCATCCAGAACAGGTCGGGCAGCGTGTTGCTCGAGCCCTGGGTCTGCAGCTTCGTCCAGTAGTTGGCGAACGGCGTGACGTCGACGCTGACCTTGATGTCCGGGTACTCCTCGTTGAAGCCCTTGAGGTTGGCCTTGATCGCCTTGACCTGGTTCTCGTCCCAGACGGCGTACGTCAGGTTCGCCTTGGTGTCCTTCGCGGCGGCGGTGTAGTCGCCGCCGGAGCTCGACGCCCCGGAGGACGTGGAGCACCCGGCGAGGAGTGCGGCCGCGCCGAGGGCGGCGACGGCGCCGACGAGGATCCGGCGGACGCCGGTTCCTCGGGCGGGGATGTGTGCGGTCATCGGGAGGTCCTTTCGCACGGCCGTCAGGAACCGACGGTCTGGGCGGGGTGGGTGGGGTGCGGAGCGGGTCGTGTGGAGGGTGTGGCGGGCCGGCTGAAGTGCGCGATCGTCTCGGCCGGCAGCGGCGGGACGTCGATGGGGACGGAACCGGTGCGCAGCGAACGGGTCGCCAGGGCACCGGCGGCGACCGCGGCGCGCGCCGCGATCGGGGACAGCTCCGTCGGTTCGCCGAGGGCGACGGACCGCAGGAACTCGGTCATGGTGATCAGATCGGCATCGGCGTGACCGTCCTCGACGCCGTCGATCGGGTACTCGCGGTCCCCCGCGGTGTCCCAGCCACGACGGTGCGTCCAGACCTTCACGACGCCACCGCCGGTGTCGCCGATGTTCTCGAGGCGACCCTCGGTGCCGATGACCGTGTAGTTCCGCCAGTAGTCCGGGGTGAAGTGGCACTGCTCGTAGCTGGCCTGCACGCCGTTGTCGAGCGTCATCATCACCATCGAGACGTCCTCGACGTCGACGACCGGGTTCAGCCCGGTCTGGGCGAGTGGCGGCCAGTTGTCGTGGGAGAACCAGTCCCCCATCAGCTCGCCGCTGCGGTCCCGTCGGTCGCTGACGTCGCCGTAGACCGACAGTGACCCCATGCCCACGACGCGGCTGGTGTCCCCGCCGCCGAGTGCGTGGATGACGTCCAGGTCGTGACTGGCCTTCTGCAGGAGCAGGGAGTTGACGTTCGCGCGGTCGGCGTGCCAGTCCTTGAAGTAGTAGTCCCCGCCGTTGCCGACGAAGTGGCGGCACCAGACGGCCTTGACCTCGCCGATCTCGCCGCGGTCGACGATCTCGCGCATCAGGCGGACGACGGCCGCGTGGCGGAAGTTGTGGCCGACGTAGAGCGAGGTACCCGTCTCGGCGGCGGTGTTGAGGACCGCGTCGGCGTCCTCGACCGTGATGGCGAGGGGCTTCTCGAGGTAGACGGCGATGCCCGCGCGGAGCAGGTCGATCGCGATCTCGGCGTGTGTCCAGTCCGGGGTGGTCACGATCGCGGCGTCGACCTGGCCCGTGAGGTCCCGGTGGTGCTCGACCACGAGCGCATCGGGGTACTCGGCCCGCCCGCGCTCGCGGCCCGCTGCGGTGACGTCCGCCACGGCGACGACCTGCGCCTGCAGTGCCGGGTCCGCGGCGACCGCCTCGGCGACGTGCCGTGCGATGGCGGACCGCTGGCCCATCCCGATCACCGCGACGCGGAGGATCCCGTTGTCAACGCCCATGCTCATCTCGCTCCCTTGCGTGATTGTGACGCCCATGATGCCGAATCGATCATGAATGCACAATAGGCGCTCACGGATCGCTCATGGGTCCACGACGGGAGGGTTTTACACGATCGAAACGTCGCGCCCGGGATCCGGGCGCTCGTCCGTCGGCTCAGTCGGCGACGACGAGCTCCACGCCGGCGCTGGCGAGGTCGGCTGCGAAGGCCGGCGGGACGGGCTGGTCGGTGACCAGGACGTCGATGCGGTCCAGCGGGCAGATCCTGGCGAACGTCGACCGCTCGATCTTGGTCGAGTCGGCGACCACGATGACCCGTCGGCCGACCGAGGCGAAGTGCCGGCTGACCTCGGCCTCGCCCTCGTGCATGGTCGTGGCGCCGTACTGCCCGGTGAGCCCGTCCACCCCGAGGACCACGAGGTCGAGCGCGAACTCGTCGAGGGTGTCGCGGACGAGTGGGCCGACGAGCTCGTACGACTGCCGCCGCGCCACCCCGCCCGTCACCACGATCTTGACGTTGGCGCGGACGGACAGCTCGTACCCGACGTTGAGCGCGTTCGTCACGATCGTGATCCCGAACTCACCGTCGGCACGGATGAACCGCTCGCTCTTGCCGAGTTCCCGCGCGACCTCGGTCGTGGTGGTCCCACCGTTCAGCCCGACGGTCTCGCCCGGCTGCACCAGTCGCGCGGCGGCACGGGCGATGGCGGTCTTCGCCTCGGCCTGGCGCGCGATCTTGTACTGCAGGGGCAGTTCGTAACCGGCCCCGAGCGCCGCTGCTCCGCCGTGCGTGCGCGTGACGAGCCGCTGGTCGGCGAGCGTCGTGAGGTCGCGTCGGGCCGTGGCGGCCGAGATCCCCAGCAGCTCGCCGATCTCGGCGATCGACACGTTGCCGCGTTCGCTCACCAGTTCGAGCAGGGCGTTCAGCCGCTGTTGGGGGGTCATGACGGCCATCCTACGGTGCCATCGCGCTTGCTCGGTGATCGGAATTGACGCTTTGGTCTTCCATCGCGCACGATCGCTCGCTACGCTTCCTGATCATCGATCACCCGGATCGAACCGGACCGGAAGGCTCCCATGACCGACACCTTCGTGAGCGCCGAACTGGCCTCCCAGCCGGAGACCTGGCGCGCCGCCGCAGCACTCCTGCCGACCTTCTCGGACGCGCTCCCCCAGCCCGGTGAACGCGTCGCCGTGATCGGCTGCGGCACGAGCTGGTTCATCGCGATGAGCTACGCCGTCGCCCGTGAGCAGGCCGGCCTCGGGGTCACCGACGCCTTCGCCGGCTCCGAGTACCCCGCATCGCGCGAGTACGACCGTGTGCTCACCATCAGCCGCTCGGGCACGACGACCGAGATCGTCGACCTGCTGCAGGCCCTGCCGTCGCAGCGCACCGTCCTGATCACGGCCGTCGCGGACAGTCCCGCCGCGGCCGTCGCCGACGACGTGGTCGCACTGCCCTTCGCCGACGAGCGCTCCGTCGTGCAGACGCGGTTCGCCACCACGGCGCTCGCCCTGCTGCGCGCGTCGATCGGCGACGACGTCGAGGCCCTCGCCGCCCAGGCCGAGATCGCGCTGACCCTGCCGATCGACGACCTGCTCGACGCCGAGCAGGTCTCCTTCGTGGGCCGCGGTGCCGCCGTCGGCCTGACGTTCGAGGCCGCACTCAAGACGCGGGAGGCTGCGCAGTTCTGGGCCGAGTCCTACCCGGCGATGGACTACCGGCACGGGCCGATCGCCATCGCGCAGCCCGGCCGGCTCGTCTGGTCGCTCGGTGCCGCACCGCAGGGGCTGGCCGACGAGGTCGCCGCCACCGGTGCGCGCTTCGTGCAGCACGACCTCGACCCGATCGCCGGCCTCGTCGTCGTGCACCGGTTCGCCGTCGCCCTGGCCGAGGGTCGTGGGCTGGACCCGGACAACCCCCGCTCGCTGACGCGGTCGGTCATCCTCACCTGATGGCGGGCGCAGGCACGGTGCTCGGGGTCGACGTCGGCGGCACGGGCACCAAGGCCCGGCTGACCGACGCCGACGGACTCGTCCTGGACGAGACCCGGGTCCCGACGCCGCGCGACGATCCGTCGGGGCTCCGACTTGCCGTGGCCGTCGCCGACCTGGCAGTGCGGGCGCTCGACCGCGGTCGGCTCGACGCCGTCGGGCTCGTCACGCCGGGTGTCGTCGACGAAGCCGCCGGCACCGTCGTCCTCGCGGTGAACCTCGGGTGGCGGGACGTGCCGGTCCGCGACCTCGTGCGGGCCGAGCTCGTCCGACGCGGCGTCGACGTCCCGATCGCCTTCGGCCACGACGTCCGCGCCGGTGCCCTCGCCGAGACCCACACCGGTGACACGGCGCTGTCCCGCGGATCGGTCGCGTTCGTACCCGTCGGCACCGGCCTGGCCAGCGCGCTGGTCGTCGACGGCCAGGTCGTGTCCGGGGGCGGATGGGCGGGGGAGATCGGCCAGGTGCTGATCCCGTCCGGACCGCACGAGGGGCTCCGGGTCGAGGAGATCGCATCGGCCGGGGGAGTCGCACGCCGCTCCGGGTCGGCATCGGCGCAAGCGGCCATGCTCCGGGTGCGCGACGGCGACCCCGTGGCGACCGCCGTCTGGGACGACTGCGTCGCCGTGCTCGCGGACGCCCTCGCCTGGACGACCGCGGTCGCCGGCTGCCACACCGTCATCGTCGGCGGGGGACTCGCCGAGTCCGGCCCGCTGCTGTTCGGGCCGCTCCGCACGGCGGTGGCCGAGCGGCTCGTCGGGGTCCGCGCCCCGGAGATCCTGCCGGCCGCCCACGGCGACGCCGCCGGAGCCATCGGCGCAGGTCTGCTCGCACGGCGGCTGCTCGAGAGCGGGGTGCTGCTGTGACCACGCTCGTCCGCGCGCCACGCATCGTGACCGCCGCCCACGACCTGCACGACGGGTGGCTCGTCCTCGGCGACGACGCCACCGTGCTCGCGGTCGGTGCCGGCACACCGCCGCGCGCGGACTCCGCGGTCACCGTCGAGGGCACCGTCGTGCCGGGCTTCGTCGACCTGCACGCCCACGGCGCACTCGGCCACGACTTCGCGACGTGTTCCGCAGCGGACGCCCGAGCGGCGGCCGCGCACCACCGGTCACGGGGGACCACGACGCTCGTCGCCTCGATCGCGACCGGGCGTCCCGACGACACCGTCGCAGCCCTCACGCGCCTGCGACCGCTCACCTCGGACGGCACGCTGGCGGGCCTGCACCTCGAAGGGCCGTGGTTGTCCCCGGCCCGCCGCGGAGCCCACCGGGTGGACCTGCTCCACGCGCCGGACCCGCTCGAGGTCGACGCGTACCTGGCGGCCGCCGACGGCGCGCTGCGGGTCGTGACACTCGCCCCCGAGCTCCCCGGCGCCCTCGACACCGTGGCGCGGTTCGTCGCCGCCGGGGTCGTCGTGGCGATCGGGCACACCGACGCCACCGCCGAGCAGACCCGCCGCGCGATCGACGCCGGTGCCACGCTCGTCACGCACCTGTTCAACGGCATGCCACCGCTGCACCACCGCACGCCGGGGCCGGTCGGGGTCGCCCTGACCGACGACCGCGTCCTGCTCGAGTGCATCGTCGACGGACACCACCTCGACCCGACCACGATCGGGCTCGTCCAGCGGAGCGCCCCTGGCCGCCTGGTGCTCGTGTCCGATGCGATGTCGGCGACGGGCTGCCCCGACGGTGACCACACCATCGCCGGGTCCGCGGTCTCGGTCCGCGGCGGTGTCGCGATGCTCGCCGACGGGTCGTCGTTGGCGGGCAGCACGATCACCGTCGCCGACGCGGTCCGTGGGCTGCTGACGAGCGGGGTCGCGGTGCCCGAGGTCGTCGCCGCCTCTGCCACACGTGCGGCTCGGCTGCTCGGTCGGCCGGCGCCGCTCACGGTCGGCGCACCCGCCGATCTCCTCGTGCTCGACCCCGACACCGGTGCGGTGCGGAACCCCCTGCGGACGGCGGTGGTCTCGTGATCGTCGTCGTCACCCCGAACCCGGCCGTCGACGTCACGTACCGGGTCGCCGAACAGCGCATCGGCGAGACCCAGCGGGTCCTCGACGTCGCACGGCACCCGGGTGGCAAGGGCCTGAACGTCGGTCGGGTCCTGGCGGCGACGGGTGTCGCGACGCACGCCGTCCTGCCCCTCGGGGAGACGCCCGGCCGCTGGGTGTCGGACGCGCTCGACGACCTCGGCCTCGGCCACACCGACGTCGTGGTGTCCGGCACGACCCGCACGACCGTCACCGTGGTCGACGACGTCGCCCATCCGACGATGTTCGGTGAGCCCGGCCCGGTGCTCACCGGCACCGAGTGGGACGCCGTCGCCGCAGCGGTCGACGGACTGCTCGGCCGCGCCGACGCCACCGGCCTCGTGGTGTCCGGTTCGCTGCCCGGCGGTGCCGCACCCGACGTCGTCGCGCGCTGGGTCGCCACGGCCCACGAGCACGGCGTCCTGAGCGTCGTGGACTGCTCCGGTGCCGCACTGCTGGCGGCGGCGAGCGCCGGTGCCATCGTCTGCAAGCCCAACCGCGAAGAGCTGCTCGAGGCCACGGGCGCCGCGGACGAACGCACCGCCGCCCTCCGGCTGCTGGAACGCGGTGCGGGCGTCGTCGTGGTCTCCCGCGGTGCGCACGGCATCGCCGCCCACACCACGGACCACGTGCTCGAGGTTCCAGCGGTGCCCGGCGTCTCGGGCAACCCGACCGGGGCGGGCGACGCAGCGACCGCCGGTCTGGTCGGTGCCCTGGTCCGCTCGGGTCACCAGCAGGGCACCGGTGCCCCATTCACCGACGACACCCTGCTCCGAGCGCTCCGGTCCGCCGCCGCCCACGGCGCCGCCGCCGTCCTGCGCCCGGTGGCCGGCGAGGTCGACCCCGCCGACGTCCACCGCTTCCTGACCCACCCCGACCGAACGAGGACCCCAGCATGATCACCGACCTCGCCCTGACGGGCCTGCTCGACACCGCCCGCACGGCACACCGCGGCGTGGGCGCGTTCAACGTCGTGCTGCTCGAGCACGCCGAGGCCATCGTCACCGGGGCCGAGCGGGCCGGACTGCCCGTCATCCTGCAGATCAGCGAGAACTGCGTCCGGTACCACGGCGGTCTCGCACCGATCACGACCGCGACCCAGGCGATCGCCCGGGCCGCCGACGTCGACGTCCTGGTCCACCTCGACCACATCGAGGACCCGGACCTCGTCGCCGCCGGCATCGACCTGGGCGTCGACTCCGTCATGTACGACGGCTCGCACCTGGACTTCGCGGCGAACGTCGCCGCCACCCGTGCCCTCGCGGTCCGGTGTCACGCCGCCGGCGTCGCCATCGAGGCCGAGCTCGGCGAAGTGGGCGGCAAGGACGGCGTGCACGCTCCGGGTGTCCGCACCGACCCCACCGATGCCGCCGCGTTCGTGGCCGACACCGGGGTGGACGCCCTGGCCGTCGCCGTCGGGACCTCGCACGCGATGCAGACCCGCGAAGCCTCGGTCGACCGCGACCTGGTGGAACGCCTGCGTGACGCGGTGCCGGTCCCGCTGGTCCTGCACGGTTCGTCGGGACTGTCCGACGACGAACTGCGCGGCGCGGTGCAGGCCGGCATGACGAAGATCAACATCTCGACGCACCTGAACGGCCTGTTCACGCGTGCCCTGCGCACCGTGCTCGACGAGCGGCCCGACCTGGTCGACCCACGGAAGTACGTGTCGGCGGGGCGCGAAGCGATCTCCACCGAGACCGCCCGGCTGCTGACGCTCCTGCACGGCTGAGCGGTCGCGGCCCGGGCAGCCGGATCGTTCAGCAGAGCGGGACGTTCACCGCGAGCCCGCCCATGGCGGTCTCCTTGTACTTCGTCGACATGTCCGCCCCGGTCTGCCGCATCGTCTCGACGACCTGGTCGAGCGACACGTGGTGCACGCCGTCGCCACGGAGGGCCATCCGTGCGGCGTTGATCGCCTTGTTCGCGGCGATCGCGTTCCGCTCGATGCACGGGATCTGCACCAGGCCGCCGATCGGGTCGCAGGTGAGCCCGAGGTTGTGCTCCATCGCGATCTCCGCGGCGTTCTCGACCTGTTCCGGGCTGCCCCCGAGGACCTCGGCGAGTCCGGCGGCCGCCATCGACGCGGCCGAGCCGACCTCGCCCTGGCACCCGACCTCGGCACCGGAGATCGATGCGCGCTCCTTGTAGATCGACCCGACGGCGCCGGCTGTGAGCAGGAACCGCACGACGGCGTCGTCCCGGTCGGCAGCGGTGATCGCGGGGACGTAGGTGAGCGCGTAGTACAACACCGCGGGGATGATGCCGGCGGCGCCGTTGGTGGGTGCGGTGACGACCCGGCCGCCGGTGGCGTTCTCCTCGTTCACCGCCATGGCGACGAGGTTCACCCACTCCATGGCGAACAGCGGGTCGTGGTCGGGGTCCTCGCGGGTGAGCTGCTCGTGCCACGTGGCTGCACGACGCCGGACGTCGAGCCCGCCGGGCAGGCATCCGTCACGGCGGACGGAGCGGTCGACGCACGAGTCCATGACGGCATGGATGTCGAGCAGCCCGGAGCGGACGTCGGCGTCGGTCCGGGTGACCGACTCGTTGGCGAGCGCCACTCCGCTGATCGGCAGACCGGAGGCAGCGCAGGCGGCCAGCAGCTCGGCGCCGCTCGAGAACGGGTACGGCACGCGGTCGTCGACCGGGATCGCCGCCCCCGCGACCACGGCACCGTCGTCCACCGCACCGCCGTCCTCGCCGTCGCCGTCGCCGTCGCCGTCGCCGTCGCGAGCGATGAAGCCGCCGCCGATCGAGTAGTACGTCTCGTCGGCCAGGTCGGCACCGGCTCCGTCACGGGCTCGCAGCCGCATGGCGTTCGGGTGCCGGGGCAGCATGGTCAGGGGGTGTAGCACGATGTCGGCGAGCCGGAACGGCACGGTCGCCCCACCGTCGAGCCGGAGCAGGCCGTCGCGTTCGAGGGTGTCGAGCGCCGCGGACATCGCGTCCGGGTCGACGGTCTCGGGGTGGGACCCCATCAGGCCGGCGACCACGGCGCCGAGGGTGCCGTGGCCCTGTCCCGTCGACGCCAGTGAGCCGTACAGGTCGACGGCGACGGAGGCGACGGGCAGCCCGGCCACCAGGGACGCGAACTCGGCGCCGGCCCGCATCGGCCCGACGGTGTGCGAGCTCGAGGGACCGACACCCACGCTGAACAGATCGAAGACGGAGACCGGCACGCCGCCACACTAACCCGTCCGGACGGACCGGGCTCAGCCCCGTCCGGACGGACCGGGATCAGCGGCGGGTGTTGCCCTCTGCCGGCACCACGAACCACAGGACGACGTAGGCGATCCACAGCGGCCCGGGGAACAGGCTCAGGATCACCCAGCCGATGCGGACGAGGGTGCGGGACAGGCCGAAGCGATCGGCGAGGCCGGCGCAGACACCGGCGAGGATGCGGCCGTTGCGGGGGCGGGAGAGTGTGCTCATGGGGACGACGCTACGCACCGGCGACGAGCGAGGGCATCCGGGCAGTACCCCGGAGAACGGTGGGGACAACCCCCGAACGACCCCGAAGGCCCGATGCCCGTCAGGGGATCAGCACGATCTTCCCGCGGGTGTGCCGCTGCTCCAGCTGCTCGTACGCGTCCTGCACCCGGTCGAGCGGGAACGTCGCCGCGATCGGCACCTCGACCTCGCCGTTCGCCACCTGCATCGCGAGGGCGCCGAGGATCTCCGGGTCGGCGGTGTCCGCACTGCCGGAGGCCTTCGCGCCGACCTCGGCGGCAGCCTCGAACGCGATGATCGTCTCGATGCGGTCGACCGGCACGCCCAGGGCGATCCCCAGGTGCACGTACTCCGGACCGTAGGTGTCGATGACGGCGTCGATGCCGTTGGTGGCGAGCTCGGTGATGCGCTCCTGCAGGCCATCGCCGTAGGCGACGGGCCGTGCACGCTTCGACCGGAGCCACTCGTGGTTCGCCTCGGACGCGATCGCGATCACGTCGATGCCCTCGTTCGTCAGCAGCTGCGTGACGAACCCGCCGACACCACCGGCGGCACCGGACACGACGACGGTCTCGCCGGGTCGGGGGTCGACGGCACGGACGGCTGCGGCAGCGGTCGTGGCGACGATGTCGAGCCCGCCAGCGACGGTCCAGTCGAGCAGCCGGGGCTTCTGCACGACCTGTTCGGCCGGCACCGAGACGTACTCGGCCTGGCTCGCGCGGTCCCACGACCACCCGAGGACCTCTTCGCCCTCGTCGACGCCGTCGACGCCCTCACCGACGGCCACGACGATGCCGGCGAAATCGGTGCCCTGACCGGACGGCAGCGCGTCGGGGGACCCGCCGTCGAGCAGCCCCTGGCGGATCGCCGACTCGCCCGGGTTGATGCCGGCGGCGCGGACCCGGACGAGCACCCGACCGGCGGCGGCCTCGGGGACGGGGACCTCAGCGACGTGCAGCACGGAGCGGTCACCCCACTCGTCGAAGCGGACGGCGCGCATGGTCTCCGGGATCTCAGTCATCGCGTCCGACGGTACCCCGAGCATGACGAACGGTCCGCGTGGACCGCTCCATCGGCACGACGGTGGGAGACTGGCCCCATGCCCATCCTCAACAAGGACATGCAGGTCTGCATGTCGCTCGCGGCCCGGCCGAGCAACATCGGCACCCGGTTCCACAACTTCCTGTACGACGAGCTCGGGCTCAACTTCCTGTACAAGGCGTTCACCACGACCGACCTGCCCGGCGCCGTGGCCGGCATCCGCGCCCTCGGCATCCGCGGCTGCTCGGTGTCGATGCCCTTCAAGGAGGCGATCATCCCGCTCGTCGACCACGTCGAGGAGTCCGCCGCCGCCATCCAGTCGGTGAACACGGTCGTGAACGACGACGGCGTGCTCACCGCGTCGAACACCGACTACGAGGCGATCGCCGCCCTGCTCGGGTCGCACGACGTCGACACCGCGTCCCGGGTGCTGGTCCGCGGCTCCGGCGGCATGGCGAAGGCCGTGACCGCGGCGTTCCGCGGCGCCGGCTTCGACCGCCTGACGGTCGTCGCCCGCAACGAGCAGACCGGTTCGGCGCTCGCGTCGCAGTACGGCTACGAGTGGGTCGCCGAGGAGCGCGAGGCCGGGGCGTCCGACCTGGTGGTCAACGTCACGCCGCTCGGCATGCGGGGCGACCAGCAGGACGCGCTCGCCTTCGCGCAGGACCGGATCGAGGCGGCCCACACGGTCTTCGACGTGGTCGCGTTCCCGTCCGAGACCCCGCTGGTCCGTGCGGGGCGGGATGCCGGCAAGCACGTCATCACCGGCGCCGAGGTCATCGCCCTCCAGGCGGCGCGGCAGTTCGAGCGGTACACGGGCGTCGCCCTGACGGACGACCAGGTGGCGCGCGCCAGCGAGTTCTCGCGCGCCGAGTAGTCGACGCGCCCACAGGGCGGACGGGAGGCACGGGGCCAGCTGGCACCGCGCCTCCCGTCCGCCTTTGTGGGAACGTCTCAGGCGTTCGTCGCGCGCCCGACGGCCACCCACCCGAGTCGGCGCAGCGTCTCGTGGTTCCGGACCCAGATGAGCGGCTGCATGAGGAAGTCGGGGACCCAGGCGCCCGGACCGGCGACGGCGTTCTCGACGATCGTCACCTTGCAGCCCTTGCGGTGCGGCTCCACGGTCAGCTCCACGCGGGCCTCACCGATCGGCCACCCCTTCGGCTGGATCACCATGCGGTGCGGCGGATCCCACACCAACGAGGTCGTGACGTCGTCGATGACGAGCGGCCAGGCACCGAACGAGTGGTGCAGGTGCGTGCCGACCTGCGGCCAACCGGCCTCCTGCTTCCGCATGCGCGAGGCGCCGACCACCCAGGTCGTGTAGAGCCAGCCGTCGCCGAGCACGTCGAAGACGTCCTCGGGAGCGCAGTGCAGGATGCGGAGGTTCTTCGCCATGGTGATCAGCCTTCCGGGGTGAGGTCGACGTCGTCGGGCAGCCCGAAGGTGTGGCGGAGTGCGCTCTTCGCGGCACGCCAACCGGCCATGCCGTGCACACCGGGGCCAGGCGCCGACGACTCGGAGCACAGGTACATGCCGCCGCCCATCCGCCACGGGTCGCTGGACAGCACCGGGCGCTTCACGAGCTGCCAGAAGCTCGCGGCACCGGCGGCGATGTCGCCGCCGACGTAGTTCGGGTTGTGGTCCGACATGTGCGCTGCCGTCCGGCTCGACGTGTGCAGGATCGTGTCACGGAACCCCGGCGCGAACCGTTCGACCTGGCGCGTGATCGCCTCGGTCTGGTCGACGTCGGACCCCGCCGGCACGTGCGCGTAGGCCCAGAAGACGTGCTTGCCCTTCGGCGCCCGGGTCGGGTCGACGACGGTCGGCTCGGAACCGAGCACGTACGGCCGTTCGGCGTGCTGGCCGTGCGCGACCGAGCCCTCCGCAGCGGCGATCTCGGCTCGTGTCCCGCCGATGTGCACCGTGCCGGCCCGGCGCAGCGCCTCGTTCGTCCACGGCACCGGATCAGACAGCGCGAAGTCGACCTTCGCGGCCGCGTTGCCGAACCGGAACCGGCGGAGCGCACCGCGCTTCGGCGTGGGGATCTGCGAGCCGGCGATCCGCAGCATGCCGGGGACACTCGTGTCGAAGAGCACCGCCTTCGCCGGGGTGAGGTCACCGAGCGACCGGACCTCGTGCCCGGTGACGATCCGTCCGCCGTGCGCGACGAGGTCGTCGGCGAGCGCGTCGACGATCGCCTGGCTGCCGCCGATCGGCACGGGCCAGCCGCGCGCGTGCGCGTAGGCGCCGAGCGACAGCGCCGCGGCGGCCGTCGACAGCGAGGGCATGTGCTGGATGGAGTGCGCGGCGACCCCGGAGACCATCGCCGGGGCGGCGTCCTGCCGGAAGCGGGCGTTCCAGGCGCTGCTGCCCTGCTCGAGTGCGCGCAGGCCGAACCGCAGCACCGTGAGCGGGTGTCGCGGCACGTGCAGGAGGGCGTCGGTGGCGAAGTCGGCGACCTGGTCGGCCGCGCGGGCGAGCGGGCCCATCAGGTTCCGGAAGGCCGGGCCGTCCACACCGAGCTCGGCGGCCGTCCGCTCGAGGTCCTGGTACGCGATGCCCGCGCGCCCCCGGTCGAGCGGGTGCCCGTACTGCACCTCGGGCAGACGGAGCTCGATGCGCTCCTCCATCCGGAACAGCCGGAAGAACTCGGACTGCAGCGCCATCGGGTGCACCGCCGAGCAGACGTCGTGCAGGAACCCCGGCAGGGTGAGCTCGGCGGTGCGCGCACCACCGCCGATCGTGTCGTTCCGTTCGACCACCTCGACGGACAAGCCCGCACGGGCGAGCGTCACCGCCGCCGCGAGTCCGTTCGGTCCGGCCCCGACGACCACCGCATCAACCATGGTCCGAGCCTAGGGACTCGTGTCTGCGCGTGGTCCCGGTCAGGGGCGAGCGACGTCGGGGTCAGCAGGGTCGGAGCCGTCCTCGTCGCCGTCGGCGTCGTCGGGTTCGTCGGCGTCGACCGGGGTCGAGCCCACGGGGTGCTCGGCCAGCAACGTCGCGAAGTCCTCGTCGAGCATCTGCTGCAGACGGTCGTCGCGCCCGATCTCGTAGTCGTCGGCCGGACGCTGGGCCCAGCCGAGGCGCCCGACCACCGTGGTGCCGATGTCGTCCCAGGCTCGGGCGCGGGCGGCGAGCACGATGCCGTCGACGAAGTGCTGGTCGTCGCGGCGCTTGTCGAGCATCGTCGCGAGTTGCTCGTACGTCGCCTCGCGCGTGCGCAGCTTGAGGTCGTCACCCCGGCGGTAGTCGTGCTGGTGCCGTGAACGGCCCTTCGACTTGCTCGACGTCGACCGGATCTCCCGCATGCGCGCGGCGTCGCCCCGCTGCTCCTCGGCCATGCGGTGGAGCTCCTCGCGCGCGGCCTCGGCGATCAGCGCGTGGTCGAAGTACCCCTGGTCGCGCAGCGCGTTGGTGATGATCCGGTTGCCGACCGCGATCGTGACCGCGGCCTTCGCGATGAGGAACCCCTCGTCGACGGCCCGCTTCAGTTCGACCTGGCTGATGGGTCGATCGCGCACGTCGTGGTTGCGTCGTCCGAACAAGGCCATGCTCCGACGATACCGGCGTCCGGTGACCATCCGTCGGCAGGTGGACCCGGATCACGCCCTGGAGGGACGACACGCCACGAGTGGTTCCGTAGCGTCGGGTGCATGGTCACGTACACGGAGTCCCCCCGCACCGGTCTCGGCACCGCGAGCCTCGTCCTCGGGATCTGCTCGCTGCTCGCCGGTTGGACGTTCGTCGCGCCGATAGTCGGGCTGTGCCTGGGCGTCGCGTCGCGCAGCCGGGAACCGCTCGCCCGTGGTCGCGCGGGCTGGGGGATCTTCCTGAACCTCATCGCGCTCGCCGTCTGGATCCTGCTGCTCGTGCTGGCGGTCGTCGGCGGTGTGTTCGCGGTCTGGCAGGGCGCGACGCAGGGCTCCTGACGCACGCGCACGCGCAGGGGGGGGCGGCGGGGAGTCTCGCCTAGAGCAGCAGGCCGTAGACGGCGACGTCGGCGCGGACGGGCCCGAGCGGCAGCGCGCCCCGCAGAGTGCCCTCGAGGGCGAACCCGAGCCGTTCGGCGAGCGCGCGGCTGCGGACGTTGTCGACGCCGGTCCGGATCTCGAGCCGTGCGGTGCCGCGTGCCCGCGCGACCTCGACCAGCACGCCGGCGGCCCGCCCCGCGACACCGCGGCCCTCGTGTCCGGCGTCCACCCAGTAGCCGAGTGACGCCTGGCCCAGGTACGGGTCGAAGGTCAGCGACGCCACCCCGACGATGCGGTCGTCGGAACGGATGACGCAGGGGAGCGCGCGGTCCATCGCGAACTGGCCGAGCAGCCGTTCGGTGTGCAGTCCGATGGTCTCGCGGTCCTGCGGATCCCACGCCCACGGTTCGGCCGCCCGGAGCCGGTCGAGGTTCGCGCGCACGAGTTCCAGCACCGGGTCGACCGTCGTCAGGTCGCGCAGCGTCAGCGTGTACCCGTCGCCGAGGTCCCGCCCGAATGCCGCCACCCGTCAGAGACTATGCACGCCGGGCGCTACTCGTACCGGAGCGCCTCGATCGGGTTCTGCCGTGCGGCGCGGCGCGCGGGGAGGGTGCCGGCGAGGAACGCGATGAACATCACGACGAGGATGATCGTCGCCACCGAACTCGGCGCGAACTGCATGATCTGCAGGCCCGGCAGGTCCTTGAGCACCGTGCCCGCGAGCACGTTCGAGATGCCCGTCCCGAGCAGGATCGCGACACCGGCTCCGATCGCGCTGCCGAGGAACCCGATGAAGACCGCCTCGAGCGAGAACAGCGTGTAGACCTTGCCGCCGCCCATGCCCATCGCCTTCATCAGGCCGATCTCGCGGGTGCGTTCCTGCACGCTCATCAGCAGCGTGTTGATGATGCCGAAGCCCGCTGCCACCAGGGCGATGACGGCGAAGGCGTTCAGGACCCCGACGATGCCGCTGATGACGGTCTGGAACTGGCCGAGCTGGTCCTGGATGGTCTGCCCGAGGAACCCGTCGTCCGACAGCGCCTTCTTGACCGTGGTCGCGGAGGCCCCGGAGTCGAGCGTCGCGGTGGCGCTGGCGTACGAGGTCGCGATCGAGTCCGGCTTGCCGACCTCCTGCGCGGCCTGCATCGCGTCGGTGAGGGCCGCGTTCGCACCGGCACCGCCGCCGAACAGCGACTCGTTCTGCACACCGACCACCGTCGCGGTGAGGGTGTGCTCCTTACCCTGGTAGTCGTCCACCGCGAAGGTGAGTTCCTTGCCGACGGCGGCCTTCGCGCTGCCGAGCCCGAGGTTCTCCAGGTAGTTCGTCGGCAGGATCACCTGGTTCGCGTCGGTGTCGTCGTCGAGCTGCTTCCCGCTCGCCAGGTCGGCGTCGAGTTCCCCCGCGTTGGCGGTCAGGGAGACGACGTACTTGCCGTCGTCGCCGTGCTCGGCGTACTTCGGCGCCAGGGCGACCGCCGGACGGATGCTCTTGATGCCGTCGATCGCACGGATGTCGTCGACGTCGGACTGCGACAGGTACGAGAACGACGCCGGACCGCGGTCGACGCTCTGGCCGGACTCGTCGGGGTCATACTCCGCCGGTCCGCTGTCGGTCGACGTGGTGTCGACGGCCTTCGTGATGGTCAGGGAACCGGTGTCTCCGATCGACGAGACCTGGGTGTCGATGTAGTTGCTGACCCCCGTACCGATCGCCGAGGTCAGCGTGATCGTGAAGGCGCCGATGAAGATCGCGATGACGGTCAGGGTCGTGCGCAGCTTCGACCGGAAGGTGTTCGAGACCGCGGTGCGGAGCAGGTCGAGGAAGTTCATGCGGAGTGCCTTCCGTGCGTGGCCTGCTGGTCGATGGCGGCACCGGCGGTGGGTGTGCCGTCCGATCCACCGACGATGAGTCCGTCGCGGACGTTGACGCTGCGGTCGCAGCGGGCGGCGAGTTCTTCGTCGTGGGTGACCACGACGAGCGTGATCCCGCGTTCGCGCTGCAGGCCGAAGAGCATGTCCTCGACCACCTGCCCGGTGTTCGTGTCGAGGTTGCCGGTCGGCTCGTCGGCGAAGATGACGCTCGGCTCACCGACCAGCGCGCGTGCGATGACCACGCGCTGCTTCTGCCCGCCGGACAGGTCGTTGGCGTCGTTCTTCGCCTTGTCGGCCAGGCCGAGGGAGTCGAGCGCCGCCATGCCGCGGCGCTTCCGCTCGGCCCCGGAGACGCCCGCGATCTTGAGCGGCAGCACGACGTTGTCGAGGACCGAGGTCTTGGGGGTCAGGAAGAACTGCTGGAACACGAACCCGAAGGTGCTGTTGCGCGTGCGGTTCACCTGTCGGGCTCCGAGCGTCGCCGCGTCGGTGCCGTCGAGCAGGACCTGCCCGGTGGACGGCTTGTCGAGCAGTGCGAGCAGGTGCATGAGCGTCGACTTGCCCGATCCGGACTTGCCGACGATCGCCAGGCTCTCGCCCTGGTGCACCTGGAGTGACACCCCTTTGAGCGCGTCGAACCGCGTCGGGCCTCGGCCGTAGGTCCTGGCGAGGTCACGGGCCTCGAGCACGGGAGTGGTCATGGCCCCACCGTAGTGTCCGCTGCACGACTGCAAGTTTGCGTTTGCTGTAGATCATGTGACGTTCCGGTTACAGTCGGGCCATGCCCGACACCGCGCCCGCCACCGAGATGGGTCTGCGCGACCGCAAGCGCATCGAGACACGCCACCGCATCGCGGAGGCGGCTCGGTCCCTCGCGCTCGAGCAGGACATCGACCACACCACGATCGAACAGATCGCCGCACGCGCCGAGGTGTCACCGCGCACGTTCTTCAACTACTTCGAGAGCAAGGAGGACGCGGTCCTCGGGCACACCGAGCTCGACCTGGACGCCGAGACCCTGGCAGCGCACCTCGAGACCGTCGCGGGGGAGCCGGCTGCGCAGGCCGTGGTCGACCTGGCGTTCCTGGTGTTCGGCTCGTCGTTCGGCGACGAGCACGAGCGGCTCGCCCGGAAGGAGGTCATCGTGCGCTTCCCGCAGCTCATGCGCCGCCAGGTCAGCCGGATGACGACCGTGGCCGAGGCGATGACGGGTGCGGTGCGCACGATCCTCGAACGCGATCCGGCGTGGGGGCCGGACGCCGCGACCCCGCAGGCCGCCGAGATGCTGCTCGGCATGTGCATGACCGGCCTGCGGAGTTCGGCGCGGCACGAGGGTTCCGACCCGGAAGAGGTCCGCGCCCGCGTCGTCGCGTCGATCCGCGACACGGCTGCGCGCATCGCTGCGGCCTGAGACGCAACCACAGACGGACGGGAGGCCCGGTGCCACCCGGCACCGGGCCTCCCGTCCGTGACGTGGATGCGTCGAGAGCCGTCACGGCTTCGTGATGAAGCCCTCCTTCACCATCCAGTCGAACGCGACGTCGGCCGGCTCGCGCCCCTCGACGTCGACCTGACGGTTCAGCTCCTGCAGCACGGCGTCGGTGAGCTTCGGCGAGATCTGGTCGTAGACGTCGGCGAGCTGCGGGTACTCCTTGAGCGTGGCCGAGTCGAGCACCGGCGCGACGTTGTACGCCGGGAAGAAGCCCTTGTCGTCCTCGAGCACGGTCAGGCCGAGTGACTTGATGCGGCCGTCGGTGGTGAAGACCTCGCCGAAGTTGCACTTGCCGCGGTCGGTGGCCGTGTAGACCGTGCCGGTGTCGAGGATGCTGACGTTGTCACTCGGGATCCCGTTCTCACCCGAACCGCCGAGCTCCAAGCCGTACTTCTTGAGCATCGGCTTGAACCCGTCGGCGCGCGAGTTGAACTCCGACTCCACGCAGAAGGTGCGCTCGTCGACGGGCAGCTTCGCGATGTCGGAGAGCGTCTTGATGTCTCCGAGTTCCTTGACCGCCTCGTCCCGGACCGCGAACGCGTAGGTGTTGTTCATCGGTGCCGGGTTCAGCCACGTGAGCCCGTTGCCGGCGTCCTCCTTCTTGACCGCTTCCCACTGCTCGGTCTTGTCCGGGATCCCCTCGGCGTGGCCCATGAAGGTCAGCCAGGCGGTGCCGGTGTACTCGTACGTGAAGTCCGCACCGTGCGAGGTCATCAACTCGCGGACGGCGACGCTGCCCGGCACGTTGGTCTCGTCGGTGACGTCGAACCCGGCGGCCTTCGCGGCGAGCACGGCGATCTTGCCGAGCACGAGCTGCTCGGTGAAGTTCTTCGACGTCACGGTGATGTGGGCACCGTCCGGCAGGTCGTCGATGCGCTCGATGGTGCCGGGACCGGCCTCGGGGACGAAGGACGTCGCGGGCTGCAGGCCGCAGCCGGCCAGGACGAGCGCGGTGGTGCTGGCGAGGGCGACAACGGCCCCGCGGCGGAGGCGGCGGGTACGGCGGTTCATCGGAGTCCCTTCGGACGTGCGACGGTCTCGACCACGCGGCCGAGCCAGTCGATGGAGAGGGCGAGGAGCGCCACGAGCAGCGCCCCGGCGACGAGCACCTTCGGCAGGAACAGCGTCACGCCCGTGGTGATGAGGAGACCGAGGCCACCGGCACCGACGAAGGTGGCCAGGCTCGCGGTGCCGACGAGCAGCACGAGCGCCGTCCGGATGCCGGACAGCATGACCGGCACCGCGAGGGGCAGCTCGACGCGCATCAGGACGCTGAACGCGCTCATGCCCATGCCACGACCGGCTTCGACGAGTCGCGAGTCGACGCTCTGCACGCCGATCATGGTGTTCCGGAGGACCGGCAGGATCGCGTAGAGCACGAGTGCGACCACGGCGGACCAGCTGTTCAGGCCGAGCCACGCGGCGAGCAGCACGATCAGGCCGACGGCGGGGGCCGCCTGCCCGAAGTTGGCGACGGCGAGCACGTACGGGCTCGCCCGACGCAGCGGTCCGCGCGTGAGGACGATGCCGAGCGGGATACCGATCACGAGCACGAGCACCGTCGCCTGCAGGGTCAGCACGAGGTGCTGCCCGGTCAGGTCGAGGATGTCGGCCGGGTTGAGCGTCGTGCGTTCGGTGGGCGTGAGGTCGGCCGTGGCGAGCCAGACCGCGAACCCGGCGAGCACGACCAGGATCGCGATCGGCTGGAACAGCAGGCCCTTCCAGGACGTGCTGGCGCCGGTGGCGGGTCCGGCGGTGACAGCACTCACAGGTCTTCCCCGGAGGGCGCGATCACGGGCGCGGCCGGCGAGGACGGCAGCGTCTCGATCTGGTTGGTGTTCGTGCCGACCGGCGTGTACGCGCGGTCGTCGGCAGCTGCCGCACGCGACCGGGTGATGGCCTCCATGACGACCTCGACCGTGATGACACCGCGGAACGCCTCGCCACGACCGGTGACCAGTGCGGCCCCGGCGCTCGAGACGAGCATGGTGTCGAGGGCGTCGTTGAGCGTCGAGGCCTCGCCCACGATGGGCAGCTCCGGGTCGACGCCGTCCGGGATCCGGTCCAGGCGCTCGAGCTGTCGGCGGGACGGCCAGCCGATCGGCCGCTGCCGACGGTCGACCACGACGGCGTGCCCGTGGCCTCCGGCCTCCTGCATGCGCTGCAGGACGGCCTTCGCCTCTTCGCCGGGGGAGCAGGTCACCGCGGAGACGACCTCGACGTCGCGGACGCGGTTCAGGGTGAGCTGCTTCAGCCCGGCGCCCGAGCCGATGAAGTTCTCGACGAACTCGTTCGCCGGCTCCGCCAGGATCCGCTCCGGGGTGTCGTACTGCACGATGTGGGCGCCCTCGGTGAAGATGACGATCCAGTCGCCGAGCTTCACGGCCTCGTCGAAGTCGTGGCTGACGATGACGATCGTCTTGTGCAGCTCTTCCTGGATGCGCAGGAGCTCGTCCTGCAGGCGCTGCCGGGTGATCGGGTCGACCGCACCGAACGGCTCGTCCATCAGCAGGACGGGCGGGTCCGCGGCGAGCGCCCGGGCGACACCGACGCGCTGCTGCTGGCCACCGGAGAGTTCGCGGGGGTAGCGGTCGCGGTAGGTGGCGGGGTCGAGCGAGACGAGGTCGAGCAGCTCGTCGACGCGCGACGCGATCTTCTCCTTCGACCAACCGAGCATCTTCGGCACGATCGCGATGTTCGCTGCGACGGTCATGTGCGGGAAGAGCCCGCCGGCCTGGATCACGTAGCCCATCCGGCGGCGGAGCTCGTCGGCGTCGATGCCGGTCACGTCGTCGTCACCGACGACGATGCGGCCCTCGGTGGGCTCGATCAGGCGGTTGATCATCTTGAGGGTCGTCGTCTTGCCGCAGCCGGACGGGCCGACGAGCATGACGATCTTGCCGGCCGGGATCTCGAGGGTGATGCCGTCGACGGCGGGCTTCGACTGCCCGGGGTACCGCTTGGTGACCTCGTCGAGCAGGATGCTGCGGCCGGTGACGTCCCCGTCGGGCGCGGTGGTGGTGGCGGAGTCAGTGCTGGACACGGATACCTCTCGAGATGGTCAGGCGGCCGAGGCCGAGGAGGAGCAGGTCGAGGACGAGGGCGAGCAGGACGACGCCGACCACCCCGACGACCACGGAGTACAGGGCGTTCGCGCCGCCGAGGCGCGAGAGTCCGGAGAAGATGAAGCCGCCGAGCCCGGGGCCGAGGGCGTACGCGGCGATGGCTGCGATGCCCATCACCATCTGGGCGGACACGCGGACGCCGCTCAGGATGATCGGCCAGGCCATCGGCAGTTCGACCTGCACGAGGGTCCGGAACCGGCTCATGCCGATGCCGCGCGCGGACTCGACCACGCTCGGCGGGATCTCGGCGAGGCCGACGACCGCGTTGCGCAGGATCGGGAGCGCGGCGAAGAAGACGACCGTCACGACGGACGGCAGCACGCCGAAGCCGAGCGGGACGATGAGCAGGCCGATGACCGCGAAGGACGGCAGGGTGAGGCCGATGGCGGACACCCCGTTCGCGACGGAGGTCAGGCGGGGACTGCGGTAGACGAGTGTGGCGAGCACCACGGCGATGACCGTGGCGAGCACCGTGCACTGGACCACCAGTGAGAAGTGTTGCCACGACGAGAACCAGATCTGGCTCCATCGCTCCACGACGTACTGGAACACGGGTGGGCGCTCCCCTTCCGGTCGGCCGAACTGCCCACGGGTCGGGGCACAAGCTGCGCCAAAGCTACGCAGGGCACGGACCGGTCGTACGACGCAGCGCAGCGGAAGTGATCGATTCCTGTGCAGACAGCCGAGCGAGAACCCCTGGTCAGCGACCAGTTTGACTGTCGAGCCTGAGAGAACGGTAACGATCGTGAGGGGCCATCGGCTACATGGCCAGGCCCCGCAGGCCGGACCGCTCGGCGATGTCGACGAGCTGCTCGCGCCAGAGGACCCACTCCTCTGGGCTCTTGTCGGCCAGGTTGCCGTCCCCGTCGCCCGCCAGTCCGTCGAGCATCTCGCGCACGATGTCGGCGTGCCCTGCGTGCCGGGCCGTCTCGTACGCCATGTGCACCAGGATGCGGTGGAGCGTGACCTCGCGGAGCTCCTCCGGCCACCAGGGAACGGTACCGCGGGCGTCGAGGTCGAGCGCTTCGATGGTCGCGTCGGCGTGCGCGGCGCTGCGGTGGTGGAAGGCCACGACGTCGTCCAGGGTCTCGTCGAGCGTCGCGTACATGTCCTCGCCGTCCTCCGATTCGAGCCAGGCGGGCGCATCGGGCAGCGGTCGACCGAAGACCTCGCCGAAGTACCCGGCCTGCACACCGGCGACGTGCTTCACCAGCCCGAGCACGTTCGTGCCGGTCGGGGTCACCGGCCAGCGGGCCTGCCGTTCGGCCAGGCCGTCGAGCTTGCCGAGGAGCGCGGCGCGGTGCTTCTGCAGGTACCGGTGCAGCGTCCGCTTCACCGCTGCGGCCGAGGCCAGGGGGTCGGTGTCCGACGACGCGCCCTCGTCCGACAGGGCCGAGTTCCCGCTGGACGCGAGGCCGGTGGTCGTCGCGGGGTGGACCTCGGGGACGGCGTCGGTGCTGCTCATGCCCTCGATCGTGCCACCACGACGTCCTGCAGGCGTGCCGATTCCTGCACGGCCACCCGCTCCGCGGTGAGCAGCAGCCCGGCCACCTCGGCCGAGGTGCGCGCAGGGGCGTCGTTCCAGCTCGTCAGGTCACGCACGCGGCCCATCCGGACGTCGGGCGCCGGACACCAGAGCACCGGCGCGCCCTCGTCCACGGCGAGCGCGTGCCAGACCAGGTCGAGGGAGTGCTGGACCCGCGGCGAGTGCACGGCGTGCGGCCCGCCAGCGGCCGAGACGACCGCGCCGACCAGGCACGCAGCGACGAGCGGTCGCCCCTGCACGTCCATCGCGGCGGCACTCGTGGCCTTCCGCATCCGGCCGTGCTCGTCGAGGTACGCGAACCAGGCGTGCTGGATCCAGCCGCGTTCGACGACGCCACGCGCGTCGGACAGCAGGTGCTCGAGCTCGCCGAGTTCCTGCAGCCGGGCTTCGACCCGTCGGACGCGTGCGGCGGCGCGGCGCTCGGCGAGGCGGTCGAGGAACCCGCGGAGGCCGGTTCGCTCGGATCGGGTGGGGGCGGGAGAGGCGTCGGTGGCGACGTCGTGCTGGACGCGGAACTCGAGGGTCATGAGGGCCCCTCCGATCGGCTGTGCACGGATGGTGCGGTCACGATAGCCCCGCGGGGTCTCAGCCGTCCAGCACCGCGTCGATGCTGCGCCGCGCGACGCTCCGGAAGGCGCGTTCGTCGGACGTCGCGAGCGCGGAGGCGAGCGCGATCGCCCACCCGCGCGCGCGTCCCCAGGTGACGTCCGGAGCGGCGACCAGCGTCCGGAACGCGTGGCGGGCCTCCCGGTCGAGCGTCAGCCAGGCGGTGGCGAGGTCGACGGCGGGGTCCCCCGAGGTCACGTCGCCGAAGTCGACGACCGCCGACAGGCGTTCGTCGCCGTCCGGCGTGCGGTCCACGAGCAGGTTGAACGGGTGCAGGTCGCCGTGCACCCAGACGGGAGGCCCGGTGTGCGTCGGCAGCGCCGCCGCGGTCCGCCAGACCGCTGCCAGCTCCACGGCCCGGGGCACGTCCTGCGTGGCGAGTCGCGTCAGGACGGCGTCGCTGCGCGTCGCCAACGGCACCGCACGGAACGGGTTCGCCGGAGCATCCGCCGGAGCCGGCACGTGCAGCAGTTGCACGAACTCCGCGAGGGCCTCGGCGACCCGGACACCGGCAGCACGCTCACCGACGGGTGCTCCCGGGAGCCACGGGAGGATGCTCCACGACCAGGGGTACCCGAGCGCCGGACGGCCCACGCGCACCGGGGCCGGCACCGGGACGACCGGTGCGACGCGGGCGGCGATCTCCGGCAGCCACCGCTGCTCGTGCTCGACCAGGCGTGCTGCGAGCTCCCGACGCGGCAGCCGCACGGCGTACTCGTCGCCGAGCCGCACGATGACGTTGTCCCAGCCGTTCGCGACGACCACGAGCCGGAGGTCCGCCAGGTCGGGGTGCTGGGCGTGCAGCAGGGCCCGGACGAGCGGGACGTCGACGTCGACCTCTGCCGGTGGTGTGGGCACCGGCTCAGGCTAGTGGGCCGGTGGACACATGCCCGCGAACGGGGGCGGGTGCGGAAACCGACCGCTGGGTATGCTCGCAGGGACGGTGACGTGGGTGTTTCCCTGGGGGGACCCGCGTCATTCCGGCGCGATGATGGCGACGAGTCGCGGGACCTCTGGTCGGACGCGTTCGGTGACGAGCGCGGCGAGCAGCACCGTCCAGAGTTCCCGCAGGCGTTCGTACAGGTCGGTGCGGTCGGCGAGCACGTCCGACACCGTCTGCACGCCCGTGTACGCGGGGATGACCACGCGTCCGACCATGTCCGGGTCCCACCGCGGGTCGACCTCGCCGGCGTCGATCGCCTGGCGAACGGTCTGTGCGATGAGCGCCATCCAGTCGGTGTACGGGTCCTGACGGGGGACGTCGTGCGTCGCGACCTCGGTCGACAGTCGGATGCCGGCGCTCACGACGACCTCGGTGACCATCTGGGTCGCCAGTCCCTGCGACATCCACATGAGGGCTTCGAGCGGCGTCCGGCTCCGGGCGACCGCGGCCTCGCCGTAGCGCCGCGAGACCTCGTGCTGCTGCGCGATCACGGCACCGGCGAGGTCGGCCTTCGACGCGAAGTGGAAGTACAGCGCGCCCTTGGTCAGCCCGATCCGCTCGGCGACGCCGTCCATCGACGCGCCGAGGTACCCGCGCTCGTCGAACTCGGCGGCCGCGGCCCCGATGATCGCCGCGCGGGTCTCGAGCGCCCGCTGCTGCCGGGTGCGTCCGTCCTGGGCCATCACCTGCCGATCGTAGTCCGCTCCGAGGCTGCGCACGGCCCGCGTCCGGGCGGGTGCCCTACGGTTGGCCGCCATGGACGGATGGCGGAACCCCGCGCGGTGGGCGCGGACCGGTCGGTGGCTGCTGCTGCCGATCGCGGTGCTCGACTGGGTGGCCCTCGCGCCGCAGACCATCGTCGTGCTCGCGTTCCTCATCGCCGTCGTCGGCCTCGCCGGGATGGCAGCAGCGCTCGTCGTGCACATGCTCGGGCGCTCCCGCGGGGTGATGGCGCTGCTCGGTGTCGTCCTGCTGCTCGGCGGGCTCGTGGTGTTCGGCCTCGACCCGTTCCCCGCATCGTTCCCGCTGATCGACGCGTGGTGGCCCGAGTCGATCACGCAGCCGCAGGTGGTCGGCAGTGCCTACTGGCAGCTCGCCGGCCTCGGCATCGAGCTCGCGGGCTTCGGACTGCTGGCCACGCTGCTCGTCGTCGCGCTCACCGGCGCACCGCGATCACGGCAGGACCGCTTCCGCTCCTGACCGCGGCGCACGACTGCGGCAGCGGCGTCGTCAGCGGACGGTGTTCAACGCCGCCCGAGCACGACCAGCGTCACGTCGTGGGCTGCGCCGGCCGGCACCAGGGCGCGGACCCGTTCGACGACCGCGGCACCGGTCGGCTCGGCAGCGACCAGGGCGGCCAGGTCGTCGAGGTGGCTGATCCCGTCGAGCGCCAGGACGCCCTCGGTGCACACCACGAGCCGGTCGCCCGCCGCCAGGTCGAGCATGGCGGGGGACCGCGGCACGGACTCCGGCTGCAGGCCGAGCGGCAGGTCGAGCGAGTGCAGCGCTCGGCTGGTGCCGTCGGCGCGGACGAGCACGGCGAGGCCGTGGCCGGCGTCCCCGAAGACGACGTGCCCCGACGTCGGGTCGAGCCGCAGGTGGAAGAGCGAGCCGACGGCGTCCGCAGCGGACAGGTCGGCCGTGATCTGGGCCTCCAGGCCGCCGATCGCGTCCTGCATGGCGGTCTCGGTACGCGCGACGACGGCACCGCGGACCGCGGAGGCCAGCAGGCCGGACGCGCGTCCGGCCGCCGCGACGCTGCCCATGGTGACGTGCAGCGCACCGTCGGTGGCGAGTCGCCAGTCGGCGACGTCCCCACCGCCGTCCTCGGTCCGGAGCACCAGGGTGTCGAGGTCGTGTCCGGGGACCTCGACGGGTCCGGGGACCAGGCCCTCGAGCACGCGGGTCACCCGATCGCGGTCGATCGCGTGGCCGAGTTCGCGCTCCGCCCACCGTGCGAGGTCACGCAGCAGGTCGAGGTCGGCCGCCGACAGCTCGCGCGGGGTCGCGTCCATGATGCAGAGCGTGCCGACACGGGTGCCGTCGAGCATCGACAACGGTGCTCCGGCGTAGAACCGGATGCCCTGCTCGGTGACCGCTGCCAGGTCGCGGAACCGGGGGTCCAGCAGCGCGTCCGGCACCACCATCGGCTCGTTCGTGAGCACCGTCGTCGAGCAGAAGACCTGCTCCGCCGGGGCGCTCCCGCCCTGCCGCCAGCCCTGCGTCGACTGCGCCGTCACGACGTTGCCGTGCACCAGGTTCAGGAACGTCAGCGGGACCCCGAACGCCTCTTGGGTCATGCGGGTGATGCGGTCGAACCGCTCCTCCGGGCCACTGCCGAGGACACCGAGTGCCTCGACGACGGCGGTCCGGTGCGCGGCGGGGTCCAGCTGGGTCATGCGCCCTGTCTACCCGCACCCTCCGTCATGAACCAGTCCCGCGGGTGCTGGTCGGCCGTCAACTCGCGTCGCTCGGACACCGGAGCGGCCCACGCCGCCGCGTTCGACAGCACGCGCTGGATGTCCGGGTGGTGGTAGACGGGGTACTCCTGGTCGCCGGGGGAGAAGTAGAAGACCTTCCCCAGACCGCGACGGTAGGCGACCCCGGACCGGAAGACCTCGCCGCCGGCGAAGGTCGACAGGAACACCTCTTCGTCGGGGCGCGGGATGTCGAAGTACTCGCCGTACATCTCCTGGCGCTCGATCACGATCGGGTGCGGGACCCCGGCGGCGATCGGGTGCTCCGGCGCGATGGTCCAGACGAGTTCGCGCTCGCCGTCGTTGCGCCACTTCAGCGAGCAGGTGGTGCCCATCAGGCGCTTGAACGGCTTCGAGTAGTGCCCGGAGTGCAGCACCACCAGGCCCATGCCGGCGTGCACGGCGTCGACGACCAGGTCGACCACGGCGTCGCTGACCTCGTCGTGGGCGGCGTGGCCCCACCAGAACAGGACGTCGGTCGTGGCCAGGCGCTCGGCGGTGATGCCGTGGTCGGGCTCCTGCAGCGTGGCGGTGCTCACGGTGGCGTCGGGGTGGTGCTCGCGGAGCGCTGCCGCGATCACGGTGTGCATGCCGTCGGGGTAGTGCCCGATGACCGTCGCGTCACCGCGGGTCTCGTGCACGTTCTCGTTCCAGACGACGATGTTCAGGGGACGGTTCTCGGTCGGCACTGACATGGCTCCAACGCTAGCCTCCCCGGGCGTCGAATCGATACGACCACCGGAGTGTCGGGGGTTTCCCGGGACACGTCCGCGACGATGTGGGCATGACTCCCCGCTCCCTGTTCCGTGCCGCCGCGGTCGCCGAACTCGTGACCTGGACCATGCTCATCGCCGGGATGGTGCTCAAGTACGGCCTGGACGCCGGCGACTGGGGCGTCCGGATCGGCGGCGGGGTGCACGGCTTCGTGTTCCTGGCGTACCTCGTCGTGACGACCGTCGTCGCGGTCAACCAGCGGTGGTCGTTCGGGGCACTCGTGCTCGGCTGGGCGAGTGCCGTCGTGCCGTACGCCACGGTGCCGTTTGAGGTCGCGGTCGCCCGACGCGGCATGCTCGAGGGCCCGTGGCGCCGCTCACCCGACGCGCGCTCGGGCTTCTGGGACCGTCTCCTGTTCTTCGTGGTGCGTCGCCCCGCGGTCGCGGTCGTCATCGGGGTCGTGGCGGTCGCTCTGGTCTTCGTGGTGCTGCTGGCGGCGGGCCCGCCCCGCGTGACTTCGTGAGCAGAAATGGTCGGGTTCGTGATGCGGACCCGACCATTTCTGCTCACGATGCGCGGCCCTGGTCGCGACCACGGACGGACGGGAGGCCCGGTGCCAGTGGACTGGTCCCCGGTTCTTGGACTGATTAGTCGGTTCGAGATCCGGGGATGGTTCGTGTGGGTGGTACCGCGTCGTCGTTGACGAGTGCGCAGCGGGTGGCTGCGGTGGAGTGGTTCGGTCGGGGGTTGAGTGATTGGGCGACGGCTCGTCGGCTAGGAGTGACACGGAAACCGG
>NZ_JBIVGB010000006.1:0-215872 GCF_044748425.1 Curtobacterium sp. NPDC089991
GCCGAACGCGGCACCGCCGAGCACGAGGGCGCCGGTCGTGGCGAGGGTGATGGAGGTTTTCAGGCTCTTGCGCATGGTGATCGTTTCCTTTGCTGTGTGGGCACCCCGGCCGACGGCCGACGTATGCTCCTGTGCGTACGCTGAACAACGGCCATGTCTGACCGGAGAGCGCCCTGGGCTTTTGCCCTGTGCAACTCATTCGGTGCACCCCCGCGATCGGTTTGGAACGGGTTTCCTGAGGTTCACGGGGCCGGCATTTCGTAGCGTGGGGGCATGGCTCCTGCACAGCTCTCCATCACCGACCGACTCCGGGCGGTCGACGCCTGGTGGCGTGCCGCCAACTACCTGACGGTCGGGCAGATCTACCTGCTGGACAACCCGCTGTTGGGGCGGCCGATCGAGCCCGACGACATCAAGCCCCGGCTGCTCGGACACTGGGGCACCTCGCCCGCCCTCAACCTCGTGTACGCGCACTGCAACGCGCTGATCGCCGAGACCGGACGCGAGTTCCTGTACGTCTGCGGCCCGGGCCACGGCGGCCCGGCGATGAACGCGAACGCCTGGCTCGACGGCACGTGGGGCGAGCTGTACGCGGACGCCGACCTGCAGCGCTTCTTCCGGCAGTTCTCGTTCCCCGGCGGGATCCCGTCGCACGCGGCACCGGAGACACCCGGGTCCATCAACGAGGGCGGCGAACTCGGCTACTCCCTCGCCCACGCGTACGGAGCGGCCCTGGACAACCCCGACCTGGTGGTCGCGTGCGTCGTCGGCGACGGCGAGGCGGAGACCGGCCCGCTCGCGGGGTCGTGGCAGGCACACACCTTCCTCGACCCGGTGTCCGACGGTGCCGTGCTCCCGATCCTCAACCTCAACGGGTGGAAGATCGCGAACCCCACCGTCCTCGCCCGGATCCCCGGTGAGGACCTGACCGCCTACTTCCGTGGCCTCGGGTACGACCCGATCGTGGTGGACTCGAAGCGGGTCGACGACGACCCGTACGCCGTGCACGCGCTGTTCGACGGTGCTCTGCGTCGAGCGCTCGCATCGATCGACGACATCCAGGCGGCAGCTCGGGCGCAGGCCGAACGTGCGGCTGCCGGGCAACCCGCCGGCGCCGCCGACCTGCGCCCGCGCTGGCCGATGATCATCCTCCGCAGTCCGAAGGGGTGGACCGGGCCGAAGGAGGTCGACGGCCAGCAGATCGAGGGGACGTTCCGCGCCCACCAGGTGCCGCTGTCCGAGGTCCGCGAGAACTCCGCACACCGCGCCCAGCTCGAGGAGTGGATGCGGTCGTACCGACCCGAGGAGCTCTTCGACGCGGACGGGAACCCCGTCGGGATCATGACGACGATCCGTCCCACCGGCGACGACCGGATGAGCGCCACTCCCCACGCCAACGGCGGGCGCATCCGGACGGCCCTCGACCGACCAGCGCTCGACGCGTACGGGGTCCCCGCCGGCTCGACGGCCTCGGCCACCGGCACGCTCGGCCCGTGGCTCGCAGCGCTGATCACGAAGAACCCGTCGTCGTTCCGGCTCTTCGGCCCGGACGAGACGATCTCGAACAAGCTCGACGCCGTCTTCGACGTCACCTCGCGCGTGTGGCGGGCACAACGCGCGGTCGGCGACGAGCACCTCGCTGCCCGTGGACGCGTGACCGAGGTGCTGTCCGAGCACCTGCTGGAGGGCATGCTCGAGGGCTACGTCCTCTCCGGCCGGCACGGGCTCCTGAACACCTACGAGGCGTTCGCCCACATCATCGACTCGATGGTCGGGCAGTACGCCAAGTGGCTCGAGTCCTCGACCGACATCGACTGGCGGGCGCCCGTGTCGAACCTGTCGATCCTGCTGTCGTCGCACGTCTGGCGGCAGGACCACAACGGGTTCTCCCACCAGGACCCCGGGTTCCTCGACGTCGTCGCGTCCAAACAGCAGGACCTGGTCCGGATCAAGCTGCCCGCCGACGCCAACACGCTGCTCGCCGTCGCGGCACACGCCTTCGAGACCACCGACCGCATCGAGGTGATCGTCGCCGGGAAGCACCCCGAGCCCGTCTTCCTGTCCCTCGAGGACGCCGTCGCCCACGCGGACGCAGGTCTCGGGGTCTGGGACTGGGCCGGCACCGAGCAGTCCGTCGGTCGCGTCGACGTCGTCCTCGCCTGCGCCGGGGACGTCCCCACGGTCGAGGCGATCGCCGCCGCGGACATCATCCGGCAGCACGCTCCCGGGGTCGGCGTCCGGGTCGTCAACGTCGTCGACCTGCTCGCCCTCGGTGACCCGCGGAAGCACGAGCACCCGATCCCCGACGAGCGGTACGACGAGCTCTTCCTGCCCGGGACCCCGACGGTGTTCGCGTTCCACGGGTACCCGTCGCTCGTGCACCAGCTGACGTACCGTCGCAACGGGCACGACGACCTGCACGTGCATGGCTTCCTGGAGCAGGGCACGACGACGTCGCCGTTCGACATGCTCATGCGGAACGAGATGGACCGCTTCGCGCTGGCGCACGACGCCCTGACGCGGGTCGACGCGGGCGCACACGCCGAGTTGCTCGACCGGCTGTCCGCCGCACGGGACGCGGCCCGCGAGTACGCCTACTCACGGGGCGAGGACCACCCGTCCGTCGACGGGTGGGAGTTCTCGGGGTGGCCGCAGGACCCGTCTGCCTGATCCCTCCTGCACAGGCCGGGAGGCCCGGATCACCGTCCACAGGACCGGTCACGCCCGCCGCGTGGCCGGTCATGTGGCGTCAGGGTGGTCCACATGGATGTCGCGTTGACGAGTGCGGTCGTGTCGGTGGTCGGGGCTCTCGTGGCCGTCGGCGCGTTGGTCGTGTCGGTCGTCGACGGGCGGGCCGGGCGGCGAAATACCGAGTTCTTGGGGCACCGGGATCTCTGGTGGCAGCGTTGGTCGTGGGTCGCCGACCGCGCGACCTCGGACGACGTGCGGCAGCGAGAGGCCGCGGCTGTCATGTCGGTCGCCCTGACCACCCGCGACTGGACGACCGCTGACGACCGCTGGGTCCGCCAGGCACTCGATGACCTGAAGACAGCGACGAACGAAGGGATGAACGATGATCTCGAAGCTCAGTGACCGGGACTTCAAGTACTGGCTGGACGGACGTGAGCTCACCACGCCAGCGCTGCTCGCCGATCCGCACTACGGCCCCATGATGCGGGCGAAGGGCGCCGAGGAGGAGCTCCGCCAGGCACGGATCGAGTGGCGCGAACGGCAGGAGCGCGCCCGCGCGCGGAAGCTCAAGTACGAGGCGTCCTTCGGTGAGAGCTGAACCGACGCCCTGCGAGCCTGCCACGCTGAGACCGTGACCGACCTCGTCATCCCGGCCCCGACCCTCCCGACCGTCCCCACGACCACGGGCGCACGCTTCCCCGTCCGACGCGTCTTCTGCGTCGGTCGGAACTACGCGGCGCACGCACGCGAGATGGGTCACGACCCAGATCGCGAGCCGCCGTTCTTCTTCACCAAGCCGGCGGACGCCGTCGTCGTCGACGACGCGGACACCCGGTACCCGCCGCAGACGGCGCAGCTCGAGCACGAGGTCGAACTGGTCGTCGCGATCGGCACCGGCGGCGCGGACATCGGCGTCGACGACGCGCTCAGCCACGTCTGGGGCTACGCGGTGGGCATCGACCTCACCCGACGCGATCTCCAGGCCGAGGCCAAGCGCCTCGGTCGCCCCTGGGACACGGCGAAGGGGTTCGACGCCTCGGCACCGATCGGCGCGATCGTTCCGGCGCAGGGCATCGAACCGACGGCTGGTGTGATCGAGCTCGTCATCGACGGCGAACGACGGCAGGTCGGTGACCTGGCCGAGCAGATCTGGTCCGTGGCGGAGACGATCGCGGCGCTGTCGCGGTCGGTGACGCTCGCCCCAGGGGATCTGCTCATGACGGGGACGCCCGAGGGGGTCGGGGTCCTGCAACGCGGACAACTCGTCGTCGGCACGATCGCCGGCATCGGCACGGTCCGCACCCGCATCGTCTGACCGGCGTTTCCGCAGTGTGACGCGCCGCTGGGAGGGCTCGCAGACACGCCGGGTATCCCTGGTTCGACGCCAGGTGGGGATCGCGGCGTCGCACACACGGGGCAGGACCATCGCGACGGGCGTCTGCAGCTGCTCCGGGATGACGGAGGTACGGCCGTGATGGAACACGATCTGCTGGCGACGTCGTGGACGTGGGCGGGCGACGAGCCCATCAGCGAACGGGTCCACGCGGTCGGTGCCGCTGGGTTCGCCGGGCTCTCGTTGTCACTCGACGACCTGCACGAGGTGCGTGCGACGACGGGCTTCGCCGAACTCCGTCGCATGCTCGACGGGGCGGGGATCGTCTGGGTCCAGTTGGGGCCGCTCGACCGCTGGTGGACGTGCACGAGCCGGACCGACGACGACGCCGCCGACCGCGGGGTGGTCCTCGAGGCCGCCGCGGCGCTCCGTGCCTGGCAGGTGATCGCTCGTGCCGACACGACGTTGCCCGGCGCTTCACCGCTCACGATGGCCGACGACTGGACCGTCCTGGCCGACCAGGCCGCGGCCGTCGGCGCGCAGCTCGTCCTCGAACCCGAGCCGTGGTCGAACCTGCCGACGATCGAACGGGCCTCGCGGTTCGTCGCAGCGGCGGGTCACCCGAACGGCGGGCTGCTGCTCGACGCGATGCACACCCTGCGGGGCGGGTCCACGTTGGCGTCGATCCGCCAGGCGGTCGCGCCCGCGACGCTCGCGGCGGTCGAACTGAGCGACGGGCTCCTGCACACCCCGGCCGGCATGACCCTGTCCGAAGAAGCCCGCGAGGCACGGTACCTGCCCGGAGCGGGCGCGTGGGACCTGCCGGGGCTCGTGCGCACCGTCCGGGAGCTCGGCTTCGACGAGCCGTGGGGTGTCGAGGTCCGGACCCCCGGCCACCGGGCGATGCCGATCGGCGACGCCCTGCGGACGGCCGCGGCGGCGACGCGCGCCGTGCTCGATGCGGCGGACGCGTACGGCGCACCGGCCGCGCCGGCGATGCCCTCGTCACCGGCTCCGACCTCAGCGGTCGACTTCGAACCGCCCCACCCGAGGACCGATCCGCGGGGCAGGACGCACTGGGGATCGCACCGCCCGGCCGGACGCCGGGACGCCGACACAGGCACGCCCGCGTAGCCTCCTGGAGCATGAGCGACCAGACTGCACACGACGACGACCTCCTCCGCCGCTCGCAGGAGTCCATCGACGAGGCCAAGGCCGCTGCGGCCGAGGTGTCCGAGCCCGGCGAGGACGAGCTCGTCGACGAGGACCTCCCCGTCGCGGACGACGCCGAGCCGTCGGACGGACCGGCACCGGCCGCCTGACGCTCAGTCGATCTCGACGACGCGGACCGTGACGTCGGAGGGCGATGCCCCGAGGGAGTGGCGCGCTGCGGTCACGACGGCGTCACGCACGGCCCGGATGACCGTGATCGTCGGCACGGCCCGGTCGGTCGTGACGACCACGCGGATCCGCGCCCCGTCCGGGCGGTCCTGCACGAGCACGGCCCCACCGTCCCGCGGGATCTCGAGCACGGAGCGGACGTCGCGGACGAGCGTGGCGAGCCCGGGTCCGGGCGGCAGGACCGACCGGACGCCCGGCACCGCGAGGACGACGGAGGTGAGTTCGCGGGAGAGCACCCGGACGTCCGCGGTCACGGTGTGCCCCCGACCACGACGTCGGCGACGCGGACGACGACACTGCGGATCCGGAACGGTGCGTGCGCGCCGAGCACCGACGTGATGTGCGCCCGGAGCGCCTCGGCACGGTCCGACACCGATGCCTCGAGCGTGGCCACGATGGTGACGTCGACGTCCACGGCGCCGCCGGGGACCCCGACGTCCCCGCTGAACCGGGTCCGCCGGACGACGACACCGGGCACGTCGTCACCGAGGGTGCGGACGAGTCCGCGCAGAGCCCCCTCGGTCACGACCAGGTGCGCGGCCGGATCGTCGTCGGGGACGGGGATGTCCCGTCCGGCGTGGGCGGTCGTCCGGATGGACGCGAGCACCGAGCTGATCCAGCGCTCGTCGCCGTCCGCCGATGCCTCGGTGTCGAGCAGGTCCCGTGATGCCACCCGCAGGGCCTGCAGCCGCTCGAGTGCGGCGACGGCTTCGGGGTCACCCTCGATGTCCGCCCGGACAGGAGTCCGGTCGGCGTCGAGGTAGTCGGAGAGTTCGTCCAGCGTGAAGGCACCGTGACGGTCGTCGACGTCGTCGGTCATCGCCACCCCTCCATCTGTTCGAGCACTCGTCGCCGCGCACGTGCGAGCAGCCCGCGGACGGTCGGCGCGGGCAACCCGGTCGCCTCGGCGATCTCGGCGTAGGGCGCCCCACCCACCTCGCGCATCACCCAGACGGCGCGCTGTGCATCCGGGAGTGCCTGCACGATACGCGCGAGTTCCCGCACTTGCATCCGGGTGGCGACCACCTCGTCGACGGGTCGTTCGTCCGGGGCGTCGACCATCGCTTCGAGGTCGGCGTGCGGGTGCCGCCCGCGGAGCCGGTCGAGGGCCTTGTTGGCCGCGATCCGGAAGAGCCAGTTGCGCACCCGCTCCGGGTCCTCGACCCGGTCGATGCGCTGCCAGGCCTGCAGTGCGGCTTCCTGGACGGCGTCGTCGGCCTCGCCGTCGCCGTACCCGAGGATCCGAGCCGCGTAGGCCCGCATGTGCGGTCCGTACCGACGGATCAGCACCCCGAACGCGGCCGTGTCGCCGTCGGCGCTGCGCTCGACGAGCGAGGCGTCGGACAACGCCGCGAGGGCTTCGTCGCTGGACAGGAGCAGCTCCTCTTCGCGGATCTCGGATTCTCGTGTGACGAATCGGGTGTTCGTCACGTCCTTAGTACGTGCCTACCAGGTACGCCTCCGCGCGCCTGGTGCGAGCGCGCCGTGGCCGGCCATCCCTGAAGGGTCGGTCACGGTGCTTCGACGGCGGCCCGTGCGCTCCCTGATCCGGTGCACGGGCCGTCCTCTCCCCCGCCCCGGCGGCTACTCGTCGGTCTCGTCGGCGAGGAAGTCCGCGTAGGTCGCTTCGGTGTCGGTCACCACGGCCCCCGGATCGACCGGGATCCGTGCGGCACGATCCCCGTTGATCGCGACGCGTTCCTCGGCCGTGTACGGCGGCAGGTACTTGCTCGAGCTCATCCCCAGGCCCTTTCGTCCCGGCGAACGTAACAGTCGGCGGCGGACCGGCGGCCGGACGGGTGGAAACGTCCCCCGCCCGGGCGCCGGACGGGGGACGGAATTTCGCCACGGGCGGACCCCATGCGCACGCATCAGCGCGTTCGCGAGCTGGCACAGGGCGGCCGGTCCGGCGAGCAGGTCAGTGCTCGCGCACCACGTCCTCGGGGTCCTTGTCCGGCCGCCAGCCCCGCCAGGACGGCTGCCGGAGGCGTCCGTCACCGGTCCACTCGGCGAACTCGACCTCGCCCACCCGCTTCGGCGTCACCCAGTGCGCGTCCCGTGCGTCGATCCGGGGCACGTCGACGAACGGCGAGGTCTTCCGGTCGAGCGGTCGCAGCGCTGCGGCGATCTCGTCGAGGTCGCGGTCACGGAACCCGGTACCGACCTTGCCGACGTACTCGAGACCGTCCGGACCGGGCACGCCGAGCAGCAACGAGCCGATCCCACCCGCTCGACGACCGCTGCCCGGCTTCCACCCACCGACCACGACTTCCTGCGTGGCGTGGTGCTTCAGCTTCAGCCAGGCCTCGGACCGCCTGCCCTCGGCGTACTTCGAGCTGCGCTTCTTCGCGACGACCCCCTCGAGGCCCTGATCCTGCGACGACGCCATCACGCCGTCGAGGTCACCCTGCGAGGCTGGCGGCACGTCGATCGCCCCGCCGGGCTCGACGACCGTCTCGAGCGCTTGCCGCCGGGCGTCGTACGCCAGGCGGGTGAGTTCGTGCCCGTCGGCCTCGAGCACGTCGAAGAGCAGGAACCGCACGGGGGTCGCCTGCTGCGCCGCCCGCACCTCACGCGCCTTCGTCAGGCCCATCCGGTTCTGCAGGAGCTGGAAGCTCGGGCGCCCCCGGTCGTCGAACGCGACGATCTCGCCGTCGAAGACGCCGTCGACCCCGGCACGGTCGCCGAGTTCCTGCAGTTCCGGGTACTGCTCCGTCAGGTCGTTGTCGTTCCGGCTCCGCAGCGTGACCGAGCCGTCCCGGACGGTGGCGAGCGCACGGACGCCGTCCCACTTCATCTCGAACGCCCAGTCGGCCGGGTCCAGCCGGGGTGCGTCCTTCGCCAGGGTGGCCTGCATGGTCCGTCGGTCCACCGGAGGGGTGTCCGCAGGGCTGGCTCCGCTGATGCGCCGCTGTCCGTCTCGGTGCGCGGCAGAGGGACGGGAGGCCCGCCCCGCGTCCGTCGCGCCGCCGGCGTCCGCCAGCTTGTCGGGTTGCTCCTTCGTGCGGTGGATGAGCCAGTTCTTCTCGTCGCCCGCTCCGCCCCGGCCGCGGGTGTGCAGGAGCGCCAGTCGGCGAGCGCCGCCGGTCCGACCGTGCAGGGTGACGATGACCTCTTCGCCCTCGCGCCACTTCTCGAGCTCGTAGGTGCCGTCGTCCCAGAGCGTGACCGTGCCGCCGCCGTACTCGTCCTTCGGGATCGTGCCCTCGAACGCGCCGTACTCGAGCGGGTGGTCCTCGGTCTGCACGGCCAGGTGGTTCTTGCCCGGGTCGTTCGGTTCGCCCTTGGGCAATGCCCAGCTCACGAGCACGCCGTCGTGCTCGAGCCGGAAGTCGTAGTGGTCGCGGGTGGCGTGGTGCTCCTGGATCACGAACGTCGGGGTGCCGTCCTTCCGGACCGTGGGGGCTCCTTCGGGCACCGGTTCCGGCGTCTTCGAGGCGTCGCGCTTCGCGCGGTAGGCAGTGAGCCGGTCGCGAGCCGGCTGCTCGGCCTCGTTCGCACGCTCGGTCCGGTCGCTGTCCCAGTGACCGTGGTCGTCGCGCCCGACGGCCAGCGAGGCGGAGGCGACCGGGTGCAGGTGGTCCCCGTGCGCCTGCAGGCGTTCGAGGACCTCGTCCAACGTGAGCTGCGCGAGCCCGCGTTCCTCGAGCTCCTTCCAGGTGCGGGGTGCTGCGACCGTCGGCCGCTCGCGGCCGCGCAGCGAGTACGGCGCGATCGTCGTCTTGTTGCCGTTGTTCTGCGACCAGTCGACGAACACCTTGCCCGTCCGCTCGGCCCGGCTCATCGACGACAGCACCAGGTCGGGCAGGTCGTGCTCGAGCGCCTTCGCGAGTTCGTGCGCGACGTCGGAGACGTTCGCCGTGGTCGACCGGCCGTCGAGGGCGGCGTAGAGGTGGATCCCCTTCGAACCGGAGGTCACCGGGTACGGGTCGAGCCCCATGCCGTGCAGGATCTCGCGTGCCGCGACCGCCACCTCGACGCACTCGGGCAGGCCGACGCCCTCGCCGGGGTCCAGGTCGAGCACGAGCCGGTCCGGGTTCTGCTGCCCACCGCGCGGGCCGAACCGCCACTGCGGCACGTGCAGTTCCAGCGCGGCCTGCTGCGCCATCCACACGAGGGTCGGCAGGTCGTCGACGATCGGGTACTCGTTGTCGTGCTCGGAGTGGTGGATGGTGTGGTGGCGGACCCAGTCGGGCGCGGAGTCCGGCAGGTTCTTCTCGAAGAAGACCTTGCCGTCGACGCCGTTCGCCCACCGCTTCCGGGTCACTGGACGGTCCTTGACGTGCGGGATCATCCACGGCGCCACACGCTCGTAGTACTCGATCACCCGCCCCTTGGTCGTGCCGGTCTCGGGGTAGAGCACCTTGTCCGTGTTCGTCAGCGCCAGTCGCCGATCGCCGACCAGGACGACGGTCTTGCGGGCCGCCGGACTCACAGCGCCACCCCGGTCGCTCCCGCCACCGTCAGGGTCGTGCCCGAGGTGTACGACGACTCCGGCCCCGCCAGGTACACGTAGGCGCTGCCGAGCTCGACGGGCTGCGCCGGCCGGCCGAAGGGGGTGTCCTGGCCGTACCGTGCGATCTCGTCGCCCGGGTAGCTGATCGGCTGCAACGGCGTCCACACCGGCCCGGGTACCACGGTGTTCGCCCGGATGCCCTTCGCCGCGAGCTGCCGCGCGAGGCCGTTGGTGTAGGTGGTGATCGCGGCCTTCGTCGCCGCGTAGTCGATCATGCGGTCCTGCGGTTGGTACGCGGACACCGAACTCGTCGTCACGATCGCGCTGCCCGGCGCCATGTGCGGCACGGCTGCCCGGACCAGCCAGAACAGCGAGTACAGGTTGACCTTCATCGTGCGGTCGAAGTCCTCGGTCGACTGCTCGGTGACGTCCTCGTGCACCAGCTGGTGTCCGGCGACCAGGACGAGGGCGTCCAGCCCGCCGAGGTCGCGCACCGCCGTCCGGACGAGTTCGTCGCAGAAGCCCTCGTCCGTCAGGTCACCGGGCAGCATCACGACGTTGCGACCGAGGTCGGCGATGACGTCACGGACCTCGGTCAGGTCGTCGATCTCCTCGGGCAGGGAGTTCAGTGCGACGTCTGCCCCTTCCTTCGCCATCGCGATCGCCGCGGCTCGGCCGATGCCGGAGTCGGCACCCGTGACGAGCACGCGGTACCCCCGCATGCGTCCCGTGCCGAGGTAGGAGACCTCGCCGTGGTCGGGCGGCGGGTCCATCGCACTGGCCAGCCCGGACCCCTGCTGCGTCTGCGCGGGGAACGGCGGTCTGGGGAACTGCGAGCGCGGGTCCTGCTTGTCGAGCTGGCTCATGCGCCCATCGTGCTCGCGTCGACCGGTCGACGGTCCAGCGAACCCGGATCTGTGGAGAACCCGTCGGCTGCGGGCACTCCCGTGCGGACACGGGCATCATGTGCGCATGAGGTCGATCTGGAAGGGTTCCATCGCGTTCGGGCTCGTCAACGTGCCCATCAAGGTGTACGCGGCCACCGAGACCCACGACGTGTCCCTGCACCAGGTCCACGACGAGGACAAGGGCCGCATCCGCTACAAGCGCGTCTGCGAGTTCGGCCACGAGGTCGAGTACGCCGACATCCAGCGTGCCTACGACGACGGCGACAAGACCGTGGTGCTGACCGCGGACGACTTCAAGCAGCTCCCCGAGGAGCAGTCGCACGAGGTCGAGGTGCTCGAGTTCGTCCCCGTCGATCAGGTCGACCCGATGATGTTCGAGAAGACGTACTACCTCGAGCCGGACTCGCGCTCGCCGAAGGCCTACGTGCTGCTGCGCGAGACCCTGGCGAAGACCGACCGGCTCGCGATCGTGCAGTTCACGCTGCGCCAGAAGACCCGGCTCGGCGTGCTGCGCGTCCACGACGACGTCATCCTGCTGCAGGGGCTGCTGTGGGGCGACGAGGTCCGAGCCGCCGACTTCACGGCGCTGGACTCGTCGGTGAAGGTCAGCACGAACGAGCTGAAGATGTCCTCGTCGCTCGTCGAGAGCATGTCGACGGACTTCGATCCCGACCGCTACACCGATTCCTACCAAGAGGAACTGCAGCAGCTCATCGACGCCAAGCTCGACGCCGGTGACGACATCGACACCGAGAAGACGTTCGGCGCGAAGGAGGACGAGGACGACGAGGGCGAGGGCGGTGACGTCCTCGACCTGATGGCCGCCCTGCGTGCGTCCGTGGACAAGAAGCGGACAGGAGGCTCGGGGTCGCGTTCGTCGTCCAGCTCGCGTTCGTCGTCGGGTTCCGACTCGAGCACGTCCGGCTCGACGAAGAAGGCGCCGGCGAAGAAGGCGTCTGCCGAGAAGACTGCGCCCGCGAAGGCCACCGAGAAGGCCCCCACGAAGAAGACCCCGGCAAAGAAGGCACCTGCGAAGAAGCCCGTGGCCAAGAAGGCCCCCGCCGAGAAGAAGCAGGCGAGCTAGGCGTCTTCACTGCTGCGCGGTGTGATGTGATCCGGGGTGTGATCTGGGGTGTGAGTGGTAAGTTGCAAGCATGCGCACCACTGAGCTCCAGGCATTCGAACGCTCGATCCGCGCTGACCTCCCGGAGATCGTGGGGGACCTCCGCTCGGTTCTCGGCTCCAAGCTGGTCGCGTACATCGCGGGGGTGAACGAGACCCGAGCGGTGCAGCAATGGTCCGAAGCCGGGGGCCGACGGCCATCAAGCGTCGTCGAGCAGCGGCTGAAGCTCACGTTCCGCGTGGCCGAGTTCATCGCCGGGGTCGACGGAGAACGCGTTGCCCAAGCCTGGTTCCAGGGACTCAATCCGCGACTCGACGACGCTTCCCCGGCGCGGACCCTGCGCGAGGGCGACCTGGACGAAGTCGGCCCGAGGGTCTTGGACGCGGCCCGAGCGTTCGTGGCGAACGGCTGATGAAGCTCGAGGGCGACCTCGTCGCCTGCCGCCCCGACGGACCGGTGTGGCGCGTCGGTCGGAAGCCGACGCCGTGGGGTTGGTCCGATTGGAAGTGGGCAGACGGTGGAGTGTTCCCTGGCCGATGGGATTCGCCGAACGGAACCTACCGGACGAGTTACGCGGGTTCCTCGCCGTTCGCGTCCCTCGTCGAGGTACTCGCACAGTTCCGCCCGGACCCTCAGGTCATCGACGCAATGGCGGAGATCATCGAAGACGAAGTCGATGCGCTCTACCCGACGGGCCAAGCCGGTGTCGTACCGTCGACGTGGTTCCGAGAGCGGCTCCTCGCCCGCGCGGCGCTTTCCGGAGTGTTCTGCGACGTCGGCGCAGCTGCGACCGTGGCACAGCTCCGTCCGGAGTTCCTCGAGTCCGCGCAGCGGCTGGGGCTCGCGGAGTGAACCCGGTGTTCGACGGAGTGCGGTTCCTTTCCCGGCACGGGTCCGACCTCGAGCTCTGGACGGTGTTCGAGCGATCGGACGACGGGGACCGGAGCCGGTTGCTCCACGAGGTCACAGCGGAACCGCTCCGAACGCACGATCCTGCAGTGATCGCGGCGATGCAGCTCCACGGCCTGTCAGCAGAGGACTGACCTCCTCGACGACACGAGCCGGTAACACGCGTCCGCGACACTGGACCCATGACTCCACAAGAGCCTGGGAGCCTGCAGTCGTCACCCGAGACCGCCGGCCCGCCCGTCACTGTGTCCATCACCCGCCTGGTCGAACCCGACCGCATCCCCGAGGTCACCCACTGGGTGCAGTCCGGCGTGAACCTCGCCAACCGGTACCCGGGGTTCCTCGGCTCCGGGTGGGTGCGGTCCCGGGCGCAGTCCCGCGAGTGGCACATGCTCTACCGCTTCGCCGACCACGATTCACTGGCCACGTGGGAGAACTCCGACGACAGGCTCCGCTGGCTCGACCTCGGGCGCGACCTGGTCGTGGAGTCCCGCGTCGAGAAACGCACCGGCATCGAGGGCTGGTTCGACGTCCCGCAGGACGCCCCTGCATCGAGCGCTCCCCCGCGGTGGAAGCAGGCGGTGAGCATCTGGCTCGGCTTCTTCCCGGTGAACCTGGCGTTCACGATCGTCGTCGGGCTGCTCGTGCCGTCGTTCGCGGGACTCGCAGCGCTGCCGCGGGTGCTCATCACGACGCTCGTGCTCACACCGATCATGACGTTCTGGGTGCTGCCCTTCGTGACCAAGCTGATCCGTCCGTGGCTGCTGGCTCCACCGAGGTCCGAGCGGCCCTAGCCGACGACCCCGAGCGGCACGAACCCGTCGTGGCCGAGGGCGTCCCACCCGACCTGCAGCATGTGCGGCCGGGCCTCGGCGGCGGAGGCCTCGGTCTCGTACGTCAGCGCGAGCATCACGATCGCACCGAACGCCCCGGAGACCCGCGCCCGCCGGTCCAGCGGGGTGGCCGTGGCGTCGGCCATGTCGATGCCGAACACGTCGAGGAGCGTCGCGGCGACCGGTTCGAGCCGGACGCCGACGTCGTCCCCGCGCCGCAGGGTGAACGCCGCGAGGGCGAGTTCCGCCCACCCCGGCCGGGCGAGTGCGAGGTCGGCGATCCCCGCGAGCGCCGCGGCGTCGCGGGACTCCCCCGCGGGGACGTCGGAGGCAGCTGCCCGGATCGCCTCGGTCTGCACGGCGCACTGCGCGAGCGCGGCCTCGACGAGCAGCTCCTTGCTCGTGAACCGGGCGAGGATGCCCGCCTTCGAGTAGCCGGCCTGGTCGGCGACGGCCTGCACGGCGGTGTCCTTGATGCCGCGGCGGGCGATGAGTCCGGCGGTGATGTCCAGGACGTCCCCGTTGATCTCCTCGGCAGAGGGCCGAGCACGGCGCGCGGGGCGGATCATGCGCGGACCACCGTGGCTCGTGCCGCCCGCTGGCGCCGCGTCCCCGCGACCAGCAGGGTGATCCCGGTCATGAGCTCCCACGCGACGATCGTGTACACGGATGCACGCTCCCACACGCCGTCGGGGAGCACGTCGATCACCGTCGACGACGAGTCCACGACGAGCATCACGAGGGAGACGAGGCCGACGATCCCGAGCACGACGCTCGCGATCCGGTAGGCCGCCGGCGCCCGCAGCGCCCGGGACCCGATGCCGGCGGTGATCGCCACGAGGTTGCCGGTCGTGATCGCTGCCGCCGCGCCGAGCACGTGGAACACGATGGTGCCGCCGTCGGTGCTCGTCTGGCTGCCGTGGAACGAGCCGACCAGGACCATCCCGACCAGGTGGACCACGGCGAGGACCGCGGTCGCCACCCGCGCACGGCGGGACGCGGCACGGAACACCGCGACGGCGAGCACCGCTGCGATCCCGAACAGGACGCCCTGCCCGATGAACGTCGTGTTCATGAGCGCGTGCAGCGGTGAGTCGATCCCCCGCCCCTGGAACGCGCCGACGTCGGGGACCCCGAGGTCGGAGATGTAGTTCGTCGCGTAGCTGTAGCCGGGGAACGCCGACGCCGAGACGGCTTCGCCGACGAGCCATCCGACTCCCGCGACCGTCCAGAGTGCGCCGGGGACGAGCGCACGGGGTGTGTCCGTTTTGGTCATGTACTGACCATAATGGTCACTACTGGGAGTTGCCCAGCACCGACAGCTGGTCGAGCCGCTCGAGGATCACGCCCTCGCGGAGCGCCCACGGGCAGATCTCCAGCGCCGGCAGGTCGAAGATGTCGAGGCAGGCCTCGGCCACGAGCGCTCCCGGCACCACCTGGTGCGCACGGCTCGCCGACACCCCGGGCAGCGTCGCGAGTTCGTCGACCGACATCGTCAGCAGCGCCGGCAGCTTCGACCGGAGCACGTCACCGTCGAGCACCCGCGGCACGAGCGGACCGGCACCCGATGGCGCCGCCCCGCAGATCCGCGCGATCGACCGGAAGGTCTTCGAGGTCGCCACGGCACGGTCCGGCCGACCGGCGCGGAGCAACTTGCCGGCGTCGCGGGCGATCTCCACGCGGATCTCGTGCCGGATGCGGCGGACGTCGTCCTCCGTCGGGGTGCCCGCGGCGAAGTACGAGCGGGCGAGCCGTGCAGCACCGATCGGCATCGACCACGCGACGTCCGGCGCCTCGTCGGCGCCCCCGGCGATCTCGAGTGACCCACCGCCGATGTCGAACACCGCGAGACGTCCGGCCGACCACCCGAACCACCGCCGGACCGCCAGGAACGTCAGTCGCGCCTCGTCCCCACCGGACAGGACGGCCAGTTCGACCCCGGTCGAGGCCTCGACGTGGGCGAGCACCTCGTCGGAGTTCACCGCGTCGCGCACGGCCGAGGTCGCGAAGGCGAGCATGTCCTCGCAGCCGCGTTCCTCGGCAACGCGCACGGCATCCGCGACGAACCGCGTCAGCGCGTCGACGCCCTCGGGCGTCACCGCCCCGGCGTCGTCGAGGTGCTCGGCCAACCGCAGTGGCTGCTTGAACGAGGACGCCGGCAGCGGCGCGGCGCCGCCGTGGGCGTCCACCACGAGCAGGTGGCCGGTGTTGGACCCGATGTCGAGGACTCCCACGCGCATGCCACAACGCTAGCTGCCTGGAGGCCCGCCCTACGCCCGCAGGAACGCCTCGAGTTCCGCCGTGGTCGGGTACGAGGCCTGCGCGCCCGCCTTCGTCGCGGCGTACGCCCCGACCCCCACCGCGAACCGTGCGGCGTCGACGAGGGAGTCCCCCGCCGCCAGCCGCAGGGCCACCGAACCCATGAAGGCGTCGCCGCAGCCCGTCGTGTCCACCGGCTCGACCCGGACGGCGTCGATCGACACCGGGTCCGCCTCACCGTCGTGCACGACGCAGCCCGAGCCGCCGCGGGTGACGATCGAGCGGGCGACACCGTGCTCGCCGAGCGACTCGGCCTCGTGCTCGTTGACGAGCAGGACGTCGGTCAGCTCGAGCATCTCGGCAGGGACGTCGCCGAAGGGCGACAGGTTCGTCAGCACCGTGACCCCGGCGGCGTGCGCTGCCCGGGCTGCGGCGAGGACGACGTCGATCGAGACCTCGAGGCAGAGGCCGAGCACGCCGGCGTCGTCGAAGGCGTCGGCGGGCACGTCGTCCGGCGTCAGCGTGCCGTTGGCGCCGGCGGAGATCACGATGGTGTTCTCCCCGGCGCCGTCGACCGTGATGACGGCGGTGCCGGTGGCCACGCCCTCCCGGACGGCGACGTGCGTCGTGTCCGCACCCGCAGCCGCGACGGAGTCGCGGAGCAGCGCACCGTTCCCGTCGTCACCGACCGCACCGATCATGCGGACCGTGCCCCCGAGCCTCCCGGCAGCCACCGCCTGGTTGGCGGACTTGCCACCCGGCAGGATCGCCAGGTCGGACCCGTGCAGGGTCTCACCGGGCTTCGGGAACCGCTCGGTCCGGACCACCAGGTCCGCATTGAGCGATCCGACGATCACGATGGTCTGGGTCAACGGACGGTCTCCTTCGGCGGCGCGACGGACGTGGTCTCGGCGTTCTCCGGGCGGGGGATGAGGAACGAGATCGCGAGCGCGGCGGTCGTGATCACGGCACCGAGCAGCATGCCACCCGAGTACCCGGCGGTGCCCGCGGACCCGCCGACCCCGAGCGCGATCTGCAGCGCCGGCAGGACGGCGAAGCTGACCCCGGCACCGAGGTTGAACGCACCGGCGTTCAGACCGGGCAGGAAGCCGGGGTTCGACTCCGGCGAGAGCACGATGCCCAGGCCGTTCAGGATGATGTTCGCGATGCCGGCGTACGTGATGCCGATCAGGACGGTCGCGGTGACCAGGACCGGCAGCGAGTGCACGCCCACCAGTGCCATCAGGACCGTCGAGACGATGCTGCCGATCAGGCCGAAGCGGAGCACGGCGCGGTAGCCGATGGTCGGCGCGAGGCGTCCGGCGAACGGACCGACGATCCAGCCGACCAGCGCGTACGGGGTGAGGAACACCAGCGAGGCGAGGTCGGGTTCCATGCCGAAGCCGGCGTCGCCGTTCTGCGCGAGCGACGTGACGAGACCGTTGACGACCGCGAAGACGCCCGTCATGGTCAGGAACGTCGTCGCGAGGAGCGCCCACGTGGCACGGCGCTTGAGGAACCGGGTCTCGACGAGCGGCTCCTTCACGCGTGACTCGACCGCCCAGAACACCGCGAAGGCGGCGAGCGCGACGACGACACCGCCGATCACCAGTGCCGGGTTGGCGGCACCGAGCTTGCCGGCCTCGTTGAACGCGGTGAGCAGCGCCCCGACCGAGACGACGAGGGACACGACGCCGATCCAGTCCATCCGGGTACCGGCGGACGGCTTCGACTCCACACCCCACACGGCGACGAGCGCCAGCGCGATGACGGTGACGACGGCGATGACCCAGAAGATCCCGCGGAACCCGAAGTTCGTGGCGATCCAGCCACCGGCCAGGGCATCGACCCCGGCGATGCCGCCGTTCACGGCGGTGAGCAGACCGAGCGCGGCGCCGTAGCGCTTCGGGTCGGCGATCTCGTTGCGCAGGACGAGCAGGCAGATCGGGACGACCGGACCGGTCACACCCTGGATGATCCGGCCGGCGAACAGCATCGGCACGTTCACGGCGAGTGCGGCGACGATGCTGCCGACGAGCATCACGGCGAGCATGCCGATCAGGACGCGCTTACGGCCGACGATGTCGGACAGGCGCGGCAGGAACAGCGAGAACAGCGCCGCGAGCGTGAAGTACAGGGTCTGCGAGAGACCGATCGTGGCGTCGTCGGTCTTGAGCTCGCGCGCCATCGTGACCAGCGCGGGGCTGAGCATGCTCGCGTTGAGCTGGAACGCGATGCACGCTGCGAGGAGCGCCGCGGTGAGGGCGCCGATCGACTTCTTCGTCGATGTGGTGGTCATGGTGCTCAGATCTCCGAGGTCGTGGTGGTGGTCGTGGCGGCGCGCGGGGTCCAGCCGGTGTCAGGGGTCTCGCCGATGCGCTCGAGGGCGTCGACGACCAGGTCCCAGAACCGTTCGTGGTCGAGCTCCATGGCCGCGCTCGTCCGGCAGTCCTCCGGCGCGGGCGCACGGAAGTCGGCGACGGTCATGCCCAGCGTCAGGGTGCCCTGGGTCTCGATGTGGATCGGGACCTTCACGGCGCGGACGATGGTCGGGTCGATGACGTACGCGACGGCGCAGGGGTCGTGCACCGGCGGGGAGTCGAAGCCCTGCGCGTCCTTGTAGGTCTGGCCGAAGAAGTCGAGCAGCTCGCCGACGAACGCGGCGGGGGCGGTGCCGACGGCGGCGATGCGTGCGGCGACCTCCGGAGTGGCGAGGGCCTGGTGCGTCAGGTCGAGTCCGACCATGACGACGTCCCAGCCGGCGTCGAAGACGATCGACGCGGCCTCGGGGTCGATGACGATGTTGAACTCGGCGACGGGGCTCCAGTTGCCGACGTGCACGCCACCGCCCATGAGCACGACCTGCTTGACGCGCTCGACGATGCGGGGTTCCTTGCGGGCCGCGAGGGCGATGTTCGTCAGGCCGCCGGTCGGCACCAGCGTGACGGTGCCGGGCTCGTGCGCCATGACCGTCTCGATGATCAGGTCGACGGCGTGCCGCTGGTCGAGCTCGAACGAGGGCTCGGGCAGCATCGGCCCGTCGAGGCCGCTCTCGCCGTGGATGTCCGGCGCGACCTCGATCTGGCGCAGGAGCGGGCGGTCGGCACCCGCGGCGAACGGCACCCCGGTGATGCCGGCGATGCGCGCGACGGCGAGGGCGTTGCGGGTGACCTTCGGCAGCGTCTGGTTGCCGACGACGGTGGTGACGGCCAGGAGCTCGATGTCCGGGTTGCCGTGGGCCAGCAGGATGGCGACGGCGTCGTCGTGGCCGGGGTCGCAGTCGAGGATGATCTTCGCGGGCTGGGTCGCAGCGGTCTGGGTCACACTGGGCACGCTGGGCGCTCCACTTCTTCGGGGAATCGAGGGGTCTGTGCTCGACGCGGTGGGGGTCCGCGGTCCGACAGAGCGTCGTCGCGCAGCGCGTCAAGCGTTTGACATCGAAACACGTCAAGCGTTTGACGTCAAGTCGTCGAGGCACCCTCGGTAGCATCGACCCGTGCCTTCATCCGTCGCTCCGGGCCGCCGTGTGACCGCTGCCATGGTGGCCGAGCGCGCCGGAACGAGCATCGCCACGGTCTCCCTGGTCGTCAACGGCAAGGACCGCGGCCGGGTGTCCGTCCCCATCGCCACGCGGGTGCGCGACGCCGTCGACGAGCTCGGCTACGTCGTCGACCACGCCGCGAGCTCCCTGGCGCGCGGCAGCGGCGACCTGGTCGTCCTCATCGCCCCCGACCTGTCGAACCCCTTCTTCGCCGAGGTCATCCGCGGCGTGCGCGACACCATCGGCGACCGGTTCCAGCTCGTGCTGTCGGTCACCGAGCGCGGCGCGCAGCCCCTGGCAGCCGACGTCCGGCGCTTCGAACGCCTCCGGCCGGCGGGCATCCTCGTCGACGCCCCGGCCGCGGGCGAGTCGATGTCGGCGAGCGTGCCCGTGGTGCTCCTCGACGCCCCCGGTGGTTCCGAAGCGGTCAACTACGACCTCTCCCCCGGCGTCCACGACCTCGTCGCGCACCTGCACGAACAGGGGCACCGCCGCGTCGGGTACCTCGACGGGACCTCCCGCGCGACGACGTTCGGGGTCCGGCGCGACCTCTTCGAGCAGGAGTGCGCCGCCGCTGGCATCACCGTGTCCGAGGTCACCGCGCGCGCCGACCTCACCGTGGACGCCGCAGCCTCGGCCACCGAGCACGTCATCGAGGCCTGGCAGGACGACGACGTCACCGCGGTCGTCGCCGCGGCGGACACCCTGGCCTACGGCGTCCTGCGCGTCGCCGGGTCACTGGGCATCGCGGTTCCCGGGGAGCTCGCGGTCGCCGGCTTCGACGACCTGCCGTCGTCGTCGGTGACGGCCCCCGCGCTGACGAGCGTCGCCCTGCCCGGCGCCGACCTCGGGCGCGCGGCCGCAGAACGGCTGCTCGCGACGCTCGACGGCACCGCGGCCGAGCCGGCAGCGCTCCCCACCCGCCTGGTCCGGCGCGCGAGCACCGGCGCGTAGCGCCGCTCCTTCCCGCGGAAGCGACATTCCTCGCTGAGGCAGCCCCCTCACCCCCGCGAAAGCGACAGTGTGCCGCCGATGGTCGGCGGCACACTGTCGCTTTCGCGAGCAGGGTCGCGTCGAATGCGGGCAGCGGCAGTGGACCCGACCGGACGACGGACGGGAGGCGCGGCACCAGCTGGCACCGCGCCTCCCGTCAGCACGCGGTCGCGACCACCCCGCGAAAGCGTCAGACCGCGCCGACGCGCCACCGTCCATCCCGCGAAAGCGACAGATCTCCACGGATGTTCCACGGAGATCTGTCGCTTTGCCGGGACCGGACTACTGCTGCGCGCGGTCCGGCGTCTCACCACCGGACGACCCGGGTTCCGCCGAAACGGACTCCGCCCGGCCCTTGCGCTGCGCACGCTCGAGCTCGTCGGCCTCGTCGCCACCGACGGCCTCACCACGGGCGACCATGCCGGCCGTGTCGGAGAGCGTGATCTGCGGCAGGAACAGGGCGAGCAGGAACGCCACCGCGATGAAGGGCAGCAGGTACCAGAACACGGGCGCCAGCGAGTCGGCGTACGCGTTCACGATGCCGTCCTGCACTGCCTCGGGCAGCTTCGCCACGGTCGCGGGGTCGATGCTGCCCGCCGACGACGCCGCATCGGTCGCCGAGCCGCCGGCACCGGTGAACACGTCGGTGAGCGACGTCGTGAGCCGGGCCGTGAACAGCGCACCGAACACGGCGGTCCCGAGGGAGGCGCCGACCTCGCGGAAGTAGTTGTTCGTCGAGGTCGCGGTGCCCACCTGCTCGGCCGGCACGGCGTTCTGCGCGACCAGGACGACCACCTGCATGATCAGTCCGAGCCCGGCGCCGAAGACGAACAGGTACGCGCAGATCAGCCAGATCGGGGTGGCCGCGGCGAGCTGGGTCATCGCGAGCATCGCGATGGCGACCAGGACCGTGCCGATGATCGGGAACATCCGGTAGCGGCCGGTCTTGGTGATCAGGTTGCCGGACGCGATCGAGGTGCCGATCAGGCCGACCATCATCGGCAGCATCAGCAGACCCGACACCGCGGCCGAGGTGCCTGATGCCATCTGCAGGAACGTCGGGACGAAGCCGATCGCCGCGAACATGCCGATGCCGAGCACCAGGCCGATGCCGGTCGCGAGCAGGAAGGTGCGGTTCTTGAAGAACGACAGCGGCAGGACCGGGTCCTGCGCACGCGACTCGACGAGCACGAGGAGCGCGGCGGAGACGACGAGCCCGGCGAACCAGGCCCAGGTCTCGGGGGCGTCCCAGCCGTGGTCCTTGCTGCCGCCGAACTCCGAGAAGAACACCAGGCACGTGGTCGCGGCGGACATGAAGAGCACGCCGAGCACGTCGATGCGCTTCGTCGCCTTCTTGTTCGGCAGGGTCAGCGCGAACCACGCCACGAAGAACGCCGCGATGCCGACCGGGATGTTGATGTAGAACGCCCAGTTCCAGGTGAGGTGGTCGACGAAGAAGCCACCGAGGAGCGGGCCGCCGATCGCGGACAGGCCGAAGATCGCCCCGAGCGGGCCGAGGTACTTGCCGCGCTGCGAGGCGGGCACGATGTCGGCGATGATCGCCTGCGACAGGATCATCAGACCGCCGCCGCCGAGCCCCTGCATGGCTCGGAACACCACGAGCTGCGTGAAGTCGCCGGCGAAGGCGCACCCGGCCGAGGCGATGGTGAACAGGGCGATCGCGATGAGGAACAGGTTGCGGCGGCCGAGGACGTCACCGAACTTGCCGTAGACGGGCATCACGATGGTCGAGGCGAGCAGGTACCCGGTCGTCAGCCACGCCTGGTGCGCGACGCCGCCGAGCTCGCCGACGATGGTGGGCATCGCCGTCGAGACGATGGTCTGGTCGAGGCTGGAGAGCAGCATCCCCGCGATGAGCGCGGAGAAGATGATCCAGATCCGGCGCTGTGTCAGCAGCAGCGGTCCGTCGGTGCCGGGGCGGGCACGCTTGGTGGTGCCCGGCGCGGTTGCGCTCATGGTGTGGAGTCCTGTCCGGTGGTGATGGCCGCCCTCATCAGGCGGAGGTTCTGGGTGAGCAGCTCGTCGAACGGCGGGCCGGTGGCCTCGTCGAAGGCGTCGTCGAAGTAGGTCTCGGCGGTGACCTTCGCCAGCGCCGCGGCCGCTTCGGTGACCAGGCGCGCACGGCGGTCGGACGGATCCGACCAGCCGAACCGCTGTCGCAGCGCCGCGGTGATGCGGGCGAGCTGCACGTCGGTCGCCGACAGGAACCGCGCGACGAGTGCCGGCTCCCGCTCGAAGACCCGGCGCACCAGGACCTCGTCCGACCGGTCGATGCCGTAGCGGTGGACCTGGTCGATCGCCAGGGCGACGATCGAGTCGAGTGGACCGAGGCCTGCAGGCACGGCCCCGCCGGCGGCGTAGGCCTCGATCACCTCGACGTCGGCGTGCAGCTCGATGCCGAGCACGGCGTCGTCCTTCGACGCGAAGTGGTTGAAGAACGTGCGCCGTGACACCCCGACGGTCTCGCAGAGCTGCTCGATCGTGAAACCGCTCAACCCGTGCTCGACGGTCGCCCGACGCGCTTCGACGATCATGCGTCGGCGCAGTGCGCGGGTGCGTTCGGTGGTGCTCACCGAGCAAGAATTGCACTATCTCCCTGAGAGTGCAATACGGGCGGGAAGCCTCAGAGCGCCTTCTCGAAGCAGAACGACCACGGCATCGTCGCCGCGTACGGCGCGTAGACCGGGATCGGGCTCCACCCGGTCTTCTCGTACAGGGCGACCGCGTCGGGCTGCTTGTCACCGGTCTGCAGGATGAGCCGGGGTGCGCCGAGCTCGCGGCCGATGCGCTCGCACTCGTCGAGCAGTGCGGTGGCGGCGCCCTTGCCGCGAGCCGACGTCAGCACGATCAGTCGCTTCAGCTCGACCTCGTCGCCGAGACGGCGGATCGCGATGTGCCCGACGGCGTCACCGGACTCGTCGAGCGCCAGGACCGAGGCGACGACGGTCGACGGATCAACGGACAGCGCGCGGCTCCGCTCAGCCGTGATCGCCGGGTCCTCGTCGCCGTTCGACGAACCGTAGCGTTCGTGCATCTCGTCGTCCATGCGGGCGCGGAGCGCCACGGATCGGGGGTCGCCCCAGGACACGCGTTCGATCGTGATCACGGTCGACGATCCTGTCACGGATGCCGGCAGCGGTGCACGCTCACGCGCGCCCACCCAGCGCGGCGATCGCGCCGTCCCCGGACCGCAGCGCGGCGAGCACGGCAGCGGCGTCGTCGTGGACCTCGGCGGCGCCGGCGCCGCGGAGTTCGTCGCCGCCGATGCCGCCGGTCATCACCGCGACGCAGGTCACGCCGACGCGTCCGGCCGATTCGACGTCCCACATCGCGTCGCCGACCATCACGGCAGCATCGGTACGCACACCGGCCCGGTCGAGCGCCACCTGGATGATCCCGGGGTCCGGCTTCGCCTGTTCGACGTCCTCGGAACTCGTCACCGCGGTGAGCCACTCCTCGGCGTCGAGCAGTTCGCGCAGCCGCGTCAGTTCGTGCTCCGGCGCACTCGTCGCCAGGACGACGGCGTGCCCGGCCTCGGCGACCGCACGGAGCAGCTCACGGGCGCCCGGCAGCAGCCGCAGCTGGGGCATGTGCTCGGCGAAGTAGGCGGTGTTGAACTGCTTGACGGTGTCGCGCGTCTCGTCGGAGGCGTCCGGCAGCAGCGTCTCGAGCAGCTTCGCGGAGTCCATGCCGATCGCGCGGTGGATCCGCCAGGCGTCCACGGACTCGCCCGCTGCGCGGGCAGCTCGCCACCAGGCGTCGATGTGGGCGTAGTTCGAGTCGACGAGCGTGCCGTCGATGTCGAAGAGGACTGCGGTCGAGGGAGCGTCGGACATCCCTCCATGCTGCCCGGGAGGCGCGGCTCGCCTCCCAGGAGCACGGTCGCGTCCGTCAGACGGCGATCGATCCCCCCGCGGACAGGATCAGGACCGGCACCGGTCCGAGACCGTCGGACCCGAGGAACCGCGCGGTGGACTGCTGGCCGAGATCGCTCAGCATCGCCTCGTGGATCTGCACGGCACGCTCCGGCGCCACCGATCGGACGTAGTCGACCGCGGCGGCGGTACTCGTCCACGGACCGCTGGTCGGCAGGAGCAGCGTCTGCACGGGGACACCCGGCTCGAGGTACGCGTCACCCGGGTGGAAGACGGTGCCGTTCACCAGGTACCCGACGTTCGCGATCGTCGGGATGTCACGGTGGATGACGGCGTGGTGCTCGCCGAAGACCTGCACGGAGAACGGCCCGACCTCGAACGCGTCACCGGCACGGACCGCAGCGACGCGGCCGTCGTGGTCACCCAGCTGCTCGACGATCGCCGCCGGCCCGCGGACCACGAGCGACGGGTTCGCGTCGAGCCCGGCACGGACGGCGTCGACGTCGAAGTGGTCGGCGTGCTCGTGGGTGATGAGGACCGCGGCGGCAGCGCCGGCAAGATCAGCAGCCTCGGGCGTGAAGGTACCCGGGTCGATGACGAGGGTGGTGCCGTCCTGCTCGAGGACGACGGTGGCGTGGTTGTACTTCGTCAGCTCCATGCCGACAACACTACAACTGTGTTGTACTTCTGGTGGCCGATCCGGGTGAGGGAGCACTCAGTCGGCGCGCCGGGCCAACCGTTCGAAGATGCCGGGCAGGCGTTCGAGGGCCGCGCGTTCCTCGTCGTCGAGCTCCTCGCGGATCGCCGTCGCCAACCAGTCGGCCCGCGCGAGCATGTCCCGGCGGAGGACCTCGCTGCCGGTGTCGGAGATGCGGATGACCGACACGCGACGGTCGGCGTCCGACGCCGTCCGCTCGACGTACCCGAGGTCGGCGAGCTCCCCCACCGTGCGCGACTGCCCCTGGTGCTTCACCGCCCGGCGACGTGCCAGCTCGGCGATCGGCATCGGCCCCTCGCGCTCGAGGAACCCGAGGGTCGTCGCGTGGGCGGTGGGCAGCGAGTCCGCCTCGCGCTTCGCAGCGCGCACGACGCGACCGATCGCGTGCCGGAGCTCCACGGCGAGTTCGTCGGTCCGGTCCATGCCCGGAACGCTACCGCGTGGTCGCACAGCGGACCTCCGGTTGGATCGGAGGATGGTCCGCGTCTCCGTCGTCATCCCCGTGCGCGACGACGCTGCGCACCTGCGACGCTGCCTCGACGCCCTCGCGGTGCAGACACTGCTCGCCGACGAGGTCGTCGTGGTCGACAACGGCAGCCGGGACGACAGTGCCGAGGTCGCCCAGGCAGCGGGGGCGATCGTGCTCACCGAACGCATCCGTGGCATCGCCCGGGCCTCGGCGCGCGGCTATGACCGGGCCTCCGGGGACGTCCTCGTCCGACTCGACGCCGACTCCGTCCCGCCGCCGGGGTGGATCGCCGACGCGGTGCGGCTGTTGGCCGATCCGTCGGTGGTCGCGGTGACCGGGCCCGGATGCCCGCACGACGGCGGACCGCTGATCGGCCGACTGTGGGACGCCGTCTACATGCGGCCGTACTTCGCGCTCATGTGGGCCGCGCTCGGCCGCCCACCGCTGTTCGGTTCCGCGATGGCGATGCGGCGCTGGACCTGGGACGCGGTCCACAGCCGAGCGCACCGCGAGGACCCCGAGGTGCACGACGACGTCGACCTGAGCATGCAGCTCGACCCGGCCTGGCGGGTGGTGGCCGACCCCGTGCTCACGGTGCAGGTGTCCGCGCGACCGTTGTCGGGCCTCCCGTCCGCACTGTTGCGGACGCGACGCGCCTTCCACACGTTCCGCGTGAACGGCCGGCGGGCGAACCCGGTGCGTCGGTGGGCGCGGCGGGTGCGCGCCGGGTTGCGGGTGCGGCGCGGGTGGCGCACGCGCTGACGGGGTCACGGAACGGTGACGCTTGCGGACGCCACCAGCACGTCCGCCTACGTTCGATCGTGCGGGCACGTCCGCACGACGAACGAGGGGGAACGATGCGGCGATCAGCGCGCACGACGACATCCGGGATCACGGCGACGCTGACGGCGGCACTGGCGATCGGACTCGCCCTGTCGGGCTGCGCCCAGAGCGCTCCAGCGGGACCGGGTACGCCGTCCGCGACGACGGCGGAGAGCACCGGCACACCGAGCGCCAGCCCGAGCAGTACTCCGGAGCCGACATCGACGATCACGCAGGTCCCCGGGGTCGACTACGACGGCGGCACGGTGCCGGCGAGCTGCACCGATCTCATCACCCCCGGCAAGTGGGACGACGCGTTCGCCTCCACTCCGCTGAACGACCCCTCGGTCGTCGGCGACCCGATCGCGATCCCGAAGAGTGCCTTCACCCCCGTCCTGCAGGCCGACGGCAAGCGTCTGTACTGCGTGTGGCGGGAACCGCAGGCCGACATCTCGTACCTGTCGATCGCAGTCGACGTCGTGGACTCGGCAACGGCGAGCGCAGCGCTGCAGAAGCTGCCGGACGACGGCTACGACTGCGGCAACGAGGCCGAGGGCTACCAGTGCCAGAAGGTGTCGAAGAACGAGCAGTACCCCGTGACCGACGGCGACACCTACTTCACGCGTGGTGACATCGGCATCCACATCCAGCAGTCGAACATCGAGACCTCGGGGCTCCTCGACGACGTCATGGACCACGTCTTCACGTCGTAGACCGAGCGGGCCAGCGGGCCAGCGGGCCAGCGGGCCAGCGGGTCAGCGCGTCGGTCGCGACCGCACGTGCGCTCGCTCTCCCTGGGGCCCGTACAGGCACAGCACCTCGGTCACCGAGTCGGTGACGTTGCCCATCCAGTGCGGGGTGTGGGTGTCGAACTCGGCGACCTCACCCGGCCCGAGGTCGAGGTCGTGTTCGCCGAGCACCAGGCGCAGCCGCCCGGACAACACGTAGAGCCACTCGTAGCCCTCGTGCGTCTTGAGCGACGGTTCGCCGCCTGGTGTGTTCGGTGGGAACAGCTGCTTGAACGACCGCACGCCGCCGGTGCGCTTCGTCAACGGCACGACGACCCGGCCGCCGTGCACCTCGGGCTTCATGTGCACCCGGGGGTCTCCGGTCTGCGGAGCTCCGACCAGGTCGTCGAGCGGCACCTGGTACGCCCGCGCCAGTGGGAGCAGAAGCTCGAGCGTCGGCTTGCGCTGCCCCGACTCGAGCCGCGACAGCGTGCTCACCGACACCCCGGTCTCCTCGGACAGGGCGGCAAGCGTGACGTCCCGGTGGGCACGGAGCGCGCGCAACCGGGGACCCACGCCGTCGACGACCTGGGCGGTCGTGCGGGGGGCGACTGGTTCCTGCGGGCCGTGGGACATGCTGCCCAGCTTGCCACATCAGCAAGGTTCCTTGCTGTCCGCGACCCATCGGCCGCATGCTCCTTGCATGCGTGATCACTACGACGTCATCGTCATCGGCGGAGCAGCCGCCGGCCTCTCCGCCGCCCTCGTCCTCGGGCGCTCCCGCCGCTCCGTCCTCGTCGTCGACGCGGGCGAGCCCCGCAACGCGCCGTCGGCAGGCGCCCACAACTACCTCGGGCGCGAGGGCATCGCCCCCGCCGAGCTGTCCGCGATCGGTCGCGACGAGGTCGCCGCCTACGGAGTCGAGGTGACGGCCGGGAGGATCGTGGCCGCGTCCGCGACGACGGGCGACGGCACCGACCTGGTCGGCTTCTCGGTCACGCTGGACTCCGGCACGGTCGTCACCGCCCGCAGGCTCGTCGTCGCCTCCGGCGCCGTGGACGTCCTGCCGCAGGTACCGGGCCTGGCCGAGCAGTGGGGGCGCGGGGTCGTGCACTGCCCGTTCTGCCACGGATGGGAGATCCGCGACCAGCGCATCGGCGTGCTCGTGACGACACCGAACGGCGTGCACCACGCGCTGATGTTCCGGGCGTTGAGCGAGCACGTGACGGCGTTCGTCACCGATCCGGCACTCGTCGACGACACCGCCCTGGCCGGTTTGCGGGCCCGCGGGATCGAGGTCGTGGATGACACGGTCACGCAGGTCCGCTCGTCGGAGGGCACGCTGACCGGGGTCACGCTCGGCTCCGGCGAGGTCGTCGAACTCGACGCCCTGGCCGCGGCGAGCACCGCTGAGGCGCGCGTGGACTTCCTGTCCGGGCTCGGCCTGGTCGCCACCGACCAGTTCATGGGCGACTTCCGGTACGCGAGTGCGCTGACGGTCGACCCGGCCGGGCAGACCTCGGTGCGCGGTGTGTACGCGGCCGGCAACGTGGCGGCCCCGATGGCGACGGTCATCGCGTCCGCTGCCGCTGGGGTCCAGGCGGGAGCGGCGGCGCACGGCGACCTGGTGCAGGCGGACCTCGCGGCGGCGTTGGCCGCGGCGGCGGGCTCTGGGCGAGTCTCGGCCTGAGCGACAGTTCTCGCGCTCGGAGCCGCGAGGAGTGTCGTCCACCCCGAGACTCGGGGCAGCCGTCAGTCGACGCGGTAGCCCGCCTGCGCCGCCAGCAGCGGGGCGAGCGTGTACAGCTGGTCGGCGCCGATCGTCGCACCGCGGAACCCCTCGAGGCGCTCGACCCGGTCGAGGTCCGCACCCCGCAGGTCCACGTGGTCGATCCGGGTGTTGGACCCCTCGGCGTCGCGGATGCTGCTGCCCTCGAACGACACCCGCAGCAGCTTCGCGTCCGCGATGTCGAGCTCGTCGATGACGCAGTCGCGGAACACCACGTCGGTGAGCGTCGACCCGCGCAGGTTCACGAACCCGAACTTCATCCCGACGAACTCGACGCCGTTCAGCCCGGAGTCGTACAGCTCACCCGAGCCGATGCGCCCGCCGGACACCCGGACCTCGCGCCACGAACTGCTCGACGCCCGCAGCACCGGGGCGTCGAGCGTGTCGATGATCGAGTCGTGCACCCGCAGGCCACGGAAGTCGGCGCCGTCGCCCCGGAGCGTGTCGATGACGCACTCCTCGATCTCGAGATCGGGCAGCCGCTCACCGGCCAGGTCGAGCACGCCGATGCGCTTCCCCTCGATGCGGTCGCCGGTCAGGACGTCGCCGGGTCCGGGGACCCAGTCCTGCAGGTCGACGGGCTCGGTCAGGGTGATGCGCGGGGCTTCGGTGCCGGAGGAACGTGCCATGGACTCAGTCTGGCGCGTGCCGTGACGCTCCAGCACGCTGTCGAGCCGGTAGTCCTTCGCCGGGCCCCGGGCTTCCCAGCGCACGGTCCACCGCTGCTCGTCGCCGTCCAGTGCCCCGGTGTAGTCGTCCGGAGCACAGGCGTGGGCGACGCTCGTGCCCCACACCCAGTCGTGGAACACCCGGCCGTCGGCGAAGTGCACGGTCCACGCGTGGTCATCGTCGCGCCGGACGGTCAGCGTGCGCGACACCGGGGTGGCCCGGCCGTCGAAGGTCATCACGCCCGCTTCGTCCCAGCGCACCTCGTCCGCGCCGACCGCGGTCAGCGTCGTGGTGCCGGTGACGATGCCCTGCACGCCGGCACGCCGGTCGTCCAGGGTCCGGCGGAGCACCCACTCCCCCAGCAGGTCCGTCGGCAGCAGCACCGCCCCAGGCTATCCGCGCAGGGCCTCGGCTCGGGCCGCCCGGTGCTCCTCGTCGGAGATCACACCGCGAGCGTGCAGGTCGTCGAGTTCCGCCAACCGCTGCTCGCGGAGCGTCCGGGGCGCACCGTTCGAGCGACGGCTCCGGACGACCGCGATCCACACGGTGACGACGACGGCGACCACGATGAGCCCCATCGCCACGCTCCACACGATGTCGTACAGCGGCGGGATGAGCGGGTTGTGCAGCTCCTCGGAGGCGATCATCCGCGCAGGGCCTCGGCTCGCGCCGCCCGGTGCTCCTCGTCGGAGATCACACCGCGAGCGTGCAGGTCGTCGAGTTCCGCCAACCGCTGTTCGAGCGGCTTCTCGGGCGCGAGCGTCCGGCTCTGCATCGCCTGGTACGCGATGTCCTCCTGCATGGTGAGCGGGTTCTGACCGCGGTCGGCCATCCGCTTGCCCCGGTAGAGCGTCAGGACGACGATCGTCAGGGTGGTGAGGATCGTCAGGGCTGCGACGACCCCGAACGCGATGCCGAACCAACCGCCGAACAGGTCGGGCATCCCCGAGCCGCCCGGTCCCTCGAGTTCGCTGAACGCCGACCAACTGAGCACCATCGCGCTCCCCCTTCTCACAACGACGAGCGAAGCGTAGCGCGACCCGAGCGCCCGTTCCTTCCCAGAACACCCGCGATGGGAAGCGGAATCGGGCGTACCTGGCCGAAACTTCCGACCAGGTACGCCCGAAAGCACCCGCAACGCCCCGGCAGCACCAGCCCCGCCCAGCCCCCGCCCAGCCCAGCTACCCCCGCAGCGGATCCGACGCGGCCACGTGCGCCCCGTCCGCGAACCCGGCCACGAGCGCACGCAACGCGTCTTCGGAGGTGTGCCGGGCCTCCCATCCGAGCACCGACCGGGCACGGTCGGTCCGCATGATCGGCACGCCGGCCGCGATGTCGATCCAGCCGGCGTCCGTCGGCTGCAACCGCAGCCGCCACGTCAGCGTCACGATCCCGCGCAGCAGTCCGAGCGGGATCCGGACGGCACCGAGCATGCCGAACGCCCGGGCCAACCGCGGCGGGTTGAGCACGGGCGACGCAGCGATGTTGAACGCTCCGCCGGCCCGCTGGTCGACGGTCCGCCAGTACGCGTCCGCGACGTCGTCGGCGTGCACCGCCTGGAACACGAACGGGTACGGCAGGGGCAGCACGAGCCACCGGATCCACCGCACGATCGACATCGGCACGAGGTGTCCGAGGAACAGCCCGCGGATCTCGGCGGCGGCGTCCCGCTGGAAGATCAACCCCGGGCGCAGCCGTGTGACGACCACGGACGGATGGTCTGCCTCGAACGCGTCCATCGCCGCTTCGTTCTCGGCCTTGTGGATCGAGTACGTCGCGGTGGGGATGCCGTCGGTCGGCCAGCTCTCGTCGACCGGGGTCCGCTTGCCCGCGGCGTCGACGCCTCGGTAGGTCCCGACCGACGACGCGACGACGACCTGTGGCACCCCTGCTCGCGCCACGGCCGACAGCACGTTCGCGGTGCCGGTGACGTTCGTCCGGTACTGCAGCGGGATGTCGTGCGTCGGCTGCAGCGCCCAGGCCAGGTGGATCACGGCGTCGGCACCGGTGAAGACCGCGGTGAGCTGGCCGACCGCGTCGGACGCGCCGATGTCGACGGCGTGCCAGACGGCGGAACCGTACGGCTCCGCGTGCACGTCCGGCAGCCGCCGCGCGACGCCGACGATCTCGACGCTGCCGCCGCGCCCGTCGCTGTCGGAGGCACCGGGCGAGGCCCCGTCCGCCCGCGCGGCGACCCGCGCCTCCGCGAGCCGACGGAGCACCGCCGTCCCGACGTTGCCGGTCCCGCCGACGACGACGATCCGCATCAGGCGGCGGCCAGGGCGGGGTCGAGCACGACCTTGACGCAGCCGTCCTGCTTCTTCTGGAACACCTCGTACATGTGCGGGGCGTCCTCGAGCGACACCCGGTGCGTGGTCAGGTCGAGCGTGCCGAGCGGGTCCGACGGGTCCTGCACGAGCGGCATGATGTCGTCGATCCAGTGCTTCACGTTGCACTGGCCCTCGCGGATGGTGATCTGCTTGTCGAAGAGCGTCATCATCGGCATCGGGTCGGCCATGCCGCCGTAGACGCCGCTCAGGGAGACGGTGCCACCGCGGCGGACCAGGTCGATCGCGGCGTGCACGGCTGCGAGCCGGTCGATGCCGGCGACCTCGATCGCCTTCTGCGCCAGTGCGTCGGGCAGCAACCCGGCCGCTCGCTGCGCGAAGCCGGCGACGGGGTTGCCGTGCGCCTCCATACCGACGGCGTCGACGACACCGTCCGGGCCGCGGCCGTCGGTCAGGTCGACGAGCTCCGGCACGGTGTCCTTGGTCAGGTCGAACACCTCGGCGCCGTGCTTCGCCCCCAGGTCGCGGCGGACCTGTTCGGGGTCGACGGCGAGCACGCGGTAGCCCAGGTGCTTGCCGATGCGGGCGGCGAACTGGCCGACGGGGCCGAGTCCGAGCACCGCGAGCGTGCCACCCTCCGGCACGTTCGCGTACTGCACGGCCTGCCACGCGGTGGGCAGGATGTCGCTGAGGAACAGCCAGCGGTCGTCGGGCGTGCCGTCGTCCGGGATCACGATGGGGCCGTAGTCCGCGTGCGGGACCCGGAGGTACTCGGCCTGGCCGCCGGGGACCTGGCCGTACATCTTCGTGTAGCCGAAGAGCGCCGCTCCCGAGCCGTACTCGGTGACCTGGGTGGTCTCGCACTGCGACTGCAGGCCGTTCTTGCACATCCAGCAGTGACCGCACGAGATGTTGAAGGGGACGACGACCCGGTCGCCGACCTTCAGGTTCGTGACGGCGCTGCCGACCGCCTCGACGATGCCCATGGGTTCGTGGCCGAGGACGTCGCCCTTGTCGATGTACGGGCCGAGGACCCGGTACAGGTGCAGGTCGGAGCCGCAGATCGCCGTGGACGTGATCCGCACGATCGCGTCGGTCGGTTCCTGGATGGTCGGGTCGGGGACGGTCTCGACGGACACCTTCTCGGTGCCCTGCCAGGTCAGTGCGCGCACGTCGCGTTCCTCTCGTGGTCGCTTCGGGCCGGCCGGGAGGCGCGGCTCGCTTCTCCCTCCTCGGTACGCGCCCGCCCCGTGGTGCGTTCACAGCCCCGCCTGGGTTCGGGGCTCCGCCGCCCGGTCAGACGACCGGATCCGCGAGCATCGTGGCGAGCACGCGCTCGTGCTCCGCGCGGTCGCCCGGACCGGCACTACCCGCGAGCATGATGAGCGCCTTCCACAGCGCCCAGCCGCGCGCCCGCGCCCACGCGTCGGCGTCGAGCCCCACGGCCTCGTGGAACACCGGGCGCGCCGCCGGCTCGAGGAACGTCCACGCGAGCACGAGGTCGCAGGCCGGGTCACCGACCCCGCACGTGCCGAAGTCGATCAGGGCGGCGAGGCGTCCCGCGTCGTCCACGAGCAGGTTGCCCGGCGCCACGTCCCCGTGGAACCAGACCCCCGGACGGTCCCAGGTCGAGGCGACCGCGTCGTCCCAGATGCGTTCGCACGCGGCACGGTCGACCTGCGCGCCCAGGGTGTCGAGCGCCGCGACGACCTCGGCGCCGTACACCGAGGGGTGCTCGCCACGGTGGAACGAGTGCACGCCGGCGGTCGGGCCCCCGGTGGCGGGGAGGCTCCGGAGCTGCCGGAGCACCGCGCCGACGTCGGCGGCGAAGCGCTCGTGGTCGAGGTCGACCGCACGCGCCGCCACCGTCCCGTCGAGCCACCGCCGGACCGACCACGGGAACGGGTACCCCTCGCCCGGTTCGCCCAGACCGACCGGCTCGGGGACCGCGACGTCCAACCGGCGTGCCAGGTACGGCAGGACGTCCTGCTCCTTCTCGACCGCGGGCACGTAGCCGGCGGCACTCGGCAGCCGGACGGACAGCGCGTCGCCGAGTCGGTACGTGCGGTTGTCCCAGCCCTGGTGGTCGACCTCGCGCACGGGCAGGCCGTTCCACTCGGGGAACTGCGTCGCGACGAGTCGTTCCACGAGTGCGGCGTCGATCCGGGGCACTTCGGTGTGCATGGCCCCAGGGTAGGCCGACACCGCCGACCGGACCACGGGGGTCGGGCCGGCCGCCTGCCCTGGTGACCGGCGGGGCGCGCCGGCACCGGGCCTCCTGGCCGGGTCGTCAGGCGGGTTCTGCCAGGGCGAGCAGCGCGTCACGGGTGACCGTCAGCTCGCGTGCGTCCAGGTACGGCGGCATGGCGACAGCTGCTGCGAGCCCCTCGGCCGCGTGCCGGACGACCAACGTGCGGTCCTCGGGCAGGCCGTCGCGCGCGAACACCGCGCGCCAGTCCTCGGCGTCCGCCGCGACGACCGCCTCGACCCCCGGCACCGCCATCAGACCGGTCCAATGCGCGGTCGGCGAGAAGACCTCCATGGCGCGTTGGCTGCCGCCGCACAGGGTCCGCACGTAGGCGCGGAGGACCTTGCCAGGGCGGTTCTCGGCCAGGTCGACGTGCCGCAGCACCTCGTCCTTGAACGTCGCGAGACCGTGCGCGGCGACGGCGAGGAGCAGCTCGTCCTTCGACGGGAAGTGGTGGAGCAGGCCGCTCTTGGAGACGCCGGCGTCCGCCGCGATCTCGGCGACGCTCACCCGGGTGCCGCGCTCGGCGAGCAGCCGCTCGGCGGCATCGAGGACCGCCTGGCGAGTGCGCTCACGATCGCGGGTGCCGTCAGTGCTCATGACGACCTTCAGTGCTCATGCGGTCCATCCTGCCGGTTCGGGATCACCCGGAGTGCGACCGCGGCGGCGACGGCGAGCGCCACGGCCGCGCAGATCGAGGCGAGCTGCATGCCGCCGGTGAAGGCGTGCCGAGCGTGCTCGAGGATCGGGTCGCCGTCCTGCAGGACCTGGGACGCCGACGCCAGGGACTCACGGATCCGGTCGCCGACACCGCCGCTGACCGCGCCGCTCGTGACGTCGAGGTTCGACCGGTAGAACGCGGTCTGCAGCGAGCCGAGCACCGCGATGCCGAGCGCGACGCCCAGTTCGTACCCGGTCTCGGAGATGGCCGAGGCCGCACCGGCACGCTCCCGCGGTGCCGCGGCGACGACTGCGTCGGTGGCCAGGGTCATCGAGACCCCGACGCCCAGGCCAACCACGGCGAGGGCGATCGCGATCCCCCAGTACGTCGGCAGCCCCTCGGCGAACGCGAGGCCGGCCATGCCCACGGCGGCGACCGCCAGGCCGAGACCGATCGACCGGCCGGGTCCGACCCGCCGGGACAGCAGCCCGATGATCGCGATCACCGCGATCGAGGCCAGGGTCGCCGGCAGCTCGGCCGCTCCGGCGAGCAGCGGCGTGAACCCGCGGACCAGCTGCAGGTACTGCGAGAAGAAGAACAGCAGGCCGCTCAGCGCGAAGACCGACAACGAGTTCGCGACGACGGCGCCCGAGAACGCCGGGATCCGGAACAGCTGCAGGTCGATGAGCGGTGTCGTGAGGCGCTTCTGGCGGCGGACGAACCACCAGCCGGCGCCGATGCCGAGGAGTGCCGTCAGGGGCACCGTCCAGTCGAACCCGTGCCCGGCGACGTGCTTCACGGCGTACACGAGCGGCACGATCGCCAGCACCGAGAGGACGGCGGAGAGCAGGTCGATCGGGGTGCGCGAGCCGCCCTTCGACTCGGGCAGGAGGATGGCTCCGGCGATGACGATCACGACGATGACGGGGATGTTGATGAGGAAGACCGAGCCCCACCAGAAGTGCTCGAGCAGCGCACCGCCGACGAGCGGTCCGGCGGCGGCACCACCCGTCGCACCCGCTGACCACACGGCGATCGCGGTGGTGCGCTGCCGGGCGTCGCGGAAGATCGTGCGCACCAGCGACAGGGTCGACGGCATCAGGGTCGCTCCGGCGATGCCGAGCAGTGCCCGCGCGGCGATGAGGAGCTCGGGCGTCTGCGCGAACGCCGCGGCGGCCGAGGCCAGGCCGAACGCGACCGCGCCGATGAGCAGCAGGCGCTTCCGGCCGATCCGGTCGGCGACGTTGCCCATCGTGACGAGGAGGCCCGCGAGCGCGAACGAGTAGACGTCGCCGATCCAGAGCACCTGCGTCGCGGTCGGGTCGAGGTCGGCGGTCAGCGACGGGACGGCGAGGGCCAGCACGGTGCCGTCGATCGCGAGCAGCACCACGGCCAGGGTGAGGACGCCGAGCGACGCCCATTCACGGACGGAGGCGCGGTGGATCGGGGTGGTGCTGGTGCTCGGGGTGGTTTCGGTCACTCGGAGACCTTAACCGACCACATGGTCGGTAGAGCCGACTGCACAGTTGGTTGCCAGCGTCGTTCGCGCTCAGGCCCGCAGGCGGTCACGTTCTGCCGGCGGTAGGTGCTCGGTCGCCGTGTGGCGCGCCGCAGGCGTCAGGAACCGTCCGCTCTTCTCGAGGAACGCAAAGAGCGCCGGCTCCGACGCGCGCTTGCCCGTCTCGCGCAGGACCCACCCCAGCGCCGACTGCACGGTGTCGCTCCGCTCCCGCACCAGGCGTCCGGCGATCCCGAGTGGCACCTCGGCGTCGCCCTGCTTCGCGAACGCCAGCGTCGCCACGACCGCGATCCGGCGCACCATCGCCACGTCGGACTTCACGAGCGCGAACAGCGGCCCCGTCGAGCCGCCCACGAGCGGCGCACCGACGAGCTCCTCGGCTGCCAGGTCGACCAGCGCCGGGTCGTCGAAGCGCTCGGCCTTCGCTGCCGACAGGTACTCGTCGGTCAGCTCCGGATCGGGGTGCTCGCGCATCGCCTGCACCAGCAGCAGCACGGCGATGAGCTTCGCGCCGTCGTCGTCGCTCCAGAGCAGCGCCGAGCGCTCGCCGTCGTCGAGGCCCTCGAACCGCCGTGCGACCCGGCGCGCCGCCGCGACGTCCCCGCTGGTGCGCGCGAAGGCGACGAGCACGGCCTCCGCGTCGGCCCCGTTCCCAGCCCCAGTCCCGCCGCGCGATGTCATCCGGTCAAGGGTATCCGCGCCGCCCTGCCCGCACTTCGTGAGCAGCAATGGTCGGGTGCCCGAAGGCGACCCGACCATTCCTGCTCACGAAGGTCGCTCCATCCGGATCACCACCGCGACATCGTCGACGACGGTCTCGGCGACGAAGGCGATCGCTTCCCGCTGCGCTCCGGCGGCCAGCTCGATTCGACTGACCTGCGAGATCGCTCCTGGCGCCTGATCGTTCTGGACGACCCACCACTTCCCCTCTCGATGCGCGTGCGATGTGAACATCGTGGTCATGAGTCCTCGTTTCGTGGCAGGGAGCAGGTCCTGCGCAGTCCGGTTGCACCCCGTGGTGATACGCAGTACATTGGCCGCACACCCCCGGATGTCTCGACTACCGGGCGCGAAGCCCCGCCTCTGGCGGGGCTTCTGTACTTCTGGCACGCCAACGCTTCGGTCGCGTGATGACACCGTGAACGTCCGCGATCCTGTCGGGCAGCTGCGAGTCGCGCATGGCGGCCGCCCGAACGTGACGCACATGGTCGGGCTCCAGTGCGAGGAGACTCCGCGCAGGGAAAGGGCTCGGGCACATGAGCCCGATCTCGACGCCACCCCTTTCGCGGACGATTCGCAGTGCGTCGACGAAGTCGGAGTCGTTCAACAGGACGAAGGCCGCGTCGACCAACCCGTCCATCGCATCGCAGACCAAGTGCGCAGCCAGACTCACGTCCGACCCCTTCTCCTCGATCTTCCGGACCCGCACAGTGCGCGGGGAACCGTCGTCGTCCAGTTCGAGCGGACTCTTCGCCATCCATCGCCGATCGGAACGGAACGTGCCGAAGTGCGTGGTGACCGCGGGGAGCGTCGCGAGGGCGCGCAGGTAAGCGCTCTGCCTGGACGGCGCCGCCGGATCTTCCCCTTCGACGAAACGCACGCGCGCAGTGAAGTACCGCACGACGATGACCTCGAAATCCGGGAGGAGCGTCTCACTCAGCTTGCGGACGTCCAGCCACCGGCAATCCGGCCGGTGTTCCAGGGCGCGTCGGTAGAGATTGAAGCCGTCGATGTACACAGCAGCCCGCCGTTTGCGGTCGATCTCTCCCACACCCATCGGGACAGCCTGTCATGTGATGTTCCACTCGATGGAGTGAGCGTTCGCCGGGTGCGGGGCGCCCGCACTTCGTGAGCAGGAATGGTCGGGTGCCCGAAGGCGACCCGACCATTTCTGCTCACGAAGCGGTACGCCGCCAGCGCTCCCGGATCAGCGGAAGTGCATGTTCTTCAACGGGTCGACGAGCGTGCCGTTGCGCCGCGTCTCGACGTGCACGTGCGGGCCGGTCGACTGGCCGGTGTTGCCGGACTTCGCGATCTCGGTACCGAGCTTCACGATCTGGCCCTTCTTCACCTCGATCTTGCTGAGGTGGGCGGTGAGCACCGCGGTCATGCCGTAGGTCACGACGATGTAGTTGCCGTACGAGGCGTCGTTCGCCACGGTCTTGGTCACCTCGCCGGTGCCGGAGCCGTACACCGGGGTGCCGACGGGCACGGGCGCGTCGGTGCCCTGGTGGTAGCGCGGGACGTGTCCGGCGCCACGGTCGTCGCCGTACTTGCCGGTGATCTTCGTCCCGTTGACGGGCCAGGCCAGTCCGGTGACGGGTCGGCTCGACCAGACGCGGGTGTCCTTGGAGCCGTAGAGCACGACGTTGCCGTCGACCTGCACGAGCAGGTTGCCGGAGCCGGCCGTGCCGGTGCGCGAGGTCCAGAGCGCGACCTTCTTGCGCGATGCGTCACGGGTCCAGATGACGAAGTTGCCCTTGGACTGCAGTTCGGCCCAGGCGCCGGGGTGCCCGCCGGTGCGCGACTGCCAGACGACGCGACCGCTGACCTTCTGCACCAGGTTGCCGTCGGTGCGCATGTTGAGGATGCGTGTGTTCGTGGCGTCGGAGCGCAGCACGGTGCCGCCGAGGAGCGTGTTCCCCGAGGCGACCCGGTCCTGGTAGGTGGTCCAGTTCACGACGACGGACTTGCCGGCGAGCAGCGCCATGGTGCCGTCGGCGCGGATCTTCAGCGCCGTCGAGTTCACGGTGCCGGCCGAGGCCCAGCGCGCCAGTCGCTTGCCGTTCTTGGTGATGTCGAGGGCACGGTTCTTGCCGACGACCGCGATCGCGCCGGGGGAACCGGCGGTGTTCGAGGCCCACAGCACGCGGTTCCCGATGCCGTACTCGACCAGGTTGCCGTCGCCCTGCATGATGAGCTTGAACTGGCCGTTCGGCGACGTCACCTGGTCGCCGGGGTTGATCTTGGTGCCGGCGGGTGCCGATCCGACCCACACCGCCGATGCCGCGGCGGGTTCAGCGGTCGCGACGAGGGCACCGGCGGCCAGGGCCAGCACCGTGAGCGCGCCGGCGAAGCGTGGGAGTCGGCGCGCACGTGCGACGGTCGACGGAGTGGTGGTCATGGATCCCCTGACTCGGAACCGACCACGCCCCTGCGCGGTCGTTCGGCGCTCGCCCTGTACGAGTCACCGAACGATGTTCGCTTTTCTGCGCGGGGCGCACAACCCCTTGACAGGGGGGTGCGGCTACGGCTGCTGGAAGAACTCCTTCGGTGTCGCCAGCAGTGCTTCGAGCTTGTGGAACGACTGCGTCCAGCCGGCGATGTTCATGTCGCGCATGAACTCGGGGAAGGGTCCCTGCGTCAGGGTGACGATCGTGCCGTCGCCGTCCTCGGCGAACTCGAGCGTCAGGGACAGCGCGGTGCCGTCCTCGACCCCCGGGATGCCGTGCGCCGTCGAGGTGCCGACGATGATCCGGTTCTCCTCGATCTGCTCGAGGGTCGAGGTGACGGGCGACGACCACTCGGCGTTGTCGTTGCTGACCATCGTGAGGTTCCAGGCGCCACCGACCCGCGCGTCGACCTCGACGGTGGCGACGGGGACGTGGAAGCCGAGGGGCCCGAACCAGAGCGCGAGCAGCGCCGGGTCGACGAACGCTCGGTAGACGTCGGCGACGGGGTGGGCGAAGCGGTGGGTGGCGTGGGCGGTGAACTGTTCGGTCATGACTGCTCCTGCGGATCGACGGTGAAGGCGGAACTGGTGGAACTGGCGGGTGGGGCGGTGGACGGGCTGCCCACCGGGGCGGGCCTGCGCTGGGCGGCGAGCAGGGCCTCCAGTCGGTCGAACCGGCGGTCCCAGTCGGGACGCAACCGGCCCAGCCAGGCGCCGAGCTCGTCGACGGCCTCGGGCCGGAGACGGCACGTGCGCCACGTGCCGTGCCGCTCGCGCGTGATGAGGCCGGCGCGTTCGAGCACGCCGAGGTGCCGCGAGATCGCCGGGGCGCTGACGTCGAACGGCTCCGACAGCTCGGAGACGGTTGCCTCGCCCTTGCCGAGCCGTTCGACGATGCGCCGTCGGATCGGGTCGGCGAGCGCCGACAGGACGACGTCGGTGTGGTCGGGTTCCATCGTCGCCTCTCGGTGAACTAGACGGTTAATTAACCGTTGCGTTCAGTATGCGCCCACTCCCGGAAGAGCGCAAGACCTCACCGGAACCGGGACGGCGGGGCCCCGAACGCATTCGAGAAGGCGGCGGTGAACGCCGCGGGGGTCGCGTAGCCGAGTCGGCCCGCCACCTCCGTCACGGTGCCGCGTCGCAGGGCCGGGAGGCTCGCCAACAGTCGCGCACGCACGCGCCAGCTCGCGGGACCCACCCCCGTGGCCGCACGGAAGTGGCGGTCGAGGGTGCGTTCCGAGACGGCTGCCGCACGTGCCCAGTCGGTGTTCGTCACGTGGACGTCGGGCTCGGCCAGGTACGCCCGACACAGGTCGCGCAGGACGCCCCGTGGCGGCAGCGAGACGCTCAGCGGGATCGGTGCGACGCGCTGCAGCTCGTGCAGGGCGAGCCGGACGAGGGTGCCGGCCCGGCCGCCGTCGTCGTACGGCACGTCGAGCGCGTTGGCGGCGCGAAGCACCTCGCGCAGCAGGGGCCCGACCTCGACGACGGTGCACCGTGTCGGCCACCAGGGCACGGCGTCCGGCTCGACGTACAGGCTCCAGGTGCTGACGTCGAGCATCCGGACCTCGTGGGGCACCCCGGGCGGGATGAGCACGGCCCGGTCGGTCGGCACCGTCCACGAGCCGTCGTCGGTCTCGACGAGCATCACGCCGCTCGCACCGTAGAGCAGCTGCGCCCGTCGGTGCTCGTGCCGGGCGAGCAGGTGGTCCGGCGGGTAGTCGGTGCCGATCGGCAGGACGTCGAACGGCTGGTGGTCGAACTCGGAGACCGGGACGTTGCGCACACGTCGAGGCTAGGTCTCGAAGGAACATGCCGCACACCCGATCGTCCGCCGTGGTGATCCCGGCTGGGATGGAGGCATGTCGTTCATCGTGCTCGTGGTCATCGGGGTCCTGGTCGGGGTCACCACCGTCCTGTTCGGGTTCGGCGGTGGGTTCGTCACCGTGCCGATCATCACCGTCGCCGACGCAGCCCTCGGTGGCGACGCCGTCCGGGTGGCCACGGCGACCTCGGCCCTCGTGATGCTCGTGAACGCCGCCGTGGCCACCGTCTCGGCCCGGCGCGGCGCCCTCGCACCACTCCGGGGCCGTTCGTCGCTGTTCGTCCTGCTCGGGGTCGGCGGCACGGTCGGGGTGCTCGCCGCACGAGAGGCACCGGACGCGCTCCTGCGCTGGGGCTTCGTCGTCTACCTCGGGGTCACGGTCGCCGACCTGCTCCTGCGCCCGGGCTTCCTGCGCAGCTCGGCGACGGATCGCGCAGTCGCGACCCGCGGCGGTGGACGCGACCAGGGACCGACCCGCACCGGCGTGCCGACTGCCACGGGCCTCCCGATCGGTGCGGTCGCGGCGTTCCTCGGCGTCGGCGGCAGCGTGGTGACGGTCCCGATGCTGCGCCGGTCCGGTGCCACCATGACCGCGGCGACAACGCTGGCGAACCCCCTCACGCTGGCGATCACGCTGCCCGCAGCCGCGGTGACCATGCTGCTGCCGGCGGTCGTCCCGCACACCGCCGGACTCGTCGGCGCCGTCGACGTCCGGGCAGCCGCAGCCCTGCTGGTCGGCGCGATGCCGGTCATCGTGCTGCTCCGACGTCGCCCTCCGCACCCGCCCGAGGTCGTGCACGCCTGGGGGTACGTCGCACTGCTCGTCGCCGCGGGGATCGTCGTGGCCCTGGGCTGAGCGGCGAGCCCTGGGGAGAGGATGGGAGCATGCCGACTCCGAACCCCGCCTTCGTCCCGCCCGCCACGCAGACCTCGCGTCCGGACCTGCAGGGCACGTTCGGCATGGCGGCCGCGACGCACTGGATCGCGACCGCCACCGCGCAGTCGGTGCTCGAACGCGGCGGCAACGCCTTCGACGCAGCCGTCGCGGGCGCGTTCGTCCTGCACGTGGTCGAGCCGCACCTGAACGGCCCGGGCGGCGACCTGACAGCGGTGTTCGCGACGGCGTCGGACCCGACCCCGGTCGTGCTCGTCGGCCAGGGTCCGGCACCGGCCGGTGCGACGCCCGAGCACTACCGCGCCGAGGGCCTCGACCTCGTCCCCGGTTCCGGCGCGCTCGCCGCCACCGTCCCGGGTGCCGTCGACGCGTGGCTGCTGCTGCTCCGCGACCACGGCACGTGGGAGCTCGTGGACGTCCTCGCGCCGGCGATCGGCTACGCCCGTGACGGCCACCCGGTCGCAGCCGGAGTGGTCCGGACGATCACCGCCGTGCAGGGCCTGTTCCGTGACCACTGGCCCACGTCCGCCACGCAGTGGCTGCCAGGAGGCACGGTGCCGGTCCCCGGGGACCTGGTGCGCAACGAGGCGCTGGCCGCAGTGCTCGACCGGCTCCTCGACGCCGGTGACGGCTCCGGCAGTCGGACCGCCCGCATCGACGCCGCACGGAGCGAGTGGGCCGAGGGCTTCGTCGCCGAGGCGATCGACCGCTTCGTGCGGGAGCCCCACCGACACGCGTCGGGGACCGACCACGCCGGGGTCGTCCGGGCGTCGGACCTGGCGGCGTTCCGAGCGTCGTACGAGCCCGCGGCGACGGCGGAGTTCCGCGGCTGCACGATCGCGAAGACCGGGCCGTGGGGCCAGGGTCCGGCGCTCCTGCAGACCCTGCGGCTGCTCGAACCGCTCGACGACGCACTGCTCGACCCGTCGACGTCGGTCGGCGCACACACCATCGTCGAGGCGCAGAAGCTCGCCATGGCCGACCGCGAGGCGTTCTACGGCGACGGCGACGTCCCCCTCGACGTGCTGCTGTCCGATGCGTACACCGACGAGCGGCGCGCGCTGATCGGGGAGCGGGCCTCGGCCGAGCTGCGACCGGGCGCGATCGCGGGCGTCGAGCGGGCGATGCCGCCGGCCCGGACGTCGTACTCCGCCGGCGACGGCGCTGGTCTCGGCGAACCCACGGTGCAGGTCGCTCCGGTCGCTCCGGTCGAGGACCGCGGCGAGCCGTTCGTGACCCCGGACGGCGAGACCCGGGGCGACACCTGCCACATCGACGTCGTGGACCGCTGGGGCAACATCGTCAGCGCGACGCCGTCCGGCGGGTGGCTGCAGTCGTCGCCGACGATCCCGGACCTCGGGTTCTGCCTGGGCACCCGGCTGCAGATGACCTGGCTCGAACCGGGCACGGCGTCGACGCTCCGCCCCGGCGAGCGCCCGCGAACGACCCTGACGCCGACCCTGGTGCTCCGTGACGGCGTCCCCGTGGCCGCGGTCGGCTCACCCGGCGGCGACCAGCAGGACCAGTGGCAGCTGCTGTTCCTGCTGCGGTGGATCGTCGGCGGGTACACCCCGCAGCAGGCGATCGACGCCCCGGCGCTGCACACGACGTCGTTCCCGGGGTCGTTCTGGCCGCGCACGTGGGAGCCGGCGGGGCTCGTGGTCGAGGACCGCCTCGGCGACGACGTCATCGCGGAACTCGAGGCACGTGGTCACGTCGTCCACCGCGCCGGCGACTGGTCGCTCGGACGGCTGACGTGCGTGACGCGGGACCCGGCCACCGGTGTCCTCGGTGCCGCCGCGAACCCCCGCGGCGCCCAGGGCTACGCCGCCGGCCGCTGACCTGCGCTGATTCCTTCCCAGAACACCTGCGCTGGAAAGCGGAATCGGGCGTACCTGGTCAGAACTTCCGACCAGGTACGCCCGATTCCGCCAGCTACGCCGCGAGGCGCCCCGCGTCAGAGCGTCGGGACGACGACCGCGCGGCCCGACAGCTCGCCGGCCTCGAGCTTCCGGTAGGCCTCGAGCGCGTCCGACAGCGCGTACCGCTCCACGTCGGGGACGATCTGCCCGGCGCGGTACATCGCGACGACCTCGTGCAGGTCCTCGATCGTGCCCCAGTAGGTGTTCGTGATCGTCGACTCGTACGGCGTCGCGAAGAAGTTCCACTCGGTGGTACCGCCGGCGATCCCGACGACGGTGAACCGGCCACCGACCGCCATCGACGCCTGAGCGACCTTGATGGTGGGCGTCGCTCCGACGAAGTCGAACGCGGCATCGACCCCGCGGCCGCCGGTGATCTCGCGGATCGCAGCGGCCTGGTCCGGCCCGCCGGGCACCGTGATCGCGCCACGGGCGGCAGCGCGGTCCATGGCGTCCTGCTTCATGTCCGTGGCGATGACCGTGGCGCCGGTGAGCGCGGTGAGGATCTGCACGGCGATCTGCCCGAGGCCGCCGAGCCCGACGACGAGTGCGAAGCGACCGCCACCCGCCAGGTTCGGCAGCGCGTTCTTGATCGCGTGGTACGGCGTGAGTGCGGCGTCACTGAGCGGTGCGGCAGCGATCGGGTCGGCGTCGCCGAGCGGCACGAGGTTGCGAGCAGGGACGCTGACGTACTCCGCCATGCCGCCGTCGCGCCCGAGACCGATACCCATGTAGGGGTTCGTCGCGGCGTTCTCGCAGTAGGTGTCCTGCCCCTTCGAGCAGTACGAGCAGTGCCCGCAGCCGACCGGCCCGTAGACCAGGTAGGCGTCGCCCTCGGTGAACCCGGTCACGCCGTCGCCGACGGACTCGACCCAGCCGGAGTTCTCGTGCCCGAGGACGAACGGGGGTCGCTGCGACCCCGGAGCACCGGCGGCGAACTCGCGGTACACCGCGACGTCCGAGTGGCACGCGCCGGCACCTGCGACCTTGAGGAGCACCTCCCCCGGACCCGGGGTGGGCTTCGGGACTTCCGTCAGGGACGGGAAGGTCTGGTACTGCTCGAACACGACGGCGCGCATGATGGGTCTCCTTTGAACACCATCACGCTACACCTGTTGTTGTGGGCAACACCTGTCGCTCAGAACGGCGAAGCCTGCGTCTTCGCCGTGAGCCGGTTGCGAGAACGTGCGTTCTCCGCTTGACTCGGCTGCGACGGTCCCGCTCGGGTCCGATCCCCCACACGAAAGGAGCGGCCATGCCCACGCGCACCGCACGCACCGCCTGGAACGGCGGCCTCAACGACGGTTCCGGCCAGGTCGAACTCTCCAGCTCGAAGGTCGGCACCTACGACGTCTCGTTCCCGAAGCGCGCCGCTGACGAGGCCGGTGGCAGCACCAGCCCCGAGGAGCTCATCGCCGCCGCACACTCGGCCTGCTACGCCATGCAGTTCTCCGCCGTCCTCGGCGAGGCCGGCGGCACGGTCGAGGCCCTCGACGTCAAGGCCGACGTCTCGCTCGGCCCGGACTCGGCTGGCGGCTTCAAGCTCACCGGCATCGCCCTGACCGTGCACGGTGAGGTCACCGGCATCGACGAGGCGACCTTCCTGAAGGCCGCCGAGGACGCCAAGGCGACCTGCCCGGTCAGCAAGGCGCTCACCGGCGTCGAGATCACGCTCGACGCGACGTTCGAGCAGTAGTCGGGTCGCGTCCGAGACGCGACCGACCACCTGACGGGAGGCCCGGTGCCAGCTGGCACCGGGCCTCCCGTCCGCTCTGGTCGCGTCCAGATCGCGACTGGCACCATGGTCGGATGGCCGAGCAGCACTTCCCCGGCGAGCCCAAGCCGGGGCGCCCACACCGGCCACCCCGCCCCCGACGCCGCAGCCTGGCGCAGCACGACCTGCGCGACGCACGTGCCCGACTGCGCGGCACGATCTACGAGCACGTCGAACCCGACGCCAAGGGGCGCGACCAGTACACCGCCGCCCAGATCGTCGACTTCTGCCTCGACCTGGCCGAGGTGATGCTCGCCTCCGGCGCCGACACCCGCAGCGTCGAGACCGCCGTCGTCGCGGTGTCGACGAAGTGGAACCTGGCCCCGCTCGACCTCGACTTCTCCGGCAGCTCGGTGACGATCCAGTACGCGCCGGCCGACATCCCGCCGCTCGTGAAGGTCCGGACAGTGAGTTCCGACGGCTCCGACCTCGACCGACTCGCGCGCGCGAACCAGATCGTGGACGACCTGATCCACGACCAACGGGACATGACCTCGGGCGTGAGCGCCCTCGTGGCGGTGCTGCGGATGCCGCCGCGCTGGCCCACGTGGCTCGCCGACGTCGGGCTCTCGATCCTGGGGACCTCGATCGCGATGCAGGCCGGTGGTGGGTGGCGAGCGGGCATCGGCGCCTTCGTGCTGATGTTCGGGATCATCCTGTCCGGGCGCTGGCTGACCGGTCGTGGCTACCCGCAGTTCTTCGTGTCCGGCGCGCAGGGAGCGGTCGCGTCGGTGATCGGCACCCTGGCCATCGGAGTGGGCGTCCTGCACCCGGCGGGTGCCGCCACGATGGTGGCGGCCCTGGTGGTGCTGCTCCTGCCGCACGTCTCACTCGTGACCTGGGCCCAGGACGCGATCTCCGGCTTCCGCGCGATGGCGGTCGCCCGGGCGTTCTACATCGGCTTGGTCATCGCCGCCATCGTCGTGGGGGTGCCCGCGGGGATCGCGATGACGAAGTGGCTGCACCTCGAGGTCGACCCGTCGGGCATCGTCACGCAGGCGTTGCCGTTGTGGGCGTCACTCTCGCTCACGGTGGTGTCGGCCGGGGCGAACTGCTTCGTGCAGCAGGCCAGTGCGCGGGTGATCCCCGTCGCCGTGGTGTTCTCGGTGGCGGCGGGGGCCTCGCTGTGGGGGCTGCGGCAGCTCGGCCTGCCGCTGCTCGGCGCGACGTTCCTGGCCGCGGTCCTGCTCGGCGTGCTCTCCACCTACGCAGCGGCGCGGATGCGGACCGCGGTCGCGGCGATCGCGGTGCCGGCGTTCTGCGGAGCGCTGCTGCCCGGGGTCGCCGTGTCGAACGCACTGCTGAACTTCATGTCGGGCTCGTCGAGTGCGGCCCTCGACTTCGTGGCCGCGGTCTCCGTGGCGCTCGGGATCGGCGCCGGGCTCGTGCTCGGCGGCCTGTTCGCAACACCTGGTGCGCGCCGGGCGCTCCGGCGGACCCGTCGGGTCGTCGTGCACTCGGTCCACAACGACACGACGGCGCTCCGGGTCATCCGCGACACCGGGTACGACCCCGGCGACGGCTCGGTGCCACGCGGGTCACGGTCGGCGCCGGACGGACGCTGACGGTGCGGCGCTCCGGACGGGCGCTGACGGCCCGGCACTCCGGACGGCCGCTGACGGTCCGGGCTCAGATGTCCCAGCTGCCGTCGTCGCCGTCGCTCCACGTCGCGTGCCGGCGGGCGGCCTGCGGCTCGTAGCGCTCCATCCAGCCGCGCTCGAGTCGGGCCACCGCACGGTCGAACGCCGGCACCAGGTCGAGGTCCGAGCGGAGCAGGGCCTGGAGCTGCAGCCCCTCGTACAGCGCGATGAGCTGTTCGGCGCCGCGACGGGGTTCCATGGTGTGCGGGGCGCGACCGACGGCGATGTCGTGCTCGAGGCCGCGCTTCACCTGGGCGTAGAAGAGCTGGTAGCGCGACCGCAGGTAGGTCGCCATCGGGTGCTCGGCGTTGCCCGCGACGGACAGCAGGGCGACGAGCAGGCGCATGAGCGCGGGGTCCTCGGCGTTCGACGCGACGATCGCGCGCAAGAGCTCGACGGTCGAGCCGTCGCCGACCTCGCGGGTGACCTCGTCCATCCGACCGCCGTTCCAGCGGTCGACGGCTGCGAGCACCAGGCCGTCCCAGGACGGGAAGTGCTGTTCGAGCTCCTCGACGGAGATGCCCATCCGCTCGGCCACGTGCACGGCGCGTGCTTCGTGGAAGGGGACGTCACGGAGCAGGTCGACGGTGGCCCCCACGATCGTGATCCGGAGGTGCAGGGTGGCCGCCGCGGCCGCTGCGGCCTGCGTGTCGGCGCTGGTGTTCTCGAGCATCGTGCCCTCCGTCGTTCCACGGACGTCCTGTCCGAGGTCTCCCCGAGTCCGGGGCACGTCCATCCAAACGCAGAACGGGGGACAACAGAATCCCCGGTACGGGTGTCAGCACATGGGGGGACACGGACACCGACACCACGCCCAGCGCGTTCGCACGGATCCGTGTGACGATGCCGGGCATGACCCCGAACGACCCCACCGCACAGGGACTCGCGACGATGGCATCGGCCGGCTTCGAGTTCGGCGGCGACCCGGAGCAGGTCGCGCACGACGTCCGCGCGATGTGGGAACAGCTCGGGCGGCCCGCGGGCGCGTTCGGGGCGGCGGCCCAGGCGATCGCCGTGCTGCCCCAGCGCCCCGAGGTGCCGATCGCCGACCAGGCCCGCCGCCGCGCGTTCGAGCACGCGATCGGCATCAACCCGGTCGAGGTCGAGCTCGCGGCAGCACTGTCGGCGCGGGAGCTCCTCGAGCGGATGGCGCGCGCGGTCACCTGCTGACGTCGCCACGGCCCGCAGACGGGACCACCCGGACGACGGGAGGCGCGGTACCCACCGGCACCGCGCCTCCCGTCAGCCCGTCGGCGGCGCCCTACGGCGTCGGCATCCCACCGTCGACGTGCAGCGTCTCGCCGACGACGTAGGACGACTCACCGCTCGCCAGGAACACGTAGGCCGGCGCGAGCTCGGCCGGCTGGCCCCAGCGGCCCAGGTAGGTCTGCTCGCCCGCGGACGGCAGCGCCTCGGGCGGCTGCCCGCCGGCCGGCTGCAGCGGCGTCCAGATCGGCCCCGGTGCGACGGCGTTGACGCGGATGCCCTTCGGCGCGAGCTGCGCAGCCAGGCCCTTCGCCAGGTTGTTCACGGTGGCCTTCGTGGCCGCGTAGTGCACCAGGTGCGGCGACGGCGCGTAGGCCTGGATCGACGTCGTGTTGATGATCGTGGAGCCCGGCTGCAGGTGCGGCACGGCGGCCTTCGTGATCCGGAAGGTCGCGTAGGCGTTCGTCTTGAACGTCTCGTCGAACTCCTCGTCCGAGATGTCCTCGATCGAGGAGACGTTCTGCTGCTTGCCCGCGTTGTTCACCAGGATGTCGATCCCGCCGAGCTGCGCGACGGTGTCGGCGACGATCTGCTCGCAGACCGCGAGCGAGGTGATGTCGCCGGGCAGCGCGACGGCCTTGCGGCCGGCTGCCTCGATGAGCGCGATGATGCGGTCGGCGTCCTCCTGCTCCTCGGGCAGGTACGAGATCGCGACGTCGGCGCCCTCGCGTGCGTAGGCGATGGCGACCGCTGCGCCGATGCCGGAGTCGCCACCGGTGACGAGGGCCTTGCGGCCCGTCAGCCGTCCGGAGCCGCGGTAGGTGTCCTCGCCGTGGTCGGCGGGGACGTTCTCCGCCATCTCGGCGTCGGTGCCGGCGCCCTCGAGGTACTGCTCGTCCGGCTTCTTGTCGGCGTACATCTTCGTCGGGTCCTGCATGGCGTATTGGTCGAGCCCTGCCTGGTCGAGCGCTGCCTGGTCGAGTCCTGCCTGGTCGTTCTGCTGGTCCGTCATGCCGCCGACGGTACGCAGGGGCGCACCACGGGCCGTCCAGGAGGCTGTCCCCCGTCGCGCGGTGCGGCCAGCGTCCGCCGGCCGCACCGGTCCAGGGCCGCAACTGCGTCTTCCTCGTTTGTCACGGTCCGGTGACGGCCAGGACCCGATTCGGTAACACCTGTCGTTCTGGACGGATCGGGGTCGTACCGTCGAACGGTGATCCCTCGGACCCTGCTGGCGCTCGGCGCTGCCGTGCTCGCCTTCTCGGCCGGTGCGCTGGCGCTCGACGGCACCACCGGGCTCGGTGCGGACACCGCCGTGGCGGCGGAGACGTCGCACGACGCAGCTCCCGTGCACGTGTCCAACGCGAAGCTCCGGCGGGTCGACTCCATCGAGCTCGACGCCGAGTCCCTGGTGCTCCGCAACGGCGGGAAGACCGTCGTCGAGTCGTCGATGCGCGACTCCCGGTTGACCGTGAGCCTGCTCGACCGCCTGCTCGGCACCCCGTCGCGCACGCAGACCGCCGAGGGCGACGGCGGCGCGTGCTTCCCGGCCGGCACCACCTACACGTGGGGCGGCGCCATCCGGGTCGCGGCCCTGACCACCGATGCGCAGGCGGGCAACGCCGTCGAGGTCCGTGTGCTGCGCGACCAGGTCCGCAGCAGGCTCGGTGCACGGATCGAGCTGACCGGCCCCGGCGGCGTCCAGGTCGGCGACGACATCGCCGACGAGATCGCGGACGCCCCGCGCTCCGAACGGGTGTCCTTCGGCTCGGACGACTTCCGCGCGTGGCAGTTGCTGCTGCGCGCAGGCTGGGGCTCCTCCGACGACCAGGACTCCGCCGGCACGAACGGCGTCTCCGCCCTGACGGACGACACCACGGTCACGGTGCTCGGCTCCCCGATGCCCGTGCACGCCCAGCGGAGCTGCTGACTCACACGCGGATCGTCGCGACCACCGGGAAGTGATCGCTCGCGAACCACGTCTCCGGCCCGTCGTGGTCGATGACGACCCGGTCGACGCCGGCGACCCCGCGGGTCAGCACCCAGTCGATGCGCTCCCCGGTGTCCACCGGCGGCTGCCAGTCGTTGAACGTCGCCGTCCGGTCCCCCGGGTCGCCCGCGAGCAGCCAGGTGTCGTCGAACCCGGCGTCGGCGAAGACCCGTGACGCGGTTCCGGCGCCGGCCGGCTCGTTGCAGTCCCCGGCGACGATGACCGGACCGGTCTCCCGCGCCAGCCGTTCGACGATGAGCGCCGCGCTCTTCCCGCGCACCTCTTCGCCGTGCTCGCCGAGTTCGTGGTCCAGGTGCGTGGTGAGCACCGTGACCGCCGGCCCGTCGGTGTCCAGGAACACGGCGTGGTTCGCGATGCGCGGGAACAGGCTGCCCCACGTGTTCGAGACCGGTTCGTCCGGGGTGTCCGACAGCCAGAACGACCCCTCGTCGGTCGGTCGGAACCGGTCGCGTCGGTAGAACACCGCCGGGTGCTCCCCCGCGGTGCCGCCCTCACGCCCCTGTCCGACGTCGGCGTGGTCCGGCAGCCCGGCGCGCAGGTCGTCGAGCTGGTGCGCGAAGGCCTCCTGCACGCACACCAGGTCGGGGTCGTGCCGGCGGATGACGTCGAGGAGCACGGGGAGCCGGGCCGGCCAGTCGTGCTCCGGATCCGGGTTCTTGATGTTGTAGGTCATCAGGACGATCGGACGCGTTGCGCTGCTCACCCCTCGAACCTAGCGACCCGGTCCGGCCACGGCCTCAGTTGATGCAGGTGCCCTCGGTGCCGTAGTTGTGCACGTCGGTCGACTTCGGCGCGGGTTCCTTGGACGCCTGCTTGCTCGGCTTCGACCCGGAACCGGTGCTCGCGGGCTTCGACGCGGTCGCGCTCGGCTCGCTGGCGGCCTTCGCGGTCTTGCCGTCGGTGCCGAGCACGAGCGTGACGCCGGTGACCGCGCTGGTGCGCACGGGGACGGCACCGGGCACGGCTGCCGCGATCGCCTTCGCCTGGGACTCCTGGCCGGCGGGGTACTGCACCTGCGTGGCCTTGGTGGTGTCCGAGGAACCGGCCGGTGCGACCTGGAACCCGCGGCTCGTCAGGACCTGCCCTGCTGCGGTCGCGGCACCCTCGACGCCGCTGCCGTTCAGCACGGTGACCGAGGTGTTCGCCGGCTGGGCGCGACCGGCCTTGGCGTAGGCCTCCGGTTCGCCGACCAGGCCCTGCACGAAGGCGGGCAGCCCGACGGTGTCGACCTCGACGATGGACAGCGCCGAACCGTTCACGTAGATGGTCGGCGTGCCGAGGGTCGGGATCGTGGCCGACTGGATGTTCGCGGGGCGCAGGTTCCGCATCTGCGAGGCGAGGTCGATCAGGTTGGTGTCGGTCTGGATCGATCCACCGACGGCCTTGAGGATGTTGCCCATCTTGACCGGGTTCAGCAGCGTGCCGGCGGACGTGACCTTCCGGGCCTCCTGCGACAGGAAGTACTGCTGGCGGACGTTGCGGTCCAGGTCGCCGTTCGGCAGGCCGTGGCGCTGCCGCACGAAGGACAGCGCCTCCTTCGCGTTCAGCGAGGACTTGCCGGCCGGCAGGTCGACGCCGGAGTACGGGTCGTTGGTCGCCTGGTTCAGGCAGACCTCGACCGGGCCGAGTTCCTTGACCACCTGGTAGAAGCCGAGCAGCGAGACGCGCACGTAGTGGTCGATCTGCAGGCCACTCAGGTTCTCGATGGTCTTGATGAGCATCTTCGCACCACCGGTGTCGCCGCCACCGTTGAGCGTGCCGTAGTAGAAGGCGCTGTTGAGCTTGCCCTTGCCCACGTCCGGGATGTCGACGTACGAGTCACGGGGGAACGAGATCATCGTCGCCTGCGTGCCGTCGGCGTTGATGTGCAGGACGATCATCGTGTCGGTGTTCGTCGCACCGCCGTCCGACGTCGTGCTGAGTTCCGCCATCTGCTCGGGGGTGGCGTTGTCCGGCCGGTGGTCGTCGCCGACGAGCAGGATGTTCTGCGCCTTGCCGTCGACGTCGTCCTTCGTGTCCTTCTTGCCGGTGATCGCGTTGACGATCGTGACCCCGCCGGACAGCTGGTTGTACGCGTACGCCGCGTAGCCACCGCTCAGCAGGACGGCCATGGTGAGCACACCCGCGATCGCCGGGAACACCACACCCGCTCGTCGCTTCTGGCGCCCGTGGCGCGGCGTCACGGCACCGCGGCGCGCGGGCTCCGTCGTCTGCTCGGGTTCGTTGCTCACCGGGAAACCATAACCGGAGCGCGCGCAGGGGACATGGAATCCGCCTGGAAGGTCACTCCACAGCCCCTGCGACCGGCCCGCGCTCGGCTCACTCGGCGACGAGTCCCTGCTTGTTCGTCTCGCGCGCCCGGAGCACCGTCACGCCGGTGATCGCGGCGGCGGCCATCACGTAGAAGGCCGGCGCGAACGTGTTGCCCGTCGCGCTGATCAGCCACGTGGCGAAGTACGGGGTGATGCCCCCGAAGAGCGCCACGCTGATGTTGTAGGCGATGCCCATCGACCCGTAGCGGATGGCGGTCGGGAACAGTTCGGCCATCGCGGCGCTCACCGCCCCGTCGAACGCCGCCATGAACAGCCCGAGCAGCACCATCGCGGCTGCGGCGGCCCAGAAGTTACCGGCGTCCATGAGCATGAGCGTCGGGTAGGTCAGCACCAGGAACCCCGCGCACCCGGCGAGCATCACGGGCCTCCGACCGATCTTGTCCGACAGCAGCCCGAAGAACGGGACGAGGCCGGCGATCACCAGGAAGCCGATGACGACGACCCCGTACGAGACGAGCGGCGAGTACCCGAGGTCCGCCTGCAGGTACGAGGGCATGAAGGTCTGCAGGATCCAGTGGCCGACGGCCTTGAGGACCACGAACCCGACGCAGAAGAGCAGGGCCTTCCACCCGGTCCGGAGCGAGCGGCGGAGCGGGTTCTTCGCGAGTTCCCCCTTGGCCTTGAGCGCGCGGAACTCCGGGGTGTCCTCGAGCTTCGTGCGCAAGTACAACCCGACCAGACCGAGCGGCACCGCGACGAGGAACAGGACACGCCACCCCCACGACTCGAGGGCCCCGTCGCCGGCGATCGCCGTGAACAGGAAGACCAGGCCACCACCGACGATGAACGCCGCGAAGCCGAAGACGTCGATGAAGCTCGTCACGAAGCCGCGCCGGTTCGACGGGGCGTACTCGGCCAGGAGCGTCGTCGCCCCGGCGCCCTCGCCACCGGCGGCGAAGCCCTGCACCAGCCGCACCACGACGAGCAGGATCGGCGCGAGCATCCCGACGCTCTGGTACGTCGGCAGGATCCCCATCACGGCGGTCGCGCCGCTCGTGATCAGGATGACCGTGGCCAGCGTGGTCTTCCGGCCGACCCGGTCACCGAGCGACCCCCAGAACAGCCCGCCGAGCGGACGCATCACGAAGCCGGCACCGAACACGGCGAAGGCCGACAGCAGGGCGACCTGCGGGTCGCCCTGCTTGAAGAAGTACAGCGAGATGACGGTCGCCAACGTGCCGTAGAGACCGAAGTCGAACCACTCGACGAAGTGACCGACGCCCGCGGCGACGATCACCTTCCGCATGCCCTGGCGGCGTGCGTCGTCGCCCAGGGCCACCTGGACGTCGGGGGCGGTGGCGGCATCGACGCTGGGTTGCGTCCGGGTTCCGTCGCTCATGGGTGGGCCTCACACTTCGTTGTCGAGAATTCGTTGACGATAGCACTCGTCGGGCACACATTGCCACACAGTGGGAAAGACACGCCACCGAGTGATACCGTTCCGAGCATGCAATCCCGTGAACAGCACCACGACGTCGTGGTCGTCGGCGGCGGTCTCGCCGGTGTCAGCGCGGCCGTCGCCGCCGCCCGCCTCGGCTCGAGCGTCGCCCTCGTCACCAACCGCCCGGTCCTCGGCGGCAACGCCTCGAGCGAGATCCGGGTGTGGGTGGTCGGCGCGACGGCGCACGGCACGCAGCGGTTCGCCCGCGAGACCGGGATCATGGGCGAGCTCTTCCTCGAGAACCAGTACCGGAACCCGCAGGGCAACGCGGTCTACTGGGACCAGGTCGTGCTCGACCTGGTCCGGGCCGAGCCGAACGTGCACCTCCACCTCAACACCGACGTCCGGACCGTGCAGACGGCGGACGACGACAGCGGCGCACCACGCATCACCGCCGTCACGGGGTGGACCATGGGGTCCGAGATCGAGACGACGTTCACCGCACCGGTGTTCCTCGACTGCACGGGCGACGGCCTCGTCGGGGCCCTCGCCGGCGCCGAGTACCGCATCGGGCGCGAGGGCCGCGACGAGCACGGAGAGGAGTGGGCGCCGGAAACGGCCGACGACGAACTGCTCGGCAGTTCGATCTTCTTCTCCACGCACGACACCGGCCGCCCCGAGAAGTTCGTGCCGCCGTCGATCGCGAAGGACCTCGGCACGACACCGATCCTGGCGAACCGGGCGATCCGGACCGGCGACAACGGCTGCAACTACTGGTGGATCGAGTGGGGCGGCGAACTCGACACCGTCGCCGAGAACGAACGCATCCGCGACGAGCTCTGGGGTGTCGTCTACGGCATCTGGGACCACATCAAGAACTCGGGGGCGTTCGACGCGGACACCCTGACGCTCGACTGGGTGGGCGCGATCCCCGGCAAGCGCGAGTACCGCCGGTTCGTCGGCGACCACACCCTGACGCAGCAGGACCTGCTCGAGCAGCGCTCGTTCCCCGACACGGTGGCGTTCGGCGGCTGGTCGATCGACCTGCACCCCGTCGAGGGCGTCTACGCCGAGACCGCCGGCGCCCAGCAGCGGTACACCGACGGCACCTACGACATCCCGTTCCGGTCGCTGTACTCGGCGAACGTGTCGAACCTGCTGTTCGCCGGCCGCGACATCTCCGCGTCGCACGTCGCGTTCGGGTCCACCCGGGTGATGGCCACCTGCGCGGCCCAGGGGCAGGCAGCCGGCACCGCCGCGCACCTGGTCGCCCGGCACGGCACGACGCCACGGTCCCTCGGCACCGAGCAGATCGCCCTGCTGCAGCAGACCCTGCTGCGCGAGGACGCACCGGTCATCGGGGTCCGCGCCGACGACCCCGCCGACCTGGCCCGCACCGCCCGCATCACCGCGAGCAGCGAGCTGACCACGATCGACACGACGCCGTTCGCGACCGCCGACCGCTTCGACCTGGACCGCGACGTCGCGATTCTCCTGCCCGCCGACCCCGCGCTCGGCGAGTTCCGGCTCCGCACCGAGGCGGACGACGACACCGAGCTCACCATCGAGCTCTGGACCACCGGCAAGCCCCAGAACTACGCCCCGATCGACCACGTCAGCACGCACTCCGCACACGTCGCCGCCGGACCGGGCGAAGCAGTGGTCGACCTGGACTTCCACCCGGACGCACCCTGCAACGCGGTCGTCGTGGTCCGTCGGCAGCCCGGCGTCCGACTGGTCCTGACCGACGGCCACCCCTACGGCGTGATGGCCCTGCGCGCCCGCGCTGCCGACGACGAGCAGTTCGACGACCACATCCCCGAGGAGTCCGGACAGCCCGTGACGGACTGGGAGGCGCGCGCCCTGCGCGGACACGCGTTCGCGTTCACCGCAGCCGGCGAGACGGACGCGTGGCGGGCCTCCCGGGTCAGCGACGGCCACCAGCGCCCGTTCGGCGGACCGCACATGTGGTCGTCCGACGCGGGTGCCGGCGCAGCCGTGCTCTCGCTCGACTGGGCGGAGCCCGTCGACGTCCGCCAGATGCGCATCGTCTGGAACGACGACGTCGACGCCGACCTCATCAACCTGCACCACCACCGCACCCCCTGGGACGCCGTGCCCACACTCGCCCGCGACTACCGGATCGAGGCGTGCGTCGACGGGACCTGGCGGACGCTCGCCGCGGTCGACGCGAACCGACACCGCCATCGCGTCCACGACGTCGATCCGGTGCGCACGGCCGCCCTGCGGGTCGTCGTGACCGCGACGAACGGGTCCCCGTTCGTCACCGCGAGCGCCGTGAAGGTCTCCTGACGCGCGCCGGGACGGGCCAGAATGAGGGGATGGCGACCACCCCTCCGAACCAGAGCATCGAGCGAGCCGCAGCGGTCCTCGGTGCGCTCGGCGCGTCCGACGGCGCGGTGCGCGCCTCCGACATCGCGCGGGCGATCGGGCTGGGGACCTCGACCACCGGGCGGCTCCTGGCGACGCTCGAGTCGCTCGAGTACGTCCGACGCGATCCGGAGACCCAGGCGTACTCGGTCGGTCGGGCCGTGCTCGAGCTCGCCAGCCAGGGGCTCAACCACAACCCGGTGCACCGCGAGAGCCGCTCGGCGGCGCAGGAACTCGCGCACCGCGTCGGCCTGACCGCCAACGTCGGCGTGCAGGACGCCGCGTCGTGCATCTACCTCTGCCACTTCGAGGGCTCCCTCGCGCCGAAGTCGCACACGATGATCGGGATGCGGCAGCCGATGCACGCGTCCGCACTCGGCAAGGCGCTGATGCTCGACCTGTCGCCGGACGAGCGACGCTCGCTGCTCGGGGACGACCTGGCCCGGTACACCGACCACACGATCACGACGCACGACGCCCTGACGGCCGATCTCGCCGCCTCGGCGAAGCGCGGTTGGTGCGAGGAGAACCAGGAGCTCGCGCTCGGCCGGTTCTGCATCGCGGCACCGATCCGCAACGCCTCGGGGCGGATCGCGGCGGCGCTGTCGATCTCGGGGCGCCTGACGCAGCTGCGTGACCGCGACCTGGACTCCCTCGCCGAGGACCTCATCGAGGTCGCCGACCGCATCAGCGTCGGCCTCGGGATGATCAGCGCCGTCGCGCACTGACGCGGGCGTCGCGGCTCGAGACGCGCGTGACGGCGGACGGGAGGCCCGTGGCGGCGTCGCCACGGGCCTCCCGTCCGCCTCCTGGTCGCGCTGGGCGACGGGGCGCTACGCGCGCGACGGCAGCAGGTGGATGGCCTCCATCGCGAGCTCTGCCGCGATCGGGTCCTTCGCCAGGACGGCAGCCTTGAGGTTCTCGAGTTCGGGCAGGATCACCGCGGCCGGGATGAGCTCGGCGAGTTCGGGGACCCGGAGCTTGAAGGACAGCCCGTCGGTGGTCGACCGGCAGAGCTGCACGAGCGACGGGTTGCCGCAGGCGTCCGCCCACTGCGAGTAGATGTCGGCGCCGTTGCGGGCGACCTGGTCCTGCTCGTCGGCGCCGACCCGCGCGATGACGTCGTCGAGCATCTTCACGATCTTCTTGCGCTGCGGCTCGGTGAAGTTGGGCACCGCGAGGCGCACGACGCCCCCGTAGATGACGCCGAGCGTGCGGTAGGCGTCGAGGAGCTCGTCCTTCGTCGGGGCCGCCACGCGGGTGTAGCGGTTCGGTGCCATCTCGATCAGGCCGGCGCGGGCGAGTTCCGCGAGCGCCTCGCGGATCGGGGTGCGGGAGACCCCGAGCCACGCGATCAGGTCGTCGTCGTTGAGCCGCTCGCCGGGCTCCAGCGTGCCGTCCATGATCGCGTCGCGGATCTTGTCCTGCACGGTGTCACGGAGGAGTTTGCGCTCGGCGGCGGGCTGCGTCGAAGGAACTGGCATGCACCCAGCGTGTCACATGTGATGGTTCGCGCGCGAGAGGCGCGACGGCCACCAGGCCCGCCGACCGAGGTCGTACGCGATCGCCGGCACGAGCAGCGAGCGGACGACGATCGTGTCGAGCAGGACGCCGAACGCCACGACGAACGCGATCTGCACGAGGAACAGGATCGGGATGACGCCGAGGGCCGCGAACGTCGCCGCGAGCACCACGCCCGCCGAGGTGATCACCCCGCCGGTGACCCCCAGTCCGCGCAGGACCCCCTCGTGCGGACCGTGCCGCAGCGCCTCTTCCCGCACCCGTGTCATGAGGAAGATGTTGTAGTCCACCCCGAGCGCGACGAGGAACACGAACGAGTACAGCGGCACGCTCGGGTCCGCACCGGGGAAGTGGAACACGTGGTCGAACACGAGCGCTCCGACGCCGAGTGCTGCGGCGAACGACACGATCACGCTGCCGATGAGCACGAGCGGGGCGACGACGCTGCGGAGCAGGAGCATCAGGATGAGCAGGATCACGACCAGCACCACGGGGATGATCAGCGTGCGGTCGCGGATCCCGGTGTCGTTCGTGTCGACGGCCGTCGCGGTGACCCCGCCGACGACCGCGTCGGGATCGACCCGTTCGACGGCCGTGCGGAGGTCGCGGACCGTCTGCTCGGCGGCGTCCGAGTCGGCCGGGTCGGACAGCGTGGCCTCGAGCAGCACGTCCCCGCGCGACACCGTCGGAGCGGCGGCGGCGTCGCCGTTCGAGGTCGAGTCGCTCGTCACGGGCACCGTGCCGGACGGGGCGTCCTTCGCGGCGGCGACGACCCCGTCGACGCCGTCGACCCCCGTGACGGCGTCGACGAGTGCGTCGAGGTCGCGTTCCGACCCGATGACCTGCGCCGGGCTGCCGGAGCCACCCGGGAAGTGGTCGGCCAGGACGTCCTGCCCGTCGCGTGCCTGCGAGGCCCCGATGACCAGGTCGCTCTGCGGGACCCCGTCGGCCTTGAGCCCGACCAGTCCCGTGCCCATCGCGAGCAGCCCGACCGTGCAGACGATCCACACCACCCGGGAACGCTTGGCGACGAGCCGACCGACGCGGGCCCAGATGCCGCGGGCGTCCGGACCGGTGAGCACCGGGTGGGCGCTGCCGTACGCGGGACGGAGCGGCCAGAACGCGGCGCGGCGGAACGCGAGCAGCAGGGCGGGCAGCAGCGACAGGGCGGCGAGCAGGCTGAACGCGATGCCGATCGCGGCGACGGGACCGAGCGCCTTGTTCGAGTTGAGGTCGGAGAGCAGCAGGCAGAGCACGCCCACGATGACGGTGCCGCCCGAGGCCAGGATCGGCTCGAGACTCCCCCGCAGGGCCGCCTTCGTCGCACCCCAGCCGGTGCGGTGGTCGCGCAGCGCCTCGCGGAAGCGCGCCGTGTAGAGCAGGGCGTAGTCCGTGGCGGCGCCGATCACCAGGATCGACAGGATCCCCTGCACCTGGCCGTTGACGGTGACGATGTCGGCCTTGGCGAGCCACCACACCACGAGGATCGAGGCGCACAGGGCGAACGTCGCGGTGCCGAGCACGAGGATCGGCAGCAGCGGTGACCGGTAGACGATGATCAGGATCACGAAGACCGCGGCGAGCGCCACCCCGAGCAGCAGGCCGTCGATGCCGGCGAACGCCTCGGTCAGGTCGGCGGTGAACCCGGCGGGCCCGGTGACGTACCCGCTGACGCCGCTGGGCAGGGCGTCGTCGACGTCGGCGCGGATCGCCTCGACCGCGTCACCGGTGTCGGCTGCCGTGGTGAGGGTCGCGACGATCTCGACCGCGTCGCCGTCCTCGCTCGGGATCACCGGGCTGACGGCTTCGACGTCGTCGCGGTCACCGAGCTGGGTCGCGAGGTTCTTCGCCGCGGTCAGGTCGGAGGACGACATGCCGCCGTCGCGCTCGAGCACGATGATCGCGGGTGCGCCCGACTCCTGGCGGAACTCGGACGACCGCTCCTGCACCTTCGTGGCGTCGGCCGACGCCGGCAGGAACGAGGTCTGGTCGTTCGTCGACACCTCGGAGATCTTGCCGAAGTACGGACCGCCGACGGAGGCGATCGCGAGCCAGACCACGATGACGAGCGCGGGGAGGACGATGCGGAGGAAGCGGGACACGACGGCGAGCGTACACCGGTCGTCAGCATGCTGATTACTAGACGGCTGCGACGCCGTCGTGACGCCGACCGCGACGCCGACCGCGACAGCTGGCGACCGTAGACTGCGCCCATGGACGACACGACCGAGCAGTGGCCCCTCGGCCGGCTGTTGTCGGCCGCGGCACGCTCGGTCGAGCGGGACTGGGATGAACGCCTCCGCGCCATCGGGCTGCCGCACGCAGCCCTCATCGCGGTCGACATCCTGATCCGCACGGGCCCCACCGGCGCCGACACGATCGCTCGCACGGCACGGGTGCAGCCGCAGACGATGTCGCGGACCCTCGAGCGCATGGAGCGGGACGGCCTGGTCGAGCGCACCCCGCACCCCGCCGACCGACGCCGGCGCCTCGTGACCGTGACCGATCACGGACGCCGAGCGTGGGAGACCGCTCGACACATCGAGCGCGAGGTCCTGCCGGACGACCCGGCACTGCGGACGGCACTCACGGAACTGCTCGGGAAGTCACGGCAACCGAACAACTGACACGCTGTACCTGAAATACCAGATGCGGTACGATGGGTCGGTCGGTGGCACGCCGACGCGAACCCGTTGGAGTCCCGCATGTCCGAACGACGGGCGGCCCGCCTGGCCGCCGACACCGCCACCCGAAGCGGACGCCACCCGCGGCGCCGACGCCCGTTCCTCGTCGCACTGCTCGCGACGGTCGGCTCGCTGGTCGGCATCGCCACCGTGATCGCCGTCGTCGCGAGCATCTTCGTCGGCGGCCTGGCGCGCAGCTTCGACGCCCGCCACGACACGATCGCGAACCCGTTCCCGAGCGGGACCCGACCGGCTGCTTCCGGCGGCGAGAACATCCTGCTCATCGGGTCCGACTCACGAGCTGCACGCGGACCGGACGGCAAGCCATCCGAGGCCGGTGGCCGTTCGGACACCCTGATGCTCGCGCACGTCCCGGCCGACCGGCAGGCCGTGTACCTGATGTCGATCATGCGTGACTCGTGGGTGGACGTACCGGGTCACGGCAACGCCAAGATCAACGCCGCGTACGCGTGGGGCGGCATCCCGCTCACCGTGCAGACCGTCGAGCAGCTGCTCGACGTCCGCATCGACCACGTCGCCGAGGTCGACTTCACCGGGTTCAAGGACATGACCGACGCCCTCGGCGGTGTCACGGTCGACTCCGGGCAGGCGTTCGCCGCAGGCAAGCACGAGTTCGTCGCCGGCGCGAACCGGCTCGACGGCGACGCCGCACTCGCGTTCGTGCGCGAGCGGTACTCGTTCGCCGACGCGGACCACACCCGCGTGCTGAACCAGCAGGCGTTCATGCGCGGGGTCGTCGGCGGGCTGCTCTCCCGCGGCACGATCACGAACCCCGGGCGTATCCAGGACTTCGTGACCGCGACGAGCGAGCACCTGGCGGTCGATGCCGGACTGACCTTCCCGACCCTCGTCGGCCTCGGATGGTCGCTGCGCGACGTCCGGACCGACGACCTCAAGACGTTCACGGTGCCGACTGCGGGGTCCGGAACCTCGCCGGACGGGCAGTCCTACGTCACGCTCAACGACCTGGCGGTCGGCTCGCTGTCACAGGCGCTGCGGTCCGACGACGTCGCCGGTTGGCTGGCCGACAACCGGCAGTAGCGCCCGCAGGCTCCCACCACCGGTCACGCACGACGACGCCCCGCGACCGAGGTCGCGGGGCGTCGACGTGTTCGTCCGGTGGAACGATCAGGCGGGGAGCTGCAGCTCCTGGCCCGAGTAGATGAGGTTCGCGTCGTCAATGGTCGACGTGTTCGCGGCCCACAGCTTGTTCCAGCCACCGTCGATCTTGAGCTTGGTGGCGATGGTGTCGAGCGTGTCGCCCGAGGCGATCGTGTACGTCTTGCCGCTCGTCTTCACGGCGGCGGGCTTGCTCGGCGTGGTGGCTGCCGGGGCGGCCTCCTGCGCCGGCGCCGGCGCAGGAGCCGGGGTGCTCGGTGCGGCCTGCTCCGGGGCAGCGGGGGCCGGTGCGGCCTGCTGCGTCGGGGCCGGAGCAGCGGGGGCTGCCGGAGCCGGAGCAGCGGCGGCCGGTGCGGCACCGCTCGTGCCGCTCAGCCCGAGCTGGGCCGAGCAGGCGGGCCAGGCGCCCCAGCCCTGCGTGGCGAGGACACGCTCGGCGACGGCGATCTGGGCCTCGCGGCTCGCGCCGGCAGGGCTGCCGACACCACCGTTCGCCTGCCAGGTGCCGAGGTTGAACTGCAGGCCGCCGTAGTAGCCGTTGCCGGTGTTGATGGCCCAGTTGCCGCCGGACTCGCACTGCGCGAGGGCGTCCCAGGTCGAGCCGGACGCAGCGTTCGCGGGGGTTGCCGCGAGGCCGACACCGGTCGCGGCGATGCCGGCGAACGCGAGGCCGCCGACGATGGTGCGGGTACGGGAAAGCTTCTTCATGTGATTGCTCCACCGGGGTCACGAGCCGCTTCGAACGCGGAATCCACTGCCCACCCCGACCGATCGCGGTCAGTTGTGGGGTGCGCCACCGGGGGCAGTGGTCATCGGGCCGGCGGCACCTCGGTCGGCAACCATAGGAAACTCTTCACCGTTATCAAACCGAGACAAACGGTTCTACCCGTTGGTGCTATGTACCCCGCACTCGAACCTGTACGCCTCGATGCCCATGGCCATGGTCATCGACCCGTACCCGGGTACGTCACCTTGGCAATTCCCTGGCAATGCCGGCCAGGAGGCCCGGATCACGCCCGCGACAGCAGCGTGACGGCCTCGAGATGGCCGGTCTGGGGGAACATGTCGAGCACACGAGCGCGGCGCAGCCGGAACGAGGGCATGCGCGCGAGGTCCTTCGCCAGGGTCACCGGGTTGCAGCTCGAGTAGACGACGTGCTGCACGTCGGACTCCTCGAGCCAGGTCGACAGCGCCTCGCCGATCCCGCGTCGTGGCGGGTTCACCAGGACGAGCTCGGGCACCGTGTCGGGTCGGGCGCGGAGTGCGTGCTCGGTGGCGTCGTCGGCGGCGAACCGGAGCCCCTCGAGCCCGGCCTCGCGCGCGGACTGCTTCGCGGAACGGATCGCCTCGGCACTGGTCTCGATGCCCGTCACCGCTCGGCCCGGTCGCGCAGCGTGCAGGGCGAACCCGCCCACGCCGCAGTACAGGTCCCACATCGACGCCGGGTCGAGCTCGTCGATCCACGCCGAGGCCTGCGCGTACAGCTCGGTGGCGACGGCGGTGTTGGTCTGGAAGAAGCTCTGCGGCCGCAGGTGCATCGTGATCCCGCCCAGGCGCATCGGCAGCGTCTCCTGCTCGGTGAGGACGATCTCCCGGTCACCCTCGGTCACGGCCTTGTGCTCGGGAAGCAGGTTCACCGTGACGACCACCACGTTCGGCAGGGCGTCGCGCAGCACATCGAGGTAATGCCGGATCCGAGCCACCTGCCCCTCGGACCGCAGGACGAACCGCACCATCAGTTCGCCGTCGGGCGACTCGGTGACCAGGACGTACTTCAGCTCGCCGCGTCGGGCAGCGACGTCGTACGGGATCAACCCCGCGGTCTGGACGAAGTCGGCGAGCAGGGGCAGCGCGTGTCGGATGCCGGGCGTGCAGATCCCGCAGTGCCGCAGGTCGACGCCGCGCTGCCGGTGGTCGAGGATGCCGACGGTCGGGTGCTCCGTCGAGCCGCCGACCACCATCTTCGCCTTGTTCCGGTACCCGGACTCGGGGCTCGTGATCGCCGGTGACCACGTGACGGCTCCGGGGCCGCCAGCCGCCTCGACGGCGTCGTGCAGGAGTTCGCGGGTGCGGAGCTCCTTGTCGAGGACTTGGTCAGCGTAGGGCTGCCCCATGAGCGTGCAGGACCGGCACACCCCACGGTCGAAGTAGTCGCACTGCATGGCCGAGTCAGGATACGGCAGCGTCCCGCGTCGTCGTGGCGATCCGGTAGACCGACGTCGTCGCCGTCAGGAACAGCGTCGTGCCGTCGTCGCCGCCGAAGCACAGGTTCGATGTCACCTCGGGGACGGCCACCTCGCCGATCCGCTCGCCGGAGGGGTCGAACACGACGACGCCGCGGTGCGACGACGACCACACGTTGCCGTGCACGTCGACCCGGATGCCGTCCGGTGCGCCCTCGCCCGGCTCGAGTCGCGCGAACACCCGGCCGTTCTTGAGCAGGTCGCCGCCGTCACCGACGCGGTCGTAGGCGCGGATGACCGGTTCGTCCCCCGACGAGCTCGCGATGTAGAGGGCCTGCTCGGACGGGTCGAAGGCGAGTCCGTTCGGCTCGTCGACGTCGGTCGCGACGGGGCGCAGGTCCTCACCGGACGGTCCGCAGCGGAACGTCCAGTGGTCGCCGTACTCGCGCACGCCGGGGTGGCCTTCGCGCGGCTGGGTGATGCCGTAGGCCGGGTCGGTGAACCACACGCTGCCGTCCCGCGCGACGACGACGTCGTTCGGCGAGTTGAACCGCACGCCGGCCCAGGCGTCGACGATCGGCGTGACGACGCCGTCGCGGTCGCGCTCCACCCGCCGGAGTCCGTGCGAGCACTGGACGACCCTGCCGTCGCGGTCGAGCGTCCGGCCGTTGGTGAACTCGACGCCCTCGGCGTACGTGGAGGTCTCGCCGGAGTCGGCGTGCCACTGCAGGACCCGGTCGCCGGGGATGTCCGACCAGCGCAGGGTACGGGACGCCGGGATCCAGCAGGGTCCTTCGGCCCACGTGCTGCCGGTGGCGATGCGCTCGAGCGCGTCAGGGTCCGGTACGAGGTCGTCGAGCAGCACGGGTTCTCCTTCGAACGGTGTCCCCACCCTACGTTCGTCAGGCCGCAGCCGCCGCCTCGCTGCGTCGTCGCACGGCCTTCTCGACCGCCGTGATCGCGAGGCCGAGCAGGATCGACGCCACGACCGCGAGGGTCGTGACGAGGAAGGGCTGCTCCCGGCTCCAGCGCCCGGTGGCCGCCGCGATGCCGACGCAGTACGCGGCCCACACGACGTCGGCGAGCACGCAGCTGACCAGGAACCGCCGAACGTCGAGCCCGCTGTCCGCGCCGACCAGGTTCGTCGTCAGCCGGCCCATCGGGATGAAGCGCCCGAGGACCGCGATGCGCCCGGGAGCGGCACGGTAGCGGCCGTCGATGGCGTCCCGGGCCTTGCGGACCTTCGGACGCGCGAACCACGACCTCGAGCCCAGGTCGACCGAGCGCGCCAGGTGGTACAGCCCGAGGTCGCCGAGGACCATGCCGATCGAGGCCGCGACGACGAGGACGAGGACCGGCAGGAGGCCGCCGTCACCGCCCACCAGGAGCGTGCCGACCGCGACGACGAGCGCCTGGCTGGGGAGGAAGACCGCGACACTGCCGACGGCGAGCACGAGGCCGACCACGACGAACGTCCACGGGGTGCCGATGAGCTGGACGACCAGGTCCTGTGCTGCGTCCACGCTCACCCTCCACGGGCGCCGGAGGAGCGCACCGGACTCCATCTTCCCAGGTCGGCGGGGCACCGCTCACGTGCGCTCGACGATCGCCCGCATCGCCGCGGCCGCGTCGTCCGGGTGGCCGTCGACGACGGCACCGGCGAGCGCGAGGTGGAGGCCGACGTCGTGCCGGTCCGGGCGGATGCTCCCGCGTTCGCGCAGTACCTGGCCCACGACGCGGTGCAGGCGTCGGTACAGCGTGTTGTCGGACAGGTCGAGCACGAGCGCGTGGAGCCGCACGTCCGCGGCCACGAAGTCGAGGCGGTCGTCGCGGGCCGCTGCGGCCGCGAGCTCGTCCGCGGTGGTGCGGAGCGCCTCCCGTCGGTCCGCGCACTCGTCGAGGGGAGCCCGCCGGGCTGCTGCGGCGGCTGCGGCGGGTTCGACCGCCGCGCGGAGTTCGCGGAGCTCGACCGCCACGCGGTCACCGTCCGGGCCCCGGAGGCGCCACCGCACGACGCGCGGATCCAGGACGTCCCACTCCAGCACGCCGAGGACGGTCACGCCGACCCGGCGCCGCGCGGTGAGCAGGCCGAGGGCGACGAGGACGCGGACGGCCTCGCGGACGATGCTGCGACTGGCCCCGGTCGACGCCACCAGGTCGTCGATGCTCCGGCGACTGCCCACGGCGATGACGCCGGAGACGACGGCGGCACCGATCTGGTCGAGGACGCGGTCGAACGTGCTGGTCACCGCTGGGACACCGGGCTGACCACGAGCTCGTCGACGCGCATGTACGACGGCGCCTCGAGCACGAACGACACCGCGCGGGCGATGTCCTCCGGCTGCAGCATCACCGATCGTGCGGCGGCGTCGGGCACCGATGGCCGCTGGTCGAGGAAGTCGGTCGCGACGTCACCGGGGCACAGGTGCGTCGCCCGGACCCCGTGGTGCGCCTCTTGCTGGTTGAGGCTCCGGACGACCGAACCGAGCGCGGTCTTCGAGGCGGAGTACGCGACGCCGGCGCCGGGCTGGAAGGACCACCCGGCGTAGGACGACACCACGACGACCACGCCGCCGGACTCGCGCAGCGCAGGCAGCGCGGCGTCGACGACCGTGACCACCGCGGTCAGGTTCGTGTCGACGATCGCGCGGAAGTCCGGCAACGACTGGTCGTCCCACCGGCGCCGCGGCGCGTTCAGCCCGGCGGCGAGCACGACGGCGTCGAGTCGTCCGAACCGCTCGAGCACGGTGTCCCGCGCAGACGCGACGGCAGCGGGATCGGCAGCGTCGAGGGGCAGGACCGCCGCCGTGCCGCCGGAGGCCGTGATCGTCGCCGCGACCTGCTCGAGCCGGTCCACGCGCCGCCCGCTCAGGACCACCGTCCACCCGTCGCGCGCAGCGGCCTCGGCACTCGCGGCACCCATGCCGCTGCCGCCGCCGGTGACCCAGAGCACCCGTTGCTTCGCCATGCTGCAATAGTATGCCTATTGCAGCAACCGACGACAGGAGCAACGATGCACCTCGACCTGACCGACCGTGTGGTGGTCGTGACCGGCGCAGCACGCGGGATCGGACGCACGCTCGCCGATCGCTTCGTCGCCGAGAGGTGCCGCGTGGTCGCCCTCGACCTGGCCTTCGAACCCGACTTCCCGCTCGACCACGTCGTGTGCAACGTCGCCGACCCGGATTCGGTCCGGGCCGCCGTCGACGAGGTCGTCACCCGGCACGGCACGATCGACGTGCTCGTGAACAACGCCGGCATCAACGTCGAGGGCACCGTCGCCGAACTGCAGTGGGACGCCTGGCGCCGGTGCATGGACGTCAACCTCGGCGGCACCTTCCTGATGAGCCAGGCCGTCGCGCCGGTGATGCAGGCCGCGGGGCGGGGGCGGATCATCAACGCCGCCTCGTTCGCCGCGATCGTCCCGAGTGTCGGCAGCGCTGCCTACGCGGCGTCCAAGGCCGCGGTCGTCTCGTTCACCCGGGTGCTGGCGTCGGAGCTCGGCCCGTGGGGCATCACCGTCAACGCGTACGCGCCGGGCATGGTCCCGACGGCGATGAACGGGTTCGCGACCATGCCGGCCGAGGCCCAGGACCGCCTGCTCGACACCCTGTCGCTGCGCCGGTGGGAGACCGCGGACGACGTCGCCGACCTGCTCGTCTTCGTGGCGAGCGACGCCTCGGGCTACGTCACCGGCACCCTGCTCGACGTCTCCGGCGGCAAGCTCGCGACACAGATCCCGGCACGCGCGCACGGCCGCTGAGGGTTCAGCGCAGCATCCGCTCCAGGAGTGCGCGCAGCTGCCGCCGGTCCCGCTCCGGCAACCGGGCGGTGAGCGGCAGCAGTGCATCGCGGATCGCGCCCTCGAGCGAGCGCGCCACCTCGAGACCGGCGTCGGTGATCACGACGTCCACCGCGCGGGCGTCGTCCGCGTTCGGCTGCCGCGCGAGCAACCCCTTCTTCTCCGCGCGCGCCACCAACCCGGTCATCGTCGACTTCTCGAGCCCCAGGTACTGCGCCAGGTCACCGATCCGCAGACGACGGTCACGCAGGATCGCGAGGACCCGCAGCTGCGTCAGCGACAGCCCGGCATCGGCCGCGAGCCCGGTCAGCGGCCCCATCGTCCGGAACGCGGCCTCGCCCAGGGCATCGACGAGCTGCTCGTCCTCGGTCATCTCCTGCACCACTCCAGCCTAGTTGACGAACTTCGTGATGCGAACTACTTTGTTCGTAACACGAAGCAATGGAGGACACCATGCACGCAGCAGTCGTCACCGAGTTCGGCCACGCCCCGACCTGGCAGGAGTTCGACGAACCGACTCCCGGACCCGGCGAGGTCGTCGTCGACGTCGTCGCGGCCGGGCTCCACCCGCGGGTCCGCTCGCAGGCCGACGGTTCGCACTACACCAGCGAGGGCGCGCTCCCCCTGGTCCCCGGCGTCGACGGCGTCGCCCGGTTCCCCGACGGCACGCTCCGCTACGTCGCCGTCGCGAGCGACACCCGCGGCACCATGGCCGAGCGCGTCGCGGTCGACCCGCGGGCGAGCGTCGTCCTCCCCGACGGTGCCGACCCGGTCACCGTGGCCGCCGGCGTGAACCCGGTGCTGTCGTCGTGGGTGGCCCTGCGCCGGCGGATCGACTTCGCCCCGGGCAGCCGCGTCCTCGTGCTCGGCGCTACCGGGGCCTCGGGCACCGCGGCGGTGCAGGTGGCGAAGCACCTCGGTGCCGCACACGTCGTCGCGAGCGGGCGCAACCCGGAGCGGTTGGCGGCGCTCACCGCCCTCGGCGCCGACGTCGTGCTGCCGTTGGCCGACGTCGACGCCCTCGGCGCAGCGGCAGCCGACGTCGACGTGGTCATCGACTACGTCTGGGGCCAGCCCGCGGCCGACGTGATGCGCGCCGTCGTCACCGCCCGCACCGAACCGGGTCGCCGACTCGACTGGATCGCGATCGGTTCCACCGCGGGCCACGAGGCGACGATCCCGTCCGCGGCACTGCGCGCCTCGGGCCTGACGATCGTCGGCAGCGGGCAGGGGTCGGTCGGGCGTGCCGGTTTCGTCGCCGAGCTCCCGGGCATCGTCAGTGCGATCGCGGACGGCACCGTCCGGGTGGACGCGACGGCCGTGCGGTTGGCGGACGTCGAGGCGACGTGGGCCGGACAGCCCGCCGGGAGCACGGGCAGAGTGGTGTTCACAGTGTGAACCGAGCGCGAGCAGGCTGTCCGGTCGCACAGGTTCTCCACATCCCACTCTTCGTAGGCTGTGAGGGCCCAGTGAGCCGGACTGCAGCCCGACCCCGAGGAGGTGCCCGATGGTCCTCGTCCTCGTCGCGTTCGCGATCGTCGCCCTGATCGTCCCCGCCCTGACCCCCGTCCTCGGCCGCCGCGTGTTCTACGTGGCCGCCCTCGCGCCCGCAGCCGCCGCCGTGCTGACGGTGCTGCAGACGGACGCGGCCCTGCACGGCAGCGTCGTCGAACGGCACCGGTGGGTCCCGCAGCTCGACCTCGAGATCACGCTGCGGATGGACGCCCTGTCGTGGGTGCTCGCGCTCGTGGTGTCGATCGTCGGGGCCCTCGTGCTCGTCTACTGCGCCTCGTACTTCGGGCGCGACGAACCGGGGATCGGTCGGTTCGCGGGCGTGCTGACCGCGTTCGCCGGGTCGATGTTCGGGCTCGTCCTCGCCGACGACGTCATCGTGCTCTTCGTCCTGTGGGAAGCCACCACGGTCTTCTCCTACCTGCTCATCGGACACGACGCCGACAAGCGTGCGAGCCGTGCGGCCGCGATGCAGGCCCTCGTCGTCACCACCGCCGGCGGTCTGGCGATGCTCGCCGGTCTGGTCATGCTGTCGGTCACGGCGGGCACGACCTCGCTCTCCGGCATCATCGCCGCCCCGCCGACCGGACCGATCGTCACCGTCTCGGTGGTCCTCGTCCTGCTCGGCGCGCTGACGAAGTCGGCGATCGTGCCGTTCCACTTCTGGTTGCCCGCGGCCATGGCAGCTCCGACCCCGGTCAGCGCGTACCTGCACGCCGCAGCGATGGTGAAGGCCGGCATCTACCTCGTCGCCCGGCTCGCTCCGGCGTTCGCACTGCTCGACGGCTGGCGCGAGACGATCACCGTGCTCGGTGTCCTCGGAATGCTCATCGGTGGCTACCGAGCGCTCCGCCAGACCGACCTCAAGCTCCTGCTCGCCTACGGCACCGTCGCGCAGCTCGGGTTCCTCGTGCTCGCCGCCGGGTGGGGCGCGCCCGCGGTGGCGCTCGGCGGGGTCGCCCTGCTCGTGGCGCACGCCGCGTTCAAGTCCACACTCTTCCTCGTCGTCGGGGCGATCGACCACACCACCGGCACCCGCGACCTCGGGCGCCTGAGCGGCCTCGGCCGGAAGGCACCGTGGCTGGCCGTCGTGGCCGCCCTCGCGCTCGTGTCGATGGCCGGCATCCCGCCGACGATCGGCTTCGTCGCGAAGGAAGCCGTGCTGACCGGCTTCACCGAATCGCTGCACGGACCCGACGCCGGCTGGGCCTGGTTCGCCCTCGTCGGCGTGACGCTCGGCTCGGTGCTCACCGTGGCGTACTCGCTCCGCTTCTTCTGGGGAGCGTTCGCCCGCAAGCCCGACGTCGCCCAGACGGAACCGCACGCCCTGCACGGTCTGGGTGTGGTGCCGTCGATCCTGGCGCTGACCGGTCTCGCCCTCGGCCTGCTGACCCCGGTCGTCGCGCACGGCATCGAGCCCGCCGCGACGGTGGCCTCGCTCCCTGGCGAGGAAGTCCCCCACCTCGCGCTCTGGCACGGCCTCGAACCGGCGCTCGGCATCTCGGCCGTCACCCTGGTCGGCGGTCTCGCACTGTTCGCCCTCCGACGTCCGGTCGAGGCACTGCAGCACCAGCTCGCCGGGTTCCCGAGCGCCTCGGGCACCTACCGGCACCTCATGCGCGGCCTCGACCGGTTCGCGACGGGCCTGACCGCCGGTGTGCAGCGGGGTTCGCTCCCCTACTACCTGACGGTGATCCTGTCGGTGTTCGTGGCGGGTGCGCTCGCGAACCTCGTGCTCGGCGGGCCGTGGGAGTTCCACGTCCGGTTCTCCGACTCGTGGGGGCAGATCCCGGTCGTCATCGTGATGTCCGTCGGCGCCATCGCCGTCCTCACCGCGAAGACCCGGTTCGCCGCCGCCGTCCTGGTGGGCGTGACCGGCTACGGCATGTCCGTCCTGTTCGTCCTGCACGGTGCGGTCGACCTCGCCCTCACGCAGCTCGTGGTCGAGACCGTCACCCTCATCGCGTTCGTCCTGGTGCTCAGGCGCCTTCCCCCGCGCATCGCGACGACGAACCCGAGCCGGTTCCGCATCGTGCGCGCGCTCTTCGCGGGGCTCGCCGGCCTCACGCTGGCGATCGTCGTCATCGTCGCCGCCTCGGCGCGCACCGCCGACCCGATCTGGCCGGACCTGCCGGCGCTCACGAGCTCGTTCGGGCACGGCCTCAACGTCGTCAACGTCGCCCTCGTCGACCTGCGCGGCTGGGACACCCTCGGTGAGCTCACCGTCGTCGTCGCCGCGGCAACGGGCGTCGCGAGCCTCATCTTCGTGAACTCCCGCGAGGACACGCTGCCCCGGCTCCGTGACCTGCCGGAGAAGCTGACGGCCGACGGTCAGCGCACCGACGGCGAGCCGCGCGCCTGGCTGCCGACGAGCGCCGCCATCCCGACCGGCCGCTCGGCACTCCTCGACGTCGTGGTCCGACTGCTGTTCCACGGGCTCATCGTCCTGTCGGTCTACCTGCTGTTCGCCGGGCACAACGCGGCCGGCGGCGGCTTCGCCGGTGGCCTCGTCGCCGGCATCGCGCTGGCGGCCCGCTACCTGGCGGGCGGCCCGGCCGAACTCGGCGCCGCCGCCCCGGTCCGTGCCGGTCGACTGCTCGGACTCGGTGTCGCGACGGCAGCGATCACCGCGATCGTGCCGCTGTTCTTCGGCCGCGAAGCGCTGTACTCCGAGTTCTTCGAGGCGACCGTCCCGATCCTCGGCCACGTCGAGTTCGTCACCGCGACGTTCTTCGACATCGGCGTGTACCTGGTCGTCGTCGGCCTGGTCCTCGACGTGCTCCGCAGCCTCGGCGCCGAGGTGGACCGGCAGCGCCTCGAGGATGCCGGGGCGCCCACCCGCGACACCACCGAGGGGTCCGTCCGCGACACCCTCGAGGCCCCCACCCCGGAAGGGAGCGCCACATGACCGTCACCCTCGTCCTCGTGATCGCGATGGCCGTGCTGTTCTCCTGCGGCGTCTACCTGCTGCTCGAACGGTCCCTGACCCGGATGCTGCTCGGCTTCCTGCTGCTCGGCAACGCCCTGAACCTGCTCCTGCTGGTGATGTCCGGTGCCGCCGGCAACCCGCCGATCGGCAAGTCCGCCGAGGGCATCACCGACCCGCTCCCCCAGGCCTTCGCCCTGACCGCGATCGTCATCACCTTCGCCGTCAGCGCGTTCCTGCTCGCCCTCATCCACCGCTCGTGGCAGCTGTCCCGTGCCGACGAGGTCGAGGTCGACGAAGCGGACGTCGCCATCGGCCGCACGCGCGACGACCCCGACGACGACCCGGAAGCCGACTTCGACCCGAAGTCCCCCGAGGACGCCGACGATCCGCACGAACACCAACCGCACCAGGACGGAGTGAACCGATGACCTGGCTCGTCCCGCTCCTCGTCCTCGTCCCGCTGCTCGGCGCAGCCGTCGCACTCGGCCTCCTGCGGCACCAGAAGCTGCAGCGAGCGATCACCGTCGTGGTGCTCGTCGTCGCACTCGCCGTCGCCGCGACCCTCATGGTGCTCGTCGACCACCACGGCACCATCGTCGTGCAGGTCGGCGGGTGGGACGCCCCGTACGGCATCTCGCTGGTGGTCGACCGCCTGAGCGCCCTGCTCCTCACGGTGAGCGCCAGCGTGCTGCTCATCGTCCTGCTGTTCTCGATCGGCCAGGGGCTCGCAGCCGACGACGGCGAGGCCCCGGTCACGATCTTCTACCCGACCTACCTCGTGCTGGCCGCGGGCGTGCTCGACTCGTTCATCGCCGGCGACCTGTTCAACCTGTACGTGGCGTTCGAGATGCTGCTCGTGGCGAGTTACGTGCTCATCACCCTGGGCGGCAGCGAGCAGCGGGTCCGGGCCGGCACCACGTACATCGTCACGAGCCTGATCGCGTCGGCGATCTTCCTCGCCGCGATCGGCCTGGTGTACGGCGCGACCGGCACGGTCAACATCGCCCAGATCAGCGAGCGCGTCGCCGATCTGCCCGAGCACGTGCAGCTGCTCCTGCACACGATGCTGCTCATCGGCTTCGGCATCAAGGCGGCGGTCTTCCCGCTGGCGTTCTGGCTGCCGGACTCGTACCCGACCGCCCCGGCCCCGGTCACGGCCGTCTTCGCCGGTCTGCTGACGAAGGTCGGCATCTACGCGATCATCCGCCTCGAGACGGTGATCTTCCCCGGGCCGCAGTTGAACAACGTGCTGCTCGTGGTGGCGGTGTTGACGATGGTCGTCGGGGTGCTCGGTGCGGTGTCCCAGACCGACGTCAAGCGCCTGCTGTCCTTCACGCTCATCAGCCACATCGGCTTCATGGTGATGGGTGTCGGGCTCGGGACGGTCGCGGGGACGGCGGCCGCGGTGTTCTACACGGTGCACCACATCGTCGTGCAGACCACGTTGTTCCTGGTGTCCGGCCTGATGGAGCGCGTCGGGGGGACCACGTCGACCCGGTCGCTCGGCGGGTTGTTGAAGGCCGCGCCGCTGCTGGCCGCGCTGTACCTGATCCCGGCGTTCAACCTGGGCGGCATCCCGCCGTTCTCCGGCTTCATCGGCAAGCTCGGGCTCTTCCGCGCCGCAGCCGAGGACGGCTCCCCGTTGGCGTACGTCACGATCGCCGCCGGCGTGGTCACGTCGCTCCTCACGCTGTACGCGCTGATGCGCGTGTGGGACGCCGCCTTCTGGCGGCCGAAGCCCGCGGCCGAGGCCGCGGCGCCGCACGCGACGACCGCCGAACCGCACGCAGCCCTGCGGTCGCCGGAACCCGCCCCCTTGACCGTCTCCGAGGAGACGGGTGAGGCCTTCCACCCAGGAGGCTCGGTGACGGTCACCGACGCACCCCACGCGAGCAGTGCCTCCCGTCCGACCACCGGGTCGACCGAGACGGTCGGCGAAGCGCCGACCAAGGTCCGGCTGCCGCGCATGCTCGTCGGCGTGACGACGGTCGCGGTCCTCGGATCCGTCGCCCTCACCGTGGTCGCCGGCCCGCTCTACGGGTACGCGAGCCGCGCAGCGGAGTCGCTCGAGTCGCCGGACCGGTACGTGCAGGCCGTCCTCGGAGGTGACCGGTGAACACCGACACCCGACACGTCGCGAACGCCCGCCGCATCGCGGTGGCGTGGCGGTACGACGTCCCGCTCGTCGCCGGACTGACCGTCCTGTGGGCCCTGCTCTGGGGCTCGTGGACGCCACTGACCCTGCTCTGCGGCATCGTGGTGGCGCTCCTGGTCACCCAGGCGCTGCCGCTCCCGCCGGTCCCGCTGTCGGCCCGGTTCTCGATCGTGCACGCCGTCCGGTTCCTCGTGGTGTGGTCCGGACTCGTCATCACGGCGTCGTTCCGGGTCGCCTGGGTCGCGTTCCGCCCGCGGGGCGTCCGCCGCAGCTCCATCACGCTCGTGCAGCTGCACTCCACCGCCGAGATGACCTTCACGCTGGCGACCCTCGCGATCTCGCTGGTGCCCGGCTCGTACGTCGCCGACGTCGACCTCCGCCGCCGGCGCCTGCTGCTGCACGTGCTCGACACCGAGCGGGTCGAGCAGGTCGAGGCCGCCCGTCGCGAGGCCCTCGGCATCGAGGCCATGGTCATCCGTGCCCTCGGTTCGAAGCAGGACGTCTCCGAACTGTCCGAACCGCTGCCGGAGGTCACCCGATGAGCGCCGCCGTCGTCGTCATGGGGATCGGCATCGCCCTGGTCCTGGCCCTGCTCGGCGCCACCCTCGCGCTCGCGGTGTTCCGGATCGTGCGCGGCCCGACGATCCTCGACCGGATGATCGGATCGGACATGGTCCTGACGACCGTGCTCGTGGTGATCGCGGCGTCGATGGTGGTCCGGCGCGACCTGACCGGGATCCCCGTGCTCGTGGTGATCGCGGCGACGAGCGTGTTCGCCACCGTCGCCGTGGCCCGAGCGGTCACGCCGTCGTCGGACCCGTCGGACGAAGGCCTGAGCGTCACCACCCCCGAGCACGCCGCCGAAGCAGAGGAGCAGTCGTGACCGAGATGATCCAGGCGTTCCTCGACGGCGCCGGCGTGCGGGCGTGGATCGCGCTCGCCCTGCTGCTCATCGGCTCGCTGCTGTCCCTCGGCGCCGGGGTCGGCATCGTGCGCTTCCCGGACCCGCTCGTCCGCCTGCACGCCATGGCGAAGCCGCAGGTGCTCGGACTCGCGTTCGCCCTGGCCGCGATCGTCGTCGCGGTGGGGACCTGGACGGCGTTCTGGGTCGTCCTGCCCATCATGGTGTTCCAGCTGTTCCTGGTGCCCGTCTCGACGCACATGATCGCCCGCGCCGGGCTGCGTGCCGACGACTACCGGCACGAGGACCTGTTGGTCGACGACACCGAGTCCTGATCGTCAGGCGGCGGTACGGCGCCGCAGCAGCAGGTTGACGACGGCCGCGAGCACGACGACCGCTGCCGAGGCCGCGGGGAGCACCATCGCGACGGACGTTCCGTGCTGCTCGGCCAGGTCGCCGGTGATGGCGGAGGCGATCGACTGCCCGACGATCACGGCGGATCCGAGGATCGTCATCGTGGTCGCGGACCGGCCGACCGGTGAACGGTCCGAACCGAGGCTGTACTGGGCGACGAGGGTCGGGCCGATGCCGACGCCCATGATCGCCAGGACGATGCCGACCGCCACGACGGAGTCGGCCTGCGAGAACGCGATCGCGCCGCCGAGCAGGACGACACCGAACACGAGCCAGCGCCAGCCGAGGCCGAACGACCGCGGGAACGCTGCGGACCCGAGCGCGAGTCCGGCCGAACCGATGCCCATCAGGCCGTAGAGCAGGCCGGCCTGGGACGCCTCGCCGTGGGTCTCCATGAACGCCGTCAGCGACGTCAGCGACGAGCCGAAGAACAGGCCGATGCCGAGGATCCCGACGACCACGACGACGAGCCGCGGACGCAGGAGCTGGCGCGCCGGGGCCTGGGTCAGTTCCTCGTGCTGCCCGAGCACGAGCTTGCCCGTGGGGTGCAGCGCGAAGGCGGTCACGAACACGAAGGTCAGGGCCGAGGCGCCCGCCACGGCGACCCACGGTGCGATCGCGCTGGCGAGGATGCCGACCAGGAACGGGCCGATGATGAAGACGGTCTCGTCGGCGGCGGACTCGTACGCCATCGTGCCGCTGAGGGTCTTCTCGCGGCGGGCCGGTCGCATGCGCTGCGCGATGATGGCGACGAGCCGGGTCCGGGACATCGGCGCGACCTGGGGCGCGGACGCCCCGATGCAGAACGCCATCGCGAGCACGGCGAGGTCCGGCGCGCTGCCGCTGACGACGAAGGGGAACGCGCCGAGCAGCGCCGCGTTGGCGAGGCCGACGGGGACGAGCACGGCACGCTGGCCGAACCGGTCCGCGGCGGCGCCGACCATCGGTCCGAACACCGCCGCACCGATGCCGACCGAGGCGGAGTTGACGCCACCGAGGGCGACGGAGTCACGCGCGGCCACGACGAGGGTGAGGACCCCGACGACCATCATGGCGAACGGCAGGCGGGCGATGAACGCCACCGGGAAGTACCAGCGTCCGGCGAGGGAGACGAGCGAGGCGTCTCCGGCGGTCGCGGTGTCCGTGCGCTCCGGGGCGGGCGCAGACGGGGTGGGACTGGTGTGGAGCATGGGGGTGTGCCTTCTCGGCCCGGCCCGGTTCGGTGGGGGCGGACCCATCGGGTGCCGCCGTTGTCCGCCGGGGAGCCGGCGGCCGGTAGATACACACTGCGTGTTTCAGAACTGCGCCCATCGTACCAACCGTTCCGGTCGGGGCCAGGGGTAATGCTTCGTCACCGGACCGTCCTGCGGCCCGCACGGCCCATATCGTGGCGCGCATGGAACAGCGACGCATGGGGCGCACGGGGGCGCCCGTCAGCTCGCTGACGCTGGGGACGCGTGCCGTCGCCGGCGTCGCGGCCCACGACCCGTCGGCCGGTGTGACCCTCGTGCTCGAGGCACTCACCCGCGGCGTGACGTCGGTCGACGTCTCGGACGCCGACGGCGCGGGCCTGGCCGAGACCGCTGTGGGCGCGGCGATCGCCGGACGGCGCGAGGACGTGTTCCTGTCGGTGCGGTTCGGAGCCCCGGTCGACCAGGACCCGGCGCACCGGGGCAACGGGCGGCGGTGGATGTTCCGTGCCGTGGAGCGGAGCCTGCAGCGACTCGGCACCGACGTCATCGACCTGTACCAGCCGGCACTGCCGGACCCGGCGACGTCGCTCGACGAGACGCTCGACGCCCTCGCCGACCTGGTCGCACAGGGCAAGATCCGCGCGTTCGGCCTCCCCGGGTTCCCGGCCGAGGAGCTCGTCGAGGCGCAGTGGCTCCGGTCCGGGTCGAAGAGCGCCACCGCGACGCACGTGCCCTACTCGATCCTCACCCGCACGGCGGAGCGCACGGTGTTCCCGGTCGCCCGCCGCTTCGGTCTCGGGGTCTTGGCCGGAGCACCCCTCGCCGGCGGCTGGCTCGCGGGCACCTACCGCAACGGCACCGTCCAACCACGCTCACCGCACGTCGACGAGCACCCGGACGCGTACGACATCGGCGCCCCGCGGAACCGTCGGAAGCTCGAGGTGGCCGACCGGCTCGGACGCCTGGCCGACGACTCCGGCTTCACGGTGTCGGAGCTCGCGGTCGCCTTCGCCCTGACCCACCCGGACGTGTCCTCGGTGGTGATCGGGCCGCGCACCGTGTCGCACGTCGACGCCTACGTGCAGGCCTCCGAGATCGTCCTCGACGACGGGCTGCTCGACGCGATCGACGCGATCGTCGCGCCGGGCACCCACGTGCTCGAGCGGGACACCGGGTTCGCGCTGCCGGCGCTCAGCCGCGAGCGACTCCGCGGTCGCACCCCGGTGGGCGCCGGACCGAACCGCTCGTAGGTCCGCGGTCAGGAGACCTCGCCGGCACGCGCTCCCGCCCACAGGTCGACGTCGGTGATGCCGACGGAGTGCTCGTCGATGGTGCGGAGCTCCTCGTCGGTGAACGACGTGTTCGCCAGCGCCGCGACGTTGTCCTCGAGCTGCGACACCTTCGACGCCCCGATCACGAGCGAGGTCACCCGCTCGTCACGGAGCGCCCAGGCCAGGGCGAGCTGCGCCAGGGACTGTCCACGAGCCGCGGCGACGTCGTTCAGCGCCCGGAGGTGCCCGACGACCTCCGAGGTGATGCTCGACGCGTCGAGCGACTTGCCGGCGGCGGCTCGGGAATCAGACGGCACCCCGTCCAGGTACTTGCCGGTGAGCAGGCCCTGCGCGAGCGCAGTGAACCCGATCACGCCGAAGCCGAGCTCGCCGGCGGCGTCGAGCAGCCCCTCGGTCTCGATCCAGCGGTTGAGCATCGAGTACGACGGCTGGTGGATGAGGAGCGGGGTACCGAGGTCGCGCAGGATCGCGGCGGCCTGTCGGCTGCGTTCCGCGTCGTACGACGAGATGCCAACGTAGAGCGCCTTGCCCTGCTGGACCGCGGTGTGCAGCGCGCCCATCGTCTCCTCGAGCGGGGTCGAGGCGTCGAGTCGGTGCGAGTAGAAGACGTCGACGTAGTCGAGACCCGTCCGCTGCAGGGACTGGTCGAGCGAGGCGAGCACGTACTTCCGCGAACCGCCGCCCTGGCCGTACGGACCCGGCCACATGTCCCACCCGGCCTTGGTCGACACGACCATCTCGTCGCGGTACGGCCGGAAGTCCTCACGCATCAGGCGCCCGAAGTTCACCTCGGCGGCTCCGTACGGCGGGCCGTAGTTGTTCGCGAGGTCGTGGTGGGTGATGCCGAGGTCGAAGGCCCGACGGCTGATCGCGCGCTGCGTCTCGAACGGCACGTCGTCTCCGAAGTTGTGCCAGTACCCCAGGGAGAGCAGCGGCAGGTCGAGGCCCGAGCGGCCGGTGCGGCGGTACGTCATCGAGTCGTAGCGGTCGTCGCTGGCGATGTAGGTCATGGTCCGAGCCTGCCACCAGCGCCATCGGACGAGCGCAACGAGCGCAACGAGCGCGATCGGACGAGCGCGACGAGCGCGACGAGCGCGATCGGGTGCATGATCGACGCACCGACACGGAAGGGCACCACCATGGCACGGACGACGAAGACCGAGGGCACCTTCACCGACGAGGAACGCGCGGCGATGCAGGAGCACGCCGCTGAGGTCAAACGCACCCGCGGCACGAAGGGCACCAAGGCGGAGAAGGCGGCAGCGGACGCCGCCGCGGTCGAGGCGAAGATCGCCGAGATGCCCCAGCCGGACCGCGGGCTCGCGGAACGCATCCACCGGATCGCGCTCGAGGTCGCGCCCGACCTCGCGCCGAAGCTCTGGTACGGAATGCCCGCCTACTACCAGGACGGCAAGGCGGCGTTCTTCTTCCAGGACGCCGCGAAGTTCAAGGCCCGCTACGCGACGCTCGGGTTCCAGGACTCTGCCGCGCTCGACGACGGGACGTTCTGGCCGACGTCGTGGGCGATCACGCCGGAGTTCTCCGAGGCGGACGAGGCGACCGTCGCCGACCTGATCCGCCGGGCGGTCGCCTGATCCACGACCGGTAGCGTGGAGCGCATGACCGCGCTCCGTTCGGCCGACCGATGACCTCCGTGGGGGTGCCGGCCTGCTTCGCGCTGGTCTTCCTGCTGCTGTACGTCGCGAGCAGGCGGCGTGACCCGCGGATGCTCCGGAACGGGGTGTTCCTGACGGCGGCCGCGTTCTTCGCGCTCGCGACGGCCGTGACCGCGCTGACGCTCGTGGTCCCCGGGTTCAGCCTGGTCGTCGGCACCGTGCTGCTGCTCGTCCCGCTCGCGGTGGTCGTCCTCGGTGTGGCCCTGATCGCGAACGGGTTCCGGATGCTCCGCTCCGAGGGGCGCAGTCTCGGCAACACCCTGTCGTTGGTCGCGGGGGTGCTGGTGTTCGTGCTGCCGGCGGTGGCGATCGCGCTGTTCGTGTCCGCGAGCGGCGAGGGGTTCACGCTCTGGGACGGCGCCCGGATCGCGGTCGCCGTGCTGATGGTGTTCGTCTGCGGGTACTTCGCCGCGTCCCTCGTCGCGTTCGCCGTGTACTCCGTCGTCTACGGCCGGATGCGTCACGGCACCGTGCCGGACACGATCGTCGTCCTCGGTTCCGGGCTGATCCGCGGTGAGGTGCCGCCCCTGCTCCGCAGCCGCCTCGACCGCGCACTCGTCGTGTACCGCGCCGAACGAGCCGCCGGGCGTCGGCCGCTGCTGATCCCCTCCGGCGGGCAGGGCGACGACGAACCGCGCGCCGAGGGCACCGCGATGGCGGAGTACCTCCTGGCGAACGGGGCGGACCCCGACGACGTCCGGCCCGAGACCGAGTCCCGCAACACCCGCGAGAACCTGCGGCTCTCGCGCGCCGTGCAGGCCGAGGCCGGGCGCGACGGTCAGGTCGTCGTGGTCACGAACGACTACCACGTGCTCCGCGCCGCCACCCTGGCCCGCCGGCTCGACCTGCCGGCGCAGGTGGTCGGCTCGCCGACGGCGCCGTACTACGTGCCGAGTGCGTTCCTGCGCGAGTTCGTCGCGGTGGTCGTCGAGCACCGCTGGCTCAACGTGCTGGCGTGCACGCCGTTCGTCCTGTTCACCGCGTTCCTGCTCTGGGAGTCGTTCCAGCAGCGGTAGACGCGACCGACGGGCGGGCGGGAGGCCCGTGGCGGGCCCGCCACGGGCCTCCCGTCCGCCCGTTCGTCGCGTCGAGATCCACCGTAGGATCTCGACCATGGTCGAGATCCAGCCGCCCCGCCCGACCGACCTCCTCCCGATCGGCGAGATCGTCCGACGCACCGGCGTCGCCGCGTCGGCCCTGCACTTCTACGAGCGCAAGGGCCTGATCCGGCCCGAGCGCACCGACGGCGGCACCCGGATGTACCCGCGACACGTCGAACGGCGGATCGCGATCATCCAGGTGGCGAAGCGCCTCGGCATCCCGCTCAGCGAGGTCGCCGAGCAGTTCGGCACGCTGCCGGCCGACCGGATGCCGTCCCTGCGCGACTGGAACCGACTGAACGAACGGTGGCGCGCACGGCTGCGGGCACGCCAGCTCGAACTCGAGCGGCTGCAGCAGGAGATGACGCAGTGCATCGGGTGCGGCTGCGTCTCGCTCGGGGCGTGCTCGGTCGTGAACCCGGGCGACACGCTCGGCGACGAAGGCCACGGCGCTCGGCGGCTGCTGCCGATCGAGGACGACGCCCCGCAGGGCTAGACCCCGCGCAGCCCCTCGTCGATCCGGTCGAGCAACGCCAGGGCCTCGGGCAACCCGGCGTCGTCGTCGCCGAGCGCGGCGCGGAGCTTGCCGGCCCAGTGCGCGCGGAGGCGTCCGATGCTCTCCCGCGCCACGTCGGTCGAGTGCAGCTGCACGGTCCGCGCATCGTCCGGGTCCTGCCGACGTTCGACCATCCCCTTCTCCACCAGGGACCGCAGCGCGACGCTGAGGTTGCTGCGCTTGAGTGCCGTCGCCTCGGCCGTCGCGCTCGGCGAGGTGCCAGGGTTGCGGTCGACCCAGCGCATCACGAGCGCCTCGGTCCCGGTGAGCGGCACGATCTCGAGCGCCCCGGCACCGTGCGGGTCGATCTCCCGCGAGATCCGCAGCACGACGTCGGCGAGGTCGGCGAGGACGTGGTCGGACACGGCGGAGTGCATGTCCGTACTGTACCGAGGATCGGCAATGAGTTATGCTTTCATAACAATGACCACGGACACCGGAACCATCCGCGCGCACGTCGCGACACCCACGACCAGGCAGCAGGGCATCACGACACCGCTGCTGCTGGTGCTCGGCCTGCTCAGCGCCGTCGCCCCCTTCGCCACCGATCTGTACCTGCCGGCGTTCCCGCAGATGACCACCGAACTCGGTGCGAGCGCCACCACCGTGCAGCTCACGCTGACCGCGTTCCTGGTCGGTGTCACGGCCGGCCAGCTCGTCTTCGGCCCGCTGTCCGACCGGTTCGGCCGCGTGCCGCCGCTCATCGCCGGCGCGGCACTGTGCGTCCTCGCGAGCGTCGCCGCCGTGTTCGCACCGAACATCGGCGTGCTCATCGCGGCCCGACTCCTGCAGGGCCTGGGCGGTGCGGCCGGCATGGTGATCAGCCGTGCGGTCATCTCCGACCTGGCGACCGGCAAGCCCGCAGCCCGCGCGTTCTCGCTCATGATGATCGTCGGCGGGGTCGCCCCCGTCGTCGCTCCGCTGCTCGGTGGCCTGCTCACCGGTCCGATCGGCTGGCGCGGCCTGCTGTCGATCGTCCTCGGTCTGTCCGTGGTCATGCTCGTCGCGGTGCTCGCCGTCATCCGTGAGACCCACCTGAAGGCGCACCGCGATGTGCTGCGCGAGGAGCGGAAGGGCACCGGTTCGCCGCTCCGCGCGCTGCGCTCCCGCACCTTCCTCGGCTACATCGCCGTGTTCGGCTTCGCGTTCGCCGTGATGATGGCCTACATCTCCGCCTCGCCGTTCCTGTACCAGGACATGATCGGGCTCGGCACCGTCGGCTACGGCCTGGCGTTCGGGCTGAACGCGCTGGCCCTGATGGGTGTGAGCATCGTGTCCGCCAAGCTCACCGAGACGCGCTCGGTCACCGGCGTGCTGTCGCTCGGCATCGCCCTGGTGTTCGCGTCGACGGTCGCGTTCGCGCTGCTCGTCGTCTTCGCGGCACCCGTGTTCTGGCTCGCGGTCCCGCTGTTCACCGCGGTCGGCTCGCTCGGCCTGGTGCTCGGCAACGCCACGGCGCTGGCGCTCGGTGCGGTCCCCGCCGCTGCCGGCAGCGCGTCGGCAGTGCTCGGTGCGCTGCAGTTCGGGCTCGCGGCGCTGGTGTCCCCGCTCGTCAGCATCGGCGGCTCGGTGACGGCGGCACCGCTGGCGATCGTGATGCTCGCGTCCGCCGTGGTGGCCGTCGTGGCGCTGCTCGTCGCCCGGGGCCGCACCCGCCTGGCCTGACCCGGTCGGCGCCGACTCGGTCGGGGCCGACTCGGAACGACATCATCGACGTCGCACGACAACCAGGACGTCGTTCCGGGTCGGCAGCCCCGTCGACTACCGACCCCGCAGGAACGGGATCCGCGGCATGAGCCAGTCGACCCACACCACCCGCACCCCCGGGGCCACGGCGAGCGCCCACAGGATCGAGGCCACCGCGTCGGTCGGGTAGTGCACCGCGTCGATCGACACCGAGATGAACACCACCACGATCGCGACGACCCCGAGCGTCAGTGCGAGTCGGTGCCACCGGGTCTCGCGCAGCACCCAGATCAACGCGATCACGAACGCCGTGATGTAGACGGTGTGCCCGCTCGGGTACCCGGGGTCGGGCTGCACCGGGAACGGGTGCGGCAGCACGGCGACGTCGGGCCTGGCGCGGTGGACGATCTCCTTCACGACCGCGGACGGCACCCACGTGATGGCGATCGTGCCGCCGAAGGCCAGGGCCGGACGGAGACTCCGGGTGCGCCACCAGATCACGGCCACGACGACGACGGTGATCCCGATCGCCGGCCCAGGACTGATGACGTGGTAGACCGCCGTGGTGAACGCCCCGATCGCGCCGGTGTGCAGGGCGTTCAGGGCCTTCGACAGTCCGAGGTCGACCGTGCCGAGGGCGAACCCGACGAGCGTGATGACGACCACGGCGATGACCGCGATCGCGACGGAGACGAGCGGGTAGGGCGACGGCTCGAGGATCCCGGTGCCGTCGGACTCCGGTCGGCGGGGGCGGAGCAGCGGCGCGTCGGTCATCCGACCATCGTCCCAGCCCGGACTCCGACCACGGGTCCGGCGAGCCTCTGAAAGCACTCAGCGCAGCCGCCCGCGAGTAGACAGGAGGCATGCCAACCGTTGCCGAGAACATCGTCGCCACCCTCCGCAAGAACGACGTCGCCCGCGTCTACGGCCTGCCGGGGGACTCCCTCAACGGCTTCACCGACGCCCTGCGAAAGGACGGCACGATCCGGTGGGAGCACGTCCGCCACGAGGAGGCCGCTGCGTTCGCCGCGAGCGCCGAGGCCGAACTGACCGGCGAGCTCGCGGTCTGCGCCGGCAGCTGCGGCCCGGGCAACCTGCACCTGATCAACGGCCTGTTCGACGCCAACCGGTCGCGCGTCCCGGTCCTCGCGATCGCCGCGCACATCCCCACCGCCGAGATCGGCTCCGGCTACTTCCAGGAGACCCACCCGCAGGAGCTGTTCCGCGAGTGCTCGGTCTACGTCGAGTACGTCGCCGACCCGACGCAGATGCCCCGCCTGCTCGAGATCGCGATGCGCGAGGCCGTCGAGAAGCGCGGGGTCGCGGTGCTCGTGATCCCCGGCGACGTCCTGCTCGCCGAGGCGAAGGACGACCGCACCACCCGCATCGAGCGCACGACGCCGCGCATCGTGCCGAGCGAGGCCGAGCTGCTCCGCACCGCCGAGCTGCTGAACGGTGCCGACAAGGTCACGATCCTGGCCGGTGCCGGTGTCGCCGGGGCGCACGACGAGGTCATCGCGCTGGCCGAACGGCTGCAGGCCCCGATCGTGCATGCCCTGCGCGGCAAGGAGCACATCGAGTGGGACAACCCCTACGACGTCGGCATGACGGGCCTGCTCGGCTTCGCGTCCGGGTACCGGGCGATGGAGGACGCCGACGTCGTGCTCATGCTCGGCACCGACTTCCCGTACCAGCAGTTCTTCCCCGCCAAGGCGAAGCACGTGCAGGTCGACATCCGCGGGTCGCAGCTCGGCCGGCGGCACCCCGTCGACATCGGCCTGGTCGGCACCGTCAAGGACACCGCGCTCGCCCTCATCCCGCTGCTCACCGGTTCGCACCCGACGAAGCACCTCGAGGAATCGCTGAAGCGCTACCGGAAGACCCGCGAGAAGCTCGACGACCTGGCCGTCCCCGCTGGCCGGAAGAAGCCGCTGCACCCGCAGTACGTCGCGCGGGTGCTCGACCGGATCGCCGCGCAGGACGCCGTGTTCATCCCGGACGTCGGCTCCCCCGTGGTGTGGGCGTCGCGCTACCTGACGATGAACGGCAAGCGTCGCCTGATCGGCTCGTTCGTGCACGGCACGATGGCGAACGCGGTCCCGCAGGCGATCGGTGCGCAGACGGCGTTCCCGGACCGCCAGGTGATCGCCCTCGCGGGTGACGGCGGGCTGACGATGCTGCTCGGCGAGCTCATCACGATCGTGCAGAACAAGTTGCCCGTGAAGATCGTCGTGTTCGACAACTCGTCGCTGAACTTCGTCGAGCTCGAGATGAAGGCCGCCGGGTTCGTGAACTACGGCACCGAGCTGCAGAACCCGGACTTCGCCGCGGTCGCCGAGGCGATCGGCATCAAGGGCTTCAAGGTCGACGTGTCCGACGACTTCGAGGACGCGATGGCCGCCGCGCTCGCGCACGACGGCCCCGCGCTCGTCTCGGTGCGCGCGAACCGGCAGGAGCTGTCGATGCCCCCGGCGGTCACGCTCGAGCAGGCGAAGGGCTTCACGCTCTACGCCATCCGCACGGTGCTGTCCGGTCGCGGCGACGAGCTGCTGGACCTCGCGTCGACCAACGCGCGTCAGCTGCTGTAGACGCGACCGCACGGCGGACGGGAGGCCCGTGGCTGCGCAGCCCCTCCCTCGCAGGCTCGGTCGGCGCGCCCCGCACAACGCTTCGCGTCGCCGCTGAGCGGGGCGCGCTCGTCCGCTCTGTCGTCACCACCCGAGCGGCTGGCCGTCCTCCAGGAACACGCCGGTCGGGCCCTCCGGGCCCACGCTCGCGGCGGCCGCGACGGTCGCCGCGCTCACCGCGACGGGGCGACCGTGCGGGTTCGGCACCCCACCGAGCTCGGTCGCCGTGTAGCCGGGCTCGAGCACCACGAAGCGCACCTCGGGTGCGATGCGGGCGTACTGCACCGTGAGCATCGAGACGGCCGACTTGCTCGCGCCGTAGACCGCGGCCTGCACGGTCGACGCCGCACTGTCCGGGTCGTGGACCGCCGTGAACGAGCCGAGCGCGCTCCCGACGTTGACGACGAGGGGGCTGGCCGATCGGCGCAGGATCGGCAACGCGGCCTCGGTCGTGCGGACGATGCCGACGGCGTTCGTGTCGAACACGGCGAGCGCGTCCGGACCGTTCAGCCCCCACATCGCGATGCCGGCGTTGTTGACCAGGACGTCCAGGCCGCCGTTCGCGTCGATGTGCGCGAAGGCTGCGGCGACCGAGTCGTCGTCGCGGACGTCGAGCTGCACGGAGCGGGCGCCGATCTCGGCGGCGACGGCCGCTCCCTGGTCGGCGTCGCGAGCGCCGATCCAGACGGTGTGGCCGGCTGCGACGAGCTGGCGGGCGGTTTCCTTGCCGAGGCCACGGGTGGCGCCGGTGATGAGTGTCGTTGTCATGGGTCCAGCGTCACGCTCGACGCGGTCGGCAGGGAGTCGCCCGGTTGTCGTAGGACTGGTGGGGCCAGGACGCGGCCGCGACGTGCGCGCAGACTGGGGGCATGGCGGACACGGACTTCGGGCACACCCTGCGACGGCTCCGCGACCACGTCACACCCGCGGCCGCCGGCATGACCGTCGGGCCACGACGTCGGGCGGCCGGGCTGCGGCGCGAGGAACTCGCGGGCCTCGCGGGGATCTCCGCCGACTACCTGACCCGCCTGGAGCAGGGTCGCGCGACGTCGCCGTCCGCCCAGGTGGTCGAGGCGCTGACGCGTGCCCTCCGGGTCTCGGACGCCGAACGAGAGCTGCTGTACGGGCTCGCCGGGCACGCGACCCCCGGTGCGGAGGTCGTGCCGTCGCGGATCCCGCCGAGCGTGCAGCGGCTGCTCGACCGGCTGGCGGACACCCCGGTCGCGGTGCTCGACGCCGCCGGGAACCTGCTCGTGACCAACGCTCCGCACGAAGCCTTGATGGGGCCGATCGGCGGGATGCGCGGGAACGAACGGAACACCGCCTGGCGGCACCTGGTCGGTGCCGGCAGCCGCGCCGTGCACACGCCCGCGGAACAGGCGGCGTTCGAGGAGAACCTGGTCGCCGGACTCCGGATGACCGCGGCTCGCTACCCGCTCGACCGGCAGTTGCAGCAGCTCGTGCGGGACCTGCGGGCGGCGAGCCCGCGGTTCGTCGAACTGTGGGACTCGGGTGCGACGACCCTGGGCGAGACGGCCCGCCGCAAGGTGATCGACCACCCCGACGTCGGGCTCATCACGCTCGACTGCGACACCCTGGTCGTCGGGCCGGAGGACCTGCGGATCCTGGCGTACACGGCGGTGCCGGGGTCGGTGGACGCCGAGCGGTTGGCGCTGGCGATCGTGCTGGGGACGCAGTCGTTGGTGGAGTGAGCACTCGCCCCCAATTCGTGGGGGATGCTCGCGACGTGGCCCTCAGCCCGTTCCGAGGTTGGCTACGATCCGAGAGCGCCGGCTTCCGGCGATCTCAGACGTCCGGTCTCCTGCCGGACTGCACACCCGAGGGGACCACCCGTGCAGCACAGCACTGCAACACTTCGACGCGCCTGCACGATCGGCGCGACCATCGCCGTCATCGGCCTGAGCACCGGCTTCGGCGCGTTGACGGCCACGACCGCCTTCGCCGACGAGCAGCCCGTCGCGCCGACGAGCACCGCGACCGCGTCCCCGGCGCAGGGCACTGACAGCACGGCTGACGGCGCTGACGAGTCGGCTCCGCCGGTTCCCGGGTCGACGTCCGCGCCGACGGCCGAGGCGACAGCTGATCCCACCGCGGAACCGTCCCTGCCGGTCAGCACGCCGGCCGCGACTGCGACTCCCGATCCCACCGCGCCCGTCGCAGCCGAACCGGCAGCGTCGCCGACCGTGACGATCACCGGGGACGCGACCGTCGGCAGCACCCTGACGGCGACCGGGCACGACTTCACCGGCGACCTGGCCTACGCGTGGACCAGCGGTGACACGTCCTTGCCGGTCACCGCCGACTCGTACGTCGTCGCTGCCGCGGACGCCGGCAAGACCATCAGCGTCACGATCACCAGCGACACCGACGAGTCCGCGACGACCACGACGGCCGTCGTCACGCAGGAGGCGGCCTTCCCGGAGGCCTCGACCGAAGACGACCCGATCACGTTCTCCGCGGTCGCCGGTGAGCGTTTCACCCACACGTTCGCCGCAGAGGGCTTCCCCGCACCGACGTACTCGGCCGCCTACTACTCGCTCGACGATCCGTACGCGAGCGAGGACGACGGTGACGAGTCCGGGTACCTGCCGTACGGCCTGTCCCTGGACCACGCCACCGGCGCGCTCTCCGGGAAGCCCCGCTACTCCGGCACCTACGCGTTCCGCATCGTGGCGACGAGCGGCACCACGACCGCCTCGCAGTACGTCAACATCACGATCGACGCCGCCGCACCGCTCGGCGTGGAGGTCACCGCCGAGGACAAGGACACCTTCCTCACCGCGCACTCCACCAGCTGGGTCATCGAACGCGACGGCACCGTCTGGACGTTCGAGAACGAGACCACCCGTCAGCCCGACGGTGGGTACATCGGGTTCGGGGTCGGGTTCGAGGGCGGCCAGCCCACCATCGACCAGGGCGGGACCCTGCTCGTCAGCGGCCACCTGGTCGACCGCTTCGGCAACGAGGTCGACGACGCCGACGGCTACCCGGTGTCGTTCACGGTGACCTCGGATCACGCTTCCGACGTCATCACGCCGAGCCGCGATCCGTGGGTCGCGACCGACGTCACGTTCCCCGAGGCGTCGACGCACTCCCTCGAGGTCGCCTCGAGCGGGTTCGCGACCGCCTTCACGGTCGACGTCCAGCCCACCGCGGCTCTGGCCGTCTCCCCCACGGGCACGGTCGCCACTCCGACCGTGACCACGGGCGAGCTCGCCTACACGGGGTCGGACGCGATGCACCTGCTCCCCTGGGCCGGCGGCCTCGCCGTCACCGGTGCAGCGGTCATCGCACTGCAGGCCTCCCGCCGTCGGAAGCAGCACTGACGTGGCGACGAAGAAGCTCATCCCCGAAACCGCGCTCGTCGCCTACCTGGTCGGCGTGCCCCTGGCCGCAATGGGTGCGATCGCGGCGCTGAGCCTCGGCGGTGTCCAAGGTGCCGTCGCCGGGGCATCGGCGTTCATCGGCGGCGTCCTGTTCGTGTGCACCGGCATGGTCGTCAGCGCGGTCGATCGGCGCTGATCCCTCGTCAGGCACTGCGGGCGAGATGGCCCGCGACTCTCGCTCGACAGTGGCGCCAGGTCGAAGCGGTGCTCACGCACGATCACACGTGGCGTCCCTGACGCAGAGCTGGTGGAAGAACGAAGGCCCCGCGAGCGGGGCCTTCGGCTGGCGACGTTCCGGTAGCCGGCCCGTCGTGCTTCCATCGTACCGGTCAGCGCAAGGCGTCGGCACCCCCGATCCAGTCCGGACGAAGGCGCTGCCGGCTACGCCGCGTCCTCGACGTCGAACACCACGACCCGGGCACTCGCCCCGCCGATGAACTCCGCCACCGGCTGGTGCTCCGGGTGCGGCAGGTACCCGGCGAGCGCCGCCCGATCGCGGAACCGGACCACGAGCATCCACTGGAACCCGCCCTCCAGCCCCTCGGTACTCACGCTCGTCCCCGACTGCACGGACTCGACACCGTCGATCAGCGGCAGGTGCTCGCGCGACAGGGCGTCGGCCTCGGACGACCGGCCCGCTCCGTCCCACTCGACCAGCACGGTGTGCGTCACTCCTGACACGTGGTCTCCTTCGTCTGTCACGACGCCGATCAGAACGCGGGCGTTCCGCCGGCGATCGTGATCGTCGACCCTGACTGGTAGCTCGACTCCGGGCTCACCAGGTGCACGTACGCGGCACCGAGCTCGGCCGGCTGTCCGGGGCGGCCGAACGGCGAGGTCTCTCCGAAGTGCGACACGGTCTCGGCGTCGTCGGATCCCGGCTGCAGCGGCGTCCAGACCGGTCCGGGGGCGACGGAGTTCACACGGATGCCCTTCGGTGCGAGCTGCTGGGCGACGGCCTCGGTGAAGAGCTTGATCGCACCCTTCGACACGGCGTAGTCGATCTTGTCGGCCGAGGGCGTCGACGCCTGGATCGAACCGGTCGTCACGATGGTGGAGCCCGGCTCGAGGTGCGGCACCGCTGCCTTGGTCAGCCAGAACAGCGAGTAGATGTTGGTCTTGAACGTCGAGTCGAACATCGACGTGTCGAGGGTCAGGATGTCCTCGTTGCTGTCCATGCGGCCGGCGACCATGACGAGGGTGTCGAGCCCGCCGAACTCGTCGACGCCCTTCTGCACCAGGTCCGTGCAGTACTGCTCGTCGGAGATGTCCCCGGGGAAGAGCACGGCGCGACGCCCCTCGGACTCGAGCAGGTCGCGGACCTGTTCGGCGTCCTCCTGCTCGTCCGGCAGGTAGGACAGCACCAGGTCGGCACCCTCACGCGACAGGGCGATGGCGGCGGCGCGACCGATGCCGGAGTCGGCGCCGGTGATGATGCCGCGGTAGCCGGTGAGGCGTTCCCGGCCGACGTAGCTCTCCTCGCCGTGGTCGGGCTTCGGGTCCATCTTCCACGCGGCACCCGGCAGCGACTGCTCCTGCTTCGGGTACGGCGGTGCCGGGTAGAGGGTGTTCGGGTCGCGCTTGTCGTACTGGCTCATGCGTTCCACTGTCGTCGTCGCGCGTGGACGCGCGTTCAGCCGCTGCGGTCCTGGGACACGGCTGATGACGGACGGGAGGCCCGTGGCGGCGTCGCCACGGGCCTCCCGTCCGTCACGTGGTTCAGACGCCGGCCGTGGTCCGGATCCAGGACGAGGCCTGCGACAGCAGGGCGTAGTTCGAGCCGGCCTTGGTGTCGGCGCCGGGGTCGGCGCTGTCACCGGTCGAGCAGACGGCGACGACCTTGCCGTTCACGAGCAACGGGCCGCCGGAGTCACCGTGGTTCGAGGCGCCGGTCACGCCCGTGAGGTGCTGCGCACGACCGCTGTAGGCATCGGTGCTCGCGCCGGTGAGCGAGACGGTGGCCTGGTAGAGCCCGTCGGACTGGGTCGCGTTCGCGCGCAGGCCGTAGCCCTGGATGGTGCCGGTCCCGCTCGACTTGGCGGTCGCGGTGAGGTCGAGGGGCGCGTAGGTGGACAGCGAGTAGGCGGTCCGCAGGTGGACGAGCGCGATGTCGCCCGCAGGCGAGGCACTGACGCGGTCGACGGCGACGGCCGTGCCCCGGTTGGTCGTGGAGTTCGAGTGGTAGACGTTCATCGCGCCGATGCCGTCGATGCAGTGGCGGGCGGTGAGGATCCACGAGGCGTTGATCTGCTCGCCGGTGCAGTTGCTGACGTAGCCCGACGGGATGGAGCCGCCCGACGCTTCGAGCTGGACCGCCCACGAGGTGGTGGGGGCCTTCTCGCCGCCGACGACCTTCGTGCTGGCCGGCAGTGCCGAGGCGGGTGACGCGGCGAACACACCCGCGGTGATGACGGCCGCGGCGGCGAACGCGGCTGCGATGGACTTCTTCATGACGACTCCTCTGTCGGGGGAAGCACCTGACCCGTTGCGTTGTGCAACTGGTCAGCATCCTGACCCTCGTTCGGGGGCCGCGCCAGTCCGCACTTCGGCGGACGGCCGAAATGGAGATAGTCTCCTCTTGCGAGTTCCGGAGACAGTCTCCGGTGAGAGGACTGAACCCGTATGGCGACCACCACCCGAGCAGGCCGCGCTCCCCGAGCTGACGCGCAGCGCAATCGGGACCACATCCTGGACGTCGCCGAGCAGCACTTCTCGGCGCACGGCGTCTCCGGCTCGCTCGATGCGATCGCGAAGCAGGCCGGCGTCGGTGCCGGCACCCTGTACCGGCACTTCCCGAACCGGGAGTCCTTGCTGGCAACCCTGCTCGCCGCCCGCGATGACGCCCTCGTCGCGCGACGCGATCGGCTCCTCGCCGGGTCGGTGGCCACCGCCGACGCGCTGGCAGGCTGGCTCGACGCAGTCGTCGAGTGGGCCAGCGCCTTCGACGGGCTGCCGGACCCGTTGCGCACCGCGACGATGACCGACTCTTCCCCGCTGTCGATGACCTGCGAGGGGTTCGTCACGACGACCGCTTCGTTCCTGCGCGCTGCGCAGGAGGACGGCAGCGCCCGACGCGACGTGCGCGCACGCGATCTGTTCCTCGCGGCATTGGCCATCAGCTGGGTGCGAGGAGCTGCCATGGCGGACGCCACGACCACCGGCGCCCTCACGGCGCTGCTCAGGAGCGGCTGGACGGCCCCACCCACCGACGACCACGAACCAGCGACGCAAGGAGCACGACCATGACACGCATCGGCATCATCGGCAGCGGAGCGATCGGGAGCGCGATCGCCAGACGGGCCGTCACGGCCGGGCTCGAGGTCCTCGTCGCGAACTCACGCGGGCCGGAGTCGCTCGCCGACCTCGTCCACGAACTCGGGCCCCGCGCGCAGGCTGGCGACGCTCGAGCTGCCGCCCGGTTCGGGGACGTCACGGTGCTGACGGTCCCACTCGCTTCCTACCGGGCCCTGCCGCTCGACGCGCTGGCCGGCAGGACGGTGCTGTCCACGGGCAACTACTACCCCTACCGAGACGGCCGGATCGAGGAGCTGGACACGCTGACGAGCACGACCGCCGAGTACGAGCAGTCGCTGCTACCGGGTGTCGCGCTGGTCAAGGCGTTCAACAACATCGTGGCCCACCACATCCCGACGCTGTCCGGCTCCGAGCCGCGCACGGCACTGGCGGTCGCGGGGGACGACGCCGGGGCGAAGGCGTCCGTCTCGTCGATCGTGGACGCCCTGGGGTTCGACACCGTCGACTCCGGGAGTCTGGCGGAGTCGTGGCGCTCCGAGCCACAGTCCGGTGCCTACACGCCGATCTACGCGGCCGATCCGGAAGGGTTCGCACGCGACCACCTCGCCGACCCCGGCGCACCCGTCAGCGCGGACCAGCTCCGCAGACTCCTCGCGGCGTCGCACCGACCCGACGTCGCCGCCCGCGAGTTCTGAGCAGACGACGAGGCCGTCAGCGGGTGCTCCAGAACGAGATCGACCGGCTCTCGTCGCGGATGACGATCGTGTGCGACGCCGCACGGTCCGCGACGGGCCGGTTGCCCTCACCGCCGTACCAGTACGACACGTACCGCCGTTGGCTCGGCGACCAGCCGACGACCTCGACCTTGTAGCGTCCGGGGCTCAGCACCGCACCGAAGGTCCCGCCCCGACCGGGCGACCAGTAGCTCAGGTGCGTGTCGAAGGTGCTGCCGATCGACTCCCCGTAGACGTGGACGGTGGCGCCGGTGAAGTCGGTGTCGAGCTGCGGGTTGAGGATCCCGGTCAGGGTGACGCCCCGGGTCGAGCTCGCATCGATGCCGTCCACGACCGTCTCGGTGCGACCCCCGGCCTGGTGCGCGACCCGGACGTACGAGCGCTCAGCGGTGGAGTCGGGATCACGGTGGAAGCCCCACGACTCGTTGCGCAATGCCGGCCACGAGTCGAGCGTCTCGTCGTGCGCGTTGACCTGCACGCTGTAGTCGTCGCTCGGCAGGCCGTGCACCCAGTAGTGACCGTCGGGCGAGGTGACGGTCCGCCGCACGGTGCCGGTGTTCCAGCCACGGACGACGACCGCTGCGCCGGACAGGTCCGCGCCGTACGGGTTGTGGGCGGTGCCGCCGATCGAGGCACCCCGCCGCATCACGAGCACGACGGTCTCGTGCCCACCGGCGCTGACCACGACGCCGGTCCGCTCCGCCGGGACCACGTCATCGAAGCCGTACGAGCCCTCGCGCTCACCGTGCAGCGTCCACGTGCCTGCCGGGACGGCGTCGAACGTCATCCGGCCGCGGCGGTCGCTCGTCGCCGAGTCAGCGGTGCCGCCGTCCGGGGTGCGGAGGTCGACGACCACGCCCTCCATCGCGAGCGGCCGCTTCTCCGGGTCGGTGAGCATGACGGTGAGCGCGCCGTCGTCCGGAGCCGCCACCGCCGCGGTGACGGGCGCGATGAGCACGCCGATCACTGTGAGTGCGATCGTGATCCCGACCGTTGCGCGTCGTCGTGCCGTCATCGTGTGCCCCTGATCCCCTGGTGGGGCCGCCCCTGGCCCCGGTGGAGTGGAGCGTAGCCGCGAACGGAACCGAGCGCTTGGCCGATGTCCCCTCAGTTCACCAACCGCGGCGCATCGCGTTCCGTGCTACCGCATCGGCGAGCGTTCGACCGAACGGCTCCTCCACCGCTGCCGCCGCCTGCGCGAACGCCGCTGCGACGTTCGAGGTGAGGTTGCGGTAGCGATCGGTCGCCTCGTCCGGGGCGATCTCCAGGGACTTGCCGATGTCACGGAACTGCTCTTCGCCTATCCCGTCGAAGCGGTACTCGTCGCCGACGGACATCGCGCCGCGCAGCGCCGAACCGTCAGCTGACGGGTACGCAGCATGGGAGCCGAGGTCGTACAGCGGCGCCAGTCGGACGGAGGAGCCTTCGAGGAGGAGCGAGTAGTTCTTCGCGTGCGCATCCGTGCCGAGCATCGCGACGTTCAGCACCAGCGCCTCGAAGAACCGCCGTTGCGCGTCACGGCGTTCGTCGGGCTGCGCGATGGCTCCGCGGAGGAGTACCGCGATCTGCTTCGCCGATGGCCCACCCTCTTCCTGGTACTTCCTGGATGGGTAGACCGACAGCGCCTGGCAGAGGTCCTCCTGGTGGAGTCGGCGCCACGACCCGTCCTCGTCACGGACCCGGTCGTACCGCTCGCTGACGAACACCCGGGCGCCGGTCGACGTCCGAAGCAACTCATGGTCCGCGACGTGCAGTCCGAGGAGCCGAGCGGCCTCCATCGACACGTACTCGTTCACGTCGTGGTCAGGCATCGTTGCGATGACCGGCTTGATGATGTGGGTCGTCGGGGTCGAGTCCTGCGGCACACCCCAGGTCCCGTCATCGAAGCGGAACAGGGCGGCCTTGCTCTGCGCGCCGGCGAGCGACCACCGTCCGGCGTTCCTCGTGCCGCCCCACGATCCCGGGTTGCGCGCGAGCGCGTCGACCAAGCCGTCGAAGTCGTCGTCCGTCAGGCGGTGCACGGCACCACGCCGGACCGCCGCGTCCGAGGAGTCCGTCGCCGGAGGGAGCAGCTGCACGGCACCGGCGGCATCACGGCCGAGGCGCTCAAGCAGCCGGAACGGGTTCTCGGTGACGTGGTGCTCCGAAGCGAGTTCGCGCAGCCGCTCCGGGCTGTCGGGAAGCAGTCCCGCGAGGAACGGTCCGGCCGCCTTTGCCTTCCATCTGGCGCGGCCGGTTCGCATCGACAACGACACCGGGGTCGCGTCGGGCAGGTTCCGGTACGCCTCGTCGTAGGTGAAGGTGGTGTTCCCACCGGCGTTCATCTCGAAGGCGCCGACCGGCACGCCGTCGAGGAACGCGCGCAGCTCGCTCATCGGTCACGCTCGTTCGCCTCGAGGACCAGGCCGAGGACGGTCAGCGCATCGAAGGCCAGACGGAGCTGCGCGGTGCCCTTTCCGCCCTCGAACTCGTTGACCCATCTGCGGCTGACACCCATCCGCTCGGCGAGTTCAGCCTGGGACCAACCGAGACGCGTGCGGCGCTCGTGCACGAGATCGCCCAGTGCAAGGGCAGTGTCGACTCGCATGTGCGCCTCCGCTGTAATCGTCCGGTTACAGCGTAGCCCTGTCACCGATCGCTTACAAGTATCACCAGCAATCGATCGCTTACACAACGTGTTCGGAACCGATCGATCCCACGGAGCCTTGCGGTCGTGGTGGTCGCCGTGGTCGGCACGCCCGTGGCGATCGTCGTCCTCGCTTCACGATCGCGCAGTCCTGAACGACGCACGAGGGCCCCGCGACCGGAGTCGCGGGGCCCTCGCTGGTGCGCTGGTGTTACTTGATGACGATCGACTGCACCGGGCTGGTGCTCGTCGTCAGGGTGTCGGTGCCGGCGAAGACGGCGTGCAGCTTGTGCGTGCCCTTCTTCAGCGCGAGCGCCGAGGTGACCTTGCCGTTCTTGACGGTGACGGTCGCCAGGCGCTTCGTGCCCTGGTAGATCCGCGCGGTGCCGTTCACGGTGAAGCCCGTGGCCTTGACCAGCACGGTCGCCTTGCCGCCGCTGTACCCGAGCGCCGTGCGGGACGGGGCCTTCGTGACGGTGACGGTGGCGGCCTTCGCGGTCGCCGAGTCCGTGCCCGAGAAGGTCGAGTCCGCGTTGACGAACTTGGCGGTGAGCGAGTGCGTGCCGATGGCCAGGGCGCTCGGGAGCGTCATGGTCGCGGTGCTGTTCTTGACGGGGACGGTGCCGAGGACCTTCTTGCCGTCCGAGACCGTCAGCGTGCCCTGCTGCTTGCCGATGCCACCGGCGATGGTCGCGGTGACCGTGGCCGGCTTCGCCGCGTTGACGGTCTGCGACGCGGCGGAGACGGCGAGCGTCGTGGTGGTCGCGGGCAGCGTGGCGTGCAGGTCGAACTGGTCGACGGTCGATCCGATCGCGGCCGGGTCGGCGGTGGCGGTCGGCTGGAGCGTCACGCCGCAGCTGTCGACGTTGCCGTGCTGGACCGCCGAGTTGAGCGTGGTGCAGTCGCCGGCGCGGATGTCCTGCACGGAGAGCTTCTCGTCGGTGACCGAGACCTTGACGAAGGAGCGGACGTGCTCCTGGTTCTCGACCGAGTTGGCCCAGTGGCGCTTGCCGGTCGGGTCGAGCGGGTCTGCGCCGTAGCCGCTCTGGGTGGCGTCCGGAGCGGTCAGGTCGTAGTACTTCGAGCCGGAGGCCGAGTTCGCCGTCATGTAGATGACGCCGCCGGGGCCGGAGAAGACCTCGGGAGCAGCGGGCTGCTCGTTGACGTTGGCCTTCTTGCCGTTCTTGATCGCGTAGCTGCGCGAGTAGGAGTGGTCGTGGCCCTGCAGGACGAGGTCGACACCCATGTCGGAGAACGCACGCGTGAAGTCGAACCGGCGCTGCTGGTTGTCCTTGTCGTTCGCGTGGTCGGCCGGCGAGTAGATCGAGTGGTGGTAGACCAGCGTGGTCCACTTCGCGTCGTCGCCGTAGCGGTTGATGACGTCGCGCACGTAGTTCACGTGGGCAGCGTCCGATCCGGCCGCGTAGGCGTTCGAGTTGATGTCGATGAACAGGACGCCCTTGTACATGTACCAGTAGTCGCCACCCGAGTTCGCGGTGGTGTTGCCGCCCGGGTAGAAGTCCGGCACCTTGAGCGAGTTCGGCACCTGGTTGTGCTGCTCGTACGCCTTGCCGCCGACGTCGTGGTTGCCGATGGTCGAGGCCCACGGGTAGCGCTTGAGGACGTCGCTGCTGTCGGCGAACGCGCCCCACTCGTACTCGTTGTTGGCGTGCTCGATCTGGTCGCCACCGGAGACCAGGAGCTCGGCGTCCGGCTCGGTCGTCGTGGCGTACCGCAGCGTGTCCGCCCAGCCGGCGCCGTCGTCGTCGACGTAGCCCGACGAACCGATCTGCGGGTCACCGAAGAACAGGAAGTCGAAGTCGCCGGAGAAGCTCTTCGTGGTGAACGTGTACGACGCCGACCAGGCCGACCCGTCCGCCGCACCGACGTGGTACGTGTACGAGGTGTTCGGCTCGAGGTCCGAGATCGTGGCGTGGGCGTTGATGTAGCCCGACTCGGCGGCGATGCCGTCGATGCTCTTCGTGTTCGAGTCCGTCGTGCTCGTGTCGACTGCGGTGTTCGCGGCCTTCGACGCGGCGATCGTCGACTTGGCGTCGGTGAAGACCCCGTCGGTCATCGACGCGGTCTTCTGGATCTCGAGCGACTGCGCGACGTTCGTCGGGAAGTACCACGAGGCGATGCGCTGGCTCTCGGTGGCACCGACGCCCAGCAGGATGTGGAGCGGGCCGCCGGTGGAGATGTTGGTGGTGGGGGTGTTCGTCGCGGCGGAGGCGACGTTCGTGCCGACCATCGAGGCGCCGGCGATGAGCGCGGCCCCGAGGACGGCTCCGCACACGCGGAGGGTGGTGGTTCTGCGCCGTGTGGTGGCGCCGGACAGGAGACTCATGGTGGTCCGTTTCTCAGACGTGGGATGGTGCAGCACGGAAGACTCTGCATGCACTGCGAAACGTCTTGGTAAACGCTGAGTGACAAGTCGTCGCTGTTCAGGAGCGGACCACCGTCATCCCGCCGCGAGTCGCTCGACGAACCAGATCATCCCCATCACGAACACCCCGGCGGTCACGAGTCCGGTGACCCAGAGCGAGACCCGGTGGGCCTTCCGACGCAGGAGGGACAGCGGTGGGAAGACGATGACGATGATCGCGAGCTGCACCGCCTCGATGCCGACGTTGAAGACGAGGAGCGACACGAGCAGCTGCCACGAGAACGCCTCGTGGATGCCCAGCGCCCCGGCGAACCCGAGCCCGTGGATGAGCCCGAACGCGAACACGACGGCCAGACGTGTCCAGCCCGCCCGGTCGAGCGAGAAGTGCCCGTGTTCACCGACCACGAGTTCGTCGGCCCGCGACCGGCGCCGCCAGAGCTGCCACAGGTACCAGCCGGCCACGGCTGCGATGGACAGGGCGATGAGCGGCTCGACGACGATCGCGGGCGGGCTCACCACCCCGAGCGCGGCGAGGATGAACGTGATCGAGTGCGCGATGGTGAACGCCGACGCGGTGTAGACCACCTCGCGCAGGCGTCGTGACCCGGCGATGAGCGCGACGAGGAACAGGATGTGGTCGATGCCGGTCAGCAGGTGCTCGGCACCGAGGCGGAAGAACTCCCAGAAGCGCTGCCCGGCCGACTGCTCGGTCGAGAACGACGGCTGCGAGGCGTCGAGCGTCGCCGATCCCTGCTTCGCGTCGACGTCGTAGGTGACGATCGTCTTGGTGTCGCGCACGAAGGTCTCGCTGTCCGGGAACAACGTCGACGTCACGACGTGTCCGGTCTGCGTCTCCGACGGCTCCGGGCAGGTGAAGTCCGCCGTCACGTGGGCGTACGGCACCTCGTCCTGCAGGTCGACCGTGACGCTGTCGCCGAGCACGCCCGTGCAGGCCTGCCCACCCGCGCCGGACACCGAGAACCGGTCGAACACGTACTTCCCGAGCGCGTCGGTGTGCGCCTCGGCCGCCGACACCATCCCCGGGAAGTCGCCGTCGTCCCAGGCCTTCTGCCCCTGCGTGTGGAACACGTCGTCGTGCTCGCTCGTGGCGACCGACACGAGCATCAGGTCGTACTCGAGCCCGAGCTCCGCGTGCACGACGGTCGGTTCCGTCGACGTCACCTTCGCGTAGACGACCGAGCTGAAGCCGTGCGCCGATGCCGGCGACGCCCCGGCCAGCACGCCGACGACGACGACCACCCCGAGCAGCAGGAGCACGGCGACGACCCGTGCGGTCAGCGCGGACGGGCGGGACGGACGGGCAGGGCGGGCACGCAGCAGCGCGACGGGGGTTCCGGAAGGCACGCGCAGACGATCCGGCCCTCGGACGACCGGCAGGTGAACAGGTGGTGACCAGCAGTGGGACAGGTGCCGGACAGCCGGCGGAGCCGGCCCGGTGCGGCACACCGACGTGTTTCGATGATGCAGTGACCCGCCTCGCTGCCCGGACGACCGTCCTGCTGACCACCGTCGCCCTCGTCGGCACCGGCGTCGCCCTGCTGGCCGGGTGCTCGGCGACACCCGGCGGGACCGACGCAGGAGCCGGAACCGACGCCGGCACCGGCACCGGCACCGGCACGTCGGCGACGGCGCACGCCACGGCCGGTGCCCTCGGCGCGGGCTTCTCCGACCCGACGCAGCCGCCGGCACCCGAGGCCACCATCCACCCGGAGCCGGGTTCGTGGTCCGGGGTCCACGCCCCCGACGACTACGACGTCGTGCTGCTGTCGGACGCCGGTGACGCCGACGACGCCCCGACCCGGACCCTGCTCGACGCCGTCGCGTCGTGGGCGGCGGACGAGGACGTCACCGTCACGAGGGTGTCGGCGACGGACGCCGACGACCGGATCGCGGCGGTCACCCGGGCGATCGACGAGCGGTCCGACCTGGTGATCAGCGTCGGCAACCACATGGTCGACCCGCTCGCCGCGGTGTCGCCGACGGCACTGCACCAGCAGTTCCTGGTCGTGGGTGCCGAGATCGCCGAGCCGACGTCGAACGTTACGGCCGCGGACTGGACCGGCGGCGGCTTCCGCGGCGAGGGGCTCGGACCGTCGAGCCACTACGACCCGTCCACCTTCACCGAGGAGCGCGCCGACCGCGCAGTGCGTGCGGGTCTGGCGGCCGTGCTGCACGACCTGCGCGGCATCGTCGTCTGGGTGCGCTGACCCGACCCGCCCCGGGTCCGTCGCTACGCCGGCTCGGCCTCGAGCACGAGCGCGCGCACCTGCGACGCGGCACCGAGCGCCACGGCGTCCGACCCGAGGGTCGACTGCGCCAGCCGGATCGTCGCACCGCTCACCGGGGGCTCGGCCGCGATCGCGGCGGTGATGGCCGGTTCGAGCAGGTCCCACGACCGCGCGATGCCGCCGCCGATCACGATCGTCGTGACGTCGAGGATCCCCGCGGTGAGCAGGGCGGCGCGCGCCAGGCCCCACCCCGCGGCCTGGAAGACGGCAGCGGCGTCCGTGTCACCGGCACGTGCGGCGACGGCGACGTCACGCGCCGACAGCCGCCGGCCGGATCGTTCGGCGTACCGGTCGGCGATGCCACGCGCGCCCGCGATGGTCTCGAGGTGTCCGATCTGTCCGCAGGTGCACAGCGCGTCACCGAAGCCCGGCACGTGGCCGATCTCACCGGCGGCGCCGCGCGGCCCCGCGAACAGCCGTCCGCCGAGCACGAACGCACCGCCGACCCCGGTGCCGAGGGTCATCCCGAGCACGTCGGACTCCCCCGCGACGGCACCCGTGGCGATCTCGCCGAGCAGGAACGCGTTCACGTCGTTGTCGAGCGTCGCCGGCACACCGAGGGCGTCGTTGACCGCGCGGGTCACGCCGTAACCGGCCCAGCCGGTGAACGAGTTGCCCGTCACCAGGACGGTGCCCGTGGCCGCGTCGACCACGCCGGCCGCGCCCACCCCGACACCCGTCAAGGAGGCCCGGTGCCGGACGAGCAGGCCCGTCACCGCCCCGACGGCGGCCGTCACGATCGCCGCCCCGCCCGCGTGGGCGGGCGTCGGCAGGTCGACGCGGTCGACGACCTCGAGGTCGGGGGTCGTCAGGACGACCTTGGTGTTCGTGCCGCCGACGTCGACGCCGGCGATCACCCGGGTCACGCGGTCACCGCCGCGAGCGAGGCGAGACGCGCCGTCCGACGCTGCCGTTGCAGGACGGGGTCGGGCACGGGTACGGCGGCGAGCAGGCGCCTGGTGTAGTCGGTCGTGGGGTGCAGCAGCGTCGTCCCGGTGGTGCCCTGCTCCTCGACGACGCCCTGGCGCATCACCACGACGCGCTCGGCGAAGTGCTGCACGACGGCCAGGTCGTGCGAGACGAACAGGCACGCGAACCCCAGGTCGTCCTGCAGTTCACCGAGGACCTCGAGCACGGTCTCCTGCACGCTGACGTCGAGCGCCGAGGTCGGTTCGTCGGCGACGAGCAACCGCGGCTCGAGCACCAGGGCACGGGCGAGCGAGACCCGCTGGCGCTGCCCGCCGGAGAGCTCGCGGGGTGCACGCGAGGCGAGGGACCGCGGCAACCGGACGGCGTCGAGCACCTCGTCGATCCGCCGACGACGGTCCGCCGACGACATCCCACGGCGGTGCACGGCGAGCGGTTCGGCGATGCACTCCGCCACGGACATCCGGGCGTCGAGCGAGGCCACCGGGTCCTGCAGCACGACGCCGATGCCGGACCGGAGCGCACGGCGATCACGACCACGGGCGCTGCGCAGGTCCTGCCCGAACAGCGACACCGTGCCGGACGTCGGCGTGATGAGCCCGAGCGCCACCCGGGCTGCGGTGGACTTGCCGGAGCCGGACTCGCCGACCAGGCCGACCGTCTCGCCCGCGTGCACGGCGATGTCGATCCCCTGCAACGCGTGGACGGCGCGCGCCCCGCGCCCGAACGTCACCGTGACGTCCCGCAGGTCGACCACCGGGGCCGCACCGGGCCTCCCGGCCGCCGCGTCAGCGGACCCCGCGTCGACCGAGGCGGCAGGACGGTCGCCCGCCACGTCGAGCCGCGGCACCGCGGCGAGCAGCCGCTTCGTGTACTCGTGCTCCGGACGGAGCAGGACGTCTTCGACGCTGCCGGTCTCGACGATCTCGCCCTGCAGCATGACCGCGACGCGGTCTGCGAAGTCCGCGACGACGCCCATGTTGTGCGTCACGAGCAGCACGCCCGTGCCGGTGTCGACGGCGAGCTTCCGGAGCAGTTCGAGGATCTCGGCCTGCACGGTCACGTCGAGTGCGGTCGTCGGCTCGTCCGCGATGAGCAGCTTCGGCGAGTTCGCGATCGCCATCGCGATCACCACGCGCTGGCGTTGCCCACCCGACAGCTGGAACGGGAACGACCGCGTGCGCGACTCGGGGTCGGGGATGCCGACGCGGCGGAGCAGGTCGACGGCCTCGGCCGCGGCCTGCGCGGCGGTGACCGTTCGGTGGTTCCGGATCACCTCGGCGATCTGCGCGCCGACCCGGGTGAGCGGGTCGAGGGCCGTCGCGGGCTCCTGGAAGACCATCGACACCGTCGAGCCCCGCAGGGCACGGAGCGACGGTTCGGGAGCGCCGACGACCTCGTGACCGGCGACGAGCGCGCTGCCCGTCGCCGTCGCGTTGCCGGAGAGCAGCCCCATCGCGGCGAGCGCCACCGTGGACTTGCCGGAGCCGGACTCGCCGACCAGGGCGAGCGTCTCGCCGGGCGCGACCGTCAGGGACACGCCCCGCACGGCCGACACGGTGCCGGACTCGGTGCTGAACGAGACGCCGAGGTCGGTCGTCCGCAGGATCGGTTCGGTGGTCATCAGCGGCCCCTCACGTCGAAGGCGTCCCGGAGTCCGTCGCCCACGGCGTTGAACGCGCAGACGATCAGGATCACGGCCAGACCCGGGGGCACGATGAGCCACCAGCGTCCGGAGTACGCGGCGGTGAGTCCCGCCGAGAGCATGCCGCCCCAGTCCGTCGCGGGCGGCTGCACGCCGAGCCCGAGGTACGAGACGTAGGCGACGAGCAGGATCGCGTCGGCGACCTGGAAGGTCGCGGCGACGACGATCGTGGACACCGAGTTCGGCAGCAGGTGCTTGCCGATCGCGCGGGCGTGCGAGCCGCCGATCGCGCGCAGGGTGAGCACGTAGTCGCGGTTCTTCAGCGTCAGGGTCTCGGCGCGGATCAGGCGGGACGGCACCAGCCACGACACCAGCCCGAGGATCAGGATGAGCCCGGCGACACCGGGGGTCGTGATGGCCGAGATGACGAGCAGGATGAACAGCGCCGGGATCGCGATGCCCGCGTCGACGACGCGCATCATCAGCGCGTCGACCCAGCCGCCGACGTAGCCGGCGACCGAACCCCACAGGGTGCCGACGACGGTGGCCAGGACGCCGGCGGCGATGCCGACCATGAGCGAGACCTTGCCGCCGTACATCAGCCGGCCGAGCACGTCGTGGCCGACGGCGTCGGTGCCGAGCCAGTGCGCCGCGCTCGGACCCTGGTTCGCCTGCTCGAGCAGGGTGTGGGTCTGGTCGGTCGGGTACAGGAAGGGCCCGACGAAGCAGAACAGGACGATGACGACGATCACGGCCAGGCCGATCACGGCGAGCGTGTTGCCGCGGAACCGGCGGGCGGCGAGCCGGAACCCGGTGGCCGCGACGGTGACGGGAGCGCCCGGTGCTTCGGGTGCCAGTTGTACGGCGCTCATGCTCGGCTCGCCTTCACGTCATGGGTGGACGCAGTGTCGATGACTGTCACGGCGCTCATGCGCGGCTCGCCTTCACTCGCGGGTCGATGAGGGACTGCGCGACGTCGGCGAGCAGGGTGCCGATGACGGTCGCGATGGAGATGACGAGGACGCAGCCGAGCAGCGTCGGGTAGTCCGACGACTGCGCCGCGTTCCAGAACAGGAGCCCCATGCCGGGGTAGTTGAACAGCTGCTCGGTGACGAGGGCACCGCCGAACAGCACGGGCAGGTAGTAGCCGAGCATCGCGACGACGGGCGTCAGCGAGTTCCGGAACACGTGCCGGCGCAGGATCGTCATCGTCGACGCACCACCGGCGCGGGCGGTGCGGACGTAGTCCTCCTGCAGGTTCTCGAGGGTCGAGGCCCGCATGTACCGGCTGAACACGGCGATCATCGCGAGCGCTCCGGTGACGACGGGCAGGACGAGCCCGGCGGGGTCCTGGAACACCTCGGCGAGCGTGGTGCCGCTCGGCGCCTGCGACGGCAGCCACGGCAGTTGCTGGCTGAACACGATGATCAGGATGAGGCCGAGGAAGAAGGCCGGCGTCGAGTAGAAGACGAAGGCCAGCGCGGTGGCGGCGTAGTCGACCGCGCCGTTGCGGCGGGCGGCCTGGAGCATGCCGACCGGGATCGCGACGACGAGGCCGAGGACGGCGGAGATGCCGGTGAGGACGAGGGTCTTCGGCAGGCGTTCGGCGATGAGCTGCGACACCGGTTCGTTGAGCGTGTACGAGGTGCCGAGGTCACCGGTGAGCAGGCGGCCGAGGAACCGCAGGTACTGCACCGGCAGGGCCTGGTCGAGTCCCTGCGCCTGGTTGAACGCGGTGATCTGCGCGGGCGTCGCGGAGACGCCGAGGACGCCGCGGGCGGGTCCGCCGGGCAGCGCGTGCAGCAGGCAGAACACCACGATCGTGACGATGAGGATCACCGCGAGCGCCTGCAGGACGCGCCTGGTGAGGTAGAGAGCTGTGGTCATGCGGCTTCCGTCGTCTGGGTTGTTGCGTCGGAGCGGACGGGAGGCGCGGTGTGCGTCGGGCGCACACCGCGCCTTCCGTCCGTGGTCACGGTCCTACTTGTTCCACTTCCACTGGGCCGGGTGGAAGTTGGCGAGCGAGTCCTGGTCGAACCCGGACAGGCCCTTCTTGACGACCGAGATCTGGTAGTCGGGGCTCGGCAGCCAGATCACCGGCAGGTCCTTCGCGACCGCGGCGCTGTAGTCCTGCACGGCGGTGGCGTCGGTCGAGGTGGTGGTCGCATCGATGAGGTCGTCGACCTGCTTGTTCGAGTAGCTGCCGAAGTTCGCCGAACCACCGGTCGAGAAGAGCGACTCACCGGTCGGGTAGGCCGGGAAGTACCAGCTGCCCGCGGTGCCGAAGAACGACAGGTCCCAGTCGCAGCTGGCCTCGTCGCTCGTGCAGGTCGGGGTCTGCGAGAGCACGCTCGACACCGGCGCGGTCTTGATGGTGAAGCCGATGCCGGTCTTCGCGAGCGACGACTGGATCGCGCTCATCATGTTGTCGGTCACGGTCGAGCCGGACTGCGACAGGACACCCATGGTGAACTTCGTGCCGTTCTTCACGCCCTCACCGCACTGGCTGTCGGACGTGCCGGGGTCGGTGCAGACCATCGTGCCGCCCTGCTCCTCCCAGCCGTGGCTGGTCAGCAGGTCCTTGGCCTTCGACGTGCTGAACGGGTACGGGTTGTCCTTCTGCACGTCGGAGACGTAGTCGGACTCCTGCGCCTGCGGGATCGGGCCGTAGGTCGAGGTGGCGGTGCCGTTGAAGACGACCTTCGACAGGGACTTCTGGTCGATCGACATCTGCACGGCCTGGCGGGCGTACAGCTGCTTGAAGACGGCGCCCATGTCCGGGTTGTTGAAGTTGTACGGCATGTAGGTGATGGCCCAGCCGGTCCACGGCTCGACCTCGTAGCCCTTCGCCGTGAACGAGGACTCCTGGTCCATGTCCGTGGCGTTGATGTAGCCGTAGTCGACCTCGCCGGAGCGGACCGCGTTCACCTCGGCGTCGGCCGTCGTGAACGGCAGTAGGTTGACGGTCGTGATCGAGGGCTTCTCGCCACCGTCGTACTTCGTGTTCGCGGTGAGGGTGACCTTGCCGGCGGTGGTGAACGCCTTCACGCCGTAGGGACCGGAGATGGTCTTCCACAGGTCGTCGGTGGCGTAGTCGGAGATCTTGCCGGCCGCGGTGTTCAGGTACTTCCAGACCTGCTTCGCGCCGGCGGTGGTCTCGTCGGCGTCGGTGACCTTGGCGCTCGCGCTCGTCTTGTCCCAGGCGTGCTGCGGCAGCGGGATGATGTGGCTCAGCTGGTTGGCGAGCATCCAGTCCGAGTTGTACGCCTTGTCGAACGTGATCGTGAAGTGGGTGTCGTCGACGGTCTTGAACGAGGTCCAGTTGTCCGGCGCCTTGCCCTTCGAGTACGAGCCCCACTGGTCCTTGTTCGCCTTGATCAGGTTGAACCAGAACTCGACGTCGCGGCTCGTGATCGCCTCGCCGTCGGACCAGTGCCGGTCACCGAGGGTGATCTCGACGCTCTTGCCGTCGTCGGCGAACTCCGCGTCCGTGGCGACGGACCCGTCCTTGTTCCACGCGATCTTGCCGGTGGAGCCGTCGTACGCGACGAGCGGCTCGTACAGCGACTGCGCGATGGAGCCGTTGTTCGTGTTGAGGTGCGCGGCGGTGCCGATCGGCAGGATCCAGTTGGGCGTGAAGTTCGCAGGAAGGGCGTAGTTGATCTCGTCCGGATTCGCGTTCGAGGTGGCGGAACCGCCCCCGGAACATCCGGCGAGCAGGGCGCTCACGGCGATCGCTGCTCCGGTGAGGAGCGCCCAGCGGCGGGGCTTGGTCATGTGTGTCTCCTGGTGCGTGGGAGTTCTGGGGAGGTGGAGCACGCGTGCCGAGCGGCACGGACACAGTCAATGGCCAAAGCCGTTGGAAAAACAAACATCTTCGTGTAAAAACTGCGTTTCTGCCGTTTGGACGAAAGGGTGAACGGGCCGTTCCGCCGGTTAGGCTCCGGGTGTTCGGTCGGTTCGACCGTCGTTTCCCCCGGATTGGAGAAAGTCGTGACGGACCTCTCTGCTCGCGTCCTCGAACTCGTCGCGTCGGGTCAGGCCGCGAGTCGCACCGAGATCGCCACACTGCTCGGTGCCGCTCCGTCGACGGTGTCGCACGTCGTCACCCAGCTGCTGTCGCACGGGCTGCTCGCAGAAGAGGGCACCGACGTCTCGACCGGCGGGCGTCCCCGCAAGGTCCTCCGCATCGGCGGCGTCGACGAGTACGCGGTCGCCGCGGACGTCGGCGGCGGGCACGCGCGGGTCGGGATCGTGCTGCCGGGAGGCGCGCTCGAGTCGGTCGCGAACGTCCCGTTCGCACTCTCCGACGGTCCGACCGCCGGCCTGCAGCGACTGGCCGGCCTGCTCGAGCGGCTCGCCGACGACCGTGGCCGCGCCGGTCTACGCGGGGTCGGGCTCAGCCTGCCCGGTCCCGTCGACGTCGAGGCCGGTGTCGTCGACCTGCCGAGCCGGATGCCGGGCTGGAACGGGTTCCCGGTGGCCGCCTGGCTGTCCGACCGCTTCGGCCTGCCGGCGATCGTCGACAACGACGCGAACTGCATGGCCGCCGGCGAGCAGAGCGTGCAGCCCCCAGGACGCCGGCAGACCATCACGATCAAGGCCGGATCGGCGATCGGCGCGGGCATCGTCATCGACGGCCGCCTGTACCGCGGGTCCACGGGCTCGGCCGGGGACATCACCCACGTGCGGATCGACGCCGCCGGCGACACCCCGTGCTCGTGCGGGAACACCGGGTGCCTCGAGACCGTCGCGTCCGGAGCTGCCCTGGTGCGGATCCTGTCGGGCGCCGGGGTCGACGTCTCCTCGACCGCCGACGTCGTCCGACTCGCCTCGGACGCCCATCCCGAGGCCACCCGTGCCGTGCGCCTGGCCGGTCGGTACCTCGGCGAGGTGCTCGCGGCCAACGTGAACTTCTTCAACCCGGATGCCGTCTACCTGGGCGGCATCCTCTCCACCCTCGACCCGTTCATCGCGGCCGTGCGCAGTCAGCTCTACGAGAGCTGCCACCCGCTCATGACGCAGCACCTGGCGATCGAGCCGGTGTCGCTCGGTGCCGATGCCGGGCTCGTCGGTGCCGGGCAGTTCGCACTGCAGCGGGGCCTCGCCGCGTCGCTCGAGGAGCTGTCCACCCCCATCCCGCAGTCCACCACCAGGAACAGGAGCGTCCGTGTCTGAGACCGTGCCCGCCACCCCCGCCGTCCCCGCCGTCCCCGCCGGTGCCCGTCGTCCGGTCGTCGCCATCGCCGGACTGGCCATCGAGACGTCGACCTTCACCCCCACCCGCACCCACGCACCGGCGTTCCACCCAGACCGTGGCGACGAGGTCGTGGCGCGGTACCCGTTCCTGTCCGCGATGTCGGACGCGGCGGACTTCCGCGGGGCGCTCATCGGGCACGCGCTGCCCGGCGGCATCGTGGACCGGGCGTCGTACGAGGAGCTCGCGGCCGAGATCGTCACGCGACTGCGCGCGATCGTCGACGCCGAGCACGTGGACGGCCTCTGGTACGACATCCACGGCGCGATGGTCGTCGAGGGCCTCGACGACGCCGAGGCGGACCTGCTCGGCCGGATCCGTGCGGTGATCGGCCCGGACGTCATCGTGTCGGCGTCGATGGACCTGCACGGCAACGTCACGCGCGAGCTCGCCCACCAGGTCGACCTCGTCACCTGCTACCGGATGGCCCCGCACGAGGACGCCATGGAGACCAAGGAACGTGCCGTCCGGAACCTGGTCGACGTGCTCACCGCGCGTCCTGCCGGAGCGCAGCGCCCCGTGAAGGCCTGGATCCCGATCCCCGTCCTGCTGCCCGGCGAGCAGACCTCGACCCGCCTCGAACCCGCCGCCTCGCTGTACGCCCAGGTGCCGCTCGTCGAGCAGACCGACGGCGTGCTCGACGCCGCGATCTGGGTCGGCTACGCCTGGGCGGACCAGCCCCGCGACCAGGCCGTCACCGTCGTCACCGGGTGGGACGAGGCCGCCGTCGCCGCCGGGGCCGAGCGCCTCGCCCGTGCCTTCTGGGACGTCCGCGAGGACTTCGTCTTCGTCGCACCCACCGGCACGTTCGACGAGTGCCTGGCCGCCGCGCTCGCGCCCGGCGCCGCACACCCCTACTTCGTGTCCGACTCCGGCGACAACCCCACCGCGGGCGGCTCCGGCGACATGACCTGGGGTCTGACACAGGTGCTCGCGAACCCGGCCTTCGCGAGCGCCGACGGCCCCACCCTGATCTACGCGAGCGTCCCCGGCGCCGCCGCCGTGGCGACCGCGGTCGAGGCCGGTGTGGGTGCGACCGTCACGGTGACCGCCGGTGCGTCGGTCGATGCCGTGCACGCCGGACCGATCACCATGACCGGGCGGGTCCACGCGGTCAAGCACGGCGACCGCGACGCCGAGACCGAGGTCGTGCTGCAGGTCGGCAGCGTCTTCGCGATCCTGACGACGCTGCGCAAGCCGTACCACCACGAGCACGACTTCACCGACCTCGACCTCGCACCACGGCAGGCCGACGTCGTCGTGGTGAAGATCGGGTACCTCGAGCCGGAGCTGTTCGACATGGCCGCCGACTGGATGCTCGCGCTCACCCCGGGTGGTGTCGACCAGGACCTGCTCCGCCTCGGGCACCACAGGATCGAGCGGCCGATGTTCCCCTACGATCGAGTGTTCCCCGAGGCCCCGGACCTGACCGCCAGGATCATCCCGGCCTCGGACCAGCCACTCGGAGCCTCTGCATGACCCCTTCGCCCGTTGCACTCGAGATCGCGGTCACCTCGCCGCAGGGTGCGGTCGTCGCACGGGACGGCGGGGCCGACCGGGTCGAGCTCTGCGTCGGGCTCGAGCTCGGCGGGCTGACCCCGTCGCAGGCCCTGGTCGAGACGACCCACGAGACCGGGATCCCGGCGCACGCGCTGGTCCGGTGCCGCCCCGGCGGGTTCGTGCACACCCCCGACGAGGTCGAGCTCATGGTGCGCGAGGTCCGGACGGTCCTGCGCTCCGGTGCCGCCGGTGTCGTCGTCGGTGCGCTGCGCCCGGACCGGACCCTCGACGAGGACGCCCTGCGCCGCTTCGTCGACGCCGCCCGCTCGGTCAGCACGACCGCCGAGATCACCCTGCACCGGGCGATCGACCACGCGGTGGACCCCGTCGCCGCAGCAGCCACGCTCGCCGCCCTCGGGTTCACCCGCGTGCTGACCTCCGGCGGCGCTCCCACCGCCGGAGCCGGCGCTGCCACGATCGCGCGAATGGTCGACGCCGCCGGGCCGGTGCAGGTCATGGCCGGTGCCGGTGTCACCCCGGCCGACATCCCGGCGCTCGTCGCGACCGGTGCCGCCGCCGTGCACCTGTCGGCCAAGCGTGCCGCGCCGGACAGCGCCCACGCCGGGGTCCCGATGGGCGGCGCCGACGACGGTTCCGCGCACTTCGTGACCGACGCCGAGGTCGTGGCGGCCGCGCGACGCGCCATCGACGCCTGACACTGGTCTCAGAACAACTGCGCCAGCTCGCAGCGCGCCTCCGGTCCGATCACGACAGGTCGCGGGAGGACGTCGGCATCCTGAGGATCGGCCGATCGGCCTGCTCGATCGCGACGGCGATCGTGTAAGCCCGCTGCGCCGTCACCTCACCGAACGCGACGAGTTCCTCGAGGACAGCACGCGTGTCTCGAGTGACGATGCCCATGCGCCCGGCCACTCTGAGCGACCCGCCGTCCTCACTCATCCAGACGCTTCCCGCGAACTCCGCGCGGGTCCGGAGCAGGTGGAGCGTCTGACTCTCACCGAGGTGTTCGAGGGGCTTCTCGTCGCCACCGCCGAAGCGAGCCGTGCGCACCGCTTCGATCTGCAGCTGATCGACTACATCGCGGAACTCGATCGCCGGACCGAACCAGTCGTGGAGGTCCAGCCGGGCGAGGTTCGGAACATGGGCTGTGGAACGCTCGATCTCGAACGCAACGGCTTCCACAACCCTCCCTGCACCGTGGAGGCTGGCACGCAAGAGGTCGAGTTCGTCGACGGCAGCGAAGTTGCAGATCAGCGAGTTGTCCGGAAACCAGTGGAGCGCCACGATCAGTTCTCGGTCATGCCGGCTTCTGGGACCGGTGTCGATCCATCGTCCAGCGCGAAGAACTCCTCGGCATCCTGCGGTGCCCACCCAAGGAGCGTCGCGACGGGCTTCACCGTCGTGTCGCCGTCGCGGTAGGCATCGAGGGCAGCGTTGACGAGCAGCCAACTCGGACGTGGCTCCCCCGCAGCGTGCGACAGGTCGACGTACTCGGCCGCTTTCCCGAGCCGCATGTAGATCGAGCGAGCGCGCAGGCCGATCAGACCTGCTCGGTCGGTCTCGCCGATGTGCTTCTCGTTGAAGAGCCGCCATGCCATCGACTCGGGCGAGAGCTGGAAGTGCCCGACCAGCTCCGGGAACGCCGCTGCCGTCGAGCGCCCGCCGATCGCCGCGCTGAGTTCGTCCGCGGGGGCGAGGAAGGCCGCGGCGAAGCTGTTCGCGCGCCGCTCGACGTTCGAGCGAGCCGTCCCCATTCGTTCCTGGAGCATGCCCTGACGAGCATCACCGAAGGCGATGTGCGCGAGTTCGTGCGCGAGCGTGAACCGCTGACGCAGGGGCCGGTCGGTGGTCGCGAGGAGGATCACCCGGCAGTGCGCGTCCTCGTACGAGAGACCGTCGATCCCCTCCGGCAGGTCGGTGACGACGACCATCGCGCCGAAGACGCGTTCGATGGCCGAGATGAGATCGTGCGTCGACAGGCCGCCGAGCGGTCGACCGATCGCCGCGACGAAGCGACGCGCGAGCTCAGCCGCCTCGACCGTGTACCAGCTCGACCGTTGGGCGAGCTGCGGGAGCTCAGGCAGGACCAACGGGCGGTCGACCGCTGCGAGGCCACGAACGCCAGTGGCGAGGAGTTCGACCGTCCTCGCCCCCGCTTCGTCATCGACACCAGCGAGCCGGGCGCGCTGGGCGAACACCGGTCGGAACGGCTCACGTCCAGTGATCAGCCAATCGACGCTGCGACGGCCCACGTCGGCGATCCTGGCCAGTTCAAGGGAGGAGAACCGTCGCCGACCCGAGAGCGACTTCGAGAGTTTGCTCGCGTCGATGCCGATGGAGGCTGCGAAGTCCGCTCGCCCGAGGTCGACCGATGTGATGACGGCTTCGACACGTTGTTCCAGGGATCCGGCCATGTCGCTAGCGTACTTGCGATTATCGCAAACGGCAACACATCACATGCCGCGCTTGCCAGCGTGACCGAGCAACGGACGGGAGGCACGGTGCCCGCTGGCACCGCGCCTCCCGTCCGCCGTCAGCGCGTCAGCGCGTCAGCCCTTGACCGGGATCGACTGGGCCTTGAGCGCCGCCACCGTCTTGGACTGCCCGGACTCGAGTGCCTCGAGCAGCGTGCCGTCACCGGACGCCGCCGAGCCGAAACCGTCGGAGACGTCCGAGTAGGTCTGCGTCATCGTCGGACCCCAGGTGAAGGGCTGGATGTCCTTCGCCGCGGTCGCAAACTCCTCGTAGATCTTCTGGTTGCCGTAGAACGGGAGTCCCTCGGTCAGCGCGGGGAGCTCGGCACCGGTGGAGGACGCCGGGTAGAGGTTGGCCTCCTTGTTGAGTGCGGACAGCGCCTCGGTCGAGGTGTTCAGCCAGACCAGGAACTTCGACGCCTCGGCGGGGTGCTCGCTGCCGGCGAAGACGACGTTCGACGAACCGCCCCAGGCGGCCGACTTCGACTCGCCCTCGCTCCACTGCGGCATCGGCGCGACGGCCCACTTGCCGGAGGTCGACGGCGCACCGCTCGAGATGGTGTTCGCACCCCAGACGGCGGAGACCCAGGTCCAGTCCTGGCCGCTGTCGTACGCGGCGTTCCACTGGTCGGTGAAGCTCGGCAGGGTGTTGACGAGCTTCTTGTCGATCAGGTCCTGCCAGTAGTCGGCGACCTTCTTCGACTTCGCGTCGGTCAGGTCGACCTTCCACGAGTCACCCGAGTTCGCGAACCACTGGCCGCCGGCCTGTGACACGAGCCCGGCGAACTGGTTGACGTCACCCTTGGCGAAGTTCGTGATGTTGCCGCCGAGCGCCTTGATCTTGACGGCGTCCTCGGCGTACTCCTCCCACGTCTTCGGGGCGTCGAGCCCGGCCTTCTCGAACAGGTCCTTGCGGTAGTACAGCGCCATCGGACCGGAGTCCTGCGGCACGGCGTAGACGGACTTCGACTCGCCGAAGGTGACCTGGTTCCAGAGGCCGTCGGAGAAGTCCTTCTTCGCCGCCGAGATGCCGGAGCACGCACCGATGTCCTCGAGGCCGCCCTGCACCCGGAAGGCCGGCAGGGTGTCGTACTCGACCTGGCCGATGTCCGGCGCCTGCTTCGCCTTGAGCTGGTTGAAGAAGTTCTGGTACGTCCCGCTGTTGCCGTTCGCGACGATCGAGGTCTTCACCTGGATGTCCGGGTTCGCCTTGTTCCAGATGGCGACGACCTTGTCCATGTTCGGCACCCAGGTCGTGAAGTCGAGCGTGACCTTGCCGCTCGAGGGCTTGCAGCTCGCGGCTGCGGTGTCGGAGGAACCGCCGCCGCTGCCGCTGCCGCCGGCGCTGCAGCCGGCGAGGGCGACGGTCGCGGCGACCGCCAGGGCGGCGACGCTGAGGAACTTCGTTGTCTTCATGCTGTTTCCGTTCGGGATGTGGTGTGGCGAGGGCTGGTGTGCGGAGGGAGTGCTGGTCGGGTGGCTACTTCAGACCGCCGGACCCGAGGCCGGAGCGCCAGAAGCGCTGCAGGCTCAGGAACGCGATGAGCAGCGGGATGATCGAGACGAACGACCCGATGAGCACGAGAGTGCGCAGGTCGGGGTACTGGTTCACGCTCGAGTTCCACGTGTAGAGGCCGAGCGTGACGGGGAACAGCGACGAGTCGCGGAGCATCACGAGCGGCAGGAAGAAGTTGTTCCAGACGGCGACGAACTGGAACAGGAAGATCGTCACGAGCGCCGGCGACATGAGCCGGACGGCGACGGTGAAGAACGTGCGGACCTCGCCGGAGCCGTCGATGCGCGCGGCCTCGATGATCTCGTCGGGCACGCTCGACGCCGCGAACAACCGCGACAGGTAGACGCCGAACGGGCTGACGATGCTCGGCAGGAACACCGACCAGAACGTGTCGGTCAGGTCGACCTGGCTGAAGATGAGGAACAGCGGCAGGGCGAGCGCCGTGGCCGGCACGAGGACGCCGCCGAGGAACGTGTTGAACAGCGCCTCACGCCCACGGAACCGGTACTTGGCCAGGGCGTACCCGCACATCGCCGACAGCACGGTGCCGAGCAGCCCGGCGACACCGGCGTAGGCGATGCTGTTGAGCAGCCAGCGCAGGTAGATGCCGTCCTGCCGGGTGAACAGCTCGGCGAGGTTCGCGAAGAAGTCCTGCACCGAGGTCGCGCTGAACCACAGCGAGAACGTGGTGTTGAAGTTCGCGGCCGTCTTGGTCGACGAGACCAGCAGCCAGAAGATCGGCAGCAGGAAGTACAGGGTGAAGACACCCATCACGATCATCGCGGCGCTGCGCGAGATGACGCTCTCCCGCGGCCCGCGTGCACCGTGCTGGTGCGGACGGGAGGCCCGGTTCGGCTCGAGCGGTCGGCCCGCGTCGCGCACGGTGTCGCCCGGGGTGGGTGCGTGGACGGTCACTGGGCGGCCTTCCGCTGGGTCAGTCGGAGGAACCCGATCGACAGGATGAACGTGGCGAGGGCGAGGACGACCGAGAACGCGGCCGCCAGGTTGAAGTTCGGCACCGACGAGGTCGAGTAGACGAGCATGTTGGGCGTGAACGTTGACGAGATCGTCGAGGTGAACTGCCGGAAGACGGTCGGCTCGGTCAGCAGCTGCAGCGTCCCGATCACCGAGAACACCGCGGTCAGCACGATCGCCGGCACGACCAGGGGGATCTTGATCGACAGCGCGATCCGGAGCTGCGAGGCCCCGTCGAGCTTGGCGGCCTCGTAGATCTCGGCCGGGATCGCCAACAACGACGAGTAGATGATGAGCATGTTGTAGCCGACGAAGACCCAGGTCACGACGTTCGCGACGGCCCAGAGCACGGTGCCGGACCCCAGGAAGTCGACCTTCGAGGTCACGGCGGAGAACGGCGACAGGTCCGGGGCGTAGAGGTAGCCCCACATGATCGCGGCGATGACACCGGGGACCGCGTACGGCGCGAAGAAGGCCAGGCGGAAGAACCGCTTGCCACGCAGCAGCGGGGAGTCGAGCAGCAGCGCGAACAGGAGCGCGAGCCCGAGCATCACGGGGACCTGCACGACACCGAACAGCAGCACGCGGAGCACCGAGTCCCAGAACGCGCTGTTCTGGAACACGAGCGCGTACTGGCTCAGCCCGCCGAACACCTGTGTCGGGGCGCCGAACGTGCCCTGGCGCTCGATCTTCTGCAGCGACTGCCACACGGCGTACAGGATCGGGACGAGGTAGAACGCGGTGAACAGCAGGGCGAACGGGACCACGAAGATCGCGATCGCCAGGCGGTAGCGGGAGCCCCCGCCCCGACGACGGACGGCGCGGGGCCGCTGGGTGGTGGTGGTCATGAACGGTTCCTGTCGGTGCGGATGATCTGGGTGCTGCCGGCGTCGAGGACGGTGACGCCGTCGACGGGTCGGTCGGTGACGAGCTCGTGGCCCGTGACGGTGTGCGAGGCGGGCTGGTCGGAGTGGTTGAGCAGGAACACCCACTCGTGCTGGTCGTCGCGGCGCCGGACGACCTCGACACCCGGTGCGGTCGCGGGATCCGGGGAGACGCCGGCCTCGGCGAGCACGCGGCGGAGCAGGTCGCGCAGCGCGTCGGCCTCGAGCACGGTGGACGTGTACCAGGCGGATCCGGCGCCGTGGTCGTTGCGGGTGACCGCGGCCGAGCCGGCGAGCGGGCCCTCGGCGTACTCGACGACGCTCGTGGCGCCGCGCAGCGCGACGGGCTCCGACCACACGGTGCCGGTGGTGCCGTCGGACAGCGCGATCGCCTGGTCCGCGGCGAGCGGCAGGAACTCGTCGACCCGGATGCCGAGCAGGTCGCGGAAGGCGCCGGGGTAGCCGCCGGTGCGGACCCGGTCGCGTTCGTCGACGATCCCGCTGAAGAAGGTGACGACCGCGTGGCCACCGGCGGCGACGTGGTCGGCGATCACGGCGGCGTGCTCGTCGCGCACCAGGTAGAGCTCGGGGACGACGACCGCGGCGTAGCCGTCGAGCGGGGCGCCCGGCGCGACGACGTCGACCGTGACCCCGAGGTCCCGGAGCGCGGCGTGGAACGCGTGCACCTGCTGCAGGTACCGGAGCGCAGTGGTGGGGTGGGCCTCCAGGTCGGCGGCCCACTGGTTCTCCCAGCTGAAGACGAGCGCGACCTCGGCGACGACCCGGGATCCGCGCAGTTCGCCGAGCCGCTCGACGAGCGACCCGAGGGCGACGACCTCGCGCCAGGTGCGCGAATCGGTGCCGGCGTGCGGCAGCAGTGCAGAGTGGAACTTCTCGGAGCCCTGCACCGACGCGCGCCACTGGAAGAAGCAGACGCCGTCCGCGCCCCGGGCGATGTGCGCGACGGTGTCCTGCAGCATCTGGCCCGGTGCCTTCGCGACGTTGTGCGGCTGCCAGTTCACGGCGCCGGTCGAGTGCTCCATCAGCAGCCACGGGGCTCCGCCGGCGAGTCCGCGGGTGGTGTCCGCGGCGAAGGCGAGCTCGGCGTGCGGGCGGGGCAGGCGGTGGTCGAGGTAGTGGTCGTTCGCGATGACGTCCATGTCGGCCGTCCACGACCAGTAGTCGAGCGCGGTGATGTGCGCGGCGACCATGAAGTTCGTGGTGACGGGCTTGTCGCTCAGTTCGCGCAGCACGGCGGCCTCGGCACGGTGGTGGCCGAGGAGTTCGTCGGACGAGAACCGGTCGAAGTCGATGGTCTGCGCAGGGTTCGTGGACGACAGCGTCGCGCGGGGCGGCAGCACCTGCTCCCACGCCGAGTACCGCTGGCTCCAGAACGAGGTGCCCCACGCGGCGTTCAGTTCGTCGACGGTGCCGTAGCGGGCACGGAGCCAGCCACGGAACGCCTCGGCCGAGACGTCGCAGAAGCAGTGCGCGTTGTGGCAGCCGAGCTCGTTCGACACGTGCCAGAGCTTCACCGCGGGGTGGTCGCCGTAGCGCTCCGCCGTGGCGCGGACCAGGGCGAGGGCGAACTCGCGGTACACCGGGGAGCTCGGGCAGAACGCCTGCCGCCCGCCGGGCCAGCGCGTGGTGCCGTCCGCCGCGACGGGCAGGACCTCGGGGTGCAGCGTGGTGAGCCACGGCGGGGTCGAGGCGGTGCCGGTGCCGAGGTCGACGCCGATGCCTGCGCCGTGCAGCAGCTCGATGACGGTGTCGAGCGCGGTGAAGTCGTACTCGCCCTGACGCGGCTCGACGTGCGACCAGCCGAAGACGTTGATCGCGACCAGGTTCACCCCGGCCTCGCGCATCAGCTGGACGTCCTCGACCCAGACCGCAGGGTCCCACTGCTCGGGGTTGTAGTCGCACCCGAAGGCGAGCCCGGTCGAGCCGAGCCCGAGCGCGCCGGTGGCGGGCGTCGGCAGGGTGGTCGTGGTCACGTCAGGGTCCTCGCTGATCGGGGCGACCGCTGCCGCTCCGGTCGTTGACGACCCCTTCGACGGCGAAGGTCACCCAGGTTCTGGGAGCGCTCCCAGTCCAGCCGGATCGAACGGGTTCGGATCGTTCTGGGAGCGCTCCCAGAGTGAACACCAGAAGCGGACCGCTGTCAACAAGACGCGTGCTGGAGCCCGTCGTGGGACGGATATGGTTGCCGCATGTCCGAGGTCCGAACCGCACGCCAGCGCGCCACGATCCAGGACGTCGCCGACGAATCAGGACTCTCCCGGGGCACCGTCTCACGGGTCCTGAACGACGAACCGTACGTGTCGCCCGAAGCCCGCGAAGCCGTGCAGGCAGCCGTCCGGCGCGTCGGCTACGTGCGCAGCGCGGCGGCCCGGAGCCTGGTCACCCGACGCTCCGGAGCGATCGCCCTGATCGTGCACGAGCCGTCGATCCAGGTGCTCGACGACCCGAACATCGGCAACATCCTGATCGGCACCAACACGGTGCTGTCGCAGGCCGACCAGCAGCTCGTCACGATCATGGTCGACTCGGCCCGCGACAACGAGCGCGTCGTCGAGTACCTGCGCGGCGGGTTCGTCGACGGTGCCATCGTGCTGTCCGCCCGCGACGGCGACCCGATCACCCGGGCGATCGAGGAGATCGGCATGCCGGCGTGCTTCGTCGGCCACCCGTCCGACGCCGCGAACATCTCGTACATCGGCATCGACAACCGCGCGGCCGCCGAGCAGATCACCCGGCGCCTGGTCGCCACCGGCCGGAAGCGGATCGGCATGCTCGCGTCCGGACTCGACCGCGACTCGGGGCAGGACCGACTGGCCGGCTTCACCGCGGCCCTCGGCGACCGCTTCGACCCCGAGCTGGTGGCCCGCAACCCGCTGTTCAGCTACACCGCCGGCGCCGACGGCATGCGTGAGCTCCTCGACCGGGCCCCCGACCTCGACGGGGTGTTCGCCGCCTCGGACGCCGTGGCTGCCGGCGCGATGGACGTCCTGCAGCGCAGCGGCCGGTCGGTCCCCGGTGACGTCGGCGTGGTCGGCTTCGACGACAGCGCCTGGGCACTGCGTTGCGATCCGCCGCTGTCGACGGTCCGGCAACCCGCGCACACCCTCGGCGAGAGCGCGGCGCAGCAGGTACTCGCGCAGATCGCCGGTGCCGACGAGGGCCCGCACGGGCTCATCCTGCCGACCGAGGTGGTCTGGCGCGGCTCCGCCTGAGCACCACCCTCCGACCGTCGGCTCGGTAGCATGGCCCGGTCCCCGTCACCGTCGACCGGTCCAGCCCGCGAAGGAGCCCCGATGCCCCCGACCCCTCCCCGGATCGGCCTCGTCGGCGCCGGCGGCATCGCCCACGCGCACATGCCCGGCCTGCTCCGGCTCGGCCCGGTCGTCGTGTACGCGCAGGACGGTGCGCAAGATCTGGCCGCCGCGTTCGCCGCGGCAGCCGCCGCCGCGGGGTCGTCGATCACCGTCGTCGACTCGCTCGACGACCTGTTCGCGGCCGTCGACGTCGTGGACGTGGTGACGCCGACCTTCGCCCACGCCGAGGTCGTGCGGGCCGCACTCGCCGCCGGCAAGGACGTCGTGTCGGAGAAGCCCCTCGCCCGGACCGACGCCGACGCTGCGGACCTGGTGGCCCGTGCGCGGGACGCCGGCCGACAGCTCTTCCCGGCCCACGTGGTGCGATTCTTCCCCGCGTACGTGCGCCTGCACGACGCCGTCACCACGGGCCTCCTGGGCGACCTGGCCGTCCTGCGGTTCGTGCGCTCCGGGGCGTTCCCGATCCGCACCGCGTGGTTCGCCGACCGGGCACTGTCCGGCGGCATCGTGATGGACCAGATGATCCACGACCTCGACATCGCGCGGTGGGTCGCCGGGCCGGTCAGCACGGTGTCGGCGGTCGGAGTCCGTGCCGGCACCGAGGCCGAGCCGGTGGAGGCAGCACACGTCCTGCTCACGCACGAGTCCGGGGCGATCAGCCACGTCGCCGGGATCTGGGGACCGCAGCACCTCGCGTTCTCGACCGAGTACTCGGTGACGGGCACGCGCGGCAGCCTGGCGCACCGGTCGCTCGACGAACAGGACTACGTCGCCGACCTCGCGGTACCCGACGCCGCGGACGGCTTCCTGCCCGAGGTCGACCCCGCCGACGACCCGTACGGGCTCGAGCTGGCCGAGTTCCTCGGGGCGTTCGCCGGCGGTGCCGCTCCGCGGGTGACGGCGGCGGACGGCGCCGAGGCGGTCCGGATCGCGAACGCGGCACTCGAGTCGATGGACACCGGGCAGCCGGTGTCCCTGACGACGGGGGCTCTCGCGTGACCGCTCTGAAGATCGCCGTGATGTCGTTCGCCCACACCCACGCGATCGGCTACCTCACCGCCCTCGCCGCGATGCCCGGGGTCGAGGTCCGCGGTGCCGACCCGGGCGGCGTCAGCACGGGGGAGACGGTCGTCGAGCTGCGCGGCCGCGACCTGGCCGACGAGCTCGGGGTCGACTACGCGGAGACGTACGACGAGCTGCTCGCCTGGGGCCCGGACGCCGTCGTCGTCACGAGCGAGAACGCCCGGCACCGCGAACTCGTCGAGGCCGCGACCGCCGCCGGTGCGCACGTCCTGTGCGAGAAGCCGCTCGCGACCACATGGGAGGACGGCCTCGCGATCCGCGACGCCGTCGAGGCGGCGGGCGTCATGCTCATGGTGGCGTTCCCGGTGCGGTTCACCTCGGCGTTCGACAAGCTCCGCGCGGCGCACGACTCCGGAGCACTCGGGCAGCTGTTCTCGATCCGCGGCGCGAACAACGGCATGCTCCCCCTGACCCGGTCGTGGTTCACCGAGCCGGAGCTGTCCGGCGGCGGCGCGATCGTCGACCACGTCGTGCACATCGCGGACCTGCTCGAGGGCCTGATGGGGTCGGCACCCGTCACCGTGACCGCGGTGGCGAACCGCACGCTGCACGCGGCCCGGGCGCAAGCGGAGACCGCCGGACTCGTCACGATCACGTACGCGAACGGCGTCGTCGCGGCGATCGACTGCTCGTGGAGCAAGCCGGACACCTCGGCGGTGTGGGGTGGGCTGACGCTCGACGTCGCCGGGACGGGCGGCACGGTGTCGCTCGACTTCTTCGGGGCGGCTGCTCGCGGGATCGTCGCGGAGACCGGGCTGCCGATCGAGTCCCGTTACGGTGCCGACCCCGACGCCGTGATGCTCCGGAGGTTCGTCGACGCCGTCCGGTCGGGCGTGCAGCCGCAGCCGGACGTGCACGTCGGTCTGCGGACCCTGTCGATCGTGCTCGCCGCGCAGGAGTCGGTGGCCTCGGGCCGCACCGTGCCGGTACCCGCCGAGTAACGACACGACACGCGGGAATGGCCCGCGACCGGCACTGCTTGACGAACCCATGACCTCGTCAGCAGAGCGCCGCGGGTGGCTCGGTGTCACGTCCGTCGCACTCGGATCCTTCGTCCTCGTGCTCTCCGAGTTCCTGCCGATCGGACTCCTGCCCGCCATCGCCGCCGACCTCGACGTCGGGATCGGCACGGCCGGGCTCATGGTCGTCGCCACCGGGCTGGTCGGTGCCGTCGCGGCGCCGGTCGTCACGGTCCTGACCTCGCGCGTGGACCGCCGTGTCGTGCTCGTCTCGCTGACCGTGCTGCTCGTGGTGGCCGACGGGCTCGCGGCGATCGCGCCCTCGTTCGGTGTGCTGCTCGTGGCGCGCATGCTCCTGGGCGTCGGCATCGGCGGGTTCTGGGCGATCGGCGCCGGCATCGCTGGTCGACTGGTCCGGCCGGCCGCCACGATCCGGGCGACCTCGCTCATCACCGCGGGCGTCTCGGTCGCGACGGTCGTGAGCCTGCCGCTCGGCGCCCTCGTGTCGTCGCTCGCCACCTGGCGGCTCGCGTTCGTCATCGGCGGTGTGCTCGGTCTGGTCGCGCTCGTCCTGCAGCTCGCGATGCTGCCGCGCATCCCCGCGCAGCAGCAGGTCCGGTTCGCGACGCTCGGCTCGCTGCTCCGCGTCCCCCGTGCCCGTGTCGGTCTGATCGCCGCCGCGTTCCTGTTCGCCGCACAGTTCGCCGCGTACACGTACATCGCGCCGTACCTGCAGGACCTGGTCGGGGTCGGCCCGGACACCGTCACGCTCGCGCTGCTGGTGTTCGGCGTCGCGGGGATCGTCGGGAACTTCGCCGCCGGCTTCGCCCTGGGACGGAGCGTGCTCGGGACGATCAGCGTGTCGAAGGTCGCCCTCGCGGTCGCCGTGGTCCTGCTCCCCCTGCTCGTGCACTCCGTCGTCGGGGTGTTCGTGCTGCTCGTGGTGTGGGGGCTGGTCTGGGGCGCGTTGCCGCTCGGTATGCAGACGTGGATGTCCACGGCCTCGCCCGCCGGGTCCGAGACCGGGCTCGCGCTGTTCGTCACGACCATCCAGCTCGCGATCGCCGCCGGGTCGGTGCTCGGCGGCGCAGCGGTGTCGTCGTTCGGCCTCGCTGCGGACTTCTGGTTGTCCGGAGGGGTCGCCGTCGTGGGCGCGATCGTGCTGGTCTCCCTCGGGCTGCGCCGCTCGAGCGCGGCGCCGGTCGCCGACGAGGCTCCGGCACCCGTGCCGGTGACGACCTCGACGGGTTCCGTCGCCGTCGCCTGCCCCTGACCGCCACCCGCGCCGTCAGAGCGCGGGGAGGGTGACCACGGCGTCGGCTGCGGCGATCGCCACCGGATCGTGTGCGGCGTGCACGACCACCACGCCGTCGGCAGCCTCGGCGGCGAGCGCCGCCACCACGAGCGCCGCGGATGCTGCGTCGACGCCGGCCGTCGGTTCGTCGACGAGCAGCACCCGAGCCCGCTGCGCCAGTCCGAGTGCCACGAGTGTGCGCTGCCGCTGCCCGCCGGACAACGCGTCGAGGGGCCGGTCGGCCAGGTCCGCGATCGCCATCCGCTCGAGCTGCGCGTCGACGACGACGCGGTCGTCGCGTCCGAGCGGACGCCACCAGGCCCGGTGACGCCACCGCCCCATCGCGACAGCCGCGCGGACCGTGAGCGGGAGCGTGGTCGGCGGGACGGACTGGCTCACGTGGGCGACGCCTTCGGACGGGAGGCCCGTGATGCGCCCGGCGGTCGGCCGCAGCACGCCAGCCACCACGTCGAGCAGCGTCGACTTGCCGGATCCGTTGGGTCCGGTCAGCGCGGTGACCCGGCCGGCCGGGAAGGCCGCGTCGAGGCCGTCGAGGACGGTCCGCTCCCCGCGCAGGGCGGTCACCTGCTCGAGGCGGACGGCTGGTCGCGTGTCGGCTGCTGGCACCTGAACACGCTATCAGTATCGATAGTCGTTTTCATGTAGCGTCTCGGATCGTGACCTGGCTGACCGACCCCTTCACCGTCGACTTCATGGTGCGTGCCCTGACCGGTGGCGCCCTGGCCGCGCTGCTGTGCGCCGTCGTCGGGACGTGGGTGCTCGTGCGCGGGATGGCGTTCCTGGGCGAGGCACTGTCGCACGGCATGCTGCCCGGCGTCGCGATCGCAGCGCTCACCGGAGTGCCCGCGGTGCTCGGCGCCGCCGTGAGTGCCGGGGTGATGGTGTTCGGCGTCGGGGCGCTGCGACGGCGCGGTGGCCTGCCCTACGACACCTCGATCGGGTTGCTCTTCGTCGGGATGCTCGCGCTCGGGGTCATCATCGTCTCGGCGTCACGGTCCTTCGCCACCGACGTCACCGCGATCCTGTTCGGCGACGTGCTGGCCGTCACCCGCGCCGACCTCGTCGGCCTGGCGATCGCCGTCGCCGTCGCCCTGCTCGTCGCCGCCGTGTTCCACCGACCGTTCACGGCACTGGCCTTCGACGTCCGCAAGGCCGCGACGCTCGGCCTGCACCCCCGCCTCGCCGAGGTGGTCCTCATCGGACTGGTCACACTCGCCGTCGTCGCCTCGTACCGGGCCGTCGGCACCCTGCTGGTCGTCGGGCTCCTGCTCGCACCGGCCGCCGCGGCCCGCGCCTGGACGAAGCACGTGGCCTCGACGATGCTCCTCGGCGCGGTGCTCGGCGTCGTCGCCGTCCTGGTCGGCCTGCTCGTCTCGTGGCACGCCGGCACCGCCGCCGGCGCGAGCATCGCGGCCGTCGCCGTCACCGGGGTCGCCCTGTCCCGAGGGCTGGCAGCCGTCGCACGCAGCACCGCGCGCGCGACCACCAGGCCCGTCGAACCCCCCGTCCGAGCACCAGCACGAGAGGCACCATGAACCACGACCCGACCACCGACCGCCCACCGACACGACTCCCGCGACTCCTGGGCGCCCTGGGCCTGACGACCGGCCTCGCGCTGACGGCCACTGCGTGCTCCGCCGCCTCGACACCGCCGGCCGACGGCGCCAGCGCGACCGCAGCCCCGCACGGCTGGGTGGCGGGCGCGACCGAGTCCCAGGAACCGCAGCTGGGCCTCCTGGCCGTCTCCGCGACCGGCGAGACGGCGCTGCACGACCTGCTCACCGGCGAGACGACCGACCTGGACCGCGTCGGCGCAGCCGAGCACTCCGCGACCGACGGTCGGTTCCTGGTGACGAGCGACGGCGACCGCACCACGGTCGTCGACGGGGGCTCCTGGACCGTCGACCACGGAGACCACACGCACTACTACGCCGCCGAGCCGCGCGTCGTCGGGACGCTCGAGGGCGGCGGTCCGGTCCAGGTGCACTCGTCGGAGACGATGACCACGATCGCCTGGCCGGCACGCGGCGAAGCAGTGGTGCTCGACCGCGCAGCACTCGGGCAGGGCGAGCTCGACGAGACCGCACGACTCGACGCGACCGTGCTGCTGCCGCTCGGCGAGCACCTGGTGGCTGCCGAGGGCGACACCGTCCGCGTCCTCGACACCGACGGAGAGCAGACCGAGTCGACCGAGCCGACCGGGTCGACCAGCGCCGGACAGGCCTGCACCGACCCCGCTGGTGGCCTCGTCACCCGCGCCGGCGCCGTGGTGGGCTGCGCCGACGGAGCAGTCGTCGTCGACGATGCCGGTGCGACCTCGTTCGTCGCACTGCCGGACGACGCCGAGCGTCCGACCGCCTTCGCCGCGCGGGCCGGCCGCCCCACGGTCGCCGGACTCGCGGGCGACACCGGCTTCTGGTTGCTCGACGTCCGACAGGGCTCCTGGCAGCACGTGCCGACCGAACGGCCGCTGCGTGCAGTGGTCGCCGTCGACGACCAGGACGAGCACGTGGTCGGGGTCGACGACGCCGGTCGGGTGGTCGTGGTGACCGCCTCGACCGGGGAGGTCGCGACGACTGATCCCCTGGTCGACAGCGACAGCGACACCGACACCGACACCGCACCGCTGCTGCAGCTCGACGCGCAGCGCGCCTACGTGGCCGACCCCACGGCCGCCGTCGTGCACGAGATCGACTTCGCGGACGGCGCCCGCGTGGCCCGGACCATCGAGCTCCCGTTGGCGCCCGTCGCGTTCGCCGAGGTGGGACTGTGAGCGGAACCACGCCGGTCGGGCGCACCGCGCGGGCGGTGGCAGTGGCCCTCGTCGTCACAGCCGTCGCCGTCACGACGTCCGGCTGCACCGCCGCCGGGTCGGCCCGCCCACTGGTCGCCGTGACGACGAACATCCTGGGCGACGTCGTGACCGAGGTCGTCGGCGACGACGTCGACGTCATGGTGCTCATGCCCCCTGGCGGCGACCCGCACTCGTTCGAGGTCTCCGCGCAGCAGGCGGCGCGACTCCGGAGCGCGGACCTGGTGCTCGAGAACGGCCTCGGGCTCGAGGAAGGCGTGGCCCACCACGTCCGCGCCGCGGCCGACGACGGCGTACCCGTCTTCACCGCCGGCGACGCGATCGACGCCCTGGAGTGGACCACCGACGACGACAGCGGCCCGGACCCGCACTTCTGGACGGACCCCGCGCGCATGGTCGACGTGGTCGAGGCCCTCGACGACGAGCTGGACGCCGTCGGCATCGACGCTCCCGACACCGCGGCCTACACCGACCGGCTCGAGGCCCTCGACGACGACATGGCCGCCGCGTTCGACACCATCCCCGCCGATCGCAGGGCCCTGGTGACGAACCACCACGTGTTCGGCTACCTCGCCGACCGCTACGGGTTCCGGGTGGTGGGTGCCGTGATCCCGAGCGGCACGACCCTGGCGTCCCCGAGTGCCGCCGACCTGCGTGACCTGGCGGACGCGATCGAGCACGCGGGCGTCCCGACGATCTTCGCCGACGCCTCCCAACCCGCACGCCTGGCCGAGGTCCTGGCGGACGAGGTCGACGTGCAGGTGTCGATCCGCTCGCTGGCGACCGAGTCCCTGACCGAGGACGGCGCCGCGTCGACCTACCTCGGGATGATGCGCTCGAACACCGACTCGATCGTCGACGGCCTGACGGCTCCGATTTCTAGATGAGAATGAGAATCAGTACAGTGTTGTCCATGACCAGAACCAAGACCCTCCGCGCCGCAGCACTGCCGGCCGCGCTGCTCGGCACCGTTGCCCTGGCCCTGACCGGGTGCGCCACGAACGCCGCCGACGCCGAGAGCACCTCGGCCCCGAAGACCGACAGCACCCGCATCACGCTGACCTACGACGGCGGCCTGCTCGTGCTCGACCAGGACCTGCAGGTCGTGGCCGACGACGCCGTCGACGGCTTCACCCGCGTGAACCCCGCCGGCGACGGCCGCCACGTGCTCGTCACGGTGCCCGAGGGCTTCCGGGTGCTCGACACCGCAGCGGACCCGGCCCTCACCGACGCGGTCTTCCCGGCCGACACCGGTGGGCACGCCGTCGTGCACGGCGACCGCACCGCCCTGTTCGCCGACGGCACCGGCGACGTGACGACCTTCGACAACACCGACCTCGACGGCGACGCCCTGCCCGACGCCCGGACCACCGAGTCCGAGGCGGCGCACCACGGCGTCGCGATCGAGCTCGAGGACGGCACGCTCCTGACCACCATCGGCACCGAGGAGCGCCGCTCCGGCGTGCGCGCCCTCGACGTCGACGGCGAGGAGCTCACCCGTTCCGAGGCCTGCCCGGACGTGCACGGCGAAGGTGCGGTCCAGGACGAGGTCGCGGTCTTCGGCTGCACCGACGGCGCGCTCGTCTACGCCGACGGCGCGTTCGAGAAGCTCGACGCCCCGACCGAGTACGGCCGCACCGGCAACCTGTTCACCACGGACACGTCGTCGGTCGCGGTCGGTGACTACAACGACGACCCGGACAGCGAGGGCTACCTGCTCGACCAGATCGCCCTGATCGACGCGGCCTCGGGGAAGTACACCGTCGCGGACATGCCCGACGGCGTCGGCTTCACGTTCCGCGACCTGGCGCGCGGCCCCGGCGACGAAGCGGTGGTCCTCGGTGACGACGGCGCCCTGCACACCTTCGACGAGACCAACGGGGAGCAGCTCGACTCGTTCCCCGTGATCGACGCGTGGGAGGGCCCGGCCGAGTGGCAGGACGCCCACCCCGCCGTGAAGGTCGCCGGCGACATCGCCTACGTCACCGACCCCGCCGAGCGGAAGGTGCACGCCGTCGACCTGACCACCGGGAAGGTCGTCGCCTCCAGCGACGCACTGCCGGGCGTACCCAACGAGATCGCGGTCGCGTAACGCTCTCGACGGGACCGTATGACGGACGGGAGGCCCGTGGCGACACCGCCACGGGCCTCCCGTCCGTCCTGGGACCGCGTCAGCCCTGCGGCGGCGCGTAGAACTGCAGGTCGTTGCCCTCGCTGTCCTTGAACGGGACGATCTTGCCCCACGGGTGCTCACTGATCTCGCCCTGCACGTCCGCACCACGCTCGCGGATGCTGGCCAACTCGTCCTCGATCGACCCGTCCGGCTGGAACGTGATGACCGCTCCCCCGCCGCTCGACGGACTCGCCGACTCACGGCCGTTCAGCCCGATCATCAGACCGTTCGCGTCGATCTCGCTCCAGTCGTCGGACTCGTCCGTGACCGTCAGTCCGAGGGTGTCGCGGTAGAACGCGACCGCCCGCTGCATGTCGGTGACCGGGACCCATACCGCTGCGACTCCGCTTGCCATGGTGCTGCCTTCCGTCGGTGTTGCCGTACGGCGGAGCGTAGGCAGCACGCGATGCGCACCGACTCAGCGGTCCCTCGCGCGTTCGGAAATCGGATGGCACCTGCAATCCGACTGCGCATCGGCCTCGAATGCCCTGTGCGCGACATCCGTGGCGCGATCGACAAGAGAGGTCTCACCATGACCAGCAACGCAGCAACCGCTCGCAACCGCACCGGCTCGACGTGGACCCAGAAGGGTGCGCTCCTCTTCGGTGTCGTCTTCCTGATCGTCGGCATCGCCGGCTTCATCCCCGGACTCACGATGGACATGGGCTCGATGTCGATGGCCGGTCACGGTTCCATGGCCCTGCTCTTGGGCCTGTTCCAGGTGTCGGTCCTGCACAACATCGTGCACCTGCTCTTCGGCATCGTCGGCCTCATCGCAGCCCGTTCGGCGTCGGGCGCTCGCCTGTACCTGATCGTCGGCGGCATCGTCTACGCGGTCCTGTTCGTCTACGGTCTGTTCACGGCCGGCATGGCGGACCCCGCGAACTTCGTCCCCCTGAACAGCGCGGACAACGTCCTGCACGCGTTCCTGGCCGTCGCGATGATCGTCCTCGGCTTCGTGCTGCCGCGCATCGGCGCGCGCACGCGCTGACGGTCGTCCGTCGTCTGACGCGTTCGCGCCCCCTGGCGGGCATCGCGCCCATGTGAGTCGGGGCGCGATGCCCGTTCCGGGGCGCGTTGCGCGGCGGCCCAGCGTTGCGTCCCGTGACCGCCCCCGGAACCGAGCGGCGTACTGTCCGCAACATGCCCGCTCTCACCGACACGTTCACCCTGTCCAACGGCCTGCACATCCCGAAGATCGGCTTCGGCACCTGGCAGATCCCGTCCGGCGACGACGCCTACGACGCCACGAAGACCGCCCTGGAAGCCGGCTACCGCCACATCGACACCGCCCTGGCGTACGGCAACGAGGCGAGCGTCGGCCAGGCCATCCGTGACAGCGCCGTCCCCCGCGACGAGGTCTTCGTCACGACGAAGCTGCCCGCCGAGATCAAGACCGCCGACGGTGCCCGCGAGGCCTTCGAGACCTCGAGCCGCAACCTCGACGTCGGCGTCATCGACCTGTACCTCGTGCACGCACCGTGGCCCTGGGACGCCATCGGCTCCGACCACCGCGACGGCAACGTCGAGGTGTGGAAGGTGCTGGAAGAGGTCTACGACGCCGGCCGGACCCGCTCGATCGGTGTCTCGAACTTCGCCGTCGCCGACCTCGAGGACCTGCTCGGCCGCACCGACGTCGTCCCGCACGCCAACCAGATCCGCTGGTTCATCGGCAACACCCAGGACGAGACCACCGCGTTCGACCGCGAGCACGACATCCTCACCGAGGGCTACTCGCCGCTCGCCACCGGTGGCCTGCTCGAGAACACGCAGATCGCCGAGATCGCGGCGAAGTACGACAAGTCCGTCGCCCAGGTCGCGATCCGCTACCTGCTCGAGAAGGACGTCCTGCCGCTGCCGAAGTCCACGACCCCGTCGCGCATCGCCGCGAACGCCGACGTCGACTTCGTGCTCTCCGCCGACGACGTGGCCGCGCTCGACGCACTCGAGGACACCACGAACTGACGCGATCGGACATCGGGCGACGCGGGAACACCGCAGCCCCGTTGCCGGTTGCACCACACGGTGCCGCAGCCAGCGGCACGACGACCTCAGGAGGCCACCATGACCACCACCGAAACCGCCATCCTCGCCGGCGGCTGCTTCTGGGGAGCGCAGCAGCTCCTCCGCCGCCGTCCCGGCATCATCAGCACCCGCGTCGGCTACTCGGGTGGCGACACACCGAACGCGACGTACCGCAACCACGGTGATCACGCCGAGGCGGTCGAGATCGTCTTCGACCCGTCGGTGATCTCGTACCGCGACCTGCTCGAGTTCTTCTTCCAGATCCACGACCCGTCGACGAAGGACCGCCAGGGCAACGACGTCGGCCGCGCCTACCGTTCGGCGATCTTCTTCACCTCGCCGGAGCAGGAGCAGGTCGCGCGCAACACCATCGCGGATGTCGACGCGTCGGGCATCTGGCCCGGCAAGGTCGTCACCGAGGTCGAGCCCGCTGGTGACTTCTGGCAGGCCGAAGAGGAGCACCAGGACTACCTCGAGAAGTACCCCGCCGGGTACACGTGCCACTTCGTGCGTCCGGGTTGGAAGCTCCCGCACCGCGACGAGGCGACCGCGGCGGTCTAGGGGCAACCCACCAAGCGACGGGAGGTGGGCCCCACCCGCCGGTACCGGCGCACCGCGCCAGCGGGGCGACGGCCGTGACGGGAGGGACGGTGCCAGCTGGCACCGCGCCTCCCGTCTGCTCTTGGGTCACGCCCACTGCATCCGGCGCACGTCAGCCGCGTGGCACCAGTGCGTCGATCGCCGCGAGCTCCTCGTCGGTGAGCGGGGTACCCGCGAGCGAGTCGAGCGTGCCGTCCAGCTGACGGACGCTCGATGCCCCGACCAGCGCCGACGTGACGGCCGGCTGCCGGAGCACCCACGTGATCGCGAGCTGCGCGAGCGTCTGCCCGCGGGCCGCAGCGATGTCGTTGAGCGCCCGCGCCGTGGTCAGGTACTCGTCGTCGATGCGGTCCGCGCCGAACCAGCGGCCCTCGGCTGCACGTGACCCCACCGGAACCGATCCGTCCAGGTACCGGTCCGTCAGCAGCCCACCGGCCAGCGGCGAGAACACGATCGCACCGGTGCCGAGTCGCGTGAGCTCGTCGAAGAGCCCGTCCTCGGGGACCCGGTCGAACATGTTGTAGCGCGGCTGGTGGATGAGCAGGTGCATGTTCTCGGCGGCGAGCGCCTCGGCTGCCGCAGCGGTCTGCGCCGGGTCGTAGTTCGAGATGCCCGCGTAGAGCGCCTTGCCCGAACGGACCGCGGTCACGAGCGCGCTGACCGTCTCCTCGATCGGGGTCTCGGGGTCCGGACGGTGCGAGTAGAACACGTCGACGTAGTCGAGCCCGAGGCGCCCGAGCGACTGGTCGAGCGACGCGAGCATGTACTTGCGCGATCCCCGGTCACCGTACGGGCCTGGCCACATGTCGTAGCCGGCCTTCGTCGACACCACGATCTCGTCACGGTACGGACGCAGGTCCGACTCGAGGATGCGGCCGAACTGCTCCTCGGCCGACCCGGGAGGCGGACCGTAGTTGTTCGCCAGGTCGAAGTGGGTGATCCCGCGGTCGAAGGCGTGCAGCACGATGTCGCGCTGCGTGGCGAGTGCACGGTCGGCGCCGAAGTTGTTCCACAGGCCGAGGGAGATGCGCGGCAGCATGAGGCCGCTCCTCCCCACGCGCTGGTACGGGAGCTGCTCGTAGCGGTCGGCGGCAGGCAGGTGGACGTCAGGCATCGTTGCTCGATCCGGGGTCGGGGACAGGCCATCGAGAACGCTACCGCTTCGGGTCACGCAGCCGCTTGGTCACCTGAGGGACACGTCCGGTTGGGCAGTTGTCGGGTCACACAGGACAGGATGGGACCAGCCGACCGATCGGCGGGTAGAGGAGACACCGTGGACACAGCGCCGTACTCGCAACCACTCCGGGAGTACATCGAGCAGCTCCGGACCGAGGGCTACAGCGTCGCCGACGGGCACACCGCTGACCCGGACCTCATCGACCCGCACGGCAACCCCGTCCTGACGTGGCGCGACGACTACCCGTACGACGAGCGGCTGCCGCGCGAGGAGTACGAGTACGCGAAGTACCAGCTGCAGATCGAGCTCCTGAAGTGCCAGTACTGGCTCGAGGACACCGGCCAGAAGGTCGTCGTGCTGTTCGAGGGGCGTGACGCCGCGGGCAAGGGCGGCACCATCAAGCGGTTCACGGAGCACCTCAACCCCCGCACCTCGCGCGTGGTGGCGCTCAGCAAGCCGAGCGAGCGGGAACGTGGTGAGTGGTACTTCCAGCGCTACGTGCAGCACTTGCCGTCGGCCGGCGAGATGGTCCTGTTCGACCGCTCCTGGTACAACCGCGCCGGCGTCGAGCGGGTCATGGGGTTCTGCGACGACGACCAGTACGAGTCGTTCATGACCCAGGTGCCGCAGTTCGAGCGGATGCTCGTCGACTCCGGCATCCACCTGACGAAGTTCTGGTTCTCGGTCACCCGCCGCGAGCAGCGCACCCGGTTCGCGATGCGGCAGCTCGACCCCGTGCGCCGGTGGAAGCTGTCCGACATCGACCTGCTGTCCCTCGACCGCTGGGAGGACTACACCGAGGCGAAGATGGCGATGTTCACGCGCACCGACAAGCGGTACGCGCCGTGGACCATCGTGCGGTCGAACGACAAGAAGCGCGCCCGACTCAACGCGATGCGGTACTTCCTGACGCAGTTCGACTACCCGGACAAGGCGGTCGACGTGATCGGCAAGCCGGACCCGCTCATCGTGCGGCGCGGCAAGCGGGACGTCGACATCGAGTGAGCGGACCGTCAGGAGTCGGCACTCGGGCGTAGGGGTTCCGTCAGGGCGCCTTCCCCCTTGCCCGTCCGCGCGGGAACGTGTCCGGTGTGACACTCACAGCGATCATGCCGACGCTCCGTGCGTCCCTGCCGGATCCCATGGACCCGGTCCTGTGGCCGGCCCACACCGTGCCGACCACCGACGACCTGGTGGTCGCCGCGATCTCGATGGTCCGGCTCACCGACCTGACCGGCACCCCGAGCGTGCACACCGCGGAGCAGTCGCCGCCGCGCTACCGCCCCCGCGGCTGGACCCCTCGTGACGTCAGCGTCGCGGTCGCGTCGGTCACCCGGGTCCGACGGCCGCGCACCGGGGTGGTGCTCCTGGAACTGGACGCGGTCCTGCCGACCTGCGCCGTGCTCGACCAGGTGCGCCTGATCGGACGCCGGAGCACCGCTCCCCTCGCCACGATGTACGTCGTGTCCCGATGTGACGGTCAGGCCGACGGTCCGTTCCACCGCCTCCCGGCTCCGCTGCCGGCCGACGTCCGCGATGGCGACCTGGTCTGCTTCCCCTGCCTGACGACCGTCCGGCACCGGGACGTCGTCCCCGTCCGCGCCGAGCTCCTGCCGGTGGAGCGGTGACCACGGCGACGGCCGTCCGCGACCGCCTGGTCGACGGGCCGCACCTGTGGGGCCGGTACACGATCCGGCCGGTGGGGCGCACGCTGTGGGCCTCGCGGACGCTCGTCGTCTTCCCGCCCGGGACCAGCAGGAGTGAACGCCTGCTGCTCCGGGCGTGGCACGTCTGGCCCGCCGTCGGGGCGTTCACCGCGCTCGTGGTCGTGGTCGTCGCGGTCTCGGTACCGGCGGCGGGCATGCCCGTCGGACTCGCCCTGTACGCCGCGGGGTTCGCGGTGCTCGCGCGGGCCACCAGACGACTGCGGCCACGGGTGCGCTCGATCACCGTGACCACGTTCCTGGGCAACGGTCGGCCGGAGGTGTACGGCGACGAGCGGCTCCTCGCCGGCTCGCTCGACGCGCTCTCGATCCTGGAGCGGGCGGTGCGGGCGCGCCGGCTCGCGCCCGTCGACTTCGAGCTCGTGTGGGCCGATGTCTGGGCCGCGCTGCCGGAGGAGCGTCCTCGTGCGCGAACGGCGTCGTGTTAGGTTGTGCACAATTCACTTGCGCACAACCGGGCATCCGTGTCCGGCACCCCTCGAAAGGCCCCCACCCGATGACCTCCCGCCGCCGCACTCCCCGCTCGACGAAGCCCCGGACCGTCGTCCGCATCCTGCTGGGTGCCGCCATGACCTGGGCCGGCATCAGCCACCTCACGGTCGCACGTCAGGAGTTCCGGGCCCAGGTGCCGGAGTTCGTCCCCCTGGACCCGGACGTCACGGTCCTGGCCTCGGGCATCGCGGAGATCTCCCTCGGCGCCGCCCTCGTGCTGCTGGTGCGTCGGCAGGCCACCGTCGGGTGGGTCGCAGCGGTGTTCTTCACCGCGATCTTCCCGGGCAACATCGCCCAGTGGATGCACCACCGTGACGGCTTCGGCCTGGACACGGACACGAAGCGGTTCGTCCGGCTCCTGTTCCAGCCCGTGCTGATCGCCGTCGCGCTCTGGGCGACGAACGCGCTCCGCAAGCGGCGCTGAGCCCGGCTGCAGAGCGCCCCGGTCACTCACGTCCTCGAGAACGATCGGTGCTGCATCTGGAAATGCAGAAAACCCCCGCGTGAACGGGGGTTTTCTGAGAGGTGGCGGTACCGGTGGGATTTGAACCCACGGTGGAGTTGCCCCCACACATGTTTTCGAGACATGATCCTTCGGCCGCTCGGACACGGTACCGGGAAAGAGTTTACACGATCCGGGAGGCCCGTCACGCCACCCGACGTCGGCTCGCCCTCCACAGGCGGTCACCCTCAGGGCTCTTCCCACACCCACAGGCCGCCCACGTCGTCGACTCGGCCTGCGGGCGTACCGTCCACGGCATGAAGACCCGCACGCTCATCGCACTCCTGACGTCCGTCCTCGGTGGGGCCGGTGTCCTCGGGGCAGCCGCCGTCGGGGCCCGGGCCGGTGTCAAGGGCCAACGGGCGGCTGCGCAACGGGTGGTCGACATGCTGCCGATCCACGCCGACTGGTGGCACGAGCGACAGCAGCACGAGGGGCAGCTCCTGTACGTGGCGATCGGCGACTCGGCGGCGCAGGGCGTCGGTGCGACGGTGCCGTCGCGCGGGTACGTGGGCCTGTTGGCGCGACGGATCCGGCACCGTTCCCACGAGTCGGTGCGGGTCGTGAACCTGAGCGTCTCGGGCTCGACGACCTGGGGTGCCAAGCGCGACCAGTTGCCGAAGCTCCGGCAGTACACACCCGACATCTGCACGGTGTCGATCGGGGCGAACGACATCGCGGACTTCGACCCGGACAAGTTCGAGCGGAACATCCGGGCGATCTACGGCGCGGTGCCGTCGCACGCCGTGGTGGCCGAGCTGCCGTGCATGTTCGTGCCGGATCGTGAGCGCAAGGTGGCGGTGGCGAACGAGATCGTGCACCGTGTGGCCGCCGAGTTCGGGCTGACCGTGGCGCCGCTGCACACGATCACGAAGCGGGTCGGGGTGCGCCGCACGTTCTTCAACAGCTACGGCGACCTGTTCCACCCGAACGACCGGGGGTACGAGGTCTGGGCGAGCGCGTTCGAGCCGGCGGTCGATGCCCGGGTCGACACGGTCGCGGCGATCCGGCACTACCTCTCGGCGCGTGAGGCGGAGAACCTCGGGCGTGAGGCCGGGGCCGTCGCGAACGCTCGTGCCGAGCAGGACACCGACGGCGCCGAGGCACTCGACCACGCCAACCGGCCGAGTCCCGTCGAACGGATCCGCAACCGGATGACGGGGTCGATCGTCCTGCCCGACGAGCCGGCGCACCGCTCCGGCGATGTCGGCGGCACGGCCTAGCCTCGACGACATGGCGCGCCCGCAGTCCCTCTACCGATGCACCGAGTGCGGCTGGACCAGTGTCAAGTGGGTCGGCCGGTGCGGCGAATGCCAGACCTGGGGCACGGTCGAGGACTCCTCGGCGGTCTCGGCCAGCACACGTGGCACCGCGGCCGTCGCCGTCACGGGTGCCCGAGCGGCACGGCCCATCACCGAAGCCCGCGGCACGACGGTGCAGCGGTGGCAGACCGGCATCGGCGAGTTCGACCGCGTGCTCGGCGGCGGGGTCGTCCCCGGCGCTGCGGTGCTGCTGTCCGGCGAACCCGGTGTCGGCAAGTCCACCCTCCTGCTCGAGGTCGCTTCGCGCGCGGCGGCGTCCGGCAAGCGCGTCCTCTACGTCAGCGCGGAAGAGTCCGTCGACCAGGTCCGGCTCCGCGCCGAGCGCACCGGGGCGATGCACGACGACCTCTACCTGGCGAGCGAGGTCGACCTCGGCGTCATCATCGGCCAGATCGACCAGGTCAAGCCGGACCTGCTCATCGCCGACTCCGTCCAGACCATCTCGTCCAGCTCGATCGACGGCATCGCGGGCGGGACCTCCCAGGTGCGCGAGGTCGCCTCGACCCTGATCCGCATCGCGAAGGACCGCGCCCTCCCCGTCCTGATCGTCGGCCACGTCACCAAGGACGGCACGATCGCCGGGCCACGCCTGCTCGAGCACCTGGTCGACGTCGTCTGCCACTTCGAGGGCGACCGGCAGACCGCGCTCCGCTTCGTCCGGGCACTGAAGAACCGGTTCGGCCCCACGGACGAGGTCGGGTGCTTCGACATGGGTGGCGACGGCATCCACGAGGTCCCCGACCCCAGCGGCCTCTTCATGTCCAAGAACGCGACCCCGGTCTCCGGCACCTGCGTGACCGTGGCGCTCGAGGGGCGTCGGGCGCTCCCGGTCGAGGTCCAGGCACTCATCGTGCCGAGCTCCGCGCCGCAGCCCCGTCGGGTCGTGAACGGTGTCGATGCCTCACGCGTGGCGATGCTGCTCGCGGTGCTCGAACGCCGAGCCGGTCTCAAGCTCTCCGATGCCGACGTCTACGTCTCGACGGTGGGCGGCATGAAGCTCACCGAACCCGGCGCCGACCTGGCGATCGCACTGGCCCTGGCGAGTGCGGCACGAGACCGCCCGTACCCGCACACGCTCGCGGCCGTGGGCGAGATCAGCCTCGCTGGCGAGATCCGTCCGGCCACGGGCACGAAGCAGCGCGTGAACGAGGCCACCCGCCTCGGGTTCACGACGGTGCTCGGCTCGGACTCCGGGCATCTGCGCGAAGCACTGCGTGTGGCGTTCTCGATGACGCAGTCGGCCCGTGAGCGCGAGCTCGACCGCGCGTTCTGATCACCGAAGCGCTGGTCTAAGCGCGCAATGCGGCCAGCAGGTCCCCCGGGGTCGCCTGCATGGTGTTCGGCCCGGCGATGTCGAAGAACACGCCCTCGAGCATGTCCAGGTGGGCGGCGAGGAACTCCTCGAGCCGCGGTCCGTCGTAGACCATGACCTGCCGGATCTTCTCGTCCGGCACCATCGCCGTGTAGGCGTCCGCCGACGAGAACAGCAGCAGGATGCGCTGTTCAGAGCCTTCGCGCCCGAAGACCCGCACCTGCATCTCCTTCTTGCCGGTCACGAGCCGGGGGACGATCACGATGTCGTTGCGCAGCGCGAACGCCACCGCAGCGACGTCCTGCTTCGCGAGGGCTTCCTCGAGTTGTTCACTCCGGAAGCGCTGTTCCTTGTCTGCCATCTGAGCAATTCCACCAGATTTTCGTCGTTCAGTGACTCACGGGTAGCCAGTCGGCCCTGAGCACGCTAGCCTGATGGAACCGCTTCGGCGGCGCTCAACGTTCGAGCGAGGTGGTTTGCCCCTCAACTCGGACTACCAGGGTCACTGGCCATCAGGCCTGACCCCGAACCCGTCCCGCCGGCACCTGCCCGCGTGGCGCATCACCCCCGTCGACGTACGTCGGGGCTCCGCAGGTGCGATCGCACCATGGCGGAACGCAAGAAAGCTAAGGAAACGCCATCATGGCATCTACCGGTACCGTCAAGTGGTTCAACAACGAAAAGGGCTTCGGCTTCATCGCCCCGGACGACGGAAGCGCTGACGTCTTCGCGCACTTCTCCGCGATCGCCGGCAACGGCTACAAGTCGCTGGAGGAGAACCAGAAGGTGGAGTTCGACATCACCGAGGGCCGCAAGGGCCCGCAGGCGGAGAACATCACCGTCCTCGGCTGATCACATCAGCTTCGAACGGCCCCGTCGTCCTCTGGACGGCGGGGCCGTTTGCTGTTCCCGGGGTCGTTCCTGCTCCGGGAACCAGGTTCCGGACACAGCACCGCGAATCCACGTGGTGCCGTGTCCGGAACCTGGTTCCGCCGGCCGGACCGCGAACCGCCACGCCACGCGACGCGACGCCCGGGCTACTGCAGGATGAACTGCACCGAGGCCTTCGACTCGAGGTTCCCCACCGCGACCTGCAGGTGGTAGCTCGCCCCGTCGGCCGAGACCGCCGGGCGGGACGCATCGCACGTCGTGGTGGACGACCGGGTGCGGTCCCAGGCGATCGCGGGCGTGGTCAGAGTCTGCCCGGACTTGATCGTGACGTCCTGGTTCGTGCCACCGGTCTGGCAGTCCTTCGACGACCAGTACTGCTCCTCGCCGGAGCTGATCGTCAGGACCTGCTGCGCTGACCCGAGGTCGAGGTGGCACGAGTTCGTGCCGGTGTTCTTGATCGACATGGCGATCTTCGGGTCTTCGGTGGGGCCGTACGCCTCCTTGTCGAGCACGGGCGTCAGGACGACCTGGTCCTTGCTGCACGTCGACCCGTCGGCAGCGCCGGACCCAGACGCCGACGCAGATGCCGACGCCGAACGGGACGGGGCAGCGGACGACGCACCACCGGCCGAAGCCGAAGCCGGGGCCGAAGCGGACGGCGAGGACGTGGGCGCTGCCGTCGGCGTCGACGCGCTCCCTCGTCCGACGACGATGAGCACGACCACCACGACGATGATCACGAGTGCGCCGAGCACGGCTGCACGACGGCGCCAGTACACGACCGGCTTCTCGGGCCCGACGGGGTGACGCAACGACGACATGCGCACAGGGTAGACAACCGCGGATGCCCGGTGCGGGACCCCCGCCGGGTGCCGCGCGAAAGCGTCAGAGGATCTTCAGCATGCGGGTGTTGCCGAGGGTGTTCGGCTTGACCCGGGCGAGGTCGAGGAACTCCGCGACCCCTTCGTCCGACGACCGGACCAGCTCGGCGTAGACCGCCGGTTCGACGACCTGCTCGCCGATCTCCAGGTAGCCGTGCTTCGCGAAGAAGTCGACCTCGAACGTCAGGCAGAAGATCCGCGCGACGCCGAGTTCACGGCCGTCGTGTTCGAGCGCCTCGAGCATCCGGTGTCCGACGCGCTTGTGGATCCAGTCGGCGTCGAGGGCGAGCGTGCGCACCTCGGCGATGTCGTCCCAGAAGACGGCGAGGGCACCACAGCCGATCGGGACGCCGTCGGGACCCTCGGCGATCCGGAACTGCTGGATCGAGCCGTACAGCGCGACGTTCTCCTTGCCGAGCAGGATGCGCCGATCGACGTAGGGGGCGATGAGCCGCTGGATGTGCGGGACGTCCGAGGCGAGTGCCGGACGCACCAGGATCCCGTGCTCGTCACGTTCGTGGAACGCGTGCTTCCCGTGCTCTGTCATCCCGACAACCATAGCCGCGCGTGGACGAGCGGCAGCCGACCGCTCCGGGGGACATCCCGCTGTACTGCGCCCAGGCGCGGCCGCCTACCGTCCACACCATGCCTCAGATCATCGAAACCGTCGACGTCAACGTCCCCGTCTCCGCAGCGTACGGTCAGTGGACCCGCTTCGAGGAGTTCCCGCACTTCCTCGACGAGGTCGAGAAGATCGTCCAGGTCGACGACAAGACCACCGACTGGACCGTGAAGGTCGCCGGCCAGGAGCGCGAGTTCCGCGCCGTCATCACCGAGCAGCACCCCGACGAGCGTGTCGCCTGGACCGTCAAGGACGGCGAGACCGACCACGCCGGCGTCGTCACCTTCCACAAGCTCTCCGACGACGAGACGCGCGTGACCGCGCAGATCGACTGGGAGCCGTCTGGCTTCCTCGAGAAGCTCGGCGCTGCGGTCGGCGTCGGTGGCCACGCCATCAAGAAGGACCTGCAGAACTACAAGGAGCGCGTCGAGTCGGCTCCGACCGATACGGGCTGGCGCGGCGACGTGCAGGCGTGATCACGGCCTGACACGTCCGCACACGGACAGACGGGAGGCCCGGTGCCAGCTGGCACCGGGCCTCCCGTCTGTCTGGTGTCGGGTCCTAGGACTCGATCTCACCCTGGGGCGCGTCGGTCGCGGTCTCGACCGCGGCTGCGCCGGCGAGGACCTCTTCGCGGCCCGGCTGACGCCCGGTCTCGAAGTGGAACGCACCGTCGACGAAGTCGACCTTGACGTGGTCACCGGCGGTGAGCTCACCCTGCAGGATGTGCTCGGACAGCTGGTCCTCGACCTCGTGCTGCATCGCGCGACGCAGCGGGCGTGCACCGAGGGACGGGTCGAACCCGACCTTGATGAGCTGCTCCTTGGCGGGGAGGGTGAGCTCCACCGTCATGTCGCGGTCGAGCAGACGGTCCGCCAGACGCTTCACGAACAGGTCCACGATCTGCAGCAGCTCGGGCTGCGACAGCTGCGGGAACACGATCGTGTCGTCGACGCGGTTCAGGAACTCCGGCTTGAAGTGCTTCTTGAGCTCCTCGTTGACCTTGCCGCGCATGCGGTCGTAGCCGACGGCCGAGTCACCCTCGACCTGGAAGCCCACCGGGCCACCGGCGATGCCCTGCGAACCGAGGTTCGTGGTCATGATGATGACGGTGTTCTTGAAGTCGACCACGCGGCCCTGACCGTCGGTGAGACGGCCTTCCTCGAGCACCTGCAGCAGCGAGTTGAAGATGTCCGGGTGGGCCTTCTCGATCTCGTCGAACAGGACCACGGAGAACGGCTTGCGGCGCACCTTCTCGGTGAGCTGGCCGCCCTCCTCGAACCCGACGAACCCGGGAGGGGCACCGAACAGACGCGAGACGGTGTGCTTCTCGCCGAACTCCGACATGTCGAGGGAGATCAGTGCGCCCTCGTCGTCGAACAGGAACTCGGCGAGCGCCTTGGCGAGCTCGGTCTTGCCGACACCCGTGGGCCCGGCGAAGATGAACGAGCCCGAGGGGCGGTTCGGGTCCTTCAGACCGGCACGGGTCCGGCGGATGGTCTTGGACAGGGCCGAGATGGCCTCTTCCTGACCGATCACGCGCTGGTGCAGTGCCTTCTCCATGAAGACGAGACGCGAGGTCTCCTCTTCGGTGAGCTTGAACACCGGGATGCCCGTGGCCTGCGCCAGGACCTCGGCGATGATGCCCTCGTCGACGGTGCCGGACGCGGCGACGTCACCGGCACGCCACTGCTTCTCGAGGCGGAGTCGCTCGCCCAGGAGCTTCTTCTCCTCGTCACGCAGGCTGGCTGCCTTCTCGAAGTCCTGCTCCTCGATGGCGGCTTCCTTCGACCCACGGACCGTCGAGATCTTCTCGTCGAACTCGCGGAGCTCTGGGGGCGCCGACAGGATCGAGAGGCGCAGGCGTGCGCCGGCCTCGTCGATCAGGTCGATGGCCTTGTCCGGCAGGAAGCGGTCCTGCACGTAGCGGTCCGCCAGGTTGGCGGCCGAGACGATCGCACCGTCGGTGATGGACACCTTGTGGAACGCCTCGTACTTGTCGCGCAGGCCCTTGAGGATGTTGATCGTGTGCGGCAGCGACGGCTCGTTGACCTGCACCGACTGGAAGCGACGCTCGAGTGCGGCGTCCTTCTCGAAGTGCTTGCGGTACTCGTCGAGCGTGGTGGCACCGATGGTCTGGAGCTCACCGCGGGCGAGGAGGGGCTTGAGGATCGAGGCGGCGTCGATCGCACCTTCGGCAGCACCGGCACCGACGAGCGTGTGGATCTCGTCGATGAAGACGATGATGTCGCCGCGGGTGCGGATCTCCTTCGTGACCTTCTTCAGGCGCTCCTCGAAGTCACCGCGGTAGCGGGAACCGGCGATGAGCGATCCGAGGTCGAGCGAGTAGAGCTGCTTGTCCTTCAACGTCTCGGGCACGTCGCCCTTGACGATCGCCTGGGCGAGGCCCTCGACGACGGCGGTCTTGCCGACGCCGGGCTCACCGATCAGGACGGGGTTGTTCTTGGAGCGGCGGGAGAGGATCTGCATGACCCGCTCCATCTCCTTCTCGCGCCCGATGACGGGGTCGAGCTTGCCGTCGCGCGCGGCCTGGGTGAGGTTGCGACCGAACTGGTCGAGGACCTGCGAACCCTGCTGCGCGTTCTGCTGCTGCTCGCCGCCGACGGCGACCGCTTCCTTGCCCTGGTAGCCGGACAGGAGCTGGATGACCTGCTGGCGGACCCGGTTGAGGTCGGCGCCGAGCTTCACGAGCACCTGGGCTGCGACGCCCTCGCCCTCGCGGATCAGGCCGAGCAGGATGTGCTCGGTACCGATGTAGTTGTGGCCGAGCTGCAGCGCTTCGCGCAGGGACAGCTCGAGCACCTTCTTGGCACGCGGCGTGAACGGGATGTGCCCGGTCGGCTGCTGCTGACCCTGGCCGATGATGTCCTGGACCTGCTCGCGGACGGCGTCGAGCGAGATGCCGAGCGACTCCAGCGCCTTGGCAGCAACGCCCTCGCCCTCGTGGATCAGGCCGAGGAGGATGTGCTCGGTGCCGATGTAGTTGTGGTTGAGCATCTTCGCTTCTTCTTGAGCGAGGACGACAACACGACGGGCTCGGTCGGTGAATCTCTCGAACATGTGCTCTCCCTTGGCCCTTTCTGACGGAGCCGACAGCTGGTCCGGTCTCGTCTGAGTCCGGTCACGTACTCCGAGAGTAACCAGCGCTCCCCGTGCGGGCTGCCCCTGTTCGCCGTGGGCGTGACCTCACTGCGCGATGTGCGCAGTGAGCGAACGGAACAGACGACGGGAGGCCCGTGGCGGCGTCCGCCACGGGCCTCCCGTCTGGTGTTCCGTCGCGTCTCAGGCGCGGCGCGCTGCCCGGCGCAGGGCGCGCCGGAAGCGGCGCGGCTCGACGCCCAGGGCGTCGAGGACGTCGTGCGCCGAGCCCATGAAGGGGTCGTCGACGCCGTCGAGGACGGCCAGCACGACGTGCACCGGGCGCACGCGCTCGGCCGGACCGGCGAGGACGGCTGCTCGTGCGAGGACCCTGGCGGCCGCCGGGGTGCAGGCGACCCGGTCGTGCTCGTCCGGGCACGCGGCCCGCGCACCGACGAAGACGCTGATCTCGGAGCGGACGGCTTCGGGGCTGACCCCGTGCGCCTCGAGGACCGGGCGGAACCGGGGCATCCCGTTGCAGAGGGTGACGGCGGCGAGCAGGAGGTGCTCCGCGTCGACGAAGCCGAAGCCGGTCTCGTGGGACTCGAGGTCGGCGAGCAGCACGATCTCGCGACCCTGCCGGACGATGGGGAGGGCGACGGACAGCTGAGCGATCTGCATGTATTCAGAATATCGCATGCGATGGCAATTGAACAGCCCTCGGTTCAGCGCGGCTCGGTACCATCCGGTCATGGATCAGCCCGTCGTCGGCCTCGTCGTCCACCCGACCAAGAACGTGCAGGAGTCCGTCACGACCCTGCAGCGATGGAACGCGTCCGGCCGGGGCGAGCTCGTCGCCCGCCGAGCCGATGCACAGCGGATCGGCGGGGGCATCACCGCGGTGGAGGACGACGACTTCACCGCACGCGTCGACCTCGTCGTGGCCCTCGGCGGCGACGGCACCATGCTCGGCGCGATGCGACTCGTGGCGAAGCGCCCGGTCCCGGTGCTCGGCGTGAACTACGGCAACGTCGGGTTCCTGGTGGAGATCGAACCGCCCGAACTCGAGGCAGCGCTCGACCGGCTGTCGGCCGGCGAGTACCAGCTCGAGCCGCACCACGCGCTCGAGGCCCGGCTGTCCTGGAGCGGCGCACGCACGGACTACCTGGCGTTCAACGACCTGACGATCGTGCGGCGCCCCGGTTCCGGCCAGGTGTCGGCGGACCTCAGTGTCGGCGGGCTCGGCTACGGCTACTACCGCGCCGACGCCATCGTCGCCGCGACCCCGGCCGGCTCCACCGCGTACAACTACGCCGCGGGTGGCCCGGTGCTCTCCCCCGCACTCTCCGGGTCCGTCGTCACCCCGGTCGCCCCGATGGCGGGCATCGACCGCGCCGTTGTGCTCGCCGCCCGCGAGCGCTACCGGTTCGACATCGCGGAGGGCACCAGGAGCGCCGCACTCGAGGTCGACGGACTCGTCGTCGGCGAGGTCGCCACCGGAGCGCAGATCGACGTCCGCCTCCGCAAGGACGCCGGCAGCGTCGTGCGACTCGACGCCGAGCGGCACGGACGCACCGGTCGGGTGAAGCTGAGCCTGCTCGACCTGCCGGTACGACCCGACCAGCTCATCGAGCTGATCCCGAGCGACCTGCGGCAGAAGCTCGGGCGCGAACTCGACCAGTAGCGGTCCGGGCAGGCGTCCTCTCCCGCGAACGTGAATGGCCCGCTCGAGCAGTGCTCGAGCGGGCCTTCCCATCACCCCACCGGATCGTCTTCCCACAGACCGACCCGGGTTCCCCTGCCGACGCGAGCGCCGGCCGAAGCCTGCTGACCTCAGTCGGTCAGGTACAGCTGCATGTCCTGCGAGACCGCCTTGGCGAACAGACGCAGCTTGGCGCGCGACTCCACCCGGCTGACGGCCTGGCGGGTCGTGTGCACGATCTTCGAGATCTCGTCGAGCGTCATCGGCTTGTCGTCGTCGAGGCCGTAGCGCATGCGGATCACGTTGGCTTCCTCGCTCGGCAGCTCGGCGACGATCGAACGGATGTCGCGGTGCAGGAGCGTGGTCTCGGTGAGCTCGTTCGGGGACGCAGCGTCCTCGTCCTCGATGAAGTCACCGAGCTCGCTGTCGTCCGAGTCGCCGACCACGGTGTGGATCGAGACCGGCTCGTGCGAGCGGCCCTTGAGGTCGACGAGCTCTTCCACCGTCATGCTCAGCTCGGCGGCGACCTCGTCGGGCATCGGCGCACGGCCGAGGTCGACGGTCAGGTCGCGCTCGGTGCGGGAGATCTTGTTGATCAGCTCGACGGTGTGGACCGGGATGCGGATCGTGCGGGCCTTGTCGGCGAGACCACGCGAGATCGCCTGGCGGATCCACCAGGTGGCGTAGGTCGAGAACTTGTAGCCCTGCGTGAAGTCGAACTTCTCGACCGCACGGACCAGGCCGAGGTTGCCCTCCTGGATGACGTCCATGAACGGCAGGCCGCGCTGCGAGTAGCGCTTCGCGATGCTGACGACCAGGCGGAGGTTCGAGGTGATCATGCGCTCCTTGGCGCGCTCACCGTCGCGGACGAGCCAGCGGAGTTCACGCTGCAGGGTCTTCGCGAGGCCCTTCTCGGTCGCGAGCTTCTCTTCCGCGAACAGGCCGACCTCGATGCGACGGGCGATCTGCGCTTCTTCCTCGGCGGTGAGGAGCGAGAGGCGACCGATGTGGCGCAGGTAGTCGCCGACCTGGTCGACGGAGGCACCGCGGACGCCGGCGAGCTGCTCGTCGGCCTCGACCTCGGTGTCGAGGGAGGTCGTCGCGGACTCGGCGCCCTGGGTCTTCGATGCCGCTGCCTTCTTCGTGGTGGCGCGGCGGGTGGTGCTCGGTGCAGCCGGTGCGATCGTCATGGTGTTGCTCCCTGCGTTCGGCGGTGATGGCTTCGTGCGGTGGTGCTGGGGGTGTTGCTTCTGGGTGCTGCTTGGGGTGTTCACGAGTAAAGCGGTCCGGAGGTGTACCCCACAAACCGATCGGAATGATTCTCAGGCATCTCCGTGCTTCGTCATCGAAACCGTCCCCCGTGGGGTACAGCGATGCTGCCAGTGTGGTCCCCCGAACTGCCGCGGATCAAGGGTATGACGTGATGTTTCCGGCGTTGCAGGAGTGTTTCTCACGCGTTTCCGAACCTGTACCCCGCACCGCCGCGCCTTCCGGACATGCAAAAGGGGTACGTCCGGCCGGATCGATGCGATCCGGTGGTCGTACCCCGAAAACCGAGTGGGTGGGGGTCACCAGGAGGGTTCGAGCCACCCGTCCCGGCGCTTGGACGCCTCGAGGTCGGCGTCTCGGTCGAACTCGTCGTACTCGCTCTCGATGTCACCGACGAGGCTGCGACCCGTGAAGGGGTGTGTGGTTGCCATGCGGACGATGCTCACCCCGGCGCGCGACGGCGAGGTGAACGGCGCGTGACCGGTCGAGGGCGCACAGCCGTCCAGGGGGCACCGACGTCGAAGGCCGCCGACCACGATGGGGCGACGGCCTTCGGACAGGACTGGGTCGGGCGGCGCTACTCGGCCGAGGCCGGTGCCGGCGCGGGGACGCCGTGCTCGCGCTCGAACCGGGCACGCTCCTCGGCCTCGACCTTGGCGTACGCGGCACGCTCGGTGCGGTCGGCCCGCATGATGGCGCGCATCACGAACCAGAAGATGAGGCCGACGACGATGGTCGGCGTCAGGGCGAAGATGATCCCGGTCACGACTCCATGCGGCACCGGAGCATCGTACCCCGGGGAACCGGGACTTACTTCACCAGGGGGAAGAGGATCGTCTCGCGGATGCCGAGGCCGGTGATCGCCATGAGCAGGCGGTCGACGCCCATGCCCATGCCACCCGACGGCGGCATCGCGTGCTCGAGGGCCCGCAGGAACTCCTCGTCGACGCGCATCGCCTCGGGGTCGCCGCCGGCTGCGAGCTTCGCCTGCTCGACGAAGCGCTCCCGCTGCACGACCGGGTCGACGAGCTCGGAGTACGCCGTCGCGAGCTCGAAGCCGCGGACGTACAGGTCCCACTTCTCGACGATGCCCGGTCGGGTGCGGTGCTCGCGGGTGAGCGGCGAGGTGTCGACCGGGAAGTTCATCACGAACGTCGGGCGGTCGAGCGAGTCGATGACGAAGTGCTCCCAGAGCTCTTCGACGTACTTGCCGTGCGTGGCGTGCGCGACCTCGACGCCCTCGGCAGCGGCGAGCTCCTGCAGCTCGGACAGCGGGGTCTCCGGGGTGATCTCGCGACCGGCTGCCTCGGACAGCGAGCCGTACATGTCGATGCGCGGCCACTCACCGCCGAGGTCGTACGTGCTGCCGTCGGGCAGGGTGACCTCGAGCGAGCCGCCGGTCACGGCCCGCGCAGCGCGCTGCACGAGCTCCTGCGTCAGGTCGGCCATCTGCTCGTAGTTGCCGTACGCCTGGTAGGCCTCGACCATCGCGAACTCGGGCGAGTGCGACGAGTCGGCACCCTCGTTGCGGAAGTTCCGGTTGATCTCGAACACCCGGTCGATGCCGCCGACGACCGCGCGCTTCAGGAAGAGCTCGGGTGCGATGCGCAGGAAGAGCTCGGTGTCGAAGGCGTTCGAGTGGGTCACGAACGGACGAGCCGAGGCGCCACCGTGCTGGGTCTGCAGCATCGGCGTCTCGACCTCGAGGTACTCGTGCTCGGTGAAGGTCTGGCGGAGCGAGGACATCACGGCGGCGCGGGCGCGGACGGTGGCGCGTGCTTCGTCGCGGACGATGAGGTCGAGGTAGCGCTGGCGGACCCGCGTCTCCTCGTTCAGTTCGTTGTGCAGGTTCGGCAGCGGCAGGATCGCCTTCGCCGCGATCGCCCACTCGTCGACCATGATCGACAGCTCACCGCGGCGCGAGGAGATCACACGGCCGTGCACGAACACGTGGTCGCCGAGGTCGACGAACTCCTTCCAGCGCGCGAGGGACTCGTCTCCGACCTCGGCCAGGGACACCATCGCCTGGATGCGGGAGCCGTCGCCGGACTGCAGCGACGCGAAGCAGAGCTTGCCGGTGTTGCGCGAGAACACGATGCGGCCGGCGACACCGACGACGTCCTGCGTCTCCTCGCCGGTCTCGAGGTGCGCGTACTGGTCGCGGACCGCCGGGATCGTCGTCGTGATCGGGAGCTCGGCGGGGTACGCCTCGATGCCCGATTCGAGGAGCTTCGCCCGCTTGTCGAGCCGGACCTGTCGCTGCTCGCTGGTCTCCTGCTCGGCCAGTGCGGCGGCGTCGGCGATCGCGGTGTCGGTGGTGGCGGTCTCGTCGGTCATGCGGGTGCGGCTCCGATGGTCGTGGGGGTCGGGGGAAATGCTACCCGCGCCGCGCGCCCGCCCCCGAACCGTGCCCGGACGGGTCCCCTCGACTGGTCGCGACTCCCCGCCGGCGCGGCGCCGACCGGTCACGTTCCGTCGGCCGGAGCGCCGCGGGCCGACGGCTCGTGACCACTCGGCGGAACTGAGCGGGGAGTCGTGACCGACCGCCACGCCCCTACAGCGTGGACTGCCCGTCGGCCGCCGTCAGTGCGTTGTCGACGGCGGAGCGGACGAGCGCACCGAGCACCCGGCCGGGGTGGTCCACACCGATGCCGGAGAGCGTGCCCGCCGACTGGTCCACGATCGCGGTCGAGAAGCTCACGGCGGCGCGGACGGCGTCGGCGTAGGCCGGCCGGTCCCCCTCGGCGATGACGAACGGCTCGGCGCCCATCTCGACCACCAGGGCCTGCGCGATGGGCAGCACGGGCGACGGGGCGGTGACCGCGCAGTAGGCGTCACGGAGCCGCGACAGGTCGACGCTGGTGCCGGTGAACGCCATCGCGGGGTGGATGGCGAGCGGGATGGCGCCGGCCGCCATCGCGGGAGCGAGGATGCCGACGCCGTGGTCCGGGCTGGTGTGCACGACGAGCTGTCCGGGCTGCCAGATGCCGGCGTCCGCCAGGCCCTGCACGAGCGAGGCCAGCTGGTCGTCCGGCACCGCGAGCAGGACGAGTTCGCTCCGCTCGACCAGGTCCGGCGTCGCGAGCACGGGAGCGCCGGGCAGCATCGCCTCGGCACGGTCACGGCTCTCGGCGGACACGGCGGTCACCCCGACGACCGCGTGCTCCGCGTTCGCGAGTGCGGCGCCGAGCACGGGTCCGACCCGTCCGGCACCGACGACGCCGACGCCGAGGCGCCCGGCCCTCATCGGACGGCCCCGGTGGGCGGCACGTCGCTCCACCCCGGTCCGGGAGGCACGGTGCCGGGCCGGTGGTCGCCGTCGGGTCCGGCAGGGGCTCCGGTCCCGGGCCACGGCACGTCCGCAGCGTGCCTGGCGGACTCGGGACGGGCCTCCCGTTCGCGCCACCGGTGGGACGTGTCGACCGCAGCGGCCTCGACGGCGCGCTGGGTGGTCTCGGACCACAGCCGCTGCGCGTCCCGCGCGTCGAGCGCACCGACGCGCGCCGAGACGGGCCCGGCGACGGTGTGCACGTGGACGGCGGCGAGCCGCAGGGCACGCTCGAGCGGACCCTGCTCGACCTTGACGCTCTGCACCCGGGGCAGCGGCACGATGACGAGTGACCGCCAGACGGCGCCGAGCCGGAGCAGCACCGCGCCCTGCACGAACCGGTACCCGTTGCGGCGGAACGCGAACGGCCGGAGCCACGCACCGCGGCGCGGGGAGTGCACGAAGCCACCCTCGTCGCCGCTCGTGGTGAGGCTGTCGTCGACGACGCTGACGGCCTCGGCGGAGCCTTCCCGCAGGGCCTCCTGCGAGGCCTCGGGGCCGGCGACGGCAGTGCCGACCAGGCCGGGCAGGATGATGTCGAGGACCTCGCGGACGTCGGCCGCGGTGCCGACGGGCAGCACGATGGCGGAGGCCTGCTGGTTGCTCGACGCCCCGTTGCCCGCGTTCGTCGCCCGGTTGATCCGGACGTCCCACCAACCGAACGGGCGCCAGAGCAGCGGCTGCGCGACGCTCACGGCGTGGATGCGGCCCGGGGGCAGTGTCTCGTTCGAGGTCGACACGAGGCCGAACCCGATCCGGATGCCGTCGCGGGTCTCGGCGATCGTGTACTGCAGCGACCGCGAGAACTTGCGGACGTAGTAGCTGCCCGCACCGATCACGGCGGGGAACAGGCCGAACAGGATCCCGTACTCGCCGGTGAGCGCGACGCTGACGATCATCGCCGCCACGGCCAGCAGGATGAAGACGGTGGTGCCGGAGAGCAGCATCGACGCGATCAGCCGACCGGGCTTCACCTTGACGATCCGGGTGGCCTGCACCGCGGCAGCGTCGAGTTCGGGCGAGAACATCTCGTCGACGCGGTCCTGCAGCACACCGTTCGACGCGCGCGCCGGACCACTGCCACGGTCGTCGTCCTTCGCACCAGAGGCGAGCACGAGGATGCGCAGCCGCAGGTCGTCGGCGGCCTTCACCCCGAGGTACGCGAGCTGCACGTTGGCGTCGTTGCCGGCCTGGGCGATCTCGAGCTTCGCCGTGCCGAACACCCGCGGGATGAGCGGACGCGAGATGTTGATGCCCTGGATCCGGTCGAGCCGGGCCTTGCGGTGGTTCCGGAACAGCACGCCCGAGCGGACCTCGACGATCTCGCCGGTGACCCGGAACTCGTGCATCCGCCAGGACAGGTAGAAGAGCCCGATCAGCACGAGCAGGAACACCGCGACGCCGAGCAGCACCCAGCCGACGACGCCGTGCTCGTAGACGTAGCGGACGGGGTCGCCGTCCTGCTGCTCGCCGCCGGGGATGAAGAACTCGACGAGCTGGTCGCGCAGGCTGTTCAGCACGTAGCCGAGGATGACGATCAGGAAGATCCCGCCCTTGAGCAGCGGGGTCAGCGGGTGCAGGCGGTGCCACTCGCCGTCGGTCAGGGGCGCTGCGGCAGCGGCGTTCCCGCGCGTGGGCGGGGCGGGCGGCGGCGGGCCGGGTCGGAAGGTCACCGCGACCCCCTACAGCCCGGCGCGGCGGGACTCGGCGAGCTCGACGAGCCGGTCGCGCAGTTCGTCGGCGTCGGTCGCGGGGATGCCGGGGATGCGGACGTTCGTGGCGGCCGCAGCGGTCACGAACTTCAGCTCGCTCATGCCGAGCGCCCGGTCGAGCGGACCGCGCGCCACGTCGACGAGCTGCATGCGTCCGTACGGCACCGCCGTGAAGCGCTGCCACATCAGGCCGCGGCGGACCACCAGGTCGTCGTCGCGCAGGGCGTAGCCGATCGCACGGACCCGGCGGGGCGTCAGCGCCGCGGTGACGAGCGTGATGACGAGCACCACGATGCCGATGAGCAGCCAGACCGTGCCGGCGCCCGAGCCGAAGCCGTCGTTCACGATCCCGATCAGGACCAGGCCGGCGGTCACCACGAGGCCGATCACCAGGGTCGTGATGAGTTCGGTCCACACGAGCTTCGCGGACACCCTGGTCCAGTCGATGCCGGTCAGGCCGAGGCCCGGCTCGTCGAGTCGTTCACGCGCCATCGCGGGCCTCCTGGTGGTGTGCTCGGGTCAGTTCGCCGTCGTGCGGGGTGCGCTCGGGTCAGTTCGCCGTCGTGCCGTTCCGGGGGTCGCCCGGCTCGTCGTCGTCGCTCGGAGGAGCGATGCACATGCGCTCTGCCACGAGTGCGCAGACCGTCAGCACGATCCCGCCCCCGACGGCGACCACGTTCGGCAGGGTCGAGCCTAGCGAAGGCGTCACCGAGCGGGTCAGGAGGTACACGACGAGGCCGATCGCGAAACCGCCGAACAGGACGCCGCAGATGCTCGAGGCCTTCGCCAGCACCACCACGCGCGTGGCGTAGAGCGGGTCGACCGGGCGCTGCCGGCCCGCGCCCTCGCGGGCGTGCCGGCGGACGGGACGCGCCATGAGCACGACGGCGACGCCGATGAACGCGAGCGTGAAGCCGAGCGGCACGGCGAGCAGCAGCGTCGGCGACTGTCGCGACGCGAGCACCGCGTCGAACGCGAAGCCCGCCACCGCGGTCACGACGGCGATGCTGAACAGGGTGGAGGGACGGGTCGGCTTCACGGCTGGGTCACGTTCCCTTCGGTGGTGGCCCGGGAGGCGCGGGGCACGTCCGCGAACAGGCGCGGCTCGTCGACCCGCTCGGTGTCGTCCCCCACGGCGGCGAGCAGGTCGGCCACCGGCCCGGCGCCGGGCAGGACGGCCGCGGGGTCGGCGTCGAGCCACGGTGCGAGCACGAACGCGCGCTCGGCGGCACGGGGGTGCGGCACGGTGAGCGTGGCGGTGTCGATGCGCAGGTCGTCGACGGCGACGACGTCGAGGTCGAGGGTCCGGTCGCCCCAGCGGACGTCGCGGGTGCGGCCGTGCTCGTCCTCGATGCCGTGCAGTGCGTCGAGGAACGCCTGCGGCTCGAGGTCGGTGTCGACGACCACGACGGCGTTGCGGTACCGCGGCTTGGTGTCGTCGCGGCCGTCCAGGGTGACGGCGACCGACTCGACCTCGTGGCTCGACGCCACCGGGTGGACCCCGGGCAGCGCGGCGACCGCTCGGGCGGCGGCGCGGAGGGTGCTCCCCCGGTCGCCGAGGTTGGCGCCGAGCGCGACGACGACGCGGCTCACTCTTCTTCCTCGTCCGGCACGGTCGCCCCGCGGGCACGGCGGATGGTGATCGAGACGTCCGTGAACGGCACGGTGATGGGTGCCTGCGGCTTGTGCACGGTGACCTCGGTCGCCAGGGCCGCACGGTGGGTGAGCACCGCGGCCGCGATGCGCTCCGCGAGGGTCTCGATCAGGTCCACCGGGTCGCGTTCGATCTCGGCGACGACCTGCTCGGCGAGCACGCCGTAGTGCACGGTGGCGTCGAGGTCGTCGCTGCCCGACGCCGCGCGGGCGTCGAGCTCCACGGCGACGTCGACGACGAAGTCCTGACCGTCGGCACGTTCGTGGTCGAAGACCCCGTGGTGGCCGCGGGCGCGGACCCCGACGAGGCGGATGGTGTCGTTCACGAGCGAGCTGCCCTCCAGGCGTCCCAGACGTCGAGCACGGCACGGGTCGGTGCCGGGTCGTGCACGCGCACCCCCCACGCGCCGCGTTCGGCGGCGAGCAGGCTGATGGCGGCGGTGGCGAGGTCGCGGTCCTTCGGCGGGGCACCCTCGGGGCTGCCCACTCCGTCCAGGAACCGCTTGCGTGATGCGGCGACGAGCACCGGCAGGCCGATCGAGGCGAACCGCTCGTAGCCGGCCAGGATCTCCCAGTTCTGCACGCCCTGCTTGGCGAAGCCGAGGCCCGGGTCGATCACGACCTGCTCCTGGCGCACCCCGAGGACGATGAGCTCGGCGACCCGCATCTCGACCTCGCGACGGACCTCGTCGACGGCGTGCACGTACTCGGCGTTGCGGTACATCCGGTCGCTGTGGCCACGCCAGTGCATGACCACGAACCCGGCCCCGGTCGACGCGACCACGCGGGCCATGTCCGGGTCCGCCAGGCCGCCGGACACGTCGTTGACGATCGCGGCGCCGAGTTCGACGGCCCGTTCGGCGGTCGAGGCGTTCATCGTGTCGACGCTCACCGGGATGCCCTCGGCGACGAGCTGCCGGACGACCGGCAGGACGCGTTCCTGCTCGACCGGCACCGGCACGCGCTCCGAGCCCGGCCGGGTCGACTCCCCACCGACGTCGATGATGTCGGCGCCCGCGGCGACGAGGTCACGCGCGTGCTGCACGGCGGCGTCGTAGGCCTGGTGCAGCCCGCCGTCGCTGAACGAGTCCGGCGTCACGTTGAGGATGCCCAACACCCGCGTGCGGTCCGGTGTCGGACCGCCGCGGGTGTCGAGCCGACGAGCACGTCTCGTCGGCAGGTCGGTCATGCCGGCCCCCTACGCCGGGGCGATACCCGGGTTGCCGAAGGGGCGACGACGGGGCTTCGAGGTCGACTCGCTGTCCGACTGGTCCGCTGCGGTGGCGGCGGCCTGCCCGGGCACGTCGATCGCGGGCAGGTTGCTCACCGGACGCTTGTCGCTGGAGAGCCACTGCGGGCGCTCCGGCAGCTTGCGGACGTCCTTGAAGATCTCCACGAGCTCCGGGGCGTCGAGCGTCTCCTTCTCGAGGAGCTCACCGGCCAGGCGGTCGAGGATGTCGCGGTTGTCGTTGAGCACCTGGTAGGCCTCGTTGTGCGCGGCCTCGAGCAGCGCACGGGTCTCGGCGTCGACGGTCTGGGCGATGTTCTCCGAGTAGTCGCGCCCGGTCCCACCGCTCATGTCACGGCCGACGAACGGCTCGCTCGACCCGGAACCGAGCTTGACGGACCCGACGGCCTGGCTCATGCCGTACTCGGTGACCATCTTGCGGGCGGTGCCGGTGGCCTTCTCGATGTCGTTCGAGGCGCCGGTGGTGGGGTCGTGGAACACGATCTCCTCGGCGACGCGTCCACCCATGGCGTAGGTGAGCTGGTCGAGCAGCTCGTTGCGGGTGACCGAGTACTTGTCCTCGAGCGGGAGCACCATCGTGTACCCGAGGGCACGGCCGCGCGGCAGGATCGTGATCTTGGTGACCGGGTCGGTGTGCCGCATCGCCGCTGCCGCCAGGGCGTGGCCGCCCTCGTGGTACGCGGTGATCAGGCGTTCCTGGTCGGACATGATCCGGGTCCGACGCTGCGGGCCCGCCATCACGCGGTCGACGGCCTCGTCCAGCGCACGGTTGTCGATGAGCTGCGCGTTCGACCGGGCGGTGAGCAGCGCGGCCTCGTTCAGGACGTTCGCCAGGTCGGCGCCGGTGAAGCCCGGCGTCTTGCGGGCGAGCAGCTCCAGGTCGACGCTCGCGGCGAGCGGCTTGCCCTTCGCGTGCACCTCGAGGATCTGCTTGCGGCCGGCCATGCCCGGGGCGTCGACACCGATCTGACGGTCGAAGCGGCCCGGACGCAGGAGCGCGGGGTCGAGCACGTCGGGACGGTTCGTCGCGGCGATGAGGATGACGTTCGTCTTGCCGTCGAAGCCGTCCATCTCGACGAGCAGCTGGTTGAGCGTCTGCTCGCGCTCGTCGTTGCCGCCGCCGATGCCGGCACCGCGGTGACGACCGACGGCGTCGATCTCGTCGATGAAGACGATGGCCGGCGAGTTCGCCTTGGCCTGCTCGAAGAGGTCACGGACACGGCTCGCACCGACACCGACGAACATCTCGACGAAGTCCGAACCGGAGATCGAGTAGAACGGCACCCCCGCTTCGCCGGCGACGGCGCGGGCGAGCAGGGTCTTGCCGGTTCCGGGAGGGCCGTACAGCAGCACGCCCTTCGGGATCTTGGCGCCGACGGCCTGGAACTTCGCCGGCTCCTTCAGGAACTCCTTGATCTCGTGGAGTTCCTCGATCGCCTCGTCGGAGCCCGCGACGTCGGCGAACGACACCTGCGGGTTCTCCTTGTTGTTGATCTTGGCCTTCGACTTGCCGAACTGCATGACCTTCGAGCCGCCGCCCTGGGCGCTCGAGAGCAGGAACCAGAACAGGGCACCGATGATCAGGAAGGGGAGCAGGACGCCGAGGAGCGACAGGAACCAGTTGCCCGTGTTCACGTGGTCGTCGTAGCCCTTGGGCAGGTTGGCGTCGTTGACGGCCTGGATGACCTCTTCGCCACGGGGCGTGGAGTAGTAGAACTGCTCCTGCTTGTCGCCGTCGCGGGTGATCATGTCGACCCGCTGCTCGGTGGAGTTGACGATGACGGACGAGATCTTGCCGTCGGCGAGCTGCTCGAGGCCCTTCTGGGTGCTGACCTCGGTCGTGCTGCCCTGGCTGATGACGCTCCAGCCGATGAAGATGCCCGCCAGCGCGATCAGCACGTAGAGGTACGGGCCGCGGAAGATGCGCTTGAAGTTCATGTGATCCGGGCGCGAGTGCCCGACACCTTTCTCTGCCGAAGTTGCGTGCAGGTCAGCATACGGCCGCGATTCTGTGGCGAGAATGGGTGTCCTCTGCGGGCGAACTCAACCCGAGGCAAGTACCCCCTGGACGGGTTACGAGTACACGTGCGGCGCCAGGACGCCGACACCGCGCAGGTTCCGGTAGCGCTCGTCGTAGTCGAGGCCGTAGCCGACCACGAACTCGTCGGGGATGTCGAAGCCCACGTACTTGACGTCGACCTCGACCTTGGCGGCCTCGGGCTTGCGCAGCAGGGCGACGATCTCGACGCTCGCGGCACCGCGGGACTGCAGGTTCTGCTTGAGCCAGGACAGCGTCAGACCGGAGTCGATGATGTCCTCGACGATGAGGACGTCGCGGCCGTGCAGGTCGGTGTCGAGGTCCTTGAGGATCCGCACCACACCGGACGACTTTGTGCCGGAGCCGTACGACGACACCGCCATCCAGTCCATCCGCGCCTGCATCTTGAGGTGCCGCGAGAAGTCGGCCATCACCATGACGGCACCCTTCAGGACACCGACGAGCAAGGGGTCGCGGCCCGCGTAGTCGGCGTCGACGACCGCCGCGAGTTCGGCGAGCTTGTCGTCGATCTGCTCGGGGGTGAAGAGGACTTCGGACAGGTCTGCCTGGACGTCGGAGAGTTCCACCGGTCCAGCCTAACCGGCACTGAACGACAGGCGGTCACCGGATCGCGACGCCCGGACGCCCGGCAGGTCGATCGGCCCCTGTCCGCTCCAGTCCGTGACGAGCCGGCAGACCTCGAGCGTCTGCACGCGCGACAGCGTCACCCCGAACTCGCTCTCCACCGCCAGGCGCACGAGTCGCTGCCGGAGCGCCGGCGGGTTCGCCCCGAGCGCCCGGACGGACAGCGAGATGCCGGCCTCGGAGTGCTCGGCGATGTCCTCCGCCATCTCCTCGGCGAAGTGGTCGAGTGCTGCAGAGTCCTCGCGCAGCTGGTCGGCCGTCCGCGCCAGCGCCTCGGGCACCCCCGCGCCGAGCTCGCGCTCGAGCACCGGCATGAGGGTGTTCCGCACGCGGACACGGGCGTACGCCGCGTCCTCGTTCTGCGGGTCGTGCCACGGCGCCAGCCCGGCGGCGGCGCACGCCTGCCGCGTCGCGTGCCGCCGCACGGTGAGCAGCGGGCGGCCGTAGGCCGGCCCCTGGTCGCGCCGTGCCAGGGGCAGCATGCCCGACAGGCTGTCCGGCCCGCTGCCGCGCAGCAGGCCCAGCAGCACCGTCTCGGCCTGGTCGTCCAGGGTGTGTCCCAACAGCACGAGAGGCGCCCCGGTGGCGGACGCGACCTCGGCGATCGACGCGTGACGGGCCTCCCGGGCGGCGCCCTCCGGACCACCGTCGGAGCCGACCGCGACCCTGCGGACCTCGACCGGGTCCAGACCCAGCTCGGATGCCTGCCGGGAGGCGCGGCTCGCGACCGCCTCGGAGCCCGCCTGGAGCGCGTGGTCGACGACCACTGCCCCGGCTCGGAGCCCCTGCTTGCCCGCCTCGAACGCGGTGGCCGCTGCGAGCGCGAGCGAGTCCGGTCCGCCGCTCAGCGCGACCAGCACGAGGTCACCCGCGGTGACGACGCCGTCGTCGAGCGCGGTGGCGAGCAGGTCGCGGACCGCAAGGCGGGTCTCGGCGACGGCAGGGTCCAGCCGGGGACGCGGAGAGTTCACCCGGTAACGTTAGCCGCGCTCTCGGGACCACCGACAGCCCCACCGACACACCAGGAGTACAGACATGGCCGCGTACGACGTCGTCGTCGAGATCCCCAAGGGCAGCCGCAACAAGTACGAGGTGGACCACGAGACCGGTCGTGTCTACCTCGACCGCGTGCTGTTCACGTCGTTCGTCTACCCGACCGACTACGGCTTCTTCGAGAAGACCCTGGCCGACGACGGCGACCCCGTGGACGCGCTGCTGCTCCTCGAGTTCCCGACGTTCCCCGGCGTGGGCGTCAAGGTCCGTCCGGTCGGCGTCTTCAAGATGAGCGACGAGGCCGGCAAGGACGAGAAGGTCCTCGTGGTCCCCGCGAAGGACCCGCGCTGGACGCACATCCAGGACATCTCGGACGTCGACGAGCAGACGAAGGCCGAGATCGCGCACTTCTTCGAGCGCTACAAGGACCTCGAGCCGAACAAGTGGGTCAAGGCCGAGGGCTGGGGCGACGCCGCCGAGGCCGAGGCGATCGTGCAGGCCGGCCAGGCCGCGTACGTGCCCGCTGGTCACTGACGCTTCTTGACGCCGAACGGCGCCTGCTCTCCATCCGGAGGGCGGGCGCCGCTCTGTGTTCGTGGGGTGCTTTGCCGTGCGGTGCGGGGGCGCACTTGGTGGGAACGGGCGTACCTGGTGCTCTGATCCGGGCAGGTATGCCCGATTCCGCTTGCTACCGCAGCCGTTCTGGGAACGATCGGGCTGCGGGCTACAGGGAACCGCTCGGGCGGGCGACGTACGGCAGGAGCTGGCTCGGCGTCCAGACCGCCCGCTCGACCACGCCGACGCCCGGTCGGGCCGCTTCGACCATCATCCCGTTGCCGGTGTAGATCGAGTCGTGGTAACCGCCGGAAGCGGTTCCGTTCGACGAGTAGAAGAGGATGTCGCCGGGCTGGCGCTGCGAGAGCGGCACGAGGCGACCGATCGAGCCGAAGTAGTTGTACTGCCAGACGACGTTGTGCCCACCGGTCGCGATGCCCTGCGAGCTGTAGGCCATCATGACGAGGCCGGAGCAGTCCCAGGTGCTCGGGCCTGCACCACCGAGGACGTAGGGCTTGCCGAGCTGCCCGCGGGCGTACGAGATCGCACCGGCGGCCTTCGAGGGGCTGCTCGGGGCGGGTGCCGGAGTGCTGGGCGCCGGGGTGCTCGGCTTCGACGGCGTCGGCGTGCTCGGCTTGGCGGGAGCCGGGGCGGGCGCCGGAGCGGGCGCCGCCGGCGTGCTCGGCTTCGACGGGGTGCTCGGGCGCGACGGGGTGGTCGTGCCGCTACCGCCGCCGGTGCTCGGGTTGGTGGTCGAGGTGTTGCCGTTGCTGGTGCCGCCGCTGGTGCCGTTGTCGGTGCTGGTGCCGCTCGCGCCGCTGCCGCTGGCCGTGCCGGTGCCGCTGCTCGTCTGGGCCGCCAGGGCGGTCTCGGCCGCCTTGGCCTGCTGCGCACTCCAGTACGCGCTCTCCGTCGCGACGCTCGTGCCCTTGAGGTACGCGAGCTGGCGGAGGACCTCGTCCTGCTGGTCCTGCTGCTTCTGCACCCGGGCCTGGGCGTCGGCGGAGACGTCGTTGGCGGTGGCGAAGGCGGTCTTCGTCGCCTCGGTCGCCTTGCTCAGTGCCGTCGTGGCGACGGACTGCTGGTCGGCGAGCGAGTCCACGGTCTTCTGGTCGGAGCGGGCCTGGGCCAGGATCGTCGCCGACCGCTCGGACAGGTGCGACATCGTGCCGACCCGGTAGAGCAGGTCGCCGGAGTCCGAGGCGTCCGTGAGCATCGTCGTCGACAGGTCGCCGCCGCCCGTGCGGGACAGCTCGACGACGAGCGCGGCCACCTGGCCCGCGGAGTCGTCCGCCTTGCCCTTGGCCCGCTTCGACTGCGCGGACAGGTCGGCGAGGGTGTCCTTCGCCTCCTGCTGCTGCGAGGCGGCGAGGGCGTACGCCTGCCCGGCCTGCTGCTCGACGATGCCGGCGCGGTCCGCGGCGGCCTGCAGTGAGGTCAGCCGGTCGCTCAGCTCGTCCACCGTCTGCTGCGCGTCGGCGGCATCCGACTTCGCGGCCTTGACGTCGTCCCAGGACGGTGCCGACGGCGCGGCCTGGGCGGGTCCGGCGATGACGACCGACAGTCCGATGCCGAGCACGGCGACGGTGGCGATCCCGCAGGAGAACGAGCGAGCGGACAGGGTCATGGCGGGGTCAACGCATCCCGGCTGCGCTGATGCTCATACCGAGATCCCCCGCGCTGCCATGAAGGGGACCGGGTCGACGGCAGCACCGTTGATCCGGGTCTCGAAGTGGAGGTGGCACCCGGTCGACCAGCCGGTCGAACCGATCTTGGCGATCTGCTGCCCGGCGGTGACGTGCTGGCCGCTGGCGACCATGATCCCGCCGTCGACGATGTGGCCGTAGGCCGTCGAGATGCCGCCGCCGTTGTCGAGGATGACCTCGTTGCCGTAGCCGCCGCCGTTGCCCGCGAAGGTCACGGTGCCGTCGTGGGCCGCGTAGATCGGGGCGTAGCAGGCGGGAGCGAGGTCGACCCCGGCGTGCAGTGCCGTGTAGTGCGTGTACGGGTCGACGCGGATGCCGTAGCCGCTGGTCTGGAAGCCGCCGGCCGGACGGACCCACCCGGCAGAGTTGGCCGTCCCGCCGCCGGTACCGCCCTGGCTCGTCGCCGCGGCCTTCGCGGCTGCCTTGGCGGCAGCAGCGGCGATGCGGGCCTGTCGGGCCTTCTCGGCGGCGACGCCCTTGCGGTAGTCGGCCTCGACACCGCGCTGCTTCGTGGTGAGGGCGGTCAGCTGGGCCTCGAGCCGCGACTCGTTGTCGTTCTGGGCGTCGACGGCGGTCTGCGCCGCGTCGGCAGCACCCTGCGCCTGCTGCATCTTCGACTGGGCCGCGTCGGCGAGGTCGCCCAGCGCCGCCTTGGCCTTGTCCGCCTTGTCGGCCTGCGCCTGCGCGGTGCCCCGGTCCTGCGACGCCTGCGAGTAGATGCCGTCGGCCTGCTCGCTGAGCTTCGACATGGCGCCGAGCTCGTAGAGCAGGTCACCGGAGTCCGAGGGGTGCGTGAGGATGTCGGTCGTCACGTCGTTGGCGCTGGCCCGACCGAGCTGCGCGGCGAGCTGACCGGCCTGCTCCTCGGACTGTGCGGCGGTCTGCTCGGCGTCGTCCGCCTGGGACTGGAGCGTCTTCTGCTCGAGGGTCGCCTCGTCGTACTTGTTCTGTGCCGCCTGGTAGGCCTCGCCGGCGGCCTGTGCGGCCTTCTGCTTCGCAGCGGCCTCGGACTTCAGGGTCGAGATGAGCGACTTGATCTCGGTGACCTTCGCCTGCTGGGCACTCGTCGAGGACTTGGCCTTCTGCACCTCGGACCAGCTCGGGTAGCTCGCGGCACTGGCCGACGTCGCCGGGGCGAGGACCGCGAGGGTGCTGCCGGCGAGCGCGACGGCGACCGCGGCGGCGACGAGGCGGCTGCGGTTGCGGAGGGAGAGCGAAGGTGAGGTCGACATGTATCTCGATTTCGTAACAGCGCGGCAAGGCTCACGCACGTAACACTGTTAACAGACGCAACAGTAACAACAGGTGTCGCAGCCCCACAGCCCCTCGGACGAGGGGCGTGGAGCCGGTGACGATGCTCGCACCGCAACCTCGACACCCGGTGCCGGGCGGGCGCGACACGCCGGGGATTCCGCGGGAACGTGGCCCGATTTGCGAACCCCCGGGGGCATCCGTATGCTTGTCCATCGGTAGCGCGAAGCACCACTTGCGGCCCTATCGTTTAGTGGCCTAGGACACCGCCCTTTCACGGCGGCAGCACGGGTTCGAATCCCGTTGGGGTCACTCTCCGAGTGAGCGAGCAAGTAGTACTGAGCAACACCACAGCAATTCAACATGGCCCTGTAGCGCAGCTGGTTAGCGTGCCGCCCTGTCACGGCGGAGGTCGCGGGTTCAAGTCCCGTCAGGGTCGCCACGGCTGGATAGCTCAGTTGGTAGAGCGTTCGACTGAAAATCGAAAGGTCCACGGATCGATGCCGTGTCCAGCCACCGGTGAAGGCCCCCTGCTTCGGCAGGGGGCCTTTTCCGTTGTCTGAGCCGTCTGGCCCGGGTCGGCGCTAGGCCTCGCGGGTCTTCGGGCTGCTGTCGTTCGTCTTCGCCGGGTCACGCTCGACCACGGCACCGAGGGCGTCGTCGATCCGGGTGAGCAGCTCCGCCGGGATCGTGACACCGGCAGCGCCGGCGTTGTCGCGCACCTGCTCCGGACGCGACGCCCCGATGATGGCGCTCGCGACGTTCTCGTTCTGCAGTACCCAGGCGACGGCGAGCTGTGCCATCGACAGGTCGAGCTCCTTCGCGATCGGCTCGAGCTCCTGCACCGAGGACAGCACCTCGTCGCGCATGAACCGCTTGATCATGTCCGCGCCGCCCTTGTCGTCGGTGGCGCGTGAGCCCTCGGGCAGCGGCTGACCCGGCTTGTACTTGCCGGTCAGGACGCCCTGGGCGATCGGGGACCAGACGATCTGCGAGATGCCGAGCTCCTTCGAGGTCGGCACGACCTCTTCTTCGATGACCCGCCACAGCGCCGAGTACTGCGGCTGGTTCGAGATGAGCTGGAACCCGAGGTCCTTGGCCAGCGCGGCGCCGGCACGGAGCTGCTCCGCGGTCCACTCGCTCACGCCGACGTACAGGACCTTGCCCTGGCGCACGATGTCGGCGAAGGCCTGCATCGTCTCCTCGAGCGGGGTCTCGTGGTCGAAGCGGTGTGCCTGGTAGAGGTCGACGTAGTCGGTCTGCAGGCGGCCGAGCGAGCCGTCGATCGACTCGAGGATGTGCTTGCGAGACAGCCCGGTGTCGTTGTGGCCCTTCGGCCCGGTCGGCCCGAACACCTTCGTGGCGATCTCGAGCGACTGGCGACGCTCCCCCTTGAGGGCTTCGCCGAGGACGGTCTCCGCGCCGGTGTTGGCGTAGACGTCGGCGGTGTCGAACGTCGAGATGCCCACGTCGAGGGCGGCCCTGACGCAGGCGATGGCCGCATCGTTCTCGACCTGGGATGCGTGGGTGAGCCAGTTGCCGTAGGTGATCTCGGAGACCTTGAGGCCCGAGTTGCCGAGGTAGCGGTACTCCATGTGCGTGTCACTCCTGTCGTCGGGCGCGTCGATGCGACCCGACCGCGACGGTAGTCCCCAGGTCGGAGCCAAAGCACAGCGGTCCTCCCCCGACCACACGTCCGCGGTTTTCGAGGAACCGGGCACATGATCGGTATGGACCTCGAAAAGATGATGGAAATTGTCACAGCTGAAGTAGTCAGGGCTACGGCCCATGGACTCATCGAGTTGCTCTTCCAAGTACCTCGCTGTAGGACACAGGCCACTCGGCTCCGCGCCGTTCTCCGCGCCCGCTCCGACAAGGAGGTGCAGGATCGGAGGGGTTCGGCGCAGGGCTGCGCCGCGGAGAGCTAGGGAGCATCCATGACCGGAGCGAGCGTGTTGTTCATCGGCGGGAGCGGCGTGATCAGCGCCTCCTGTGTGCGGGAGGCGACCGAACAGGGCCACGACGTCACGGTCCTGAACCGGGGGACCACCGGGGGCAGGCCGATCCCGGAGGGTGTGACGCGCCTCCAGGCCGATGTGTCGGACCGCAGCACCCTGGCGGACGCACTCGGCGACCGCCACTTCGACGTGGTCGTGAACTGGGTCGCCTTCACGGCAGACCAGGTGCAGGCCGACATCGACTTCTTCGCGGGACGGACGCGGCAGTACGTCTTCATCAGCTCGGCGTCGGCCTACCAGACGCCGGCGACGCACCTGCCGATCACGGAGTCGACGCCGCTGAAGAACCCGTACTGGCAGTACTCGCGCGACAAGATCGCGTGCGAGGAACTGCTGATGGAGGCGTACCGGGAGCAGGACTTCCCGGTGACGATCGTGCGGCCGTCGCACACCTACGACGAGACGAAGCTGCCGCTCACCGGTGGCTGGACTGCGGTGGCGCGGATGCGCGCCGGCAAGCCGATCATCATCACCGGTGACGGCACGTCGTTGTGGACCTTGACGCACAGCCGTGACTTCGCGGTCGGGTTCACCGGGCTGCTCGACAACGCGTCGGCGATCGGTGAGGCCTTCACGATCACGAGCGACGAGGCGCCGACGTGGAACGCCATCGCGCACGAGATCGCGGCGGCGGCGGGGGTGTCCGACCTGCAGGTCGTGCACGTGCCGGCGGACGCCATCAACGCCGTGGACCCGGAGTGGGGTGCGGCGCTGCTCGGCGACAAGGCGAACAGCTCGGTGTTCGACAACAGCAAGGTCCGGTCGCTCGTGCCGTGGTACCGGCCGCGGACGCCCTACCGGCAGGGTGTGCGCGAGGTCATCGCCTGGTTCGAGGCCAACCCCGACGCGCAGGTCGTCGACGAGCGGCTCGATGCGCTCATGGACGAGTTGGCGGCGCGCTGGGCGGTGTGAGCCGCACTTGGTGAGCAGAAATGGTCGGGTGCCGTGTGGCGACCCGACCATTTCTGCTCACGAAGCGAGCGCGCGGCGCCGAGCGCGCGGCGCCGCGCGCGTGGCGCCGCGCGCGCGGCTCAGGCGCGCGCGGCCAGGACCGACGCGAGCGTGCCGATCGCCGTGCGCAGCTCGTCGTCGGTGACGACCAGCGGCGGGGCGAAGCGGATCGTCGAACCGTGGGTGTCCTTCACGAGCAGCCCGCGGTCGGCGAGGTCCTTCGAGATCTCCTTGCCGGTGCCGAGCGCGGGGTCGATGTCGATGCCCGCCCAGAGTCCGGCGACGCGGTGGGACACGACCCCCTTGCCGAGCAGGTCGTCGAGCAGCCCGCGCAGCAACGGTTCGCCGTCGAGGGCGCGCTGCTGGAACGTGCCCTCGCCGAGCATCGCCACGACCTCGGCGCCGACGGCAGCGGCGAGCGGATTGCCGCCGAAGGTCGAACCGTGCTCGCCGGGACGCAGGACCCCCAGGACATTGCGCGAGCCCACCACTGCCGACACCGGCACGATGCCGCCGCCGAGGGCCTTGCCGAGCGTGATGAGGTCCGGGCGGACCCCGACGCGCTGCACGGCGAGCGTGTGGCCGGTGCGTCCGAGGCCGGACTGGATCTCGTCGGCGATGAACAGCGCACCGAACTCGTCGCAGACCTCCCGGACTTCAGGGAGGTACGACGCCGGCGGGATGACCACGCCGCCCTCGCCCTGGATGGGTTCGAGCAGCACGGCGACGACGGTCTCGTCCATCGCTGCGCGCAGGGCAGCGGCGTCGCCGTACGGCACCGTGCGGAAGCCGGGCGTGAACGGCCCGAAGTCATCACGGGCCGAGGGGTCGTCGGAGAACGAGATGATCGTGGTGGTGCGGCCGTGGAAGTTCCCGGACGCGACGATGATGGTCGCGCGGTCCGCTGGGACCCCCTTGACGCGGTAGCCCCAGGCGCGGGACACCTTGATCGCGGACTCGACGGCCTCGGCACCGGTGTTCATCGGCAGGACCATCTCGGTCTCCGTCAACGCCGCCAGTGCCGTGGCGAACGGCCCGAGCTGGTCGTTCACGAACGCGCGACTCGTGAGCGTCACCCGGTCGAGCTGCGCCCGGGCCGCGTCGAGCAGCCGCGGGTTGGCGTGGCCGAAGTTCACCGCCGAGTACGCGGCGAGGCCGTCCAGGTACTGCTTGCCGTCGACGTCGGTGACGGTCGCTCCGGCACCCGACGCGATGACGACGGGCAGCGGGCTGTAGTTGTGCGCGAGGGCGCGGTCCTCGACGGCGAGCGCCGCCGCGGTGTTGACCCCGAGCGACGCTGCCGCCGACATCAGCTGACCCCGAGCGAACGCGCGACCGAGGTGCCGGTGCCGACCGGGTGCAGGTCGAGCGTGCAGCACTTCACGCCGCCACCGCCGAGCAGCAGCTCGGACAGGTCAACGCCGATCGGGTTGTAGCCCTTCTCGCGCAGCTGTTCCGCGAACCGAACAGCCCGGGCGGCGATCACGACGTTGTACCCGTCGGAGTAGGAGTTCAGGCCGAGGATCGCGGCGTCCTCCTCCGTCGCGATGATCGCGTCGGGGAAACGCTCGCGCAGGATCGCCAGCGACGGCTCGTCGAAGGCGCTCTCCAGGTACGCGATGTTCGACCGGCCGGAAGCGTCGGGCTCCGGGTCGAGCACGGCGATGGCGGTGTCGAGGTGGTAGAAGCTCGGGTTGATGAGCTTCAGGGTGACGACCTCACGGCCGTAGATCGTCGCGAGCTCGTCGTGCGAGGTGCTGTCCGACCGGAAGCCGGTGCCGGCGAAGATCGTGTTGCCGATGAGCAGGAAGTCGCCCTCGCCCTCGTTGGTCTGCTCGGGCTCGGCGACGGTCAGGCCGGCCTGACGGAACCAGTCCATGTACGCGGGGCCCTCGGGCTGGCGCTCGGGGTACTGGAACTTCGCGCCGTAGGCGATGCCGTCGAGGACGAACCCGCCGTTGGCCGCGTAGACCATGTCCGGCAGGCCGTCGATGGGGTCGATGTACGAGATGTCGAAGCCGAGCTGCTCGTACACGTCGACGAGCGTCTGCCACTGGGCGACGGCCTTCGACGTGTCGGTCGGCTCCTCCGGGTGCATCCACGGGTTGATCCGGTAGCTCACCGTGTAGAAGTCCGGCTTGCACATCAGGATCGTCCGCTTGGTGGCGGTACGGGCCGGTGCATCGGTGGTCGAGGGTGCGGTGTTCGACATCAGTCCTCCTGAGAAGGGACCGGGGCCCGAGCCTGCCAGGAACCGAAACGGAACGAAGGAGAGGTGCTCCGGCGAGATGCAGGCTCACTCGCCGTAGCGGACCAGGTCGACGCCACGTCGATCCTGACACAGACCGTCCGGCAAGTGCAGTACCGGGAGCGAAGCGCCGTGGCACCCGTTCGGGTGACGCACGTTTCGTGCGTCCGAACCGCCGACCTCGCAAGAAGTCCGCGTACGATGGGTGCAATGGATTCGCTCGACCACCGCATCCTGGATCAACTCCGGGACAACGCCCGCGCCGGCTACGGCGACATCGGGTCGGTGGTCGGACTCTCGGCATCGGCCGTCAAGCGCCGCGTCGACCGACTCGTCGGCGATGGTGTCATCCAGGGCTTCACGATCAAGGTCGACCCCGCCGTCGAGGACCGCGGCACCGAGGCCTGGGTCGAGCTGTACTGCCGCGGCACCGTCTCCCCCGACGAGCTCCGTGCGCTGCTCGACACCGTGCCCGAGGTCATCGACGCCGGCACGGTCACGGGGAGCGCCGACGCCGTCGTGCACATGCGCTCGAAGGACCTGTCCGCGCTCGAGGAGGCGCTCGACAAGGTCCGCCTCGCACCGCAGGTGGACCACACGCGGTCCGCGATCGTGCTCTCCAAGCTGGTCAGTCGCGACACCGCGTAACGTCCCACGCATGGGACGGAAGGCGGTCTGGAGGCGCGGCTCGGCGCCCACGGGATCGCGCCCGGCCCGGCAGCTGGTCACCGCTGCGGGCCTCGCCTACGTCGCGAACTGCCTCTGGGGCACGGCCGTCGCCGTCCGGTTGATCCGGACGAAGAAGCTCCGCGTCGTGCACCACGGTCTGTTCGTCGTGACGGCGACGCTCACCGGAGCCGCCGCGACGACGCCCTTGTGGACCCGTGACCGTTCGGCGCTGTTCCTGCTGCCCGCACTCGTCCCGCTCGCGCTCGCGCCCCGCACGAGCCCGCGCTCCGGAGCACACTGGAAGATCGCGGTGGCCGCTGCGCCGTCCTACCTGGGGGCGCTGTTGGTGCGGCGTCGACCGTGACGACGAGACACGAGGGGAAGCAGTGGAGCTCTTCGAGGCCATCCGACGCCGACGGACCACGAACGGGGCGTTCCTGCCCGACCCGGTGTCCGAGGAGCACCAACGGCTGCTCATGGAACTCGCCGGCCGGGCCCCGTCCCAGCTGAACAGCCAACCGTGGCGGTTCGTGCTGGTCGAGGAGCGCGACACGATCGACCGGGTCGCCGCGATCAGCGGCAGCTCGATGACCCGCACCATGGCCGAGGGGACGTTCTTCGAGCGGTACAAGCCGTACTTCCGGTTCTCGAAGGCCGAGATGGACGAGCGGCGCGACGGCATGCTGTTCGACAAGCTGCCCGGACCGCTTCGGCCCTTCACGAAGCAGGTGTTCACGAAGCGCGGGCAGCTGCTCATGAACACCCTCCGTGTGCCGCAGAGCCTGGGTGAGGAGAACCGGAAGCTCGTCGCCGGGTCGCCGCTGCTGCTCGGCGTGATGCTCGATCGCCACGAGTACCGGGAGCAGGAGCTGTCCGGCTTCTACTCGGTGTTCAGCATGGGCGCGGCGATGGAGAACATCTGGCTCGCGACGACCGAGCTCGGGCTGGGGATCCAGTTCGTGTCCTTCCCGATGGAGACGCCAGGCGCCTGGGCGGAGATCGAGGGGCTGCTCCGGGTGCCCGAGTCGCTCGAGCTCATGGCCGTCTACCGGATCGGGTACCTGCCGCCCGAACGGCGCCGCCCCGCGATCGACTGGACGTCGAGCGAGCGGAAGCGGCCCTCGCAGTACGTGTTCCGCGGCACCTGCGACACCCCGCAGCAGGGGTGGGACGACGCACCCGTCGCAGGCCACATCGAACCGGAGGCGACCACATCGTGACCGACACCCGACCCACCCACGGCACCCCGGGCCTCCAGTCAGCCGCCCCCGGCCTGCCGGGCCGCCCCTGGATCTCGCAGGACTGGCTCGACGTCGTCTTCGTGCACTGGCGCGTCGACGTGTCGGCGGTGGCCCCGCTGCTGCCAGCCGGAACGCGACCCGACACGATGGCGCTCGACGGGACCGACGACGGGGTGACCACCTGGGTGGGCCTCATCGGGTTCCGGTTCGAGGACACCCGGTTCCCGCCCCTCGGGGCGCTGGGACGCACCGGCTCGATCGGCGACTTCGTCGAGGTGAACGTCCGCGTCTACACGGTCGACGAGTACGGCCAGCACGGTGTCGTGTTCCTGTCGCTCGACGCCGGCAAGCTGCTGCCGACCCTCGGCGCACGCGTGGCCACCGGGCTGCCCTACTGGTGGGCGGACGCCGAGTCGCGGAGCGGCGACGGCCGCGTCGGGTACGCGATGCGGCGGCACGGGACGCACCTGCGGTCGATGCTCGACGTCCGCGTGGGCGAGGTACTGGACGAGCCAGGGCCGCTCGAGACGTTCCTGACCGCGCGGTGGGGCATGCACGTGCACCGGGCTGGGCGGACCCGGTTCTGGCCGAACGAGCACGACGCGTGGCCGTTGCACCGGGCCTCGGTGGTGTCGCTGCGGGACGACCTGGTCGGCGCCGCCGGGCTGCCGTTCGGGTTGACGGAGCTCGAGCCGGACTCGGTGCTCTACTCGGCGGGGGTCACGACGCGGTTCGGTCGGGGGCGCTGAGCGGGTCGTCGGCCGGCGGCTCCGGGCCCGGTCGCTGTTCTGGTCCCGGTTCCGGTTCGCCGGCGTCCGCCACCGCTCCGTTCTGGTCGGGGTCGGCCGTCCCCGAGGCGGCTCGCCACTGCAGGACCGCAGTAACGACGGCGACCGGGACGATGACGATGCTCCACCCGATCCACCGCGATGAGTGTGCTTCGTCGACGCTCGGGACCGTCAACGCCACGACCGCGTACACAGCCGACACGATCGCGACGGCAGCCGACGCCGCCGAACGCCCCCACAGCTCGAACCGCGTCGGCTCCTCCCGCCGCAGCGTGTACACGCCCGTCGCGGCAGCCAGGTAGCCGATCAGGAGCGTCTGCGCGCCCACCGCGAGGGCGAACACCGCCAACGCGACTCCGGCGGCGCTCCAGACGACGACACGCGTGCGGTGCAAGCGCCAAGCCGTCGTGCAACTCGGGTACCAGTACGCCCGTCGTCCGGCGACCGCGAGCACGACCGCGCCGACCAGCCCGACGACACCGACGAGGATCGCGACGGGCAGGGCGGGACGCTGCAGCCAGATGCCGATCGCCACGACCGCCAGCGCCCCGACCGCCTGGGCCATCGGAGGACCCCACCACTGCTCGGGGAGGATCGGCGCCCGGCGGATCCAGCGCGGCTGCGGCTCCGCTTCCGGCTCGGGTTCCACCGGGTCGTCTCGCGTGTCCACGCGACCATCATGCTCGCCACCGTCCGCAGGCACGGGACGTCGGGGGACACCGGCTGAGTGGTGCATGGTCGGCCGCAGGTACAAGTGAGCCATGACTCGAGTGGCAGTGGTGACCGGTGGATCCGCAGGACTGGGGCGTGCGACCGTCCGGGAGCTCGCCGCGCGGGGGTGGGACGTCGCCGTCCTCGCCCGTGGACGGGACGGCGTCGACGCCGCGGTCGCCGAGGTCGAGGCCGCGGGGCGTCGCGGGCTGGCCCTGGTCGCCGACGTGTCCGACCGCAAGGCCGTCGAGGCCGCGGCCGACCGCGTCGAGCAGGAACTCGGGCCGATCGACCTGTGGGTGAACGGCGTGATGGTCGGGGTGTTCGGCAAGTTCCTGGACACCGCGCCCGAGGACTTCGAGCGGGCGCTGCACGTGACCTACCTCGGCTTCGTCAACGGGACCCGTGCCGCGCTCGCCCGGATGGTGCCCCGCGGCCAGGGGCACGTCGTCCAGGTCGGTTCGGCACTCGGCTTCCGGGGCATCCCGCTGCAGGCCGCGTACTGCGGCGCGAAGCACGCGATCGTCGGGTTCACCGAGTCCGTCGTCTCCGAGCTGCTCGAACAGGGCAGCAAGGTGAAGGTGTCGCGGGTCGACATGCCCGCTCTGAACACGATCCAGTTCGGGTGGGTGAAGTCGAAGCTGCCGCACCACCCGCAGCCGGTCGCCCCGATCTTCCAGCCCGAGGTCGGTGCCCGCGCGATCGCTGCCGTGGCCGAGCGGCCGCGCCGTCGCACCTGGGTCGGCGAGTCGACCGTCTACACGATCCTCGGCAACCGGATCAGCGGGCGTTTCGCCGACTGGTACGCCGCCAAGACGCTCGTCTCCGGGCAGCAGGCGCCTGACAAGGACGGGCAGGAGCTGCAGGACAACCTGTACGAGCCGGTGCCGGGCGACCACGGCGCGCACGGTGTGTTCGACGAGTCCGCGCACGCCTGGTCGCCGCAGACCTGGTGGGTGGAACACCGACGGATCGGCAACGGCATCATCGGGGCGGCACTCGGCGCGGCCGGGGCCGTCGCACTCGTGGCCGGACGACGACGATGAGCCGCCACGGATCGTCGGTGCGGGGTGCAGCCGTCGTCGAGCTGTCCCGGGCCGGACTCGGCCTGTGGCACCTGGGCCGAGCGGCTCGTGGTCGCGACCAGGCCGTGCTGCACGGTGTGCTCGGCGTCCGGCAGCTCGTGCAGGCCGCCCTCGTCGCACGCACGGGCACCGGGAACGCGCACACGCTCAGCGCCGCCGTCGACGCGGTGCACGGCGTGACGATGGTGCCGCTCGCCCTCGACCCACGACGCCGCGGGTTCGCCCTGCGGCAGGTGTGGATCGCCACGGTGCTCACCGTCGCCGAGGTCGCCGTCGTCGGTCGGGGCAGCCGGCGCTGACGGCGGGCGGCGCTGACGCCTGTCGGGGGTGCTCGGTAGCGTCCGGGGCATGGGTACCACCTACTCCGTCGCGTCCTCGCTGGACGGCTTCGTCGCTGCACCGGACGACGACCTCGACTGGCTGCTGCAGTTCGGCTTCGAGCCGTTCCAGGAGCACCACGACCGGTTCTTCGCCGGCATCGGCGCGATCGTCATGGGCTCGACCACGTACGAGTGGCTGCTCGAGCATGACGACACCTGGGCGTACCCGGACCTGGCGACGTGGGTGTTCACTACGCGTGACCTGCCGGTGCCGGACGGCGCCGACGTGCACTTCGTGTCGGGCGAGGTCGCGGACCACCAGGCCGACCTCGAACGGGCCGCCGGCGAGCGCGACGTCTGGGTCGTCGGCGGCGGACTGCTCGCGGCGCAGTACCAGCAAGCAGGGCTGCTCGACGAGCTCCGCGTCACCGTGATGCCGGTGGCGCTCGGCGCCGGTGCGCCGCTGCTGCCGGTCGCGGCACCGACCCCGGTGTTCGAGCTGGTCGGGACGACGCCGTTCACCGGCGGTGCCGTCGAGCTGCACTACCGGTCCGCAGCCACCCCGGCGTAGCGTCCGAGCCATGAGCGACAACGAGCAGACCGAGCCCGTCATGGACGGCGCCAACGAGGCCACGAACCACGAGAAGCTGCACGGCCTGATCGAACAGGTCGACCACGACCACCACGGCGAGGGCGCCGGAGCGATGGCCGACCACCTGCGTGACCGGATGGACGAGACCGGCGTCGAGGACGAAGAAGCAGGCGACACCGAGGACTGACCCGAGCCGGGGACGTCAGACGCGCAGGTCAGCGAAGTCCGCGTCGACGTCCCCGAACCGGTGCGCGGTGATCGAGACCGACTGTTCACGGATGAACGGGAGCATCTCGATCAACCCGGCCTCGACCACCGGCGCGTCGTGGATCGCGACGTCGATGCTCGCCCCGAGGGCTTCCTCGAGCGCCAGGGCATCGCCACCGATGAGCCGGATCCGTGCCCCGGGGCCGCCGAACGCCGTGTGCACGGGTCGGTCCTGCCCCTGCGCGAGCATGTCCCCGAGTGCGTCGACGGGTTCGTCGTCCTCACCACTCGTCCAGTTCGCCTGGAACACGGCGCCGGACGACGCGCGGGCGTGGAAGTCCTGGTCGGACTCGACCAGGTGGTCGACGACGTCCAGCGGCGACCGACTCGAGGCCAGCAGCTGGCTGAGTGGACCGGGCAACGGGCGGGCGGTGCTGAGCAGGACGTGGGCGCGTGCAGCCGTGGCAGCGACGAGCGCGCGGACCAGGTCACCCGCCGAGGCGTCCTCGGCCTGCCGCACGATGACGGACTGCGGTCGGTGGCGCAGCACGTTCCGCTGCACCACGAGCCCCGACAGGTCGTGCGACCCGCCGTACAGCTCCTCGCGCGCACGGACGTCGCTCAGCGCACCGGCCCGCACCTGGTCGAACTCCTCGAACGACAAGCCGCTGCGTGCGGCCTCGATCACCGAGGTCACGCGCGGCGGGAGACCGTGCAGCTGGATGCTCTTGTGCACCGTGCGCGGCACCGGTTCCCACCGGCCGAGCGTCGCGACGTACATCGGTCCGCCCGCCTTCGTGCCGGTGCCCACCGACGACCGCTTCCAGCCGCCGAACGGCTGCCGACCGACGACCGCACCGGTGATGCCGCGGTTGACGTACAGGTTGCCGGCGCGCACGCTCGCCAGCCAGTCCGCCACCTCGTCGGCGTCGAGCGAGTGGATCCCCGCCGTCAAGCCGTAGTCCGTGCCGTTCTGGATCGCGATCGCCTGCTCGAGCGTCTCGGCGCGCATGATCCCGAGCACCGGGCCGAAGTACTCGGTCTGGTGGAAGTCGCTGCCCGGGCGGACGCCGTCGCGGATGCCGGGTGACCAGAGCCGCCCGGAGTCGTCGAGGGCCGTCGGCTGCACGAGCCAGGACTCTCCCGGCCCGAGCTCGGTGAGCCCTTGCCGCAGCTTGCCCTCGGGCTCGGCGATGACCGGGCCGACCTGGGCGGTGGGGTCGTCGGGCCAGGCGACCCGGAGCGTGCGCGTGGCGTCGACGAGCTGCCGACGGAAGCGTTCGCTCTCGCCGACCGTGCCGACCAGGACGACCAAGGACGCCGCCGAGCACTTCTGACCGGCGTGGCCGAAGGCGGACTGCACGATGTCCTGCACCGCGAGGTCGATGTCGGCGCTCGGCGTGACGACGATCGCGTTCTTGCCGCTCGTCTCGGCGCTCAGTGGCAGACCCGCACGCCACCAGCGGAACGATCGCGCGGTGTCGGCCGAGCCGGTCAGGATGATGCGGTCGACGGCGGGGTGCCCGACCAGGTCACGGCCGAGTTCGTCCTCGGCCAGGTCGACGAGCTGCAGCAACGAGTGCGGCACCCCGGCGTCCCAGAGCACGTCGGCCAGCAGCGCACCGCTGCGCTTCGCCTCGGGCGCCGGCTTGAGCACGACTCCGCTGCCCGCGGCGAGCGCCGCCAGCACCCCACCGGCGGGGATCGCGACGGGGAAGTTCCACGGCGGCACGACGACCGTCAGGCGTGGCGGGACGTAGCGGGCACCCTCGATGTCGCCGAGGCGGCGGGCGCGCTCGGCGTAGTAGTGGGCGGCGTCGACGGCTTCGGTGACCTCGGTGTCGGCCTCGGAGAACGTCTTCCCGGTCTCCGCCGCCATCACCTCGATCAGGTCGGCGCGGCGGGTCTCGAGCTCGTGCCCGATCAGGTCGAGGAGCTCAGCACGGTCGGAGGGGTCCTGCCGCCCCCAGTTGACGCCGGCCTGCGCGGTGCGGGCCACGATCCGTTCGAGCTTGGAGCGGTCGGCCACCTTGGCCCCGCGGATCGTCTGCGCGCCGAGCTGCGAGCGCGGCACCCGGCGCAGGACGTCGAGCGCCCACGCACGGTTGGCGGGGACGGCGGGGTCGGTGTCCGGGGCGTTCCGGAACGCGTCGCGCAGGACGGGCTCGCCGAGCGCCCGGCGGCGGTCCTGGGTGCGGTGCGTCGCGTGCACCGGCTCGTCGAGCGCCGCGACCGACGCCAGGTACCGGCCGTGCTCGCGGTCGAACACGCTGGCGTCGTGGTCGATGTCGGACGCCGCGGCGATGAAGTTCTCGGGGCTCGCGCTCTCCTGCAGGCGGCGGGCGAGGTACGCGATCGCGGAGTCGAACTCGTCCGGCTGGACGACGGGTGTGTAGAGCAGGATCTGTCCGACGTCGGCGCGGACGGCGTCGGCGTGCGTCGATGCCATGCCGAGCAGCATCTCGACGTCGATCGCGTCGGTCACCCCGCGGCGCTGGGCGAGGACCCACGCGGTCGCCAGGTCGAACAGGTTGTGCCCGGCGACCCCGATGCGCACAGCGTCGGTGCGCTCCGGAGTCAACGCGGCGTCGAGCAGCCGCAGGTAGGCGGAGTCGGTCTCGCGCTTGCTGCCCCAGGTCGCGAGCGGCCAGTCGTGCACGATCGCGTCGACGTGCTCCATCGCCAGGTTCGCGCCCTTGACGAGCCGCACCTTGATCGGAGCGCCACCCCGGGCCCGGCGTTCCTGCGCCCACGTCGTCAGGGACTCGAGCGCCCCGGCGGCATCGGGCAGGTAGGCCTGCAGCACGATGCCGGCCTGCAGCCCCGCGAACTCGTCACGGTCGAGCAGGGTCCGGAACACCGCGAGGGTGACGTCGAGGTCGCGGTACTCCTCCATGTCCAGGTTGATGAACTTCGCCGGGCCGCCGGACGCCAGCGGAGCGGCCGCGAGCCGGTACAACGGCACGAGCCGGTCGACGACCCGCTCGACCGTCTGGTCGAACGCCCACATCGACATCTGCGGCACGACCGAGCTGACCTTGATCGACACGTAGTCGACGTCGTCGCGGGCGAGCAGGTCCATCGTCCCCTGCAGCCGGCGGTCGCTCTCGGCGCTGCCGAGCACGGCTTCGCCGAGCAGGTTCACGTTGAGCCGGGTGCCCGGGCCACCGACCTTGGCGAGCGCCGGACCGAGCTTCGCCGTGCTCGCGTCGATCACCAGGTGGCCGGTCATCCGGCGCAGGATCCGCCGTGCGGTGGGGATGACCGCCCACGGCGCCATCGTCGCGAACCCGCCGCCGAGCGTCACCGCGCCGCGCAGGTACCAGGCGAGGAAGTCGGGGACGTCGCGGCTGACCTGTTCGAGGTTGCGGGCCGCGACCCGGGGGTCTTCGGGGCGGATGACCTTGTCGACGAAGCTGCGCGTGAAGTCGAGGCCACGCTCGTCGCGCAGGGCCTCGGCGAGACGGGCGGCACCGGCGTCCGGCTTCGCCCCGGCGGACGCCGCCAGCCACTTGCGGACCAGCGCAACGGCGTCGTCGGTGCAGTCCTGGAGGCGGGCGCTCGGCATGCTCCGATCGTATGCCGCACCTCCGACCTCACCTTGGAGCGCGCCGCACGTCGGCTCGGAACCGTCCTGGGGGATGACGTCAGCTGAAGACCCGGATCAGTTCCGGCAGCATGAGCAGCAGCGGCAGCACCGTGAAGACGGAGATGACCGCGCCGACGACGATGCCCGTGATCGCGAGACCGCGTCCGGCCTCGCCCGTCCGCCGCAGCTGCGGCAGCGCGATGAGCCCCACGACGACCCCGCCGATGGGCACCACGAACCCCAGCACGAGCGCGATGATCGCCAGGGTGTTCGTCGGGCGGACCGGTGTGATCGGCGGCTGTGCGTACGGGTTCGTCATGCGGGTTCCTGTCTCATCGCGCCGAGCGCTGCACGGCCCGGTCATCGTACGGGCCGGACGGATCGCTCCGCAGCGCCCCGTTCGGGTCATCCGGACGGATGAAAAACGCGGCGGCGGGGTCGGTCGGTCCCCACGGTGGATACGCTGGTCGGCATGTCGACGCAGGGCAACGATGGCCACGACTGGGCGACGTGGGACGCCTACCACGACGTCTGGCGACGCCTCGACCGAGCGCTCGACCAGGCCGTCCAGGCTGGCGCCGGCATCTCCATCCCCGAGTTCGAGATCCTGATCGGGCTGCAGCGCGAGCCGGACCACCGGCTGCGCGTCCGCGACATCGCCGCCGGCATCGGTTGGGAGAAGTCGCGCGTCAGCCACCAGGTCACACGGATGGTCTCCCGCGGCTTGGTCGGACGCGCCGACTGCCCGACCGACGGCCGCGGCAGCTGGGTGGAGATGACCCCCGACGGCCGCCGCGCGGTGCTCGCCGGCATCCGCGCGCACACCGGTGCGCTGGAAGACCTGTTCTGGAGGCCCGTGGGGACCGACGCGGACACCCTCCGGTCCGTCAGCGCGCGCGTCCAGGACGCGATCGGCCCCGACGTGTCGGACGAGGCCGTCTCGGGCTAGCTGCCCCCGCACCTCCGCCGAGGTTCCACGACTCGCCGCACGGGGAGCGCCGAGGTTCCATGAACGGCCCTGAGCTGCGCCGAGATGCCGAGATCTCGGAACCTCGGGGGCTCGGGGGCGGGCGGGCGGCGGGGCGGGAGCTAGAGGTCGACGACGGCGAGGGCTCCCTGTTCGCCGCGGAGCCGCACCTGCACGCTCGCGATGTCGTCGCGCGGGATGTCCGTCGACGCCGACAGCCCCTTCGCGTCCTCGCCCGCGGCCGTCCACGAGCCGACGATCTGCGCGGTGCCGTCCGACCGCACCACGACCAGGTCGTACATGACCGAGCCGTCCGCCGCCCACTCCTTGCCGCCGTAGGAGCAACCCCAGTCGAAGCGGGTGCCCCACTGTTCACCGCTGACGGCCAGGTCGACGTCGAGCCCCTGGGCGCCGGTCATGTCGTAGCGGTCCGCAGTCGCCGATGCCGAGACGTCACGTCCGGCCTGCACCGAGCCGCGGTCCCCCGCCGTGCCGACGGCGAGTCCGCCCAGGACGGCAGCGACCACCGCGAGCCCCGCGGTGGCGGCGACCCAGACCCGGCGACGGCGGCGACGGTGTCGAACGCGGTGCGCGACCGAGGCGAGGGTGCTCTCGGAACCGGTGTCGGGCCTCCCGTCCGGTTCGGCGATCTCGATCGCCTGGTCGGCCGGCAGCTTGGCGAGCAGACCGGGCAGGCCGACCAGCTCGGCGACGGCGGCCGTGCAACGGTCGCACGTCTCCAGGTGCTGCTCGTACTCGAGCCGCTCGTCCGGGCTCAGGGACCCGAGCACGTACGCCGCGTCCCACTCTGCGTACCGGTCGTCGCTCATCGGGTCACTCCTCGTTCCTGCAGTGCGAGCCGCAGGGCTCGCAGCCCGTAGTGCAGCCGCGACTTCGCGGTGCCCTCGGGGATGTCGTGTCGTCGTGCGATCTCCGGCACCGTGTGGCCAAGCCAGTAGGCGTCCACGACCACGCGGCGGTGGTCCGGGGAGAGCGATGCGAGCGCGTCGGCCACGACGATGCGGTCGAGCACGGCGTCGGTGCGGTCCGACTCGGCGCGGTCGACGGGGTGTTCGGTGCCGAACTCCCGGCGGTTCCGAGCCGATCGCGCGTCGTCGACGACCAGGTTCCGCGCGACCGTGAACAGCCAGGCGCGCGCGCTGTCCGGCGCGCGTTCCAGCACCGCTGGGCGCTGCCAGGCGCGGACCATGGTCTCCTGCACGACGTCCTCGACCGCCGAGCCGTCCCGCGTCAGGTGCCGGACGTACCGGGTGAGCGCGTCACCGTGCTCGCGGTACAGCGTCGCGAGCAGCTCGTCGGCGGAACGACTCGACACGGTCACTTCTGCAGGTCGAGGGAGAACTCGACGGAGCCCTTCCCGTCCACGGTGACGAAGCCGAGCGAGGGAGCCTTCACGCCGTAGTCGGCGAAGGTGATCGGCACCGAGCCGGCGACCTGGACGGTGCCTCCCGTGCCGACCGCCACCTGCGCGTCGGCGGTGACGGCCTTCGTGACGCCGTGCAGGTCCATCGTGCCGGTCAGGGTGACGTCCTGCGTGCTGCCGTCGAGCGCCTTCGAGACGTCGACGGGCTTCGTCAAGGTGAACGTCGCCGTCGGGAACTTGTCCGTCTCCAGCGCGGTGTCCCGGAAGTAGGCGTCGCGCGCGGACTCGGGGGTGGAGATCTTCGCGACCTGGACCGTGACCGTCGCCGTCGCGAGGGAGCCGCCGTCGACCTCGGCGGTGCCCTCGACGTCCTTCGTGCGTCCGACCACGTTCACATCATTCCCCTGCAGGACCTCGTGCACCCGGTAGCCGGCGTACGAGGTCTTCGTGCTGGTCCAGGTGCCGTCGGCGTCCGCTGCGTCGAGGGTGGCGGACGACGTCGCTTCCAGGGAGGGAGCTGCGGCGGCCTGTCCGTTGACGGTGTTCGCGTAGATGGACGGACCGGCGATGACGGCGGCGGCCGCGATGACCACGACGCCGGTGGAGATGACGATGATGACCTTGGTGCGTGTGCGGAGTCCCATACCCGGTCAACGAGGTGGCAGTCTGGATCGTTCATCGTCGACGTGACGACGATGCCGGAGGAGGTCGATGCGCCGTGGAACTGGTCATGCTGCTGGTGGCCATCGGCGTCTCGATCGCCACGACGGTCGTCGTGCTCCGGCGCACGCGGGATGCGGGATGGGTCCGGGACGCTCAGCTGTCGATGAACGCGAGTCCGGGCTGGACGGTGGTCTCGCTGGTGTTCCACGGGCTCGGAGCCGCAGCGGGGTTCGTCATCGGTGCGGTCTTCATCAGTGGCGGCCACCCGGCGGCCGGATGGGTGTTCCTGTGCTTCGGCGGGATGCTCGGTGTGCTCGTCGGAGTACAGATCTGGGTCGCACGACGGCCGTTCCCACCGCGCCCACCGATCGACGGCCCCGGTCGCTGAACGCGGGACGCGGTCGCTCAGCGCGCGAACGTCCCCGACACTAGAGGGGACAGCACCCGAGCCCGGCCGTGCTCGAGTGCCCGCCCATCACCAGCAAGGAATGCACCAGATGCCCGAACTCCCCGTCGTGTTCGAAGTCGGCTCGCTGATCGCGATCGTCGCGATCCTGCTCGCCGACCTGCTCATCGTCGCGCGCCGGCCACACGTGCCGACGCTGCGCGAGTCGGCGACGTGGGTGGGCGTCTACGTGGGGCTCGCGCTGGTCTTCGCGGTCCTGATGCTCGTGTTCGCGGGCGGCGACTCGGCGGGTGAGTTCCTGGCAGGCTGGCTCACCGAGTACAGCCTGAGCATCGACAACCTGTTCGTCTTCGTCATCATCATGGCGCGGTTCTCGGTGCCGAAGAAGATCCAGCAAGAGGTGCTGATGCTCGGCATCATCATCGCGCTCGTGCTGCGTGGCATCTTCATCCTCGTCGGCGCCCAGCTCATCGAGAACTTCTCGTGGATCTTCTACATCTTCGGCGCCTGGCTGATCTGGACGGCGATCCAGCAGCTCCGCGGCGAGGACGATGCCGACGACCAGAAGGACAGCTTCATCGTCCGGCTGCTCCGCCGTCGCGTGCGCCTCACCGACACGTTCGACGGCATGAAGTTCCGGACCACCCACGACGGCGTGCGGCACTTCACCCCGTTGCTCATCGTGCTGATCGCCATCGGCACCACCGACCTGCTGTTCGCACTCGACTCGATTCCCGCGATCTTCGGCATCACCGAGAGCCCGTTCATCGTGTTCACCGCGAACGTCTTCGCCCTGATGGGTCTGCGGCAGCTGTACTTCCTGCTCGGTGGCCTGCTCGAGCGGCTCGTCTACCTGAAGTACGGCATCGCGGTGATCCTCGCGTTCATCGGCGTGAAGCTCGTCCTGCACGCACTGCACGACAACGAGCTGCCCTTCCTGAACGGTGGCGAGCACATCGAGTGGGCACCGGAGATCAACACCTGGGTCTCCTTGATCGTGATCATCGCCGCGATGGCGCTGTCGACCCTGGCCAGCGTCGTGCGGATGCGCCATGACGGCGTGGAGGCGAAGGACGAAGAACCCGCTCGTACCTCGGACTGACGGAAGGTGCTCTGAGCGGCAGCAGGCCGGGCGCTGGAGCGTCCACCAGCTGCCCGTGCCAAGGTCGACGGGTGCAGAACAACGACACCGTCGTGATCGCCGGCTGCGGCGACCTCGGGACCGAAGCCGGTCTCCGCTTCGCGCGCCGGGGACACCACGTGATCGGCCTCCGACGCCGCGCCGAACTGGTCCCGGCGCCGCTCACCGGCCGCAGCACCGACCTGCGGCACGAGGTCCCCGAGATCCCCGCCGACACCACCGTCGTCGTCGTGGCCTTCGCCGCCGGCAGCCGTGACGTCGACGAGTACCGCGCCACCTACGTCGACGGCCTGCGGAACGTGCTCGACGGCATCGACGCCTCGGACGCCGATCCACGCCTGCTCGTGGTGTCCTCGACCGCGGTGTACGACGTCGACGACGGCAGCGAGGTCACCGAGGACACCCCGGCGCACGGTGCGACCCCGACCGCCGAGGTCCTGGTCGAGGCCGAGGCACTGCTGCGCGACCGTGCTCCCGGCGCCGTGCTCGTGCGCCTGTCCGGTGTCTACGGTCCGGGTCGTGAGCGTCTGATCGACCAGGTCCGCTCCGGTTCGGCCCGGCTGGCTCCGGGTGCCTCGCCGCACACGAACCGGATCCACCGCGACGACGCCGCCGCTGCGCTCGTGCACCTGGCGACCGTGGAGGACCCGGCGCCGACGTACCTCGGCACCGACGACGAACCGAGCCGGCTCGACGACGTGCTGCGGTTCCTGGCCGACGAGCTCGGCGTTCCCGAGCCCGTCACCGGTGACGGCGGTGCCCGGCAGTCCGGTGGTGACAAGCGCTTGTCGAACGCGCTGCTCCGGTCGACCGGCTGGGCGCCGCAGTACCCGACGTTCCGCGAGGGCTACCGCGCCGTGCTGGCCGGCGAGGGCGTCCGCCACCCCTGACCCGGCGCGACACCGGTTCTCCGACAGGACACCACGTGATCACCTGGTGTCGTGTCGCGAAACAGGTGCGGACGGCAGCGGACGGCAGCGCGCGCGACCGCTCAGTGCCCGCGGTGGTCCTGGATCGTGAGCCGCGGCCCGAACGACGGCTTCCGGAACCCCGAGCCGCCGATCAGCCGCACGACCCGCTCTCGGTGCCCCCGCCACGGTTCGAGCAGCTCGAGCATCCCGTCGTCGTCGACCGGTCCCCCGGTCAGCGCCCACCCGACCAGCGCGGGGACGTGGAAGTCCCCGACGCTCGGCGAGTCCGGGTCGCCGTGGGAGCGCTGCGCGGTCTCGGCAGCCGTCCACTTCCCGATGCCGGGGATCGACTGGAGCCGCGCCGACACGACCGAACCGCCGCGACCGAGCGTCAGCGTCCGTTCGAGCGCCGGAGCCACACGCACCGCGCGCATCACCGTCGCCGACCGTCCGGGCTCGATGCCGGCCTTGTGCCACTCCCAGCTCGGGATCCGCGCCCACTCGTCGGCCGTCGGCGGCACGATGAGACCGTCCGGCGCGGGACCCGGCGCGGGCGTGCCGTACCGCCGGAGCAGGTACCGCCATGCGCCCCACGCCTGCCGCGAGGTCACCTTCTGCTCCATGATCGCCGGCACGAGCATCGCGACGACGGTGTTCGTCCGGAGCAGCCGGAGTCCGGGCTGCCGGTGTCGGGCGGCAGCGAGGAACGCGTGCCCGGAGACGTCGAACCCGTCCCAGTCGTCGCCGCGACCGAGCAGCTCCGGCGCGTGCTCGACCGCCCACGCGGCACCGTCGCCCCACGCCGAGACCGCGATGGTGTCGCCGGCCGGCCGGATCGCAACGGCAGCGGGGCCGGTGGGCGTCCGCAGGGCGAGCCACACGTCCGAGCCGACCACCTTGTAGGCGGGGTCGCCGGAGCCGCGCTGCAGGGGCCGCAGGGTCGACGTGACGTTCACCGGGCCTCCCGGTCGGTACACGGTGTCGACGCGAGACGCATCGCCGGACGCACCAGCGGACGACGAGGCGGAGTCGAGCAGGGTCACACCGGGATGGTAATGCGCAACCACCGTCAGTCATGATGGTCGCAGTCCCCCACGACCCCCACCCGCACCACCCGACGACGGAGTTCCCATGCGCATCGGCATCCTCACCTCCGGAGGCGACTGCCCCGGTCTGAACGCGGTCATCCGCGCGATCGTCCTCAAGGGCATCGCCATCCACGGCCACGAGTTCGTCGGGTTCCGGGACGGCTGGCGCGGCGTCGTCGACGGCGACATCGTCCCGCTCGGCCGCAAGGACATCCAGGGCATCGCCAAGCAGGGCGGCACGATCCTCGGCACCAGCCGCACGAACCCCTTCGAGGGCCCGAACGGCGGCGTCGAGAACATCTCGAAGACCCTGGACCGCCACGGCATCGACGCGATCGTCGCGATCGGTGGCGAGGGCACGCTCGCCGCGGCGAAGCGCCTGACCGACGCCGGGCTGAAGATCGTCGGCGTCCCGAAGACGGTCGACAACGACCTGGGCGCCACCGACTACACGTTCGGCTTCGACACCGCCGTCGCGATCGCGACCGAGGCGATGGACCGCCTCCGCACCACCGGCGAGTCGCACTCCCGCTGCATGGTCGCCGAGGTCATGGGCCGGCACGTCGGCTGGATCGCCCTGCACTCCGGCATGGCCGCGGGCGCGCACGCGATCCTGATCCCGGAGCAGAAGACGAGCATGGAGCAGATCGCGAAGTGGGTGCGTGCCGCCTACGACCGCGGGCGCGCACCGCTCGTCGTGGTGGCCGAGGGCTTCGTCCCCGACCACGAGGACAACGCGCACACCGAGCGCGGGCTCGACGCCTTCGGGCGTCCGCGGCTCGGTGGCATCGGCGAGCGCCTCGCGCCCCTCATCGAGGAGATGACGGGCATCGAGACGCGCGCCACGACCCTCGGGCACATCCAGCGCGGCGGAACGCCGACCGCGTACGACCGGGTGCTGTCGACGCGGCTCGGCCTGGCGGCCATCGACTCGGTGGTCGAGGAACGATGGGGCCGGATGGTCGCCCTGAAAGGCACCGACATCGTGCACGTCTCGTTCGACGAGGCGCTCGGCGAGCTGAAGACGGTGCCGCAGGCGCGCTTCGACGAAGCCGCCATCATGTTCGGCTGAGGTTGGTCGGGGGCGCTGGCCGGGGCGTACCTGACCGATTCGGGCGTACCTGGTCGTTTTTTCCGACCCGGTACGCCCGGTTCCGCCAGGGATCGCGCGCGTTCTGGGAAAGAACGGACCGCTGGCCGGGAGGCCCGGGGTAGCGTCCGGCGCATGACCCGCGCCGTAGTCGTGTCCAGTTCAGCCCCGCCCACCGTCGCCGACGTCGACCTGCCCGATCCGACCGAGGGCGAAGCCCTCGTCGACGTCACGTACTCGAGCGTCAACTACAAGGACGGCCTCGCCCTCGCCAGGAACCCCGGCGTCGCGCGGGTCGACCCGCTCGTGCCCGGCATCGACGTCGTCGGGACCGTGTCGGCGCTCGGACCGGGTGTGCACGACGTTTCGATCGGCGACCGCATCGTGCTGAACGGTGCCGGGCTCGGTGAGACCCGGCACGGTGGTTGGGCGCAGCACGCCGTGGTGCCGTCCGGTTCCCTCGTGGTCCTGCCCGAGGCGATCGAGGACTCGTTCGCGGCGGCGATCGGCACGGCGGGGTTCACGGCGATGCTCAGCGTGCTCGCGCTCGAACGGTTCGTCGAGCCCGGTGCCGGGCCGGTGCTCGTCACGGGTGCGTCCGGCGGGGTGGGGACGGTGGCGATCGCCCTGCTCGCCGCGCGCGGGTACGAGGTGACCGCGTCGACCGGACGGAGCACCAACGAGGCCTCGCTCCGACGCCTCGGCGCGACCGAGGTCGTGGACCGGGGTGCCCTGTCCGAGCCCGGCAAGCCGATGCAGCGTGCCGCGTGGGCCGGCGCCGTGGACAGCGTCGGCGGGGCCACCCTGGCGAACGTGCTGGCCGGCACCCGGTGGGGTGGAGCCGTCACGGCGTGCGGGCTCGCGCAGGACTCCGCGCTGCCGACGACGGTGCTGCCGTTCATCCTGCGTGCGGTGTCGCTGCTCGGCATCAACTCGGTGGACGCCCCGTCGGAACTGCGGCACCGAGCGTGGGAGCGGTTGGCGACCGACCTCGACCCGGCGCTGCTGGCGGGTGTCACCCGGACCGTCACCCCGGAGCAGGCGATCGAGATCGGCGCCGAGGTGGTCGCCGGTCGGGTGCACGGACGCACGGTGGTCGACGTGCGTGGCTGATGTTCTGGGATGCTGTTATTCCGCAAACGATTGCATATTGACACGTTAGGGTTTGGATACCAAGCGTCCGTGACACGAGGAGTCCGTCATGCCGGTACCCAAGTCGACCGTCGAGAACTCGCCGCGCAAGCTGCTCCGCGACGTGGTCCTCGAGAAGATGTTGGCCGCGATCCAGGACGGCACGCTGCAGGCCGGCGAACGGCTCAACGACGACGAACTGGTCCAGTGGCTCGGCGTCAGTCGCACGCCCATCCGTGAGGCGATCGCCAAGCTCGTCGACTACGGCTTGGTCGAGATGGAGGCGAACCGGTACACCCGGGTCGCGTCGCCCACCGCCAAGCAGTTCGACGACACCATCCAGGTGCTCGCCGGCGTCACGGAGCTCGCCGCCCGCTGGGCCGTCCCGAAGCTCGACGACGCAGCGGCCACACGCCTCGTCGACACGCTGGAAGCCCTGCGCACTGCCGCCGAGCAGGAGCGCGCCGGCGACGTCTCGACGCAGGTCGGCGCGGTCGTCACCCAGTTGATCGGTGCGGCGGACAACGACCTGCTGGTCCAGCTGTCGACCTCGCTGCTGCCCCGCGCGAACTTCCTCGCCCTGACCCACCAGAGCGGCATGTTCTGGGACGTCAAGCACTTCGTCGACCCGCTCCGTGCGGCGATCTCGAAGCGAGACGGCGAAGCAGCGGCCGCGGTGATCCGTTCGCTCAGCAGTACCGTCGAGGAGCACACCGTGCAGGCCCGCGCGTTCGTCGCCGAGGGCGGCGCGCTGGCCGACGGCACCGAACGGCGCTGACGTCGGCCACGATGGAGTCGTGACCGACACCGACCAGTTCCGCGCCGCGGGCGCCCAGTTCCGCGCCGACGACGTCCTGCTCCGTGCCGAGGGCGTCCGTGTGACGCGCTCCGGCCGCGACCTGCTGCACGACGTCGACCTGACCGTCCGCCGCGGTGAGCACTGGGCGCTCCTCGGACCGAACGGCGCCGGCAAGTCGACGCTGCTCGCGGTGCTCGGGGCGACGGGCCACCCCACGGCGGGCACGGTCGAGGTGCTCGGCCGACGCCTCGGACGCGTCGACGTCCGCGAGCTGCGTGAGCACATCGGCCACGTCGACCCGCGGCACCGGATGCTCTCCCCGCTCACCGTGCTCGAGACGGTGCTGACGGGCCTGACCGGCACCACCGACCTCATGATGCGGTGGGAGCCCACGGCCGCACAGGTCGCACTGGCCGAGCAGCACATCGCCGACGTCGGGCTCGCCGCACGACGCGACGCACGCTGGCCCGTGCTGTCCCAGGGCGAACGCGGACGGACCCTCATCGCCCGGGCGCTGATGTCCGAGCCGCAGTTGCTGCTGCTCGACGAACCAGCGACCGGGCTCGACGTCGCCGCGCGCGAGCACCTGCTCGAGACCGTCGACGCGCTGCGGCACCGACACCCCGAGCTCGGCAGCGTCATGGTCACGCACCACCTCGAGGACCTGCCGGTGTCGACCTCGCACGCGATGCTGCTCCGTGACGGTGCCGTGGTGGCACAGGGCACCGCGGACGAGGTCATCACGTCGTCGGCGGTGTCGCACGCGTTCGACTTCCCGCTCGCGATCCTGCGCTCCGAGGGCCGCTGGGCAGCTCGCCGTTCCGCCTGACGCGTCGCTGGGGCCGGACAGGCGCGTTGCGGCGCTCCGGCCTGTGCTTGGATGGTTGCTCAGGTGTCCGCGGCCCGTTTCGGGGAGGGACCCGATGCCGGATGACGGTGTCAGGCCGCGCACCGCAACGAGGGGGAACACCATGACGAACACGCCGCCGCCCTACCCGGGGTCCGAGCCGCAGCCGAACGCCGGCCCGCAGCAGCCCGGTCCGCAGCAGCCGGGCCAGCAGCCCTGGGCGCAGCAGCAGCCCGGCCAGCAGCCGTACGCGCAGCCAGCGCCCGCCGGCGCTCCGTACGCCCCGCCGCCCAAGCAGTCCCGTGGCAAGCGCGTCCTGATCTCGCTGCTCGGCGTCGTCGTCGCCGTGGTCGTCGCGTTCCTGGTCCGCCAGGCGCTCACCGCCGCGTTCAGCGACTCGACGGAGGAGAAGGTCTCGAAGGCCGTCGTGCAGATCCGCGAGCAGAGCGACCTGCCGAAGCAGGTCGACTCGGTGACGTCGTGGACGGGCGTCGAGGCCGAGGGCAACGCGATCCACTACGACTACACGGTGTCGTCCAGCGTCGACCCGGCGTCGATCACCGAGAGCGCCATCCGCGACTCGGTCGGCCCGACGCTCTGCTCGAACAGCGACACGAAGGACCTCCTCGACGAGGGCGTCGACATGCGGTACACCTACGCGTTCGACGGCACCTCGAAGACGCTCGACACGACCTTCACCAAGGCCGACTGCTCCTGACCCGTCGAGGGTGGGGCGGTGCTGTCCCCTGTCCCGCCCTCGTCGGTCCGGTCGGTACGCGGTTGTGCGTGGTGCGGTGTGCACCGTACCTGGTGCGACGTGCTGGGCTGCGATGTGCACGGCTCTCGCCATGGCGCTGCCCACTGCGCCGACAGGTGACCGGGTTGCCCGCCGGTCGTCGGGTCCGTACCCGCCCCGGTCCGTCTACCGACGCACCGCCCCGCTGTTCAGTCGACCAGGGTGACCTCCCAGTTGGTGCGCTGGACGACCGCGTCGAGTTCGCGGATCTCCTTCGCCAGGGCGTCGGCCCGCGACCGGAGCTCGGCGGTCGGCAGCGCGGCGAACGTGCGGAGTTCACTGCGGAGCTGTCGGTAACCGCCGTTCGTGCCGGCGGTGGCGTCCGCCGCTCCGGTGACGAGCGCGTGCCGCAGCCGGAGGGCATCGCGTCTGGCGAGCAGCGCGGTGACGGTCTGCCCGGACGCCACGGTGGTGCTGGCGTTCGTCGCGTTGATGCGGGCGAGCAGGACCTCGAGCGCGTCGATCGACCGTTCGGCCTCGGCGAGGAGCTCGCGGGCGTCCTCGTCGGGCTCCTCGCCCTCTTGGTAGCGGGCGTTCGCGGCGATGCGGCCGCGCAGTTGTTCGATGCGCTTCTGCAGGTCGGCGCGCTCGATGAGGGCCTCGGCGAGTTGCATGCGGCCAGTCAACCAGCCGAGGCTCCGGCACGGAGCGCCGACCCCTACGCCGCCGCGACGGCTACTGCTTACGCCGTCGCGGCGCCTACCATCTACGCCGTCGCGGCGGCCGCTGCCTTCGCTGCTGCGGGCAGCGCGTCGAGGATCCGTCCGACGGCCCGCTCGTCGTGGGCGGCCGTGACGAACCACGCCTCGAACACGCTCGGCGGCAGGGTCACGCCGGCGTCGAGCATCGCGTGGAAGAACGGCGCGTACCGGAACACGTCCTGTGCCCGCACGTCGTCGTAGTTCCGCGGTGCGGTGTCCGTGAAGGCGAACGAGAACAGGTTGCCGGCGCGCTGCACGGTGTGGGCGACGCCCTCGGCCGACAGCGCGTCCGACGTGGCCGCGGAGATGACCAAGGCCGTGCGGTTCAGCGACTCGTACACCGACGGCGTCGCGGCCCGGAGCGTGGCGATGCCGGCGGCGACCGCGAGCGGGTTGCCGGACAGGGTGCCCGCTTGGTACACGGGGCCGAGCGGGGCGAGGAAGTCCATGACCTCGCGTCGGCCGCCGAGCGCGGCGAGGGGCATGCCGCCACCGATGACCTTGCCGAACGTGATCAGGTCGGGCTTCCACCCGGCGCCGTCGGGGACGACCTTCGACGCCTCGAGGCCCCACCAGCCGGCCGACCCGACGCGGAACCCGGTCAGGACCTCGTCGACGATGAGCAGCGCCCCGTGCGCCTGCACGATCTGCGCGAGCGCGCGGTTGAACCCGCGCTCGGGAGCGAGCACGCCCATGTTCGCCGCGGCGGCCTCGACGATGACGCCGGCGATGCGCTCGGAGTGCTCGTCGAACGCGCGGCGGACGGCGTCGAGGTCGTTGTACGGCAGCACCAGGGTCTGCGCCGCGGTCTCCTCGGTGATGCCCGCGCTGCCCGGCAGGGCCAGGGTGGCCACGCCCGAACCGGCCTCGGCGAGCAGGGAGTCGGAGTGCCCGTGGTAGTGCCCGGCGAACTTCACGAGCAGGTCGCGGCCGGTGTAGCCGCGGGCCAACCGGATCGCCGTCATCGTGGCCTCGGTGCCGGTCGACACCATGCGGAGCTTCTCGATGGGGCCGTCGCCGTCGACCGACACCCGCTGCTTCACGAGCTCGGCGAGCTCGGTCTCGCCCGGGGTCGAGGCGCCGAAGGACAGTCCGCGCGCGGCGGCCTGCTGCACGGCCTCGACGGTGCCGGGGTGCGCGTGTCCGAGGATCGCGGGTCCCCATGACGCCACGAGGTCGACGTACTCACGGCCCTCGGCGTCGGTGACGTACGCGCCCTTCGCCGACACCAGGAAGCGCGGGGTGCCGCCCACCGACCCGTAGGCGCGGACGGGCGAGTTCACGCCGCCGGGGATCGCGTTCTTGGCGCGGCCGAACAGCTGGTCGTTCGTGGTCATTCGGGGGCCTTCCCGGTCGAGGCGATGCCGGCGACTGCGGCGGTGGTGCCGGAGGTGCGGAGGCCGGCCTCCTGGTTGAGCTTCCGTGCGATGTCGACGGCGAAGTAGGACAGGATCGCGTCGGCACCCGCGCGCTTGATGCCGATGAGCGACTCCATCGCGGCGGCGTCACGGTCGATCCAGCCGTTCTGCGCGGCTGCCGTGATCATCGCGTACTCGCCGGAGATCTGGTAGGCCCAGACCGGCACGGGCGACGTCGCAGCGGTCTCGGCGAGGACGTCGAGGTAGCTCATCGCCGGCTTCACCATGACGACGTCGGCACCCTCGTCGACGTCGAGCGCGACCTCGCGCAGCCCCTGACGACCGTTGGCGGCGTCGATCTGGTAGGTCCGCCGGTCGCCGACGAGCGACGACGACACGGCCTCGCGGAAGGGGCCGTAGAAGGCGGAGGCGTACTTGGCCGCGTAGGCCAGCAGCGCGGTGCCGGTGTGCCCGGCGACGTCGAGCGCGTCACGCGCGGCGGCGATCTGGCCGTCCATCATGCCGCTCAGGCACACCAGTTCGGCGCCAGCCTCGGCCTGCGCGACGGCCATGTCGCGGTACCGCAGCAGGGTCGCGTCGTTGTCGACGGAGCCGTCCGCCGCCAGGACGCCGCAGTGGCCGTGGTCGGTGAACTCGTCGAGGCACAGGTCGGACTGCACGACCAGGTCGTCACCGACCTCTTCCTTCGCCACGCGGATGGCCACGTTGAGGATGCCGTCGGGGTCGGTCGCGCCGGAACCGGTGGCGTCCTTCGTGGTCGGGACGCCGAACAGGTTCACGCCGCCGATCCCGACCTCCGCGGCCTCGACGAGTGCGCGACGGAACGAGTCGAGCGAGTGCTGCTGCACGCCCGGCATGCTCGAGATGTCGACGGCGTCGGTGGCGCCTTCGCGGATGAACATCGGCAACACGAGCTCGGCTGGGTGCAGCCGGGTCTCGGCGACGAGCCGTCGCATCGCGGGGGTGGCGCGGAGTCGACGGGGGCGGACCTGGGGGAAACGGCCGGTCACGGGTGGCCTTCCTGTTCGGGGGCGGTGGGGTTCAGGGCCTCGACGACGGCGTCGAGCAGGGCTTCTGCGGACCGGGTGGGTCCGACGACGTGGACCGGCAGTCCGGCCGCGCGCGCGTCGGCGGCGGTTCCGGGGCCGATGCAGGCCACGAGGGTGCGGGGGTCGAGCGGGGTCATCCGGCGGGCGATCTCGCGGGCGACGCTGCCGCTCGTCACGAGCACCGCGTCGGGCACCGCGTCGAGGGTGATCGGCTCGTCGCCGGTCCCCACGGTACGGTACGCGACCACGTCGTCCACGTCGATGCCGCGGGCCCGCAGTCCGTCGACGAGGGTCGGCGCGGCGATCTCGGAGCGCGGGAAGAGCACGGTGCCGTCGGTGTCCGGCAGCGCGTCGACGAGGGCAGCGGCCGAGGCCTGCTCCGGCACGAGGTCGACGACCCAGCCCGCAGCACGCGCGGCACGGGCGGTCGGCTCACCGACCGCCGCAACGCGGACACCGGACGGGAGGCCCGCCACGCGTTCTGCGAGCACCGTCACGGCCGTCGCACTGGTCACCACCACCCACGCGTACCCGGCCACGCGGGCGACGGCACGGTCGAGCGGGCCGCTGTCGAGCGGCGGCTCGGTCGTGATGAGCGGGACGACCCGCGGGTCGAGCCCGCGCTGCCGAGCCGCCGTCGCGACGCGCTCGCCCCACGCGCCACCCCGGGGGATGACGACGACGGGAGCGGGCGTGTCCGTGACGGGCTCTACTTCACCGAGTCGGTGAGGTCCGCCAGGTCGCCGGCACCGTTCTCGAGCAGCTCGGCGGCCACGCGGCCACCGACCTCGAGTGCTTCGGCGAGACGGTCCTGCGCGGATCCCTCGAGCACGGCCGCGTGCGACGCCGTGCGGTACTCGGCGCCGTCGGGGCTGTAGACGGTGGCGGAGACGAGCAGGAGCTCGGCGTCCACGACCGCGGTCGCACCGATCGGGGCGGAGCAGCCGGCCTCGAGCTTCGCCAGGACCTCGCGCTCGGCCGACACCGTCAGGCGGGTCGGGGCGTGCTCGATCTTGCGCAGCGCGGCGAGCAGGTTCGTGTCGGTCTCAGCAGCACGGGTCTCGATCGCCAGTGCGCCCTGCCCCGGAGCGCTCGGCCAGAAACCGAGGTCGAGCAGTTCGGTGGCGGCCGACAGCCGGTCGATGCGGGTGAGCCCGGCGGCGGCGAGCACGACGGCGTCGAGGTCGTCGTCGACGCGGCCGAGCCGGGTGTCGATGTTGCCGCGGATGTCGATGACGTCCAGGTCGGGGCGCTTCGCCTTGAGCTGCGCGACGCGACGCGGCGAACCGGTGCCGACCTTCGCCCCTTCGGGCAGGCTCTCGACCGTGGCGCCGTTCCGCGCGACGAGGACGTCGCGGGCGTCGGCACGCTTCGGCACGGCCGCGATCGTCAGGCCCGGGTACGGCGCGGTCGGCAGGTCCTTGAGCGAGTGCACCAGGACGTCGACCTCGCCGGCGACCAGGGCTTCACGCAGGGCGCTGGCGAACACACCCGTGCCCCCCAGCGACGCGAGCGAGGCGCGGTTCGTGTCGCCCTCGCTCGTGACGGTGACGAGCTCGACCGGGCGACCGGACGCCGCTGCCAGGCGGTCGGCGACGTCCTGCGACTGCGCGACCGCGAGCCGGCTGGCGCGGGTGCCCAGCCGGATCGGGGTCGGTGCGTCGGTCACGGAGCGACGCCAGCGGCGGCGGGCTTGAAGCCGGCGCGGACGTTCTCGCAGCAACCCGGGCGGCAGACGTCGTACCAGGGGCCGATGTCGGTCAGGTGCGGACGCTCGCTGGTGGGGGTGCCGTTGACGCGCTCGAGCACCAGGTCGACGAGACCTGAGACGTAGGCCGGGTCGACACCGGGGGTCTGCGTGCGGACCGACCAGAAGCCGAGCTCCTGCGCGGTCTCGGTGGCTTCCTCGTCGAGGTCCCACATGACCTCCATGTGGTCGCTCACGAAGCCGAGCGGGACGATGAGCACGGCGCGGGTCGAGCCGCCCTTCAGCTCCTCGTTCATGTAGTCGTTGACGTCGGGCTCGAGCCACGGCTGCGTCGGGGGACCGGAGCGCGACTGGTAGACGAGCTTCCACGCCGGCTTGGACGTGCCCTGCAGGTGCGCGTGCTCGGGCTGCTCGAGCAGCTCCGCCCACGCCTGGTCGAGGACGACCTGCGCGACGGCGAGGTGCTGGGCCTCGTAGGCGCCGTGCTCGTCGAAGCCGCGGTAGTCCGGGCCGGACTTCGCGGCGTCGGTCGACGGGATCGAGTGGGTCGAGAACAGCACGTGCAGCTCGGTCGCGACGTCGAGCTGAGCGTTCTCGGCGATGGCCTTCGCCATGCCGTCACGGACGCCGTCGACGAACGGGCGGACGAAGCCGGGGTGGTCGAAGAACTGCCGGATCTTGTCGATCTCGATGGTGCCGAGCAGGCCGGTCTCGTCGAGCACGCGTGCGTAGTCCTCGCGGTACTGGCGGCAGCTCGAGAACGACGAGTAGGCGCTCGTGGCGATCGCGATGAGCTTGTTGTAGCCCTTGTCGGCGGCCTCGGTGAAGGCCTGCTCGAGGTAGGGCTCCCAGTTGCGGTTGCCCCAGAGCACCGGCATGTCGATGCCGCGCGATGCCAGCTCGACCTCGAGCGCCGCCTTCAACGCGCGGTTCTGCGCGTTGATCGGGCTCACGCCGCCGAAGTGCCGGTAGTGGTGCGCGACCTCTTCGAGCCGCTCGTCCGGGATGCCGCGGCCGCGGGTGACGTTGCGCAGGAAGGGGATGACGTCGTCCTGGCCCTCGGGGCCACCGAAGCCGGCGAGCAGGATCGCGTCGTAGGCGGTCGGGACCTCGACGTGCTCCGGGCCGGAAGCGGCCGCTGGGGTGGCGGCGAGGACGGGCTGACCGTTCGTGATCAGGCTGGTGTCGGTCATGACAGCACCTCCGGGAGTTCGGCGGTCGTCACGCGACGACCCGTGAAGAAGGGGACCTCTTCGCGCACGTGCAGACGGGCCTCGGTGGCACGCAGGTCGCGCATCAGGTCGACGAGGTCGACGAGCTCGGGGCTCTCGAGCGGCAGGATCCACTCGTAGTCGCTCAGGGCGAAGGTGGCGATGGTGTTCGTCAGGACGCGGCGGTACTTGGCGCCGGCGATCCCGTGGTCGCGCAGCATCTTCGAGCGCTCGTCCTCGGGCAGCAGGTACCACTCGAAGGAACGGACGAAGGGGTACACCGTGATCCACGCCTCGGGGTCCTTGCCACGCAGGAACGCGGGCGTGTGCCGCTTGTTGAACTCGGCTTCGCGGTGCATCGCCATCACGTGCCACACCGGCTCGGTGTCCTGGAACAGCCCGGTGCGGCGGATCTCGCGTAGCACGGCCTGGATGACCTGCGCGTCGTCGCCGTGCAGCCAGATCATGACGTCGGCGTCGGCACGGAAGCCGGAGACGTCGTAGAAGCCACGGACGGTCACCCCGCGCTCAGCGGCGGACGCGACCACGGCGTCGAGCTCGGCCACGGCGTCGTCACCGACGCGGTGGACCGGGCCGAGCGGCCTGCGGAACACGGCCCAGAGGGCGTACGCCGTCATGAGGTTGGGATCGATCCCCGTCGCGGGGTCGGTCTCGTGCGGAGAGGTGTGCGCGGTTGCAGGAGCGGGCGCGTCGGAACTCATGGGTCCTTGTCCTATCGGTTGCCAGGGTTGTGGCCGCCCCGCACCCGGTGGACCGCGCTCGGGCGGTCTACCGCCGTCGGAGCACCATCACGACGATACCCCCGACCACCGCTACTCCGGCTGCGAGGCCGGCCAGGTACGGGACCGGCTTCTCGTCGATGCCGCGCTTGACCTTCGACGCCGCGATGCCGATCTGCTTCGGCACGTTGAGCTTGTCCTCGATCGCGTCGAGGGTGTCGAACAGCTGGGCGCGGGTCGCGGCGACGCGGTCTGCGAGATCGTCGTGCGGATCGGTCACGGTTCCTCCGTCGGTGGTGCGGCTGTCGGGGCTCAGAACCGGCCGCCGACGTCCGGCTTGCGGCTGCCGTACTGGCTGGGCGGAGTGGGCTTCTTGCCCATCCCCTTCACCGCGTTGATGTCGTTCTTGACGCTGTCGATCGTGCGCTTCGGCGTGATCGGAAGGCCCTTCTTCAGGCGCTTCCAGCCGATCCACCCGAGGATGGCGGCGACGATCAGCATCACCACGGCGATCACGATCGCTGCGAGCCAGGCCGGCATCACGGTCGCCAGGCCCATCACGGCGGCGGTCAGGAGCACGCCGATCGCGTAGAGCACGATGACGAGTGCTCCGACCAGCAGCCCCGCGGCGAGCCCGAAGATCTTGGCCTTCGTGAGCATCTCGGCCTTGAGCAGGTCGATCTCACCCTTGACCAGGCCCTTGACGAGCTTCGGGACGTCGCCCACCAGACCGAACAGCGAACGCGACTTGCGGTCGCGGGTGTCGGTCATGAGGTGGTGGTGTCCTTCTTCTGGCCGACCTTGCGGACGGCCTTCTTGGTCGTCTCACCGATGAACTCGGCGACGTCCGGGGTCTTGTCGGCGATGAAGTCCTCGGCGACGTGCACGCCCTTCTGGACGCCGTTGCTGTTCCAGACCTTGCCGCTGACGGTCTTGATCTGCTCGTACCGCGCCCGTCCGGCTCGCGATCCCAGGACGTACCCGAGTGCGGCGCCGGCGACGAACAGGAGCTTTCCGCGCATGTGCGATTCCTCCGTTGGTTCAGTGTGCGGTGGTCATGCGCCGAACGGAATACGTCCGACGGTCTCACCAACAGTAGCCCCCGGGCGGTCTGGGGTCCGCTCAGGAATCCAGGATCTGTCCAGCGGCGGTCCGGGCTGCTGCGATGATCCCGGCCAGGCCACGTCCGGAGCTGGCCTCGCCGATGCCGACGACCCCCTCGGCCAGCCCGGCAGCGGTCAGGTCCGGACCGTGCCAGCGGACGCGCGCAGCGCCCACGACGTGCGTCGCCGTCAGGGGGACGCCGAGCAGCGTGGCCGCGTCGTGCAGCGCTCGGGTGCCGACGGGTCCGTCCGGGTCGACCGGGAGGCTCGTGGCCGCGTCGTCGGGACCGCTCGCGCCCGGTGCACTGGTCGCGTCGGCGGGCGTCGCGTAGCTCAGGCGCAGCACGTCGCGGCCGGCAGCCGCCTCGGCGAGCCACGGCCACTTCACCGTCGCGTGCGTCAGGGCCTTCGCCGACACGGCCTGCGCGTCCGGGTGCACGAGCATCCCGGTCCCGCGGGGGGCTGCGTCGAGCTCGGGCTGGTCGACGACGAGCGTGACGAGCTCGATCCCGGTCCGGTCCGACGCCGCGGTGCGCTCGGGATCGGGCACCGACGACAGGGTGTGCTGCGCGGGCAGGCGTTCGACCGTGCCGTCGGCGGAGACGACCTCGACCGCGTGCGCCTCGATCCGGGTCGCCCGGGTGTGCAGCCGGACGTCGACGCGGTAGGTCTCCATGTCGGCGACGAGTTCGTCCACGAGCCGGACGATCCCGCCGCGGATCCCCTGCACCGGGGTACCGGCGGCCGCGCGGGCCCGGAGTGCCAGGACCGCGCGGGCCAGCGAGCCCTCGCGGAGCAGTGCCGCACGGAGGCCGGGAGCCACCCGCTCCGGGTCGAGCTGGTCCGGGTGGGTGGAGTGCACCCCGCCGGCGATCGGGACGACCAGGTCGTCGAGGACTCGCTCCCCCATGCGCCGCCGGACGAGTTCGCCCAGGGACTCCGCCTTGGCGCCGACCGGTCCGGGCAGCAGCGAGTCCATCTGTGCACGGAGCCCGCCCTTCTGCCCGACGACGGCGAGCACGTCGGCGGCCATCGGGGTGCTCGGGATGCCGAGGAGCCCGGTCGCGGGGATCGGCGACGTCCGGCCGTCACGGGTCATCAACCAGGCACCGCGCGGGTCCGGGGCGACGACGTCGTTGCCGAGCCCGAGTTCGATCGCCAGGCGGCCGACGGCGTCCGTGCGGGTCGCGAACGAGTCTGCCGCCATGTCGAGGTCGAGGCCGCCGACCGTGTGCCGCCGGATCATGCCGCCCAGCACGCCGGACGACTCGACGAGCACGACGTCCGCGCCGCCCTTCGCCAGGTCACGGGCCGTGACGAGTCCGGCGATCCCGCCGCCGACCACGACGACGTCGGTCACGCGGCAGACCCGTCACCGAGCGAGTGGACCAGCTCGACGACGCGCGTCAGCACCGTCGGGTCGGTCTCGGGCGGCACACCGTGGCCGAGGTTCACGACGTGGGCGCGGGCGGCGCCACCGCGGCGGACGACCTCGCGCACGTGCGCTTCGAGGACCTCCCACGGGGCCGCGAGCATCGCCGGGTCGATGTTGCCCTGCACGCTGACGCCGGTGCCGACGCGGCGGACGGCCTCGTCGAGCGGGAGCCGCCAGTCGACCCCGACCGCGTCGACGCCGACCGTGTCGGTGCCGAGCGTGGTCATGTCGGCGAGGACCTCGCCGCTGCCGACGCCGAAGTGGATGCGCGGCACGCCCAGGTCGGTCACGTGGGACAGCGCCTGCGCCGAGTGCGGTGCGACGTACCGGACGTAGTCGGCGCGCGACAGGGACCCGACCCACGAGTCGAAGAGCTGTGCGGCCGAGGCCCCGGCGAGCACCTGGGCCCGGAGGAACGCCCCCGACACCTCGGCCGCCCAGGCCAGCAGCCGCGACCAGGTCTCCGGCTCCGCGTGCATGAGGGTCCGTGCGCGGATGTGGTCCTTCGACGGGCCGCCCTCGACCAGGTACGCGGCGAGCGTGAAGGGTGCGCCTGCGAACCCGATCAGCGGGGTGTCGCCGAGCTGCTCGACCGTGCGGGCGACCGCCTGCCGGATCGGCTCGAGGGCCGCCGGGTCCAGCGGCTCGAGGGCGTCGACGTCCGCCGCGGTGCGGATCGGTGAGCCGAGCACGGGGCCGCGACCGGGGACGATCTCGACGTCCACACCCGCGAGCTTGATCGGCACGACGATGTCGCTGAAGAAGATGCCGGCGTCCACCCCGTGCCGGCGGACGGGCTGCAGCGTGATCTCCGACGCCATCTCGGGGTCGAGGCACGCGTCGAGCATGGCCGTGCCCACCCGGAGCTCGCGGTACTCGGGCAACGACCGACCGGCCTGCCGCATGAACCAGACCGGCAGCGTCTCCGGACGGTCACCCCGCAGGGCCCGGACGAGGCGGGACCCGCTCGTCCGCCCTGATGCCAGGGGGTGGGAGTCGGGGAGGGATGTGGTCGTCGCGTCGGTCACCGGATGATTGTCCCATCGAGCGCGTTACCATTGGCTACGTGCTCATCTGTCTCACGGCGTCGCATCGCAACGCCAGCTTCGACCTCTTGGAGCGACTGAGCATCGCTGCCCCGGCCGCAGCAGGCCACCTCGTGACGGATTCCGACGTCCTGGACGGCGCCGTCGTCCTCGCCACCTGCAACCGTTTCGAGGCCTACCTCGACATCGCTGGCGACGACCGCGACTCCGCCGTCGCCGCCACCGTTCAGGCCGTGGCGGCTGCGAGCGACCTGGACGCCACCGAACTGCGTGATTCGGTCAACGTGCTCGGCGGCAAGGACGTCGTGCAGCACCTGTTCGCCGTGTCGAGCGGACTCGAGTCCGTCGTCGTCGGCGAGACCGAGATCTCCGGCCAGGTCCGCCGCTCGCTCGAGGACGCCCGGAGCAACGGCACCACCACCTCGGACCTCGAGCGGCTGTTCCAGGAAGCCGCCCACACCTCGCGCGGCGTCAAGACCCGCACCCGGATCGGTGCCGCCGGTCGTTCGCTCGTGCGCCTCGGCCTGCAGCTCGCGTCGTCGCGCGTCACCGACTGGGCCCACACCCGCGTGCTGCTGATCGGCACCGGGAGCTACGCGGCCACCACCATCGCGGCCCTGCGCGACCGCGGCGCCGTGCACATCCAGGTGTTCTCGCCCTCGGGCCGTGCCGCCTGGTTCGCCGCGAAGCACGACCTCGTCGCCGCCCGTGACCTGCGCCACGCGATCGGCACCAGCGACGTCGTGATCACCTGCACGTCGAGCGAGCTCCCGGTCGTCGCACCGGCCGACCTCGACGACGGCATCCGCCGAATCGTCATCGACCTCGGACTCCCCCGCAACGTCGACCCGGCCGCTGCCGGTGTCGACGGCGTCGAGCTGCTCGACCTCGAGACCATCAGCCTGCACGCCCCGATCTCCGAGCTGAACGCCGAGTCCGAGGCCCGCGCGATGGTCGACGACGCCGTGTCCCGCTTCCGGGCGCAGGCGCTCGAGCAGTCCACCACCCCGGCCCTCGTCGCGTTCCGCAAGCACGTGTTCGACATCCTCGACGACGAGATCGACCGTGCGAAGCGCCGCGGTGACGCCGACGGCGAGTCCGCCGAGCACACCGAGCGCGCCCTCCGGCACCTGGTGGGCGTCCTGCTGCACCGCCCGTCGGTCCGGGCCCGCGAGCTCGGCCGCGCCGGCCGTGGCGAGGAGTTCGTGGGGGCCATCGACGCCCTGTTCGGCGTGCGACCCGAGCCCGAGGCAGAGCTGCCGGCGCCCGTCGTCCCGCTCGCCGACCGCACCGCCCTGGACCCGACCGTCTCGAAGCGCGCCGACGAGGCGGACGCGAGCTGAGCCTCCCGGCCGACACGACCCAGCCACCCACGCTGCGGGTCAGCGCGCTCCTGCTGGTGCGGGACCGACGCGTCCTGATGGTGCGTGCGCGAGCGCGCGACGTGCTCTACCTGCCCGGCGGCAAGGCCGAGCCGCACGAGACCGACCTCGACGCCGCCATCCGCGAAGCACACGAGGAGACCGGCCTGCGGGTGACCGCCGATGACGTCGACCCGTTCGGTGTCGTCCTCGAGCCGGCCCACGGGCAGGCGCCAGGCACCATGGTCGCGATGACCCTGTTCCTGGTCCGACCAGGAGGCCCGTTGGACTCCGCCACGCCCGTCGCCTCGGCAGAGGTCGACGAGGTCGAGTGGGTCACCTCGGCGGACGCCGGTCGCTGCCCGCCAGCGGGCGTGGAGACGCTCCGCCGCCTGGTGGCGGCGGAGCGCATCGACTAGTCGTCAGGCCTGGTCCTTGTCGACGTAGTGACCGGTCTCGCCGTCCTGCGTCGGTTCGGCCTCGCCGGGGATGTCCGACTCGACGTACTCGCCGTCGGGTCCGCTCGACTCCGGGCGGGCCTCGCCCGGGATGTCGCTCGCGACGAACTCGCCGACGGGTTCCGTCGTCGTGACGCGCTCCTCGCCGGGGATGTCGCTGTCCGTGAAGGCACCTGCGCGGGTCTCGACCCCGTCCGCGCGGCCCTCGTCGCCACGTGCCTGTTCGTGCTTGCCCGTCATGTCCGACCTCCGCTGCTCGGGTTCCTTGCTCCGGAGTGTGCTCGCGGTCCCTGGATGCCGACCGAACCGCGATCTCCCGGTGGTGGTTGCCTGTGCACCATGCAACGCAGCAGTCGATTGAAGTTCCTGCTCGCCGTCACCGGGCTCGTCGCAGTCGGGGCGTTGGCGGGTTGTGCCTCCGGCGGGGAGCCCTCCGCCACCGAGACGGTGACCGCACCCGCGCCGTCGCCGTCCGCGTCGTCGTCCTCGTCGGCGTCGTCGTCGTCCCCGACGCCGTCGTCCGGCTCGTCGGCGTCAGCCGGCACCGGTTCCGGGTCCTCCGGATCCGGCTCGTCGGGGTCCGGGTCGTCGGGGTCCGGGTCGGCCGCCGGCAGTCGCTGTGCCGCGTCCTCGCTCGCCGCCAGCATCGAGCCGGGCAGCGGCGGTGCGGCCGGCAGCGTCATCGTGCACCTCGCCCTGCAGAACACCGGGTCGACCACCTGCACCCTGCAGGGCTGGCCGGGCGTCTCGTTCGTCGGCGGCGGCAACGGCACCCAGATCGGTGCTGCGGCGACGCAGGAGAAGAGCTCACCGCACCCGACCGTGAGCCTGGCCGCCGGGCAGACCGCCGTGGCACCGCTCAAGATCGTCCAGGCCGGGAACTACTCGAAGGCCGACTGCTCACCGAAGACCCCGGACGGCTTCCGCGTGTACCCGCCCGGATCCAAGCAGTCGCTGTTCGTGAAGGACGCCGACTACCAGGCGTGCTCGTCCGCCGATGCGTCGCTGCTGTCCGTGCAGGCGCTCGTGCCGGAGGGGCAGGCGACGTCGTAGCGGGTGGGTGACGGCTGGCTCGTCGGGCAGCCGGATCACCGTGATGCCCACGGAGGGCACCTCCGGCAGTTCACCGCACGCCCGGCGGCGGTGTCGACCTCGGCCTGGCCGCCTCGGGCCTCGTGCACGATGGACCGGTGACCTTCGCCATCAGGGACGAACGACCGGGGACCGACGAACTCCTCACCCTCTACGAGGCCGTCGGGTGGACCGCGTACACGCAGGACCCCGCCGCCCTCGCCAGGGCGATCGCGGGCTCCGACACCGTGCTGACCGCACGCGACGACGACGACCGCTTGCTCGGGCTCGTCCGCACGGTGTCCGACGGCGTGACGATCGTCTACGTCCAGGACCTGCTCGTGGTGCCGGAAGCGCACCGGTCCGGCGTCGGCGGCGCGTTGCTCGACGCCGTCCTCGAGCGGTACGCGGGTGTCCGCCAGACGGTCCTGCTCACCGATGCGGAGCCAGGTCAGCGCGCGTTCTACGAGTCACGTGGCTTCGTCGAGGTCCACGACGTCGCCCCGCAGCCGTTGCGGTCGTTCGTGGTCCTCCGCTGAGCACCGATGGGTCTCGCGACCGATACCGCACTGCGACGGCCCGTTCCTAGACTCACGGCATGGGGGCTCGAAGACGAACACGGTCCGCGGCAGCGATCGCGACCACACTCGGGGCCCTGCTGGCACTCGCAGCGTGCACGATGCCACCGCCGCCGCACGGGTCGGAGGCGGCGCTCGCGGACCTGATCGCGGACGTCGATCGGCTGCCCGGCGTGGGCTCGACCGAGGGCGAGATCCGCCAGTTCGACGCCAAGGACGACCCGGACAACTGGCTCACGTCGCTCCGGGTCACCGCGGACACCGCCGACCTCGCCGTCGCCGAGCGGGTCCGGCAGACGGCCGAGCGCGGTGTCACCGGCACGACGCTGCAGGTGACACTCGACGTGCCGTCTGCGCGGAAGACCGCTCCGGTCAGCCTCGATCCGATGGACCGCAGGGTCGTCGGCCTGGCCGGTCGGCTGCGCACGCGGACCTTCGTGCGACAGCTGTGGATGACCCCGACCGGTTCGAGGATCGGGCTCGTGCGGGACGTCAGCTTCAGCGATGCAGCGAAACGTGTGCGGACGATCACCGGTCCAGAGCCGACGAACACGAGTACGACGAGGACGACGACCTTGAGCCGCGGCGACGTGTCCGTCGACGTCACGGCCACGCACCCCGGCCGGGCCCTGATGCGCATGATCGACACACTCGCCGACGACCACCACGTGGAGCGCCTCTACTACTCGCCCGGGACGACGTATGCAGACGCGGCGCGGGCCCCCGACGACGCTTCCGGCCTCCCGGCAGTGGCCGATCGGCCGTCCCTGTCGATCGGCGTGCGTCCGCTCGGCGACGTCGCCGAGACCCTCGCCGCGACGACGGACGAGGCAGCCGATGCACACCGCGCACCGCGGACCGCCTTCGACCTGGGCAGCGGCGCAGTCAGTGGGTGGCTCGGGCTCCCCCTCGACGCACCCAAGCCGCGGGATGTCGGTCCGGACGGCGACGCACCGACGAGTCCCACGCCGACCCCGTGGGTCCCTGCAGACGTCAACGACCGCGCCACCGTGCTCCGCGCGTTCCTCGAGCGGTCAGCAGCCGCCGCCGGGGTCCCGGCGACCGTGACGACGGGCACCGAACAGTGCGCGACGTCCGGGTCGTCCGACACGACCGGCACCCGGGCGACGGCGCTCAGCGTGGTGCCCGTGTTCGACGTGGTCGACGACGCCCAGGAGCCGTTCGACGCCGTGACCGCGCTCTGGACGTCCGAGGGCCTCGGGGTCAGTGACCGCGCGATGGGCCGTGACTTCTGGTCGTCTTCCTCCGGCGCAGACCCGGCCACCGCCAGCATCCGCGGCACCGTCGACGGGTTGAGCCTCACCGCCGAGTCGGCCTGCGTGCCGCCACCCGACGCAACGTCCGAGGGGAACTGAGCGACCCGGTCAGCGGCGCGCCGGGGCGTGCACTGCCTCGAGCAGTTCGGTGCCCATGGTCCGCAGTGCCTCGATGACCGCGAGGCGCCGCTGCAACGTGGCGTCGTCGAACGTCACCGTCACGGCGTAGCTGACCGACGACCCCGGGCCGCGGAGGATCCCGGCCTCGGCGCGGACGCCCGTGCTCGAACCCGTGACCGCGACGACCTGCAGCCCGTGGTCGAGCGCACGGTGCGCCAGGGGGTCGAGGCCGAACGAGCCGGCGACCAGGTTCAGATCGCTCGCCAGCGACAGCCAGCCGAGCACCCGGTTCGAGACCGCTTCGTCCACGACCTCGCCGAGCGCCAGTCCGCGCATCACCCACGCGAGCTCACCCGTCGGGGCCACCGAGGCGTCCGGGGCGTCGTCCGGACCACGACGGTCGCGCACCCGGTCGATCAGCGCGGTCCGCTCGATGCCGAGCGACTCCGCACGCTCGCGGACGGCGTCGATGCCGACCGTCGACAGCAGTGCGTTCATCGCCCAGGTGTCACCGGTGGCGCCGACCAGGGTCGCCAGGTCGGGCACCTGCATCGTCGGTTCCTGCAGGAACTGCCACAGCCCGGCGCCGGTCGCGGTGTCCCGTGCCATGCGCTGGAGGCGGTCGCCGTGCAGGCGTCCGTCCTCGAGCTGTGCCGCGACCTCGATCAGCAGCAGCACCCTGCCGAGGCTCGCGACGGGCTGCACGACGGTGTCGTCGATCGCGAGCAGGGCCTTGCCGGTCGAGGTGTCGATCACCGAGGCGCTGACGCCGGCGCCGTCGAGGGCGAGGGCACCGAGGGCCTCGGTCGTGGCGCCGAAGCGGTCGTCCGGCCGACCGCTGTGCCGACCGCGGGCCCGACCGCCACCATCCGAGCGGTCCTCCGGCCGCCGACGGCGTGACGACCGAGCCGCGTCCGGCTCCACCATCACCAGATCGCGACGCGCTCGGCGGGGTCGAGGTACATCGCGTCCTTCTCGGTCACGCCGAACGTGTCGTAGTAGCCGTCGATGTTGCGGACGACCTGGTTGCACCGGAACTCGTTCGGCGAGTGCGGGTCGATCGACAGCAGGCGCGCGGCTTCCTCCGGACGGATCGCCATCTGCCACGCCTGCGCCCAGCTCAGGAAGAACCGCTCGGCACCGGTCAGGCCGTCGACGACCGGGGGCTCCTGACCGTCGAGCGACAGCAGGTACGCCTTCCACGCGATCGACAGGCCACCGAGGTCGCCGATGTTCTCGCCGATCGTCAGGGCACCGTTGACGTGGCCGTCCGGCACCTCGGTCGGGACGAGCGCGTCGTACTGGGCGATGAGGGCCTTCGTGCGCTCCTCGAACGCCGTGCGGTCCGCCTCGGTCCACCAGTTCTCGAGCTTGCCGTCGCCGTCGTACTGCGAGCCCTGGTCGTCGAAGCCGTGCCCGATCTCGTGGCCGATGACGGCACCGATCGCCCCGTAGTTGGCGGCGGCGTCGCGCTCGGCGTCGAAGAACGGGAACTGCAGGATCGCCGCGGGGAACACGATCTCGTTGAAACCGGGGTTGTAGTACGCGTTGATCGTCTGCGGGGTCATGAACCACTCGTCGCGGTCGATCGGCTTGCCGATCTTGCCGAGCTCGCGGTCGACCTGGAACGACGCGACGGCGCGGACGTTCGCGACCAGGTCGTCGGGCACGACCGGCAGCGCCGAGTAGTCGCGCCACTTGACCGGGTACCCGATCTTCGGCGTGAACTTGTCGAGCTTGTCGAGGGCACGCGCACGGGTCTCGTCGGTCATCCAGTCGAGCGCCGTGATGCTCTGCCGGTACGCCTCGACCAGGTTGGCGACGAGGTCGTCCATCGTGGCCTTCGAGGTCTCGTCGAAGTGCTCCTGCACGTAGATCCGGCCGACGGCCTCGCCCATCGCGCCCTCCACCAGGGAGACGCCGCGCTTCCAGCGCTCGCGCTGCTTCGGCGCCCCGGTGAGGGCGGTGCCGTAGAACGAGAAGTTCGTGGCCGAGAACGCGCTCGTCAGGTACGCGGCCGAGCCACGGATGACCTGCCAGCGCAGCCAGTCCTTCCAGACCTCGAGCGGCTGGTCGCGCAGGAGCTCGGCAAGGCCCGTGATGAACGACGGCTCGCGGACCACGACGGTCTCGAACGCGCCGGCCGGTGCGTCGATGGCCTCCCACCACGTCTGCAGGTCGATGCCCTCGGCGAGCGCCGCGACCTCGGCCCAGGGCAGCTTGTTGTAGGTCTTCTGGCTGTCGCGGGTGGTGACGTTGTCCCAGTGCTTCGACGCCAGGGCCGTCTCGAGCGCGATGACGTGCTCGGTGCGGTCGCCGCCGTCCTCGAACCCGGCGAGCGGGAACATCGCCGCGACGAACTCGCGGTACTTCGTCCGGATGTCGGCGAAGCGCTCTTCTCGGTAGTAGGACTCGTCGGGCAGGCCGAGACCGGACTGCTCGAGGAACACGACGTAGGACTCGGGGTCGCCCGGGTCGTTGTCGACGAAGAGCTGCAGGAAGCTCGGCAGCCCCAGGCGCTCGAAGCGTCCGACGGTGGCGATGAGCTCCGGCACGGACTCGATGGCCGTGATCTCGGCGAGGAGCGGCTCGATCGGCGCGGTGGCGAGCTCTTCGAGCCGGGCTTCGTCGGTGAAGGAGGAGAAGAGGTCACCGACCTTGCGCTCCTCGGTGCCGGGGGCGGCCTGCTGCGAGCGCTCGATGATCTCGCGGACGGCGAGTTCGGCGGCCTCGGCCAGCACCGTGAACGAGCCGTAGCGGGCCTTGTCGTCGGGGATCGGCGTCTCGGCGATCCAGGTGCCGTTCACGTGGCGGTACAGGTCGTCCTGGGGGCGCACCGCGGGGTCGAGTTCGTCAGTGTGGATGCCGGAGGCACGTGCGACGTCGGTCATGCCGTCCACGATAGCCACCGACGCCATGCAGCAGGTCGGTGTCCGTCGTCACCTGCGCACGGCTGCCGGTACGGTCATCGCATGGGACTTCCGTGGAAGCTGCACGGCGACGGCAAGACCGTCTCCGCGACGACGATCGTGGCACCGGACGAGCGACTCACCTGGGGCCGGACGATCGGTCTCGGCGTGCAGCACGTCGTCGCGATGTTCGGCGCCACCTTCCTGGTGCCGCTGCTGACGGGGTTCCCGCCGTCGACGACCCTGCTGTTCAGCGGCATCGGCACGATCCTGTTCCTGCTCATCACCGGCAACCGGCTGCCGAGCTACCTCGGTTCGTCGTTCGCCTTCATCGCACCGATCGGTGCTGCCACCAAGATCGGCGGCATCCCCCTCGCCCTGTCGGGCATCATCGTCGTCGGCGCCCTGCTCGCGATCGTCGGGCTCGTCGTGCACCTGGCTGGCGCCGGGTGGATCGACCGCCTGATGCCGCCGGTGGTGTCCGGCGCGATCGTCGCCCTGATCGGGTTCAACCTGGCTCCGGCGGCGAAGGACAACTTCACCGCGGCCCCGGTCGTCGCGGTCATCACCCTCGCCGCGATCATCCTGGTCACCGTCCTGTTCAAGGGGCTGATCGGTCGCCTGTCCATCGTCATCGGCGTGCTCGTCGGCTACGTGGCGGCTCTGATCGGCGGCCAGGTCGACTACTCGAAGGTCGGCGATGCCGCCTGGATCGGCCTGCCGACGTTCACCGCTCCCGCGTTCGACCCATCGCAGCTCGCGATCTACCTGGCGTTCGTGCCGGTCGTGCTGGCGCTCGTCGCCGAGAACGTCGGCCACGTGAAGGGTGTCGGACAGCTCACCGGCCGCGACCTCACGCCCCTCACCGGCCGGGCGCTCTTCGCCGACGGCATCTCCACCGTGCTCGCCGGTGCCGGCGGCGGCTCCGCCACCACCACCTACGGCGAGAACATCGGCGTCATGGCCGCCACCCGCGTCTTCTCCACGGCCGCGTACTGGGTCGCGGCGATCGCCGCCGTCCTGCTCGGCCTCTCCCCGAAGATCGGTGCGGTCATCTCCTCCGTCCCCGCCGGCGTGCTCGGCGGCGCGACCACCGCCCTGTACGGTCTGATCGGTGTCATCGGCATCCGGATCTGGGTCGAGAACCGGGTCGACTTCTCGAAGCCGAAGAACCAGCTGACCGCTGGCATCGCGCTCATCATCGGCATCGCGGACTTCACGTTCGCGTTCGGCCAGGCGAGCTTCGGCGGCATCATCCTCGGCACCATCGCCGCGATCGTCGTCTACCACCTGATGGACCTGATCGGGCGGGCGCGCGGCACCGACGAGGCGACGCCCGTCGCCTCGGAGGACGCGCACGCCGCCACCGGCGGTGTCCCCGCCGAACCACGCGCCGACTGACGCGATCGGTCGGCCGGAACGCGCGTCCGGCCTGACGACGTGGGACCACCGGACGGGAGGCCCGTGGCAACGCCGCCACGGGCCTCCCGTCCGTCACGGCGCGGGTCGGAGATCCCGCGTCACGCGCGGAACGGAACGACGCCGCTGGCCGTGCCCTGTCTGCTCACGAGGGCAAGTCAGGCGCCGGATAGGCGTCCCACCCGCCGCTGCCACCGCCGTCGCGTGCTTCGGCAGCAAGCTGGCGGCGGATGTAGGCGCCGAGGTAAGGCAGGGAGAACTGTACGTACCCGTGTCCGGCTGCGTGGACGTACCCACTGTCGATGAGGCGCTTCTTGTAGACCTGCACGTACGCATCGGACACACCCATGCGCTTGACGATGTCGGCGACTTTCGTGCGATCGTCGTCCTGGGCCATTGCGTCAAGGAATTTCTGATCGACATCGGAGAGGTCGCCGTAGACACGGCTGATGACTCGACTCTCGACCGCCCTGATGGCTTTGTCGTGGGCGACGCTGGCGTCGGCGAGGGTGATGGTGGGTGCTGTCGAGTTGTTCCGCCACGCGTAGTCGCCAGCGAGCTGCACAAGGTAGGGGTAGCCCTGGGAGAGGGAGACGAGCTTGGTAAGCGCTTCATCTTCTACGCGCCGACCACCGACGCGCGCTGTCTCGGCGAACACCCGCCGCGTCTCCGGTGCGGTCAGGCGCTCGAACTCCACCTCGCGTGAGCGTCGCAAGAAGGTGGTGTGCTCTTCTGCGAGAAGTGCGTCGAGGCTCACCTTCACCCCGGCGAACACGACCATGATCTGCGCACCGTCACGGAGTGCGTGCGAGATCTGCAGAGCGAAACGGCTCAGTTCACGGAGACGGACCTTGCCGGAGGACACCTCGTCGATGGTGATGAGGATGCCCCCGCTCGTTCCGAGCGCAGAAGAAAGGGCGGTGAGGTCGGAGCGCAGCTGCGGCTTCACACTGCGGTGCCGGTTCACGTACTCGATGTCCGCGCTGAACTCCCAGACCCCGAACGAGGTCAGTCGCGCTCGACTCGCCGGGGTCATGTCGTTGATGAGGGTAGGGATGGTTGAGTCCATCACCCGTCCCATGAGCCCCGCACTGGCGTCATCGCTGATGACCAGCCAACCAGCGTCACGGGCATGATCTTCGAGGGTCGTCATGAACGAGGTCTTGCCAGCACCACGCAGTCCAGAGACGAGGACGGAATGGTTCTCGCCGAAGTCGAGCGTGTCGAACACGGCACGGAGATCCGTGAGCTCTTCCCTGTGCCCGCCGAAGATGACAGGCTTCCTGCCGTAGCCCGGTGTGAACGGGGACGGTGCTGTCTCGACCATCGGGGCCTCCGAATCGTATTTATTTTATTCTATTCGCGAACAGCGTCCGACACCAGGACTCCTCGCGACGGTAGGCCCCCTGCCCGCCCTGCGGCCACACTCACCTCGCTTGCCGACGACGGGTGCGCATCGCCGCCAGAATGGGCCGGTGCCCCGACCGACGCGACCCGCATTGACCAGCGAACGGCGTGCGGTCGATCGCGACATCGTGCGGCTGGCGGTACCCGCGCTCGGCGCGCTCGTGGTCGAGCCGCTCTTCCTGCTCACCGACACCGCACTCGTCGGCCACCTCGGTGCGACACCCCTGGCGGCCGTCGGACTCGCGAGTGCCGTGCTGTCGACGGTGACCGGGCTGCTGGTGTTCCTTGCGTACTCGACGACTCCGGCCGTGGCGCGCGCGCTCGGCGGTGGTGACCGTCGCGGCGCAGTCCACGCCGGCATCGACGGGATGTGGCTCGCGCTCGTGCTGGGAGTGGTCCTCGCGCTCGTCGGGTGGCCGCTCGCCGGACCGCTCGTCGACCTGTTCGGTGCGTCGCCCGACGTCTCGGCGGCGGCGACCGCGTACCTGACGGTGTCGCTCATCGGGCTGCCCGGGATCCTGGTCGTCACCGCCTCGACCGGGCTGCTGCGCGGGCTGCAGGACACGAAGACCCCGCTCGTCGTCGCGACCATCGGGTTCGTCGCGAACGGGCTGTTGAACGCCGTCCTGATCTACGGCGCGGGGTGGGGCGTCGAGGGGTCCGCCGCCGGCACCGTCATCGTGCAGTGGGCGATGGCGATCGTCTACGTCCGGATCGCGGTGCGCGCCGCGCGATCGTCGGGAGCGCCGCTGCGGCCCGGCGCCTCGGGCGTCGTCCGGGCGCTGCGGTCCGGGGCCTGGCTGTTCCTGCGGACCGCGTCGTTGCGGATCGCGATGCTCGCGACCGTCGGGGCCGCTGCCGGGCTCGGGACCGCGGGACTCGCGACCACGCAGGTCGGGCTGACGGTGTTCTCGACCCTGGCGTTCGCGCTCGATGCCCTGGCCATCGCCGGGCAGGCGCTCGTCGGGCACGGGCTCGGGGCGCGGGACCCTGAGCGGGTCCGGCTGGTGACGCGGCGGCTCGTACTGCTCGGGATCATCGGTGGGGCGCTGCTCGGGGCGCTGACCCTGGCCGTGAGCGGAGTGCTCGGGCCGGTGTTCTCCGACTCGTCCGCCGTGCGGGACGCGCTGCCGCTCGTGCTGGTGCTCATCGCCGTCGGGATGCCCGTGGCCGGGTACGTCTTCGTGCTCGACGGGGTGCTGATCGGGGCCGGGGATGCGCGGTACCTAGCGATCGCGGGCGGCGTGAACCTGGTCGTGTACCTGCCGCTGCTGTGGTGGGCTGGCGGGACGCTCGCGGGGCTGTGGGCGGCGTTCGCCCTCGGGTACATCGGGGTCCGGGCGGTGACGCTCGGGGTGCGCGCGCATCGGCGTGGATGGGTGGAACAGGCGTTGGCGCGGTGAGCGGGTCTTCTGTTCGGCCTTCTTCTGGTGCGTCGTCCTCGGTGGCGTCGTCGGCGGCCCTCGCCACGGTCGGGATCGGGGTGCAGGGCGTCGCGAAACTGCTCGTGACCGTCGTCGTCGGGCGGGTGTTCGGCACCGAGACCCTCGGGCAGACCACGGCGCTGTTGTCCCTGTCGGTGTTCGTCGCGCTGCTCTGGCCGAACGCCGCGGGCAACACCGCCTCTCGGTACCTGGCGATCGCGTTGCGGGGTCGGCGGTCGGACGCCGCGGTGAACCGGGTGCTCGGGCTGTCGATGCTGATGTCGACCGTGGTGCTCGCCGCGGTCACCGTGCCGGTCGCGGTCGCCTGGGGCAACGGGCCCGGCATGGTGCTCGGTGGTGTCGGGGTCGTCGTCGGCTACGGGCTGTACTGCTACGCCCGCGGAGCGCAGCTCGGCTACGGCCGGGCGCCGCGGGTAGCGCTCTGGGACTCGGTGACGAGCGTGCTCGCGCTCGGACTGCTCGTGGTGGCGTGCATCACTCGGCTCGAGCCCTTCGTGCTGCTGCCGCTGGCCATCGGGTACACGGTGTTCGCGATCGCGTGCTGGCCGCGGTGGAACGACTTCGGCCCTGCCGCTCGCGAACCCGCCGCAGGGGTGCTCGGGTTCGCGGCGTGGAACGTGCTGGCGGTGGTGACCTCGAACGGGTTGCTGCAATTGACGATGATCTCGGCGCAGGTGACCTCGTCGGCGCACGAGGCCGGGGTCTACGCCGCGGCGTTCACCCTGGCGACGCCGGCATCGATGCTCGGGCAGGCGCTGGGGCAGGTGCTCGTGCCGGCGTTCGCGCACCGGACGGATGGTGGGTCCTTGCGGTCTCGCGGAGCGCTGATGCTCGTCGTCGGGTTCGCCGCTGCTTCTGCCGTCGTGTTCGGTCTGGTGGCGCTGCTCGCCGGGTGGTTCCTGCCGATCGTCTACCCAGCCGAGGGGGCTGCTGCCGTGGCGGACCTGCGGTACTTGATGGTCGGGGTGTGGGTGTTCACCGTCGGGCTCGTGCCGGCGGCGCTGTTGCTCGCATCGGGGCGGTCACGGCAGGTCGCGCTGGCATCGGTCGCAGGCTTCGTCGTCGGGGCAGTGCTCATGGCGGTGCTCGGGCCGGTGGCCGGCGTCGCGGGTGGGACGACGGGGTTCTTGGTGGGGAGTGCTGTCAACCTCGTGGCGGTGGTGGGGCTCGGGGTGCGGCGGCGCTGATTCCTTCGCACGTGGTGGGCGTCGGTGGAACGCCTCGTTTGACGTCCCGTCATTCGGAATCGTTTCGGACCACCTATCCGAGAACGCCCCCATCAGGAAGCACGGGGCTCGAGGGGGGAGCTGGACCGCTGCGCACGAAGTCGCGGTAGTCGACCGGCTATTGAGGCTGGCGATATCCGCGATCGGCGGCTGGCGGGCAGGTTCGAGGGTCGTGACTCACTGTTCCTCATAGTCAGCGAGCTCGGTGCTCGACGAGGTAACCACTGGCTCGTCATGATCACCGTGCAGCACCTCATCTACGGGCACACATCCGTGCTCGTCAGCGAGGCCGTCGCCGACGTCGTCTTCCGCCAGTGACGTCTGAGCGATCTCGTCCTGGCTGCGAGCGTTGCACCGCCGGCCCAAACCACATGACCCGGCAGAATCCGACTAACGAACCTGCACGGGTGGAGTTGCAACTTTGAAGTCACGAACTGGCAGGTTTTGGTCACACTGGGTCGTTTGTTGTTGGCGCTTCTAAGGCAGGTAGGGACAATTGTCCGGGAGCAAGGAGCTCCGCGGGTACTTCCTCCGTGATCGAAGTGAGCGCCTTCTTGTACTCATCGAGATCGGCACCGATAGCGACCGGGGTATGAACGACCAACGCGATCAAACCCAATGCCGCTGCGAGTCGCTTCACGCCAGACAACACGCCCTTTTCCGATGGGGGCGGCACCATCGACCACGGGTCAAGCGCCAGCTGACCCCGGAAGCGCTTGGCCTCTCGAATCAGAGCATCGGCGCCACCGATTTTGAAGAGATCGACGTCGTGGATGGCCGAGTACGCGTAACCGAGCAAGGTCTCCCGCACTGCGGCTGGGAGATCCGTTGCGTCGTTGATCGACTCGATCAACGCCTGCGCGCTGTCTCGTACTTCCGCTAGTTGGCCCTCGGACGGGGCAGCGACTCCAGGTAGGCGTTGCAGAAGGCGGCTGCAGCTCCTGAGGGACTGGACGTGTCCGGTGTCAAAACGCTGCTTCATCAGCGACATGCCGTTTGTCGCCTCAGCGACGACTGACATGGCGGCCCGAGCCGCCGTGAGAGCAGGGGTGTAGTCATCGAGGTTCTCTTCGGCGTGCTCGGTGGATCGGAGCAGGCCCTCGACTACGTCCGGGAGCACGAAGAGCGGGGCGATGCCGGTGATGATCGGGCCGGGCCCTGTGCCGTCTGGAAGATCGAGATAGCTCCGCCACCCCTCGAGTATTGAAGTGTTCGGGTGCACGCCTGCGCAGTGCTCCAGGAATCGGTACAGCCGGCCTGCCGGGTCGCTGAGGAACTTATCCACGGGCTGACGTTATCTCAGCCTCGATGACTTCCGCTCGGGGAAGCGCGAGGTCGAAGGACGCTGCCAACGGGTGCCTGTCGAGCGCCCGGTGAACTATCGGCTGGCGGACAAGCGGACACATCACGCGATGCTCGTTGACCCGCGGGACGTGCGGTGGGAGGCTCGCCCGATGCGGGGGAGTGAGCGTGCGCTGATCCTCCGACCGACCACGCCCGACGACTTCCCCGAGGTGCAAGCTTTGTTCCGTGATCCGGCGTTCGAGGGATGGGGCGGCCCTGGGTTCCGGTCCGACTCGCAGCTCCGAGAGAAGTACCTGGGCGCTCGCCTCCCGGACGTCGAGTGCTTCCTGATCGAAGTCGACGACCGAGTGGCCGGCTTCACGCAGTTGTACGCCGACGGGTCGGGCGCAGGCATGGACCTCATCCTGCTCCCCGCGGAGCGCGGCAAGGGTCTCGGTCGACAGGTGGTCGAGGTCGTGCTCGAGCGGGTCCGGGCGCGCGGCAGGACCCACTTCGTGGTCGACCCGTCGCCCGAGGACAACGATGCGGTGGCGTTCTGGCACGCTGTTGGCTTCCGCGGCCAAGGCGTACTCGTGCACCACCTCGATGACACCGGCGAGTCCTCGGCGGATTGAGCGTTTCGAGGGATGCCCGCGAGGAACGGAGCCGCGCGTCGGACCACAGCAGGGCGTCGCCAGCGTGCGCAGAACAAAAGACGAAAACCCGTCTCGATAGCCGATCCCCTATCGCACGCTCTCGCCGCTTGACATCCGGTGCACAGTGGGGACATGAGTGATCGAGAACGCCGGGCTGACGGGCTGGCGGCCATCATCGGCGGTGCGGCCGCGTTCATCGCCATCGTCGTCGTGATCGTGTGGGCTCTCGCAACACAATCCCCTGCCATTGCGACCTGACGGGTTGATCGTGTGCCTCGATCGCGCGGACAAGCCGGGCCGTCGCCCCGTGGCGGGTCCACTTGCGGAACTATCCCCTTCACCAAGAGTAGTCAGCCAAGCAACGTCAGAGCGTTGAAAAGCGCTCCGATCGCACCGAAGAAACCAGCGCAGAGCGCGGGCAACGCTCCGACAGCACCGATCCCGAACGTCGTCCACCCGAGCACTCGCACCCAAGTCACGCCTCGGCTGTTCCGCGCGGTGCTGAGCCCAGTGAGAATCGCGATAGCAGCTGCCGGCACTGCGAGCACGAGCACTGTGCCCACGAGGAACTCGGCAAGGGCAACTTGAGCGGGTGGATCTTGAAGGATGGGCGGATTGTTCAGGAAGTCGAGGTGGGCTTGGTAGGCGGTCTCGAGAGGAACGTAGTGCGCTTGCGCTACGCAGAAGAGCAGCACCCACGCGGCAACGACTGCGAGGCCTGTGAGCGCGTGTCGGTCGTCCCGGTGACCCACGGCGTTCTCCATGACTAGACACCCTGCCACCCGAACTCGTGCCTGTGAATCGGGCGGAGCGACGGACTCTCGACGCCACCCTTCGGTCACCCTGTTCCGGTCAGCGGTGCGCCTCGATGACCAGCTTGACCGCTTCCCTCGCCGCTTCCGGCACCAACGGGATGTGCGCGAGCAAGCCCAGTGCCACCCACCTCGGCTCGTACTGGTTCAGTTCCGAGGCACGGTCGATCTCTGGACCCCCGAGTACCAACGGACCAGGACGCACTCGCGCCACGAAGTAAGCCGCGGGAACGGCGCTATCCACTGGTACGTCCAGCAGGTCGCCGATGCTCGCATCAAGGCCCGTCTCCTCACGCAACTCGCGCTGACACGCTTCGCGGAGACTCTCGCCTTCCTCGACCCCGCCACCAGGGAGCACACAGTAGTGACGACCGTTCTTCAACCGATCGATGACGAGCAGGCTCTCGTCTCGGACGACAACGGCCGCTGACCTGATGCGCATCCGGCTAGCTCACCACAAAACGCCTATCCGAGTGCCACCGTCCGGCATCATGGTGCCTCGATTGACGATCGAATATCGGGCGTGACCTGCCCCAACAGTTGGTGGTCGGAGTCGATTCCGGTCTCTTTGTGGCGGCGGTTGAGTTGAGCAGCTTCCGTAGGCTGGTGGCATGGAATCAGCGACCACTTTGCTGCGGTACTGCTACCCCGATGGGCGCCTGCAAGCTGCGTTCCCGCTGCTGCTGCTCGAATCGACGGAAGATCGGCTCGTGGGGTGGCAGCCCTTGGGGTCCGAGATTGCGTACTGGGCAACCTCGAGCGGAGAAGACCCGAGGGCAACGCCGCTCGAATCGCGATTCCATCAGATCCTCACGACCGGTAGGAGAACTTGGACAGGCAGTAGTGTCCTTCGAGTCATTCCCCTGGATGAGCCGTGGCAGGTGGTGCACTTCTGGGACGCGTCAGGCACGTTCACCGGGTGGTACGTGAACCTCGAGTCTACTAAACAGAAGCACCGGCTCGGCGTTACCGCAGTCGACTGGCACCTGGACCTGCTGATTTCCCCCACGTTCGAGGTTGCGTGGAAGGACGAGGACGAGGCCAAGGCGGCGGTCCGGACCCAGTACTTGCGGGAGCAAGATCTTCTCCGGGCCCGGCGAACCGCTGAGCAGATCGCGGGAGACCCTCGCGGGTTCGTTGACTCACTCGGGCACTGGGACACCTTCCGTCCTCACACCAACATGCACGAACCATTGGTGCTGCCGAACGGATGGGACGCTCTCAACCCCTAGCACCCAGTGTCTCTGGTTCGGCCCCGACTGCGATGCGAGCCGGTCGCTCTCAGAACGATTACCTAGCAGTCCGGTAGTCGATCGGTTATTGCGACGGGCAGTGCTCGACAGCTTCGCAGTCACCTTCGACCCGATGGAAAACGCGCTGAGCCCGCGAGCACATGTGCTCGAACTGCGGCAAGGATCGATTCGCTGCATGCCAGGCGAGGTTGTTCAGGCATGCGCCGACGACCAAGGTGATGAATGCGGCTGAACCGGACGCCGAAACGCCGGCTACGGTCAGACGCCGGAAGACGGTCTCAGGCGCGTGACCACTGATCACGCACTGCCGGTACAGGTCAGCCAGATCGAGGGCTCGGTGGCCACGTCCGACCGACTCTGCATCGACGAATCGAGATTCGCCGGTCGGCGTGACGATGATGTTCGACGCGCTCAGGTCGCCGTGGACGATGTCGTCACTGGGGAGCTCGACCGTCCCCGCGACCGCGACGAGCGAGCGCGCATCCGCCGCTACCCGTGCTCCTGCTTGCGATCGACGTGCAACGCCACCGAACCATGGATGTCGGTCCATCGTGACGGCGACGATCTGGGCAGAATGGTCGTACGCGCCCGCGACCGCCAAGCCCTTCTGCCGCCGGTTCGCGCCGATCACCGCGTCGACTTGGGCGTTCTTGGAGACGTCGAGGATGGCGCCTTGGACGAACTCTTGGACGTGGAATGCGCCGTCGCCGAGCGGCCCGACTGCCAGCCAGTCCGCGACGGACCACTTCGCCTGCGTCGCTTTCATGACACGAGCGGCTGCGAGCACCCGAGCGGCCTTCTCCGGGTCAGGCTGGAATTTCACCACCACGGGCCCGACCGGCGATTCCGCGAGCAGCGCGCCGCCCTGCTCGCCGCCGGTCAGGCGCCGCCCGTTGCTCAGGACGTAGCCGGAGAGGTCGGAGATCCGAGCGAGAAGGTCACGCATCTCCTGATGCTGACACAGCGAACGTCGCACACCAGTCACACGACGCGCGCTTGACCCGTCGGCGCGGATGGACGATCGTGACGTGCATGCACATGGCGCGGAAACGCAGAGATTCTGGCGCTGATCGTGTCCGCCTTCGTGCCCTGACCGACGACGACGTTGCGGCGCACAATGCTGGCGAGGACGACCAGACCATCCGCTGGCTCAGTGGCACACCTAGCACGACGCAATCCACTCGACGACACTTCGAGATGCTCGCACTCAACGAGCGCCGAGGAGCGGGCAAGCGCGGGTTCGGCGTCCTGCTCGACGGCGAACTCGCCGGCTACATCGACTTCGATCCCGACGCGGACGACCTCCCGGAGCCCGGTGACGTGAACATCGCCTACGCGGTCCATCCGCGGGCTCGGCGGCAAGGTGTCGCGACCGCGGCGATCAGCTTGCTCTGTGCGCGCCTCCAGAGACTCGGAGTCGGGCGCCGCGCGATCATCCGGGCAGAGATCGACAACGCCCCATCCGCCGCAGCCGCTCGGCGCAGCGGCTTCTTTCACCTCGGCGACTTCCCTGCCCTCGGAGAAGCTGGCCCGGGCGGCGAACCGGTGATCTACCGCACCTTCGGCCGACTCCTCACCGACTCCTCGTCGTGACCTACAACTCCTCAGGTGTACGAGTTTCTCGATCCGGTTCATGAGCGTGTGCGTGCGGGCCAAGGACGCGCACACGCTGCCAGCGGATCAGCGGAAGCGAGATGGGCTCGCTTGTCCGCTGACCGATCGTTCAGTGAGACGAGGGCGCCGGTGGTGGTGTCTATGCTGCTGCACGATGTCGACGATCTGCCCGAGCACCTTCGATAGGTGGAGATGTGACCTGATCCTTGGTCACTCTGGAGAGCACGAGTGTGTCTACGGGAGCGAGCGGGTGCGTTGGAACGAGCGGGCCACAGGTCACGCGCTCCGTGAACGAACTCGATTGCCGAGGTAACTGGCGGCACGTCGGACGTCGCCTGCTTCCCCTCCTCGGAAACAAGCAACGCCCCGTCGCGAGCGACGGGGCGTTGGCCGTTCCGGTCTGCCATGCACAGCCGGAGTACGTGGGGTGTTACTTGATCTGTGCGGTGATG
>NZ_JBIVGB010000007.1:0-213897 GCF_044748425.1 Curtobacterium sp. NPDC089991
GGCACGACTCGAGGGCATGAGCCCGGTTCAATACCGAGCTCACGCCCTCGCGGCCTAATCTGACTTCACGGTCCAATAAACCGGGACCAGTTCACAGCTGGCACCGGGCCTCCCGTCCGTCAGGTGCGTGCGTCTAGAGCGCGGCGAGCGTCGCGTTCAACGTGGCGGACGGGCGCATGACCGCGCTCGTCTTGGCGTCATCCGGGCGGTAGTAGCCGCCGATGTCGGCCGGGTGGCCCTGCACGCCGTTCAGCTCCTCGACGATCTGCTGCTCCTGCGCGTCGAGCTTGCCCGCGATCTCGGCGAACGACGCTGCGAGCTCGGTGTCCGTCGTCTGCGCTGCGAGCTCTTCCGCCCAGTACTTGGCCAGGTAGAAGTGGCTGCCGCGGTTGTCGATCGAGCCGAGCTTGCGGCCCGGGGACTTGTCCTGCTCGAGGAAGGTCCCGGTGGCACGGTCGAGCGTCTCACCGAGGATCTTCGCCCGCTCGTTGCCCGTCACACCGGCGAGGTGCTCGAGGCTGACCGCCAGGGCGAGGAACTCGCCGAGGCTGTCCCAGCGCAGGTAGTTCTGCTGCACGAGCTGCTGGACGTGCTTCGGGGCGGAGCCGCCGGCACCGGTCTCGAACAGGCCGCCGCCACCGAGCAGCGGGACGACGGAGAGCATCTTCGCCGAGGTGCCGAGCTCCATGATCGGGAACAGGTCGGTCAGGTAGTCGCGCAGGACGTTGCCCGTGACGGAGATGGTGTCCTCGCCGCGGCGGATGCGCTCGAGCGAGAAACGCATGGCGTCCTCCGGCGAGAGGATCTCGATCTGCAGGCCCTCGGTGTCGAGCTCGCCCAGGTACTGGCGGACCAGACCGATCAGGTTCGCGTCGTGCGCCCGGGTCTCGTCGAGCCAGAACACGGCCGGGGTCTCCGAGGCGCGGGCACGGGTGACGGCGAGCTTGACCCAGTCGCGGATGGCGATGTCCTTGGTCTGGCAGGCGCGCCAGATGTCACCGGGCTCGACGTCGTGCTCGATGACGACGTCACCGGCGGCGTTCGTCACGCGGACGGCGCCGGCGCCCGGGACCTCGAAGGTCTTGTCGTGCGAGCCGTACTCCTCGGCCTTCAGCGCCATGAGCCCGACGTTGGGCACGGAGCCCATCGTCGCCGGGTCGAAGGCACCGTTGACGCGGCAGTCGTCGATCACGGTCTGGTAGATGCCGGCGTAGCTCGAGTCCGGGATCACGGCGAGGGTGTCGTGCTCGTCGCCGTCCGGACCCCACATGTGGCCGGAGGTGCGGATCATCGCGGGCATCGAGGCGTCCACGATGACGTCGCTCGGGACGTGCAGGTTCGTGATCCCCTTGTCCGAGTCGACCATCGCCAGCTCGGGGCCCGCGGCGATGCCGTCGGTGAAGGCCTGCTTGATCTCCGCGCCGTTCGGCAGGGCGTCGAGCCCCGCGAGGATCGAACCGAGGCCGTCGTTCGGGGTGAGTCCGGCGGCGGCCAGGTCGGCACCGAAGCGCTCGAACACCGACGGGAAGAACGCCTTGATGACGTGGCCGAAGATGATCGGGTCGGAGACCTTCATCATCGTCGCCTTGAGGTGCACGGAGAACAGGATGTCCTCGGCGGCGGCGCGCTGGATCTGGTCCTGCAGGAACGCCTCGAGCGCGGCGACGTGCAGCACGGTGCCGTCGACGACCTCGCCCTGCACGACGGGGATCGACTGCTTGAGGACCTGGGTCTCGCCGCCCTCGGCGACGAACGTGATCGTCAGGACGTCGTCGGCGGGGGCGATCCAGGACTTCTCGTTCGAGCGGAAGTCGTCGACGCCCATCGTGACGACGTTCGTCTTCGAGTCGCCGCTCCACGCACCCATGCGGTGCGGGTGCTTCCGGGCGTAGTTCTTGACGGACAGGGGAGCGCGGCGGTCGGAGTTGCCCTCGCGCAGCACGGGGTTGACGGCGCTGCCCTGGACGCGGCCGTAGCGGGCGCGGGCGTCGCGCTGCTCGTCCGTCGTGGGCTCGTCCGGGTAGTCCGGCAGGTCGTATCCCTGCGACTGCAGTTCCTTGATCGCGACCTTGAGCTGCGGGATCGACGCCGAGATGTTCGGCAGCTTGATGATGTTCGCTTCGGGGGTCTTCGCGAGCTCGCCGAGCTCGGCCAGGGCATCGTCCACGCGCTGCTCGTCGGTGAGCCGCTCCGGGAACTGGGCGATGATCCGGCCGGCGAGCGAGATGTCGCGGGTCTCGACGTCGACACCAGCGGTGCCGGCGAAGGCCTGGATGACCGGGAGGAAGGAGTGGGTGGCGAGGAACGGCGCCTCGTCCGTGAGGGTGTAGATGATCTTGGCCATGCTGGCGGGTACTCCCTTGTTCGACCGTCGGTACGTCCACGCTACTCGTGGTGCGGGATGTCTCGACATCAAGATACATGGTCCGGCCTGCGTCCGGCAGGTACTCGGCAGACGTCCTGGAGGCGCACTGTCGGCTCATAGGAACGCTCGGTGGACTGGTCTTCCGCAGTTCCAGAGCCGCAGGAGGGCGATCATGGCGACGACACGAGCGACACCGGAGGACTTCGGGTGGACCGCGGAGGACCTCCGCTCGGCCTACGCCTCGGACGGCAGCGGCCCGTACCGGTACGCGCCGGACGGCAGCGGGCCGTTCTCGTACGACGTCGACGGTTCCGGACCGTGGCTCGTCGGGCCGGAGCCCCGCCGCGGACTGGCCCGTTTCGCCCCGCGTGACCGCGGTGGACGCTCCCGACTCCGCCGCATCGGCACAGCGGTGAGCGCCGGGGCGCTGGCGCTCGTGCTCGCCGTCGGCAGCGTCGCGGTCGTCGCCCACACGGTCCCGCCACACCCGTCCGTGCAGGCGGGCGTCCTCCACAGCCCGGACACCGACGGGACCTGATCGCCCGGACGGCCCCCACCGCACCGCACCGTGCCGGTTCCTTCGTTCGGTGCGAGGATGACCGCCGCGTGCGCGCCTACTGCGCCGCACCGCGCGGCCAACCGCGCACGGGATGACGACGCACGCACCGTGCGGACAGGAGGCACGCGGCCACGCCGCCACGAGCCTCCCGTCCGTCCGGCGGTCGCGCCCACCGCACCGTGCCGGTTCCGCCGTTCGGTGCGAGGATGACCGCCGCGTGCGCGCCTACTGCGCCGCACCGCGCGGCCAACCGCGCACGGGATGACGACGCACGCACGGTGGTGCCACGCTGGACCGGTGACCGAACTCCTCGTCGTGGGCGTCATCGCCCTGATCGCCATCGCCGGTGCCGCCGTGCTCGGGCCCCGCATCGGGGTCGCGGCACCGCTCGTGCTCGTCGTCGTCGGGATCATCGCGAGCCTGCTGCCGTTCATCCCGGACGCGGAGATCGAGCCCGAGTGGATCCTCGCCGGAGTCCTGCCGCCGCTGTTGTACTCGTCGGCGGTGTCGATGCCGTCGATGAACTTCCGGCGCGAGTTCGGTGCCATCAGTGGGCTGTCGGTGCTGCTCGTCGTCGCGAGCAGCCTCGTGCTCGGGCTCTTCTTCGCCTGGGTGGTCCCGGGCCTCGGCTTCTGGTGGGGGATCGCCCTCGGTGCGATCGTGAGTCCCACCGACGCCGTCGCGACGTCGATCGTCAAGCAGACCTCGGTGTCGCGCCGGGCGATCTCGATCCTCGACGGTGAATCGCTCCTCAACGACGCCACCGCACTGGTGCTCCTGCGGACGGCCATCGTGGCCGCTGCCGCGTCGTTCTCGTTCTGGGGAGCGCTCGGCGACTTCGCGGGCGCCGTGGCCATCGCGGTGGTCATCGGCTGGTTCGTCGGCTGGCTGAACGTGTTCGTGCGCTCCCGGGTGCCGAGCGCAGCGGTGAACACGGCGCTGTCCTTCGCGGTGCCGTTCGTCGCCGCGGTACCGACCGAGCACTTCGGCGGGTCAGGACTCGTCGCCGCTGTCGTCGCGGGGCTGTTCACCGGCATCGTCGGACCGCGCAAGCTCCCGCCGGGGCACCGACTGTCCGACGCGCAGAACTGGCAGACCATCGAGCTCGTGCTCGAGGGCGCGGTGTTCCTGACGATGGGGCTCGAACTCGCGACGATCCTCCGCGACGTGCAGGAGGACCACTCCGGCATCGGCCCGGCGCTGCTCATCGCCGTCGGCGCCCTCGTGCTCACCGTGCTCGTCCGGACCGCGTACGTCGTGCCGCTCCTGTTCGCGCTGTCGGCGGCCGCCAAGCGCGGTGAGCGGATGCAGGACCGCTTCGCCGAGATGCACGCCGGCGACCGCGACGCGATGAGCGAGGTGATCCGCGAGCACCGACCGGGCAACCGGGCGCCGTCGGAGCGCGAACTCGACCGGTTCACGACACGCGTCCGGCGAACCCTGGCGGACATCGCGTACTACACGACGGCACCGCTGGGCTGGCGCGAGGGCACGGCGGTGGTCTGGGCGGGCATGCGCGGCGCGGTGACCGTCGCGGCGGCGCAGACCCTGCCGACGGACACTCCGGAACGGTCGCTCCTGGTGTTCGTCGCGTTCGCGGTGGCCCTGCTCTCGCTCGTCGTGCAGGGCAGCACGATCGGCCCGCTGCTCCGTCGGATCGCCGCACCGGTGCCGGACACCGCCGCGAAGGACACCGAGGAACGCGGGCGGTTGCTGGAACTCATGCGGACCGCGGCGGAGCAGGTCCCCGGTACCAGCGAAGCCGGCCCCCGGACGCGCGAGGAACTGGAGGCAGCCGATCCGGCGGAACTCCGCGCGTGGATGGGCCGCGAGAAGGCGCGGCGGCTCGCCGTGCTCGAGGCACAACGCGCCGCGATCCTCGACGCCCGCGACGACGGCACCTTCGACGCCGAGGTGCTCGAGTCGATGCTGCAGAACCTCGACGCCGAGCAGATCGCCCTCGAACTCCGCGGGGCGCCTGCCCGCTGACGACGGCCAGGCCGGTCAGGTGCCGATCGAGACGCGGAACACCCGGACGCCGGCCGCCCGGAGTGCTGCGAGCCCGAGCCGCATCCGCATGCTGCGGAACGGCCGCTCGAACCCCGACGGCGCCGATGCGGCGTCGATCTGGTGGAGCACCTCGGACGTCAGGGTGCGCTCGACCTTGGGCGCGAGCCGTGTCAGTCCCGAGACCGTCACCACGATCCGGACGGCGTGCGGCACGAGCAGCGGGTCGATGAGCTCAGCGGCCGCCTGCGCACGGTGGAACGCGGGGTCGTCACCGGGGCGCCGGATCGCGATGACCGCGAGTTCGGCGTCCCAGGTCTCCTCGGGGTCCGGCAGGTCGTCGACCCCGATGACCCGCATGCGTGCGGCGTCGATGCCCGCGCGCACCGCGGCAGCGCGGAGCACGGGCAGGAGTTCCTGAGTGCCGGCGAGCACGACGTCGGCGGTGCCGAGGTCGACCTGCGCGGGCCGCTCTCGCGGCGATCGGGCCATGGTGCGGGTCCTTCCGTCGCTTTCCCACGACGCTACCGATGTCGGACGGTCGGGGGACGTCGGGGCCCCCGGTGATCAGGTGCCTCCCAGCCCCGCGGTAACGAAAAGATCACGGTGGGGCCTGTACAAAGCGACAGAGTCGTGCAGAATGGTGGGCGGCCATGACGACTGCACCCGAACTCGACCAGCACCCGGAGACCCCGGTGGTGCACCTGTCCCGTCGCGCTGCCCTCGAGGCGGAGCGCGCCGCAGCCCGGAAGCCCCAGCGCCGAGCGGACAAGCCGGAGAAGCCCGCCAAGGTCGCGAAGCCCGCCAAGGTCGCGAAGCCCGTCGGCCGCCGCGCCACCGCAGCCCGCGCGACGACCGAGCACGTCGACACCCGCATCACGCGCGTGGTCCGCCGCCCCGCTGCCACCGTGACGAGCGTCGCGAAGGCCCCACGGGCCTCCCGGTCCGGTCGTGCCGGACGGATCACCCTGACCAGCGCGGCTGCGGCGATCGCGATGTTCGCCGCCTCGGCGATGCCCGCCCACGCCAGCGCCGGCACCTCGATGGCGACCTCGACCATCGCGCCGATCGTGCGCACTCAGGACTACGCGGTCACCCAGGCGGTCACCGCGACCGGGCTCGACCGCGACGGGTTCACCGTCGGCGGCGGTACGACGCGCCGGATCGTCACCACCGGCGGCACGGCCGACACGAGTGGCATCGCGGGCGAAGCCGTCTCGTACGGCGGCGCGGTCCGCTCCCCGTTCCCCGGCCCGGTGCAGATGAGCTCGGGCTTCGGCTACCGCTCGGCACCGTGCGGCGCGTGCTCCTCGCTGCACCAGGGCCTCGACTTCACGCCCGGCATGGGCACGGCCATCGGTGCCGTCGCCGCGGGCACCGTCCGGATCTCGGGCACGTACTTCTCGTACGGCAACGCCGTGATCATCGACCACGAGATCGACGGCCGCCAGGTGTCGACGCTCTACGGGCACATGATCCCGGGGTCGTCGCCGCTCAAGGTCGGCGACCAGGTCGAGGCCGGCGAGTTCATCGGACTCGTCGGGTCCTCCGGCGTCTCGACCGGTGCGCACCTGCACCTCGAGGTCCTGATGGACGGCGTGACCCCGATCGACCCCGAAGCGTGGCTCGAAGCCCGCATCGGCCGCTCGCTGACGACGTAGCCCTCGACACCACCCACCCCGGACGCACAGCAGACGTCGAGCGCTGGTGGGGTGACGTCCCAGCTGCCCTGTGCAGACTCACAGGCATGGACGATCACCACAGACCGCCCGCCCGTCGTCGATCCGAGGAAGCTGCCCGCTGATGGGCGCCGACACCTGGATCGCCTTCGGGCTCGTCATCCTCTTCGTGCTCGTCGGCGGGGTCTTCGCCGCCGCCGAGATCGCACTCGTCTCGCTCCGTGAGTCGCAGCTGCAGCAACTCGAGCGCCGGGGCTCCCGTGGCCTGCGGGTCGCCGAACTCGGGCGTGACCCGAACCGGTTCCTCGCGGCCGTGCAGATCGGTGTGACCGTCGCCGGGTTCTTCTCCGCCGCGTACGGCGCCTCGTCGATCGCGCCCGACGTCGCACCCGTGTTCACCGGGCTCGGACTCGGCCAGGGAGCCGCCGAGACGGTCGCCCTCGTGCTGATGACCCTCGTCATCGCCTACCTGTCGCTCGTGTTCGGCGAGCTCGTGCCGAAGCGACTCGCCCTGCAGCGGGCCGAGGGCTTCTCGATGCTCGTCGCACCGACCCTCGACCGCTTCGCGACCCTGATGCGCCCGGTGATCTGGGTGCTGTCGGCCTCGACGAACCTGGTCGTCCGCGCACTCGGTGGCGACCCGAACGCCCGCAGTGAGTCGATGAGCACCGAGGAGCTCCGCGGCCTCGTCGACGAGCACACCGGCGTCGACGAGCAGGGCCGCCGGATCGCCCGGAGCGCGCTGGACGCCGGTGACCGGATCCTGCGCGAGTCGATGCGCCCCTGGTACGACGTGTCCACGATCGACGCCGCGCTGACCATCGCCGAGGCCACCGACCACGCGATCGAGGTCGGGCACACCCGGTACCTCGTGACCTCCGGCGGACGCGACGAGGTCGACGGCTTCGTGCACCTCCGCGACCTGCTCCGTCCGAGCGACCCGTCCGCACCGGTGTCGACCCTGGTACGCCCGGTGCTCGCGCTGCCGGAGACGAAGTCGCTGTCGAGCGCGATCGCGGACATGCGGACCGACGGGCACCAGATCGCCCTGGTCGTGGACGAGTACGGCGGCAGCGCGGGCATGGTCACGCTCGAGGCGCTGCTCGAAGACCTCGTCGGCCGTATCCGCGACGAGTACGACGAACCCACGGCCGAGCACGACGGCGTGGACGGGTCCACGGTGCTCGAGGACCTCGTCGCCGACGGCGGTCCGGCGCTGCCCGACGGTGACTACGAGACCGTCGGCGGCCTCGTCCAGGTCCACCTGGACCGCGTGCCGGAGGTCGGCGACGTCGTCGCCGCCGGCGGACACCGCCTCGAGGTGACCGCCATGGACGGTCACCGCGTGGCGCGCGTCCGGATCACGGCCGACGTCACGCTCTGAACTCCGCACAGCTGACCTGGAGGCCCGTGGCGGCGCCGCCACGGGCCTCCCGTCCGCCCGGCGGGTACCGCCAGTGCCTGCCGGACGGACAGCGCCGCCACGTACGCTCTCCCCATGGGTATCGACGTGCGCAACGAGATCCGCGACTTCCTGTCCTCCCGGCGAGCGCGGCTCACCCCCGAGCAGGTCGGCATGCCGTCGTTCGGCGGCGGGGTCCGACGCGTCCCCGGGCTGCGGCGGCACGAGGTCGCGATGCTCGCCGGCGTGAGCGTCGACTACTACACGCGGCTCGAGCGCGGATCGCTCAAGGGGGTCTCGGACAGCGTGCTCGAGGGCCTCGCGAGCGCCCTGCAGCTCGACGAGGACGAGCGCGTCCACCTGTGGGACCTCACCCGACTGGCGAACTCCGGCGTCAAGACGATGCACCGCACCGTCCCCACGCGGGTCCGCCCCGGCGTCCAGCGCCTGCTCGACGCCATCACCGGCGCGCCTGCCTGGGTGCGGAACGAACGCGGTGACGTCGTCGCGACGAACGAGCTCGGTCGCGCGCTGTACTCGCCCATGTTCGCCGGCCCGGGGCGCCCCGTGAACACCGCACGCTTCACGTTCCTCGACCCCGCGGCCCGTGACTTCTTCCCGGACTGGGCGCAGACCGCGAAGGACGCCGTCGCCGTGCTCCGGGCAGCCGCGGTGTCGAACCCGTGCGAGCCCGGACTCATCACCCTGGTCGGGGAGCTCTCCACGCGCAGCGAGGAGTTCCGCGGCTGGTGGGCCGCGCACGACGTCCGGCTGCAGCGCGCCGGCGGGAAGCGCATCGACCACCCGATCGTCGGCGAGCTGCGCCTGGCGTACGAGGCGCTCGACCTGGTCGCCGACCCCGGCCTGACCCTGTTCACGTACTCGGCCGAGCCGGGCAGCGAGTCCGAGCGGTCGCTGGCCCTGCTCGGCACCTGGGCCGCGACGGAACGGGCCGAGCAGTACGCGGCCCTGCGCGCGGCGGAGTCGGAGTCCGAGTCGGTCGACTGAACCGCTGGTCGGCCCGGCGCACGGTTCGTAGGCTGGGGCCGTGACGAGGACGACGGACGGATCAGCGGGGGACGCCGACTACGCCCGCATCGGCCAGGACTACCGGCAGTACCGGCGCCCCGAACCGACGTTCGCCCGGGCGATCGCGAAGGCCCTCGGCGACGCCCGCACCGTCCTCAACGTGGGTGCCGGTGCCGGATCCTACGAGCCGACCGATCGCGACGTCACGGCTGTCGAACCCTCGGCGTCGATGCGTGCCCAACGACCGGACACCCTGTCGATGGCGATCGACGCCACCGCCGAGGACCTGCCCTTCGACGACGACACGTTCGACGCCGCGATGACGACGTTCTCGGTGCACCAGTGGGGCGACCTCGAGCGCGGGCTGGCCGAGCTGCGCCGGGTGACCCGGGGTCCGGTCGTGATCCTGACGTGCGACCCGGCCCGCGTCGAGGACTTCTGGCTCGCCGAGTACGCACCAGAGGTGATGGCGACCGAGGCCCGGCGCTACCCGGCGCTCGACCGCATCGCCGCCGCGCTGGGCGACGACACCGTCACGAACACCCCGCTGCCGATCCCGTTCACGTGCGTCGACGGCTTCTCCGAGGCGTACTACGCCCGCCCGGAGCGCCTGCTCGACCCCGGCGCCCGGAAGGCGAACTCGGCGTGGAGCTTCGTCGACGAGCTCACCGCCCGGCGATCGGTGGCCGCCCTCCGTACCGCGCTCGACTCCGGCGAGTGGGACCGGCGGCACGGGGCGCTGCGGATCCAGCCGACCTACGAGGGCGCCCTCGTCCTGGTGACGGCCGTCCCCGCGCTTGACACGTCGACGTAGGCTGGTCGCGTGAGCTTCCAGGAGGTGGTCGGCGCCCGTAACGCCGGCATCAGGGCGTGAGGCCCCCGGTCGTGCCCGCAGGCACGGCCGCCCTCGTCGAACCCTGACCTCCTTCCGCCCGGTGCGGTGTGCGTCCGCACGCCCCGGGCCCGCTCGAAAGCGATGCACCATGCTCCCCATCACGGAGAAGACCCTCCGCACGTCCTTCGTCAACGCCTCCCGCAAGGAGACGACCGACATCACGCTGCCCGCCGACTTCGAGACGATCGACTGGGACGCCCTCGACTTCCTGGGCTGGCGTGACCCGAAGATCGGTCGGCGTGCGTACGCCGTCGTGCCGACGCTCGAGGGAACGCTCGTCGGCATCGTGTTCCGGCAGGCCGAGGCCTCGTCGCGCTCGCGCGCCCAGTGCTCGTGGTGCCAGGACGTCAAGCTGCCGAACGACGTCGTGTTCTACAGCGCGAAGCGGTCCGGCAAGGCGGGGCGGAACGGCGACACCGTCGGCACGCTCGTCTGCCAGGACTTCCAGTGCTCGCGGAACGTCCGGAAGCTGCCGCCGCCCGCGTACGAGGGCTACGACGTCGAGGCCGCGCGCCTGCGGCGCATCGAGGACCTGCAGCTGCGCGCAGCGTCCTTCGCCACCGACGTCTGAGACGCCGAGGTCTGAGCCACTGGCGTCTCGCGTCCGCAACGCGACGGACGGCGGACGGGAGGCGCGGTGCGGGCCGCCACGGGCCTCCCGTCCGACACAGGCGACCGTTTCAGGGCCGCGGGTCGCGTTGCGGGGGAAACCGCCCGGTAACGCGGGTGAAACGGTCGTTCCGTAGCCTCGGCACATGCACCTCGGCGACCTCGACGACGCGACCGCCCCCGACGCTGCCGCGGTGATCCGGGGATGGGCCGACGTGCCCGCGTGGGTCGACGCCCTGGTGGCCGCGCGCCCCTTCGGGTCGGTACCGGCGCTGCTCGACCGGGCACGCGCCGAGTCGGCGTCGTGGGGTGGGCCGGAGCTCGACCACGCCCTCGCGCAGCACCCGCGGATCGGGGAGCGGACGACCGATGCCTCATCGGCCCGCGAACAGTCGTCGATGCGCACCGCCGGCGACGAGGTGGCCGGCCGGATCGCCGACGGCAACGCCGCGTACGAGCAACGGTTCGGGCGGGTGTTCCTGGTGCGGGCCGCCGGTCGGACCCCCGAGGAGCTGCTGGCCGAGCTCGACCGGCGCCTCGCTGGCGACCCGGCGGTCGAGACGCGCGAGGCCGCCGCTGCCCTGGCCGACATCGCCCTGCACCGCATCCGTGCGACCTTCGGCGTGCCGCACCTGACCACGCACGTGCTCGACGCCACCACCGGCACCCCGGCGGTCGGCGTCGGCCTGACGCTCAGCACCGTCGACGGTGACGTCGTCGCGACCGGCTCGACCGATGCCGACGGCCGTGCGGCACTCGGCCCCGACGTGCTCGCGCGCACCGACCACGTACTGCGCTTCGACACCGGCCCGTACTTCGCCGCTGCCGGGGTGCCGACCTTCCACCCGTTCGTGACCGTGGCGTTCCGCGTCACGGGAACCGAGCACCTGCACGTCCCGCTGCTGCTGAGCCCCTTCGCCTACAGCACCTACCGAGGGAGTTGACCGCCATGTCGGAGACCACCGTCCACCTGGGACCGAACAAGTACGGCAAGGCCGAGAACCGCTTGGTGCGGGTGACCCGGCACGGCGACCGGCACGAGATCGCCGACCTGACCGTGACGTCGCAGCTCATCGGCGAGGCGTTCGCCGGGTCGTTCACCAGCGGCGACAACTCCCGGATCGTCGCGACGGACACCCAGAAGAACACCGTGTTCGCCCTGGCGAAGGAGCACGGCGTCGGAGCCCCGGAGGACTTCCTCGCACTGCTCGCCGACCAGTTCACGAGCGAGTTCGACTGGGTCGAGGGCGGACTCTGGCAGGCGGAGGTGCACCCGTGGGAACGCATCACGGTCGACGGACAGCCGCACGACCACTCGTTCCGACGCACCGGCACCGGGACCCGTCTGGCGACGGTGCACGTCGAGGGCGGCGAGCGCCACGTCACCGGCGGCGTCAAGGACCTGGTCGTCTTGAAGTCGACCGGGTCCGAGTTCCACGGGTTCCCGCGGTCGCGGTTCACGACCCTGCCGGAGACGACGGACCGCATCATGGCGACCGAGGTCACGGCGCGGTGGCGGTACCTGCCGTCCGCCGTCGCAGCGGGGATCGACTACGACGCCCTGTACGAGGAGGTCGTCGCCGTGATGCTCGAGCAGTTCGCCACGGTGCACTCGCTCGCCCTGCAGCAGACGCTGTGGGAGATGGGCCGGGCGGCGATCGAACTGCGGCCCGAGCTCGCCGAGGTGCGGTTCGCGATGCCGAACAAGCACCACTTCGTCGTGGACCTGTCGCCGTTCGACCTGACGAACGAGAACGAGGTGTTCATCGCGGCCGACCGTCCCTACGGGCTGATCGAGGGGACGGTCGTCCGCGACGGCGTGGCCGAGGCGCCCCGCGCGTGGGAGCACCTGCCCGCCTTCGTCTAGGCCGAGGGCTCGCTGCTCGGCTCGCGCGGTCCGCGCGAGTCGGGCAGCGCGATCGGCGCCGTCGACCGCACCCCGTCGTACGAACCGACCGCCGGGTCCTCGCCGTACCGCTCGGCCACGGAACGCGACCCGAGCAGCAGGTTGAGCAGGATCGCCGCGACGGCGCCGGCCGAGATCCCCGAGTCGAACACCAGCGTGAACCAGGTCGGGAACTGCCCGTAGATCTCCGGGGCGACGGTCGGCAGCAGCGCGATGCCGAGCGGCAGCGCCACCACGAGGACGTTCCGGTTGTCGAACCGCACCTTCGACAGCGTCCTGATGCCCGAAGCCGCCACCATGCCGAACAGGGCGACACCGGCACCCCCGAGCACCGCGTGCGGGATCGCCTCGACCACCGCGGCGACCTTCGGCACCAGGCCCAGCACCACGAGGATGCCGCCTGCCGCCGTCGCCACGTACCGGGAGCGCACGCCGGTCAGTGCGACGAGCCCGACGTTCTGCGCGAACGCCGTGTACGGGAACGTGTTGAACACCCCGCCGACGACGGTGCCGAGTCCGTCCGCGCGCAGACCGTCGGCGAGCGTGCGCTTCGACACCGGGCGGCCGGTGACCTCGCCGACCGCGATCATGTCGCCGGTGGTCTCGGTCATGATCACGAGCCCGACGACGAGCATCGACACGATCGAGGCGAGGTCGAACGTCGGCAGCCCGAAGCGGAACGGCGTGACGAAGGCGAACCAGCCCGCGTCGCCGATGCCCGACCCGTCGACCATGCCGGGGACGAACAGCGCCACGACCGTGCCGAGCAGCAGTCCGAACAGCACCGAGACCCGGGCGAGACCGCGCGGGGCGAACCGTTCGACCAGGACGATCGCGAGCAGGACCCCGGCGGCGAACGCGACGTCGAGCGGGTCGGCAGCACCGTCCTTGCCGCCGTCGGTGACCCAGCCGGCGGCGACGCTCATGAGCGACAGACCGATGATGAGGATGACCGTGCCGGTGACGATCGGTGGGAACAAGCGGACGAGCTGCGCGAACCATGGTGCGACGACCACCATGAAGACGCCGCACGCGATCGTCGCCCCGTAGACGGCGGTGATGCCGTGCTCGGTGCCGATCGCGATCATCGGGCCGACCGCGGCGAACGTGACGCCCTGCACGAGCGGCAGCCGGACTCCGAACCGCCAGAAGCCGACGGACTGCACGATCGTGGCGAGGCCCGCGACGAACAGGTCGGCGCTGATGAGGAAGGCGAGGTCGGCGCTGTCGAAGCCGAGGGCCCCACCGACGATGAGCGGGACGGCGATCGCGCCCGCGTACATCGCGAGCACGTGCTGCAGGCCGAGCGGCAGGAGCCTGGCGAGCGGTGGGACGGAGTCGACGCCGTCCTCGGTCGGTGTCGCGCGCGGTGTCTTCGTGGTCGTCATGGCGTCCCCTTCGAGCGGTGGTTTCCCTGTGCTCCGGACGCTATGCACCCCGTGTTTCCCCGCGATGACGGGCGTGGGTCGCGTCGGTCACCGGACCAGCGCCCGAAACGCACGCCGAGACGGCCTGGAGGCCCGTGGCGGATCCGCCACGGGCCTCCAGGCCGACAACCGGTCGCGTCTACCGACCGATGGTCGACATGTCGGGGTAGCGGTCGCCGGTCGGGACCGGGAGCGCCGACAGGCGCGTGACCTGGTCCGCGGTGAGGGTCAGGTCGGCGGCACCGACGTTCTCCTCGAGGCGCGACACGCGCTTCGTGCCCGGGATCGGCACGACGTCGTCGCCCTGGGCGAGCAGCCAGGCGAGGGAGACCTGGGCCGGGGTCGCGTCGGCCTCGGCGGCGATCGCCTTGACGGCGTCGACGATGCGCATGTTCTGCGCGAACGCCTCTTCCTGGAAGCGCGGGTTCGCCAGGCGGAAGTCGTCGGAGTCCAGGTCGGACGGCTTCGTGATCGCACCGGTCAGGAACCCGCGGCCGAGCGGCGAGTACGGCACCAGTCCGATGCCGAGCTCGCGCAGAGTGTCGAGCACCGCACCCTCGGGGTCGCGCGTCCACAGCGAGTACTCGCTCTGCAGGGCGGTGATCGGGTGGACCGCGTGGGCCTTCCGGATGGTCTCGGGTCCGGCCTCGGACAGGCCGATGTGCCGGATCTTGCCCTCCTGCACGAAGCCGGCGAGCTGCCCGATGACGTCCTCGATCGGGACGGCCGGGTCGACGCGGTGCTGGTAGTACAGGTCGATGTGGTCGGTGCCGAGGCGCCGCAGGGACCCCTCGAGGGCCTCGCGCACGGACTCCGGTGCGGAGCTGATGCCGCGGCCGGTGGCGGGCGTCTCCTCACCGGCGGTGTGGGTGATGAGGCCGAACTTCGTCGCGATCACGACGTCGTCGCGGCGGTCGGCGAGGGCCCGGCGGAGCAGGTCCTCGTTCGTGTAGGGGCCGTACGCCTCGGCCGTGTCGAACAGGGTGACGCCGAGGTCGATCGCGCGGTGGATGGTGCGGATCGACTCCGCGTCGTCGGTGCCGGCGCCCGTGTAGAAGGCGCTCATGCCCATGGTGCCGAGGCCGACGGGTCCGACCTCGAGGTCTGCGAGCTTGCGTGTCTGCATGGTGCAGGTCTACTCCGGGAGCACCGCTCGGAGGAAGGCACTGCCTGTGCCGGTCAGACACGGGCACCGTTCGTGTGGATCCTCCAAGGTCCACGCGGGGCAGCGCGGCCTTCTGGTGTGATCGGGGCGTGAACCTGTACTTCCGGCTGTTCCTGTTGCGCCTGCGTGTCCGGCTCCGCCCGACGACGGGTGGACGGCGGCCGTCGCTCTGGGACGAGGCACGCACACCGTTCCGCGTGACCCTGACCGACCTGGACCCGCTGCGGCACGTCAACAACGGGAAGTACCTGTCGATGCTCGACCTCGGGCGGCTCGACCTGATGCTGCGGTCGGGGTTCTGGGGCGCGATCGCGGAGCGCGGCTGGTACCCGGTCGTCTCGGCGCAGACCATCACGTACAAGCGGTCCCTGACGCTCGGGCAGCGGTTCGAGCTCGTGACCCGGGTGCTCGGCGTCGACGACCGGGCCGTGTACCTGGAGCAGACCTTCGTCCGTCGCGGAGCCGTCGTCGCCCGTGCCGTCGTGCAGGCGCGGTTCCTGCGCCGCGCCGGCGGGACGGTCCCGATGGCGGACCTGCTCGACGCCGTCGGCGGAGCACCGGCCGACCGTGAACTGCCCGCGTGGGTGCACGGGTGGGCTGGTGCCGTCCGGATCAGCAGCACCGCCTGACGGTCACGGAACGGCGACAGATCCCGGCTCCGTTGGATGGCATCGCACCGCCGGCGCTACGCTGCGAGCACGGGGTGGATGCCCCGGACGGAAGGGGAACGTCGTGGTCGTCGTGTGGATCGTCATCGGAGTGGTCGTGGTCATCGCCGCGCTGCTCACCGTGCTCGAGGTGCAGAACCGCCGTCGTGCGAAGCTCCTCGCCACCCTCGAACCCGTCGACCCGACCGTCGGAGCCCGTTCGCTCGCCGACGCCGAGGCGCAGCGGGCGATGACCCAGGGACTCGCGACGGCCGCACACCCGGGGACGACCGGCGTCGCGGGCGGACTCGCCGGGTCGTGACGCACCGCCCGACCAGGCGGATCCTGCTCGCCGGGGGCGTCGGACTCGGGCTCGCCGGGGTCCTGGCAGCGTGCACCCGGCCGAGCCCCACTCCGTCGGGTTCGCCGCGACCGACCGCCAGCGGCTCCGCACAGCCGACGAGGACGCCTTCGAGCACGCCGACGCCCGGCGGCCCCGACTCGTGGGACGCCCTCGCCGCCGCGGTCTCCGGCACGGTGCTCCGGTCCGGGTCGAACGGGTGGGACAGCGCCCGCGTGCTCGAGAACCCGCGGTACGACGACGCCGACCCGCAGGGCATCCTGCGCGTCGCCGGGGTCGCGGACGTGCAGGCCGGTCTCGCCTTCGCGCGGAACACCCGCACCCCCGTCGCACTGCGCGCGGGTGGGCACTCGTACACGGGCTGGTCGGCCGGCGGCGCACCCGGGACCGACGTCCCGCGGTCGCTCGTGATCAGCACGCAGGACCTCGACGACATCGAACTGCACGACGACGACACCGTCACGATCGGCCCGGGCGCGCAGCTCGGGGACGTCTACGCCGCGCTCGCGAAGGCCGGACGGGCGATCGGCGCCGGCTCCTGTCCGACCGTCGGCATCGGCGGGCTCACCCTCGGCGGTGGGGTCGGCGTGCTCGTCCGCTCGTTCGGGCTGACCTGCGACCAGCTCACCGGCGTCACGCTCGTCACTCCGGACGGCGCCGTGCACGAGGTCTCGACGTCCAGCGAACCGGACCTGTTCTGGGCCTGCCGCGGTGGGGGCGGTGGAACCGTCGGCGTCGTGACCGCACTGACGTACCGGACGCAGGCCGCGCCTCCCGTCCTGCTCTTCGGCATCACGTTCGCGTGGTCGGCCGCCGCTGCCGTGGTGCGCGCCTGGCAGGACTGGGCGCCCACCGCCGACCCGAAGCTGTGGTCGACGCTCAAGCTGCTGAACGGCAGCCGGCACACCGCCCCGACGGTCACCGTGACCGGCGTGTGGACCGGATCGAAGACCGGCGCCGACACCTCCGTCGACGGTTTCATCGCCGCCACCGGTGCGAAGCCCCTCGCCCACACCGGGCAGGTGCTCACCTACGGTGCCGCGATGTCGGCGCTGGCGGGGAAGCCGCAGCGGGTGTCCGAGGCAGCGACGTCGTCGATCGGATCGGCGAAGCTCACCGACGCGCAGATCGACGTGCTCGTCGCCCGGGCGGCCGCGGCGGGCGACGTCGACGGCAACCTCGAGGGCGGGGTCGCGCTCGACGCCCTCGGCGGCGTCGTGGCGGACGTCGGCCGGACCGACTCGGCGTTCCCGTGGCGATCCGCGCTCATGACCGTGCAGTACACCGCGGTCTTCGCCGACGGCGCGGACCCCGCACCGTTCGACGCGTACGTGCGGGGGTTCCGACGGGCCATGCGGCCGGCGTGGGGCGACGCGGCGTACGCGAACTACTGCGACGCGGCGATCACGGACCCGTCGGCGTACTTCGGGGACAACACCTCGCGCCTGCACCGCATCGCCGAACAGGCGGACCCGACGGGCGTGCTCGACCAGCCGAACTGGGTCTGACGCCGCACGAGTCTCGGCCCGACGCACGCGAGTCTCGGTGTGGGCGACAGTTCTCGTGGCGCGCACCGCGCGGACTGTCGCCCACGCCGAGACTCGGGCAGGAGCCGGGGCCGGCCGGCCGGCGGGCAGTCCTACGATGACCGCATGGACATCGTCGACCTGGTGCTGCCGGACGTCGCCGCGTGGCGCGCCTGGCTCGACGCGCACGAGGGCGACGCCGACGGGGTGTGGCTCGTGCTCGCGAAGAAGGGCGTCACCGAGCCGACGACCCTGACCTACGACACCGCCCTCGACGAGGCACTGTGCTCCGGGTGGATCGACGGGCAGAAGCGCGGCCGCGACGAGGCGACCTTCCGCCAGCGCTTCACCCCGCGGCGGAAGGCGTCGCTCTGGTCGCAGCGGAACATCGGACTCGTCGCGACGCTCATCGCCGACGGCCGGATGCGCGACCGCGGTCAGGCCGAGATCGACCGGGCCAAGGGCGACGGCCGGTGGGACCGCGCGTACGCCGGCGCCGCGACCGCCACCGTCCCCGACGACCTGCAGGCGGCACTCGACGCCTCGCCCGCGGCCGCCGCCCTGTTCGCCGAGCTCGACGGCACGAACCGGTACGCCGTGCTGCACCGGATCACGACCGCGCCGAGCGCCACGACCCGGACGAACCGGCTGACGAAGCTCGTCTCCGGGTTGGCGCGTGGCGAGACGCCGTACCCGCGTCCGGACCGGTCGGAGCGCCGGGGGACACCGACTCAGGGACCGGCAACGCCTCCGGCGTAGACCGGGGACATGACCACTGACACCGACACCACGAACCGCCCGGCCGCGGCCTCCGGCACCTTCCGCATCGGTGGCGACCTCGAGGTCCACCGCCTCGGCTACGGCACCATGCAGCTCACCGGCCCCGGCGTCTGGGGACCCCCGAAGGACCACGACGAGGCCGTCCGCGTGCTGCAGCGCGCCGTCGAGCTCGGCGTGGACTTCTTCGACACCGCCGACTCGTACGGCCCCTACGTCGCCGAGGAGCTCCTGCACGAGGCGCTCCACCCCTACGGCGACGACGTCGTCATCGCGACGAAGGCCGGACTCACCCGGACCGGCCCGAACGAGTGGCCGCCGGTCGGCCGCCCGGAGTACCTGCGTCAGGAGGCCGAGATGAGCCTCCGCCGTCTGGGCCTCGAGCGCATCGACCTGTTCCAGCTGCACCGCATCGACCCGAAGGTCCCGCTCGAGGACCAGGTCGGCGAGCTGAAGAAGCTGCAGGACGAGGGCAAGATCCGGCACATCGGCCTGTCCGAGGTGTCGGTCGACGACGTCAAGGCGGCCCAGGAGATCGCGACGATCGTCTCCGTGCAGAACCTGTACAACCTGCAGAAGCGCGACGCCGAGGAGCTCCTCGACTGGTCGACCGAGCAGGGCATCGCGTTCATCCCGTGGTTCCCGCTCGCGACCGGCGGGCTGACCGGTGAGGACTCTCCGCTCACCGAGATCGCGTCGCGCAAGGGTGCTTCCCCGGCGCAGCTCGCCCTCGCCTGGCTGCTCAAGCGCTCGCCCGTCGTGCTCCCGATCCCCGGCACCTCGAGCGTCTCGCACCTGGAGGACAACCTGCAGGGCGCGACCATCGAGCTGACCGACGACGAGTTCGAGGAGTTGTCGAAGCTGGGTTCCTGACCCTTCGGTCGCGGACGCGACCGAACGGCGGACGGGAGGCACGGTGCCAGCTGGCACCGTGCCTCCCGTCCGTCTCCCGCGCTCTCCACCACCGCGCTTGCGCATGCATACTTGGTATGGGCATACTCGGTATGTCCATGGTGGACGAGAGACGGGGGAAGTGTCATGAGCGTACGGATGGGCGTACTCGCGCTGCTGGTGGGGGGACCCGGGTACGGGTACCAGCTCAGGGGGGAGTTCGAGCACCGCACCGGCGGGAGCTGGCCGCTGAACATCGGCCAGGTCTACACGACCCTCGACCGCCTGGAACGCGACGGCCTCGTGGCCCGCGGCGACACCGACGACGACGGCCACGTCGTCTACACGGTGACCGACGCGGGTCGCGGGGAAGTGGCGCGCTGGTTCAGTGAGCCGGTGCCCGCCAAGCGCGGACGCGACGAACTGGCGATCAAGCTGGCCCTCGCCGTCACCGTGCCGGGTGTGGACGTCACCCGCCTGGTGCAGGTGCAGCGGGCCGCAGCGATCCGGAACCTGCAGGACCTGACCCGGCTCAAGCGCACGACCGATCCCGCGACGGACCTGGCGTGGTCGCTCGTGCTCGAGTCGATGGTGTTCCAGGCCGAGGCCGAGGTGCGCTGGCTCGACCACGTGGAGTCGACCGTGGCGCGGTACCGGCCGGACGAGCACCCGGCGGCTGACGCCGACTCCTCGTCCCCGACCGCTGCCGACGTCGCGCGGAGTGCACGGTGAGCGCCGCACCGCTCCTGCAGCTCGACGCCGTCAGCGTGCACTACGGCTCCGGTGTCAAGGCCGTCACGGCCCTGGCCGGCATCGACCTGGCCGTCCAGCGCGGCGAGATGGTCGCCGTGATGGGGACCTCGGGCTCCGGCAAGTCGACGCTGCTCGCCTGCGCCGGCACCCTGCTGCCGCCGACGAGCGGCGAGGTCCTGATCGACGGCGCGTTCGTGTCCGATCGGCCCGCCAAGGAACTCGCGGCCCTGCGCCGTCGCCTCATCGGGTTCGTGTTCCAGGACTTCAACCTGATCCCCTCGCTCACCGCCGTCGAGAACGTGTCGCTGCCGCTCGAACTCGACGGTTGGAAGGCCTCGCAGGCCCGGCGCGCCGCGGAACTGGCGCTCGACAACGTCGAACTCGCACACCGCGCCGACGCCTACCCGGACGACCTGTCCGGCGGGCAGCAGCAGCGCGTCGCGATCGCCCGGGGCGTGGTCGGCGAACGTCGGCTCGTGCTGGCCGACGAGCCGACCGGCGCACTCGACTCGCAGACCGGCGAGGTCGTGCTCCGCATGCTCCGACGACACGTGGACGCCGGAGCCGGCGCGCTCCTCGTCACCCACGACGCCCGGCACGCGGCCTGGGCGGACCGGATCGTCTTCCTGCGCGACGGTCGCGTGGTCGACGAGACCGTGTACTCGGGCGTCGAGCTCGCCCTGTCGGACCGGACCGCGTCGTGAGCCGGCGTCGGCGTCCCGGTACCGGCCGGACGCCGTTCGCCCTCCGACCGGCGCTCCGTCTGGGGCGTCGACTGGCCTTCGCGAAGGCCGGTCGTGCGGCACTGATCATCGCGCTCATCGGCATCCCGACCGCCGGGTTCGCCGCAGTGGCGGTCGTCGTGCAGTCGACACAGCCCACGGTCGAGGAGTCACTGGACTACGACCTCGGCAACGCGGCGGCGCAGATGCGGGTGTCCGGACCGGACCTGCCCGGCATGCGGCAGGACCCGGTGCAGTGGCAGTTCACCGACTCGAAGCGGAACAGCCCGGTCACGAAGGCCGACGAGGACGCCCCGTTCGCGAACGTCCTCGCCCACGTGCCGGACGGTGCGCTGTCGATCCCGGTCGGCAGCACCCCCGTCGTGGTGCAGGGTCCGCGGGGCCCGGTGGGTCTGGCCGCGGTGGAGGGCAGCGTCTGGGACCCGTCCCTCGAGGGGCACTGGCGCGTCCTCGACGGCTCGGCACCGACCGCACGCAACCAGCTCATGGTCACGCCCGCGACCCTCGACCGGCTCGGTGCGCACATCGGTGACACCGTCGACCTCACCGACCCCGTCACGAAGCGGTTCACGATCACCGGGACGATGCGCGACCTCGGCTCGGCACCGAGCGAGCAGGGGGTGTTCCTGCCGTGGGGGACGACGCTGTCGACGACCGACACCACCGACGACGTCGGCCTGACGGACGTCACCGTCTACCTGCCGTCGGACGCCCCGACCTGGTCGGAGATCCGGCAGCTCAACGCGCACGGTATCGTCGTGCAGTCACGCCCCGTGGTCCTCGACCCGCCGGACGCCCGCCTGCCCGGCGGCCAGATGAGCTCCTCGCTCCTGTGGTACCTCGGTGCGATGGCGCTGCTCGGTGTCTTCGCGATGTTCGAGGTCGCGCTGCTCGCCGGGGCCGCGTTCCTGGTCGGGACCCGGGCGGACACCCGTTCGTACGCGATCGTGACGAGCGTCGGCGGGGACAAGCGGTTCGTCCGGACGATCGTCGCCGGCTCCGGCCTCGTGCTCGGGTCGATCGGCGCCGTCCTCGGCGTCGCGGCGGGCACCGGGCTCGGCGTCGTGGTGTTCCGCCTGATCGACAACGGCGACGTCGTGTCGTTCCCGGGCCTGCACGTGCCCCCGCTCCTGCTGCTCGTGGTCGCGGCCGCCGGCATCCTGGCCGGGCTGGTCTCCGCCCTCGTCGCCGCTCGGGCCGCCACGCGCATCAACGTGCTCGCAGCGCTGCGGGGTTCGCTCCGTCCCACGCCCGTCGACCGTCCGGCCCGCCGTCGGCGCCGCGTCTGGGGGCCGGCGCTCGTCGTCGCCGGCGCCGTGATGACGCTGGCCTGCGGCGTCGGGGTGCTCATGCTCAACGACCGCCCGGTGCAGGACGACCACTGGGCCTGGGTGGCCGGTGCCGGGGTCGCGCTCGGTCCGTGCCTGATGCAGCTCGGCATCGCGATCTGCTCGCCGTGGCTCCTGGCCCTGGTGTCCCGGATGTCCGCACGCCTGGGCCTGTCGGCTCGGTTGGCCGCCCGCGATGCCCGGCGCAACCCGGTCCGGACGGTGCCGGTGCTCGCCAGTGTGATGAGCGTCGTGTTCGTCGCGTCGGTCGTGATCACGTGGAGCGCATCGAGCCACGCGCAGTACGTCCGCGGGTACGAGTACACGACGGCGGTCGGGGTCGCGACGTCCGAGGTGCAGCTGTCCAGCAAGGACGGTGCCGCCAGCGGGCACGACGCGGCGTTGACGGCCCACGCGGCGAAGGTCGTCGCGCGGGTGCTCGACCACGACCGGATCCGGGTGCTCGGCGTGGCCGAGGGCTGGGCGGGCGACACCCCGTCGTCCGTGACGATGCCGCACCGGTGGACGGACTTCGACTGCGACGGCTACGACTCCACGTCGTGCTCGTACTACCTCGACACCGCTGACGCGACCGTCCCGCACATCTGGACGGGCACCGTCGACGACTACGCGGTGCTCACCGGACACCGACCGTCTGCTGCCGTGCGGGATGCACTCGAGGGCGGCAAGGCGGTGTCACTGTGGCCGGAGTACGCCCACGACGGTGCGGTCCGCATCGACACGTTCCACGACCGCACGTGGGAGAGCCCGACGATCACGACGAGGACGAAGCCGGACGCCAGCGTGTCGATCCCGGCCGTGCTCGACGTGCAGTCGCCGCGGATCCAGGTCGGCGTCTTCATGACGAAGGCGACCGCTGCGCACTACGGGGTGCGCGCCGTCGACGGCATGCTCGTCACGACGCTGCCCGGGGACATCGCGCCCGAGCAGTGGGACGAGCTGAGTTCCGCCTGGCAGAGCTTCGGTGGCGCGGACCGCGCTCGGTGGGACGGCCCGCAGTTCGCCTACGAGGCCGGCCCGGTGGACAACGGCGCGCTGATCCGGGCGATCGTGCTCGCGCTCGCTGCGGCGGTGACGATCGGTGCGACGGCGGTGGCCATCGGGCTCGCGCGGTCCGACGGGCGCCGAGACGACGAGGTGCTCGACGCGATCGGTGCCGCACCACGACTGCGACGGCGGGTGTCGACCTGGCAGGCGGCGATCCTGGCCTCGGTGGGCGCGGTGATCGGCACCCTGCTGGGGCTGCTGCCGATGCGAGCACTCACCCTGCGGTTCACGGAACCAGCGGTCGGGTCGAACCACATGCCGTTCGTGCCGGACTGGTCGATGCTGGCCGTGCTCGGGATCGGGTTGCCGCTCCTGGTGACGGCCGGGGCATGGCTCACCGCGCACGGCCGACGCCGGGTGGCGGTGCGGCGGGCGCACTGAGGTGTGGGGCGGCGCTGCACGTGGCGCCGCCCCGGTGCAGCCCGGTCAGGCGCCGGGCTGCACCACCATGAGCACGGCGACGACGACCCACACCAGGTTGAACAGGCCGACCAGGGCAGCGAGCTTCCGCGGCGAGCGCTCGGTCCCGTTCCCGCGCAGGACCTCGCGCTGCTCCGGCAGGACCCCGAGCGCGAGGATCCCCGCAGCCAGCGCGGTCAGACCGATCGAGACGAGCAGCCACGCCTCGTCGAGTGCCCCGACCTCGAACGCCAGGGCCATGCCGAACGTCGGGACGGCGAGCGAGATGATCGAGTACACGTGGCAGATCCGGTGCAGGACCCTGGCGACCGCTCGGGCCACCTGGTCGCCCGGATCGGCGACGAGCGCGCGAGCCGGCTTCGGGAACATGCTCCCGGCGACCGCGACGGGTCCGAGGGTGAGCAGCGCCGCCACGACGTGCACGGTGAGGAGGACGCTGGACATCGCTTCCAGCCTAGGGCGCGGTACTTCGTGAGCAGAAATGGTCGGGTGGCCGTCGGCGGACTCGACCATTTCTGCTCACGAAGTGGTCACACGTTCGGGATGGACACCTCGGCCAGCACGACCTCGTCGTCCATCGGGATCGGACCGCGCACCCGAGGGACCCCGTCGACCCATTCGACCGGCACTCCCGCAGCGGCGAGCCCCTCGACGCTCAGGTCGATCCGGAGCAACGGCAGCGCGAGGTCGCCGTACCGCTCGGCCACGACGTCGGACACCTGGTCGGGCGTGGTGGCACGGACGTACCCGCCCGGCTCGAGTGGCACGCCACGGGTGGACACCTCGTACTCGCCGAACCCGCGGCTCATCTCCCAGTCGTCGGCGATCGCCACGTGACAGACCACATCGGTCATGGACCCTCCTCAGTAATGAAACGGGAGCGTATCATTACGACTAGGATGGGTCCGTGAACAAGCGAGGACGTCCGACCGCCGACGAGCGGACCGCCCGTGACGAGCGGATCCTCGACGTCGCGACCGCACTGTTCCTCGAGCACGGGTTCGCGGGGGTCGCGCTCGACCGCATCGCCGCCGAGGCCGGGGTCACCAAGCGCACGCTCTACACGGCGTTCGGCGACAAGCCCGCGATCCTCCTCGCGGTCGTGCGCCAGCAGCACCAGTACGCCGCGCAGCCCGCCGCGGACCTCGTGTCCACGGCCACGGCGATCGGCAGCGCGTTGCTCTCGGACCGCGCCGTCGCCCTGCACCGGCTCGTCATCGCCGAGTCGGCGCGATCACCCGAGCTCGCCCGTGAGTTCCACGAGGCCGGCCCGCTCGCCGCCCAGCAGGCCCTGGTCCGCGCCGGAGCGACTCCGGAGACCGCCTCCGAGCTCTTCACCCTGCTGCTCGGGGAGCTCCACCGCGAGCGCCTGCTCGGCCTGGCTCCGGCCCCGACGGCGGCCGCGGTCGCCGCACGCGCCGCGCGTGCCGTCGCGGTGCTCTCGACGTGACCCCAGGGCGGACGGGAGGCCCGTGGCGGCGTCACCACCCTCCCTCGCAAGCTCGGTCGGCGCGGGCCGCGCAACGCTTCGCGTCGCCGTTGAACGGTCCGCGCCCGTCCGCCACATGGTGAGCAGAAATGGTCGGGTGGCCGTCGCGGACCCGACCATTCCTGCTCACGAAGCGGCGAGCGACGCGGCGCGAACCGCGCTCAGGCGGGGTCGGGCAGCGCCTCCGCGTACGTGCGGAACTCGCCGCGCTCCGAGTGGATCGCCCACAGACGATCCGCGATGGACTCGCCGGAGTGCTCCGGCTGCCCGTCGTCGATGCCGAACGGGATGATGAGCTGACCGACGTGGACCTGCTCGTCGCGCACGGCGTCGTGCAGGAGCTGGGCGTAGGCGCTCTCGGCAGCGAAGGCGACCGAGGTGCCGGTGACCCGGCCGCCGGGACGCACCGCACTGCCGCCGTTCACGAACAGGATCGTGCCGTGGCCGATCGCGCGCATGCCGGGCAGCACCTGGCGGACCGCGTTGACCGAGCCGTAGACCGAGAACTCGATCGGGCCGACCAGGTCCTCCGCGGTGGTCTCGAGCACCGGACGCATGTACTCCTTGGCGGGGAGCGGACTGTACTGCAGCACCTCGATGGGGCCGAGCTGCTCGGTCGCACGCTCGAGGGCGCTGCGGAGCGAATCGCCGTCACGGACGTTCGCGGCGAACCCGGCCGCCGTGATGCCCTGCTCGCGCAGCGACGCGGCGAGGCCGTCCAGGCGGTCCTGGTTGCGGGAGACGAGGGCGATCGAGAAGCCCTCGCGGCCGAAGCGCTCGGCGACGGCGAGACCGAGGCCCTTGCCGGCCCCGATGATGGCGATGGTGGTCATGCGGAGTACTCCTCGTCGGTGACGTGCTCGAGCCAGGTGGTGGTGGTCGCCGGGTCGTCGGCGAGGTCGAGCATCGCGAGGTGCTCCATGTAATCCGTCGGGGTCGCACCGTGCCAGTGCTCCTCACCCGCAGGCGTGTAGACGGTCTGGCCCGGCTGGACCTCGATCACGCCGCCGTCACGGGTACCCATGCGCGCGACGCCCTCGGTGACGTGCAGGGTCTGGCCGTTGGCGTGCGAGTGCCAGGCGGTGCGGGCGCCGGGCAGGAACCGGACCTTCGCGACGGTCATCGACTGGCCGGCTTCCTTCGGGCTGGCGATGGCGTCGAGGTACACGTCGCCGGTGAACTGCGCGGCCGGGTTCTTGACGGTCGGCTGCTTCGGTTGGATCTCCATGGCCCCGACGGTAGGCCGATGTGCGCACCGGAGGGAGGTGCCGGCCGTACCCCTCAGCCGTTTCCCGAACGCGACGTGTGTGATCGACGGACGATCCGGGAGGACCACCGTGGACAGCAGCGAACACCCGACCCAGCAGCCGAGCCCGACCCGCACCCGACGCGCCTGGTCCGCAGCGGGCATCGCCGCGGTGGCAGCACTCGCCCTGGGCGGCTGCGCCGATGCCGCGCCGGACGACGACCGCGGCTCGTCGGCGAGCGCCCGCGCCACCGCCCCCGCCGACCTGCCCACCGGGCAGGTCGCGCTCGACGGCGACACCAGCGACGTGGTCACCGGACTCGAAGCACCGTGGTCGGTCGTCCGCACCGGCGACGACGGCGACGCCCTGGTCAGCGAACGCGACTCCGCGAAGGTCCTCGAGCTGCAGGACGACGGCACGACGCGCGAGGTGGGCACCGTCGACGGCGTCAGCCACGGCGGCGAGGGCGGGCTGCTCGGGCTGGCCCTGCACGACGACGACCTGTTCGTGTACTCGACGGCCGACGACGGCAACCGGATCCAGCGGTTCGAACTGACGGGCAGCGCCGGGTCGTGGGCGCTCGGTGACGCCACGACGATCATCGACGGGCTGCCGTCGAACACGTTCCACGACGGCGGCCGCATCGCGTTCGGCCCCGACGACATGCTCTACGCCAGCGTCGGGGACGCCGGCACGAGCAGTGACGCGCAGGACGAGGACTCGCTCGCGGGCAAGATCCTGCGGCTCACCCCGGACGGCGACGTACCGGACGACAACCCGTTCGACGGGTCACCCGTCTGGAGCCTCGGGCACCGCAACGTGCAGGGGTTGGGATGGTCATCGGACGGCACGATGTTCGCGTCGGAGTTCGGCGAGAACACCCTCGACGAGCTGAACGTGATCGAGGCGGGCGAGAACTACGGCTGGCCCGAGGTCGAGGGCGAGGGCGGCGAGGACCAGGGCTTCGTCGACCCGGTGCAGCAGTGGTCGACGGACGAGGCGTCCCCGAGCGGCCTGACGGTCGTCGACGACACCGTGTTCGTGGCCAACCTGCGCGGCGAGGTGCTCCGGGCGATCCCGGCGGACGACCCGGGGACGTCGACCGAGTACTTCCCGGGCGACTTCGGCCGGATCCGGGCCGTGCTCGAGGGGCCGGCGGACACCCTCTGGTTCGTCACGAACAACACCGACGGCCGTGGTGACCCCGCAGCGGGGGACGATCGCATCGTCTCGGTCCCGCTCACGCGGTCGTGACGACCCCACAGGGGTTCCGGCAGCCCCTCGCTCGCACGCTGTCCAGCCGGTTACCGTGACGGCATGAACCACCGCGACGAAGCCCGCGACTTCCTGTCCAGCCGTCGCGCCCGCATCACCCCCGAGCAAGCCGGGGTCGAGACGTTCGGAACCCGCCGTCGGGTCACGGGGCTCCGGCGCGAAGAGGTCGCACGGCTGGCAGGCGTCAGCATCGACTACTACACGCGGCTGGAGCGGGGGAACCTGCAGGGCGTCTCGGACAGCGTGCTCGAGGCCGTCGCCGGCGCACTGCAGCTCGACGCCGCCGAGCTCGAGCACCTGCGCGACCTGTCCCGGCACCAGAACGCGACACCGCGGCGCGCGGGCAAGGTGGTGCCGGTGGCCGCCGTCCGCCCGGAGCTGCAGTACCTGCTCGACGTCATCACCGATGCGCCGGCGATGATCATCAACAACCGGCAGGACATCGTCGCCGCCAACGCGCTCGGCTACGCGATGCACTCGGACCTGGTCTCGGCACCGGCCCGGCCGATGAACTTCTCGCGCTTCATCTTCCTCGACCCGCAGGCCCGGAACTTCTACCAGGACTGGCAGCGGGCGGCGCACACGAACGTCGCGATCCTGCGGCGCGAGGCCGGGCGTACACCGAACGACCGCGACCTCGCAGCCCTCATCGGCGAGCTGTCGATGCGGAGCGACGACTTCCGCGCGCTCTGGGCCGCGCACGACGTCCGTCGCCACTACGCCGGCGTGAAGTCCTTCCGGCACGCCGTCGTCGGTCCGCTCGAGCTGCACTTCCAGACGCTCGAACTCGCCGAGGACCCCGGGCTCGCGCTCACGATCTACCCAGCGACCCCGGGTAGCCCGACCGCCGACGCACTCCGCCTGCTCGCCTCGTGGGCGGCGACGGAGCAGATCGCGGAACGTGCGCGCAGCGCGGTCAGCCCCGGATGAGCGGTGCCCCGCGGAGCGTCAGCCCCGGATGATGTCGTCCGCGATCCGTGCGGCATCGTCGATGGGCACCGCGAAGCCGATGCCGATGTTGCCGGAGGAGTAGCCGAGCGTCGCGATCGACGTGTTCACCCCCACGACGCGGCCGTCGAGCCCGACGAGCGGCCCGCCGGAGTTGCCGGGGTTGATCGACGCGTCGGTCTGCACGAGCGGCTGCGCCGATCGCTGCGAGGTCCGTTCGAGGGCGCTGATGATGCCCGAGGTGACGGTGCCGTTCAGGCCGAGCGGAGACCCGACCGCGATGACGGACTCGCCGATCCGCAGGTCGGCGCTGCGTCCGAGGTCGGCTGCGGGCACGGTCAGGCCGGTCGCCTCGATGACCGCGATGTCGCTGTCCTCGTCGCTGCCGACGACCCGGCCATCGGTGCTGGTGCCGTCGGGCAGTACGAGCCGGACGGCCGACGAACCGTCGACGACGTGGTGGTTCGTCATGACGTGTCCGGCATCGTCGATGACGAAGCCGGAGCCGCTCCCGCCGGTCGTGCGGACCTGCACGACGCTCTGCAGCATCCGCTGGGCGGCGTCCTCGGCGTCGGTCGCAGTACCGCCGGACGAGCCGGACGTCCCCGACGAGCCGGACGTGCCGGACTGCTGCCGCCCGGCCACCGGGGCGCTGACCGGGGAGTCCGGGGTGACGAGCAGGGCGCCGGTGACCCCCGCGGTGCCGCCGAGGACGAGCGCGGCGACGAGGACGGTCGCGGTCCGGCCACCGCCCCGCCGCTCGCGGCGCGGTGCCGGCTCGTCGAACTCGGACCGGCGGGTGGCCGGGTCCGGTGGGGGGCCCTGGACGGGCGTGGGGACGGACGGGAGGCACGTTGCGAGCTGGTCCCGGGCCTCCCGTCCGCCGTCTGGTCGCGCAGATCGCTCGGGCGGTGCGCCGGTGGACCAGTGCTGTGGACCTGCGGGCCGGCCGATGCCGGGAGGGATGTCACTCATGGTCGTGTCCTCGTGTTCAGACGATGCGGGCGAACCAGCGGAGGGAGAGCGCGCCGGCGGTGAGGGCGAGGAGCATGCCGAGCAGGGCGAGCCACGGCGTGATCTCGACGGGTTCCTCGTGCCAACCGATCGACGAGCCGATGTCCTGGTAGACCTCGCGGAGTTCGTCGGTGCTGGACGCCCGGTAGAACCGTCCGTCGGTCTCGTCCGCGAGCTGGCGGAGGGAGGTCTCGTCGACGGGGACGGCCTGCTGCGTCCCCCACAGGTTCGCGACCCCGGAATCGGTGCCGTAGGCGATGGTGGAGACGGGCATGCCGGCTTCGCGAGCTGCTTCGGCGGCCGCGGCGGGTTCGCGCCCGGTGGTGTTCGCGCCGTCGGAGAGCAGCACGAGTCGCGCCGGGATGCGCTCCGGTTCCCCGGACCCGCCGGGGGTCGGGGACGGCGACGCCGAGCCGGTGGCACCCTCGTCACTGAGGCGGTCGACCTCGCCGACCGCCTCGAAGACGGCCTCGCCGATCGCCGTCCCACCGCCGCCGTCGTCCATCCCGGCGATGGCCTCCCGGACCGCTTCGTGGTCGCGGGTGGCCGGAGCCAGGACGTCCGCGCCGCCGGCGAAGGCGATCGCCCCGACGTTGAACGTCTCCGGCATCTCGGCGACGAAGGACTCGGCGGCGGACTTGGCGGCCTCGAGCCGGTTCGGGTCGACGTCGTCGGCCTGCATCGAGCCGGACGTGTCGATCGCGACGATCACCGTGGCACGCTCGTAGGGCACCCGGACGTCGATCTCGGGGCGCGCACCGGCGAAGCCGAGGGCGGTCAGGCCGACCAGGACGAGCGCCGCGGGCAGGTGCCGACGCCACCGGGGCCGCTTCGGGACGAGCTTGTCGAGCATCGGCAGGGTCGCGAAGCGCACGGCGTACCGCCGGCGTCGGCGCTGGACGAGCAGGTACGCCACGGCGAGTGCGGCCACCGGCACGAGGGCGAGCAGGAACCAGGGTGTGAGGAAGGTCATCGGGTCCTCCGTGCCGATCGGGCGGGCGTGCGGTGCCGGCGGTGGATGAAGCGGGTGAGTTCGCGGCCGAGGTCATCGTCGGTGCGCAGGACCAGGTGGTCGGCCCCGGCGGCGCGGACGGCGGTGGCGGTGGCCGCGCGGTGGGCGGCTGCTCCGGCGGCGTACGCGGTGCGGAGTGCCCGGTCCGAGGTGGCGACGACGCGTTGGGCGCCGGACTCCGGGTCGACGAAGACGACGTCGCCGACGTCGGGCAGGTCGAGCTCGCGGGGGTCGAGCACCTCGACGACGATGACCTCGTGGCGTGCCGACAGCCGACGCAGGGCGGGTTCCCACGGCAGCCGCGCGCTGTCGGTCGCCGGCTGGTCGAGCAGGTCACTGATGACGACCCGCAGACCGCGGCGGGGCGCCTGGGCGGCGAACACGCGGAGCGCTGCGGCCAGGTCGGTCGTCGGGACGCCGTCGCGGGGGCCCGGATCGGCACGGAGCACGCGGCGGGCGGTGGTGCGACCGGCGCCCGGAGGGGTCCAGCGGATCCCCTCGGTGCCGACGACGCCGAGTCCCACCCGGTCACCCGCGCCGGTGGTGAGCAGGCCGATCGCCGCCGCCGTCCAGGTGGCGACGTCGGCCTTCTCACGGTCGGTGGTGCCGAAGGCCATGCTCGGCGAACGGTCGACCAGCACCCACGTCTCGAGCGCGTGCTCAGCGCGGGTGAGCCAGACGTACGGTTCGCCGGCGCGAGCCGTGGCGTTCCAGTCGATCCGGCGGACGTCGTGCCCGGGCTGGTAGCGCACGAGTTCCTCGGGGTCGCTGCCCGTGCCGAGGGACAGGCCCTGGTGGTCGCCGTGCACCGTGCCGTCGACACGGCGCCGGACGGTGAGCTCGAGGCGGCGGAGCCGTGCGTCGTCGCTCACGGCGTCGCCTCGTACGGGGTGGAAGCGGCCGCGGCGGGGGTCGGTGCGGCTGGGGGGTACCGCACGTCACCGCCCGCCGCGACCGCGCTCGGGTCCTCGGACGCCGCGATCCGAGGCTGCGGGACGGCCGCGAGCACGGCCTCCACAGCGGTCCTGGGGTCGACCCCGTCGGCGACGGCGTCGAAGGTGAGCACGAGGCGGTGCGCGAGCACGTCGGAGGCGACGTCCGCGATGTCACCGGGCAGCACGTAGTCGCGGCCCCGGAGGAGCGCGAGCGCACGGGCCGCGGCGACCAGGCCGAGCGACCCGCGAGCACTGACGCCGTACTCGAGCACTCCGTCGAGGGTGTGCACGCCGTAGCGGTGTGGGTTGCGGGTCGCCATCACGAGTTGCACGGCGTACATCGCGACGGCGTGATGCACGAAGACCTGCTCGGCTTCGGCCTGCAGCCGGACGATGTCCGGCACCGTCAGGATCTGCTGCGCGCGTGGCCGGTCGGCGCTCATCCGCTGCACGATGGTCAGCTCCCCGAGCTCGTCGGCATGGTCGACGTCGACCTTGAGCAGGAAGCGGTCGCGCTGCGCTTCGGGGAGCGCGTACACGCCGTCGTTCTCGATCGGGTTCTGGGTGGCGAGCACGATGAAGGGGTCGGGGAGCCGGTGGGTCTGCCCACCGATCGAGACCTGCTGCTCGGCCATCGCCTCGAGCAGCGCCGACTGCACCTTGGCGGGAGCGCGGTTGATCTCGTCCGCGAGCACGAGGTTGGCGAACACCGGTCCGGGTTCGACGTCGAAGGTCTCGGTGGACGGCCGCCAGACCCGCGTCCCGACGATGTCGGACGGCATCAGGTCGGGGGTGAACTGCAGGCGGACGAAGTCCCCGCCGACGACGGTGGCCAGGGTGCGCACCGCGAGGGTCTTCGCGACGCCGGGGACGCCCTCGAGCAGCACGTGGCCCCGGGCGAGCAGCCCGATCATCATCCGTTCGACCATGGCGTCCTGGCCGACGACCACGTGCTTGACCTCGAACAGTGCGCGTTCGAGGACGGCTGACGCGGACGGCGTCGTGTACGGGTCGGCGTGGGCGGCTTCGGTCATGGTGTCCTCCTGTCGTTCGGGTGCGTCCCACTCCAGTCGCCAGGGGCGAAAACGACGGGAAGCCGGATCGAAACCGGACCGAAAAGGGGGAACGGACAGTACCTGTCAGTCGCCCAGCCGCCCTGGTTACCGTGAGGCATGCGCGTGCTGATGGTGGAGGACGAAGCCGGTCTGGTGACCGCGTTGCGCGTCGCCCTGCAGCGTGAGGGGTACGCGGTCGACGCCGCCGGCACGCTCGGGGACGCCCGCGGGAAGCTCGCCGTCACGGACTACGACATCGTCCTGCTCGACGTGAACCTGCCGGACGGGGACGGCTTCGAGCTCGCCGGCGAACTCCGGTCGACCGGCGAACCCGGTGGGTCCGGTGGCCCCGGCCCACGGATCCTCATGCTCACCGCCCGCGGCCAGCTGCGCGATCGGGTCCGCGGGCTCGACCTCGGTGCCGACGACTACCTGGTGAAACCGTTCGCGCTCGTCGAGCTCACCGCCCGGATGCGCGCACTCACCCGGCGCTCGGGCGAGGCCGCGTCCTCCGTGCTCGTCGACGGCCCGATCGTCGTCGACACCGCGCGGCAGCTCGCGCGCCGTGGCGACCGCGAACTCGCGCTGACCCTGAAGGAGTTCGGGGTGCTCCGGTACCTGCTCGGCCGTGTCGGCTACGTGGTGTCGGCAGAGGAACTGCTCGAGCACGTGTGGGACGAGAACGCCGACCCGTTCACGCAGACCGTCCGGGTCACGGTGGGCACGCTCCGCCGGAAGCTCAGCGTCGCGGACGAAGAGCCGGCGATCGAGACCGTCGTCGGCCGCGGGTACCGGCTCCGGGAACTCACCGAGGACGGCACCGGGGACCCGTCGACGCTCGGAGCGCCAGCCGCGCCGGTACGGGCGGTCGGCGCGGCCGGCGCTGCCGGCGCTGCGTCGTGAGCGCGCTCGACCGCGCCAGGCGCGAGGTCGGCCACCGCCGGTTCCTGCGCCTGCCGGCCTGGGCGCGCACGATCCGGATGCGCCTGACCCTGACGTACAGCGCCGTCCTGTTCGGGATCACCGCACTCGCTCTCGCCGCCGTCTACGTCGCCCTGTCGAGCACGGTCAGCGCCGAGCCCCTCAACCCCGTCACGGTGAAGAAGTTCTACAAGGCCGCCGACGGCACGATCGTCTACAAGCCCGGCGAGCAGTTCCAGGTCGCCGACCTCGAGACGGTGCAGCGCGCCGTCAACTACACGTCCCTGCAGTCGCTGCAGCAGTACTCGATCATCGCCCTCGTCGTGATGTTCGTCCTGAGCCTGGCGATCGGCTGGTGGGTCGCCGGCCGCGCGCTCCGCCCCGTCGGTGCGATCACCCGGGCGACGCAGGAGATCACCGCGACCGACCTGTCACGCCGCATCGACGCGTCAGGACCTCCCGACGAGCTGCACACCCTCGCCGACACCATCGACGGGATGCTCGACCGGCTCGACCGCGCGTTCCGGGCCGAACGGATGCTCGTCGAGGACGTCTCCCACGAACTGCGGAACCCCGTCGCCGTCGTGCAGTCGAACGTCGAGGCCGTCCTCGCCGACGACGCCGCCACCCCGGTCGAACGGCAGGCGTCAGCCGACGTCGTGCTGCAGTCCACCCGGCGGATGAGCCGCCTGCTCGAGGACCTGCTCGCGACCGCCCGCACCCGGTCCGAGGCCTTCACCGACCGCGACGTCGACGTCGCGCGGCTGGCCGCGTCCGCTGCTGCGGAGTACGGGATCCTGGCGAGCCGCCGCGACCTCACGATCCGCGAGCGGATCCACGGTGGCCCGGTGGTGTTCGCCGATCCCGACGCCCTGTCGCGCGCACTCGGCAACCTGCTCTCGAACGCCGTCCGGCTCGCACCCGTCGGCTCCACCGTGACGATCGGCGTCGGGAGCGTCCGTGGGTGGGCGTGGCTCGCGGTGCGTGACGAGGGCCCCGGCATCGCCGACGATGCCCGGCCACGGGTGTTCGACCGCTTCTACCGGGAGTCCTCGGACGCCTCCACCGGCAGCGGCCTCGGGCTGTCGATCGCGCGCCAGATCGTGGAGAGCCACGAGGGCCGCCTCCGACTCGAGAGTCGCGGCTCCGACGGGTCGACCTTCGTCATCTGGTTGCCGGAGCGCGCCGTGCCGGGCGCCCCGACGAGGACGGACGAGCCACCGGACGGCGACCCGCTCGCCTGAGAGCCGACCCCGTGACGGCCAGGAGGCCCGTGGCGGCGCCGCCACGGGCCTCCTGGCCGTCTCCTGGTCGCGTCAGGCCTCCGGGATCACCCGCTCGAAGCGGCTCGTGTCCGCACCGTCGGGGTCCGGGCCGTTCCGGCGGCCCGTGTCGAGCGCGTCCAGGGCCCTGAGGTCGTCGTCGGACAGCACGAAGTCGAAGACGTCGAAGTTCTCCGCGATCCGTCCGGGGTTCGTCGACTTCGGGATCGCGTTCCGCCCCTGCTGCACGTGCCAGCGGAGCATCACCTGAGCCGGCGTCTTGCCGTGCGTCTGGGCGATGGTCCGGATCGTCGGGTCGTCCATCACGCTGACCCGCTCGTCACCCCAGCCCGGGTAGAAGGTGATCCCGCCGATGGGGGACCACGCCTGGTCGAGGACCCCGTGCTCCGCGTCGGCGCGCTGCACGTCCGGCTGCGTGAAGTACGGGTGCAGCTCGACCTGGTTGAGCGCCGGGATGACGTCGGTCGCGTCGAGCAGCGACTGCAGGTGGTGCGGCATGAAGTTGCTCACGCCGATCGCTCCGACCCGACCGTCGGCGTACAGCGTCTCGAGCGCCTTGTACGCCTGCACCGTCCGTTCGAAGCGGTCCGGCGCGGGCTGGTGCAGGATCAGCACGTCGACGCGGTCGAACCCGAGCTTGCCGGTGGCCTTCTCGAACGCGTGCAGGGTCTCGTCGTAGCCGTAGTCGGAGACCCAGATCTTCGTCTCGACCACGATCTCGTCGCGGTCGACGCCGGAGGCGCGGATGCCCTCGCCGACCTCGCGTTCGTTGCCGTACGCGGCGGCGGTGTCGATGTGGCGGTACCCGGTCTCCAGTGCCGTGCGGACCGCGTCCACGGTCTCGTCGGGTGCGCTCTGGAACACGCCGAAGCCGATCGCGGGGATCTCGAGTCCGTTGTTGAGGGTGAGTGTGTCCATGCCCACGACGCTAGGCCGGTGCCCCTGACCCTGACCGGTACCAGCAACCCCTTCTTCCCCGCCCGGCACCGTCCTACCGTGGACGCATGGACACCAGAAGCGAAGTGCGCGACTTCCTCCGCACCCGCCGCGAGCGCGTCACGCCGCAGCAGGTCGGCCTGCCCGACTTCGGTGGCGCCCGACGGGTCAAGGGTCTCCGCCGCGAGGAGCTCGCGCTCATCGCCGGCATGAGTGTCGACTACTACATCCGCCTCGAGCGCGGGAACCTCACCGGCGTCTCGGAGAGCGTGCTCGAGTCGCTGTCGCGCGCGTTGCGCCTCGACGACGCCGAGCACGCGCACCTGTTCGACCTGGCCCGCGTGCAGAACGCCTCGGCGACCACGCGGCGGAAGACCCCGACGTCGAAGGTCCGACCGAACGTGCAGCGCATGCTGGATGGCATGACGATGCCCGCGTGGGTGCGCAACGGCCGCTCGGACTTCCTGGCCGGCAACGCCCTGGCACGTGCGCTCTACTCGCCGCTGTTCCTCGACCCCGCCGGCACCCCGAACACCGCCCGCTTCGCGTTCCTCGACCCACGCGGTCAGGAGTTCTGGCGCGACTGGGACGTCGTCGCGAGCGACATGGTGGCCGTGCTCCGTGCCGAGGCAGCCCGGTCGCCGTACGACAAGGGACTGACCGACCTGATCGGCGAGCTCTCCACCCGCAGCGAGGAGTTCCGGCAGCGCTGGGCCGCGCACGGCGTCATGCGACACCTGAACGGCTCGAAGCGGGTGCACCACCCCGAGGTCGGCGACCTCGACCTGACGTACGAGACGATGGAGCTCGCGACCGACACCGGTCTGACGCTCATCGCCTACGGCACCGAGCCGGGCTCACCGTCCGAGGAACGCCTGCAGCTGCTCGCGAACCTCGTCGCCACGACGGCCGCAGCCGTCCCGGAACCGGAGGACGCATGAGCGAGACCGAGTCCGTCCCGACGACCGCAGCCGCCGCACCGCTCGGGTTCCTCGGCCGGTTGCGGTTCCGCTGGCGCGCGGAGCAGGAGATCCACGACCTGACCCGCGACCGTGCGCTCGAGGAGCGCGTGCGTGCCGAGGCCGCTGTGCGGCTCGCGCCCGGCCCGTGGCACCTCGGCGAGCTGTTCCGACGCCGCTGACGTTGCGCGCGTGCCCAGATGGCGGACGGGAGGCCCGTGGCCAGCTGGCCGCGGGCCTCCCGTCCGTCAGTCGGTCGCGTTCACCGGCGACGTGCGGCGGGCACCAGGGTGTGCTGCCCGTAGCTGTTGTCGTCGGGGTTGATCGTGACGCCCGGTGCGACGAGCTCGTCGATGCGGTCCAGGACCTCGTCGCTGAGCACGCGGTCGGCGGCAGGGAGCTGCGACTCGAGCTGCTCCATGGTGCGCGGGCCGATGATCGCGCTCGTGACGCCGGGGTGCCGGATCGCCCACGCCAGCGACATCTCGATGAGGGACATGTCCTGCGACTCGGCCAGGAGTGCGAGTTCCTCGACGATGTCGAGCTTCCGCTGGTTCGCGGGCGTCGACATGTCGAACCGGGCCGCGGGGCGGTGCTTCGCCGTCGGGGTGCCGGGAGCGTCCTTGCGCCAGCGGCCACTGAGCCAGCCGCCGCCGAGCGGGCTGTAGACGAGGGTGCCCATGCCGTAGCGCTGCGTGGTCGGCAGGACGTCCTCCTCGATGCCACGCACCAGGATCGAGTACGGCGGCTGCTCGGTGCGGAAGCGCTCCAGGCCACGGCGCTCCGAGGTCCACTGGGCCTCGACGATCTCGGCGCCCGAGTACGACGACGATCCGATGTTCCGGACCTTGCCCTGGCGGACCAGGTCGGTCAGGGCGCCCAGGGTCTCCTCGACGTCCGTCGTCGGGGACGGACGGTGCACCTGGTACAGGTCGATGTGGTCCGTGCCGAGGCGGCGCAGGGAGTTCTCGACCTCCTGCATGATCCAGCGGCGCGAGCCCCCGGAGCGGTTCGGGCCCTCACCCATCGGCATGAAGAACTTGGTGGCGAGCACGACGTCGTCACGGCGGTCCTTGATGGCCTTGCCGACGATCTCCTCGGAGACGCCGTCCGAGTAGGCGTCGGCGGTGTCGACGAAGTTGATGCCCGCGTCGAGGGCGCGGTGGATGATCCGGATCGAGTCGTCGACGTCTGCGTTCGCCCACGGGCCGAACATCATGGTGCCCAGAGCGAGCGGGCTCACCTCGACGCCGGTGCGTCCGAGCTGGCGGTACTCCATGGTTTCCTCTCCGTGCCCGCGGGTCTCGCCGGGCACGGCTGCCACGCTAGGCCGGTCACCCACGGTGAAAGGGGGGAGGCCCTTACCTCCCTCGGTCGGCGGGGCGGTCGTAGCGTCGGGGGCATGACGTTCGCCGAGACCGACCCCGAGTTCGCCCAGTACCACGCCGACTTCGTGGACGAGACGCTGCAGCACGCGTCGCTCAGCAGCCACGACCGCGCGGTCGTGCAGCTCGGCGCGATGATCGCCGCCGGCGCGCAGACCGCCTTCCGACAGCTGCTCGACACCGCGCTCGACGAGTCACTGACCCCGGTCGAGGCGAAGGAGATCGGCTACCAGGCCGTCGCCTACGTCGGGTCCGCGCGCGCCTCGGACTTCCTCACGATCACCAACGACGTCCTGACCGCGCGCGGTGTCGAGCTGCCGCTCCCGTGCCGGTCGACGACCACCCCCGACGACCGACTCGAACGGGGCCGTGCGGTCCAGAGCGCCGTCGTCGGCGCCGGACGTGTCGACGCGATGTACGAGAACGCCGCCGGCGACACCGTGCACTTCCAGCGGTTCCTGTCCGGCAACTGCTTCGGTGACACCGTCGGACGGGACGGGCTCGACCTGCCGACGCGTGAGCTGCTGACGTTCGCGGTCCTCGTCGCGCTCGGCGGCGCGGACGCGCAGGTCACGGGACACGTCGCGGGTAACCTGCACGTCGGGAACACCCGGCAGCAGCTGCTCGACGTGCTCACCGTCCTGGTGCCCGTGACCGGCTACCCGCGGACGCTCAACGGGCTCGCCGCCGTGAACGAGGGTGCGCCCGCCGCTTGAGGTCGCGGCCGGTCCCTCAGACGACAAGGGGGCCGGCGACCTCGATCTGGTCGTGGTCGACCTGCCAGCGGACGGCGTCGAGCACCGTCTGTTCGGCGGTGAAGCCCGGCGTGTAGCCGAGCAGACGGCGGGCCTTCTCGACGCTGAACACCTGGCTGCGTGACAGGTGCTCCCAGCTGGCGCCAGCGTGCTCGGGAGTCGTGGTCTCGCGGAACCGGTCCCAGCTGACGGACTCGAGCCGGGCCTCCTGGCCGAACCACGACGCTGCCAGGTGGGCGTACCCACGCGCGGTGAGCGCCGTCGGCGCCGTGATGAAGAAGTCCTCGCCGACCGCCGCCTCGCGGCGTTCGACGGCGAGCTGGAAGGCCTGCGCGACGTCGTCCGCGTGCACGTGGGCCATGGTCTCGGCGCCGAGCCCGGGGAACTCGATCGCCTCACCGGCGGACAGCCTCGTCAGCACCGACGGGTCGAGGTTGCCGAGCGGACCGATCGGCATCCAGCCCGGACCGCTGATGTGACCCGGGTGCAGCGTCGTCGTCGCCAAACCCCCTGACGCGGTTTCTTCCTTGAGCATCCGGGCGATCGCGTCCTTCTGCACGCCGTAGTCGCCGAAGGGCGGCGTGAAGTCGTCCTCGGTGATCGGCAGCACACGGGATGCACCCGCGCGCCAGATCGAGCCGCAGTGCACGAGGTGCGTGCCCGTGCCGCGGAGCGCTTCGACGAGGGCGGCGGCGGACGGCTCGGTGAAGCAGACCAGGTCGACGACGGCATCGGCGTCGAGCGCAGCGATCCGCGTTCCGAACGTGCCGTCGCGGTCCTCCTGCTCACGGTCCGCGGTGACGCGTTCGACCCGCTGCCACTCGGGGGAGTCGGCGTAGGGGGTGCTGGTGCCGCGACTGATGGCGACGACCTCGTGACCGGCGCGGACGAGGCGGGGGACGAGGAACGTGCCGATGTGGCCGGTGGCTCCGATGACGACGATGCGCATCAGTCGGCGGTGATGACCTTCACGGAGCCGGCGATGGTCGCGGCGTCCTCGGCGAGCGCCACGACCGGGTCGGGCAGGCGGGTGGTGGCACCGACGAGCTTGCGGGCACCCCACCCGACGAACGACCCGACGATCGCACCGACGCCGCCGAGGATCGCGCCCTCGATGCGCAGGTCGCGCTTGCCGGTCGTGCCGAGTGCTGCGCCGACGAGCGCACCGGACCCGATGCGGCCGATCAGGCCGGCGGGGGAGATGCGGTTCGGGGTCATCGTCAGCTTGTCGCCGATGAGTTCACCGACGGCCGAGGCGACGAGGAGTCCGCGGCCGAGCGGGGTGCTGAAGACCTTCCAGTCCTGCCACGACCCCTTCAGCGAGGACCGGTCGTGGTTCAGCGCCAGCACCGCGAGCGGGGTGGCGCTGCGGCCGCCGCTCAGGATGCCGAGCACCAGGGTGCGGACCAGGGTGTGCTGCTCGTGCTGCGTGCTCATCGTGTCTCCAGTCGTGATCAGGTCCGACCGTACGCACGCGGGCCGCGAGCGCTCCGAGGGTCCTCACGGACTGCGGGTACTGAGCCGGCCCGAGTAGCGTCCGCCGCATGAGCAACGTCATCGTCTTCGGCGGCCACGGCAAGGTCGCACTCCTCACCACCCGCATCCTCAGCGACCGCGGCCACTCGGTCACCTCGGTCATCCGCGACGCGGACCAGTCCGACGAGATCCGCGCCCACGGCGGCGAACCCCGTGTCGCGGACATCCAGCAGCAGTCCTTGACCGACTTCGCGGAGCTCGTCCACGGGCACGACGCCGTCGTGTGGTCGGCCGGTGCCGGCGGCGGGTCCGTCGACCGCACCTGGGCGATCGACCGCGACGCCGCGATCCTGTCGGTGCAGGGTGCGAAGCAGGCTGGCGTCGACCGCTACGTCATGGTGTCGTGGTCCGGGTCGCAGCTCGACCACGGGGTACCGCAGGACAACGACTTCTTCGCCTACGCGCAGTCGAAGGCGATCGCCGACGCCGTGGTGCGCGACTCCGGTCTGCAGTGGACCATCGTGGCGCCGAGCACCCTGACGGACGTCGACGCCACCGGTTCGGTCGACTGGGCGGGCTCGTCGAGCGACGTGCCGCGCGGCGACGTCGCACACGTGATCGCGGACGTGCTCGAGACCCCCGGCACGGCGGGCAACACCATCCGGTTCAACTCGGGATCGACCCCGATCGCAGACTTCCTGCGCGCCGACGCCGTCTGACGACGGGGCGCGGTCTGACGACGGGGCGCGGCCCGCGGCCGCGCTTCAGTAGATCGCTGCGATGCCGGTCATGTCGCCGAGCCCGAGCGTGCGTGAGCCGGTGTCGCAGTACCCGCCGGACGGCTCCATGACCTGACCGGTCCCGGTCTTCACGTGGCCGAGTCCGTACAGGTGTCCCCACTCGTGGGTGGCGACGGCCTGGGTGTCGAACCGTGCGCCCGAGCAGGTGGTCGTCGAGCTCCACTTGTAGCTGGTGGCGTACCGCTGGTCGGACTCCTTCGCGACGCCGTTGCCGTCGTACCAGACGCACGTCACGCCGAGGGTGCCGGAGGGCAGCTTGCCCCATCCGACGACGCTGTAGCCGTTGCTCTTCGAGCAGCCGCCCTTGTCGGTGAGCCCGGGCACCTGGGTCGCCAGGCGCACGTAGGAGTTCCGGGCCGACGAGGTCACGGTGCGGTCGCACGACGCGATCGTGCCGGTCCACGCGTTCGCCGCCTTGCGCAGGGCGTCCTTGGCGTACGACGACTTCTGGCCGGACTCGTTGTAGTACCACTGCACCGTGCTCGACCAGCGGTACGGGTTCCGTGCGTTGGCCGTACTGGTGCACTTGGTGGTGGCCGCGGCCGTGGCGGCCGGTGCTGCGGGTGCGCCGGCGGCGGCGCTGGCTGCCGCGCTCCTCGCTTGCTCGCGGCGCACGGCGGGCGCCGAACCGCTCCACGCCTCGTCGATGCGGACCGCGACACCGCCGGTGCCGGTGTTCGCGATGACGACCTCCGCCAGCTCCGGAGCACCCGGCGCCGCCGAGCTGCTGGCCATGACGCTCTCACCGGGCGCCGGCACGGCGAAGGTGCGGCCGTCGGGCAGCACGACCGTGCCCGACGAGACCGTGCACCCCGACCGGAGCGTCTGCACCGAGAGCGTCCCCGTGGCGCAGCGGGTTCCGGCGGCCGGCGTCGATGCCCCCGGCGTCGCCGCCTGCGCGGGTGCCGCCGTCGCGGTGAGGCCGACGACGAGTGCGATGACCGCCCCGGTGGTGAGCGTGTTCCTGACAGGACGCATGGTTGCCCTTCCCGCGGTGGGCCCCTGTGCCCGCCGTCCCTGATCGGGTCCATGCTCGCCGATGAGCCCCGTCAGGTCCAGGGCTGCGCCAACAGGACAGGAAGCGCCCAGCCGTCGCGGTCGGTCAGCGCAGCCGCTCGACCATCGGACACGCGAACGGATCGCGAGCCGCCAGACCGACCTCGTTGAGGTAACGGACCACGATGACGTAGGAGTGCACCAGCGTCGTCTCGGTGTACGGCACGTCCTGGTCCGCGCAGTACTTCCGGACCATGTCCCGGGCGGCCCGCAGGTTCGGCCGGGCCATGCTCGGGAACAGGTGGTGCTCGACCTGGTGGTTCAGGCCGCCCATGAAGTACTCGACCCAGGCGCCACCACCGATGTCGCGCGAGGTCAGGACCTGGCGCGAGAAGAAGTCCACGCGGCGACCGGGTTCGATGACGGGCATGCCCTTGTGGTTCGGCGCGAACGCGATCCCCATGAGGAACCCGAACACGGCGAGCTGCACACCGAGGAACGCGAAGGCCAGGCCGACCGGCAGGAACCAGAACACGACTCCCAGGTAGAGCACGAACCGGCCGACGAAGACCGATCCCTCGGCCCACCGTCGCTTCACCGGCCCACGGCTCGTGTACGTGCGGATCGACTGCCAGTGCAGGTTCACACCCTCGACCAGGAGCATCGGGAAGAACGCGTACCCCTGCACGCGGACGAGCACACGCAGGAACCCGGTCCGGCTGGCAGCGTCCTCGGGTCGGAACGAGATCGCGTCGAACGAGATGTCGGGGTCCTTGCCGACGGTGTTCGGGTTGGCGTGGTGCCGGGTGTGCTTGTTCATCCACCACGCGTAGCTGATGCCGGTCAGGAACGTGCCGGCGTACCGGGCCGCCCGGTCGTTCCAGTGGTGCGACGCGAACACCTGTCGGTGGGCAGCCTCGTGCGACAGGAACGCGAACTGCGTGAACAGTGCGCCCAGCACCCCGGCGACGATCAACTGGTACCAGGAGCCGCCGAGCACGGCGAACGCCCCGCCGGTGATGCCGAGCAGCGCGGCGAGCACTGCGATGAGGCCCCAGTACCAGCCCGTGCGGCGACCGAGGAGCCCAGCGGTGCGGACCTGCGCGAGCAGCGCGGTGTACGTGGAGGTGGTGTCGGTCCGAGGCGACCGTCGTTCGGTCTTCCGGTAGCCCGTCGGTACGACCAGTTCGTCGCCCATGCTTTCCTCCTGGATCCAGTGCTGCGCCTGCAACCGGGGTCCGGGGCTACGACTTGCTCGTGATCGTACGCCGGCCCGGACCGGGGACACACGGGATCAGGCGGGGAGGACCAGGCGGCGTTCGACGATGGCTCGGGCGACGTCGGCGAGGCGCTCCTGGTTCGACCGCGCGTACTGCCGCAGCAGTTCGAACGCCGCCTCGGTGTCGACCGAGTGCGTGTACGCGACGAAGCCCTTCGCCTGCTCGATCACGACCCGGCTGTCGAGGGCTCGCTGCAACTGCGCCTGCGTCAGCGCCGCGTGTTGCAGGGTCCGCTGCTGCAGGATGCTGATGGTCGCGACGTCGGTCAGGGCCTGTGCAGCCACGGCGTCGTCGCGGTTCAGCGCCCCCTCGGTCTCGCGGAACAGGTTCAGCGACCCGAGCGTGGTGTCCCGCAACCGCATCGGGATCGCGTGCACCGACGCGTACCCCGACTCGGCGGACGCGGCCGCGAACGTCGGCCACCGGCGTTGCATCTCCGCCTGGTCACTGACGGACACCGGACGACCGGTCGCGAAGCACTCCACGCACGGCCCCTCGCCGGCGTCGAGCTGCAGGAGTCCGACGAAGCTGGAACGCTCACTGGTCGACGCCACGACCTCGAGTTCCTGGTGCTGGTTGGCCAGCAGGATGCCGGCCGCCGAGGCGTCGAAGATGTCGACGACGCTGTCGACCAGGTTCTGCAGCAGGTCGACGACGTCGTACTCGTCGACGAGGGTGTCGGTCAGCGTGACGAAGGTGTCGATGAGCCGGCGCTCGCGGGTCGGTGCCATGGTGCGTGCTCCTCAGTTCTCGGAACCGTACGGCCGGGCGAGGTCGATGCGGCGAGCGATGACGTCGGTGGCGACGTCGCGGACGGTGCGTTCGGTGGCGAAGGCGTGCGCCTGCAGCACGAGGAGGGCGTCGGTGACGTCCACCCCGAGCTGTGCTGCGACCATGCCGGTCGCCTGGTGCACCTCTCGTCGGGAGTAGCGGCTGGTGCCCATGTCGGCACGGCCGTCGGCGGCCGCGGCGAGCAACGCACCACGGAGCACCCGACGGGCTGCGACCTCGGTGAGCTCCACGGCGCCGCGGATCTGCCCCACGGTCAGGGTGCGCTCGCTGTCCACGGACAGGTCGACGGCGCCGACGGGGATCGTCCCGATGCGCATCGGGAACGAGAACACCGCCCCGACCCCGGCGCGCAGGAGTTCCTCGAGCGCGAGGGGCCAGTCGGTGTTCGTCGTGCCGGACAGGTCGGACTCCAGGACCGGGCGGCGGGTCGTCAACGCCTGCCAGCACGGGCCCTCGCCGAGGTCGAACTGGATCTCGTCGATCCGCGCGGCGCGCGCGTCGCTCGCGCACACCGTCGCCGACCCGAGTGGGTTGCCGAGGGTGGAGATGCCGACCCCGGTCACGGGCAGCGTCGTCAGGAACGGCGGGCACATGTCGGTGCCGTCGGGTGCGGCCTGCAGTGCGGAGACTGCCGTCGTGAAGTCGTTCATCGCGAGGAAACCATCCGGGTCCGTGAACACGGGGCTGATCCGGTCCCCGCGTGCTGCAACGCTAGCGCAGTGCCCCGCTGGCGTCGCCCGCCGGGCACGTCGACCCGCGCGGACACGGTCAGCCCGCGCTGACGCGCGACGGCTCCGGCACGAAGTGGATCCGCTCCGCCGCTCGCGTGACCTCGCGGGCCCGGGCCGTGCGGTCGTCGAACTCGATGCGCGCTGCGTCACGGACCTGCTCCTTGTCGAACAACGACGCCCGGCTCACGACGTCGACGATCGTCGCCACCACCGTGGCGAGACCGCGTTCGAGCTGTCCGAGGTTCGTGTTGCCGATGACGAGACGACGGTCCTGCACGTCGAGCGTGACGTCGGGGTAGCCGGCCGTCACGAGCTGCGCGTGTCCGTCGGCACCGCGGAGGCCGGCCATCTCGGCTGCGTCGGGTCGGCGGTTGAACACCGCCGGGACGTCGTAGTACTTCGCCGCCGTGGGCTTGCCGAGCTCGGTGGGCAGGCCGGAGGCCACCACACTCGTGAGCGCGAGCGGCGTCGAGGCCGCCTCGGACTGGTCCGTCATGATGACTCCCTTGGCGGATCCCCGCGGGAGCTCGAGAGGATCTCGGACTCGGTACGGCGACACCGTGGCGTCAGTGTGGGACCCGCGGATGTGAGCACTCCCAGCCGCGGCCCGACGCCGGGGCTCCACCACGCCCCGGCGTCACCCTGCTCAGGCGAACTGCGCGTAGAACGCCGACGGGTCCTGCGACAGCGACGCCTTCACCGCGCTGCTCCACTCGTCGACGACGACCTCGGCCGCACCCCGCTCGACGCCGTCCAGCGCGGCCCGCGCCACGTCGGCCGGGTCGACCTTCGGCCCCTCGTAGCCGTCCATCATGTCCGTGTCCGCCGCCCCGAGGTGCAGCCCCTGCACGCTGATCCCCTTGCCGGCGAGCTCCAACCGGACGGCGTTCGTCAGGTTCCACTCGGCGGCCTTCGCCGCCGCGTACGCGCCGGATCCCGGGTAGACGAACCAGGACAGTGCGGACAGGACGTTCACGATGCCGCCGCCGCCGTTCCGCTCGATCACCGGTGCGAACGCCCGGATCATCGCGAGGTTCCCCCAGTAGTGCGTGTCCATCTCGCGGCGCGCGTCCGTGAGGTCGTCGGTGAGCAGCGAGCCCGTCGTCGAGATGCCCGCGTTGTTCACGAGCAGGGTGACGTCGCCGGCGGCTGCCGCCGCCGCCTCGACCGACGCCGGGTCGGTGATGTCGAGCGGCAGCGCCACGACGCCCTCGATGTCCACGAGCTCGGGTCGGCGTGCGGTCGCGTAGACCTTGGTGGCGCCGCGCTCCAGCAGCTGCAGGGCGAAGCGGCGTCCGATGCCCCGGTTCGAGCCGGTGACGAGTGCGACCGATCCAGCGATGTCCATGGTGTCTCCTCCTGCCGCGCGGGTGTCTCCCGCAGCGGCTCGGTTACGCTAAGACCTCACATCCATGTCAGGGGCAAGCCCCGGATCGGAGACCGCATGCGGATCGGCGACCTCGCCGCGGAGACGGGCGCCAGCGTGCGCTCGCTGCGGTACTACGAAGAGCAGGGACTGCTCACCGCGTCGCGGACCACCAGCGGGCAGCGCGTCTACGACACCCCGGCGGTCGAGCGCGTCCAGCTCGTGCAGCAGCTGTTCGCCGCCGGTCTGCCGAGCCGCACCATCGTGCAGCTGTTGCCGTGCGTGGACAGCGGGCACGCGACGCCGGAGTCGTTCGCGCTGCTCGTCGCCGAGCGCGACCGGATCACGGCGCAGATGGCGGAGCTCGAGGCCGCGCGTGGCCGGCTCGACGAGGTCATCGCCATCAGCGAGCACCCGACTGCCGAGCACTGCCCGGCCCTGCGCGAGCCGGCAGACGGAGCGGTCGCGGCCTGAGACGTGGTGCGGGGCGGACGGGAGGCACGGGACCGACCCGACCCGCGCCTCCCGTCTGTCAGGTGGTCGCCGCAAGGGCCGCTGCCACGGCCCGTTCCTGCCGCGCATGCGCGGCGAAGGCGTCGGCGACCGGGTTGCGACGGCGGTCGAGCCCGCCGTCGCCGTCTTCGACGAGGTCGAAGAGGCCCATCGTGAGCAGGTGCTCCTGGCGGGGTGCGTCCGTGTGCCGCCAGGTCCACTCGTACATGTCGAACAGCGGCCACCAGGTGTACCCGACCACCGGGACGCCCTCGGCACGGAGCTCGTGCACGGCGGCCACGGAATCGTCGAGCCAGCCGATGCGTTCGTCGACGGACCCGGTGACGCACGTCTCGGTCAGCATGACCGGGGCGCCGTACCGCTCGGCGTACGTCGTCAGCACGTCGCGGAGCCCCTCGGCCCCCGTGTCCCGGTACGGACGCGGGTCCGCGAAGCCGCCGCCGTGGTGGACGCCGGCCTCGAAGACCTCGGTGGAGTGCAGGGGGTAGTAGTTGACGCCCATCACGTCCGGCCGGACAGCGTGCTGGCGGAACCAGTCCAGGTCCGCGTCGGTGACCCCGCCGGAGCGCAGCCGTCCGACGAGCGGGTGGTGGTCGTCGACGCCGCCGGTCACGAGGTCCTCGACCAGGAACGTCTGGGCTCGGAGCCGCGCCACGGTGTCGCGGTGCTCGGGGGCATCGACGTCGCCGACGTACCGGATGCCGGCGTCGACGTGCACGAAGGTGGCGGCGTCACCGAGTTCACGGGCGATCGCGTGCTGGGTGGAGACGAACCCCTTGGCCAGCGCCGAGGCGATCCGGGCAGAACCCTCGGCACCGGTCAGGTACGGGGGCCAGTACCCGTACTCGCCGGAGAACAGGGCGTGGATGACGGGCTCGTTGACGGGCGTGTAGTCGGTCGCGACGTCGCCGTACCGGGCGGCGAACCGGGCGGCGTACTCCGTGACGTGCGCCGGGTAGTCGGGGTTCGCGAACTGACCGTCGAGCCAGAGCGGTGTGCCGTAGTGCAGCAGGTCGATGACGGGCCGCAGGCCGGTCTCACGGAAGCGCTGCATGACATCGTCGACCCACGACCAGTCCCACACACCGTGCTCGGGGGCGACCCGGTACCAGGGCACGCCCCAGCGGAGCAGCTCGGCGCCGACGTCGACGGCCAGGCCGAGATCGGCGGCGTACTGCCGGTAGTGGTCGGTGAGTTCGTACTCGTCGATGGGGCGCTCGCCCGGGCGGGCCTGCGGGACGAAGGTGTCCTCGATGCCCAGGGCGAAGTGCAGCCGTCCGTCGTCGGACCAGTGCATGGTGTCTCGTTTCGTGGTGGGCGCGCCCCCGAGGGGACCGCGCGAGGTCGTCGTCACTTGAGCCCGGTGCTGGCGACGCTCTCGATGAAGCGGCGTTGCACGAGCAGGAACATGACGGCGAGGGGCAGCACGGCGATCAGGGCGCCGGCCATCATCACGCCCTGCGGGATGATGCCGCCGGGTCCGGTCAGCAGGGTCAGCCCCGAGGTGATGGTCCCCATGTCCTGGTCGGTGGTGAACACCAGCGGCCAGAGCAGGTCGTTCCAGTTGTTGACGAAGGTGAAGATGCCGAGGGTGAGCAGTGCCGGTACGGCGTTCGGCAGGATGATGCTCCGGAAGATCCGCCACTCGGACGCACCGTCGATGCGCGCCGCGTTGTCGAGGTCGCGGGGGAGCGACACGAAGAACTGCCGGAGGAAGAAGATGCCGAAGGCGTCCGCCGCCCGTGGTGCGATGAGGCCGGCGAAGGTGTTCACCCACCCGAGGTCGGACACGAGCTGGTAGATCGGGATCAGGGTGGCCTGGAACGGGATCATCAGGCTGGCGATGATCACGATGAGCAGGACCTTGCTGCCCCGGAAGTCGAGCCGGGCCAGCGCGTAGGCGGCGAGCGCGTCGAACGCCAGCGCGAAGACCGTCACCCCGCCGGCGAAGGCGAAGCTGTTCAGGATGAGCCGGCCGAACGGCAACTGCGTGAAGATCGCCCGGAAGTTGTCGAGCGTCCACGTGTGCGGGAACAGCGTCGGCGGGTAGGCGTTCACCTCGCTCGCCGGCTTGAACGCCGTGAACACGATGACGAGCACGGGGAGCAGCACCGCGAGGGTGACGATGAGCACCGCGGCGAAGCCGAGCCAGCGCATCGACGGTGGGCGCCGGGCCACGGTCCTGCGCCGGACCGCGGTGGCCGGACGGGGGAGTGCGGTCATGATGCGGTGTCCTCTCCGCGCTTGCCGAAGAACAGGAACTGCACGAGGCTCAGCAGCAGGGTCGCGATGAGCAGCACGTACGCCAGTGCGGACGCGAAGCCGAGGTCGAGGTCCTTGAACCCGGACTGGTAGATCTGCATGACGATCGTCTCGGTCGACCGGTACGGCCCGCCGCCGGTCAGGACGTAGATCTGGTCGAACGCCTGCAGTGCGGCGATGAGCGCGACGATGACGACGAACGCCATGGTGTTGCTGAGCATCGGGAACGTCACGTTCGCGAACCGCTGGCGGCCGTTCGCGCCGTCCAGCTGCGCCGCCTCGTACAGGCTGGTCGGGATCTCCTGCAGCCCCGCCAGGAAGATGACCATGTAGAAGCCGAAGTTCTTCCAGACCGCGACGAGCACCACGGTCGGCATGGCGAGCGTCGGGTCCTGCAGGACGTTGCCGAGCCGGATGCCGCCCACCTGGAGCCAGTGGTTCAGCAGGCCGATCTGCGGGTCGAGCAGGTACGACCACGCGAACGCGGCGACCGCCAGGGACACGATGAACGGCAGGAACAGCGCCGAGCGGAAGAAGCCGCGGAACGGCAACGCCGGGTGGTTGAGCGCCAGGGCCAGCACCAGCGCCACGGCGATCGCGACCGGGGTGAACAGCACCGAGTACAGCGCCGTGTTGCCGATCGAGCGGACCACGTCCGGGTCGGTGAAGACCCGGACGTAGTTCGCGAAGCCGACCCAGCTCGGGTCACCGAAGCCGCTGGCGTCCGTGAAGGACAGCCGCAGTGCCGAGAGCATCGGCCACAGGACGAACGCCCCGAGGATGACGATCGCGGGTGCGAGGAAGCCGACGACGGTCGCACGGCGGCGGAAGGTCCCGTTCAGGGGCGTCCGGCCGCCGAGCTGTCCCGGGGGTCGGTACCGACGGCGTCGGCCGAGTTGCTGCGTGGTCATCGTGGTCCTCTACTTCAGGGCTGACTGCACGTCGGTGTCTGCGGTGCCGAGGAGCGACTCCGGGTCGCCGCCCGCGATCGACTTCTGCGTCGCGGTGTCGAGCGCGGTGAGCACGTCACCGCTGTTCACGACGCCCGGGAGGAGCGGGATCGTCGTGCCGGGCAGACCGGTCAGCGCCGCGACGGTGGGGTTCGCGTCGACGTCGGCGGCGGTCACGTCGGTGCGCAGGGACGGCCAACCCGACCCGAGCGCCCACTTGGTCGCGACGTTCTTCTCGTTGAAGTACCGCAGGAAGTCCTCGGCAGCGGCCTGCTTCGGGTCGTCGGTCTGTGCGGTCACGCCGAGCGAGATGCCGATGGCGGAGGCCACCTGCGCCTTCGGCCCGGCCGGGATCGCGGCGATCCCGTAGTCGATGTCGGACGCCTTCGCGACGCCGGCCATCCACGGGCCGCCGATCTCCATGGCGGTCTTGCCGGCGGTGAAGAGCTTGTCGGCCGCGATGCCGTCGACACCGGTCGGCGAGATCTTGTCCTGCCGGATCGCCTTCGCCCAGTACTCGAGCGTCTCGACGTTCGCAGCGGAGTCGATGGTCGACTTCGTGCCGGCGTCGTTCGTGATCGAGCCGCCGTTGCCGGCGAACAGGCTCGGCCAGATGCCGTTGCCGACCGTCTGGTGGTCCGGCAGCACGAGCCCGTACTGCTCCGGGGTGCCGTCGCCGTTCTCGTCCTTCGTCAGCTTCTTCGCGTCGGCGACCCACTCGTCCCACGTCGTCGGGAACGCGTCGATGCCGGCCTCGGCGAAGAGCTTCTTGTTGTAGATCACGGACAGGGGCACGAAGCCACTCGGGACGCCGTACTCCTTGCCGTCGACCTGCTCCATCGCGACGGCCTGCTCCTTGAGCTCGCCGGTGTTGCTGGTGTCGTCGTCGTAGAAGTCGCTCAGGTCGACGAGGGCCTTCTTCTCGGCGTAGACGGGCAGTCGGTCCGAGGTCATCGCGACGATGTCCGGGCCCTTCTTCGCCGTCAGCGCGGGGAGCATCGTGTCGTCGATGACCGCCCACGTCTTCGTCTGGGTCGTGATCGTGACCTTGTCCTGCGACTCGTTGAAGTCCTTGACGATGCCGTCCAGGACCTTGCCGTCGGCCTCGGTGTACCCGTGCCAGAACGTCAGGTCGACGTGGGCGTTCGCGGACGATCCGGGGGAGCCGGCGCATCCGGCCAGGGAGATCGCCGCCGCTGTTGCGAGCGCGACGACCGCGATGTGCTTCTTCATCGAAAACCTGCCATCCGTCCCGCACTTCGGTGTGCGGAACCTCGTCCATGCCGGATTTACACCGGTGTAAATCTGGACAGTAGTCCGTGCTCGACGGGCAGGTCAAGACCTCAGGCGGAGACCGTGCGTTCCACGACGACGGGCGCCGACGACGCCCGCACGACCAGGGCATGCGGCGAGCGCAGCACGCCCGGACCGACGGCCGCGTCCTCCTCGAGCTGCTCGACGAGGACCCCGACCGCCGTCGCCGCGACCCGGTCCAGGTCGGCCGACACCGTGGTCAGCGCGGGCGTCGCGTACGCCGACTCCTCGATGTCGTCGAAGCCGACGACCGCGACGTCGTCCGGCACGGTCCGACCGGCGAGCTGCAACGCGCTCATCGCCCCGAGCGCCAGGGCGTCGTTGCAGCAGACGATCCCGTCGACCTCGACGCCGGAGTCGAGCAGCGCCCGCGCCGCCGCTGCCCCCTCGGCCCGGTGCCAGAGCGCCGTGGGGACGACGAGTTCGGGTCGGAACGCCACGCCGTGCTCGGCGAGCGCCTCGCGGTACCCGCGGAGCCGCTCCTGCGCCGTCCGTACCGGCCCCGACGGTTCGGAACCGATGAAGGCGATCGAACGACGGCCCGCGTCGAGCAGGTGCGCGGTCGCGTCGTGCAGCGCGTCCGCGTTCGACATCGTGATGAACGTGACCGGGCTGTCCGGGATCGGCTCGCCGAGCACCACGAGGGGGAACTTCACCTCGAGCGCAGGAGCATCGCTCGACCGCACCGTCAGCGGGCTGTAGATGATGCCGTCGATCGAGTGTTCGCGCATCCGGGTGATCGCGTCCGCCTCGCGCACACCGCTCGCGGTCTGCTCGATGAGCACCGTGTAGCCCACGGCACCGGCGGCGCGGATGACGGCGTCGGCGAGTTCGGCGAAGTACGCCTGCCGTAGCTCCGGCACCGCCAGGCCGATGACCTTCGACCGGCCGGCGCGGAAGTTCCGGGCCGAGACGTTGAGCTCGTAGCCGAGTTCGTCCACCGCAGCCATCACCCGGTCGTGGGTGCGGGCCGAGACGTGTTCGTAGCCGGAGAGGACGTTCGAGACGGTCTTCTTCGAGACGCCCGCGACGGCTGCGACGTCGCTCATCGTGGGGGGCGAGCGGTGTCCCTGGGCCATCCGCGTCCCCTCTCTCGCGTCCGGAATGCGTTGGGCAGGAACCTACCGCACCAGCGTGGTGCGGCCCGGACGTGTCGGTCCGGTCACGGCTGGCGAGCCCTGGGCGGCGTCCACGCCGGAGCTGCGTCCACTGCGTCGCCGATGCTCCGCGCGATGACCCCGAGCTGCCGCGTCTGGGTTTCGGTGAGCGTGTCGAACACCAGGCGCTCGACCAGGGCATGGTGCGCGGGCGTCGACTCGAGGACCCTGCCGTGCCCGTCATCCGTCAAGACCGCGAGGGTGAAGCGGCCGTCCGTCGGGTCGACCACACGGCGCACCCACCCCTTCGCCTCGAGCCGAGTCACCGCGCGGGACAGTCGCGAGAGCGTCGAGCTCGCGTACCCGGCGAGCGTGCTCATCCGCAGGGTCCTGTCCGGCGCGGCGTCGAGGGCGGTGAGGACCCCGAGTTCGAAGTGCGTGAGGCCACTGTCTCGTTGGAGTTGGGCGTCCAGGGCGACCGGGAGCCGTTCGAGCATCGTCGCCACGGCTGCCCAGATCTCGAGTCGTTCGCCGCGCAGGCCGTGTGGTTCATCGGGCGGTGCCATCACGGCATCGTACGACCGGTGACTTGCCTGAGCAAGTAAACGGCCGTACGGTGACTTGCTCAAGCAAGTCACCGGGTCGAGTGACGCGGGACGACGAAGGAGGATCCATGGACCTGCAACTCCGAGGCAGAACGGCGTTCATCAGCGGATCGACGCAGGGCATCGGGTACGCGATCGCCTCCGCACTCGCGGCCGAGGGCATGCGCGTGATCGTCAACGGCCGGGAGGACGCCCGGGTCGAAGCAGCCGTCGATCGCCTGCGGCGTGACCAGCCGGGAACCACGGTGTCCGGCATCGCGGCCGACTTCGGAGACCCGGGCGACGTCACCCGACTGCTCGGGTCCCTCGATGACGTCGACGTCCTCGTCAACAACGTCGGACTCTTCGGCCTCGCCGCCTTCGAGTCGATCGCCGACGAGGACTGGTCCCGGTACTTCGAGGTCAACGTGATGAGCGGGGTCCGCCTGTCGCGGCACCTGCTCGGCGGGATGCTCGAACGCGGGTGGGGTCGCATCGTGTTCATCGGCAGCGAGTCCGGCGTGAACGTCCCCGCGGACATGGTGCACTACGGCGTGACCAAGGCCGCGGTGATCGCGCTCGCGAACGGACTCGCGAAGCAGACACGTGGGACCTCGGTCACGATCAACACCGTCCTCGGCGGTCCCACGTACTCCGACGGTGTCGCGACGACGGTCGAGGCGATCGCCGAGGCGCAGGCTCTTCCGGTCGAGGCGATGCAGGCCGCGATCATCGGTCAGAACCGGACCAGCCTGCTCGAGCGCTTCATCGACCCGGCCGAGATCGCGGCGCTCGTCACCTACCTCGCGAGCCCGCTGTCCTCCGCGACGAACGGCGCCGCGATCCGGGCTGACGGCGGCGTCCTGACCGGGCTCCTGTAGGTGGCACGTCAGCCGAGGTGTGCGTAGTCCGGCAGGTCGATCGCGTCCGCCGGCGGCGTGAAGAAGCGGTCGCCGAGCCGACCGATGAACGGGGTGGAGGCGACCCGAACCGCAGCACCGAACGCGGCGATCCCGAGCCGGCTCTTCGGGTTCGCGACCCGCGGCACCCCCGGCGGCAGCTGCTGCGCCTGGGTGACGTACGGCCGCATGATGCGCTCGTAGCCCCGGAGTGCATCGCGGTGGTCGACGTGTGCGGCGAGTTCACCGGCCAGCACGTACGCCCCGGTGAGCGACAGGCTCGTGCCCATGCCACTGACCGGTGAGGCGCAGTACGCGGCGTCGCCGACGAGCGCGACCCGACCCTCGGACCACCGCGGCGCACGGACCTGCCCGATCGACTCGGAGTACAGGTCGTCGGCGGCGTCGATGCCTGCGAGCACACGACGTGCTTCCCAGCCGGCATCGGCGAAGACCTCGTGCAGTCGGCGGCGCTGCTCCTCGATCGACCGTCGCTCGGAGCCGGCGCGCTCCCGTGTCCGATCGGTCACGAACGACAGCGTCGCCCGGATCGTGCCGTGCGGGTCCGGGCGCAGCGTCACCGATCGCCCACCCGGTGCGTTGTACCAGCGCCACCAGTCGTCGTCGGCGTCGGTGCGGGGGATCGTTGCGTAGGAGGTCTCGAGGCCGAGGGACCGGATCTCGGGCTCGTCGCCGAAGACCAGTCGCCGGGTGCTCGACCCGATGCCGTCCGCCGCCACCACCAGGTCGAACCGCTCGTCGGCGGCGTGCTCGAACTGCACGGTCACGCCGTCGCCGGCGCCGTCGCCGGCGCCGCCGTCGTTGTCCGCGATGCCGGTGATGCGGTCGCCGAACCGGTACTCGGTGGTGTCGGTGGTCCGGCTGACGAGCAGCTGCGCGAGGTCACCGCGCAGGATCTCGAGCTCCGCCGTGGCGCCGCCCGAGTCCGTGGTTCCGGCCGGGAACTCCGCGATGACCGAACCGGAGCGGCCGATGAACCGCGTGCCGACCTCACCGGTCGTGGCGGCACGGATGTCGTCCTCGATCCCCATCCGCCGCGAGACCTCGCGCCCGGCGCCCCGCACGTCGACGTTCTGGCCGCCGGTCCGGAGCTCCGGCGCGCGCTCGACGATCGTCGTGTCGTAGCCGTACCGGTGCAGCCAGTAGGCCAGGGCGGGTCCGGCGATGCTCGCACCGGAGATGAGGACGCGCTTGCGGTCGGTCGACATGTTGCCTCGAATCTTGATTACCAATGAGATTGGCAATCTACACGACTACCATCGACCTCGTGCCGCACGACGAACCGACAGCGCCCACCGACGGACGACGAGACCGCGACGCCCGGAGCGACCGCGAAGATCGACGCGACCGCGAGGACCGACGCGACCGCGAAGCCGCCCGTCGCGACGGGCGACCGCTGCCCGACGACGACATCCGCGCACGGGTGCAGCAGGTCGGGGTGCGGCAGCAGCGCTTCGAGCGACACCTCGCCCGGACACTCGACGTCGACGCGGCCGGGCTCGAGGCGATGGACCACCTCATCACCCACGGACGGTCCACCCCGACCGAGCTCGCGCGGCGACTGGAGATCTCCACCGCCGCCATGACCCTCGTGCTCAACCGACTCGAGTCCGCCGGCCACGTCACGCGCGAGCGGCACCCCAGCGACGGCCGGAAGATCGTGGTCACCGCAGCCGAGCGGTCGTCCGATCGTGCGTACGACCTGGTGCTGCCGCTGATCGAGGGGATCGAGGACGTCGTCGCCGACATGGACGACAGCGAGCGCGCCACGGTGCAGGCGTTCCTCGACCGCCTGATCGGGATCTACGACGACGCGATGGACTGATCAGTCGACTCCGTCGGGTGACCACGGTCGCTCACCGAGGCTCCACCGCGCCATCGCCTCGACCTGTGCCTTCGCGCTCTCCAGGCTCGTGTGGTCGCCGAAGACCTCGCCCGACCACCCACGGACTTCGTACCGGTTCGTGAAGACGACTGTTCCGATGTGGGACCGGCCGGAGCGGGCTTCCCACCGGCCGACCTCGAGCGCGGTCCAGCTCGTCGGGTCGTGCTGGTGTGGGAGATCGGTCTGCGAGGAGGACATGGCGTTTCCGGTCGGCATCGGACGAGGAGATCGTGCCGGCAGCCGGGGGCCTGGGTCACCTGCGGTCGACGGTAGTCCCTCCTCGTGCGGGTGGCCCAACGTCGACCGATTGACATCGGTTACTGAGTGCACTCAGAATTGAGTCTTCTCATCGACCCTCAGGAGCACCACCATGCGCGCCTTCGCGTTCGACCAGTACAAGCAGCCCCTCCGCGAGACTGACGTCCCCGAACCGGTCGTCGGCGACCACGACGTCCTCGTGGCCGTCGCCGCCGCCGGCCTGAACCAGCTCGACGAGAAGATCCGCCAGGGCGAGTTCAAGCTGATCCTGCCGTACAAGACCCCGCTCGTCCTCGGCCACGACGTCGCCGGCACCGTGATCGCGGTCGGCGCAGGCGTCCGACGGATCAAGCCCGGCGACGAGGTCTTCGCCCGCCCCCGTGACCACCGCATCGGCACGTTCGCCGAGCGCATCGCCATCGACGAAGCCGACGTCGCCCGCGCGCCGTCGAACGTGAGCGCAGCCGAGGCTGCCTCGATGCCGCTCGTCGCCCTGACCGCGTGGCAGGCGCTCGTCGAGAAGGGCAGGGTCGGACCGGGCACGAAGGTGCTCGTCCACGCGGGCTCCGGTGGCGTGGGGACGATCGCGATCCAGCTCGCCAAGCACCTCGGTGCCCACGTCGCCACCACGGTGTCGGCCGCCAACGCCGACTTCGTCCGCGAGCTCGGTGCCGACGTGGTGATCGACTACCGCACCCAGGACTTCGAGCAGGAACTGTCCGACTACGACTTCGTCCTCGACAGTCTGGGCGGCGAGAACCTCGAGAAGTCCCTGCGCGTGCTGCGCCCCGGCGGCAAGGTCGTGAGCATCAACGGCACCCCTGACCCCGCCTTCGCGAAGGAGGCCGGGCTGGGCCCGGTGATCCGACTGGTCATCGCCGGCATCAGCCGCGGGGTCCGCGCGCAGGCGAAGCGACTCGGGGTCACGTACGAGTTCCTGTTCATGCGAGCGGACGGCGCGCAGCTCCAGCAGATCGCCGACCTCGTGCAGGCCGGCGCGATCCGCCCGGTGGTCGGCGCCACGTTCGCCTTCGACCAGACCCCCGAAGCGCTCGCGTCGATCGGGACGAGCCGCGTGCGCGGCAAGACCGTCGTCACCGTCGCCTGACGGGAGTCCGGCTCAGCGCGGCAGGACCGCCCCGAGCTGCGCCCGGATCGACTCGACGACGCTCGCCACGCTGGTCTCGGGGTCGACGTGCGACACCATGGTGACGAACACCACCGCCGAGACCACGTGCGCGAGCATCGCGGCCCGTGCGTCGTCGAGACCACAGCGGTCGATCAGGATCGCCGCGATCGCCTGCTCGGTCATCCCCGAGATCGCGAGCGCTCGCGCATGATGCGGCTCGCCAGGGTCCCCGAAGGCCATCTCCCGCAGGTAGGTCCGCCCGTTGGACACCTGCACCCGGTTGCAGGCGACGATCGGCGTCACGAGCGCGAGCACCGCATCGAGCACGTCGTCGGTCGCCTCAGCAGCTCGACGGCCCTGCGCGAGGGCCTCGTCGTACTTCGCGTTCTGCACCAGCAGCAGCAACTCGCCCTTGGTCTTCGCGTACAGGAAGAGCGTGCCGGCTCCGATGTCCGCGCGCTCCGCGATCTGCTGGGTTGTCACTTCGTCGACGCCGTGCTCGGCGAACAGTTCGCCGGCAGCAGCCGTGATCCGGTCGAGCTTGTCCTGCCGGTTCCGCTCACGCCGACCTGGGACCTGTGTCACGTGCACACTCCGGATCTGGTCGGCGATGGGGTCGACCCATCCTGCCATCCGCAGGAGAACCCCGGGACCCGGCCGGCGGCCGTCGACGTGGCGCGCAGTGCTGACGGGAGGCCCGTGGCGGGCCCGCACCGTTCCTCCCGTCCGCCGCCCCCTGCGTTCAGTGCCCGCCCTGCGGTCAGCGCGCCACGCGCGTGAACGTGCGGTGCACGACCCCCGACGGCGACGCGACCGTCTCGACGGCGAAGCGCTCCTCGATCCCCTCGAGTCCGTCCCAGAGCCGCTCGCCGCGGCCGAGCACGATCGGCACCTCGACCAGGTGCAGGTGGTCGACCAGGTCGGCCTGCAGGAACTCGCGGACTGTCTCGACCCCGCCGCCGATCCGTACGTCGCGGCCCGGTGCGGCCTGGCGGGCGAGCTCGAGCGCTTCCGCCGGGGTGGCGTCGACGAAGTGGAAGGTCGTCCCGCCCGCCATCTCGAGGGGCTCGCGCGGGTGGTGGGTGAGCACGAACACGGGCGTGTGGAACGGTGGTTCGTCGCCCCACCACCCGGTCCAGCCGTCGTCGGGCCACGGTCCGCGCTGGGGTCCGAACTTGTTCCGCCCCATGATCTCGACACCGATCTCCGGTCCCCAGGCGCGAGCGAACTCGTCGTCGACATCGGTGGTCCCGCCGGACGCTCCTTGCATCGCGCGGAAGGTGGCCGTGGCGGCGAACCACCCCATGAGTCGGCCGTCGGCGTGCCCGAACGGCCGGTCGATCGACTGGTCGGCTCCGGCGCCGTACCCGTCGAGCGAGATCGCGAAGTTGTGGACCCTGACCGTCGACATGGTGCTCCTGTCCTGCTTCAGAGGGTGATGCCCGTCGCCGTCGCCAGGGCGTCGACGAGTTGGCGGCGGAACTGCGGGTCAGCAACCGCCTGGTGCGGCTCCTGCCGCTTTCCGTGGAACCAGTAACCACCGCTGAGGGTTGCGTCGGGGTCGGTCACGAGGGCTTCCTGGGTACGGTGCCCGAGCTCGAGGTCGTCCGACGCCCCCGCGCCGCCCATCTTGGTCGGGACCCAACCCGGGTCGACGGCGTTGCTCAGGACCCCGGGCCGGCGCGCCGCGACCTCGGCGGCGAGCGCGGTCACGAAGAGCTTGGTGTCCGAGTAGGTGTTCGTCTCCGCGGTGCCGTCCCAGTCGACGCCGTCCAGTCGGGGCCGGCCGCCGCGGTGCATCCCGCTGCTCAGGTACACGTGCCGGGTCGGCGCGTGGAGCAGCGCGGTGAACAGGTACGGCGCGACGACGTTGACCGGGATCAGCGCACGGCCGGAGATCACGCCGGCGTTGTGCACGACCGCGTCGATCGGGTCGCCGGCGTCGAGGTCGCGCGCAGCGGCGATCACGGCGTCGCGGTCGGACAGGTCGGCGACGACGAGCGTGGCACCACGGTCGAGCAGGTCGGCGACTGCCTCCGCCCGTGCCGTGCTCCGGGCGTGCACGACGACGTCGTGCCCGTCGCGGAGCAGGGTGTCGGCGGTCGCCCGCCCGAGGCCGTCTGTCGAGCCGGTGACGAGGATGCGGGACATGCGTTCATCATGCGCCGGGTGGCGCGGGCGCGTGCGGCGCGACACCGCGGCCTCAGCCGATGATGCCCGTGTGCTCGAGCACGATGTTCACGCCGATCAGGATGAGCACGACACCGCCGGCGATCTCGGCCGGCTTGCCGAACCGGGCTCCGACGCGGCGCCCGACGACCACGCCGGCGAAGGACAGCACTGCCGTCGTCACACCGATGAGCAGCACCGCGCCGCCGATCGACACCGGCAGGAACGCCAACGTGACACCGACGGCCAGGGCGTCGATGCTCGTCGCGATCGCCAGGACCAGGAGTTCGCGGATCGGCAGACGGTCGGTGTCCTGCTCGGTGTCCTCGTGCTTCGAGAACGCCTCCCACAGCATCTTGCCGCCGATCAGCGCGAGCAGCCCGAACGCGATCCAGTGGTCGAAGGCGGCGATGTACTGCGCGAACGCCGAACCGAGCAGCCATCCGAGCAGGGGCATGAGCGCCTGGAACGCACCGAACGTCAGCGCGATGACGAGCGCGTGCCGCACGTCGAAGCGCTTCATGTGCAGGCCCTTGCCGAGGGCGACGGCGAAGGCGTCTGCGGAGACGCCGAGCGCGATGAGGAAGAGGGCCCAGAACGACATGGGGGCGGCGCCTTTCGAGACGGTCGGACGGAGACGCCGACGTCTCAGGACCTGACGATCCTGGCATGGTTCCGAGGACGAAAAGGCCTGATCAGCGGTATTCGTCGTGCCGAATCCGGGGGTTGGTGCGCCCGCCCCGGACCCCCGTGGTCGCCGCCGGTCGCGCCTCCGGTCCTCAGCGCGCGACGGACAGGGCGAAGGGCGCGAAACCGATTGCGCCGAGCAGGCTCGGCACCATCAGCGCCATCGACTCCGGGCCGGACGCGGTGGCGATCGGGCCGAGGTCCACGACCCACCCGTCCTGCCAACCCAGGCTGCGAAGCAGGTCGCCCACCGTGGCCTTCGCCGCGGCGTCGTCCCCGGAAACGAAGGCGGTCGGCGGGGTGGCGAGTGCCGCCGGCGCGGTCATGACCGAGAACAGCATCGTGTTGAGGCTCTTCACCACCCGGGTCTCCGGCAGGGCGGCCTGCAGCCGCTCGCCGAGGCTGCCGTCGAGGTAGGCGAGTCCACCCGGCAACCCGTCGGCGGTCCGCGTGGTCGCGTTCGAGACATCGAGCAGGATCCGTCCGGCGAATCCGGCCCGCAGTGCGGTCATCCGCTCCAGGGTTGTGTCGCCCGGTGTGGCGTTGACCACGACCGCGGCGGTCCGGATGGCGGTCGCGACGTCGGCGACCTCGACCCCGGTGTCGGCCCAGTGCGGCCGGACGGACTCGGGGTCGCGGACGCCGATGGTGACGGGGTGGCCGGCGGCGACGAGGCCGCGCGCGAGCGTGCTCCCGACACGTCCGGATCCGAGGACGGAGATGGTCGTGGTCGTGGTCATGGGGGTGTCCTTCGTGGTCAGGTGCGACGGGTGGGTCAAGGGGTTGGGGTCAGCGGCTCAGCGGCTCAACGGGTGAGCACTGCTGCGATCGGGCGGGCGAGGTCCGGCGCCGCGGCGATGCAGTCCTCGCTCGCCAGCGTCCAGGGGGCACCGGTCGTGTCGGTGACGGCACCGCCCGCCTCGTGCACCAGGAGCGCTCCTGCAGCCAGGCCGGACCGCACCTGCCCGAACTGCCAGAAGCCGTCGACGTGCCCGGTGGCGACCTGGACGAGCTGCACCGTCGCAGGGACCGAGGCCGACACGAGAAGTGCTGCTTCGAGCATCCGGTCGATCGAGTCGCTCATCCGGCGGCGAACCGCCGGCGCCTCGCCCGGCTTCGCTTGACCGGTACCGACCAGGGCGGCTCCGAGCTCGGTCTTCCGCGAGGAACTGATCGGGGTCCCGTTCAACCGCGCACCGGCACCGCGGACGGCCGTGAACACCTGGTCGAGTGCGGGCAGGACCACGGCGGTCAGGACGGGGACGTCGTCGCGCACGAGCGTCGCGGTCACGCCCCAGTTCGCGGATCCGTGGACCAGGTTGACGTTGCCCTCGGCGGCGTCGGTCACCCACCATTCGCCCGGGCCGAGCGTGCCGGCGCCCTCTTCGTCGTCGTCCCACTGCGCATCGGGCCGGAGGCGCTCGAGCGCCGGTCGGAGCACCGCCGTCGAGGCCGCGTCGTTCGCGTCGATCGCGGCGAGCAGCGACCGCCCGTCGTCGACCCGGTTCGCGGTCGAGAAGCGCTCGAGGAGCACCTGCGCGGCCGCGGTCACCGCCTCCGTCGCGCTGGCGAGCAGCTGGTGGTCGTCCATGGTCGTCTCCTGTCCCGGCCGACGCGGTCCGTCGATCCGGGGGCAACGCTATAAACGTCGGTCATTGCGCGCCAGTACATTCCGCGCACCGGTAGATTGCGTCTTGTGCAACTGGATTTGAACCTGCTCACCGCGCTCGACGCCCTGCTCGAAGAGGAGAGTGTGACGGGCGCCGCCGACCGACTGCACCTGTCGGCACCGGCCATGAGCCGCGCGCTCGGCCGCATCCGGATCGCCGTCGGAGACGAGGTCCTGGTGCGCAGCGGCCGGGTCATGCGGCCCACGCCACGCGCCCTCGCGATGCGCGAGGAGGTCCGGTCGCTCGTGCTGCGCAGCCGGCAGGTCCTGACACCCGAGACGACCTTCGACGCCGGCGCCCTGCACCGGACCTTCACGATCCGTGCGCACGACGCCCTGGTCTCCGTGCTCGCCCCGTGGCTCGTCGAGCACACGCACCGGGCCGCCCCTGGCGTCGGCCTGCGGTTCCTCGGCGAACCGGACGACGACACCACGGACCTGCGGCGGGGCGTCGTGGACCTGGAGATCGGTTCCGCCGAGCCCGCGACCGCCGAGATCGACCACCGGCACATCGCGACCGACCCCCTGGTCGGGCTGGCACGCCGCGGGCACCCGCTCCTGGCCTCGGGCACCGCCGACGTCGACCTGGCTGCGTGGGCAGGTGTGCCGCACGTCGTCGTCTCCCGCCGCGGCCGGTTCGGCGACCGGATCGACGAGCTGCTCGCCGCGACCGGGCGGTCACGGTCGGTGGTCGCGTCGGTCGCGTCCACGAGCGCCGCCGTCGAGATCGTGCGCGAGACGGACGCGGTCGTCGTCATCCCGGCGTCGGTGGCGTCACGTGCCGTCCGCGCGGACGACACCGTGGTCTTCACGCCGCCCGTCGAGCTGCCGGCGGTTTCGGTCGTCCTGACCTGGCACCAGCGCTCCACGTCCGACCAGGGGCACCGGTGGCTGCGCAGCCTCGTCGAGCAGGCGCTCGTCGGCACGCTGGAACCCTGACCGGCTTCGGCGACCCGGCTCACGTCTTCGACGTCAGCCGGATCGGACGGGAGGCCCGTGGCGGGCCCGCCACGGGCCTCCCGTCCGGTCTGCGGCGCGTCAGCGACCGGCTGCTGCGTGGGCGGCGACCTGGGCGGCGGACAGTTCCGTCCCGTAGACGGCCGCGTACCGCATGGACCCGGTGAAGTAGGCGTTGGCGGGCGAACCCGGCCATCCGCCGATGGTGTCGTAGCCGATCCGGAACCAGCCGGTGTAGTTCTCCGGCGTCTTGTACGCCGCGTTCGACGCGACCAGCGTGCCGTCGACGTACAGGCGCATGCCGTTGGCCGGTGACATCGTCGTCACGGCGTGGTGCCATGCGCCGTCGGTGTAGGCCTTCGGCGACGAGACGACCTGGGTCGTGCCGCTGTAGGCGCCGAACACGAGCTGTCCGCTCGTGTTCAGGTAGAGCTTCCGGTCGTGCTGCCCGGACCCGCCGGTCTGGCTGCTGCCGAAGCCGATGAGCTGTCCACCGGCGACCGTCGTCTTGAACCAGACCTCCTCGCTGAAGGTGGTCGGGTTGGCGTACGAGCGCGAGGTGGAGACGTAGCTCGTGGAGCCGTTCAGCACGTAGGCACTGCCGGTGTCGCGCGGGCAGGCGTTCGGGTCGGGCGTGACCGCCGTCATCGCGCCCTGGTAGGTGCCGTTCACGCCGCGGCCCGACCAGTCCGTGGCGGTCTTCGCGTTCGTCGACTCGGTGAGCCGGTACGCGAACAGGGCGTTCGCGGTGTCGGCTCCGACGGCGCCCGTGCAGGTGAAGTACGGGGCGGTCGCGGCGGTGTTCGTGTCGTTCCGGACGGTGGCGCTGTAGGCGGAGCGCGTCGGCGCGAACTGGTTCAGCAGGACGACGACAGCCAGGGCGACCACGAGCAGGAGGGCGACGACGCGGCCGTCACGCAGGCGACGGAGGATCACGAGGGACGCACCGCCTCGACGCGGCCGACGGCCAGGCAGGCCACGAGCGGCACCAGGCACATGGCGATCAGCGCCACCCACCCGAGCGGGTCGAGGTCGATGTTCGAGGTCAGCTGGTAGTGCCCGTTCTTCGTGAGTTCGTGGATGACCACGCGGCCGACCTCACCGTCGACCAGGTGCACGGTGTTGCCGCCGTGGGCGTCGACGCGCACCGGGAAGATGCCGGACGAGATGACGGTGGCCTCGACGCCCGTCGGGCTCGAGGTGTTCGTGATGGTCGTCACGTTGACGAACGGCTTGAGCACGAACGCGGCGTACGAGACCGTCAGGGCGGAGCCGGCGATCCGCAGGCACGTGCGGGTGACCCGGTCGGTGAAGGCACTGGTCAGGGTCAGGATCAGCAACGTGCCGATGAGCAGGATCGGGGCGGCGCGGAACAGCCAGCCGAGGTGCGGGACCAGGAGCGCCGGGGTGCCGATCACGTCGGCCTGCGACAGCGTCCACGGGTCGACCGCGCCGTTCACGTCGCCGCGGGTGTGCAGGCCGCCGTCGGCGTCGATCGCGATGATGCGGTGCGTGTAGACGACGTCGGGGTTGGCGGAGGTCTCGAACGAGACGACGTCGCCGACGCGCAGGGTCGTGACGTCGACCGGCAGGTCGAGCACGAGGGTCCCCACCGGGGCTGCTTCACCCATCGAGGGCGTCTCGACGACGAACCAGCGGCCACCGGCGGACAGGAACAGCACCGCGGCGGTGAGCAGCAGGGCGGCGACCAGGGCGAGCAACCAGGCGAGGACGGTCTCGGAGCGGGTGACCGCGCGACCGCGGAGGACCGGACGGTCGAGCGTGCCGCTGAGCGGGATCGCTGCGGTCTGGCTCATGTCGTGCTCCTGCGGCTCGGTGGGGTTCGGCTACTGCGCGTGGTGGAACGGGGGTGGCGACGCTCGGCCGGAGGGGGTCGGTCGAGCGTCGCCGGTCTGGGGTCACGGGACGTCCCGGGACGGCTGGGGGAGCCGGCCCGGAGCGGGATCAGGCCGTGAACGTCCAGGTCATGGGGACCGAGGCTGCGAGGCCCTGGTACGTGTTGCCCGCCGAGGAGTCGAGGGTCACCGCGAAGTTGAACGGCGTCGACGCACCGGCGGCCGGAGCTGCGGGCATCGTGAAGGCCGACGCTGCGGCGCCCTTGAAGCTGGCGAGCGTGCCACTGAAGACCGTGGTCGAGCCCGAGGTGATGACGAGGTTCATCTTGGCGCAGAGGTCGGTCGCGGTTCCGTTCGAGGAGCCGTTGTTCGACTGGGTGCACGTGCTGCCCGGCGTCAGGGTGAAGGTGCTCGCGGCAGCGGTGCCGGTGTTCTTGATCGAGATCGCCGTGTTGACCGTGTTGCCCGGCGTCATCGTCGTGCTGCCGCCGAACTTGTTGATCGTCGAGCAGGTCGCGGAGTTCGTCGAGACCGAGCCGCCGTCGGTGCTGAGGCAGGTGACGGTCGCGCCGGCGTTCTGCTCCTGCATGATCAGCGTGCCGCTGGCGGCGGTGTTGCTGCTGTTCGTGATGCTCGCCGCGAACCCGGACAGGGTGCCGGTGAGCGAGAGGGAGAGGAGCACGGCGGCGAAGATGCCGGCGAGGAGCGCCACGGGGGCGAAACGGATCCGCTTCAGCGCGGAGGTGCGGAGCTTGGTGGACACGGTGTACCTCATCGGTTCGGTGGTTCGCAGTGGTTGGGGGAAGCAAGTCACTCGGGCGGATTTGCTTCAATCATTAAGATAGTCATCGCTTGACCAAGTTAGCCACTCGCACACCTACCCCAGTGCGGGGGACGCTCCTGTCCCCCGGGTTCCCGACATGGAAGGATTCCCCCCGTGACCCCCGCCGCACCCGATGACGACGCCGCCGACCTGATGGCCGCGTTCACCGCTGTCGTGCGCGCGAACGCGAGCCTGGTGAACCAGCTCAGTGCCCGAGCCGGGGTGCACGAGAACGCCCTGCGAGCACTCGTGCTCATCAGCGACACCGGGTACTCCACGCCGACGGAGGTCGCCGGCTACCTCGGCCTGACCTCGGGCGCGGTGACGAACATGATCGACCGGATGAGCACCGCCGGACTCCTCGAGCGCGCGCCGAACCCGAACGACCGTCGTGGGTCGTTGCTGCGGCTGCTGCCGAGTGGCGACGACGTCGTCGCGGACTACCGGCAGCGCTACGCCGCCATGCTCCGGGCGGTCGACGGCGCGCACGGCGGCGAGCTGCACGAGGTGCTCAACGACCTGGCGACGAGTCTGTACCAGCAGGCCGCGGCGGCGGGGGAGTAGGCGCTCGTCAGACCGGCTGGAGCGCCTGCTGCTCGCCGGCGGGGAGCTCGACCCGGATGCGGTCACCCGTCCGGACGACACCGCCGGTCACGACGACGCTCATCACGCCGCCCTTCCGCACCACCGCACCGTCCTCGTCCCGCCCGAGCACCTCACGCAACAGACCCGGTTCGAACCCGTTGATCTGCTGGCACGGGTTCCGCAGGCCCGTCACCCGGACGCACGCCTCGTCGCCGAGGTGCAGCACCGTGCCGGTGGGCAGGCTGAGCAGGTCGACACCGCGGGTCGTGACGTTCTCGCCCATCTGGCCCGGCTCGAGGTGGTACCCGGCGTCGGCGACCTCGTCGAACACCTCGGCGTGGAGCAGGTGCACCTGCCGCAGGTTCGGCTGGGACGGGTCACGCGCGACTCGAGACCGGTGCTGGACGGTCGTCCCGGCGTGGGCGTCGCCCTCGATGCCCCAGCCCTCGACCAAGGTGACCTCGTCGACCACGGGCTTGCTGAACCGATGGACGTCGTCCCGGCTCACGGCGATCACACGCGGCTGGTCGTCACGGTTGTCGGTCATGGTGCGATTCTGGCGCAGGTTCGGTTTCGACGCAGCCCCCGGTCAGTGTCCGAGCTCGACCAGGAACACCCCGGCGATGATCAGCGCGATGCCGCCCAGCATGAGCAACGTCAACGGTTCGCGGAACAGCACCCGCCCCAGGATCGCCGTCAGTGCAACACCGGTCGCGGCCCAGATCCCGTAGGCGACACCGATCGGCAGGCCGAGCGTCAGGGCCATGGCGAGCAGGCTGAAGGCGACGAGGTACCCCAGGACGACCGGCACGAAGAACAGCTTCTTGCCGTCGGTGGCGAGCTTGAGGCTGATCGTGGCACCGACCTCGGAGACGATCGCGACGGCGAGCAGAACCCACGCCATCAGAACGCCTCGCGCTCTGGCGTCTGGCGCTTCCGTGCGGCGAGCGCTCGCTGCGAACCGATCTCGACCAGCAGCACCCCGGCAGCGATGAGCGCGATGCCGACGACCATGGTGAGCGTGAGTGCCTGCCCGAACAGCACGGCCGCGAGCACGGCGGTCAGGGCGACGCCGGAGGCTCCCCAGATGCCGTAGGCGACCCCGACCGCCATCCCCGCGCGGAGCACCAGGATCAGCATCGCGAACGCGGCGACGTAGCCCACGGCGACGAGCGCGTACCACCCGGGCTGGTCGACGGCAGCCTGCATCGAGAGCGCTCCAGTGACCTCGGCGACGATCGCAGTCCCGAGGAACAGCCACCTCATGCGCCGGTCCCGTCCGCCAGGGCCGCGATCGCCCGTGCCGCGACCCGGACGGTGGCCTGTGCGGCTCTGTCGTCCCGGTCGGCGAGCCACGTCGAGCTGATGCCGTCGGCCGTCGCGATGAGCAGCCGGACGACGTGCTCGACCGGCACTGCCCAGCGGATGCCGTCCTCCGCGGTCCACTCGTCGACCTGCTCGCGGACCGCATCGAGGTACGCGTGCTGCTCCCAGGCGGCGAGGTCCTGCAGGTCGGGGTCGCGTCGCGAGTAGGTGACCAGCTCGACGACGGCGAGTGCGGTCGCTGGGTCGTCGCGCGTCTGCGCGAGGTGGGCCGACAGGCCGGAGGCGATCCGGGCCTCCAGGTCGAGCCGCGTGACCGGCGGTGCGAACGCGACCGCCATGGCCGTGCGGAGCTGGCGTTCGAGCACGGCACGGAAGAGCGGCGCCTTCGATGCGAAGCAGTAGTGGAAGGCGCCGTGCGGCAGACCGGCGCGGGCGGTGACCGCGCGGGTGGTCACGGCGCTGATGCCGCCGTCGCGCAGGACGGCGATCGCGGCGTCGACGAGCTGCTCGCGCCGTTCCTCGACGCTGCGGTGCTCTTGCTGGAGGGTCATGGTCCGACCGTAACGCCGTACTTGGCCATGTGGCCAAGTCGGCGGTGAACTCTCAGCGTGGGATGGGTTCGCCCCAGCACCCCGGTCCACAGCAGAACGACCCTCGGCCAACCGGCTGAGGGTCGTTCTGTGGTGCGACGCGCCTACTTGTGGCTGGAGCGCTGCGTGAACTTGGAGTTCACGACGCCGTAGAGCACCCAGACGACGACCGCGACGAGGGCAACCGTGCCGACGGTTGCCGGCAGCATCCCTTGCGCGAGGAACGGGACGAGCAAGAGGCTGGCCACGCCGAGGACGGCGAGGGTGATGTTGTAGCTGCGAGGAGACATCAGACCGTCCTTACTTGCACTGGCTGGCACTCTTGTCAGCTGGCGGGCGGCACCCGCCTTACTGCGGCATGTCCACGAACCGCGAGAACATCCCGTGGAATGCCACGGTGATGGTGTCCGTCGGCCCGTTACGGTGCTTCGCCACGATCAGGTCAGCCTCTCCCTGCCGCGGGTTGTCCTTCTCGTACGCCGACTCGCGGTGCAGCAGGATGACCATGTCGGCGTCCTGCTCGATCGAGCCGGACTCACGCAGGTCGGAGATCGCCGGCTTCTTGTCGGCACGCTGCTCGGGGCCACGGTTCAGCTGGGACAGCGCGATGACGGGGACCTGGAGCTCCTTCGCCATCAGCTTCAGCGCACGCGAGAACTCGGAGACCTCTTGCTGGCGGCTCTCGACCTTCTTGCCCGAGGTCATCAGCTGCAGGTAGTCGATGACGACGAGCTTGAGGTTGTGCTGCTGCTTGAGTCGACGGCACTTGGCGCGGATCTCGACCAGCGTCATGTTGGGGGAGTCGTCGATGAAGAACGGGGCGTCGTTGATGCGCCCGCGGGTCTGCGCGATGGTGGTCCAGTCGCGGGAGTCGACGGTGCCCTTGCGCATGTTCTGCAGCGGCACGCTGGTCTCGGCGGACAGCAGACGCATGGCAATCTCGGCGCGACCCATCTCGAGCGAGAAGAACGCGGCGGTCTGGTCGTGCTTGATCGCGGCGGCGCGGCACAGGTCGAGCGCGAGCGTCGACTTACCGAGGGCGGGTCGAGCGGCGACGATGATCAGCTGTCCGGGGTGGAAGCCGTTCGTCAGGCCGTCGAGCTGCGCGAACCCGGTCGGCACGCCGGTCATCTGGCCGTCACGGCCCTTGGCGGCCTCGATCTCGTCGAGGGCGGCGGAGATGGCGTCGGTCAGGGGGACGTAGTCCTCGGTCTGCACGCCACCAGCGACGTTGTAGACCTCGGCCTGCGCGCTGTTGACGAGGTCGGTGACCTCGCCTTCGGAGGCGTAGCCCATCTGCACGATGCGGGTACCGGCGTCGACGAGGCGACGGAGCACGGCCTTCTCGGCGACGATCCCGGCGTAGTACCCCGCGTTGGCCGCGGTCGGCACCATGCTCGTCACGCTGTGCAGGTACTCGGCGCCGCCACCGCGGGAGAGCAGACCGGTCTTGGTCAGCTCGTCGGTGACCGCGATGACGTCGGTGGGCTCGCCGTGCGAGTAGAGCGACAGGATCGCGTCGAAGATGACCTCGTGCTTGGGGACGTAGAAGTCCACGCCACGAGCGGTCTCGATGACGTCGGCGACGGCGTCCTTCGACAGGAGCATGCCGCCGATGGTCGACTGTTCGGCCAACAGGTCGTGCGGCGGGGTGCGTTCCATGCCGCGCTCCGCGTACTCCTGCGGTGCGGGCTCAAGATGCGCGATCGACACACTCTCTCCTCTGTTGAACGACGCAGGGCTGGACACGGTGGTCCGACACCTGCAACGACTTTCTACCCCCAGCGACCGACATCCCCGAGTCGCTCGGCCAAGCTACGGCCGCAGAGTTATCCCCAACAAACGTCCCTGTGGATAACTCTGTGGAGGGATTGCGGAACACGCCGGAATGCTGTGTGGAGAACTGTGGACGAGCCTGTGGAAACAGAGCCATGGGAACACACTTTCGACCACTTGACCTGGGGTTTTCCGGTTCACACCATGTGTGGAAAAGTGGGGTTCAAGTACGCCTTGAAGGTTCCGATTTGACACGTTTCTGCTGTGTAAAACGACTTGACAAGCACCCCTCCTGTGGGAAGTGTTCTCGGGCCGTTCCCAGCAAGCCGGGCCGGGCCTGAGAGGTAACCAGCCAGCCAAGCCGAACCCGCCCGTGCAAGCCGAGCCGGGCCTCCCGGCCGTTCTGGACGACCGTGCGTTGATGGTGAGCAGAAGATGTCGAGTGGGGGATCGGGACCCGACCTTTTCTGCTCACCAAGTGAAAGCACGCACGCCCCGCGCCCCGCGCCCCGCGCCACGCACCACGCGGAGCACTCGCCAACGCAACGACGGGCGGGCCTCCCGAAGGAGACCCGCCCGTCGTGGAGCGGAACGTCAGTGCTACTTGGCAGCGACGACCTTGAGCGAGATCACGGCAGTGATGTCCTCGCGCAGACGCACGGTGGCCTCGTGGTCACCGACGGTCTTGATGGTCGCCGGGACCTCGACCTTGCGCTTGTCGAGCGAGCCGACGCCCTGCGCCTGGACGGCGTCAGCGACGTCGCCCGGACGGACGGAGCCGAACAGACGACCGTCCTTGCCGGCCTTGACCGCCAGGGAGATGGTCGCGTTCTCGAGCTTCATCTTGAGGTCCTGTGCCTCTTCGATGGTGGCGAGCTCACGCGCGGTGCGCGCGGCACGGATCGACTCGACCTGCTTCTCGCCGCCCTTGGACCACGCGACAGCGAAGCCCTGGGGGATGAGGTAGTTGCGGGCGTAGCCGTTCTTGACGTCGACGACGTCACCAGCGGAACCGAGGCCGGAGACCTCGTGGGTGAGGATGAGCTTCGACATGTGTCGACCTCCGATCAGCGGCCGGAGCCGGCGTAGGGGAGAAGCGCCATCTCACGGGCGTTCTTCACGGCACGGGCGATGAGGCGCTGCTCCTGGACGGAGACGCCGGTGATGCGACGGGCGCGGATCTTCCCACGCTCCGAGATGAACTTGCGAAGGGTCGCAACGTCCTTGTAGTCGATGACGCCGACCTTGATCGACTTCGCGGGAGCGGCGTTCTTGCCGCCCTTGCCGCGAGGCTTCCGGCGGTCGCCGGTGCTCTTTCCAGCCATAGTGATTTGTCCTTAGAAGAAAAGTTGTGTGTCCGTCGGAACCAGGAGGATCAGAACGGGGTCTCGTCGTCGAAGTTGCCGCCGGGGGTGCTCCACACGTCGTTCGACTGTGCGTTGCCGCCGCCCTGCTGGCCACCCTGCGGGGACCACGGCTCGTCCGACTGGCCACCAGCGGGGGCGTTGCCGCCACCGTTGTTGTTCCAGCCGCCGTTGCCGCCGCCCTGCTGACCGCCGCCGCCGTTGCCGCCGCCGACCTGGCCACGACCGCCGCCGCCACCCGCTGCGCGGGTGATCTGTGCGGTCGCGTACCGGAGCGACGGGCCGATCTCGTCGACCTCGAGCTCGATGCTCGTGCGCTGCTGACCCTCACGGTCCTGGTAGGAACGCTGACGCAGACGACCCTGCGCGATGACGCGCGAGCCCTTCGTCAACGACCCCGCCACGTGCTCGGCGAACTCCCGCCACACACTCGCGCGGAGGAACAGCGCGTCGCCGTCCTTCCACTCGTTCGCCTGACGGTCGAACGTGCGAGGCGTGGAGGCGATGGTGAAGTTCGCCACTGCGAGCCCGTTCTGCGTGTACCGCAGCTCGGGGTCCGCGGTGAGGTTGCCCACCACCGTGATGACGGTTTCGCCGGCCACGGGTTACTCGGCGCTCGCGGTCGCGGTTGCGGAGGCGTTGGCAGCCTTGCGGGCTGCGCGTGCCTCGTCGCGCTGCTTCTGGGCGGCGACCTGCGCGATGCCCTCTTCGGCGCGGAGGACCTTCGTGCGGAGCACGGCCTCGGAGAGACCGAGCTGACGGTCGAGCTCCTTGGCGGCCTCGGGCGAGGACGTGAAGTCGACGACGGCGTAGATGCCCTCGGACTTCTTGGCGATCTCGTAAGCGAGCCGGCGACGGCCCCAGACGTCCACGTTGTCGACGGTGCCACCGTCGTTGCGGATGACAGCGAGGAACTTGTCCAGGCTGGGAGCGACGGTGCGCTCATCGATCTCGGGGTCGAGGATCGCCATCAGTTCGTACTGGTGCATGCGGAACCCACCTCCTCTGGTCTCAGCGGCCCCGGGCAGTTCCCGGGGCAGGAGGGTTGATGCATGTGCCACGGCACGCAGACACGCGCCGGGCAACCTGCACAGACTACCCGACGGCCTGGAGGCGCGCCACCGGTCTGTGGAGAACCGTCGCGTCCGTCAGGCGGTCGCGTCCCGGGCGGCCCACCAGTCGCGCAGGCGCGCCTCGGCAGCGTCGGCGCCGAGCGGCCCGTCGTCCATCCGCGCCTCGAGCAGGAAGCGGTAGGCCTCGCCCACGGCACGCCCCGGCGGGATGTCGAGGATCCGCATGATGTCGTCGCCGGTCAGGTCGGGCCGGATCGAGTCCAGTTCCTCTTGGTCGGCCAGGACGCGGATCCGCTCCTCGAGGTCGTCGTACGCGAACGCCAGGCGATCGGCCTTGCGACGGTTCCGCGTGGTGACGTCCGAGCGGGTGAGCTCGTGCAGCCGTTCGAGCTGCGGGCCGGCGTCGCGGACGTAGCGCCGGACGGCCGAGTCGGTCCAGGCACCGTCGGTGTACCCGAAGAACCGCAGGTGCAGCTCGATCAGGCGGGACACCGCGGCGATGGTGTCGTTGTCGAAGCGCAGGGCCCGGAGCCGCTTCTTCGCGAGCTTCGAGCCGACCAGGTCGTGGTGGTGGAAGCTGACGGCGCCGCCCGGCTCGAGCTTGCGGGTGGCGGGCTTGCCGATGTCGTGCAGCAGCGCCGCGAGCCGCAGCACGGTGTCCGGGGGGTCGCCCGCGTGCCGCTCGGCCTCGTAGCCGATCGCCTGTTCGAGCACGGTCAGGGAGTGCTCGTAGACGTCCTTGTGGTGGTGGTGCTCGTCGATCTCGAGCTGCATCTCGGGCAGCTCGGGCAGGAACCGCTGCGCCAGCCCGGTGTCCACGAGCAGGCGGATGCCCGGCACGGGGTCGCCCGTGCCGAGCAGCTTGACGAGTTCGTCGCGCACCCGCTCGGCGGACACGATGTCGATGGAGTCGACGAGGTCCTGCATGGCGGCACGGACGTCGTCGTCGACGGTGAACCCGAGCTGCGACGTGAACCGCGCAGCCCGCATCATCCGGAGCGGGTCGTCGCGGAACGACACCACGGCGGCCTGCGGGGTGCGGAGGCGGGCGGCCAGCAGGTCCTCGACACCGCCGTGCACGTCGACGAGCTCCCGAGCGGGCAGCCGGAGCGCCATCGCGTTGACGGTGAAGTCGCGGCGGAGCAGGTCGTCCTCGATGGTGTCACCGAACGCCACCTCGGGCTTGCGGGTCTCGCCGTCGTACACGTCGCTGCGGTAGGTGGTGATCTCGACCTGCTCGCCGCGGACCAGAGCGGCGATGGTGCCGAACTGGCGGCCGACGTCCCACGTGGTGCTCGCGATCGGCTCCACGATCGCCAGGATCTCGTCCGGACGCGCACTCGTCGTGAAGTCGAGGTCGGTGACGGGACGACCGAGGAAAGCGTCCCGCACGGGTCCACCGACCAGGGCCAGCTCGTGTCCGGCGTCGGCGAAGGCCCGAGCGAGGAGGTCGACGGGCTCGGTGGTGGCGAGTGCGTCGAGTCGTTCGACGGCCTGGGCAACGGACTGCATGACGGTGCTCATCCTCCCAGATCGAGGCCCCGAGTTCTCCACAACCCCGCGCGCACGGGACCTGTTCATGGTCACGCCTCATACACTCGTGCTCGGCCCGAACCGACCCCGTGGCCCGCTTCCGTATGCACATCCTCCGCACCACGCTCGCCGCAGCCGCGTCGACCCTCGTCGCGCTCGGCCTGGTCGTCGCGCCCGTCAGCGCCCCGCACGCCGATGCTGCGACGGTGTCGTCGGCCAAGACCCACCTCGCCGATCCGGCTGCTGCCGATGCGGGCAAGGCCACGATCTCGGTCGCCCCCGCGCACCGTGGGATCGTCCAGCGCGACCAGGACCTCACCCTCTCGGTGACCGTCACGAACGACACCGACGCCGCGCTGCCCGCCGGCACCGCGGAGTTCGACATCTTCCGCTCCGTGAGCACGCGGGACGTCCTCGCCGACTGGCTCGCCGACACCACCACGACTGGTTACCTCGGCGCCCCGATGGACTCCGTGGACATCCCGGAGGTCCCGGCGCACCGATCGGTCACCATCGACTCGGTCGAGATCGTCTCGGGCAACGTGGCACTCGGCGGGTACTCCTCGTTCGGTGCGCGGCGCATCGCGGCGGAGTACACGGCCGGGGAGACCTTCGCCGTCGCCCGCTCCGCGATCACCTGGTACCCGGACTTCGAGCAGGTGCCGGTCAGCGTCTCCGTCGCGATGCCGGTGACGGTCCCGAAGTCCACGGACGGCATCCTCAGCGCGGCCGTCCTGGCCGCCGCGACCTCGGTGGACGGCACCCTCACCCAGCAGCTCGACGCCGCCGAGGACCACAACGTCGCCGTCGCGGTCGACCCCCGCATCATCGCCTCGATCCGGATCCTCGGCGAGAACGCGCCGTCCGCGGCGACCGCGTGGCTCCAGCGCCTCGAGTCCCTGCGCAACGAGACCTTCGCGTTGTCCTACGCCGACGCCGACGTCACCGGGCTGCGCCAGGCCGGGTCGGACGGCATCCTCGCTCCGATCTCGCTCGACCAGTCCGTGAAGACCGAGAACTTCCCCGGCGCCGAGACCCCCGCACCGACCCCGACCGCGACGCCCGGGCAGACGACGACCCCGAGCAGCTCCGCGTCCCCGAGCGACGACGCCACCACCGGCGCCGGCTCGGGCGAGACCACGGAGACGCTGCCCACGACCGAGCAGCTGCTGGACTTCCCGTACTCGATGGACTCCATCGCGTGGCCGGCGGACGGCACCGTGACCGCGGCCGACCTCACGGCACTGCAGCGGGCCGACAAGGACACCACCATCGTGTCGAGTGGGAACACCTCCGCCGGCGCGAACGCCACGGTCTCGGCGTCGGAGAAGATCGGCGACGACCACGTCCTCGTGTCGGACCAGTCGATGTCGTCCCTGCTGCGCGACGCCGCGACCGCACCGGACCGCCAGAGCTGGTCCTCGGCGATGTCCGAGCTCACGGCGACGCTCGCCACCTCGGCGCGCGACGGCACCGCCACGGGGCCGATCCTGCTCACCCTCGGTCGCGACTGGCCCTCGGACTCCACACGCCTCAGCCAGACCCTCGACGCCCTCGAGAGCACCGCCTGGGTGGCACCGGCGGACCTCTCCACCGCGTCGGACGCCACGGCGGGTTCGCTCACGCTCAATAGTGCGTCCACCGGGGCCGACCGCATCGCACAGCTCAAGCGCCTCGTGCAGGGCGAACAGGGGCTCTCCGCGTTCGCCACCATCCTCGACACCCCCGCTGAACTGACGGCTCCCGCACGACTCCGGCTGCTCGCCATCGCGTCGAACGCGTGGCGCGGGGACGACGACGGGCTCCAGGCCGCGGTCGACGTCCGCACCGCGGCCTGGGCGAAGCAGACCACCGAGGTCGGGATCGTCGACTCGAGCAGCCTGACCCTGCTCGGCGACCGGTCCTCGCTCCCGGTGTCCATCCGCAACAGCTCGGACTACCCGGTGACGGTGCACCTGGCCGTCCAGCCGTCGAACTCCGCCCTCCGGATCGTCCGCAACGACATCGTCGTCGAGATCCAACCGGACTCCTCGACCCGAGCGACCGTCCCCGTGCAGTCCGTCGCGAACGGCAAGGTCGAACTGACCATGTCCCTGTCGAGCCCGACCGGTGTCGCCATCGCGCAGCCCGCCACCGTCGAACTCAACGTCCAGGCGCAGTGGGAGACGGTCATCACCGCCGCCGCAGCGGTCGCCCTGATCGCGATCTTCGGCTTCGGGATCTTCCGCAGCATCCGGAAGCGCATCCGTCGTCGCAACGGCGAACTCGACGACGAGGACGACGACGACCCCAACCGCCCGCTCGCCGTGCAGCCGGGTGCGCCCGGCGCGGCTGCTCCGTCCGCGGGATCGGTCGCCGGACCGGGAGGCCCGGATCACCGCGCCGAGGCACCCACCGCGTTCGCCGTGGCCGGCTCCGGCACGGCCGCTGTCGCGGCTCCTGGTGGCGACCGCCTGCAGGACGCGATCGCCCGTGCCGGGGCCGAGCCGGGCCTCCCGTCCGACGCCCGTACCAGCCACGTCGCGGACGCCCGCGAGCCCGAGGAGCCGACCATCAGCGCGACCCAGCCCCAGCCCGACGTCGACGCGGAACCGGTCGCGGAGCGCAGCCTGGGGCGGGCGAGTGCGATGCTCGCAGCGGGGACGATGGTGAGCCGCATCCTCGGCTTCGCGAAGACCTTCGTGCTCGCGTACGCGATCGGTCAGAACGCGAGCCCCTCGGCGAACGCGTTCGCCGTCGCGAACCAGCTGCCGAACAACATCTACGCGCTCATCGCGGGTGGCCTGCTGTCGGCCGTGCTCATCCCGCAGATCGTCCGCGCCATGAAGAACGGCACGGACGGCGGACAGGCGTACGTCAACAAGATCGTGACGCTCGGCGGGTCGGTCTTCATCGTCATCACGATCGTCGCGACGGCACTGGCACCGCTCCTGGTCCGCCTGTACACGACGTCCTCGGACACCCGGAGTCCCGCTGCGACCGACCTCGCCATCGCCTTCGCGTTCTGGTGCCTGCCGCAGATCCTGTTCTACGCGATGTACTCGCTGCTCGGTGAGGTCCTCAACGCCAAGCAGGTGTTCGGTCCGTTCACGTGGGCACCGCTCCTCAACAACGTCATCGCGATCGCCGGGCTCGTGGTGTTCATCGCCCTGTACGGCACGAGCGGCAGCGCCCTCGACGATTGGACGCCGGCGAAGATCGCGCTCCTCGCCGGCAGCGCCTCGTTCGGTGTGTTCGCCCAGGCGGCGTTCCTCCCGTTGTTCTGGCGGCGAGCAGGGCTGTCCTTCCGGCCGGACTTCCGGTGGCGCGGCGTCGGCCTGAAGTCGACGGGAACCGCTGCCGGCTGGCTCTTCGCGATGATCCTGGTGACCCAGGTCGCCGGCATCGTGCAGTCCGCGGTCGCGTGGAAGGGTCAGGGCGACGGACCCGGCAACGCGGTACTCGGCAACGCGTGGCTCATCTTCATGCTGCCGCACTCGATCATCACGGTCTCCATCGCGACGGCGTACTTCACCCGGATGAGCCACGATGCTGCACGCGGCGACCTGGCATCAGTCCGACGGAACCTGTCGCTGTCCCTGCGCATCGTCGGACTCTTCACGGTCTTCGCGTCCGTGGCGCTGGTCGTCGTCGCGGTGCCGTTCGGCCGGCTCTACGAGGGCACGTTCGAGAGCGCCCTGCAGGTCGGTGCCGTCCTGGTCGCCTACATGCCGGGCCTGGTGCTGTTCAGCATGTTGTTCATCATCCAGCGCGTGTTCTGGGCCATGCACGACCACCGGACCCCGTTCCTGATGCAGTGCATCCAGTCCGTCCTGTTCGTCATCGGTGCCCTCGCGGTGTCGACGTTCCCGACCTCCGTGATCGGCATCGGTGTGGCCGCGTGCACGACGCTCGCCGGCACCGCGCAGACGATCGTCGCGCTCGTCCTGGTGCGTCGCAAGCTCGGCAGCATCGAAGGACCGGTCGTGACCCGCTCGCACGTGCAGTTCATCATCGCCGCGCTGATCGCCGGGGTGGTCGGCCTGCTGGTCGTGAACTTCTTCGGGGCGTTCTCCGCGGCCGGGTTCGCGATGTCGGACCGCACCGGGGCACTCATCACCATCGTCCTGACCGGCGCCGTCATGGTCCTCGTGTACTTCGGGGCGCTCGTCGTCGCCAAGAACGGCGAGATCAAGAACGCCGTCGGCATGGTGAAGAGCAAGCTCGGTCGCTGACCGCACGCTTCCCGGACGTCGCGGAATGCCGCGCCGGTACCATGTGTTGACCCGGTCAGCACGCAACGGAAGGGCAGTCAGGCATGCGCCAGCTCATCATCATCGGTTCCGGTCCGGCCGGGTTCACCGCCGGCATCTACGCCGCGCGCGCAGAGCTCAAGCCGCTCATCGTCGCGTCCAGCGTCGAGACGGGCGGGGAACTCACCAAGACGACCGAGGTCGAGAACTTCCCGGGCTTCCCCGAGGGGATCCAGGGCCCCGACCTCATGATCAAGATGCAGGAACAGGCCGAGAAGTTCGGCGCTGAGGTCCTGTACGACGACGCCGTCTCCGTCGACCTCACCGGCGACGTGAAGAAGGTCACCGTCGGCTCCGGCGAGACCTACGAAGCCCTCGCGGTCATCTACGCGACCGGTTCGGCGTACCGCCACCTCGGGATCGCCGACGAAGAGCGCCTCTCGGGCCACGGTGTCTCGTGGTGCGCGACCTGCGACGGCTTCTTCTTCCGGCAGAAGAACATCGCCGTGGTCGGCGGTGGCGACTCCGCGATGGAAGAAGCGACGTTCCTCACCCGTTTTGCCGACAAGGTGACCGTGATCCACCGCAAGGACACCCTCCGCGCGTCGAAGATCATGCAGGACCGTGCTCACAACGACCCGAAGATCGAGTTCGCGTGGAACAAGGAGGTCATCGGCATCCAGGGTGACTCCGCAGTGACCGGCGTGACCCTCAAGGACACCGTGGACGGCACCGAGAGCGAACTCGCCCTCGACGGCCTGTTCATCGCGATCGGCAACGACCCACGCGTGCACCTCGTGCACGGTCAGCTCGAGCTCGCTCCCGAGGGCACCATCGCCGTCGAGGGCCGCACGTCCAAGGCCGTCGGCGTCCCCGGGGTCTTCGTCGCAGGCGACGTGCTCGACCACACCTACCGCCAGGCCATCACGGCCGCCGGTTCCGGTGCCGTCGCCGCGCTCGACGCCGAGAAGTACCTCGCCGACCTCGAGGACACGCTGACCGACGCTGCTGCGGGCGAGACCCCGGTCGAGCCGGTCACCATCTCCGCCTGACCCGTACGGCCCCCGGAATGCCGGGGGCCCGTCCGCGGTTCCACACCCAGTACCGACTTCTCACGAAAGGACACCCATGTCCAACGCAAAGGCTGTCACCGACGCCACCTTCTCGGACGAGGTCCTCAAGTCCGACAAGACGATCCTCGTCGACTTCTGGGCCGAATGGTGCGGCCCGTGTCGCGCTGTCTCGCCGATCCTCGACCAGATCGCCGAAGAGCACGCCGGCAAGATCGAGATCGTGAAGCTCAACGTGGACGACAACCCCCAGTCGGCCATGAACTACCAGATCACCTCGATCCCGGCGATGAAGGTCTTCAAGGGCGGCGAGGTCGTCAAGACCGTCATCGGCGCCAAGCCGAAGCCCGCGCTCGAGGCCGACCTCGCCGAGTTCCTCGCGTAGGTCGCACCAGCACCACCGAACGCCCCGTCCTCGTCCTGCTCAGCAGGCGCCGGCGGGGCGTTCGCATGCCACCCGTTGCGGATCGGCCCCCGCCGCGGAGCCCGGGTTTCCGGGGTCGATGTCGTAGTGTGGCGGGAATGTCTCACTGATCGGAGCACGGTATGACGAACGGCAACAGCCTCGACCCCTGGTACGACTCCTACGCCCAGCGCACCGCCGGGCTGAGCGCCTCCGAGGTCCGAGCCCTGTTCGCCGTCGCCTCGCGCCCCGAGGTGGTCTCGCTGGCTGGCGGCATGCCGTTCGTCTCCGCGCTGCCGAGGGAGCTCGTCACGGGCTCCCTGGACCGCGTGATGAACGAGCACGCGGCCATGGCACTGCAGTACGGCGGCGGACAGGGTCTGCGGTCCCTCCGCGAGCACATCGTGGACGTCATGAGCCTCGAGGGCATCCGTGCCAGTGCCGAGGACGTCGTCGTGACGACGGGTTCGCAGCACGCGCTCGACCTCGTCACGCGGCTCTTCATCGATCCGGGCGACGTCGTCCTCGCCGAGTCCCCGTCCTACGTCGGCGCGATCGGTGTGTTCCGGTCGTACCAGGCCGAGACCGTCCACGTGACGACCGACGAGCTCGGGCTGGTGCCCGAGGCACTACGTGAGGCGATCGCGAACCTCCGCACGCAGGGCAAGCGGATCAAGTTCCTCTACACGATCCCCAACTTCCACAACCCGGCCGGCGTCACCATGAGCCGGGAGCGCCGCATCGAGGTGCTCGACATCTGCCGGTCGAACAACATCCTGGTGCTCGAGGACAACCCCTACGGACTCCTCTGGTTCGACGAGCCGGCACCGCAGGCGATCCGTTCCATCGACGAAGAGGGCGTCGTGTACCTGGGGTCCTTCTCGAAGACCCTCGCACCCGGTTTCCGCGTCGGCTGGGCGCTCGCACCGCACGCCATCCGCGAGAAGCTCGTGCTCGCCAACGAGTCCGCCGTCCTCGCCCCGAACTCCTTCGGGCAGTACGTCGTGAACGCCTACCTGGACGCCGCGGACTGGAAGGGTCAGGTTGACACCTTCCGGGGCATCTACGCAGAGCGCCGTGATGCCATGCTGTCCGCTCTGGGGGAGTTCCTGCCGGACCTGTCCTGGACGAAGCCGAACGGTGGCTTCTTCGTCTGGCTGACGCTCCCCGAGTCCCTCGATTCGAAGGGCATGCTGCCGCGCGCCGTGAAGGAACTCGTCGCCTACACGCCGGGGACGGCCTTCTACGCCGACGGTCGTGGCGGCGGGCACATCCGCCTGTCGTTCTGCTACCCGACCCCCGAGCAGATCCGCGTCGGCGTGAAGCGACTCGCCAACGTCGTCAACGACGAACTCGAGCTGATCGAGACGTTCGGTCCGACGACTCGACCGAACAGCGTCGTCCGCGAGACGTCCTCGGTGAGCGCTCCGCCGCCGAACATCTCCTGATCAGCGCTTTTCCGCGGTGCGTGGCCCATCAGCACCGTCGTTCCACACCGGAGGATCCCCATGGCTGAGCTCACTCGTCGTCACGTCGTCGTCGTCGCCGGAGGGATCTCGCACGAACGTGACGTCTCCCTGCGCTCCGGTCGGCGGGTCGCCGACTCGCTGACCGGGTACGGCTGGCAGGTCGATCTCCGCGACGCCGACGCGCTGCTGCTGCCGGCTCTCGCCGAGTCCCGCCCGGACGTCGTGTGGCCGGCTCTGCACGGCGCCTCCGGTGAAGACGGGGCCCTGCGGGGCATCCTGGAGGCGGTGGACATCCCGTTCGTCGGCTCACGTTCCACGTCGGCCCGGTTGGCATGGGACAAGCCGACGGCGTCAGCGCTGGTCGCGCGGGCAGGCGTCCGCACCCCACGATCCGTCACGCTGTCCCACGACGTGTTCCGCGAGCTCGGCGCCGTCGGGGTGCTCAAGGCCATCGCGGGGGAGCACCCGGTCCCGCTCGCCGTGAAGCCGGCACGTGGCGGCAGCGCGCAGGGAGTGACCCTCGTCGACGACGTGAACGACCTGCCGCGGGCGATGGTGACGGCGTACACGTACTGCGACGACGTCGTGGTCGAGCAGCTCATCCGCGGCACCGAGGTCGCAGTCGGCATCATCGACACGGGCGACGGGCCGGTGGCGCTCTCCGCGGTGGAGATCGTCCCGCGGAACGGCATCTACGGCTTCGAGGCGCGGTACAACGCGGGGGAGACGACGTTCTACACCCCCGCCCGACTGTCTGACGAGTTCGCGACCGCTGCAGCCGATGCCGGCGTCGCGGCGCACACAGCCCTCGGCCTCCGCCACCTGTCCCGTGTGGACCTCATCATCGACGGCGCCGGAACGCCGTGGTTCCTCGAAGCCAACGTACTCCCGGGTCTGACCGAGACATCCCTGCTGCCGCAGGCACTCTCCGCATCGGGATTCGATCTCGGGTGGACGTACGCGGAGCTCGCCGAACAGGCGATCCGCGACCACCACGCCTGATCCGTCAGGTCCGACGTTCCACGTGGAACATCGGAATGCGTGAGAGTCGATGTTCCACGTGGAACGTCGCACTCGTGGTTCGCTGCTGAGAGCTGATCCGCTCTGAGCAGCAACGGGTGCCTCGGGTCATCTGCGGGCGCACGGTGGACGCATGACCGATTCACCACCCCCCGCAGCCTTCACGACCGAGTACCGGCGTGCCCTCTTCGACCAACGCGTGCTCGTACTCGACGGCGCCCTCGACGAGGACAACGGCACCGTCTTGATGACGCAGTTGGTACAGCTCGCGACGGCGGACCCCTGGAACGACATCGCGCTCTGGATCCACTCGCCCGGAGGCTCGGTTCCGGCGATGCTCGCACTCCGGGACCTCATGCGGGTGATCCCCAACGATGTCAGCACGCTCGCATTCGGGATCGCCTGCAGCGCGGGGCAGTTCCTGCTGTCCTCGGGTACTCCTGGCAAGCGACGAGCGCTGCCGCACAGCCGGATCCTGATGCACCAGGGATCCGCAGGGATCGGGGGGAGTGCGGTGGACGTTGCGCTGCAGGCAGACCACCTCCGTGACACCCGCGACACCGTGCTCGGACTCATCGCAGCGGACACCGGACAGACGGTCGACCGCATCTTCGAGGACTCGCTGCACGACCACTGGTACTCCGCCGAGGAGGCCCTCGACTACGGGTTCGTCGACCTGATCGTCGACGACTTCTCGGTGATCCGGCCCCAGCAGCCCCGTTCCACGATGACAGGCTTCGGCGGGCCTGTGGCAGGGGAGGGAGACCGTTGAGCGCGTACACGATCCCGAACGTCATCGCGCGGGACGCTCGCGGCGAGCGGGTCTTGGACGTCTACTCGCACCTCCTCACCGAGCGGAGCATCTACATCGGGACCGCGATCGATGCTGGCGTCGCCAATGCCCTCATCGCGCAGCTCCTCTTCCTCGAGTCAGACAACCCGGACTCGGACGTGCAGCTCTACGTCAACTGCGACGGCGGCGATCCGAGTGCCATGCTCGCCGTCTACGACACCATGCGGTTCATCCGCCCCGCCGTCGCGACCACCTGTGTTGGGCAGGCAATCGGTGTCGGAGCCGTCCTGCTCGCCGCGGGCGCCGACGGAAAGCGGTCGGCCCTGCCGCATGCTCGGGTCGTGCTCCATCAACCCGCAGCGCAGGGACAGGGGGCCATTCCCGAGCTCATCCTGCAGGCCGACGAGGTCGTTCGGATCCGGGCCGAGATCGAGTACCTGCTCGCCGAGCACAGCGGCCAGAGTCCCGACCAACTCCGAGCCGACACCGATCACGATCGCGTCTTCACGGCCCAACAGGCCCGACAGTACGGTCTCGTGGACCACGTGATCACTCGACGCTGACGGACGGCGCTGTCCGTTCACGCCTCACGCAGCGAGGACGAACGCGCTCCGCACTTGTTCGCCACCAGCACCTGCGGAACGTGCTCGCTCGCGGAGCTGTTCTGTTGCCGCCGCCGTCAAGTCCAGCAAGGAGCTCTCGAGTGCGCCGGCCACTGCTGCCAACATCTCGCTCGAAGGCTCCTTCCGCCCCCGTTCCATCTCCGACAAGTACTGCGGCGACACCCCTGCGCGACGAGCGACATCCTGCAGGGTGTCCCCTCGGACGCGGCGACGAACGCGGAGTTCTCGACCGACGACATCACGCCAGAGCGGCTCGGGATTGCAGGATCTCATGATGCGAGCCTGGCAGTGTTCCACGTGAAACGTACGGGCTTCCCGTTCGCTGCCCGTGAACTCGAACCACGGGAACGGCTCCGCGCCCCGTGTCGGGCCGAACGACCCCTGGCTGCTCCGGGCGCCCGCACCAGGCATGCGAGGCCCGCTACGGGGCGCTCAGCGCCGTTGACAAGCCGTCAGGACGAGACGTCGCTGATCCCCAGCTCCGACAGGATGCGATTGAGGTCGTCACCGTTCGCGAAGTCGATCGTCACGGAGCTCTTCCGGGCACCGACGGCGATCTTGACCCGCGTGTTCAGCCGGTCACCGATGCGCTCAGCAAGGTCGTTGAAGTGCGCCTGGTTCTTGGAGGGCTGCGGCGTGGTCTTCGGAGGGGTCTTCGTCGCCAACTGCTGCGCGATCGCTTCGGCAGCGCGCACCGACAGGTCCTCGTTGACGATCTTCTCGGCGAGGTACTCCATCGCCTCCGCGTCCGGGGCAGCAAGGATCGCGCGGGCGTGACCGGCCGACAGCACGCCGGCAGCGACCCGACGCTGCACGGGGGAGGGGAGCCGCAGCAGACGGATAGTGTTGGTGATCTGCGGACGGGAGCGGCCGATGCGCTGCCCGAGCTGTTCCTGCGTGATCCCGAAGTCCGCCAGGAGCTGCTGGTACGCCGAAGCCTCTTCGAGCGGGTTGAGCTGCGCCCGGTGCAGGTTCTCGAGCAGGGCGTCCCGGAGCATCGCGTCGTCCGGCGTCTCCTTGACGATCGCCGGGATGGTCGTGAGCCCGAGTTCCTTGGTGGCGCGGAGGCGCCGCTCACCCATGATCAGCTCGTACTGCGGCTCCGTCCCCGCAGCCCCGGGGATCGGACGGACCACGATGGGCTGCAGCACGCCGATCTCACGGATGGAGTGGACGAGCTCCTGCAACTCCTCTTCGCGGAACTCCTTGCGCGGCTGCTGCCCGTTCGGGATCACGTCCAGCGGGTTGAGGTTCGCGAGTCGGGCTCCCGGAACGGCGACGAGCTCGTCCGCGGTGGGTGCCGACGCCGGCGACCCACCGGTCGGGAAGAACACGTCGACGGGGCGGTCCTGCTGGTCCGTTGCCGTCGGGATGAGCGCGCCGATGCCGCGGCCGAGTCCGGTTCGCTTGGGTGCCATCAGTCTTACGCTCCTCGTGCTGCGATCTCGGCGGCCGCTTCCAAGTAGGAGAGCGACCCGGTGGAGTTCACGTCGTACGCGACGACGCTCTGTCCGTAACTCGGCGCTTCACTCACCCGGACGGATCGGGGGATCATCGCCTTCAAGACCTGGTCACCGAAGTGCTCGCGGACGTCGTTCGCCACCTGGTTCGCCAGGTTTGTCCGACCGTCGTACATGGTGAGCAGGATCGTCGAGACCCGGAGGTTCGGGTTGAGGTGCCGCTCGATGAGCTCGATGTTGCGCAGCAGCTGGCTGAGTCCCTCGAGCGCGTAGTACTCGCACTGGATCGGGATCAGGACTTCCTGCGCAGCCACGAACGCGTTGATCGTGAGGAGACCAAGCGACGGCGGGCAGTCGATGAAGACGTAGTGGTACGGCTCGTCCAGAGACTGGAGGTACAGATCGAGCGCCGTACGGAGGCGCTGTTCTCGAGCGACCAAGGAGACGAGCTCGATCTCAGCACCCGCGAGGTGGATCGTCGCTGGGACGCACCAGAGGGTGTCGGACTCGGGGGACCGCTGCACGGTGTCGGCCATTGCGGCCTCGTCGACGATGACGTCGTAGATGCTCGCGACCTCAGCCTGGTGGTCGACGCCCAAGGCCGTCGACGCGTTGCCCTGGGGATCGAGGTCGATCACGAGCACCCGTGCGCCACCGTGCGCGAGGCCGGCAGCCAAGTTGACGGTCGTCGTGGTCTTCCCGACGCCACCCTTCTGGTTCGACACGGTGATGATCCGCGTCTTCGAGGGCAACGGGAACTGCTGCGTCGCGATCGCCCGGCGTCGGCGGTTCAGGTCGGCGATCTCGCGAGCAAGCGGAGTCGACGCGTCGTAATCGGTCGATGAGCTCAACGAGTGCCTCTTCCCCGGTTCGATGTTTCACGTGAAACGTAGAGCAGCAAGAGATCAGTCGTCCCGATCCGAGCCGCAGGGTCAGTCAACTGTAGCCCGGAAGACCCGCGTGGTCTCTGCGACCACACCATCCCCGAGCTCGAGGACCTCGACGTCCGAGAGGTGCTGGCGAAGGATCACCTTGCGCGCCTTCTCGATCTCGTCGTCGACTCGCGCACCCTTCATCAGGATGAGCTGCCCGCCCGAGCGGACGAGTGGAACCGTCATCGGGATGAGCTTCGACAACGCACTGACGGCACGCGCAGTGACCTGGTCGACCACGATGGCGTCGGAGACGTCCTCGGCGCGGCCGCGGACCACCGTCACGTTCGACAGGCCGAGCCGGCTCGACTCACTGGTGAGCCAGTCCACGCGGCGCTCCATCGGCTCGATGAGCGTGAAGTGCACGTCCGGACGGGCGATCGCGAGCACGAGACCGGGCAATCCCGCACCCGAGCCGACGTCGGCGACCCGACCACGGGCCTCCAGGAGGGGCGCCAGCAAGCCGGAGTTGAGGATGTGTCGCGTCCACAGTCGAGGCAACTCAAGCGGGCCGATCAGGCCCAGCTCCTCGCCTCGGCGAGCCAGCTCGTTCGTGAACGACCGAGCCGTCTCGATCTGATCGCCGAAGAGCACGGACGCAACCGCAGGCTCAGCCTCGAGCACCGGAGCAGCGTCCGAAAGCACGGGAGCGGTGTCGGCTGACACCGACTCGTCCGTCATCGGGTGACGACCGTGTGGCGGTCCCGACCCTCACCCTCGGACTCCGAGTGGAAGCCCTTCTCAGCGACGAGGTCGTGGACCAGCTTGCGCTCGTACGACGACATCGGGGGGAGTGCTGCGGAGGACGATCCGGCTTCGATGCGCTCGACGGCGGTGTCGACCAGTCGCTGCAGCTCGTCGGCACGAGCGTCACGGGAGCCGCCCACGTCGAGGATGAGCCGGCTGAACTCGCCCGTCTCGGCCTGGACGGCGATGCGGGTGAGTTCCTGCAGGGCCGTGACCGTGTCCGGCTTCGAGAGGACGCGGAGCGCCTCGCCGTCGTCGGTGACCGACAGGTAGACGCGACCGGCGCGCTCCTCGATCTCGATGTCTCCGTCGAGGTCGCAGATGTCGAGGAGTTCCTCGATGTAGTCCGCAGCGATGTCGGCCTCGTCACGGGCGTCCTCGTCCGGGACCTCGGTGGTGTCGACGGCTGCGGCGGTGTCCTGCTCGGTCACTTACTTCTTCCCGTTCTTCTTCGAGCGCTGCTTGCCGACCGGCTGCGAACGCTGGGTGGTGACGCGCACGGCCTCGATCTCGGCGGCGCCAGCACCGGCACCGGCCTCGGCGAGGACCGGGTTGGCGATGCCGCGACGCTGGGCCTTCTTGGCCAGACGCGCCTCACGTGCCAGGGCCGCCTCGGAACCAGGCGTCGGCATGCTGCGGATGACGAAGTACTGCTGCGCCATCGTCCAGACGTTCGAGGCGAGCCAGTAGAACATGACGCCGAGGGGGAAGCTCAGACCCGAGATCACGAAGACCAGCGGGAGGATGTACAGCATCATCTTCTGCTGGCGGTACATCGGCGACGCCTTGGTCTCCGGCGACATGTTCTTGGCGACGAGCTGCAGCTGCGTGATGAACTGCGAGGCCGTCATGACCACGATCATGAAACCGGCGATCGCACGGACCTCCCACCCGGAGGCGTTGGTGAACGTCTCGTGCAGGGGGGCACCGAACAGGGCCGCGTTGCCGAACGACGCCGCGAGGTCGTTCGTGAGCAGGCCGATGCCCGTCTTGTTGATCTGGGCTTCGTGCAGCACCGAGTACAGCGAGAAGAAGATCGGCATCTGCAGCAGCAGCGGCAGGCAGGAGCTCAGCGGGTTGGTGCCCGTCTCCTTGTACAGGGCCATGGTCTCGCGGCTCATGGCCTCACGCGAGAACTGGTCCTTCTTGCCCTTGTACTTGTCCTGGATCTTCTTCAGCTGCGGCGCGACCTCGAGCATGCGGCGCTGCGACTTGATCTGCCGCACGAAGATCGGGATCAGCGCGGCGCGGACCACGAAGGTCAGGAAGATGATGGAGAGGACCCAGGTGATACCCGCGCCCGGGTCCATGCCGATGCTCTCGAAGATCCAGTGGAAGCCGACGAGGATGGCCGAGACCACCCATTTGAGCGGCCAGAGGATCGTACCGATGATGTCCATGGGGACGGCTACGCCTTTCGAGTGCGCTGGGGGAGCAGGACCGGCCGGGCCGTTCCGACCGCGGGGTGCGGCTGCTGCGGGATCGGCGCGAGGACGAACCCGAACCGGTTGACGACGAACGGGCGACGACGTTCCGTGACGTCGTCGATCCCGCCTGCAGCCCAGGGGTTGCAGCGAGCGATGCGCCAGGCGCCCATCGCGGATCCGCGGACGACGCCGTACTGCTGGATCGCTTCGAGGGCGTACCGGGAGCACGACGGGTGGTACCGGCAGACGTTGCCGTACAACGGGGAGATCACTGCACGGTAGGCGCGGAGCACGACGACGCAAGCGTTGCGTGGGAGCAACGCGGCGACCCAGGCCAGCCGGGTCCACAGGGTGCGGTTCATGCTGCCTTCTCCACCCCGCGCGCGAAGGAGCGCACGACGTCTTCGAGCAGGGTAGGCCATCCGGCCTGCGATGCGGCTGGCAGTGCGCGCACCACCACGTCGTACCCCACGGGGGAGTCGGCGAGGATGCCGTGCGCGATCGCCTTGAGCCGCCGCCTGATCAGGTTCCGGGTCACGGCGTTGCCCACCGTCTTGGCGACGATGAACCCGAACCGCGACGGTCCGGTGGGGTCCGTCGAGCGACGGACCACGGACACGACGACGTGCGCCGTGGCGCTCTTGCGACCACGACGCACGACGTTCCGGTAGTCGTCCCCGCGGACGATGCGGTTGGCGCTGGCCAACACTGCGATGCCGGGGTCAGACCGAGGACCGGATCAGGCGGTGAGCCTGATCAGGCCGAGAGCTCGGTGCGGCCCTTGGCGCGACGCGCCGACAGGATGGCGCGGCCGGCACGCGTCCGCATGCGGAGGCGGAAGCCGTGCTTCTTGGCGCGGCGACGGTTGTTCGGCTGGAAGGTGCGCTTGCTCATGATCTCTCCACACGGCTGCTCGCGGCGAGCCGTCACGTATGTATGTGTCATCGCTCGGTGTCGAACGACGCAGATGGGCGCGACCAATCGGCCGCAGTCAACTGGTTAACGGTACGTGACAGCAGCGAGCAGGTCAAACGCCGATCGGGCCGGCCTCGGTGCCGGAGGCGTCGAGGACACCGCTGCGGTCCATTCTCCACATTGGGGACAACTTCCGTTCGGTGCCACCCGGCCCGGTCCTTTACAGTGGGGTCATCGATCGGCCCCGCGCCCCGGTACGACAGGGAAGTACTCCTGTCCGACGGATCCGGGCGGTCGTGGACAACACTGTGGACAACCCTGTGGGAACACGCGCGGTACGAGGCGTCGACGAAGCCCCCGAGACCCCGACGAACCGCCGGCGCACGACACGGTCCGCTGAGCGCCACACCCCGCGGCACTCCGGCACGTCCGACCCCAGCAGGACGCACCCCGGTCCGGCACCGAACGCACGACACACACCTGGAGACGAGCGCGACATGACGATGCCGGCCGACCCCGTCGAGGACCTCTGGTCATCCGTACTCGGAATCCTCAGCGAAGACCCCCGCATCACGCCGCAGCTCCACGGGTTCCTCAACCTGGTCGAACCGAAGGGCGTCCTCGCCGGCACCCTGTACCTCGAGGTCCCCAACGACCTGACCCGCGGCATGCTCGAGCAGCGGATCCGCATCCCGATCACCGAGGCCGTCGCCCGCATCGGTGACGACTCTGTCGCGAACTTCGCCATCACGGTGAACCCGGACATGGCGTCCGAGCCGCGCGTCGACCCGAACGTGCCGGAGTACGCCGAGCCCGTCCAGGAAGCAGTGGAGCAGAGCGCTGCACCCCGCCAGTACATCGAGGCGCCCTTCGTCCCGAGCCAGATCGACTCCCCGGGCACCAGCGGCCGACCCGAGTCGCGCCTCAACCCGAAGTACAACTTCGACAACTTCGTCATCGGCTCGTCGAACCGGTTCGCGCACGCGGCGGCAGTCGCCGTCGCCGAGGCGCCGGCGAAGGCCTACAACCCGCTCTTCATCTACGGCGACTCCGGGCTGGGCAAGACCCACCTGCTCCACGCCATCGGGCACTACGCCGAGAGCCTCTACCCGGGGATCCGCGTCCGGTACGTGTCGAGCGAGGAGTTCACCAACGACTTCATCAACTCGATCGCGAACAACCGCTCGAACCAGTTCCAGCAGCGCTACCGCGACATCGACATCCTGCTGATCGACGACATCCAGTTCCTGCAGGGGAAGGACTCCACGCAGGAGGCCTTCTTCCACACGTTCAACACGCTGCACGACCACAACAAGCAGGTCGTCATCACGTCCGACGTCGCACCGAAGCACCTGACCGGCTTCGAGGACCGCATGCGGTCGCGCTTCGAGTGGGGTCTGATCACGGACGTGCAGGCGCCCGAGCTCGAGACGCGCATCGCGATCCTCCGCAAGAAGGCGCAGTCCGACCACCTGCAGGTGCCGGACGACATCCTCGAGTTCATGGCCTCGAAGGTGTCGAGCAACATCCGGGAGCTCGAGGGGACGCTCATCCGCGTCACGGCGTTCGCGAGCCTGAACCGGACGGCCGTCGACATGGCCCTGGTGCAGACCGTCCTCAAGGACCTGATCACCCTCGACGAGGACAACGTCGTCGCGCCGACGGACATCATCAACCACACCGCGGAGTACTTCAAGCTCTCCGTCGACGACCTGTACGGCTCATCCCGTTCGCAGGCGATCGCCACCGCGCGACAGATCGCGATGTACCTGTGCCGCGAGCTCACGAGCCTGTCGCTCCCGAAGATCGGGCAGCTGTTCGGCAATCGCGACCACACCACGGTCATGTACGCGAACAAGAAGATCACCGAGCTCATGAAGGAGCGGCGGTCGATCTACAACCAGGTCACCGAGCTCACGAGCCGCATCAAACAGGACCGCCGCTACCGCTGAGATCGGTACGTCTCCGGGCGCGTCCACCATCTGAGACGGTTCCATGGGCCGGAGTTCTCACAGTGTGGATAGCCTGTGGATAACTGTGGAGGACACGCCGCCCGGTTGTTCACAGCGAGGGGGCCACCTGTGGAAACTGGGGATGGAAGTGGATAGATGAGATTCATTCATCCCGACGTCGCCCACAGCCCGCCCACAAGTCACAACGGTGTAGTTCCCTACGGCCGAGCGGCATGCACAGGGTTATCCACAGTGTGCACAGGCGTTAACACCATTACTCCTGGTTAACGATCCATCTCCGCGGGACAACCTTGTGGACGGCGGGATGACAAGAAATCCGGCCCACGTCCGCCTGTGCCAGAATGGGGCGGCCGGACAGTCCAAGCCGATCGACAGGGGTTCCAGCTGTGAAGTTCGAGGTCAACCGGGACGTCTTCTCCGAAGCCGTCTCCTTCGCGGTGAAACTCCTCCCACAGCGCACGACCCTCCCGATCCTGTCGGGCGTCCTGATCCACGCCGACGGCGATCGTTTGACGCTCTCGTCGTTCGACTACGAGGTCTCGGCGCAGACGTCCATCTCAGCGCAGATCGACGACCCGGGCACGGTCCTGGTCAGCGGTCGCCTGCTGAACGACATCGCGAGCCGACTGCCGAACGCCCCGGTGACCTTCACGACCGAGGACTCCAAGATCTCGGTCTCCTGCGGATCGGCGCACTTCACGCTGCTGTCCATGCCGGTCGAGGAGTACCCGACGCTGCCCGAGATCGGTCCGCAGACCGGTGTCATCCCCGGCGATGCCTTCTCCGAGGCCGTGTCGCAGGTCGCCGTCGCCGCGAGCCGCGACGACGTCACCCCCGTCATCACCGGTGTCCAGCTCGAGGTCGGTGACAACGACCTGTCGCTCATCGCCACGGACCGGTACCGCGTGGCCGTCCGCACCATCGCGTGGGACTCCGGCCGCGTCGGCTCGGACCCGCTGCACGCCCTCGTCCCCGCCCGCACCCTGCAGGAGGTCGGTCGCACCTTCGGGTCTGCGTCCACCGTCTCCGTCTCGATCAGCGGCAACTCGGACCGCGAGCTCATCGCGTTCCACGCCGACGACAAGACGGTCACCTCCCTGCTCATCAAGGGCAACTACCCGCCGGTCCGCCGGCTCTTCCCCGAGAACGTCAACGACCACGCGGTGATCAACACCGCGGAACTGGTCGAAGCCGTCCGACGGGTCTCACTCGTCCTGGAGCGCGAAGCAGCGCTCCGGTTCTCCTTCACGGTCGACGGGCTCACGCTCGAGGCGATCGGATCCGAACAAGCGCAGGCGTCAGAGTCGATCAGTGCGTTGCTGACCGGAGAGGAAACGGTGGTCTCGCTGAAGCCCGCCTTCCTCCTCGACGGACTGAACGCGGTGCACTCCGAGTTCGTCCGCATCTCCTTCACCAAGACGGAGAACCCCAACAAGCCGGGCCCGGTGCTGATCACCGGCCAGACTTCGCAAGAGGCTGCTGCGACCGATGGATACCGGTACCTGCTGCAGCCCAACCTGCTGCTGCGATAGGCGCAACAGGAACACTGCGCTGACGCACCACCCGCGGACGCAGCGCGACGACGAAACAGAAGAGGAAATCATGCACATCGGTCTTGTCGGCCTTGGTCGCATGGGCAACAACATGCGTGCCCGTCTCCGCAACGCAGGGATCGAGGTCACCGGTTACGACGCGAACCCCGCCGTCTCCGACGTCGCGAGCCTCGCAGACCTGGCGGGCGCTCTGCCCGAGGGTCAGCGACTCGTCTGGGTGATGGTGCCGCACGGCAAGATCACCGACGACGTCATCACCGAGCTCGCCGGCGTCCTGAACGAGGGCGACCTCGTCATCGACGGTGGCAACTCGAAGTGGCTCGACGACACCACGCACGCCGAGCAGCTCGGTGCACGCGGCATCCGCTACATGGACGCCGGTGTCTCCGGCGGCGTGTGGGGCAAGGACAACGGCTACGGCCTCATGGTCGGCGGTGACGTCAAGGACGTCGAGTTCGCCATGCCGGTCTTCGACGCACTGCGCCCCGAGGGCCCCCGCGAAGAGGGCTTCTCGCACGCCGGTCCGATCGGCGCGGGGCACTACGCCAAGATGGTCCACAACGGCATCGAGTACGCGATCATGCAGGCCTACGGCGAGGGCTACGAGCTCCTCGAGGCCAAGGACCTGATCACCGACGTCCCCGCCGTGTTCGCCGGGTGGCAGCGCGGAACGGTCGTCCGTTCCTGGCTGCTCGACCTCATGGTCCTGGCCCTGAACGAAGACCCGAAGCTCGACGAGCTCGAGGGCTACGTCGAGGACTCGGGCGAGGGACGCTGGACGCTGGAAGAGGGCATCGAGCTCGCCGTTCCGATGCCGGCGCTGTCGGCGTCGATCTTCGCGCGCTTCGTCTCGCGTCAGGGCAGCGCGTCCCCGACGATGAAGGCCGTCGCGGCGCTCCGCAACCAGTTCGGCGGTCACGCCGTCAAGAAGTCCTAGGACCACCCGGGGAAACCCGGACTCGGCCCGCGTGCACGTCGACCATCTCCAACTCACCGACTTCCGGAACTACCGGGAGGCGGACGTCGACCTCGCACGCGGGCCGAACCTGTTCGTCGGGCGGAACGGGCAGGGCAAGACCAACCTGGTCGAGGCGATCGGGTACCTGTCGACGCTCGGTTCGCACCGGGTCCCGACGGATGCCGCGCTCGTCCGCCAGGGTTGCGACGCGGCGATCGTCCGGGCCCGACTGGCACACGAAGATCGCAGCATCCTCGCCGAGGTGCAGATCAACCGCACCGGAGCGAACCGTGCGCAGGTGAACCGGTCGGCGATCAAGCCGCGTGAACTCCCGCGCTACTGCACCTCCGTCCTCTTCGCTCCCGAGGACCTCGCCGTGGTCCGTGGCGAACCGGCCGGTCGCCGACGCATGCTCGACGAACTGCTCGGCCAGATCGCGCCGCGGATGCAGGGGGTCCTGGCCGACTACGACCGCACGCTCCGCCAGCGGAACACCCTGCTCAAGTCGGCCCGTGCCACCGGCGCCAAGGCCAACGCGCTGTCGACGCTCGACGTCTGGGACGACCGCCTCGTCGGACTCGGTGCCGAGATCGTCGCCGCGCGCGACCACCTGACCCGCCGGCTCGCACCGTTCGTCGCCGAGGCGTACGCCACCGTCGCGGGCGAGGACCACGATGCCTCGATCGCCGGTGTGCTCTCGATCCGTGGCGGTGACCCGGAGGCCGCCGCTGCGACGGACCCGGTCCTCGGCACCCCCGACGAGCCGGTGAGCGTGACCGCTGCAGCCGAGGCGTTCGCAGCTGCCCTCGAGCGGCGTCGTCGCGACGAGCTCGACCGCGGGTTGACCCTCGTCGGGCCGCACCGGGACGACATCCTGTTCCAGCTCAACGGGTTACCTGCCCGCGGGTACGCCAGTCACGGGGAGTCCTGGTCCTTCGCGCTCGCGATCCAGCTGGCGAGCGCGTCGATCCTGCGGGCGGAGTCGAACCTCGGTGACCCGATCATCATCCTCGACGACGTGTTCGCCGAACTCGACGAATCCCGGCGCGAACGCCTCGGGAACGCGGTGGCCGACTACGAGCAGGTCCTCATCACGGCCGCGGTGTTCGGCGACGTCCCCTCCCAGCTGGCCGCGCACACGGTGCGGATCGAGGCGGGCACGATCGTGACCGACGCGACCCCGCCGGAAGCCGACGCCTGATGCCCCGCCCGTGGAAGCCGACCGAGCCGTCGCGGCTGTACCGGCACCTCCGTGCCGTCTTCGGCGACCCCTCGAAGCGCGGGGTCGACGCCCGCCGCCGTCGTTCCCGCGAGTTCGACGCCGACACCGTCCCCTATGGCCGCGGTCGTGAACCCCGAGGGCTCGGCGACGTCGTCGGATCCCTGGCCAACGAGCTCGGGTGGACCGAACCCCTGGCCCGCTCGGAGCTGTTCGTGGACTGGCCGAGCGTCGTCGGTGAGGAACTCGCAAAGCACTCCACCCCGGTCACCATCGACGACGGTGCGCTGGTCATCCGGTGTGACTCGACGGCCTGGGCGACGCAGCTCCGTCTCATGCGGGCCAGCGTCACGACGACCATCGCCGAGCGGCACCCGGAAGCCGGGGTCGAGTCGATCCGGGTTTCGGGGCCGGACGTCCCCACCTGGAAACGCGGCCCCAGGACGGTCCAGGGGCGCGGTCCTCGCGACACCTACGGTTGAGCCGACGAAATCATCCTGTGGTGCCAAAAAAGCCCGCCTGTGGGCCGGATGAGCCCTCGAAAGAGGGGCCTCTGCGGTAGACTGGGAGGTGCAGTGCGCGGGCGTTCCGCGCGCAGGCAGGAGCACGCTCGACATGGCATCAGAATCTGAAGACGACCCGCAGAACCCGCTCGATGCGGAGACCCCGCAGAGCGAACCGTCCTACGGAGCAGACCAGATTCAGGTGCTCGAGGGGCTCGAGGCGGTCCGCAAGCGTCCCGGTATGTACATCGGTTCGACGGGGCCCCGCGGTCTGCACCACCTGGTCCAGGAGATCGTCGACAACTCCGTCGACGAAGCCCTCGCCGGGTACTGCGACACCATCGACGTCACCATCCGTGAAGACGGCGGTGTCCGCGTGGTCGACAACGGCCGTGGCATCCCGGTCGGCATCCACGCGGCCGAAGGCGTCTCGACCGTCCAGGTCGTCCTGACCGTCCTGCACGCCGGCGGCAAGTTCGGCGGCGGCGCGTACGCGGTGTCCGGTGGTCTGCACGGTGTCGGTTCCTCCGTCGTGAACGCGCTGAGCTCCGAGCTCGACGTCGAGGTCCGACAGCAGGGCCACGTCTGGCGCCAGAGCTACACCGACGGCGTCCCGGTCGCACCGCTGACCAAGGACGAACCGTCCAACGAGCACGGCACCACGATCACCTTCTGGCCGAACGCCGAGATCTTCGAGACCGTCGTCTTCGACTACGAGACCCTGCGCACCCGGTTCCAGCAGATGGCCTTCCTCAACAAGGGCCTGCGGATCAACCTGCGCGACGAGCGCACCCCGGAAGAAGGGGAAGAGGCGCGGAACGACTCCTTCATGTACGAGCGCGGTCTCGCCGACTACGTCGAGTACATCAACGCGCAGAAGAAGGCCGACCTCGTCCACCCGGACGTCATCGGCTTCGAGTCCGAGGACACCGAGCGCAAGATCGCGCTCGAGGTCGCGATGCAGTGGAACACCTCGTACCAGGAGAGCGTCCACACCTTCGCGAACACGATCAACACGCACGAGGGCGGCACCCACGAAGAGGGCTTCCGCGCGGCGCTGACGTACCTGGTGAACAAGTACGCGCGCGAGACGAAGATCATCAAGGAGAAGGACGACAACCTGACGGGTGACGACATCCGTGAAGGGTTGACGGCCGTCATCTCCGTGAAGCTCGGCGAGCCGCAGTTCGAGGGCCAGACGAAGACGAAGCTCGGCAACACCGAGGCGAAGGGCTTCGTGCAGCGCGTCGTCGGCGCCGAGCTCACCCACTGGTTCGAGAGCAACCCGACCCAGGCCCGCGACGTCGTCCGCAAGGCGATCCAGGCGTCGCAGGCGCGGCTCGCGGCCCGCAAGGCCCGCGAGACCACGCGTCGCAAGGGGCTGCTCGAGTCGGGTGGCATGCCCGGCAAACTGAAGGACTGCCAGTCGAAGGACCCGACCCTGTCGGAGATCTTCATGGTCGAGGGCGACTCCGCCGGCGGTTCCGCGGTGCAGGGCCGCAACCCGATGACCCAGGCGATCCTGCCCCTGCGCGGCAAGATCCTGAACGTCGAGAAGGCGCGGCTCGACCGCGCGCTCGCCAACCAGGAGATCCAGTCGATGATCACGGCGTTCGGCGCCGGCATCGGTGAGGACTTCGACCCGGACAAGGCCCGGTACCACAAGATCGTGCTGATGGCCGATGCCGACGTCGACGGCCAGCACATCACCACGCTGCTGCTGACCCTGCTGTTCCGCTACATGCGGCCGCTCATCGAGCGCGGTTACGTGTACCTCGCGCAGCCGCCGCTGTACCGCCTCAAGTGGTCGAACGCGGCGCACGAGTACGTGTTCAGCGACCGGGAGCGCGACGCCCTGATGCAGTCGGGCATCGCCGCCGGCAAGCGGATCCCGAAGGACAACGGCATCCAGCGCTACAAGGGCCTCGGCGAGATGGACTACAAGGAGCTCTGGGACACCACGATGAACCCGGACACCCGCACGCTCCTGCAGGTCACGCTCGAGGACGCCGCCGCGGTGGACAGCACCTTCTCGACGCTGATGGGTGAAGACGTCGACGCACGTCGCCAGTTCATCCAGCAGAACGCCAAGGACGTCCGCTTCTTGGACATCTGAACAGACTCGACATCTCGACCCTGGCCTGGAGGCGCGGTGCCAGCCGCGTGCTCTGGTCCGGACCACTTGTGGTCGCGTCCACCGCGACGAACGTCACCACGGCCTCCCGGCCGTCAGAAAGGTAACGCAAGCCAATGGCTGACGACAACGAGAACGCCCCCGACGAGCAGCCCGAGATCGTCCACGGCGACAGCGGGGACATCGTCGTCTCCGGTGACCGCATCTCGCAGGTCGACCTGCAGCTCGAGATGCAGCGTTCCTACCTCGACTACGCGATGTCGGTCATCGTCGGCCGTGCGCTGCCCGAGGTCCGTGACGGCCTGAAGCCGGTGCACCGCCGCGTGATCTACGCGATGTTCGACGGCGGCTACCGTCCGGACCGCGCGTTCTCGAAGTGCTCCCGCGTCGTCGGCGACGTCATGGGGCAGTTCCACCCGCACGGCGACTCGGCGATCTACGACGCGCTGGTCCGTCTGGTGCAGCCGTGGTCGCTGCGCTACCCGCTCGCACTCGGTCAGGGCAACTTCGGCTCGCCGGGCAACGACGGCGCAGCAGCCCCGCGGTACACCGAGACCAAGATGGCGCCGCTCGCCATGGAGATGGTCCGGGACATCGACGAGGACACCGTCGACTTCCAGGACAACTACGACGGTCGGACCCAGGAGCCCGCGATCCTGCCGGCACGGTTCCCGAACCTGCTCGTCAACGGCTCGGTCGGCATCGCGGTCGGCATGGCGACGAACATCCCGCCGCACAACCTGCGCGAGGTGGCCGAGGGCGCGAAGTGGGCCCTGGACAACCCTGAGGCGACGCGCGAAGAGCTCCTCGCCGCGCTCATGCAGCGCATCAAGGGGCCGGACTTCCCGACCGGTGCGCAGATCCTGGGCACCAAGGGCATCCAGGACGCCTACCTCACCGGTCGTGGCTCGATCACGATGCGCGCCGTCGTCAACGTCGAGGAGATCCAGGGTCGCACCTGCCTCGTCGTCACCGAGCTGCCGTACCAGGTCAACCCGGACAACCTCGCGATCAAGATCGCCGACCTGGTCAAGGACGGCAAGCTCGCCGGCGTCGCGGACATCCGCGACGAGACCTCGGGTCGCACCGGCCAGCGCCTGGTGATCGTGCTCAAGCGCGACGCCGTCGCCAAGGTCGTGCTGAACAACCTGTACAAGCACACGCAGCTGCAGGAGAACTTCGGCGCGAACATGCTCGCGATCGTCGACGGTGTCCCGCGGACCCTGCCGCTCGACGGGTTCATCTCGGCGTGGGTCGCGCACCAGGTCGACGTCATCGTCCGCCGCACCCAGTTCCGACTGCGCGAGGCCGAGAAGCGCGCGCACATCCTGCGCGGCTACCTCGCAGCGCTCGACGCCCTCGACGAGGTCATCGCGCTCATCCGTCGGTCGCCCGACGTCGAAGAGGCCCGCTCCGGCCTGATGGACCTGCTGTCCGTCGACGAGATCCAGGCGCGCGCGATCCTCGAGCTCCAGCTCCGTCGACTGGCCGCCCTCGAGCGCCAGAAGATCCACGACGAGGCCGAAGAACTCGAGCGCAAGATCGCCGACTTCCAGGACATCCTGGCGTCGGAGACCCGGCAGCGCACGATCATCCGCGACGAGCTCGAGGAGATCGTCGACCGCTTCGGCGACGACCGGCGCACCGAGATCATGCTCGGCTACGACGGCGACATGTCGATGGAAGACCTCATCCCCGAAGAGGAGATGGTCGTCACCATCACCCGCGGTGGGTACGTCAAGCGCACGCGCAGCGACCAGTACCGCTCGCAGCACCGCGGTGGCCGGGGTGTCCGTGGCGCCCAGCTCCGTGCGGACGACATCGTCGAGCACTTCTTCGTCACGACGACGCACCACTGGCTGCTGTTCCTCACCGACCAGGGCCGGGTCTACCGCGCCAAGGCGTACGAGCTGCAGGAAGCCGGCCGCGACGCCAAGGGCCAGCACGTGGCGAACCTGCTCGCGATGCAGCCGGACGAGCAGATCCAGCAGGTGCTCGACATCCGTGACTACGAGGTCGCGCAGTACCTCGTCCTCGCGACCGAGCACGGGCTGGTGAAGAAGACCGCGCTCACCGAGTACGACACCAACCGCACCGGTGGCATCATCGCGATCAACCTGCGCGACGGCGACAAGCTCCGGCAGGCGTTGCTCGTCGACGAGCACGACGACCTGCTGCTCGTCTCACGACAGGGCATGTCGCTCCGCTTTACCGCGACGAACGACACCCTGCGGCCGATGGGTCGGTCGACCTCCGGCGTGAAGGGCATGTCCTTCCGCGACGGCGACTCGCTCCTGGCCGCACGCGTGGTGGCGGACGACGGCTTCGTCTGGGTGATGACCGAGGGCGGGTACGCCAAGCGCACCGCCGTCGACCAGTACCGCATCCAGGGACGCGGTGGTCTCGGCATCAAGGTGGCCAAGTTGGCGACCGACCGAGGCGACCTTGTGGGTGCTCTCATCGTCGGTGAGGACGACGAAGTGCTCGTCGTGCTGCAATCGGGCAAGGTGGTAAGGTCTGCCGTGGCCGAGGTCCCTGCCAAGGGTCGCGACACCATGGGTGTCGTCTTCGCCAGGTTCGCGGCGAACGACAAGATCATCGCAGTGGCCCAGAACACCGAGCGGAACCTGGTCGACCAGGACGACGCCGAGATCGAGCCAGCGGGCCCGGTGGAGACGGTCAGCCCTTCCGAAGCGGCCCCGGACTCCACTGATCCCATCGACACCGAGCCCGTCGCGGACGAGGCCGGAGAGGACCAGTCAAGCAATGAGTAGTGTCGCCGAGAAGCTCCAGAAGAAGGCGAAGCGACCCGTCGGCACCCGCCAAGTGCGGCTGCGGTTGGTCTACGTCGACTTCTGGTCGATGGTGAAGCTCAGCTTCCTCATCGCCCTGGCCGGCAGCATCGTGATCGTGGTCGCCACGGCGCTGGTGTGGGTCATCCTCAACCAGACGGGCGTGTTCACGCAGGTGGACGCCTTGTTGAAGGACGTCACCGGTCAGAACAGTTACTCGATCATGGACCAGTTCTCACTGGGTCAGGTACTCGGGTTCTCCATCGTCGTGGGCATCCTCAACGTGGTCGTCGGCACCGTGCTCGGCGCCATCGTGAGCGTCCTCTACAACCTCAGTGTTCGCATCACCGGCGGCTTGCTCGTCGGCTTCACGAACAACTGACACACCCGGGCCGGGGGAGCCGACCGCTCGATTTCGTTCTGCGAGATCCGTGGGGTAGGCTTTCATCCGGTCTGAGGGGCTATAGCTCAGGCGGTTAGAGCGCTTCGCTGATAACGAAGAGGTCCAAGGTTCAAGTCCTTGTAGCCCCACCAGTTCTTCGGAACACACGACAATTCCATCCCGTCGCCGATCACCTCGGTGGCACCCGGGGCCTTAGCTCAGTTGGTAGAGCGCCTGCTTTGCAAGCAGGATGTCGGGAGTTCGATTCTCCCAGGCTCCACTCCACTCCGGGATGACCCTGCTGCGGTCGTTCCTTCCTCTGCCGGATCGATTCGCCGTGCTGGTCTCGTGCCTTCGGCACGGGCCGCTCCGCGATGGCCGTCTCCGTGCGACATCGTGCGTTCGTCGTCGGGCGGCGTCGTCGTGGGTGCTCGGTCCGGGCGGGTGCCGGTGCGCCGAGGTTCCGAGATCTCGGCATCTCGGGCGCTCCAGGGGACGGCCGTGGAACCTCGGCGGCTGGCGTGCGGCATGTCGTGGAACCTCGGCGTCGGCCGGCCGGCCAGTCAGTCGGGGCCTCGTCGCAGCCAGCACCCGGGAACGACGAAGGGCCCCGGCGGAGTGCCGGGGCCCTTCGTACGAACCGTGGAGGTCAGGCGGCAGGCTTCTCCGCCGTGTCAGCGTCGTCGGCAACCCACAGGTCGTCGTCGGCGCGGAGCGTCTGGTACGCGGCGTACGCAGCACCAGCAACGGCGACGACGCCGACGATGATGAGTGCGACACCACCGAAGCCGATGCCCTTCTTCTGCTGCGACGGCACGTACTTCACAGCAGCCTTCTTGGCCTTCTTGCCCTTCTTCTGGGCGTTTTTCACGATCTTCTTGACCCGGGGGTCCTTCGCGAGGTCGGTCACGCTCAGCACGGAGCCAGCGGTCGACACCAGTCCGGGGATGACCTCGGACTGGAACTTGTGCGAAGCGTTCTGTGCTGCGGACGTCGCAGCGTGGACTCCGGTCGCGACCGCGGGACGGATCCCGTTGTCGATCGCGTTCTGCACACGAGGGGCGATGTCCTTGCGGGCTGCGTCGGCTGCGTTCGACCGGGCTTCCGCCAGGATCGCGTTCGCGTGCTCGAGGACCTTGCGCTGCTCTCCGAGGAGCGAGGCGGTCTGGCCCTTGAGCTTCTTGATCTGCTTCCGACGCTTGCGCGGGATCTCGATCGTCGTCATCTGGTACCTCCATCGGATCGGCGTGAGCCCATCCTGCCACCAGAGTCCCTGACAGGTCACGGAGCCTCACCTGTGGGTCCGGTCCGTACGCAGCCGGTACATGCGAGAATCGGAACATGTCTCTGCACACCGCTGTCGCAACGATCCACACCAACAAGGGCGACATCCGCGTCAACCTGTTCGGCAACCACGCACCGAAGACCGTCAAGAACTTCGTCGACCTCGCCACGGGCAAGCAGGAGTGGACCCACCCGGGTACGGGCAAGGTCTCCACCGACAAGCTCTACGACGGCGTCGTCTTCCACCGCATCATCAAGGACTTCATGATCCAGGGTGGTGACCCGCTCGGCCAGGGCATCGGCGGCCCGGGGTACCGCTTCGACGACGAGATCTCCCCGGAGCTCACGTTCCAGAACCCCTACATCTTCGCCATGGCCAACGCCGGCATCCAGGGCGGGCGTGGCACCAACGGCTCGCAGTTCTTCATCACCACGGTGGCGACGCCGTGGCTGCAGGGCAAGCACACCATCTTCGGTGAGGTCGCCGACGACGAGTCGCGTGCCGTGGTCGACGCCATCGAGGGTGTCCCCACCGACGGCCGTGACAAGCCCGTCGAGGACGTGGTCATCCAGAGCATCGACGTCGAAGGCGTCTGATCCACACGTGACCGACCAGGCGTACAACCCGAACAACACCTGCTACCGGCATCCGGACCGGCAGAGCTTCGTGCTCTGCCAGCGCTGTGGGCGGACGATCTGCCCGGAGTGCCAGACGCCGGCGGCAGTCGGGGTGCACTGCCCGGAGTGCGTGCGTGAACAGCGCGCACAGTTCGCAGCGAACCGTCGCGCGTCCGGAGCCCCCAGTGGGCTGACGGTCGCGCGACGGCGCTTCGCGATGCTCGACCAGAAGGCGACGGTCGTCATCGTGGCGATCACGGTCGCCATCTGGCTGCTGGACCAGGTGAGTGGCCGGTTCTTCACCAGCCTGCTGGCCTACAACTCGTTCCTCTTGCCCACACAGCCGTGGCGAGTCGTCACCTCCCTGTTCGTGCACTCGGGGATCTTCCACATCCTGTTCAACATGTGGGCGCTGTGGATCTTCGGTCGGATGCTCGAGAACATGCTCGGCACCTGGCGATTCGTCGCGCTGTACTTCATCACGGGGATCTTCGGCTCGATGCTCGTGACGTTCCTCGCTCCCGGAACGACCGTCGTCGGCGCTTCCGGAGCGATCTTCGGGCTCTTCGCGGCGTTCTTCGTGCTGCAGCGGAGCCTCGGGCAGAACGCGGTGCAGCTCCTCGTGATCATGGGGCTCAACCTGGTCGTCGGGTTCCTCCCGGGGATCAACATCTCGTGGCAGGCGCACGTCGGTGGGATCATCGGCGGCTTCCTGGTGGGCTTCGTGTTCGCCAAGACCCGGAACGTCCGGCAGCGGCCGCTGCAGATCGGCCTGCTCGCCGCCACCGCCTTGGTGGGTATCGTGCTAACCGCAGTCGGGTACGCGGTCACCATCGGCTGACCCGACCCGGACACACGTCCACCGAACGCCCCGTCGCTTCCGCGGCGGGGCGTTCGTCGTTCCGAGACATCCCTGCGCCCAGCCCGTCGTGCGGCCGCTCTCCCGCGGAAGCGACAGTCTGCCGCCGACCTTTCGGCGAGGTCTGACGCTTTCGCAGACAGGACGGCGCAGCCAGCCGCACATTCGTGGCGCGACCGAACGGCGGACGGGAGGCACGGTGCCAGGCCGCCACGGGCCTCCAGTCCGCCGTCCACAAGGCGTCCGCAGAGTTATCCACAGGTGTGGAGAAACCGGTGAGTTACACGCGTGTGATTATCCCCATTGTGGACTCAGCTGTGGATAACTCCGGGGTCGGGGTGTGGATGACGATGTGGAGAGTGTGGAGAAGTGTGGAGAACCGCCCGGATCCTCGATGATCTGGGGACGAGCGGCAGCAAGTCCTGTGGAGAACGACAACGCCCGCCGCACCAAGTGGTGCGACGGGCGTCGGAGTATCTCGGGGCTGCGGATCAGCGCCAGCGGGTGGTCATGAGGAAGCCGATGAACATGATGCCGAAGCCGACCAGGATGTTCCACGAGCCGAGGCTCGGCACCGGCAGGGTCGCGTTCGAAATGTAGAAGACGATCACCCAGACGAGGCCGATGAGCATGAAGCCGAACATGACCGGCTTGAACCACACCGGGTTCGGGGCGTCCCCCGCGGTGTCGACCGAGTCGGCTCGGGTCCTCCGGGCGGGCTTGGTGCGGTCCTTGTCACTGGCCATGGCCGGTATCCTACCGTGACCACGTGTGTGGATCGGCCCGCAGACCGCTGCACACATCCCCCACGAGTACGGTGAACCGCCATGACCAGGATCCTCGTCGTCGACAACTACGACAGCTTCGTCTACACGCTGAACGGGTACGTCCAGCAGCTCGGAGCCGAGACGGACGTGGTGCGCAACGACGCCTTCCCCGAGTCGGAGATCGCGGACCGCATCGCCGACTACGACGGCATCCTGCTGTCGCCCGGCCCAGGCACCCCGGCCGACGCCGGCGTCTCGATCCCCACGGTGCACGCGGCGATCGCGTCCGGCACCCCCCTGCTCGGGGTCTGCCTCGGCCACCAGGCGATCGCAGAAGCCCTCGGCGCCACGGTCACGCACGCCGACGAACTCATGCACGGCAAGACCTCGCAGGTCGACCACGACGACAGCACGCTCTTCGCCGGAGTGCCGCACCCGTTCACGGCAACGCGGTACCACTCCCTCGCGATCGTCGACGGCACGGTGCCCGACGAGCTCACCGTCACGGCCCGGACCGGCGGCGGTGTCATCATGGGTGTCCAGCACCGCGACCACCCGCTGTACGGGGTGCAGTTCCACCCCGAGTCGGTCCTGACCGAGGGCGGCTACCGCATGGTCGGCAACTGGCTCGAGACCACCGGCCTCTCCGGGGCCGCCGAGCGCGCCGACGGGCTCGGCCCGCTCATCGCGACGCACCGCGCCTGACTCGTCGGAGCGCTCTGGACGGCGTCGCGCGTCGACGCGCTTGGAGCAGTGGACGCGACGACCTGGCGGGCCCGCGGACGCGTGGCGGGGGTGCGCCGGGCCTCCTGGCCGTCAGCGCGCCGACGGGAGGCCCGTCACCGGTCCGTCAGGCCACACGAGTGTGCGTGTGGTCGGCGCGACGGCCGCGGTGGCGTCGTTCCTGATCGGGACGGTCAGCGACCGTCGCCGTTGTCGCCGCCGGTGTCCCCGTTGTCTCCACCGGTGTCCCCGTTGTCGCCCTTGTCGTTCCCGTTGTCGGACGACGGGGCGTGGGTCGGCTGGCTCGACGCGGCGCAGTAGGTCAGGGCGACGGCACTGCCCTGGGCGACATCGCCCTGCGGGGTGTCCTGCTGCGTCACGAGGCCACCCGTGCACGAGTACGACGGCGACGGCGTCACGGTGAGGCCGAGCTGCTCGAGCGACGCCTTCGCCTCGGAGAACTGCTGGTTCGTGACGTTCGGCAGCTGCACCTTGCCGTTGGACACCGTGAGGTTGATCACGATGCCCTTGGTGTGGAGCGAACCGGACTCGGGGTCGGAACTCATCACGGTGCCCTCTGGCACGTCGGACGAGTAGTCGGAACTGATCGCGCCGACGCGGAAGCCGGCATCGTCCAGTGCCTGCTGTGCCGCTGCCTGGGACTGCCCGTTCAGCTCGGGGACCGGGACCCGCTCGGGGCCGAGGGAGACGACCACGTTGACGCTGGACTTCCGGCCCACGTTGATGCCGGAGCCCGGGTCGGTGCGGATGACCGTCCCCTTGTCGACCGAGTCGGAGTTCTCCTCGACCTTGACCGCCGTCAGGTCCTTCTTCTCGAGCGCGGTGGACGCGGCGCTGAAGGTCGACCCGGTGACGTTCGGCACGCTCACGGACGACGACACCGGCGGTTTGCCCGGCTGCAGGTTCGCGACGAAGAACACGACCCCGACGATGACCGCGACCGTCAGCAGGATGCCGACCCAGATCCACGCCACCGGCGGACGGTTCTGCGTGCGCTGCGGGCGGTGCTCCGCGGTGTCGTCGTCGAGCTCGCGGAACGCCGCGGCGGGGTTCGACGTGGTGCGCGGGTCGACCCCGAACAGCACCGTCGAGGCGTCGTTCGCCGCGTTCTGCTGGATCTTCTTGGTGGATGCCGGAACTCGGCCCGCAGCGGCCTGCTGCAGGTCCGAGCGGAACTCGGCGGCGTTCTGGAAGCGGCGCGTGCGGTCCTTGACCAGGGCGTGCAGGGTCACGGCATCGAGTGCCGGGGACACCTCTGGTGTGATCGACGACGGGGCGACGGGCTGCTCGCTGACGTGCTGGTAGGCCACCGCCACCGGGGTGTCACCGAGGAAGGGCGCGCGGCCGGTGAGCAGCTCGAACAGCACGACACCGGTGGAGTAGATGTCCGTACGGGCGTCGACGGTCTCGCCACGGGCCTGCTCCGGCGAGAAGTACGACGCAGTGCCGAGGATCGACGTGGTCTGCGCGACCGTGGCGGAGGTGTCGGTGATGGCTCGGGCGATGCCGAAGTCCATGACCTTGACCTGGCCGCTGTGCGTGACCATGACGTTGGCGGGCTTGATGTCGCGGTGCACGACGCCGGCGCGGTGGGAGTACTCGAGCGCGGTGAGGATGCCCTCGGTGATGCGGACGGCCTCGGCCGGAGCGACGGCGCCCTCGGCGATGATGTCGGAGAGCGGGCGGCCCTCGACGTACTCCATCACGATGAAGGGGACCTGCACCTCGGCGCCCGAGGTCTCGGTCACGGTCTCTTCGCCGGCATCGTACACGCGGACGACCGTCGGGTGCGCCATGCGAGCAGCGGCCTGGGCTTCCTGCCGGAATCGGGTGCGGAACGCCGGGTCGTTGGCCAGGCTCGGCTTCAGGAGCTTCACCGCGACCTTGCGACCGAGACGGGTGTCGTTGCCGAGGTGCACGGTTGCCATGCCGCCTCGGCCGATGACATCACCGATCTCGTAACGGTTGGCGAGGAGGGTGATCCCCGCGGTCACACCTTCTGGCACGTACTCCTCCGTCTGTCCGTCCGGGCTAGTGTACGGCAGCACCACCTGGTGAGACGCTGGTCAGGGAGGGGTCGACCGAACCGTTACCGAACGGTGTCGACAGTCCCCGTCCGGGGGTCGTTCAGTTGCCGTCCATCGGGGCGTCGGTCGGGTCGATGCCGTCGTTCGGGTCGGTCGTGGGCTCCTCGGTGGGCTCGGTCCAGGTGACCTGCGCCCCGGGCGACGAGTCGGAGACGACCGCGGTGCCGGACTGCGGCGACTTGCACGTCACCTTGTACGACAGGGTCACCGTGCCGGACTGCGCCGCCGCGACGGTGACCGCCGTGCCGGAGGTCGAGCCCGAGCTGCTGCCGTTCGACGGGACCGTGCCGTTGTCGATCGTGTACGTGTAGCTCACGTCGGAGTACCCGGCGGGGCACTTGTCGTAGGACGGCCAGCTGAACGTGACGCGGCCGGAGTCGCTCACGGACCCACCGGTGGCACGCTCGGGCGCCTCGGCGGTCAGCACGTCGCCGAACGCCTTGATCGTCACCGTCGTGCCCTGCTCGAGGCTGCCCTCGGGGCTGAGCGACTCGACGGTGCCGACCTGGTCGGAGGACGTCGCGTTCGAACCGGCGACGACCTCGGCGACCAGGCCCCGACCGCGGAGCTGGTTCGCGACCTGCTCGGCGTTCTGGCCCGTGTAGTCGGCTGCCGACACCGTCACGCGGGTGTCGACCGGCGTCTGGGACGGGGTCTCGGACGGTGTCGTGGTCGGACGCGGGGTCCTCGACGCGGAGTTCGAGGGCGTCGGGTCGGGGTCGGCCGGGTTGTTCAGGGCGTACACACCGAAGCCACCCGCGATGGCGAGCACCACGACGATGCCGACGACCCACCAGATCCAGGCGCGCTTCTTCTTCGGTTCCTCGGGCTCGTCCGTCGCCGGGGAGCGCGGTCCGACGGGTCCACCGGCACCGCCGGCGGCCGCACCGGACTGGGTGCCGAGCAGTGCCGTGGCGGCGTCGTTGCCCTGGCCCTGCGGCGGGTTGAACGCGACGGTGCCGCCCTGTGCGATGGCGGGGACGGCGACGGTGGCCGCTGCGACGTCACCACGGCGGAGCGCCTGTGCGGCGCGCGCCAGGTTGGCGGCGGTGGCGGGACGATCGGCGGGCTTCTTCGCGATGCACGAGATCACGAGGGCGGCGACGGGCTCGGGGATGTCCCCGGGCAACGCCGGCGGCTGCTCGTTGATGTGCGCCATCGCGATCGCGACCTGCGACTCGCCCGTGAAGGGACGACGACCCGCCAGGGCTTCGTACGCGACGATGCCGAGCGAGTAGATGTCGGTCGACGGTGACGCCGGGTGCCCGCTCGCCTGCTCGGGCGAGAGGTACTGCACGGTGCCCATGACCTGGCCGGTCGCGGTGAGCGGGACCTGGTCGGCGATGCGTGCGATGCCGAAGTCGGTGATCTTGACGCGGCCGTCCGGCGTGATGAGCAGGTTGCCGGGCTTGATGTCGCGGTGCACGAGACCGACCGCGTGCGCGGCCTGCAGGGCGTTCGCGGTCTGCGCGACGATGTCCAGGACCTTGTCGACCGGCAGCGTGTGCTCGCGCTCGATCATGGTCGAGAGCGCTTCGCCGGGGACGAGCTCCATCACGAGGTAGGCGCTGCCGTCCTCTTCGCCGTAGTCGAAGACGTTGGCGATGCCCTCGTGGTTGACGAGCGCAGCGTGGCGGGCCTCGGCGCGGAAGCGCTCGAGGAACCCGGGGTCGCCGAGGTACTCGTCCTTGAGGATCTTGAGTGCGACGGTTCGGCCGATGACGAGGTCGGTGGCCTGCCACACCTCTCCCATGCCGCCGATGGCGACCCGGGACGAGAGCTGGTACCGCCCACCGAAGGTGAGTCCGCTGGTGGGTCTCATTTGTTCAGCACCGCCTCCATGACTTTCTTCGCGACCGGGGCCGCGACTGTGTTGCCGACTCCCGACTGACCGAGCCCGCCGCCGTCTCCGACGACGACCGCCACGGCGACCTCCGGGTCCTTCGCGGGCGCGAACCCGGTGAACCAGAGGGTGTAGGGATCGCCTGTTCCGCCCTCGGCCGTGCCCGTCTTCCCTGCGACGTCGACACCGTCGATCTTGGCATTCGTTCCGGTCCCGGCGTTCACGACGCTCTGCATGGCCTCGGTGAGGTCAGCGGACTCGGAGGAGGACAGCGGATCACTGTACTGCCTCGGGGAGAAGGACTCGACCGTCTTCAGGTCGCTCGTGGTGATCGAGTCGACCAGCGAGGGCTGCATGACCTTGCCGCCGTTCGCGATGCCGGCCGACACCATGGCCATCTGCAGCGGGGACACCCGGACGCTCGCCTGGCCGAACGCGCTCAGCATGAGCTGCGCCGTGGAGTCGACCTCGGGGTACTGGCTGGCGGTCGCGGACATCGGGACCTCGATGGCGTCACCGAAGCCGTACTTGTCGGCCATGCTCTTGATCGCGTCGTACCCGAGCTTCTGCCCGAGCTCGGCGAACGGGATGTTGCACGAGTACTGGATGGCCGTGCGGAGCTTGACCTTGTCGCCGCCGCCGCACGTGCCGCCCTCGGCGTTGTTGATGTACGAGCTCGTACCAGGGAGCTGCAGGCGCGAGGGGTTCGGGAACGTCGAGTCGAGGTTGTACTTGCCGCCCTCGAGCGCCGCCGATGCCACGACGAGCTTGAAGACGGACCCGGGCGTGTACAGGTCGCCGCCGATCGCGCGGTTCTGCAGCGGGGACGATGAGGCGCCGAGTAGGGCGTCGTACTGCTCCTTGACCTTCGCGGTGTCGTGCGAGGTGAGGGTGTTCGGGTCGTAGCTCGGCTTCGAGACCATCGCGAGGATCTTGCCGGTCTTCGGCTGGATGGCGACGACGGCGCCGCTGTTCGTGCCGAGGGCGTCGTACGCGGCCTGCTGCACGGCGGGGTCGATCGTCAGGTTGACGTTGTCGCCCTGGACGTCCTGGCCGGTGAGGATCGAGTTGAGGTTCTGGAAGAACGAGGCGTCCGAGTTGCCGGACAGCACGGTGTTCTCCGCGCTCTCGATGCCGGTGTTGCCCTGGCCGATGGTGAAGTAGCCGGTGACCGCCGAGTACAGGTCGCCGTTCGTGTACTTGCGCTGGTACTCGTACTGGTCGTCCACCGGGGTCGACTCGGCGATCGGGCTGCCGTCGACGAGGATCGCACCGCGCTTGGTCGAGTAGCTGTCCAAGATGGTGCGTGAGTTGCGGGAGTCGGCGCGGAGCGTGTCCGCCGAGAAGAACTGGATCGAGGTCGTCGACACGAAGAGTGCGACGAACATGAGCACGATGACGGTCGAGACACCGCGGAGCTGTCGGTTCATCGACGACGCTCCTTCCTGGTCGCGCGCGCGGACCGCCCGCTCGCGGCGGGGATCGCACCCTGCTGGACGCGTTGTTCGGCTGGGATGGAATCGGTGAGTCGCAGCAGCATCGCGGCGATGATCCAGTTGGCGATGAGCGAGGATCCACCCGCGGCCATGAACGGCGTGGTCAGGCCGGTCACCGGGATCACGCGGGTGATGCCACCGACGACGACGAACACCTGCAGGGCGATCACGAAGCCGAAGCCGACGCCGAGCAGCTTGCCGAAGTCGTCCTGCGCCATGAACCCGACGCGGATGCCGCGCGAGGCCAGCACGATGAAGAGCGCCAGGATCGCGAAGACGCCGATCAGGCCGAGCTCCTCGCCGAGCGAGGCGATGATGTAGTCCGCGTTGGCGACGGGCGTGATGTAGGGGCGCCCCTGGCCGAGGCCGGTGCCGGTGATGCCGCCGTTCGCGAAGCCGAACAGTCCCTGCACGAGCTGGTAGCTCGCCTGGGTGTCGCGGCTGAAGACCTCTTGGTTGAACGGGTCGAGCCACTGCTCGAAGCGGCCGTGCACGTACTCGAGGACGCTCTGCGCGACGAGGGCGCCGCCGACGAACAGCACGAGGCCGATGGCCACCCAGCTGATGCGCGCGGTCGCGACGTAGATCATCACGAGGAACAGGCCGAAGTACAGCAGCGCCGTGCCGAGGTCGCGCTGGAAGACGAGGACCGCCATCGCGGCGCCCCACATCACCAGGATCGGGCCGAGGTCGCGGGCACGCGGGAACGTCATGCCGAGGAACTTCTTGCCGACGATCGACAGCGAGTCGCGCGCGGTGACGAGGTACCCGGCGAAGAACAGCGCCATGGTGATCTTCGCGAGCTCGCCCGGCTGGAACGAGAACGGTCCGACGCGGATCCAGACCCGTGCTCCGCCGGGCGCGTAGCCGATGCCGGGGAGCATCGGCAGCAGCAGCAGCGCGATCGTCAGGAACATGAAGATGTAGCGGTAGCGCTGCAGGAACCGGTGGTTCCGGACCAGCAGCAGCGTGATGATCGCCAGGACCATCGCGAGCATCGTCCAGACGATCTGCTTCACACCGATGGCGTCCCAGCCGGTCAGGCCGTTGTGAACGTCGATGCGGTAGATCTCCGCGATGCCGATGCCGTTCAGGACGAGTGCGATCGGAAGGACGAACGGGTCGGCGTTCTTGGCGACGACCCGCAGCACGACGTGCATCACGAGCCCCAGCCCGAGGATGCCCCCGCCGACCCACAGCACCGAGGTGTCGAACAGTCGCCCCTTGGTGCCGAGCTGCACGAGCACCATCGCGCCGGCGCAGATGCCGCAGGCGATGACGAGCAGCACGAGCTCGAGGTTCCGAGCACGGGCGGGTTCACGGAGCTTGATCGTGATCGCCTGCGTGAACGACTGGGCGGTGGCGTTGCTCATCGCGAGCCCCGGGTCGGGGACGGGGAGGGCGTCGACGACCGGGTCGGTGACGGCGAGGGTGACGAGGTGGATCCGCCGTCACCGCCGGTACCGGCTTGGTCCTGCCCGGTCTCGGCGGCCTTGCGCAGTCGGTCGACGATGTCCCGCGCGTCGTCGAGCGACTGCGCGTTGATCGTCGAGCGGACGTTCTCGCGGGTGTAGTCCGGCAGCATCGACACGGTGATGTCGGTGTCCTCGTAGACGTCCGACAGCGCCAGTGGTCCGATCGACTGCTGGACGCCCTTGTAGATGGCGACCGTGCCGCGGTCGGTGCCGACGTAGTAGTGGTCCTGGGTGATCCGCCAGCCGAGGAACACGGCCCCGACCAGGGCAGCGACCGCCACCACGAGCGCGACCGTCCACGAGACCCGACGTCGGATGCGGCGTCGGCGGTCCTCGGCGATGAGCTCCGCGAAGAACTGGTCGGACTCGGGCTCGAAGTGCGAGTCCTCCGGGGCGGTGGTGACCTTGAGCGGGTGCAGCAGGATCGTGGGGAGGCGGATCGGCTTGCGACCGGTCGACGCCTCGAAGGTCAGGGGGGCGGCCGCGGACCCGACGGTGGTGGCCGCGTCGTCGTCGTCGTCGACCTCGTCAGCGGTGACGTCCATGACGACGACGGTGACGTTGTCGGGGGCGCCGTGGTCGAGGGTCTCCTTGACCAGGCGCTGTGTGACCTGGTTGGCGTCCATGTTCGACGCCAGGGCGTGCCGGATGCGCTCTTCGGCCAGGTACGACGACAGGCCGTCGGAGCACAGCAGCCAGCGGTCGCCCGGCTGGATGTCCATGATCGCGGTGTCGACCTCTGGTGCGGCATCGACGTCGCCGAGCACCCGCATGAGCACCGAGCGACGGGGGTGGACCGCGGCTTCCTCCGGGGTGATCCGGCCGCTGTCGACCAGGCGCTGCACGAAGGTGTGGTCCGACGTGATCTGCTGCAGCTCGCCGTCTCGGTGGCGGTAGATGCGCGAGTCACCGATGTGCGCGATCGCGATCTGTTCGCCGACCCGGATCATCGCGGACACCGTGGTGCCCATGCCGGTCAGTTCCTGGTGTTCGAAGACCGTCTCGGTGATGAGCTGGTTCGCCGCGATCAGGGCCGACTGCAACGCGAACTCGGCGTCGTGGGCCGAGGGGAACTCGCGGTCCACCTCCCTGATGCGCCGGATCGCGATCGCCGAGGCGACGTCGCCGCCGGCGTGCCCACCCATGCCGTCCGCGACCGCGAACAGGTGCGCCCCGGCGTAGCCGGAGTCCTGGTTGTTCGCGCGGATGCGGCCCACGTGGGACACAGCGGCGCTCAACGTGCGAGCGGTCATGCCGGGTTACCGCCGCAGCTCGAACGTCGTCGTCCCGATCGTGATCGGCGTGCGCTCCGCGACGATCAGGGGAGCGCTCACCTTCTGACCGTTGACGAAGGTGCCGTTCGTGGACTCGAGGTCGGTGAGGAGCCAGCCGTCGGCGCGCAGGTCGAGCCGGGCGTGGTTGGTCGAGGTGTAGTCGTCGCGGATCACGACGTTGGACTCGCTGGAGCGGCCGATCGTGATCGGCCCGCCGCCGAGTGGCATCTCCATGCCCTCACGCGCGCCCTCGGTGATCACGAGGCGCACCGCTGCCGGCGAGGGCGACTGCGTCGCCGCCGTGGGTTGCCCGATGAGGTCGGTGAACGCGCCGCCCGAGGCCGCCGCCGGCGCTGCCGCTGCGGGGATCGTCGGGGTCGTCGGGCCGGAGGGAGCCGACTTGGAATCCGTGGGGATCGTGCGCACGCGCTGGCCGAAGAGATCACTGCGCAGGGCGAAGACGATCACGAAGACGAACAGCCAGAGCACCGCGAGGAACGCGAAGCGCAGGACGAGCAGGGTCAGGCCTGTGGTCATCGAGCACCTCCGTCGTTCTCCGGGATCACCCGGAACACCATACGGGTACGACCGATCTCGATGGTGGAGTCCGGCTCCACGATCGCCTGTTGGAAGTGCTGTCCGTTCAGCTTCGAGCCGTTCGTCGAGCCCAGATCCGTGGCCTGGGCGTGCTTGCCGTCCCACAGGACCTCGACGTGCTTCCGGCTCGTCCCGGTGTCCGCGATGGTGATGTCGGCGTCGCTGCCACGGCCGATCACGGTGCGTCCGCGCTGCAGGCGGTGGCGCTGCGAGCCGATGTCGAGCACGGCGATCCAGGCGACGTCGCGCTGCACCGTGGTGGAGTCGATCTGCAGGATGCCGGTCGACAGGGTGCCGTCCTGCTGCAGCCGGATGGTGACCGGTCCGGAGAACGAGTAGTTCTGCGCGACGGCGTGCTGGTGGGCCATCTGCGTGAGTTCGTCGATGAGCGGACGACCGACGTCGTTCATGCGCGTGAAGTCCGGCGGTGCGAGGCGCACGGTGAACTCGTTCGGCACGAGGATGCGCTCTCGCGACACCACGGCGGCCTTCGTGTCGAGCTCACGGCGCAGGGCGCTGGAGATCTCGACCGGCTGCACACCGGAGCGGAAGGTCTTCGCGAACGCGCCGTTCACGGCGCGCTCCAGCCCTCGCTCGAAGTTGTCCAGCAGGCCCATGTGTCTCCAGAGTCGTCGGTCGTCAACCACTGCATGGTAGTGGTTGGCGCAGGGGGCAGTCTGTGCGTGGTAGTGTTTTGGGGCTGGCGCGAGTGGCGGAATTGGTAGACGCGCACGGTTCAGGTCCGTGTGCTGGAAACGGCGTGGGGGTTCAAGTCCCCCCTCGCGCACCAGGCGAAACAGCGAAAGGCCCCGGAGGAATCCGGGGCCTTTCGTGTTCTTCCAGGACGTACCGGGGCGGCCGTCGCCGGTGGGCGGATCAGGTCCGATCGGCGTCCGTCGCGTGGTCGGGATCCGGCCAGGAGGCGCGGCTCGACCCCGACACGCCGGGCCCGGAGAACCCGTGGTCGGTTCTTCCCGCATCGCTGCGTGCGAAGAACGGGCGCGCGCTGGGCAGGAAGAGGAGGACCGCGGCGACGACCGACAGCGCGATCGTCAGGAGTCCGAGTTCGCCGCTCGTGAGGCTGAGCACCGCACGGGCCGCGGCGACGACGACCAGCACGATGCGTGCCACCCGCGACCCGGCGGCCGTGCGGACGACCGCCCACCCGACGAGTCCCCAGACCACGATGGCGACGAGCACCGTCAGGACCGTGCCGATGGCGTTGCCGCCCGTTCCCGCCACGAACTGCAGGACGGTCGCCACCAGGCAGACCGCGACCCAGACGAGCCAGAGCACGAACGACACGGTGACGACCTGCGGTCGCTCCGGGCGACGGGTGAACGGTGTCCTGGTCATGGCTGCACGGTACCGGGCGGGCGAGTCGTGCGAGCAGCCTCCCCGCTAGCGTGACCAGGTGACCGATGATCGTGCAGCAGCTCCTCGTCCCGGCGTCGACGTCCCCGATGCCCGTGGGCGGACCGGACTCGACGCCGTCGGCCGTGACCTCGACCGCAACCCCGACGTCGTCGTGCGGGACGTCGAGGTCGTGTCGGACGGCTGGCACGTGCTCCGTCGCACCACGCTCGACGTCCGGCGCCGGGACGGCCGGTGGGACCGACAGCAGCGGGAGACCTACGACCGCGGGAACGGCGCCACCGTGCTGCCGTACGACGCCGAGCGCCGTACCGTCCTGCTCACCCGGCAGTTCCGGTGGCCGGCGTACGTGAACGGGCACCCGGACGGCATGCTCATCGAGGCAGCGGCGGGGCTGCTCGACGAGGACGACCCCGAGACCGCCGTCCGCCGCGAGGCCGCCGAGGAGCTCGGCATCCGGCTGGGCGACCTGGTGCGCGTCGGCGACGTCTTCATGAGCCCCGGTTCGGTCACCGAGCGTGTCCACTTCTACGTCGGTGCCTACACACCGGCGGACCGGGTCGAGGCGGGCGGCGGGGTCGAGGACGAGGGCGAGGACATCGAGGTGCTCGAGCTGGCACTCGACGAGGCGCTCGCGATGGTCGAGGACGGCCGGATCGCCGACGGCAAGACGATCATGCTGCTGCAGTGGGTGGCACTGCGGTCAGTGGCACCGCGGCGGGTGTCACCCCGACAGGGCTGAGCCGTCCAGGCCCACCGCTCGGGCGATCGTCGTGCGGACCAGGCCCTCGCGGGTCGGTCGGTCGAGGTAGTCGACCAGGGCGTACCCGTTGGTGGCGTCGACGAGCGCGAAGAGCAGGCGTCCCACGCCGTCCGGGTCGTCGGTCCGCAGCACGCCCGCGCGCACCCCGTCGACGACGACCGTGGTCGCGAGGAGCTGCCAGTCGTCCATGACGTCCCGTGCCGCGGTCGCCACCGCCGCGTTCGTGCGGCCGATGCTCCACGCGTCGGCCCACAGGGTGGCGACGTCGTCGCGCGCGGGATCGGCGATGCAGCCGAGCAGGGTGCGGAGGCCGGAGACGGGGTCGGGCGCAGCGCCGACGATCGCGCGGACCTCGGCGACCTCGGCTGCCGCGACGGTGCGGAACGTCTCGCCGACCAGGTCCTCCATGCTCGGGCGGTAGTGGGCGACGAGCGACGGCGCGACCCCGATCACGGCGGCGACCCCGCGGAGCGTCACCGCCGCGAGGCCCTCGGCGCGCGCCAGGTCGACCGCGGCCGCCGCGATCTGGGATCCGCGTTCGGCCGGGCTCAGGCGCCGGCGGGCCGGTGTCGACGGCATCGTCCCACCGTATCCGCGGGTCACGCGCCCTCGACGACGAAGGCCGCCCACAGGTCGGCACGGGTCGCGAAGACGGAGAGGTCGCGGTCCAGGAGTCGGCCGGCGTGCTCGACCCGGGAGCGTGCGGTGTGGCGGTGGATGCCGAGCACCTGGGCGGCGCGGTCGTACTCGCAGTTCTGCTCGAGCCAGGCGCGGACGGTGCGGGTGAGCTCGGTGCCCGCCGACCGGTCGTGTTCGAGCAGGGGAGCGAGGAACGCGCGGGCGACGGCTCCGGCGTCCACGTCGACGTGGGCCAGGTGTGCGAGGACGCCTTCCCGGGCGAGGTCGCCGAACTCGGTGGTGCCCGGTCGTCCTTCGCGCCGACGGTCCAGGGCCTGCACGGCCTCGGTGCGAGCGCGGCCGAACGACCGGTACGCGGCACCGTCCGACAGGCCGGCCCGGAGGTCGAAGCGCCCGACCAGTTCCTCGACGATCGCGGTGTCGTCGGCGCTCACGCACAGGAAGAGGGCGTCGTCGACGGCGAAGAAGAGCTGTCCGGGCCGGTCCTGCACCCACAGTTCGAGCAGGTCGACGACGGTGTCGAGGTCGTGGTCGTCGACGTCGAGGGCCGCGATCCGGACTGGTTCGGCGGGCAGGGGACCCCACACCTCGCGCGACGTCGACTGGACCACCTCCGGATCGCCGACCGAGAGCATGGTGAGCAGGCCGGTGCGCAGGAGCCCGCGAGCCCGGGCCAGCTCACGGTTCTGCTGCAGCGCGAGTCCGGCGAGGGCGATGACGGACGTCACCACCTCACGACCGGCGCGGTCGAGCGCACCGCCGTTCGCGATCGCGAGCACGCCGCTCAGGTGGCCCCCGCTGCCGAGGGTCTGCAGCGTGAACCCGGTGTGGTGCTCGGTCGTCACCGGCAGGCTCGCCCGCTGTCCCGCGCGCAGCAGGCGCAGTGCCTCGGTCCGGAGCAGCTCGAGGTCCTGCGCGGGCACGCCGTCCGCCGGGTGACCACGGTCCAGGCGCCCCGACACGTCGAAGAGCCCGACCCAGCCGTCGAGCTGCCCGGAGAGCTCGGCGATCGTCGCCCCGAGCCCGTCCGGGCGCATCGCCGCGAGCGAGATCGCCCGCTGTGCGGCGAGGGCCCAGGCGTTCCGGGCGTTCGCGTCGCGGGCGACCGCTTCGGCGTTCGCCTGCGCGACCGCGATGAACGAGGTCTCGTAGGGCACCTCGAACAAGGGGAGTCCGTGCTGCGAGCAGGCGGCGACGAGGGCGTCCGGGGTGCCGGCGCGGACGACCTCGGTGCCGAACCCGAGTGCGACGACGCCCCGCTCGACGAGTCGGCGGACGTAGGGGCCGGCGACGTCCTCCGGGACCTCGGCCTCGGCGCCGAACTGGGTGCCCGTGGTCAGCAGTCCCTGCCCGTCGGCCAGGAACGGTGTCGGGTCCTCGAGGTCGGAGCTGTGCAGCCACGACAGCGGGGCGTCGAGGGCGCCCGTGTCCGCGTCGGTCAGCGGGCGGAGGCGGAGGTCGGCACGGTGCAACAGGGAACGCAGCGTCGCGGGCATGGGAGCACTTTATCCACCGGGGCGATCGGACCGGTGCTCGATGTACACGGTGGACAGCCGCCGTGGTCACCGCAGGCTCCTACCATCGCCGCATGTCCTCCACCGCAGCACCCTCGATCAGTGCGCCCACCGGCGGCCCCTCGCTGCCCCAGGAACGACGGCTCGTCACGGCCGTCCCCGGCCCGCGATCACGCGAGCTCATGGCGCGGAAGGCCGGAGCCGTCGCGGCCGGGGTCGGGGTCGCCGTGCCGATCGCCGTCGTCGCAGCCGGTGGCGGGGTCGTCGTGGACGCGGACGACAACTCGTTCGTCGACCTGGGGTCCGGGATCGCCGTGACCAGCGTCGGCAACGCGCACCCCGCCGTCGTCGCCGCGGTCACCGAGCAGGTCGCTGCCTTCACCCACACGTGCTTCACGATCGCCGCCTACGACGGGTACGTCGCGGTCGCCGAGGCACTCAACCGGCTGACCCCCGGTGACCACGACAAGCGCACGGCGCTGTTCAACTCCGGCGCCGAGGCCGTCGAGAACGCCGTGAAGATCGCGCGCAAGCACACCGGCCGGCAGGCCGTCGTGGTGTTCGACCACGCGTACCACGGCCGCACAAACCTCACGATGGCGCTCACCGCGAAGAACCAGCCCTACAAGGACGGCTTCGGACCCTTCGCGCCCGAGGTCTACCGGGTGCCGATGTCCTACCCGTTCCACGACGGGCTCTCCGGGCCCGAGGCGGCGAAGCGCGCGATCAGCCAGATCGAGAAGCAGGTCGGCGCGGCGAACACCGCGGCGCTGCTCATCGAGCCGATCCAGGGGGAGGGCGGGTTCGTCGTCCCCGCGCCCGGGTTCCTCACCGCCCTGTCCGAGTGGACCACGGCGAACGGCGTCGTGCTCATCGCCGACGAGGTGCAGACCGGCTTCGCGCGCACCGGGTCGATGTTCGCGAGCGAGCACGAGGGGATCGTGCCGGACGTCGTCACGACCGCGAAGGGCATGGCCGGTGGTCTGCCACTGTCCGCCGTGACGGGGCGCGCCGAGATCATGGACTCCGCGCACGTCGGCGGGCTCGGCGGCACCTACGGCGGCAACCCGATCGCCTGCGCCGCCGCCCTCGCCGCGATCGACGCGTTCGAGCACGACGGGCTGATCGACCGAGCCCGCGAGATCGGGGACGTGCTGCTCGGACGACTCCGTGCCGCGCAGACGACCGACCCGCGGATCGGTGACGTCCGCGGACGCGGCGCGATGGTCGCGATGGAACTCGTGGACCCCGCGACCGGCGAACCGGACGCAGCACTGACCGGGAAGGTGGTGCGGTCCGCGTTCGAGCACGGCGTCATCGCGCTGACCGCCGGCACGTACGGCAACGTCGTCCGGTTCCTGCCCCCACTGTCGATCGACGACGCCCTGCTCCACGAGGGACTCGACGTCGTCCTGGAAGGACTCGCAACAGCATGACCACCGGCACCACCACCGCCCCCGCGGCCGACCGCACCGACGCCGAACGCGAGCTGCTCGCCCGCGTCCCCACGGGCCTCCTGGTCGACGGCGCATGGCAGCCGTCGGCCGACGGCCGGACCTTCGCCGTCGTCGACCCCGCCACCGGCGAGACGCTGCTCGACATCGCCGATGCAACCCCCGAGGACGGTGTCCGAGCCCTCGACGCCGCGGAAGCAGCCAAGACGGGCTGGGCGAGCACACCGCCGCGGCACCGTGCCGAGCTGCTCCGTCGCGCGTTCGACCTGCTGCAGGAACGCCGCGAGGAGTTCGCGCTGCTCATGACGCTCGAGATGGGCAAGCCGCTCGCCGAGGCCCGCGGCGAGGTCGCGTACGGCGGGGAGTTCCTGCGCTGGTTCTCGGAGGAAGCGGTCCGGATCGGCGGTTCGTACGGCACCAACCCCGAGGGCACCGGCCGTGCCACCGTCTCGCACAAGCCCGTCGGCCCCGCGTTCCTCATCACGCCGTGGAACTTCCCGCTGGCGATGGCGACCCGGAAGATCGCACCGGCGCTCGCCGCCGGGTGCACGGTCGTCGTGAAGCCGGCCGAACTGACGCCGCTCACGACCCTGCTCTTCGTCGACCTGCTGCGCGAGGTCGGTCTGCCCGCCGGGGTGGTCAACGTGGTGCAGACCACGCGGGCCGCCGACGTCTCCGCGCCGGTGATCGCCGACCCCCGGCTCCGGAAGCTGTCGTTCACGGGCTCGACGCCGGTCGGCCGCACGCTCTTGGCCCAGGCGGCGCAGAACGTGCTCCGGACGAGCATGGAACTCGGCGGCAACGCCCCGTTCCTGGTGTTCGCCGACGCCGACCTCGACCTGGCCGTGGAGGGCGCGCTCGCCGCCAAGTTCCGCAACACCGGGCAGGCCTGCACCGCCGCGAACCGGTTCCTGGTGCACGAGGACGTCGTCGACGAGTTCACGCGCCGGGTCACCGCACGCGTCGAGGCCATGCGCGTCGGACGCGGCACCGAGGACGGCGTCGCCATCGGACCGCTCATCGACGACCGCGCCGTCGACAAGGCGCACCGCCTGGTCACCGACGCGCTCGACCGCGGGGCGACGCTCCGCACCGGCGGACACCCGGTCGACGGCCCCGGCACCTTCTACGCGCCCACGGTCCTGACCGACGTGCAGCCCGGCAGCGACCTGCTCCGCGACGAGATCTTCGGACCCGTCCTGGCGATCCGGACGTTCCGGACCGAGGACGAGGCCGTGGCCGCCGCCAACGACACCGAGTACGGTCTGGTCGGCTACGCGTTCACCGAGGACCCGGCCCGCGGCCAGCGCCTGATGGAGCGGCTCGAGACCGGCATGCTCGGACTCAACACCGGGGTCGTCTCGAACGCGTCGGCCCCGTTCGGCGGGGTGAAGCAGTCCGGCCTCGGCCGCGAGGGCGGCGGCGAGGGCATCGCCGAGTACCTCGAGACCATGTACACGCTGACCCCGGGCCCGTTCCGGAGCACCACCACCGAAGGAGCAGCACGATGATCGAGAGCGACGTCGTCGTCATCGGAGCCGGTGTCACCGGCCTGACCGCCGCGAACCGCCTGCGCGCCGCGGGACTGACCGTCACGGTGCTCGAGGCGCGCGACCGTGTGGGGGGCCGCACCTGGACGAACGACATCGAGGGGGTCACGCTCGAGATCGGTGGCCAGTGGGTCTCGCCCGACCAGACCGCGCTGCTCGAGACCCTCGACGAACTCGGACTCGACACCTGCGACCGGTACCGCGAGGGCTCCAGCGTCTACGTCGACGCCGAGGGCACCCGCACCGAGTACACCGGCGACATCTTCCCGCTGCCCGGGGCGACGGCGAACGAGATCGAGCGACTCGTGACGGTCGTCGACGAGTACGTCGCGGCGGTCGACCCGGCGCGCCCGTGGGAGTCCCCGCACGCGGCGGCACTCGACGAGGTCTCCTTCCGTGCCTGGCTGCACGCGCTCAGCCCGGACCGCGTCGCCACCGACAACGTCGAACTGTTCATCGCGGGCGCCATGCTCACGAAGCCGGCACACGCGTTCTCGGCACTGCAGGCCCTGCTGATGGCTGCCTCTGCCGGGAGCTTCACGAACCTGGTCGACGCCGACTTCATCCTGGACAAGCGCGTCGTCGGCGGCATGCAGCAGGTGTCCGAACGCCTCGCGGAGCGCCTCGGTGACGCCGTGCACCTGAACGCGCCGGTGCGCACCCTGCGCTGGACCGACGACGGGGTCGTCGCGTTCGCCGACGGCGGCCTCGAGGTCCACGCTCGGCAGGCGCTCGTCGCCGTGCCGCCGCCCCTGTACTCGCGGATCTCGTACGAACCCCCGCTGCCCCGTCGCCAGCACCAGCTGCACCAGCACCTGTCGATGGGCTTCGTCATCAAGGTGCACGCCGTCTACGACCGGCCGTTCTGGCGCGGCGCCGGGCTCTCCGGCACCGCGTTCAGCCCGTACGAGGTCGTGCACGAGGCGTACGACAACACCGAGCACGGCTCGGAGCAGGGCACGCTCGTCGGGTTCGTCTCCGACCAGCACGCGGACGACCTGTTCGAGCTGTCGGCCGAGGAACGGAAGGCCCGCGTGCTCGCATCGCTCGCGCACTACTACGGCGACGAGGCCCTGCGCCCGGTCGTGTACTACGAGAGCGACTGGGGCACCGAGGAGTGGACCCGCGGCGCCTACGCGGCGAGCTTCGACCTGGGCGGGCTCGTCCGCTACGGAGCCGACCAGCGTGCAGCCGTCGGTCCGATCCGGTTCGCGTCGAGCGACCTGGCCGGGCAGGGGTACCAGCACGTCGACGGTGCGGTGCGGATCGGGCGCGAGGTCGCCGACGAGATCCTGGCCGTGACCCCGGTCGCCGCCGGCTCGGGCGCTGCCGCCTCGTCCGTCTGAACGGGTGCAGCGCCGACCGCGCGTAGCGTCCGGGCCATGAGCGACACGACGGCGAACGGATCCAGCGACCCCAGCGAGGCCGAAGCGCAGTACACCGAGGACCTGCCGGACGGGTCGCCCACGGGCGACGCGACGAAGGACCCCGCGCAGGACAGCGACACGGACTCCGGCGGCGAGCCCGCCGACCCGCAGCAGTAGCGGCGACCGACGAGCAGACGGGAGGCACGGTGCCAGCTGGCACCGTGCCTCCCGTCCGTCGTGGAGCCGGGTCCAGAGCGTCCGTCAGCCGATGCGGATCAGCTTCTTGTTGACGAACTCGTCGGCCCCCAGGGGGCCGAGCTCGCGGCCGAAGCCGCTCGCCTTGACGCCGCCGAACGGCAGTTCGGGGCTGTCCGCGCCGACGATATTGACGTAGACCATGCCGGCCTCGAGCCGGTCCGCGACGCGGAGTGCCTGGTCGGCGTCGGTCGTGAACAGGTACGAGCCGAGGCCGTACGGGGTGTCGTTGGCGAGTGCGACGGCGGCGTCCTCGTCGGCGACGCGGTACACGGCGGCGACGGGGCCGAAGAACTCCTCGCGGTACGCGTCGTTGTCCGGCGTGACGTCGGTGAGGATCGTCGGCACGAAGGCGTTGCCCTGGCGGTCACCACCGGTGACGACGGTCGCACCCTGCGCGACGGCGGACGCGAGCTGCTCCTGCAGCCGGTCCGCGGCGGTCGGGGACGACAGCGGGCCGAGCTCGGCACCGGGCACGGACGGGTCGGTCGGCGAAACCGCCGACATGGCCGTCGTGAACTTCGCCAGGAAGTCGTCGTACAGGTCGTCCACCACCAGGAAGCGCTTCGGGGCGTTGCAGACCTGCCCGTTGCCCTCGAGGCGGGTCGTGACGGCGGACTCGACGACGGAGTCGAGATCGTCGGTGGACAGCACGATGAAGGGGTCCGACCCACCGAGCTCGAGCACGACCTTCGTGAGGTTCCGGCCGGCGATCTCGGCGACGGCGGCACCGGCGCGGGCGGACCCGGTCAGCGAAACCCCCTGCACGCGCGGGTCGGCGATGACGTCTGCGGCCTGGTCGTTCGTCGCGAAGACGTTCGTGTACGCGCCCTCGGGGAACCCGGCGTCGTGGAAGATCCGCTCGATCGCCAGGGCCGACTCGGGACACTGCGGTGCGTGCTTGAGCAGGACCGTGTTGCCGATGAGCAGGTTCGGGCCGGCGAACCGAGCGATCTGGTAGGCGGGGAAGTTCCACGGCATGATGCCGAGCAGCACGCCGATCGACGACTTCCGGATGAAGGCGCTGCCCTCGGAGCCGTCGGCCAGCGTGATCGGCTGGTCGGCGAGGAACTCCTCGGCGTGGTCGGCGTAGTAGTCGTAGATGTCGGCGCAGAAGTCCACCTCGCCCTCGGCCTGGTCGATCGGCTTCGCCATCTCGCGCACGATCGTGGCGGCGAGGTCGGCGTGACGCTCCCGGTACAGGTCCGCGACGCGGTGGAGCAGGGCCGCGCGGTCGGCGACGGTGCTGGTGCGGCCCCACTCGCCGTGGGTCTGGTGGGCGGTGGTGACGGCGGCGCGCAGCGCGTCGTCGGTGATGGTCGGGAACGTCTCGAGGGTCGTGCCCGTGGTGGGGTCGGTGACGGCGTACATGGCGTCCTCTCGTGGTGGGTCAGGCCTGGTCGGTCAGCTGCTTGTTGACGCCGGTGACCGGCTGGTTCTCGTCGAAGCTCTTCGGCAGCACCCGGAAGCCCTTCGTGATGACGAGCAGGTAGGCGAAGCCGATCGCCGCCCACACTCCTCCTGCGATCAGTGCGTCGGCGTGGAGCTGCGACCAGAGCACACCCGTCAGGACCATCGCGAGGCCGGGCAGGACGATGTACTTCCACCGGTCACCCGCGGTGTGGCGGCGGCCCTGCCGAACGGCGAAGTGCACGATGACGCTCGCGTTGACGAAGGTGAAGGCGACGAGCGCGCCGAAGTTGATGTACGACGAGATGGTGTCGAGCGAGAAGCTCATCGCGAGCAGCGTGACCGCCCCGACGAAGACCACGTTGAACACCGGGGTGTGCGTGCGCGGGTTGACGTAGCCGAACACCCGCTTCGGCAGGACGTTGTTCCGACCCATCACCATGAGCATGCGGGCGACACTCGCGTGCGATGCGAGCCCCGAGGCGAGCGCAGCGACGAACCCGGCCGACACCAGGACCGCCTGGAACACCGGACCACCGACGAGCAGGCCGATCTGGGGGAGCGGGTCGTCGGTGAACTCGCCGAACGGGGTGTTCGTCGGGAACCGCAGCTGCGCGAAGTACGCGGACACCAGGAAGATCGCGCCGCCGAGCAGCACCGTCAGCATGATCGCCTTCGGCATGATCCGGATCGACTTCGCCTCTTCCGTGTACATCGTCACGGCGTCGAAGCCGATGAACGAGAAGCAGACCACCGTCGCACCGGTGAGCAGGGCGGACATCGTCACGCCATCGTGCACGAACGGCTCGGTGCTCGCGATCGTGCCGGCGCCGGCACCGTGGACGAGTTCGATGACGGTGAAGACCACGAACGCGATCATCGCCAGGATCGCGCCGATGAGCAGCACCATGTTGAGGTTCGACGTGCCACGCATCGACAGGCAGATCACCGTCGTCACGAACACCGTGTAGACGACGACCGTCACCCACGACGGCAGTGCCGGGAACACCTGCTCCAGGTAGAGCCGGATGATCAGGGCGTTCACCATCGGCAGCAGCAGGTAGTCGAGCAGGGACGCCCAGCCGACCATGAACCCGAGGTTCGGGTGCATCGACTCCCGCACGTACGTGTAGGCCGAACCGGCTGCCGGGTAGACCCGGACCATCTTCCCGTAGCTGATCGCCGTCAGGGCCATGATGACCAGCGCGATCAGGTACGCGCTCGGCACGGCGCCGTCGGTCTGCCCGGAGACGATGCCGAAGGTGTCGAACACCACCGTCGGGGTCATGTAGCCGAGGCCCAGGCCGACGATCGCCCAGAGTCCGAGGCTCCGCTTCAGGGAACCGCCGCGCGCAGGTGTTGCCGGTGCTGTCGGTGTGGGGACCGCGGTCGGTGATGCCATGTGCGTGGACTTCCCTGCTGGGTCGGGGGATGGGCAGCGCCGGAGCTGGGCTGGGCAGCGTCGCCCGGACTGGTTCGGAGCAACATACCGATGTGCGAGTGCTCGGTGGACCGGCCGCGGTGTACAGACGTCGGGCAGCCGCTGTACACCGCGGCGATGGCTCAGACCGCCGGCTGTTGCTGCGTGATGCAGTGCAGGCCGCCGCCGCGCGCGAAGACCTGACGAGCGTCGATCGAACGCACCTGACGACCCGGGTACACGTCGGCGAGGATGCCGCGGGCGCGGTCGTCGGCGACGGCGTCACCGAACGCGCAGGCGATCACGGCGCCGTTCAGCACCACGTGGTTGACGTAGTTCCAGTCGACCGGGCCGTCGTCGTCGGTCAGGGTCGACGGGGCCGGCAGTTCGACGATGGTCGCTCCCGTGGCCTGCTCGAGCGCCCGACGGATCTGCGGCATCACCAGGTGGTCCGGGTGGCCGGCGTCGGGCTGCGCGTGCAGCAGGACGGTCCGGGACGTCGTGGTGGCGCTGGTGGCGCTGGAGTCGCTGGAGTCGCTCGGCGCATCCGCGAACGTCGCGACCATGTCGACGTGGCCCCGGGTCCCGAACCCGTCGTAGTCACGGGTCAGGCCGCGGGGCAGCCAGACCACGTCCGTCGCGCCGATCGTCCGGGCCAGCTCGAGTTCGACGCGCTCGCGGTCGGCGTACGGGTTCCGTCGCGGATCGAGCTGCACGGTCTCCGTCACCAGGACCGTGCCCGTGCCGTCGACGTGGATCGCCCCGCCCTCGTTCACGAGCAGCGACGGGATCCGCCGCGCACCGGCGGCGGCCGCGACCGTGGCGGCGACCTCGGCGTCACGGGTCCACGTCGACCAGGAGTTCGCGCCCCAGCCGTTGAAGACCCAGTCCACGGCGCCGAGCTCGCCGGTCACGTCGTCGACGACGAACGTCGGCCCGATGTCGCGCATCCAGAAGTCGTCGAGGGGCGCTTCGAGCACCTCGACCGCGGTCGACAGCAGGCGACGAGCGTCGGCTCGCGCGACCGGGTCCACGACGATCGTGACGGGCTGGTGCTCGCTGATCGTGTTGGCGGTGGTCGCCCACGTCCGTCGCGCCGCCTCAGCGCTCGCCGCGTCGTCACCGAGCGTCAGGCCGGGGCGCGGGAACGCCATCCAGGTGCGTTCCTGCGGAGCCGTCTCGGGAGGCATCACCCACGTCATGCGCGCACCTCCGGTCCGGCGTCGGTCGCGGCCACCCCGATGGCCGCGTCGATCGCGTCGCGTGCGCCGTACGCGTGGCGGTCCTCGTCGACCGGGGCGACGAGCCCCGCGTAGAGGTCGGGGCGACGGGTCACGTAGAAGGGGAACAGTCGGAGCCACTCCGTCCGGGCCTCGAGGTCGAGGTCCGCCACGAGCACCGCGTCAGCGTCACGCGGCGCCTCGGCGAGCACGCGGCCGAACGGGTCCGAGATGAACGACGACCCGTAGAACGTGATGTCGCCCTCATCGCCCCAGCGGTTCGGGACGACCATGAACTGGCCGGCGGTGACGCCGTTCGCGACGATGACCTGCCGCCAGATCGGTGCGGTGTCGAAGTCCGGGAACGTCGGCTCGGAGCCGATCGCCGTCGGGTACGCCAGGACCTCGGACCCTGCGAGGCCGTAGGACCGGGCCACCTCGGGGAACCACTCGTCCCAGCACGTCGGCAGTCCGACGCGTGCGCCGAGACCCGCCGGCTCGTACACCGGGAAGGCGTCGTCGTCCGTGCCCGGGCGGAAGTACGTGTCCTCGTAGTAGCCGGCGCTGATCGGGATGTGGGTCTTGCGGGTCCGGCCGACCAGGGTGCCGTCGGGGGCGACGAGGACGGCGGTGTTGTAGCCGCGGGGGTCGTCGGGGTGGTCGTCGTCGGCAGGTCGCTCGTAGAGCGAGGCGTGGACGAAGACCCCGTGCTCGATCGCCTGTGCGCGGGCGAAGGTGACCGTCGGGCCGTCCTCGAGCGACTCGGCGAGGTCCTTCGGGACACCACTGGCCGGAGTGTCGCCGGGGTAGCGGCGCAGGGTGAGCTCGGGCAGGAACACCGCCGCGGCGCCGTTGGCCGCGGCGGTGACGATGCCGTCGGCGAGTTGTGCTCGGTGGGCAGCGGGGTCTTCGAGCCAACGCACCTGCACGAGGGCGACGCGGGTCGAGCGGCGGGGGTTGCCTGTGTCCTGGTGCAGCGGAGACGGGTGCGGGGGAGCGATGACGACGTCCATCCCGCCATTGTTGATCGCATGGTCAATGAGCGCAAGGCCCAGGGGGAGTTGGGTGGGGTGATGAGCGAACCCATCGTCACGCCGCTCGGCTTCTCGCACGTGCGCCTCACGGTCACGGACATCCGCCGGAGCAAGGCCTTCTACGAGCAGCTGTTCGGCATGTCGCCCGGCAGTGACTTCAGCGACCAGATCGACGACCCGACGATTCACGACGACCCGTGGCGGACCTACGGCGGATGCTCGTTCACGTTCGGCGGGCAGACGCTCGGCCTGCGACCGGTCGCCCCCGCCGAGGACCGGTTCGATCCCGACCGAGTCGGCCTCGACCACGTGTCGTTCCGCGTCGGGTCCGTCGACGACCTGCACGCCGCCGTCGAGCGGCTGGACGCCGCCGGCATCGAGCACGGCGACGTCACCGACCTGCCGCCGTTCGGCCTGGTGATCCTGTCCGTGCAGGACCCCGACGACGTCAACCTGGAGTTCGCGGCACCTCGACCCTGAGTCGCGGTCCGCTGGTGTCCGCTTGCCGCGTCCGTCACCCGGACCTCCAGGTGCCACGGAAGCGGGGAGCGTTGCCTGATCGCGTCAGATCTCAGGAGGAGACAGCATGAGCAAGACCTGGTTCATCACCGGAGCGTCGAAGGGCTTCGGCCGCGAGTGGGCGGAAGCCGCCCTCGAACGTGGAGACTCCGTCGCCGGCACGGCCCGCGACACCGACGACGTGCAAGCACTCGTCGACCAGTACCCGGACACGTTCCTCGGACTGCAGCTCGACGTGACCGACCGTGCCGCGGACTTCGCGGCTGTGCAGCGCGCGGCGGAGCACTTCGGCTCGCTCGACGTCGTCGTGAACAACGCCGGCTACGGCCACTTCGGCATGGTCGAGGAACTCACCGAGGACGACGTCCGCGCCCAGCTCGAGACGAACCTGTTCGGAGCGCTCTGGGTGACCCAGGCCGCGCTTCCGATCATGCGGGAGCAGGGTTCCGGGCACGTCATCCAGGTCTCGAGCATCGGCGGGATCAGCGCGTTCCCGACCGTCGGCGCCTACCACGCGTCGAAGTGGGCGCTCGAGGGGCTGTCCCAGTCCCTGTCGCAGGAGGTCGCCGGCTTCGGCATCCACGTGACGCTCATCGAGCCGGGCGGCTTCTCGACCGACTGGTCCGGGCCGTCGTCGAAGAAGAGCGACGAGATCGCCGCGTACGCCGACGTCCGCGAGGCCGCGTCGAAGCGCCCGTCGGCCGCCGACCCCGGCAAGCCCGAGGCGACCCGCTCGGCGATCCTGAAGGTCGTCGACGCCGAGCAGCCGCCCCTGCGCGTCTTCTTCGGCAAGGCGCCGCTCGGCATCGCCGAGCAGGACTACGCGTCCCGCCTGGCGACCTGGCGCGAGTGGCAGCCGGTGTCGGAGGAGGCACACGGCTCCTGAGCGGCCTCAGCTGATGATGTTGACCGCGCGCGAGATGACCAGGGCCAGCAGGATGAACCCGCCGAGTGCCTGGTAGGCCATGATCATCTTCGCGCGCACGGTCATCGGCATCGTGTCCGTCGGGCTGAACGCGACCATGTTCGTCATCGCGACGTAGAGGTAGTCGAGGTAGACCGGTCGCCACGCAGCGGTCTTCGGGTCGGTCTCCTGTGGGAACTGGAAGTCTGCCTCGTCACTCGTCCACAGCTCCGGACGCCGTCGGGCCACCGGCCCGCCCCGGTCGAGCTCCCAGTACACGAGCCCGAACGCGATGATCGTGCTCACCCACACCTGCAGGGCGGTGAGCAGCACGGCACCGCCGTCCGCGTGGCCGCCGAGGAGCAGCTCGATCGTCCGGACCACGGTCAGCTGGTTCGCGACGGTGAGCAGGATCGCCAACGAGAAGGACACCCACCGCGACCAGGTCGTCTCGCGGGTCAGTCGCCGCGGGTTGAAGACGACGAGCGGGATCAGCAGCAGGACGCCGAGCACCGGGACCACCCATGACGGGAAGAACAGCACCTCGCTCGGCAGGAACAGGCTGAGCCCGAGGTTCACCAGGACGGCGATCGCCACCGGCGCGCGGTGCTCGTGCCGGGGTGTGGTCCGCGTCGTCGTCACGGCTCCGAGTGTGGCACTCGAACATCGTTCCGGGCCCGTGCGACCCGTGAGGGTCCGGTCAGTAGGACACCCGTGTCTCTCTCACCGGCACCTGGAACATCAGTAGGCTGGTGGCGGGCCGCGTCACCGCCGGAGCGTGGCCCGAGCAAGGATGAAGCCCACCGCTGGGCAAACAGCGATGGGCTTCGATTTGCTCTCCGAGTGGAGAACGAGGGACAGAACGCGTCCCGAGCTTGAACTCGGAACCAGTGTAACTCGATCACCGTCGGGTCGCACGTCCCTCGGCCCCTGCTCTTCGTGTCCGCCGGCGCTGACACGGAAGGTGGTTCGGATGTCCTCCGACGACGAACCGCGTCGACGCCGTCAGGTGCCGTGGTTGGGGATCGCGACGTTGCTCGTGACCCTGGCCCGGTTCCTGCACGACGTGTGGCGCAAGGGTTGAGCACAGGGTGTCCCGCGCTCTTGCCGGCGCGGGGCACCCGTCGGGAGCCGCTCAGTCGACGCGCGCCGGGCGAGAGCACCGAGGGGCACGAAGAGCAGCACGTTGAACAGGACCTGCGCGGACGCCGGGTCGACGGTACTGACCGCCAGGGCGGACGGAGCCGATGTCAACCGCTCGGAGGACCCGGGATCGATCCGTCGTCGCACGGGGTCGCGTCGCCCGGGGGACGATCCGCGGGCGCTCGGTGCGCAGGCTGATGGCAGGTCCGAACGCAGCCGTCCCACCGTCCGTCTCCTCGCCGCCGTTGTGGTCGCCGGCTCCGTCGCGGTGCTCGCGACCGGGTGCAGCTTCGTCCAGCAGCAGACGGGCGATGCCTGGTCCGTGACCTACGAGGTCAGCGTCGACCAGCCGAGCGGGGCCGCGCTCACCGACGTGCGCGTCGAGGGCGCCGAGAAGCGCGGCGACGCCCCGGAGGTGCACCGGCTCGGCACGCAGGAGACAGGCACGGAGGAGACGGGTACCTGGGAGCACGAGTCGATCGTCCTCGCCGAGCAGCGCGCCTCGGTCCGGGCGACCCCGGCGCGGGGTGCGACGGCGACGTGCCGGATCCTGCTCGACGGCAAGCGCGAGATCGCCACGGAGACCGCTGCCGCGGGTGAGCCCGTGACGTGCTCGGTCGACACCCCGGCGTTCGACTGAGCGGATCAGCCGCCGACGGGCGTCGCGAGCACGAGCGGGTCGACCTCGGAGCCGAGCAACCGCCCGGCCGCCCGCAGTCCGGACAGCAGCGCGCCGTGCACGGTCGCCGGGTCGTCTCCCCACGTGGCCTCGCCGGCGAGTTGCACCCGGCCGGACGGCGCTCCGAGCAGGTCGTGGTCGTCCGGTGACGCCCCGACGTGCAGGTACGAGTAGGAGCCTCGTGCGAACGGGTCGTCGGCCCACCGGGTGATGCGGAACGCCTCGGGTTCGGGGACCGACGGGCCGAACATCCGCCGCAGGCCGCCGATGCCCTCTTCCACGATCATGGCGTCCGGCAGGGTCTCGAGGCGCCGGGCCCCGGTCCCGCCGACCAGGGCGGCCAGCACGGGGGCTCCGGTGACGCGGGACATGTCGTACCAGGAGTGCCAGTCGACACCGGCCGACCCTTGCTGGCGGACCACCCACGAATCGCCCCAGAACCGCTCCGGGAACCGCAGGAACACCTTGTCGTAGACGCCCATCCCGAGTCGGCCCATCGCACCGGTGACCGTCTCGCCGAGCGGTGGGTCGAACGTCACGTCGCCGGCCTGCAGCACCCCGAGCGGGACGGTCACGACGACGTCGTCCGCCGTGACCGACGAACCGTCGGCGAGTCCGACCACGACACCCGTCGCGGACTGCGTCACCGACCGCACGACCGCGGACAGCCGGACGTCGAGCCCCTCGGCCAGGGCGGCGGCGTACTGCGCGTAGCCGCCGGGGAACACCACCTCGTCGCCGGGGACGTGTTCCTCTTCGAGGCCGCGGGCGTCGAGGACGGTCACGGGTGCGCCGCAGAGGTCCTCGGAGCGGTGCGCCATGTACTCGCGGACCCGCGCGGCCCGGTCGCCCTGCCACTGCAGGGACCGCAGCACGGTGTCGACGGCGGCCGCGTACGTCGAGGGCGGTGGAGCGTGTGCGATGACGGTGTCCAGGACGGCGTCGACGGTGTGCAGGTCCGCGACGAACGCCGAGGCCGAGGCCTCGGACAGCGGTCCGCCGGAGGGGCCGTGCCACGCGATCGGCCGGCCGTCGAACTGGAAGCTCCCGACGGTGAACTCGACGGTCTCGATGCCGAAGCGGGGAGCCAGGGCCCAGAGCGGGTTGCCGTCGACGCCGTGGATCCACGAGGCACCGAGGTCGACGGGCACGCCGAGCGCGGTGTCGGTCCAGGTGCGGCCGCCGATCCGGTCGCGGGCCTCGAGCACGACGACTCGCTGGCCGTCGAGTGCGAGCGCCCGGGCAGCGGCGAGCCCGGCGACCCCGGCTCCCACGACGACGACGTCGGCATCGAGTGCAGCCATCAGTGGCCTCCTGTCAGGGGTGCCATCAGCCGCGCCGCCAGGCTCGGCCGTCCGGTCAGGGCTTCTTCGCGGTCGGCCAGGTCGGTCGCCACGAGCCCGGCGTTCGCCCCGAGGAACCGGAGCGGCTCGGGCTCCCAGTCGGGCGAGCGGTGGTTCACCCACGGCAGCGCGGTGAGCGGCGACGCGACCCCGCGCACGAGGTCGGCGAGCGTCCGCCCGGCCAGGTTCGTCGTGGAGAGTCCGTCACCGACGTAGCCGCCGGCGGTGCCGACGTGCCCGTCCCAGGTGACGGACGCGCACCAGTCGCGCGGCACCCCGAGCGGGCCGCCCCACGTGTGGGTGACCGGGGCGTCGGTGACGGCGGGGAACAACTCCACCAGGGACTTCCGCAGGTGCTCGAAGACGCGTGGCACTCGGTCGTAGCCGGGGGTGATCGCGGACCCCCAGTGGTAGCGGGCTCCGCGTCCGCCGAACGCCAGTCGGTCGTCCGCCGTGCGCTGCCCGTACACGAGCAGGTGCCGGTAGTCGGAGAACGTCTGCCCGTGCTCCAGGCCGATGCGCTCCCACACCGCCGTGGGCAGCGGCGCCGTCGCGATCATGAGCGAGTAGAGCGGCAGGATCCGCCGCTTCGTCTGTTCGAGCTGTGCGCCGTACCCCTCGACCGCGATGACGACCGCGCCGGCCGTGACGGTCCCACGCGACGTGACCACACGCCCGTGGTCCCACGACGAGGCGGGCGTGTGCTCCGCGATCCGGACGCCCCGGGCCTCCAGGGCGGCCGCCAGGCCACGCACCAGTGCGGCGGGCTGCACCCGCGCGCAGTCCGGGGTCCACGCGACCCCCGCCGATCCGGCGGCGTCGCCGGGCCGGGCCGCGCGCCACGTCATGGCGTCGCCCCACTCGGCCGACGAGGCGACCTCGTCGTGCGCCGCGCGTTCCTGCACGGCGGACCGTGCGTAGAGGACGGTGCCGCCCTTCACGTAGTCGCAGTCGACCCCGGCCTCGGACGCTGCGCGCCCGACCTCGTCGACGGTGTCGCGCATCGCTGCGCGCAGCGCGAGTGCTGCGTCGCGGCCGTGCTCGCGCGCGACGGAGTCCGCGGAGCGCGGGAACAAGGCCGAGCACCAGCCCCCGTTGCGACCGGAGGCGCCGAACCCGGCGATCTCGCGTTCCAGGACGACGATCTGGAGGCCCGGGTCGGCCTGGAGCAGGTACCAGGCGGTCCAGAGACCCGTCAGTCCACCGCCGACGATCGCGACGTCCGCGGTCGTGTCGCCGTCGAGCGGCGGCCGGGGCGCCAGGTCGTCGCGTCCGGTGGACGCGAGCTGGTCGAGCCAGAACGAGACGCCCCGGTAGCCGCTCACGGTCAGATCTTCGACGAGGCCTCGGACAGGACGCTCCGCAGGATCGAGGTGATCTCGCGGAACTCCGGCTGCCCGATGGTCAGCGGCGGAGCGAGCTGCACGACCGGGTCGCCGCGGTCGTCCGCCCGGCAGTACAGCCCGGCGTCGAACAGCGCCTTCGACAGGAACCCGCGCAGCAGCCGCTCGGACTCGTCGTCGTCGAAGGTCGTCTTGGTGGCCTTGTCCTTGACGAGCTCGATGCCGTAGAAGTAGCCGTCACCGCGGACGTCCCCGACGATCGGCAGGTCCTTCAGGGTGTCGAGCTCGGCCTTGAACAGCGGGGCGTTCTGCCGCACGTTCGCGAGCAGGCCCTCTTCCTCGAAGATGTCGAGGTTCTCCATCGCGACGGCGGCCGACACCGGGTGCCCGCCGAACGTGTACCCGTGGTAGAAGGTCGTGTCGCCCTTGGAGAACGGCTCGAAGAGCTTGTCGCTGATGATGGTCGCGCCGATGGGGGAGTAGCCCGAGGTCATCGCCTTCGCGCACGTGATCATGTCCGGCACGAAGTCGTAGGTGTCGCACGCGAACATGGTCCCGATGCGGCCGAAGGCGCAGATCACCTCGTCGGAGACGAGCAGGACGTCGTACTCGTCGCAGATCTCGCGCACCCGCTGGAAGTACCCGGGCGGCGGGGTGAAGCAGCCGCCGGAGTTCTGCACCGGTTCCAGGAACACCGCCGCGACGGTGTCGGGGCCCTCGAACTCGATCATCTCGCGGATGCGCTCGGCCGCCCAGAAGCCGAACTGCTCCTCGGTGCCGCCCGGGAAGCCCATCTCCTCGGCGCGGTAGTAGTTCGTGTTCGGCACCCGGAAGCCACCGGGCGTCAGGGGCTCGAACATCTGCTTCATCGCCGGGATGCCGGTGATCGCCAGGGCACCCTGCGGGGTGCCGTGGTAGGCGACCGCGCGCGAGATGACCTTGTGCTTCATGGGCTTGCCCTGGAGCTTCCAGTAGTACTTCGCGAGCTTGAAGGCGGTCTCCACCGCTTCGCCGCCGCCCGTCGAGTAGAAGACCTTGTTGAGGTCGCCCGGGGCGTGCTCGGCCAGGCGGTCGGCGAGCTCGATGGCCGCCGGGTGCGCGTAGGACCAGATCGGGAAGAAGCTCAGCGTCTCCGCCTGCTTCGCAGCCATCTCGGCCAGGCGCTTCCGACCGTGGCCGGCGGCGACGACGAACAGGCCGGAGAGCCCGTCGATGTAGCCCTTGCCGTGGCTGTCGTAGACGTGGTGGCCCTCGCCGCGCACCATGATCGGCACGTCGGCACCGGCCTGGTTCGCACCGTGCCGGGCGAAGTGCATCCACAGGTGGTCCCGGGACTTCCGCTGCAGGTCGGCGTCGTCGACCGGGGCGAACGGGTCGTAGGAGTGGAGCCGCGTGGGCTGTCCGGTCGTCTGGTCTGAGATGGTCATCGCGTTCCCCAGTCGTAGAGCTGTTTGCGGAGTTGCAGGTAGACGAAGGTCTCGGTGCCGGCGACGCCCGGGATGGCCCGGATCGTGCCGTTGAGCAGTTCGATCAGGTCGTCGTCGTCCTCGCAGACGACCTCGACCATCAGGTCGAAGCTGCCGGCGGTCATGACGAGGTAGTCGACCGCCGGCAGCTGTTCGAGGGCATCGGCGACTGTTCGGGTGTCGCCGCTGACCCGGATGCCGATCATCGCCTGCCGGTGGAAGCCGAGCTGCATCGGGTCGGTGACCGCGACGATCTGCATGACGCCGGTCTCGGTGAGCTTCTGGACTCGTTGCCGGACCGCCGCCTCGCTGAGACCGACGGCCTTGCCGATCTCGCCGTACGGACGGCGGCCGTCCGCCTGGAGTTGTTCGATGATCCGCTTCGAGGTGTCGTCGATCGGTCCCGGACGTCGTGGTGCTGCCGCCATGCCGGACAGCATGGCAGCGAGGCCCGGAGCGCGCAAGGGATTCCGTTGTGAACACCGTGTTTCGCGACGATTTCCGTTGTTACGGTTCTCCACAACCTCCGAATCCGTCTTCCGAACCGCCGGAATCCGTGTCAGGATCACCGCCATGCTGGACACGACGGAAACGGTGACCACGACGCACGAGGTGCGCAACTTCGTCGGTGGGGCGTTCGTCGAGTCGGGCGCGGACACCCGGTTCGACCTGGTCGACCCCACCACCGAGCAGGTCTACGGCACGTCCCCCGTGTCCACGGCCGCCGACGTCGACGCCGCGTTCACGAGCGCGAGCACCGCCTTCGCGACCTGGCGCCGCACGACCCCCGGCGAACGACAGCTCGCGCTGTTCCGGATCGCCGACGCCATGGAGCAGCGGGCATCGGAGTTCGCCGACCTCGAGTCCCTCGACACCGGCAAGCCCCGGGCCACCCTGGTCGAGGACGAGATCCTGCTGTCCGTCGACCAGATCCGCTTCTTCGCCGGAGCCGCCCGCAACCTCGAGGGCCGCAGCGCCGGCGAGTACATGGCCGACCACACCTCGTTCGTCCGGCGCGAGCCCATCGGCGTCGTCGCCCAGGTCACCCCGTGGAACTACCCGCTCAACATGGCGGTGTGGAAGTTCGCCCCGGCGCTCGCCGCGGGGAACACCACCGTGCTCAAGCCGAGCGACACCACTCCGCTCTCCACCCTGCTGCTCGCCGAGGTCGCCGCCGAGTTCCTGCCGCCCGGCGTGCTCAACGTCGTCGTCGGCGACCGCACCACCGGCGCCGCGATGATCGACCACCCCACCCCGCAGCTCGTGTCCATCACCGGGTCCGTCCGCGCCGGCATGGAGGTCGCCCGCGCCGCCGCCGGCGACCTGAAGCGCACCCACCTCGAGCTCGGCGGCAAGGCCCCGGTGATCGTGTTCGACGACGCCGACATCCCGTCCGCCGTCGCCGGCATCGTCGCCGCGGGGTTCTTCAACGCCGGGCAGGACTGCACCGCCGCCACCCGGGTGCTCGTGCAGGACGGCATCCACGACGAGTTCGTGGCGGCGCTCGCCGCCTCGGCACGTGCGACCGCGACCACCGGCGCCGACACGGCCACCCCGTACTTCGGCCCGGTGAACAACGCGAACCAGCTCGCCCAGGTCCGGTCCTTCGTCGACACGCTCCCCGACCACGCCACGATCGAGCTCGGCGGCGGGCGGCAGGGCGACGTCGGCTACTTCCACCAGGCCACGATCGTGTCCGGCCTGCGCCAGACCGACCGCATCGTGCAGCAGGAGGTCTTCGGCCCCGTGCAGACCGTGCAGCGCTTCACGACCGAGGACGAAGCACTGCGCGCCGCGAACGACGTCGAGTACGGGCTCGCGAGCTCGGTGTGGACGACCGACCACTCGCGGGCGATGCGCTTCGCCCGCGACCTGGACTTCGGGTGCGTGTGGATCAACACCCACATCCCGATCGTCGCCGAGATGCCGCACGGCGGCTTCAAGCACTCCGGCTACGGCAAGGACCTGTCCCAGTACGGGTTCGACGACTACACCCGCATCAAGCACGTCATGTCCTACATCGGCTGACCCCGATCCTTCCGAAGCAGCAGGAGGCACCATGGCAATGACCGGCACGTTCGCCGAATCCGGAGCCGATCTCCGACTCGAGCAGATCACCAAGTCGTTCCCCGGGCACACCGCGGTCGACGCGCTGGACCTGACGGTGCCGGCCGGCTCGTTCTTCGCCCTGCTCGGCCCCTCGGGCTGCGGCAAGACCACGACCCTGCGACTGGTCGCCGGGCTCGAGGAGCCCACGAGCGGCACCATCACGATCGGCGGCGAGGACGTCACCGACACGAAGCCCTACCAGCGGCCCGTCAACACGGTGTTCCAGAACTACGCGCTGTTCCCGCACATGAGCGTGCTCGACAACGTCGCGTTCGGCCTGAAGCGGCGACGGATCCCGGACCCGATGACGAAGGCGCGCGAGGCCCTGCACCTGGTCGAACTCGACGCCTCGGCCGACAAGCGCCCCGCTTCCCTGTCCGGCGGCATGCAGCAACGCGTCGCGCTGGCACGCGCGATCGTGAACCGGCCGGCACTCCTGCTGCTCGACGAGCCGCTCGGTGCGCTCGACCTGAAGCTCCGGCACCAGATGCAGCTCGAACTCAAGACGATCCAGGCCGAGGTCGGGCTCACCTTCCTGCACGTCACCCACGACCAGGAAGAAGCGATGACGATGGCCGACACGGTCGCCGTCATGAACGGCGGCCGGATCGAGCAGATGGGCAGCCCCCAGGACCTGTACGAGCTGCCCCGCACCGCGTTCGTCGCGAACTTCCTCGGCCAGTCGAACCTGCTCGAGGGCGAGGTCCGCGGCACGGACGGCCCGCTGCTCGTGGTCGCGACCCCGGCGGGCACCATCGCCGTCCCGGCCGACCGCGCCGTCCGCACCTCGGGCAGCGTCGTCGTCGGCGTCCGCCCCGAGAAGCTCAAGATCCGCACCTCGGAGCCCACCCCCGAAGCCGGCCGCAACATCCTCGGCCCCGGCCGCGTGGTCGACGTCTCGTTCTCCGGCGTCAGCACGCAGTACCTGGTGGACGTCCCCGGTGCCGGCCGCGTCTCCGTCTTCGCGCAGAACTCGAAGGGCGGACCGCGGATCGCCACCGGCACCGAGGTCTGGCTCACGTGGGGCGTCGACCACGGTTTCGGCCTGGAGGCGCACCCCGCGTCCGACCAGACCGTCACCACCCACGCGGCCACGGGCCTCCAGTCCGCACCCGCCACGGCAGGATCGCTCGCGTGACCGGCGGGGGACCCGGCCCGGACCTGCTGCGCGGACTGACGTCCGCGCGCGTCAGCCGACGAGGCCTGCTCGCCGGCGGAGGAGCCGCCGCGCTCGCGGCGCTGCTCACCGGGTGCAGCATCAAGGGCTCAGCCGCCTCCGGCGCCGAGAACGCCGTCGACTGGACCGCGTTCTGGAAGGACGCCAAGGCGACGAAGCAGCTGAACTTCGCGAACTGGCCGCTCTACATCGACTCCGACCACGGCAAGTCCGAGTCGCTCGCGCTGTTCCAGAAGGCCACCGGCATCAGCGTCGACTACCAGGCGGTGATCCAGGACAACGCGACGTTCTACGCAACCGTCTCGCCGATCCTGCGGGCGCAGGGTGCCACCGGCTACGACCTGGTCGTGATGACCAACGGGTTCGAGCTGACCCAGATGATCAAGAACGGCTTCGTGTGCGAGCTCGACCACTCGCGGCTGCCGAACTTCGCGGCGAACGCGGGTGACTCGGTGAAGGACCCGACGTACGACCCCGGCAACAAGCACTCTGTCGTCTGGCAGACCGGCTTCACCGGGATCGCCTACAACCCGAAGTACGTCGACCGCGAGATCACGTCGTTCCAGGACCTGCTCGACCCGGCGTTCGCGGGCCGCGTCGGGCTGATGAGCGACAACACCGAGCTCGGTTCCCTCGGATTGCTCGCGAACGGCATCGCCCCGGAGACGTCGACCCCGGCGGACTGGCGGAAAGCGCAGGCCTGGTTGCGGAAACTGCGCCCGAGCGTGACCGGCTTCTACGACCAGAGCTACATCAACAAGCTCGAGAACGGCGACACCTGGATCACCCAGGCCTGGTCCGGCGACGTCTTCCAGGCGCAGCAGTCCGGGTTCGAGGACCTGAAGTTCGTGACGCCGGAGGAGGGCCAGATGATGTGGCACGACAACCTCATGATCCCCCGGCAGGCAGCGAACCCGGTGGCCGCCCTCGAGTGGATGGACTTCTACTACACGCCGAAGATCGCGGGCATCGTCGAGGACTGGGTCAACTACGTCTGCCCGGTCCCCAGCGCCGAGGCCTACGTCCGTGACGAGCTCGACGACGCGACGGTGGCGGACAGTCCGCTGGTGTTCCCGGACTCCGACGTGCTGGACCGGTCGCACGAGTTCCGGGTGTTCGAGAACTACGACGAGTACTCGGAGTGGAACGGCATCTTCAACGCGGTGGTGCAGTCGTGACCGCCGTCGGGGTCGCCGGCCCGGGTGCCGCACCGACACCGGGTGCTGGTCCGGCACCGGTCCGTCGGGGACGCCGTCGCAGCACGCCCTTCCTGCTCGCGCTGGTCGGGACCGCGTACCTCTGCGTGTTCTTCGTCATCCCGCTCGTGTCGGGGCTCATCGTCTCGCTCATGTCGGGCAACCCGGACGACGGGTACACCTTCACGTGGAACTGGGGGATCTACGGCTCCCTGTTCATCGACCCGCAGGTGCCCTACCTGACGTTCCTGCTCCGGTCCCTCTGGTACGGCGCCGCCGCCACGGTCGTGACCATCATCGTCGGCTACCCGGTGGCGTACTTCATCGCGTTCCGGGTCTCGCCGCGGTGGAAGAACCCGCTGCTCATGCTCGTGTTCGTGAGCTTCCTGGTGTCGTTCATCATCCGCACCGACATGTGGGCGTTCGTGCTCGCGTCGCAGGGTCCGGTCGTCACCTTCCTGCAGGCGATCGGCCTGGCGGGCAAGGACTTCCACATCCTCGGCACCGGCGGCGCGGTGATCTTCGGCGACGCCTACAACGACCTCGCGTTCATGGTGCTGCCGATCTACGCCGCACTCGAACGCATCGACCCGCGACTCGGCGAGGCCGCCAACGACCTCTACGCCGGCAAGTTCCGGGCGTTCTGGCACACCACGCTGCCGCTGTCCCGCTCGGGCATCTTCGCCGGCGTCCTGCTCGTGTTCATCGACAGCGTCGGCGACCCGGTGAACTCGGCGCTGCTCGGCGGCACGAACACGTACACGATCGGCCAGGCGATCCAGGACGCCTACTCCGGCAACCAGCAGTACAACGTCGCCGCGGCACTGTCGACCGTGCTCATGGTCGTGCTCGGCATCATCCTGTTCATCTACGCCCGCGTCTCCGGCACCGACGACCTCGAGGACCTCGTATGACCGCCGTCGCACCGTCTCGTCCGTCCACCGCGACCACCTCGTCGCCCGTCGTCCACCGCCACGGCGTGAACCGTCGCGGGCCCTGGCTCGCGATCGTCTACTGGGTCACCATCGCGATCACACTCGTCCCGATCGTCTACATGATCGTGTACTCGTTCAACGACGCCCCGACGAACCGGCTGTCGTTCGCGTGGAACGGCTTCACGACGTACTGGTACGCGAACCTGGTCAACGTGTCCGGGCTCGGAGCCGCGTTCGTCACCTCGGTCGTCGTCGCGTTCCTGGCCGCGATCATCTCGGTCGCGATCGGGCTGCCGCTGGCCCTGGCACTCGAGCGGTACCGGTTCCCCGGCCGCGGCGCCGTGAACGCCGTCGTGTTCGCGGACATCGCGGCGCCCTCGATCGTGGTCGGCTCGGCGTCGCTGTCGTTCTTCTTGTCGGTGGGCCTCGGCACCGGGTTCCTGACCGTGCTCATCACCCACGTGGCGTTCGACGTCGCGTACGTCGTGGTGGTGCTCCGCGCTCGGATCTCCGGCACGTCGCGGGTGCTCGAAGAGGCCGCGAGCGACCTCGGTGCGACGCCGTTCCAAGCCTTCCGGCTCGTGACGCTGCCGTTGCTCGCGCCGGGCATGCTCGCGGCCGGGCTGCTCGCGCTCGCGATGTCGATCGACGACTACGTCATCACCTCGTTCGTCGCCGGGCCCGCGGTCACGTTCCCCTTGTTCGTCTACGGCGCCGCGAAGGCCGGGATGCCGCCGCAGGTGCTCTGCTTCGGGACGCTGGTGTTCGCGGTGGGGCTGCTCGTGGCGCTGCTCAACGGCGCACTCAACCGTCGCTTGTCCCGCACGCGCGGCTGACTCGCGGCCCACCACCCTGACGAGTGCGCGGAGGTGGTCGCCCGTAGCCCACAGAAGCCGTCTCTGCTGCGCACTCGTCCGGGCTGGGCACCGTCGGGAACGTGCCGCACCGATCGAGACCGGTGCGGCACGTCCTTGTCTCAGTCCTTCCGGACCAGGTCGACCAGGAGCCTGGCGAGGTTCACGAGCAATCCCGCGACCCCCAACCAGAACACCCGACGCCCGGGCTTGGGATCGGTGTCGTTCGACATCGAGACCACCTCCGGTGTCAGCGCCGGCGGACACGAGGAGCGGGGACCGGGACGGGCGTGCAATCGGGCCGGGGCTCGATTACACTGGGCCCGAGCGTTCAGACTCGGGAACGGTTTGTGCCCGTCCTCGGCTTTCCACTCGGAGAGCAACCCGAAGCCCATCACCGTTGCAGCGGTGGTGGGCTTCACGCTTGCCCCAGGACCACGACCCGGCGGTGTCGGAGTCCACGCGGACAGCCTACGTGGAATTTCACCGGACACCCGGCTCTCGTGCGCTCGATCGATGGACGCCATCGAGGTCGACGAGCGCGACAGCACCTGGGAAGACCACAGCCCGCACTTCCGGGTGTACCTACAGGAGCGATCGGGCGACTCGTACTCGACGGAGACGGTCGACCTGTTCGATGCAGACGTCCTGCAAGCGATCGACTGGGCGCAACGAGCGGTCGCGCCGCGCACCGACGCGGTCTGGGGGCTCGCGCTGGTCGGGCGGGACAGTCGTGGGCTCCGCGGGCTCACGTGGCTCGTCGGCATGGACGCCAACGACCCGCCGTCCGACGAGCACGAGATCGACCTCGGCGAACGGATGCGCGCGCGAGGTGGCGCTCCCGTCGGTGTGCCGTCCGCGGACCACTGGCAGCCGGATCTGCGACAGCGGACCGGCGACTGAAGCTGCCGTGGTCCGTCCGGGTCAGCAGGTGCGGAACTCGATCCCGAGGAGCTCGGCGGCGGCCCGGTAGTCCGCGACCCGGTCACCGATCGACAGCGACCAGTGGTGGCCGACGCCCGTCCCGCTCCACTCGTCCACCCACTCGCCGGGGTCCCGGCCGAAGTCGACCCGTGAGGTCGTGTTGCCGATCTGCAGGAGCGGCCCGGGGACGACGTCCCCCGTGGAGGCGATGAACGACAGCCGCCCGTCGCGGTCCTGGCCGAGGCCGAGCAAGGTCACCGGGCCGTGCTGCACGTCGAACTCGACGGACACACCCCATCCGCGCTTGCCGTGGTAGACCCCGAGCCCCCGGAGCAGGGGGTCGCGCGACGAGACGGCCAGGTTCGCCGGACCGTCGTGGCCCATCTCGACGACCCCGTCCTCGAAGTCGAGCGCCTGGAGTTCGCAGAACGATCCACCAGCACCGGCGACCTGCGTCACGAGTTGCGCGACCGTGGTCCGCAGCTCGTACTCGCCCGTGGTCGGGATGCCGCGAGCGGTGAGCAGCGACGCACCGAGGATCATGCCGGCACCGAGTCGCTCGTGCTGCTCGCCGTCGAGTCCGCGGTGGTAGTACGCCAGGCTGTCGAGGTCTGCGTCCTCCACGAGTCGGTCCAGCCCGACGGAGACGCGCGCGCCCCACGCCAGGTCGACCTCGTCCACGGAGTCGTCGACGGTGAAGACCGCCCGGGCGAGTGCCACCCGGTCGGCGACCTCCGCCTCGGTCACCAGTTCGACCCGGTGCCGGAGATCGTCGAACTCGAGGACCTCGACGTGCGATCCGAAGGTAGTCGGGAGCAGCGTCAGGTCGGTCGAGACGTCGAGCATGCCGGGGTAGAGGTGCCCCATCAGGCCGTGCCGTGCGTGCCGGAGTGCTGCACGGACGTCGGCCGCCCGGACCCAGCGGGCGATGCGCTCCCAGGCGGCGTCCTGTTGCAGCCAGCCGGACACCGACCGGAACGGGATGCCCGCCCGTCGGAACACGTTGCCGATCTCCGGAACCGGGCACTGGCCGCAGTACGCGAGCCACTCGCCGGTGCCGAACGTGTCGTGGTCCATGCGAGGGGTCGGTTGGAGGTCGATGACGAGGACCGGGGTGCCCGTGCGCTGTGCGATCGGGAGCACCATCGACGACGTCAGGTAGGTGGCCACGAAGAGGACGATGAGGTCGCAGTCGGCGCCGCGCAGCCGTTCTGCCGCCCGGGCGGTGTCCGTGGCGTCCGACACGAACCCCGCGTCGACGATCTCGGCGTCCATCGACTCGAACCGGCGCGCGACGTACGCCGCGGACCCCTCGAGTTGCGGCAGCAGGTCGGGGAACTGCGGCCAGTACGCTCCGAGCCCACCCGAGACGAGCCCGATCCGGGTCCGACGACGCGTCCGCATCGGCAACAGGTCGGACACCGCCGTCACAGTGGTCGTCGTGGTCATCGGAGATCCTCCTGGTCGGTGAGCAGCTCGACCCGGACCTTGCCGGTGATGCCGGTCCGCAACTGCGCGGGCTTCAGGAACGTTGTCTGCGTCGCTGCGGCGTAGCGGGGCGCGAGCGTCCCGTACACGGTCACGGCGAGTTCGTGCCGGCCGCTGCCGACGTCGGGGACCGTGAACACCCAGGGCGCGCAGAACGCCGCGGCGACCCGTTCGCCGTCGAGGTCGAGCTCCACAGCACCGCGGACGGTCCCGAGGTCGATGCGGATCGCGCCGCGGGCCGCGGTCTCGATCGGTGTGGTGTACCGGACGGCGCCGCTCCAGCTCTCCAGGTGCTGCTCGGACCAGTCCTCGAACCGCGCCGCCGTCGGGACCGTGCGGACCCGGACGGGCTCGGACCACGCGGCTCCCGACGTGGAGAAGGCCCGGGGGGCGACCGTGACAGCGAGTGTCGCAGGCGCGTCCGTCGGGGCGTCGAAGGTCACCGTCCGTCCGGACACGACGGAGTCGCGCCCGGGGATCTCGACGTGCTGCGGATCGACCGGCAACTCGACGGCGGCGGCACCGGCCGGCAGGCGCAGTGCGAAGTCCTCCGCCCGCGGCACGCTCGACACGGCGGTCTCGAACGGGACGGTCGGCGGACCGACCTCCGGCGGTCCGCTCAGCCAGTGCGCCGCGGGGAGGGGGTGCGGCCGGACCGCTGCACGCGCGTGCACGGTCGATCCGGTCCGCGCGGGCAGCAGGACCACCGTGGCGTCGTCGGGTCCGACCGACCAGTCCGCGCCGCTCGGGACCGCGACCGTGCCCGACGGCGTCGTGAGGACGAGGTCGACGAAGAGCGGTGTCGTGGACGTCACCCCGTCGGTCGTCACCTCGATGACGTGGTCACCGGCGGCGAGCGTCCCGAGTTCGTGCAGGAAGTAGTTCGGCAGGTCGCCGAGGCCGGACTCGTAGTACTCGACCTTCTCCTGACGCGCGACCATCCGACCGTCCAGGAGCACGGTGAGCGCGCTCGGTGCCCCCGTGACGATCCGGACGTCCGACGCGTCGGCGTCGATCCGGAACGCGCGACGGAACGTCGCGGAGCCGTCGACGACCCCACGCTCGCCGGCACCGACGAACTCCGGTCGGACCGAACGTTCGCCGGGGCGCTCGAGGCGGAACGCCGACGTGACGTGCGTTGCAGGGTGGGTCGAGCCTCCAGGCAGGGCCGGTGTGCCCAACCGGTACTCCAGCACCCCGACCGTGGACGCGAAGCGGACCGGTGCGGTCGCGTCGAAGCCGGTACCCGTGAGTTCCAGCTCGACCCCGTCGAACCAGGCGCGCGTCGCGCAGGCCGAGGAGATGGTCAGTTCCAGGTCGCCTGGCTCGGGGACCCGGACCAGGGCACGGACGGCGACCTCCTCGCCGACCGCCGGCGTCTCGTGCGTCACGAACTCCTCGGCGATGAAGCCCTTCGGGTCCTGCGCCGCACCGAGTGCGCCGTCACGACCGAGCGACGCCGAGAAGCGCTGCACGGTCCAGCCGGAACCGGCGAGCGAGCCTCCGTCCCAGGCCCGAGCGGCGCCGTCCGGATCGAGGGGCTCCGGCGTGGCCGCATCGGTGAACGGGCCGCTGACGAGCAGCTCCTGACCCATCGTGACGGTGACCGGTGTGGTGCCCTCGGCGGTGACCTGATCGATGCTCCAGAGCTCCAGCGGGATCGGGTCGGTGCTCGCCGGCAGGGCGAAGTCCCCCCACCGGTTGTCGAGGGTCGGGACGAGTTCCTGCGACCAGTCGGTGTCGAGCGGTCGGGCGGTCCGCTCCGCAGGGGCGGCCGGAGGCGGTCCGTCGACGGTGTCGCCGGTCCGCCACACCGCGATCAGGAGTGGTGACCCACCCGTGACGACCTCGATCGTGCTCGAGGCGCCGTCCGCGGCGACCGCGAACGACGTGGGTGTCCTCGTTCCGGTGGCCGGGTCCCAGACCTCGGCCTCGACGACCGTACCGCGCACACGGAGCTCGTCGTGCTGCCCGTACCTGGCGGCGTCGAAGTCGATGTCGTCCCAGCCGCCTGCACCCTCGTCGGTGCGGAGCGGGTAGGCCGTGGCGTTCGGGAACGCCCCCGGCAGCAGCGCGACGCCGTGGTCGCCGTGTTCCTGCGCGCGGACACCGTGCGTGGAACGGGCGAACAGGGCCGAGCGGTCGACGGCCGCCACGGCCGCTTCCGGGGTGGCGAACCGTTCGATGCCGACGAGTCGCTCGTCGACGTCGCCCACGCCGAGGACGCGCCCGCCCGCACGGAGGAGCGCGGTGAGACGGTCCACGACGACGTCGGGCAGCCGGGTCGTCGACGGCAGGATCACCGTGCCGAAGCGGAACCCGTTCACGTCGAGGGTCCGGTCACCGGCGCTCGAGCGCGCGAACGAGTCCTCGTCGACGACGTCGAAGTCGATGCCGCTCTGATCGAGCAAGCCCGGCTGTGCGCGGAACCAGTCGTTCTTCCCCGCGAGCGCCATGTAGGTCCGCTGGGTCACGTCGACTCCCGGGTACTCCGGGCCGATGTCGCCGTCGAGGAAGTGGTCGATCGGCAGGTCCGGCGGCAGCTCGCTGCTGATCGAGGTCGACGGGTACAGCACTGCCACGTCGACGGCGTGCCGGCCCCAGGTCATGAGCGCCGACACCCGGGCGACCGCTCGCGCGAACTCCGGGTACACCGCGTAGTACGGCTGCCGGAAGTCGGTGGACGGCGGAGCCCACTCGAACCAACCCGCGCGGAGACCGTAGTAGCTCGCGTGCGGGTTGTAGAGGTTGGCGCCGCTGCGGAAGAACGGGATGAGCCAGTCCCAGGTGTCCTCGAGCGTTCCGCCCCATCCGCTGGAGTGGAACGACTCGATCCACACGCGCGGGTGGTCGTACATGTCGGCCATCGACGAGTGGATCCTGGCGTCGCCCTCGTGGTCACTTCCCACCGCGTCGAACCACCGGTGCGTGGCGTAGTAGTCGCCGTAGAGCTGCGTGCTCTGGGTCGGGACACCGGCACGCGCTGGGTTCATCTGATCGGCGCCGATCAGCATGCCCCTCGACCGGTGCCACTCGCCGAGCGGCTTGAAGAACGCCCGTTCCGCGAGCAGGGTCCGGACGCGGTGGTAGTCCGCGCGGACGGCTGCGCTCGCCGGTGCCCCGTGGTCCCACAGCGCGGGCAGGTTCGCGACGAGGTCGTAGCCGGTCTCGTCACGGAACCGTTCGGCGAACGTCGCCGACCAGGTCGGCATCGCCGGGAGTTCGTCCTGGAAGCTGCCGACGATCGTCGTGCCGACGTGCTCCGGGACGCGCCGCTCGTACTCGCCGTGCACGAAGTCGATCAGGCGGGCGACGGAGCCCTCGTCGAGGTAGTCGAACGAGGTCTCGTGCCAGGCCACGACGCGGAGTCGCGAACCGGCCGGCACGTCGACCCGGCCGTCTCGGACCTCGTGTCGAACCCACCGTCCGCCGGCGTCGGGCTCGACGTCGAACACGGCGATCAGGTGCTCACGCGGTTCCTCCGGCAGGACGCCGTCCGCGGGGACCTCGACCACGTGGGAACGGAGGGACCGTCCGGCCGCCTCCGGGTGCTGCGCCGTGATGACACCCTGCAGGTTCGCACCGGAGAAGCCGATCTGGTCGTAGAACCAGAGTGCGATGCCGAGGTCCCGCGCGCGGTCGCAGGTGTACCGGAAGAGCTCCCACCAGCGCTCGCCGAACCACACCGGGTCGTCCGGCGGTGCGCCGTACGTCGGGCCCTTCGGCGCGAGGTTCATCAGGACGAGGTTGAGGATCCCGCCGTCCGCGAAGCGCCGGAGCTGCCAGTCGATGCCCTCCTCGGTCACCGTCCCACCGCTCCACCACCACAGCGGTGTCGGGCCGTACTCGGACGGCGGGGTCTCGAAGCGCTCCACGAGTGCTGGATCGATCACGTTCGTCACTCTCCTTGCGAGTGTGTGCGGGTCAGTGGGTGGTCGTGCTGATCGACGGTTCGATCGACCACGGGTCGCCGTCGGCGCCGGTGTGCTCGAGCAGCGTGCGCTGTGCCTCGAGGAGCCGGTGCCGGTCGGCGCGACGTCGTTCCTGCGCGACCGGGTCCGGGATCGGCGTCGCCATCTGCAGCCGTTGCGTGTAGGGGTGCTCGGGGTTCGTCGCGACCGTCTCGGCGTCGTCGAGCTCGACGACCTCTCCGCCGAGGAGGACCGCGGTCCGGTCGCTCATCCGGCGCACGACACCGAGGTCGTGGCTGATGAAGAGGTACGCGACCCCGGTCCGCTCCTGGATCGACTGCAGCAGGTCGAGCACCCGCGCCTGGGTCGTCATGTCGAGCGCGCTCGTCGGTTCGTCGCAGACGATGAGCTCGGGTTCGAGCGCGAGTGCCCTGGCGATGGCGATCCGCTGGCGTTGCCCGCCGGAGAACTCGCGGGCGAGCCGCGTCCCGGAGTCACCCGGAAGCCCCACTGCGTCGAGCAGCCGGGCGACCGTGTCGCGACCGGCGGCGACGCGGCGGACCCGCAGTGGCTCGGTGAGGATGTCCTCGATCGTGAGGGACGGGTTCAACGACGAGTACGGGTCCTGGAACACGACCTGGATGCCCTGGGCGACGCGGCGTCTGGCGGTCCTGGAGAGCGTGTCGATGCGGGTGCCGTGGAACTCGACCGACCCGCCGGTGACCGGCGCGAGGCCGAGGACCGCTCGACCGATGGTCGTCTTGCCCGAGCCGGACTCGCCGACGAGCCCCAGGGTCTCGCCGCGGCCGATGTCGAACGAGACGCCACGGATGATGTTCGTCGTCCGTCGGAAGCCGCGGGCCGGGTACGCGACCTCGAGGTCGCGGACGCGGAGGAGGGGTTCGGCGGTGCTGCTCGTGTCGGGTTCGGTGTCGTGGGGCATCTCAGTGCACCTCCGGGGCGGTGGACGTGGACGTGGTCGCGGCCGCCAGCAGCTCGCGTGTGTAGGGGTGGGACGGCGCCGCGAACACGGTCCGGACGTCCCCGGTCTCGACGATGTGGCCGCCGCGCATCACGCTGACGGTGTCGCAGATGTCCGCGACGACGCCGAGGTTGTGCGTCACCAGGACCATGCCGAGGCCGCGCTCGTCGCGGATCTCACGGAGCAGGTCCAGCACGTCGGCCTGGATCGTCACGTCGAGGGCGGTCGTCGGTTCGTCGGCGAGGATGACGTCCGGATCGGCGGCGATCGCGCCCGTGATGAGGACGCGCTGGGCCATCCCGCCGGAGATCTCGTGCGGGTACATGTCGAACACGGCTGGCGGGTCCTTGATGCCGACCCGCGCCAGCAGCCCGAGGAGCTCCGTGCGTGCGGCACGGCGGCTGATCGGCTTCACCGCACGGACCCCGACGACGAGCTGCTGCCCGACGGTGAGCGTGGGGTCGAGGTTGCTCATCGGCTCCTGCGGCACGTATGCGATCCGCTTGCCCCTGACCGCGCGCAGGGCCGAGTCGGAACCGAGGATCTCAGCGCCGTCGAACACGATCGACCCGGCGGCGACGGCCTCGCGGGGCAGGATCCCGAGCACGGAGAACACGGTTTGTGACTTCCCCGAACCGGACTCCCCGACCAGACCGTGGATCACCCCGCGGTGCACGTCGAGGTCGATGCCGTGGACGACCTCGGTGTGGTCGTCCCCGTTCGGGTAGGCGATGTGGAGGTCCCGGACGGCCAGGAGCGCGTCCCCTGCAGGCGCGGCCGTCGTGGTCGTGGTCAGGCGGTCGCGCAGGTCGTTCCGCTGTCTGCGGGTCAACGGCCGGGGAGCGGCCGTCACCTGCAGGACGTCCCGCAGCGCGTTCCCGAGCAGGACGAGCACGAGGGTCGTCAGGCTGATCAGGACCGTCGGTGCCACCACAGCGCCCGGGTTCTGGTAGATCGACGCGAAGGACGTCTGCAGGATGCCGCCCCACGACGCCTCGCGAGGGTTCCCGAGCCCGAGGAACTCGAGCCCCGCCTGGATGCCGATGCCGGCGGCGAGCACGAACGAGCTCTGGATGATCACGGGAGCACGGACCGCGATGAGCACGTGCCGGAGCACGATGCGCAGGTCCGACAGCCCGGAGACCCGAGCCGCGTCGATGTACAGCTCGCGCCGTACCTGGGTGACGACGGCTCGGACGAGACGGAAGAACGACGGTGCGATCAGGAGTCCGAACACCGCCATCGCGATGAGGATCGACGGCCCGATCACCGTGTACAGCGCGATGAGGAGGACCGTGCCCGGCAGCGCGAGCACGACGTCCGACAGCCAGCCGGAGACCCGGTCCGTCCACCCGCCGAGGAACCCGGCCGCGAGTCCCGCGGTCACGCCGATCAGGACGGAGACGACGAGCACGACGACGCAGGCGAGGAACGTCCCGCGCGACGCCCAGATGAGCCGGGAGAGGATGTCGCGTCCCGAGGAGTCGCCACCGAGGACGAAGCTGCCGGAGAACGGCTTCGCGTTGGTCAGGTCGACCCTGGTGAAGTTCTGGTCGTACGGTGCGAGCACCGGCGCGAGCAGGGCGACGGCGACGAGCGCCGCGAGGAAGACGATGCACGTCACGGCCATCGGGTTCCGGACGAGTCGACGGAGCGTGGACGTCCGGCGCGTGCGCGAGTCGACGGTGACGCCGCCGACCTCCGGGTCGACGCTCGTCGCGGTGATCTGTTCGACGCTCATGCCTGCCTCGCTTTCGGGTTGAGCCACGCCGCCGCGATGTCGGCGAGCAGGTTCACGACGACGACCACGACGATGGTGAAGAGCACGCACCCCATCACCGCCGGGACGTCGCCCTGGAGTGCCGTGGACACGGTGAGGTCGCCGACACCGGGCAACGCGAAGATGCGCTCGATGAGGACGACGCCGCCGAGCAGCCCGATCGTCTGGAGCCCGAGGATCGTCAGCCCGGGTCCTGCGGCACTCCGCAGCACGTGCACGAACACGATGCGCCGCTCGGGGACGCCACGGGAACGCAGAGTCCGGACGAAGTCCTGCGAGAGCACGTCGGCGACGGCGCCCCGGAACTGCTGCGCGGCGCCGCCGACCGACCCGACGAGGACCGCGAGCACCGGCAGGACGAGTGCGCTCAGCCAACCGGTGACGCTCACCGTCGGCGATACGTACCCCGTGGCGGGCAGCAGGTGCAGCCCGACGGCGAACGTCAGGACGAGCAGGATCGCCACGATGAAGCCGGGGACGGCGGCGCCGAGGACGCTGACGAACTGCAGCACGCGGTCGATCCACCCGCCCTTCACCGCTGCGGCTACACCGACCAGGATGCTGATCACGGCGGTCAGCAACAGGATGATCACCGCGAGGCTCGCGGTCACCGGCACCCGGGTCGCGAGCATCGTCGTGATGGGCTCCTGGGTGAAGTAGCTCCGGCCGAGCGACCCCGTGAACAGACTGCCGAGCCAGTGCAGGTACTGCGTGAACACGGGCTGGTCGAGTCCGAGCTCCACGACCTTCGCCTGCACGGTCGCCTGCGTCGCCTCTTTCCCGAGGATGGCGCGGGCGATACCGGGGCCGTTGCTGAAGACGAGGAAGTACGTCGCCATCGTGACCACGAGGGTGAGGAGGACCGCCGACCCGAGCCGACGGGCGACGAGTCTCAGCACGGTGTACCGCCGCCCGCCGTCACCGGAAGTCCCACAGGTTCGGGATGAGGTGGAACTGGTCGGTCTGTTCCGGAGCGAGGTCCTTCGAGGTCAGCGCGAAGTAGCTCTTCACGTCCACCCACGGCACGTACCAGGCCTGGTCGACCACGTACTCGTTGATCGCCTGAGCGTTCTCGTCGGCGGCCGAGCCCTGCAGGGTCTGCGCCTTGTCGAGGAGCGGTTGGAGCTCCGGGTCGCTGGTGTGCCGGACGTTCCAGATCGAGTCCGGCTGCAGCGACTGGACGATGTCGAAGAGCGAGTCCGCGGTGCCGAGCTGGATGGGGAACACCGGGAAGTCACCGCGGAGCACCTTGTCCTGGGCGGTCGGTCCGGAGATCGTGACCTGGTCGACCTTGATCTTCAGGAGCGCGAGCTGCTGCACGACCATCGGGTTGACCTTGTTGCCGCTGCCGTCATCGCTCGCCTGGTTCGGGATCTGGAGGGTGAACCCGTCGGCGTACCCCGCGTCCTGCATCAACTGCTTCGCCTTCTCGACGTCGTAGGCGTACCGGTCGTCGAGCTTCGCCTGGTAGGCGGTCTCGTTCGGCGTGAAGATCTGTGTCGTCGGGGTCGCCTCACCGTTGAACAGGCCCTTCGCGATCGCCTTCCGGTCGAACACCATGTTCATCGCCTGGCGGACGCGGACGTCGCCGAGTGCCGGGACGGTCTCGCCGGCGCGGTCGGCGATGGCGAGTCCGCTCCAGCCGGACAGGTGCGACAGGACCTCGAGGCCGGACGACGACGCCTGAGCCGCGGTGGACTGGTCGATGACGGCGCCCTGGATCTCCTTCGAGCGCAGCGCGTTGAGTCGCGCGTTCACGTCGGGCATCACCTTGAGCACGAGGTTCTCGTACGGGTACTCCTTCGCGTTCCAGTAGTCGTCGCGCTTCTGGAACGTGTAGACCGACCCGCTCGTCGTCTTCGACGGTACGAGCGTGTACGGCCCGGAGCTGACGACCTTCGACCCGACGTCCTTGCTGTCGAGTTGCGCGGGACTGGCGACGATCCCCGGCGCGAAGCACATGAACGTCGGCAGCTGCCCGGTCGGTTCCTTCGCGGTGAGCACGACCGTGTCGGAGTCCGGCGTCGTGATCTGCATCCCCGCGACCCGGCCGGCATCACTGCCGCCGCCGGTCTGCATGTGCTCGATCGACGCCTTCACCGCGGCCGCGTCGACCGGCTTGCCGTCGGAGAACTCCATCCCGTCGCGGAGCTTCATCGTGAGCGCCTTGGCGTCGTCGCTCATCGAGAAGCTCTTGGCGGCCGCCGGGTGCACCTTCCCGTTCTGGTCGCAGCGCAGCAGGGTGTCGTACACCGCGTGCCACCGCCAGACCAGGTCACCGGCGCTCGACTGCAGCGCGGGGTCGAGCGACGGGGGCCGACCGGAGACCGCCAGGGTGAGGGTGGTGTGGTCGCCCGTGGCGCTCTGGGCACCGGAGGTGCAGCCGGTGAGCGCGGCGACGGACAAGGCGGCGGTAGCCACCCCGAGGACGATCTTGCACTTGGTTCCGAGCACGTTCACTCCCTTGTCAACGTCGTCGACGGGCGTGGAGCGTGCCACGTCGCCATCGACGGTGGAACTTGGACCGATCATGATTTAATCGATTAAAAGTGAGGATGCCCGGTGGCTCGGCTCCTGTCAACAGTCGGCGCCGAATCGAGTGGCAGGGGGGCGGTGATCGTGCTTGACTGACCGCGTGGCGGGCATCCAGGACCTCGGGCTCGCTGCCGTCGCGCAACTCGCGGGTGTCTCCACCGCGACCGTCTCGAACACGATCAACCGTCCCGAGATGGTCACCGCGAAGACCAGGAGCAAGGTCGAGGCGGCGATCCGCGAACTCGACTTCGTGCCGAACCAGGCAGCGGCGGCACTCCGGACCGGGTTCAACCGACTGTTCGGTCTCGTCATCCCCGACGTCGTGAACCCCTTCTACGCGACCATCGTCGACGCGGTGTCCGACGCCGCCGATCGCAGTGGGTACTCGCTCGCGCTCTGCGTGAGCCACGACGACCCGGCGAAGGAGCTCCGACAGCTCGACACCCTCGCGCGGCAGCGTGCGGCCGGTGTCCTCGTCGTCCCGCTGACGGCGGACTCCTCACGCCTCTCGATGCTGCGACGCATCGGGTCACGGCTCATCCTCGTCGACCGTGGGGCGGACCCCGGGGAGAGCTGCTCGGTCGCCATCGACGACCGGCACGGCGGCGCGCTCGCCGCCGAGCACCTGCTGGACCTGCCTGGCGACGGGCTGACCCTGGTGAACGGCCTCCGGTCGATCCGTCAGTGCGAGGATCGGCGCAGCGGTGCGCGGAGCGCGGTCGCGGGGCGCGGGCTCGACCCGGACGCGATCGTGGAGTTCGAGACGGATGCGATGACGATCGACTCCGGCTTCGACATCGGTCGACGCCTCGTCCTCGCTGGCGCCCCGCGGCGGGTGTTCTGCACCAACGACCAGCTCGCACTCGGCGTGATCCGTGGCATGGCGGCCGAGGGCGTGCGGACACCGTCCGACGCCGTCGTCGTCGGCTACGGCGACCTCGCGTTGTCGACCGAGGGGGCACTCCCGTTGTCGACGGTCGGGCAGCCGAAGCGCGCGATGGGTGAAGCGGCGGTCGCTCGGTTGCTCGCCGAACTCACCGAAGGGCCGCGGCACCACCACACCGCGACGCTCCTGGAGCCGGAGCTGCTCGTCCGCGAGTCCTCGACGCCGTGACCCCGGCGCGCTGACTCTCCGTCCGCTCCGGTGCGGAACTGCAGCGCACGAGGACGACCTTGTTACGAGCATGCGTCAGGCGGTGTGCCGCGGCGCACGCCACAGCGGCCGCGCGTAGGTTCCAGCCATGAGTGCAGAGCTGACGCTCGGCGCCGAGGAAGAGCTGCACCTCATCGACCTCGAGTCCGGCCGACTTTCCGCGAAGGCCCCGCGCCTTCTGCCCAAGCTGCCCGCCGACCGCTTCGGCGCGGAACTGCAGCGCACGACCATCGAGACGAACACCCCCGTGGTGCGTACCCTCGACGACCTGCGGCGGGTGATCGTCGACCTGCGCCGAGAGCTCAGCGCCGCGATCGCACCGGCCGGGGTCACCATCGCGTCGGTGGGCACCGCGCCGCGGTCCGAGTACGCCGACTTCGAACTGACCAGCGGCGGGCGCTACGGCCGGATGCAGGAGCAGTACCGGATGCTCGTCGACGAGCAGCTCATCTGCGGCCTGCAGGTGCACGTCGGTGTGAGCGACCGCGACCTGGCGGTGCAGATCGCGCAACGGGTCGCGCCGGTGCTGCCGGTGCTGCTGGCCCTGAGCGCGTCGAGTCCGTTCTGGAACGGGCAGGACACCGGGTACTCGTCGTTCCGCAGCATCATCTGGCAGCGGTGGCCGTCGGCCGGCAGCTTCGGACGGGTGTCGAACGCGGCGGAGTACGACAAGGTGCTCGACGACCTGATCGCCTCGGGGGTGATCGCCGACAAGAAGATGGCGTACTTCGACGTGCGGCCGTCGTCGCACGCTCCGACACTCGAACTCCGGGTGTGCGACGCCACCCCGATCGTCGACGACGCGGTGCTCATCGCCGGGTTGTTCCGGGCAGCGGTGCGGAAGGCCGAGGTCGCCGTCGAGTCCGGCGCCGAGTGGCACCCCCGCAGCGAACCCCTGCACCGTGCAGCGATGTGGCAGGCGGCGCGCACGGGGCTGAGCGGCGAACTGCTCGGCCTCGGGCAGCACCCGGACCGCCTGCCCGCCGAGGTCGCCGTCCGGCAACTGGTGTCCCGCCTGCGCCCGGAACTCGAGGAGCTCGGCGACTGGGGCACCGTCACGGACCTGCTCGAGGACACCCTGGCCCGCGGCAACTCCACCGATCGACAGCGCACCGCGTACGCCGAGCGCGGGGAGCTCGACGACGTCGTCGCCCTGGTGGTCGAGGACACCGCCGGCACGCCGTCCGGTCGTGACGAGGACCCGGCGGTCGCGGTCCCCGGCTACCGGGTGCGCGCCGGCGACGAAGCGGTCGGCCCCGGTGCCCGCCCCCGTCCGGCGTTCCGCGACCTGGCGACGTACTTCACCGCCTGGGACGCCGACACCACGAACGAGCACTGTGCCGCGCGCGACGCCTGGACGCGCGAGCACGAGGTCGGCTTCGTCGTGGACGGCGGCGTGCAGGCGTTCGGGTGCGACCTGGTGCCGCGGACGATCAGCGCGTACGAGTGGTCGCAGCTGGAGCGTGGCCTCGGGCAGCGCGCACGGGCGATCGAGCTGTTCCTGCGCGACGTGTACGGCGAGCGGCGGATCGTGGCCGACGGGGTCATGGACGAGCACCAGTTCGTCGGGGCGAACGGCTGGGACCCCGACGCCTCGCGCCTGCCCGGTCACGCGGTGCGGGCACCCGTGCTCGGCTTCGACCTGGTGCGGAACGAGTTCGGCGGTTGGCGGGTGCTCGAGGACAACGTGCGCTCGCCCTCCGGGGTGGCCTACGGCATCGCCCTCCGCGAGCTCATGGACGCCGTCGTGCCCGACGCGCCCCGTCCGGCGCTGTTGCGGGACCCGCACGGCGTGACCGACCGGCTGCGCGAGACCCTGCGCACCAACGCGACCGCGGTGACCGGCAACCCGGACCCGGTGCTCGCACTCGTCAGCGACGGCCCCGCCGCCGGCGCGTGGTTCGAGCACCGCAGGCTGGCCGACGGAGCCGGGCTGCGCCTCCTGGCCGGGTCTGACCTGGACGTCCGTGACGGACGCGTGGTCGACGCGACGACCGGCGACGTGCTCGACGGGCTGTACCTGCGGATCGACCGCGACGTGCGGGCCCTGACCGCGGACCACGCGCCGGAGCTGGGCGCCCGCGTCCTCGACGTCGCCGAGGCCGGACACGTCCACCTGGCGAACGCCCCGGGCAACGCCCTGGTCGACGACAAGGCGATGTACGTCAACGTGCCGGACCTGATCTGGTACTACCTGGACGAGAAGCCGCTGCTCGAGTCGGTGCCGACGTACCGCACGAGCATCGAGGGCGAACGGCTGTCCGTGCTCGACCGGGTCGGCGAACTCGTGACGAAGCCGGTCGACGGCGAAGGCGGACGCGGGGTCCTGATCGGGCCGAGCGCGAGCGCTCCCGAGGTCGCCGAGCGACGGCGTGAGATCGCCGCGGACCCGGCTGGTTGGGTCGGGCAGGAAGTGGTGCAGCTGTCGTCACACCCGACCATCGGACCGGCGGGCCTCGACCCACGGCACGTCGACCTGCGCGCGTTCGTCTACCTGACCGGCACCGGAGTGGACGACGCGCAACTCGCCGACGTCGCCCTGACCCGGGTCGCACCCGAGGGCAGCATGGTCGTGAACTCGTCGCGCGGCGGCGGCGCCAAGGACACGTGGATCATCGGGACGACAGGGGAACGCTGATGTGTGGACTCGCGGGTGAGATCCGGTTCGATGGCACGGCCACGGACGTCGGAGCAGTGGCGCGGATGACCGGGTGCATGGTGCACCGCGGCCCCGACGGTGACGGGCTGTGGGCACGCGGACCGGTCGCGCTCGGGCACCGACGGCTGTCGATCGTCGACCTGTCCACCGCCGGTGGGCAGCCGATGGTGCTGCCCCGGGCCGGACTGACGATCGCCTACAACGGCATGGTCTACAACTACGAGCAGCTGCGTGACGAGCTGCGGGGCAAGGGTCACGAGTTCTTCTCGACGTCGGACACCGAGGTCATCGCCGTCGCCTACGCCGAGTGGGGCACGGCCTTCGTCGAGCACCTGATCGGCATGTTCGCCATCGCGATCTGGGAGCACGCCAGCGGCCGACTCGTGCTCGCGCGGGACCGGCTCGGCATCAAGCCGTTGTACGTGGCACAGGTACCTGGCGGGCTCCGCTTCGCGTCGTCCCTGCCTGCGGTGCTGGCCGGCGGCGGCATCGACACGTCCATCGACCCCGTCGCCTTCGCCTCCTACATGAGCTTCCACTCGATCGTGCCGGCACCCCGCACGATCCTGTCCGGCGTCGGCAAGCTCCCGCCGGCCACCGTCCGGGTGATCGAGCGCGACGGCACGTCCCGCGACACCGTCTACTGGGAGCCCAGGTTCGAGCGCGACCCCGCCAGGGCCGACTGGACCGACCAGGACTGGGAGCAGGCGTTCATCGGGTCGCTCCGCACCGCGGTCGAGCGCCGGATGGTGGCCGACGTCCCCGTCGGCGTGCTGCTGTCCGGTGGCATCGACTCATCCCTGGTCGTCGGACTGCTCGCCGAGGCCGGGCAGCAGGACCTCGCCACGTTCAGCATCGGCTTCGAGGCCGCTGGCGGTGAGTCCGGCGACGAGTTCGAGTACTCGGACCAGGTCGCGAAGCACTTCGGCACCGACCACCACCGCATCCACATCCCGTCGACGCGCCTGCTCGACGGCATCGACGGTGCGGTCGCCGCCATGAGCGAGCCGATGGTCAGCCACGACTGCGTCGCGTTCTACCTGCTGTCGCAGGAGGTCTCGCAGCACGTCAAGGTCGTGCAGTCCGGCCAGGGTGCCGACGAGGTGCTCGCCGGCTACGACTGGTACCCGCCGCTGGCCGACGTCCCCCGCGACCAGGCGGCGGAGGCCTACCGTTCCGTGTTCATGGACCGCAGGTGGCCGGCGCTGCAGGGGCTGCTCGGGGAGCGCTGGAAGAGCGACGACGACACCCCGTCGGCGTTCGTGGACGCTGCGTTCGCGGTTCCGGGCGCGGAGACGAGCGTGGATGCTGCGCTCCGCAGCGACACGATGACGATGCTCGTCGACGACCCGGTCAAGCGCGTCGACAACATGACGATGGCGTGGGGCCTCGAGGCCCGCGTGCCGTTCCTGGACCACGAGTTCGTCGAGCTCGCCGGCGCGATCCCGCCCGCGCTCAAGCTGTCGGACGGCGGCAAGGGCGTGATGAAGCGGGCGTCGCGCGGCATCGTCCCCGACAGTGTCATCGACCGCAGCAAGGGGTCGTTCCCGGTGCCCGCGATCCGGCAGCTCGAGGGCCCGTACCTGGAGCGGGTGTGCACGGCACTGCACGCGCCGGAAGCACGTGAGCGCGGCCTGTTCGACCCGGGTACGGTCGAGCGGATGCTCCAGGACCCGAACAGCACGCGAACCGAGATCGGCGCGAACGCGCTCTGGCAGCTCGGCCTGATCGAGATGTGGCTGCAGCAGCAGGGGGTGCGGTGAACGTGGGTTCCACCCGGACTGGAGGCTCGGCGAGCGTCGCGTCGTCGGCCGACGTCCGTCCCTCGGTCACGACCAGGGCCGCGGCCGACCTGGGTGAGCGGCTCGCCGCCGCCTGGGGGTCGTGGGGCCCCACCATGACCCGGAACGCCCGGCGCGTGGCGTTCGTGTCCGACCGGCACGGCACGCCCGAGGTGTTCGTGCAGGACGTCGTCGTCGACGGCGAACTGCCGGAACCGGTCCGGATCGCGCTGTCCGACGACCCCGTGATCCGGGTGTCGTGGTCGTCCGACGGGGAGTGGCTCGCCGTGGCGATCGCGACCGACGGCGGCGTGAAGCAGCAGGTCTGGGTGGTGCGGCCGGACGGCACCGACGCCGCGCAGATCGCCGGTTCGCGCTACCAGCACGCCGAGCTCGGCCCGTGGAGCCGCAGCGGGCACCGGGTCGTCATCACGCTGCCCTCGACCGAAGCCGACCAGCCGGCCCGCTCGTACCTGGTCGACCCGGTGTCCGGCGACCGCGACGACCTGGCCGTCGGCGAACTCATCCACATCCTCGACCTGTCGGTGGAGGAACGCCTCGTCGTGCTCAGTGACGGGCAGCGCGGCCAGGAGTTCGTGGTCGTCGTCGACCGGCTGACCGACGAGAGCCACGCCCTGTTCGCCGACGACCCCGACGGGTCCGCCGAGATCGCGTTCCTGCGGCCCTCGCCCGCGAGCGAGACCAGCCCCCTCGTCGCCTACGTCGCCACCGAGGCCGGACTGCCCCGCCGCGGACTCGTCGCCCAGCCCGTCGGACCACACGGCTGGCGTGGCACGCCCCGACGGATCATCGAGCGCGCCGACGCCGAACTCGAGTACCTCGACGCCGACGACGCCGGCCGCACGCTGCTGCTCGTCTGGAACGTCGACGGGCGCAGCGAACTCGACCTCATCAACACCCACGACGCCTCGCGCACACCGGTGCCCGACCTGCCCGGGTACGTCGTCACCGATCCCGTGCTGAGCCGCGACGGTCGGAGCGTGCTGCTCGCCGTCGAAGGACCGACCCGGCCCCGCGAACTGTGGCGGCTCGACACGAACGCGCTCACCTGGAGCCGGGTCACCGACGTCCCCGCGCTGCCGGACGTGCAGCTGGTCGAGCCGACGCTCGAGCGGTTCACCGCCCGTGACGGACTGGAGCTGACCGCCTGGCTGTACCGGGCGGTGGAGCCGGCCACGTCGTCGGCCGTCGGCGCTCGTGCTGCTGCTGCCGTGCCTCCCGGCCCGCGCGCAGCGCTCGTCCACCTGCACGGCGGACCGGAGTCGCAGGAACGACCCACGTTCTCGCCGCAGCACCAGGCGCTCGCCGCAGCGGGCGTGACCGTCCTCGCCCCGAACATCCGCGGATCGTCCGGGTACGGACACGAGTTCGTGCACGCCGACGACCTGGCCCTGCGCTGGAACGCGCTCGCCGACGTCGTGGACTGCGCACGGTTCCTGGTGTCGAACGGGTACGCCGACCGCTCCCGGGTGGCCGTCGAGGGCCGCTCCTACGGCGGGTACGCGACCCTCGCATCCCTGGCGTTCACGCCCGACGTGTTCGCGGCAGGTGTCGCCGTGTGCGGGATGAGCGACTTCGCCACGTTCTACCGGGACACCGAACCGTGGATCGCCTCTGCCGCTGCGACGAAGTACGGACACCCCGTCGACGACGAAGCGCTGCTCGCGGCCCTGTCGCCGATGCGGGCGATCGACGACGTCACGGCGCCGTTGCTCGCCGTGCACGGCGAGCTCGACACGAACGTCCCCATCGGCGAGGCGCACCAGGTGGTCGCGGCGCTGCGGGAGCGGGCGCACGACGTCGAGTACCTGGAGCTCGCGGGCGAGGGGCACGAGTACCGGCGGGCGTCGTCGCGGGCGCTGCTGGTGCGGCGGATGGTGGAGTTCGTGGCGTCGCGGCTGGGGTGAGGCGGGGCGCTCGGTCTGGTGGGGGTGCTCGCTGGTGCGAGGTTTCACACTCGGTGCGAGGTTGTTTCCTCGCACCAGGTGAACAACCTCGCACTGTGCCGTCACGGGGTGCAACGATGCGGTGGCGGCGCTCGCCGCGGGCAGAGAATGGTGGGATGACGACGACTGCGCCGACCTCGACCGCGCTGCCCCGACCGGGAGAGGTCCTCGTGACCTCGGCAGCGGACGTCGAGCAGGTCGTCCAACGCGCCACGAACCACTACGCCTCCGGTGTCGTCGCGGACACCGCCGGGTGGGCGGACGGCGATCGTCGGCGGCTCGAGGACCTCGGGTTCCGTGGTGGTGATGCCCGCGGCGAAGCACTCCGGACCCTCGACCTGACGATCGCCGACGACGGCACCCCGACGCGGATGCTCGACGCGCCCGCCATGGCCGCGCTGAACAGCCACCACGCACGGTTCGCCGAGCGGCGTGGCGAGGTCGTCCGGTACCAGACCGACGTGTCGGTGTGGACAGGGATCCCCGAGCAACCCACTGCGCAGGACTGGGAGGACGTGCGGGCGCTGCTCGGGTCGGGCGGGATGCTCGGCGTCGGTGCCGCTGCCGTCCTACCGTCGGGGTGGGAGCTCGTCGAGGGCGCCGGCGGCGTGCAGCTCACCGGTGAGGCGATCGAGGGGGCGCCCGACGACGAAGCCGTCGTGCTGACATCCGACGACGTGCCGGAGATGACCGCCCTGGTGGAGCGGACGAAGCCGGGGCCGTTCCTTCCGCGCACCATCGAGCTCGGCACGTACCTGGGCATCCGGCGGGACGGACGGCTCGTCGCCATGGCGGGGGAGCGGTTGCACCCGCCGGGGTGGACCGAGATCAGCGCCGTGTGCACCGATGCGGAGTACCGAGGTCAGGGGTTCGGGCGGCGGCTGGTGCTCGCCGTCGCGCACGGGATCCGCGAGCGTGGGGAGACGCCGCTCATGCACGCGGCCGCCGGGAACACCGGGGCGATCGGGTTGTACCAGCACCTCGGGTTCCGGCTGCGGGATCGCGGGGCGCCGCGGTTCGTGCGGGTGCCGTGAGCTGGGCTCGTTCCTGACCGTCAGAAGGCGGCGAGGGCGTCCCGGAGCATGTCGTGGCCCTGTGCCTCGAAGCCCTCGTCACCGACCGCGTAGGCCCAGGTCGCGGTGCCGACGGCCTCGCGGAGTTGCAACCAGCGCCAGGCATCTGACTCGCGCGGATCGTTGCCGTAGCCGTCGAAGAACGCCGCTTCGAGGGTCGGATCGTCCTGCCAGTGCAGCACCGCGAGGCGGGTGAGGTCGAACGAGGCCGGGCGCCAGCCGAAGCGGCCGAAGTCGATGACGCGGAGCCGTCCGTGGCGGTCGTCTTCGTCGTCGACGATCCAGTTGCGCGGGTGGAAGTCGCCGTGGGTCGGGACCAGGGGCTCGTCCGGGTGGTCGGCGGGGAGCATCTCGAGTGCCGCGCGGGTCCGGGCGGCGACGTCGGGCGAGATCCGGTGCGGGGTATCGAGGGCACGGAAGGCCTTCGCCTGCTCGTGCAGCAGGAACGTCGGGTCGTGCCGGGTGCCGTGGTCGTGCAGACGCCGGAGGACTGCGCCGGCCTGCCGGTGGACGTCAGGGGCGTGCTCGTCCGCAGTACCGAGCGCGAGGTGACCAGGGACGCGTTCGAGGACGAGGACACGGTGGTCTTCGTCGGCGGACACGAGGGCACCGGCGTCCCCGGCAGTGCACAGGGCGTCGGTCACGGTCCGGTGGGCCTCGAGTTCCCGGGGGAAGTGGGTGTTGTCCGGGCCCGACGCCTTCACGGTGTAGCTGACGGCGCCGTTGACGACGTGCAGGACCCTCGTGTCGAGGAGCCCCCACGAGTCGTCCGCCACGAGGACGGCATCGGGGAGCGTGCGGAGCACGAACGCGATCTGGTGGCCGTCGAGTCCGGTGTCGCCCCACTGCATGGCGGCACGCTACCCGGTCCGCTCTGCGCACCGCGGCCGTTCTGGGGGCTTGTCGGCCCTCCCGCGCCCCCGGACACTGATGCAGCCGTCCGCCACCGTGGTTCGGGTGCGGCGTGATCAAGGAGGGCGCAGTGCGCACGTCATCGAAGACCGCCGCCGCGGTCGCACTCGGGTTCGTCCTGACGGCGGTCATCGCCGCACCGGGGCTCGCCGAGGCGGCGAGCTGCCGAGGCGACAGCATCTCGGTCCACGATCTCGATTCCGGGTGCCGCGTCGACTCCGGCGTGGTGGCGCTCGAGGACGGCCGGACCTTCGCAGTGCCCGCAGCCGGCACCACGCTCACTGCTGCCCCGGTCGCGGAAGGGGACACCGACCCCGGGGACGTGGTGATCGCGAACCGCGGTGCCGCGGGCATCGCCGTGCAGGTCGACGAGGTGTGGGGCGGATCGCCCGCCGCCGTCCGGCAGGAACGCGCAGCCCAGCAGCGCCGAACGCTCGGGGCGACGATCCGTGGCACTGTCTCGCACAGCGGCGCCACGACGTCCGCGAGCTGCGGGAGCAAGGCGTACGTGCTGACCGGCGCGCACTGGGAGTCGCCGATCCGGTGGCGGTACAACCCGACCGGGGCGAAGGTGTCGAAGGTCGCAGCGATCCAGAGCGGTGCCGAAGCGTGGACCGGCACGATCACGGCGTGCGGTCAGACGATCCAGTCGACGGCGGCCCAGGAGTACCTCGGCACCGCGAAGCAGCAGGCTGCGGTCACCGCTGACGGGGGCTGCGGAACCTCGAACCGGACGAGCGTGGTCGGGTGGGGCAAGCTGCCGTCGAAGACCCTGGCGCTGACGTGCATCTGGTCCTTCACGGGCGGGGTCGCATTCGAGACCGACCAGCGGTACTCGACGGGCCACCGGTGGGGATCGACCAGCACCTGCTCGGGCAACCGGTTCGACCTGCGCGGCATCGCGACGCACGAGTGGGGGCACTCGTACGGGCTCGGGCACACGGCGCAGAAGTCGGGGCTCGTGATGAAGCCGTCGTCCACGGTGTGCGACACGGCGCAGCGGACGCTCGGGCTCGGCGATCTGCGGGGGATCGCGGTGCTGTACTGAGCGGACGCGACGGCGTCGTCGATCTGTCCACAGGATCAGCTGGACGGGCCCGCTGACCGCGCGCACTGGCTACGGTCGTTCGCGATGACCCAACCTGCCCTGCCCGAGAATTACGCGGCAACGCTCGATGCGCTGAAGAAGCGCGTCCAATCCGCCAGGTTCACGGCGCAGCGCTGTGTCAACACAGGGCTAGTCCGCCTCTACTGGCAGATCGGCGCAATGATTCTCGACCGCCAGCAAACCGCAGGGTGGGGGAGTGGGCTCGTGGACCAGTTGGCGCGTGATCTCCGGACCGCCTTTCCTGAGATGAAGGGCTTCTCACGGCGGAACGTGTTCTACATGCGCAGTTTCGCGGCAGCGTGGCCTGGTCCGGATGTCGTGCAACAGCCTGTTGCACAACTTCCGTGGGGTCACATCACCGTGTTGCTCGGTCGCCTCGACGGCCGAGAGCGCCGTGACCGGTACGCGGCGCAAGCGCTCGAGCACGGTTGGTCCCGGAACGTCCTCGAGCACCACGTCGCGACGAACGCCCACGAGCGATTCACCTCAGCACTGACCAACTTCGACCGTGTCCTCGACGAGGCTGACTCCGATCTGGCGCAGCAGATCACGCGCGATCCGTACGTGCTCGACTTCTTGGCGCTCGACGCAGGTGCAACGGAGCGACAGCTCGAGGAGCGGCTCGTCGACCGCATCATCGACACGCTCCGGGAGCTCGGCACTGGGTTTTCGTTCGTCGGGCGGCAAGTCCACTTCGAGGTTCACGGTGACGACTTCTTCGTCGATCTTCTCTTCTTCCACGTCGACCAGCTCCGGTACGTCGTCGTCGAACTCAAGAGCGGCAAGTTCAAACCCGAACACCTCGGCCAGCTGTCGTTCTACGTGTCCCTGGTAGACGACCGGCTCCGGCGCCAACAGCATTCGGGCACCGTTGGGCTCCTGCTCGTGGCTGACAAGAACGACCCGGTCGTGCGGTACGCCCTCAGCGGGCACGGAGCCCCGGTCGGCGTCGCTCGGTACGACCTCCTTCCATCGACGCTTCGTGCGGCACTGCCCTCGGAGGACGACCTGACGGGGATGCTCGCCGATTCTGCCGTCAACTGATCAGGGTCGAGCTGTCGGATTCGTGGATTCTCTAGGATCGACACATGTCCACGACCATGCCCGGCTTCGGGACCGAACGCATCGCGCAGCTCGGCCTGCGTGACCGCGTGTACGACCGGGTTCTCGAGGTCCTGATGGGCCACGACGTCGAACCCGGCATGCGACTGTCGATCGACGGGCTCGCCCGCACCCTCGGCGTCTCCCCGACTCCGGTGCGCGAAGCCCTCGTGCAGCTCGAACGCACCGGCCTCGTCACCCGAGAGGCGAACAAGGGCTACCGGGTCTCTCCACCCTTGGCCGGCGACCAACTCGAGGCACTGTTCGACGCCAGACTCATCGTGGAGAGCGGTGCCGTCGAGCTCGCTGCGCGCGGTGACGTCGACGCCCTGCGGGGGCGGCTCGGCACGGCGCTCGACGAGCAGGCTGCGGTGGCCGACGAGGTCGCGGCGGTCGGTGCGGCTGAGGCGTCGGAAGAACTCATGGCCCGGTTCTTCCGCAGCGACTGGCAGTTCCACCAGCTGATCTTCGATGCCACGCGGAACCCGTTCCTCGAGGAGATGTCCGAGATCATCACGACCCGCGTGCACCGGATGCGGCAGATCGTCGAGGGCGGCGGGGACGACACCGACCGCGCCGTCCACGAGCACCGAGCGGTGGTCGATGCCCTCGCGGTCGGGCCGGCCGAAGCGGTCGCGGCGATGCGGCACCACATCGACGCCGTCCGGCTCCGGTCGCGCGAGGACGCTTCGCACACGAGCTGATCCCGCAGGGGTTGCGCTCTGTCGAGGTGCGAGTATCTTTCCTATAGGAAAGAGGTTCACCGCCGAACCCCGACATGCGAAGGAGCATTCCGTGAGCACACCGCAGGACTGGGTCGACCAGGATTGGGACCCCACCACCTGGACGTCGGACACCTGGCCGATCGCCGCCTGTCTGCACGGCTTCGCCCAGGTCACGCGCGATGGCACTGCGTTCCACGATGCCCCGGCCGCGGTCTGGGACGACGTGTTCGCACAGATCGCAGCCGCAGGGTTCTCGCTCGCTGAACTCGCCGACAGCCACATCCGCCCCGCGGACCTCGAGCGCTCCCGCCGCGACGAGCTGTTCGCCGTCGCGAAGGCGCACGGCATCGGGATCCCCTCGGTGCACCTGCAGCGCAAGAGCGTCATCCAGCCCGGACACGAGGAGGACAACCTCGCCTACGCCCACCGCACCATCGATGCGGCGGCCGAGTGGGGCATGCAGGTGTTCTCGACGGGCCTGCACCAGCCGTTCAACGAGGCCCAGAAGCGCGCGCTGTGGTTCTGGACCGCGCAGGGCCCGAAGGACCCGGACGACCCCGAGGTCTGGAACGCGGCGGTCAAGCGCCTGCGGGAGCTCGGTGAGCACGCTGCCTCCGTCGGACTGCCGATGGCCCTCGAGCTGTACGAGGACACCTACCTCGGCACCGCCGACAGCGCCGTGCGACTGGTCGAGGACATCGGGCTCGACAACGTCGGCCTGAACGCGGACGTCGCCAACCTCATCCGCCTCCACCGGCCGATCGAGGACTGGCGGGAGCTCTTCGCGAAGACCATGCCGCACACGAACTACCTGCACGTGAAGAACTACACGCGTGACGAGGCCGGCGACGGCAGCTGGGCGACGAGCGCGCCGAGCACGATGGAGACGGGCCTCATCAACTACCGCCAGGTCCTGCGCGACGCCGTCGCCGACGGGTTCCGCGGGATCGTCATGACCGAGCAGTACGGCGGGGACAGCCTCGGCGTCTGCGCCACGAACCAGCAGTACATCCGATCCGTCCTCGCGACGACGAAGCTCGACGCGACGGCGACGGCGACCCCGACTGCAGCAACCAGCACCGAAGGAGCAACCCGATGAGCACCCTCGACATCGCCGTCGTCGGATCCGGCTACATGGGCGGCGGGATCGCCCAGGTCCTCGCCCTCGCCGGCCACACCGTCCGGATCGCCGACGTCTCGGCCGAGATCGCCGCGTCCAACCGCGCCCGCCTCATCGCAGAGACCGAGCAGTTCGTCACGGACGGCCTGTTCCCCGCGGACGCCGTGGCTCGCGTCGACGCGCACCTCAGCGCAGCCGCCTCCATCGAGGAAGCGGTCGCCGACGCCGACTTCATCGAGGAGGCCGTCCCCGAGAAGATCGAGATCAAGCACGCGACCCTCCGCCGCATCAGCGAAGCCGCCCGCCCCGACGCGATCATCGGCTCGAACACCTCGACGATCCTGATCGAGTCGCTGGCCGAGGCCGTCGTGGGCCCGGAGCGGTTCCTCGGTGTGCACTTCTCGAACCCGGCCCCGTTCATCCCCGGCGTCGAGCTCATCCCGCACCCGTCCACGAACGAGCACGCGATCGCGGTCGGCGAGACCGTCGTCGCCGCGACCGGCAAGCAGTCGGCGCGGGTGAAGGACTCGACCGGGTTCGTGCTGAACCGCCTGCAGTACGCGCTGTTCGAGGAGGCCACGAAGATCGCCGACGAGGGCATCGCCACTCCCGACGACATCGACACCATCGTGCGGACCACGTTCGGGTTCCGGCTGCCGTTCTTCGGCCCGTTCGCGATCGCCGACATGGCCGGTCTCGACGTCTACGCGTTCTGCTTCGAGTCGCTGCAGACCCGTTGGCCCGAGCGCTTCGCCACCCCGCCGTCGCTGCAGCAGCACGTCGAGGCGGGCGAGCTCGGCACGAAGTCCGGCGCCGGGTACCTGGAGGTACCGGCCGACCGGACGCCGGAGCTCGTCGCCTACCGCAACAAGGCCTACGTCGCGATGCAGAAGCTGCTCGACGACCTCGGCCCGGCGCCGATCCACTGAGGGGGACGAGCATGAACACGAACACGCAGAACCAGCCCCGCACCGCCGTCCTCACCGGAGCGGCCTCACCGCGCGGCATCGGACGCGCCACCGCCCACCACCTGGCCGAGGCCGGGTGGGACATCGGGATCATCGACCTCGACCAGACCTCGAGCGAACAGGTCGCCGCCGAGATCCGCGAGCAGCACGGCGTCCGCGCGGTCGGCGTCGGTGCGAACGTCGCCGACGAGACCGCGGTCCGGGCGGCCTTCGACACGATCGAGGCCGAACTCGACCCCATCGTCGCCCTCGTCAACCTGGCCGGCGTCTCGTCCGCGCACGCCTACCTCGACCTGCCCGAGGGGGAGTGGCACCGCGTGCTGTCGATCAACCTCGACGGCGTGCACTTCGCCAGCCTGCGGGCAGCGGAGTCGATGGTGCAGCACGGCTACGGCCGCATCGTGAACCTGTCGTCGGTCTCGGCCCAGCGCGGTGGCGGCACCTTCAGCAAGACCCCGTACACGGTGGCGAAGGCCGGCGTGATCGGCCTGACCCGTGGCCTCGCGCGCGAGCTCGGCCCGCGCGGCGTCACCGTCAACGCCATCGCCCCCGGTCCGATCGACACCGACATCATGGGCGGGACCCTGACCGAGGAGCGCAAGACCGAGATGGCCGCCGACGGCGTACTGCCACGCATCGGCACACCGCGGGACATCGCTGCCGCCATCGCGTACCTGATCAGCGAGGACGCCGGGTTCGTCACGGGCCAGACGCTGAACGTCGACGGCGGCCTGTACATGCACTAGGGCCAGCCGCCCACGGAACGCGCGCCGACCATGCGACGCGATCCGTGCCTCCCGTCCGGACGACCGAACCGACCGCCGGACGCCAGAACGACCGCACCGTGCTCGCAAAGGAGCGAACCCGTGTCACTTCCCCCTGCCCCCGCGCTCGGGTCGACGAACGACCCCGGCCTCAAGTCCGCCATCGGCAAGGCGACGAAGCACCTCATGCCGATGCTCGTCATCCTGTACTTCGTCGCGTTCCTCGACCGCACCAACGTCGGGTTCGCCGAAGAGGCCCTGAGCGTCGACCGCGGCATCTCCGACGCGGCCTTCGCACTCGGCGCCGGCATCTTCTTCATCGGCTACGCGATCTTCGAGATCCCGTCGAACCTGCTGCTCAAGCGCTTCGGTGCCCGGTTCTGGCTCGCCCGCATCGCGGTCACGTGGGGCATCGTCGCCGCACTGTTCGCCTTCACGACGAACGACACGATGTTCATCGTCCTGCGCTTCATCCTCGGTGTGACCGAGGCGGGGCTGTTCCCGGGCGTGATCATGTACCTGTCGGAGTGGTTCCCGAACAAGGTGCGCGTGCGGATGTTCGCGATCTTCTACCTGGCGCAGCCGTTCTCGCAGATGATCGGTGCCCCGTTGTCCGGCGGTCTGCTGAGCTTCGGCGACCAGGCGACCCCGTTCCACGGCTGGCAGGTCATGTTCTTCGGCGAGGGGATCCTCGCGGTGCTCGCCGGCATCGCGGCCCTGGTGTTCCTGACGAACAGTCCGCAGCAGGCGAAGTGGCTCGAACCGGGCGAGAAGCAGTCGCTCACCGCGGCGATGGCACGCGAGGACACCGCCCGCAGCGCGGACGGCCCGACCGGCATCTGGAAGGCCATGGCGAGCGGCCGGGTCTGGTACTTCACGATCATCTACTTCTGCCTGCAGGTCGCCGTGTACGGCACGACGTTCTACCTGCCGCAGCAGGTCTCCTCGCTGCTCGGGCAGGACGTCGGGTGGCAGGTCGGCCTCGTGACCGCGATCCCGTGGCTCGTCGGACTCGTCGCCTGCTACCTGGTCGGGTCGAAGGCGGACTCCGTCGGTCGCCGTCGTCGCTGGGGCACCATGTTCTACATCACGACCGGGCTGTCGATCCTCGGGTCGGCGTGGGCCGGTGCGAACGGGCAACCGATCCTGGGCATCGTGTTCATCACGCTGGCGGTCGCGAGCTTCCTGGCCGTCGGCCCGATCACCTGGGCGTACCCGACGGCGTTCCTCACCGGGGCAGCCGCCGCGGCGGGCATCGGCCTGATCAACTCGCTCGGCAACCTCGGCGGGTTCGTCGCCCCGATCATGCGCACGGCGATCAACGAGGTGGTGCCGACCGACAGCGGTGCGTTCGGGATCGTCTCGCTCGGGGTCCTGGCGTTCGTCGCGGCCGTGATGATCTTCTGCACGAAGTTCTTCCGGGGGTCGAAGGCGGATGATCTCCTCGACACCTCGCATGTCCGCACCACGACGTCGAAGGAGACGAACGCGTGACCAGACTGTTCAACGACCCGGCGGACTTCGCCGACGAAGCGACCGACGGCTTCGTCGCCGCGAACGAGCGATGGGTGCGGAAGGTGCACGGCGGCGTCGCCCGCGCCACCACCAGCCCCGACGGCACGGTCGCCGTCGTGATCGGTGGCGGCTCCGGCCACTACCCGGCGTTCGGTGGCCTCGTCGGGCCGGGCCTGGCAGCCGGTGCCGCGATGGGCAACCTGTTCGCCAGTCCCAGCGCCCAGCAGGTCGCCGGTGTCGCGCGGGCGTCCGAGCACGGCGGCGGGGTGCTGCTGAGCTACGGCAACTACGCCGGTGACGTCCTGAACTTCGACGCCGCGGCCCGCACGCTCGAGGCCGACGGCATCCCGGTCCGGACCGTCCGCGTCACCGACGACGTGGTGAGTGCGCCCGCGGACCGCCCGCAGGAGCGGCGTGGCATCGCGGGCGACCTCTGCGTCTTCAAGGTCGCCGGTGCCGCCGCCGAGCAGGGCCGCAGCCTCGACGAGGTCACGGCCGTCGCCGAGCGCGCCAACGACCGCACGCGGTCGTTCGGCGTCGCGTTCTCCGGCTGCTCGCTGCCCGGCGCCGACGAACCCCTGTTCACGGTGCCCGAGGGGCGGATGGCCATCGGCATGGGCATCCACGGCGAACGTGGAATCGACGAGACCGACGTGCCGACGGCGTCCGAGCTGGCGTCGCTGCTGGTGACCCGACTGCTCGACGAACTGCCGGAGAGCGTGACACCCGACGGCGCGCGCGTCGTCCCGATCCTCAACGGGCTGGGCAGCGTCAAGTACGAGGAGCTCTTCGTCGTCTACCGCTCGGTGCAGCAGCGCCTGGCCGACGCAGGGGTGGTCATCGTCGAGCCCGAGGTCGGCGAACTCGTCACGAGCTTCGACATGGCCGGCGTCTCGCTCACCCTGTTCTGGCTTGACGCCGAACTCGAGGAACTCTGGGCAGCAGCCGCGGACACCCCCGCGTACCGCAAGGGCGGCGCCGTCCCGCGGGAACGCGTCGACCCCTCCACCGTGGAGGCGGACGCCGAGGGCGTCGCCATCGGCGCGGCGAGCGACGACTCGCGCGCAGTCGGCGAGCAGGCTGCGGCCGGCTTCGCCGCAGTCCGCACGCTCCTCGACGAGCACGCCGACGAGCTCGGCCGGATCGACGCCGTCGCGGGTGACGGCGACCACGGCATCGGCATGCAGCGCGGGGCGCACGCCGCAGAGGCCGCAGCCGCGGATGCAGTAACCGCCGGCGCAGGTGTCGGTTCCGTCTTGCGGATCGCTGCAGACGCCTGGTCCGACAAGGCCGGCGGCACGTCCGGTGCGATCTGGGGAGCCGCCCTGGAGGCACTGGGTCGCGTCCTCGGGGACGACGAGCGTCCGTCGGCCGCCACAGTCCAGAGCGCGGTGCACGCCGCCACCGAGGCGGTCCTCGCGTTCGGCGCGACCGTCGGCGACAAGACCATGGTCGACGCGCTCGTGCCGTTCGACGAGGTGCTCCGCACCCGGGTCGACGCGGGAGCGTCGCTCGCGGACGCCTGGGCCGACGCCGTCAGCGCCGCTCGCGAGGCCGCCGACGCCACCGCGTCGCTCGTGCCGAAGATGGGCCGCGCACGCACCCACGCCGAGCAGGCCGTCGGCACACCGGATCCCGGAGCGGTGTCGTTCGCGCTCATCGTGGAGACCCTCGCACCGTGATCACCATCGGGGTGTCGCTGAAGACGTACTTCTCGCACGCCCGGACCCTGGAGTGGTCGGGGGCCGTCGCCGAGATCGCCCGGAGGCACCCCGCGACGCGGTCGGGAGCGGCCTCGCTGTTCGTGGCGCCGACGTTCCCGGCGCTCGTGCCCGTGCGCGATGTGCTCTCCGGATCGGGGGTGCTCCTCGCCGCGCAGGACCTGTCGTGGGCCGACGAAGGAGCGTTCACCGGCGAGGTCTCCGGCGCCGAACTGCGGGAGATCGGGGTCGACCTGGTCGAGATCGGGCACGCCGAACGACGTTCCCTGTTCCACGAGGACGACGCGACCGTCACCGCGAAGGTGCACGCGGCCTTCCGCAACCACCTGCGCCCGCTCCTCTGTGTCGGGGAGACGACCCGGGCCTCCCGGTTGGCGGAAGCCGTGGCGGACGTGACCGCGCAGCTCGACCGTGGTGTCTCGACGGCCACCGCGGACGGTCTGGCCGGGGCGCTGACCGTCGCCTACGAACCGGTGTGGGCCATCGGCGCGCTAGCACCGGCGCCGGACGACCACATCGTCGCGGTGCTCGCGGGGATCGAGCAGCACCTCGCCACGCGGCCCGAGCTGCGCGGCAGCACCGTGCTGTACGGGGGCAGCGCCGGGCCCGGTCTGCTCACCCGTGGGCAGGGGCGGCTCGGCGGGTTGTTCCTCGGTCGGTTCGCGCACGACCCGGCTGCGGTCGAGGCGATCCTCGACGAGGTCGCAGCCCTCAGCTGAACTGGTCCTCGACCGCGCGCGGTGCACGTCCGAGCAGTTCACCGAGCAGGGGATCGGTGCCGGCGAACAGGCCCTGTGCTGCAGCCTCGTACATGCCGAGCAGGAACCCCACCATGTGCGGGTCCTGTCCGGCGGCGACCGCGCGAGCTCGCCACTCGTCCTCTCCGAGGGCCTCGAAGCCGATGGTCCGGCCGGTGCGCTCCGATGCGGAGCCGGCGAGGTCGGCGAAGGTCGGGGCCGCCGGCGCGGTGAGCGTCACCGGGCCGTCGAAGGGCTGCTCGGCGAGCAGGATGCGAGCGGCTGCCTCGGCGGCGTCCTCACGCGCGGTCCACGACACCGGGCCGTCGACGGGCACGGACACGGTGCCGGTGGTCTGCCACGGTCCCATCAGCCACGTGGTGCTGTGGGCGTAGAAACCGTTCCGCAGGCTCGTCCACGGCAGGCCGGACTCGCGGAGCAGGTCCTCGGTCGCGGCGTGGTGGGCCGCGGGGACGAACGGCGACCGGTGCGCTGCACCCTGGTGGCTCGTGTACAGGACGCGGCCGACGCCGGCGGTCACGGCCGCGGCCACGGCGGAACGGTGCAGCGCGACGGCGTCCGCACCCGGGTCGTTCGACGAGACGAGCAGGAGCTGGTCGGCACCGGCGAAGGCGCGGGCGAGCGTGTCGGGCTCGGCGTAGTCGCCGCGGCGGACCTCGACGCCCTGGTCGGCGAACCGCTGGCCCTTCGCCGGATCGCGGGTGACGACCACGAGTTCGCTCGGGTCGACCTGTCCGAGCAGGTGGTCGGTGGTGGCGCCGTTGAGTGCGCCCGTGGCGCCGGTGATGACGATCATGGGATCTCCGAATCAGTGGTAACGGCCAAGTTGTATCGACGGTAACACACTGATAGCAGTGATCCGTTATCGTTGTTCCGTGATCGACCAGGGAACCCAGCGCGAGGAGACACGAGCGCGCATCGTCGAGGTCGCCGGCTCGATGCTGCGGGAACTCGGCGCGGCAGCGGTGACCACCCGCGCAGTCGCCGACGGCGCAGGCGTGCAGGCACCGACGATCTACCGGCTGTTCGGCGACAAGGACGGGCTGCTCGAAGCGGTGGCTGAGCACGCGATGACGACCTTCGCTGCGGTGAAGGCGGACGCGGTGCGGGCAGCGCGTGACGGACGGACGGACCCCGTCGACGACCTGCGCGCCGGGTGGTCGATGACGATCGGGTTCGGGCTCGCCAACCCGCACCTGTTCGTGCTGTTGAGCGACCCCGAGCGTGGTCGGCGCTCAGCAGCGGCGCGGGCCGGCACGGCGTTGCTCGCCGAACGGATCCAGCGCGTGGCCGAGGCCGGGCGGCTCGCCGTGCCGGAACGACGTGCCGTGGAACTCGTGCACGCGGCCGGCACCGGCGCCGTCCTCGCTGTCCTGGCCGCCCCGGTGGACGAGCGGGACCCGTCGCTCGCCGACGACGTGCTCGACGCCGTGCTCGGCCGGATCCTCGTGCCGAGCGCGTCGACGACGGACGACGGCGGCGCGGGCGGCGACGCCGTGACGAGCGCCGCGATCACGCTCCGTGCTGCTGCACCCCGGCTGGATCGGCTGTCGGCTGCCGAGCGGACGATGCTCGCGGAGTGGCTCGATCGGATCGCGACCGGCTAGGACCCGTCGCGGTTGCCCGCCAGCCCGTGGTCGTGCGCGTAGACCACGAGCTGCACGCGGTCCCGCAGCGAGAGCTTGCCGAGGATGCTCGAGATCTGCGTCTTCACGGTCGACTCGGTGACGTACTCCTTCGTCGCGATCTCGGCGTTCGAGAGCCCGCGCGACGCCCAGCCGAACACCACCCGCTCCCGCTCGGTCAGCGCCTGGAACTCGGGCGGCTGCGGCGCCGGTGCCCTCGCGACGTCGGCCCCGAACAGCTGCGCGAGGTCGTTCGGGGCGATGACGGAGCTGCCCTCGTGGACCGCCCGGACCGCCGCGAACAGGAACGTCGGGGTGGCGTCCTTGAGCAGGAACCCGCTCGCACCGAGCCGGATCGCGGTCGCGGCGGCGGGGTCGAGGCCGAACGTGGTGAGCACGACGACCCGGGGGAGCGGGCCCTCGACGGCGCCGGAGAACAGCTGCCGGACGGTCTCGACGCCGTCCATGCCGGCCATCCGCATGTCGAGCAGCATCACGTCGGGTCGGAGCTCCCGGATACGGTCGAGGGCCTCGGCGCCGTCGGAGGCCTCGCCCACCACGTGCATGTCGTCCTGGGCGTCGAGCACCACGCGCAGACCGGCGCGGAACAGCGCCTGGTCGTCGGTGAGCAGGATCCTGATCGGTTCGGTCATCGGACGGGTCCCCCTTGGACGTCGAACGGGATGCGGGCGCGTGCGGCGAACACGTCGTCCAGCGCGGCGGCGTCGAAGGACCCGCCGAGTGCGGTGAGGCGGGTGTGCATGCCGTCGATCCCCCGGCCGGAGCCCCCGGTGGTGCCGTCACCCACGATGTTCTCGACCTCGAGCACGACGTCGGCGCTCCGCCAGGTCTCACGGACCACGACGGGCAGCCCCGGAGCGCCGTGCCGGAGCGCGTTGGTGAGCATCTCCTGCAGCACGCGCCGGGCCGCCGTGCCGGTGTCCGGGCGGAGCGGGACCGGGACGCCGCGCACCGTGCGGTCGACGTCGACTCCGGCGTCGCGGATGCCCTGCACGATCTCCTCGAGCGAGCCAGGATCGGTCGTCTCCCCGGAGCCGTCGATGTGCCCGAGGACCTGCCGGACCTCGAGCAGGGAGCTGCGGGCGGTGCTGGCGATGGTGGCACTGACCTCGCGGATGCGGGCCTCGTCGGCCAGGAACGGCACCGAGTCGGCCTGCGCGATGATCACCGCGAGCGAGTGGCCGACGACGTCGTGCACGTCACGGGCGATGTCGGCGCGGATGCGTTCGGACTCCGCGACGTCGATGGCACGGGTGGCGGTCGCCTCGGCTTCGCTGGCGACGGCCTCGGCGCGCGACGCGGCAGCCTCGGCATCGGCTCGACGGACGGATTCGCGGTCGCGCGACCGGAAGGCCCGGACGGCGACGCCGCCCGCCCACACCCCGAGGAGGGCGGCGACCGGTGCGGCCATCGCGAGGAACGCCTGGTCGCGGGGGCCGTTGAGCAGCACCAGGTACCGGAAGCCGGTGACGGCGAGGTAGAACGTCGCGCCGACGCCCGCGACGAGCGCGAGCACCCCGGAGAGGATGACCTCGGTCCGGGTCCCGACGACCGCCGCGGTGCCGATGACGACGAAGATGGCGAGGTCGACGAGTGACGGGCGCTCGCCGCCGCCGACCTGGATGATCCCGAGGACGACCACCATGAGCATCGCCGCCGACGGGGAGACCCGACGGAGGGCGATCGCGCCGGCGGCAGCGAGCACGGCGAAGAAGCTCGCGTGCTCGAGCTCGACCTCGAGCGGTAGCAGGAAGACGAACGCCGCCAGGACCGCCCACGCCACGTCGACGACGATCGAACGGGTGGCGAGCGGCCGGATGAACGTGCGCCGGTCCGTCACGGCTCGATCATCGCATGCCGCCCACGCCGGGCAGCGCGGACCGACGTCACGCGCCCGGGGTCATGGCGGCGAGTGCGATGACGGTCGTGGCGACGATCGCGGCGCAGAGCAGCAGCGTGGCGATCGTGTGTTTCGTCGAGGACTCCATGTCACCAGACTCGCGGTCCGGAGTCGCCGGGGCATCGGGCGCAGGGGCGAAGCGCTTCGTCCCTGCGGGTGAAGCGAGGGGCGAGCACCCGGTACTCGGCGTCGACGAAGACACCCGCAGTTGGGCGACAGGTCGTCCTGCACGGTCCCCGCGCGGAGCCGCGTTCCTTCCGGTGTGTGCCGCCGTGCGTGCTGGTCAGCTCAGGAAGGCGTCGATCGCGGCCCAGGTCGCTTCGGGTGCTTCGAGGTGCGGGAGGTGGCCGGCGGCCGGGATCTCGGCGTAGGTCGCACCCGGTACCGCCGCGGCGACTGTTCGCCCGTAGGCCGGAGTGACGACGCGATCGCTTGCGCCCCAGACGACGAGCGTCGGCACGTTGACCGCATGAAGTCGGCTGAGCAAGGTCGGGTCGCTCATCGCCGCGCCGGCGACCGCTGCCATCGTGCGACCGTTGGACTGCTGTACCGCTCGTTGCTCTTCGGTGGAGTCGGCGGGATCCGTGTACCCGCGCTCGGGGTCGTGCCACGCGACCTCGGCCAGGCCGCGAGCATCGAGGGCGAAGAAGTCGGCGATCGGCTCCCCGTCGACGATGGCGCCAACGGTGTCGATGACCACCACGGCCCCGATGAGGCCGGCGAACCGCTGGTCGGCTGCGGCCTGGACGGCCATCTCGAGCGCGATCCATCCGCCGATCGAGGACCCGACCACGACCACGTCGCGGTCGCCGTGTTCGGTGAGCCGCGCGAGGTACGCGTGGGCGAGCTCGGCAACGGAGGTGATCGACTCAGGGCGCGCGGTTCCGTCCCAGCCCGGGTGGGTCGGGGCGAGGGCGTGCATGGTCGCCGACAGGTGTCCGACGATCGGCGCCACGGTCCTCGGCCCGCCCCCACCGTGCAGGACGAGGGCGGTGCGAGCGGTCGAGCTACCGGCCTCGATGACCGGCAGGGATTCGGGGAGGGAGCTGTTCATGAACGTCCTGTCTAAACATGTTGATGTAAGCGTGTTGATACAGTATCACCATGGCGGCGGACCTCGAGGTACTCGGACAGATGATCAAACGCGCGCAGTACCGGAACCACCGGACGATGGACGCGGCGCTCAAGGACGTCGGCGTCTCCCTCGTGCAGTGGGATGCGCTCCGTGCCATCGATCGGTTGCCCGGCGCATCGGGCCACGAGCTGGCCGTCGCGACCTTCCAGAGCGACCAGGCATTCGGGACCCTCGCGACACGGCTGGTCGAACGAGGGCTCATCACCCGGTCGGCAGGGCGCGGACGGCGTCTCGAGCACGCGCTGAGTGATGCCGGTCGGACTGCGCTCCAGGACGGCCACTCGGTGGCGTCGAGCGTCCTCGATGTCCTCTTCGCTCCGCTCGACGGCGACCAGCGCAGCGATCTGCTCCACACGCTGCGCCTGCTCACCGAAGCGGACTGAACCGGAACGGCGGTGAGACGTCGCCCAGGCTTGGCCGCGACGAAGACCCGGACAAGGCCGCTCCGCTGGCGTCGCCAGTACGATCGCACGATGTCGAGCATCGCCGGAAGCCGTTGGGTCGTCACCGGTGCTGCCGGGAACATCGGGTCTGCGCTCCGGTCGGCGCTGTTGGAGCGCCATGCGGTCCTCGTCTCCACCGACATCCGTCCGATCACCTCCAGCAGCCCACAGGAGTCCGTCGCATCGGTCGACCTCGCCGACCTGGAGAACCTGGTGGAACTCTTCGCCGGAGCTGACGGTGTGGTCCATCTGGGCGGAATCGCGGACGAGGCCGACTTCCACGACCTGGCCGAGGCGAACATCGTCGGGACCTACCACGTGCTCGAGGCCGCCCGGCGGGCAGGGGTACGTCGGGTCGTGTACGCGAGCAGCAACCGCCTGACGGGCTCGTACGCCGCGGGTGACCACGTGTCGCCCGACATGCCGCCGCGACCTGACGGTTTCTACGGGGTGTCGAAGGCCGCGGGGGAAGCGCTCTGTCGGCTGTACGCGGACAAGTTCGGCATGAGCACCATCTCGTTGCGCATCGGCAGTTACGAGGAGCAGCCGTCTTCGGCTCGAGAGCAGCAGACGTGGCTCAGCCCCGCGGACGCGATCCGCGCCTTCGTCGCGGCGATGACGACCACCGAACACACGGCAGTGTTCTACGCCGTCTCCGCGAACACCGATGGATGGTGGGACCTCCAGCCAGGGGAAGCCGTCGGCTTCTTCCCGCGGGACGACGCGGCTGCGTGGAGCACGCGAGCGCCCCTTGCCCCGGACGTGCCGCAAGGTGGGAGGTACGCCACCCCCGAGTACTCGACCGACCGCATGCGCCGGTAGCGGATCGTCCATCCGACGCCTCACAGTGCCATCGACCGCTGTTCCGATCGACGCGAGAGGTTCCGAAGTCGGGACCGACGGCGCTCCGTCGGCAATCGAGGGTGGACCGCCGGGGCCATCGGATCCAGGAGCGGGCAAGAGGTTCTCGGTCGTTCATGATGAAGACGGGGAACGGCCCCCATTCGTCACGAACTCGGCGTGCCGGTCAGCGCTCCGTGGCACGGTACCGCCAGTCGTGCGCGAGCGGCACGTCGACGCAGCACGGACGGCCGCGGAGCTCGCCTTCGGAAGCCCACCTGCGGTGCACCGGTACTTCTGCAGGGAAGAGCAGATCCTGACACTCGTACTCGGGATCAGACGACGACGGATCCCCGCTGGCGGTGCGCGATCGAGACGGACTCGCCGGACACCGCGTTCAACGGCGACGACAGGAACGCGATGAGGTCCGCGATCTGCTGCGGGGTCGAGTCGCCGGGGCCCCCTGGACGGACCTCGGCGGACGGAGTGTCCGTCACGGTCCCGGGGTTGACGACGTTCACCGTGACCCCGGTGCCCGCCACGTCGTCGGCCAGGTTCTTCGCGATGACGCTCACCGCCGTGTTCCGGAGTGACGCCGTGATGTTGCCGGAGAAGTAGGCGTTCTGCCCGCTCACGACGACCACGCGGCCGAACCCGGCCTCGCGCTGGGCGGGGAGCACGGCGTTCGCGACGCGGAGGAACCCGAGCGCCTTGCCGTCGATCGCGTCGAGGACCTGCTCCGGGTCGGACTTCCGAGCCGGGTCGAGGGTGCTCGCGCTCGGGGCAGCGGTCACGACCAGCACGTCGATGCGCCCGTGCCGCTCGAGGACGGTGGCGATGCCCGCGTCCACGGAGTCCTGCGAGGCGGTGTCGATCGACACGCTGTCGTCGGAGTCGTCGGCGCTGCGGGACGCGACGACGACGGTCGCCCCCTCGGCCCGGAGGCGGTCGGCGACGGCGGCACCGATGTACCCCTTGCCTCCGACGACGAGTGCGACACGGTTCTTGAGTTCGAGGTCCACGCGCCCACGCTATGCCGGGACGGTGCAGTCTGCCCGCCCGTCGCGCACCGGAGCCCCCACCCGATGGCGGGCAGGGGCTCCGGTGTGCTCAGATCACGATCAGCAGTACTTGCCGGTCCACGAGGCACCGGTCAGGGCTCCGTAGTCCGGATTGGCGAACAACGTCGTCTCGCCGGCAGACAAGCACAGGCTCTTCGACGTGTACGTGTACTTGACGGTGATCTGGACCGGGTCCGACTTGCAGTTGTTGTAGGTGCCCTTCTCGTAGTGTCCGTCGTCCCCGCCGCCGATGTTCCCCGTCGTGATCGGGTAGAACCCGCACGGTGACGCGGCGTTCGCGGGACCGGCCACTGCCAGCGACCCGCCGAGCATCATGGTGGCGGCGAGTGCCGTGCCACCGATCTTCGTCCAGAGCTTCATCGCTCTCCCCCTAACAGCTTCCGACCTTGCTGGCCCCTGAGATCTGCTTGTCGTTCTCGGTGAATCCCAGTCGGACATCGCCGGGCTGGACGCAGTAGTTCTTGCTCTCGCCCTTCATCGTCACCTTGATCTTCACATTGCCGCTGCCGCAATTGCCGTAATGCGCGACCTGGCGCTGTCCACTGAACGGCGATATCGACCCCACCACCGGCACGTTGATCGCGAAGGTCGAGTCGTAGTCCTCGATCTCTTCGCTGTACCCGCAGACCATCGCGCTCGCCGGCGCTGCGGTGACGGTACTCACACCGACGACTCCGCCGAGTGCGAGTGCGGCGGCCGCACTCCCCAGTGCTGCCTTCCGGATTTTCTGATGCAGATGCATTCTTTCTCCCCTCTGCGGGACTGCGGTAGGCTGTCCGCGCAACGAATTGTGCATCGTGCCCCGAATTCCGTTCGTGGAATTCGGAACGACAACGAACTTACTCCTGAAGAATCATCACGCAAGCCCGCCTGGTGTGCATGCGGTGGGTATCGCAACGGAATGAGGTGGACATGGGCTCACGATCAGCTGGCAATGTCGCGACGATCATCGCCGCAGGGTGTTTGATACTGCTCCTCGTCGTCGTGTGGCTCCGCGGACAGCAGTCGATCGGAGACGCGTTCGCGATCCCGGTCGTGTCCGTGCTCGTTCTCGGGTTCGCCGGCTGCACGGTCTGGGCCGGTGTCGTCGCCTTGCGTCGACGCGGATCCGGGCGCTGAGTACCGTGCACTGCGGTTCGCGGCGGGCCGCAGCGACATCGGACGTGTGACCACGCCTCACCCGAGCAGCGGCTCGAGCCGCGTCACCGCCCGGCGCAGGTGCACCAACGCGTCCCCCGGCGACGACACCCGGGCCGCCGGCGCCGACAGGGTCAGCCCCGCCACGAGTTCACCGCGCTCGCCGCGGACGGGCAGCGCCAGGCACCCGAACCCCGCCGTGAACGCGCCGACCTGGTGGACCGGTCCGAGGCCCCCTTCGGCGTGCAACCGCCCCATCGCACTCGACCCGGGCGTCGCCCGCAGCGCGGCCTCGTCGAGCAGCGGGAAGTCCGGGTCGACGTCGATGTCGCGCACTCCGGCGGCGTCGTAGCGCGCCAGGTGCACGCCCGCCCGGACGGCGGAGCGGACGTCGGCGAGCACCGATCGCACGGCCCGGGGCAGCGGCGCGAGCGCCGGAGCGGGCGACACCCCGGCCAGGTCGGCGACCTTGTGGCCGAGGGCGAAGCCGCGCAGGTCCGGCAACCGGACGAGGTACTCGTCCTCGACGAGCAGCGTGATGAGCCGGTAGGTGGTGGCCCGCGGCATCCCGAGGGCCTCCGAGATCTGCTGGGCGGTGACGCCCGGTCCCGCGTGCGCGGCGGCCTCCAGCACCGCGAGGGCGTTCTGGATCGCCTTCGGCTGCCGTGCGCGGAGTCCGGGTTCGCTCACCGCACCTCCGCCTGGTGGCCGGTTCCGGCGGACGGACGGGAGGCCCCCAGCAGGTCCGCCTCGACCGGCACGTCGTACACGGCGTGGCTCCGACCCCGCCGCCAGGGTCGCCGACGCGTGGCCACCAGGAACGCGACCACCACCGCGGCGACCGTCCCGACGGCGAGGGCGACGGCCGGCCAACGGGACGACGCGCCCTCGACCCCGAGGTAGGTGAGCAGGACGGCGGTCAGCAGGACCCCGGTCGTGACGGCGACGACCGCGACCCCCGCCGTCAGCTCGCCGATGCGCCGCAGGAACACCGGGGCCGCGAAGCACGTCAGGGCGTACGCGGCGATGTACCCGAGGGCGGCGACGACGAGCTCCGCCTCCATCAGCGTCCACGTCGGGATCCCGCTCGCCAGGCCGAGGACCGGCAGCACCGTGAGCACGCCGCACGCGACCGCGCCGGCCACGAACGGGGTCCGGAAGCGCGGCGACGCCCGACCGAGCACCCGGGGCAGGACCCCCTCGCGGCCCATCGCGAACAGGACCCGCACGAGCGCCGTGGTCGAGGCGATCGCGCACGCCGCGAACGACGCCGCGATCCCGAGGTCGAGCGCCCACCCGATCCACTGCATGCCGAAGGCGTTCGCCAGCTCGTTCACGGGCGAGGCGCTCGACGCGAGGTCGGCGCCCACGGCGGCGAACCCCATCTGCTGGGCCGCAGCGCTGACCACGTAGAGGACGCCGGCGACCAGGACGGTCCACGAGATCGCGCGGGGGATCGCCTGGAACGGGCGCCGGGCCTCCACACCGAGCACCGACGCGCTCTCGAACCCGACGAACGCGGTCACGGCGAGGGCGGTGCCGACCGCGAACGACGCCGGCTGCGTCGGCCCGAGGGCGACGGCGGAGGCATCGGCCGGGTGCAGGCGCGCGACCAGCGCGACGATCAGGACCACGATGACCGCCACCGACAGCGACTCCACGAGCAGGGTCAGCCGGGTCGACAACCGGACCCCGAGCGCGATCACCGCGAAGACGGCCGCGCCCATGACCAGCACGACGACGATCGTGACCAGGGCGTCGTCGCCGGCGGCCGGCACGAAGCGGGACAGCAGGTAGTCGAGGTAGTAGCCGCTGCCGGTGAGCGAGAACATCGCGATGAAGCCGTACCCGAGCAGGAGTGCTGCGCCCGCGACGACCCCGGCGACCGGGCCGAGCCCGAGCGAGACGTAGGTGTAGAGCGACCCGGTGCCGGCGACGCGTCGGACGAACTGGTTCACCGTCCGCCCGACCAGGAACGACAGCGCCATCGCTGCCAGCAGCGACCACGTGGCACCCTGCCCGGCGACCGTCGCGACGAGGACCGGGATCGTGGTCGCTGCGGCGGACGGTGCCACGGCGGACACCGACTGCGCGAGCACGTCGACCGGGCCGATGCTCCTCCGCGACAACCCGTCGACGGGGGAGCGCGTGCCGACGCCGGGCACCCGTGGCGGGTCGGCGATGGCTCGGTCGAGCGCGGTCATGCGGCAACCGTAGGGCTGCGCCGTTGCGCCCGTGTCTCGGTGGTGTTTCGGCCGCGTCTCACGCAAATGAGACGCCTCCGACGAGCACGTCCCATTCGACGGCGACAGGGCTTCACGCCGGTGGAACGGCACCGCAACGGCGGCACGGGACCGTGGTCACACCCAGCACCACCCACCTGCGATCCCCACCCACTCCGTTCCACCCACCTCGCTCCACCCACCCGGAAGGCCACGATGTCCAGCATCACGAAGGACCCCGCGTCACTCGGAGCCGCACCCGCGCCGCAGCGGACCATGCGCGGCTCGCTCGGCGTCACCGCGATCGTGTTCATGGTCGTCGCGGCCGCCGCCCCGCTCACCGTCGTCGGCGGCGCCGCCCCGCTCGGCATGCTGCTCGGCAACGGCGTCGGGTTCCCGTCGCTGTACGCCGCGTCGGCCGTCGTGCTGCTGCTGTTCTCGGTGGGGTTGGCGGCGATGACCCGGCACGTGCCGCGGCCCGGCGCGTTCTTCACGTTCGTCGGGCACGGGCTCGGTCGTCCGGCCGGCGCGGGAGCCGCCACGCTGGCGCTCCTGACGTACACGACCATCCAGGTCAGCGTGCACGGGTACATCGGGTACCTGCTCGGGGTCACCGTCACGGGCCTCGGCGGGCCGGACATCCCCTGGTACGTCTGGTCGCTCGTCGTCGTGGCCCTGGTCGGGATGCTCGGCTACCGGCACATCGACATGTCGAGCAAGGTGCTCGGCGTGATGCTCGTCGGCGAGGTCGGCATCGTGCTCGTCCTGGTCGCGGCGATCGTGTTCCGCGGCGGGGCCGACGGCCTGTCCCTCGCACCGTTCGAGCCGACCCAGATCATGTCCGGGTCGCCCGGCGTCGGGCTGATGTTCGCCATCGCCGCGTTCATCGGGTTCGAGGCCACCGCGATCTTCCGCGACGAGGCGAAGGACCCGGAGCGGACCATCCCCCGTGCCACCTACACGGCCGTGATCGGCATCGGCGTCTTCTACACACTCGCGTCGTGGGGGCTCGTGATGGCGTGGGGCCCCGACGGCATCCTCGCCGAGGTCGCGAAGGACCCCGGATCGCTCATCCTCACCACCGCCGCGCAGTACATCGGCAGCGCCGGGGAAGCCGTGCTCAACGTGCTGCTGCTGACGAGCATGTTCGCCTGCGTCCTGTCGTTCCACAACGTCATCACCCGGTACCAGCACTCGATGGCGAACGCGTCGCTGCTGCCCGGCCGGCTCGGCGACGTGCACCGGAAGCACGCGTCGCCGCACACCTCGAGCCTGGTGCAGACCCTCACCGCCGCCGTGCTGATGGTGCTGTTCGCGGTGCTCGGCCTCGACCCGGTGCTGCAGGTGTTCAGCTGGTTCGCCGGCGTCGCCACCCTGGGCGTCGCGATCCTGATGGCCGCGACGAGCCTCGCCGTCATCGTGTACTTCCGCCGCAACCCCGGGGACCGGCGGGTCTGGAACACCATCGTGGCCCCCGTCCTCGGGTTCCTCGGGCTCGTCGCCGCCGCCGTCCTGATCTGGGTGAACTTCCCGACGCTCGTCGGCGACGTCGACGCCTCGGGCGCGAGCGTCTTCGGCGTCGTGAGCATCGTGCTCACCGGCCTGGTCGTGGTCGTCCCCGTCATCGGCGTGGTGCAGGCGGTGGTGCTGCGACGCCGCAGTCGGAGCCGCTACGAGCTGATGCTCGACCGTCTCGCCACCGAGAGCTGACCCGCCGGGCGCACCACGCGCCTCCCGGCCGAACCGACCCGACCCCACGCACGACGCAACGCGCAAGGAGCACCACGCACATGACGATCACCGACCCGACCACCGTGACCACCGACGCAGACACCACCGCGCACCCGCTCGGCAGCCTGACGCCCGACGAGTTCACCGCCGTCCGCGACCTCGTCACGGCGCAGCCGGACTGGACCGACACCACCCGCTTCGCCTACGTCGGCCTCGAGGAGCCGCACAAGCAGGAGGTCCTGGCGTGGCAGGCCGGCGACGGCCCCCTGCCGGACCGCACGGCCCGGGTGATGCTGCTCGACATGGCGACCGGTCGCTCCACCGACCGCGTCGTGTCGATCACCACCGGCACGGTGCTGCGGACCGACGTGCTCGACGGGTCCCGTGGCCAGCTGCCCGTCCTGATCGAGGAGTTCGACGCCGTCGGCGAGATCGCGAACGCGGACGAGCGCTGGGTCGCTGCCCTGGCGAAGCGCGGACTGTCCGCCGACGAGGTCAAGTGCGTGCCGCTGTCCGCCGGGTACTACGACTACCCGGAAGAGGTCGGTCGGCGCATCCTGCGCGTGCTCGCCTTCAAGCAGGACCACCCGGCCGACCACGTGTGGGCGCACCCCGTCGACGGCCTGTCGGCGTACGTCGACGCGGCGAACCGGGCCGTCACGCGGATCGTGGACGTGGCGGACATGCCCGTTCCGACCACCTCGGGGAACTTCGACGACCCCGCGATGCAGGGCGAACCGCTCGACCTCAAGCCGATCGTCATCACCCAGCCCGAGGGGCCGTCGTTCCGCGTCGACGGCGAGTTCGTCGAGTGGGCGAACTGGCGGTTCCAGGTCGGCTTCGACGCCCGCGAGGGACTCGTGCTCCGCCAGCTCTCGTGGCAGGACGGCGAGCGGCTGCGCCCGATCTTGTACCGGGCGTCGATCGACGAGATGCTCGTGCCGTACGGCGACCCGTCGCCCGTGCGGTTCTGGCAGAACTACTTCGACACCGGCGAGTACCTGTTCGGTCGCTTCACGAACTCGCTCGAACTCGGCTGCGACTGCGTCGGCGAGATCCAGTACTTCGACGCCGTCCTGGCCGACGAGCTCGGCAACCCGCAGACCATCCGCAACGGCATCTGCATGCACGAGGAGGACTTCGGCACGCTCTGGAAGCACGGCGACATCTACACCGGCTCGCAGGAGGTCCGTCGGTCCCGCCGCCTGGTGATCTCGTTCTTCACCACCGTCGGCAACTACGACTACGGCTTCTACTGGTACCTGTACCTGGACGGCACGATCGAGTGCGAGGCGAAGCTCACCGGCGTGCTCTTCACCAGCTCGTACCCGGGCCGTTCGGAGTCCGGCGACGACTACCCCTACGCCTCCGAGGTCGCCCCCGGCCTCGGGGCCCCGTACCACCAGCACCTGTTCTCGGCGCGACTCGACATGATGGTCGACGGGCTGTCGAACGCCGTGGACGAGGTCGACGCCGTGCGGGTGCCGGTCGGGCCGGGCAACGAGCACGGCAACGCGTTCACGAAGTCGGTGACCCGGATCGCGTCGGAGTCGTCGTCCGGCCGTCTCGCCGACGCGTCCAAGGCACGCACGTGGTTCGTCTCGAACACCGAGGAGCGCAACCACCTCGACCGCCCCACCGGCTACGTGCTGTACCCGCAGGACGCCCCGGTGCTGCTCGCCGACGACTCGTCCTCCGTCGCCGCCCGTGCCGAGTTCGCCCGCAAGCACCTCTACGTCACGCAGTACGACCCGGCGGAGCGCTTCGCCGCCGGCGACTTCGTGCACCAGAACCCCGGCGGCGACGGGGTCGCCCGCTACGTCCAGGGGGACCGACCGCTCGACGGCGAGGACATCGTGCTCTGGCACACCTTCGGCCCGACGCACTTCCCGCGGCCCGAGGACTGGCCCGTCATGCCGGTCGACTACGCCAAGTTCACGCTCAAGCCGTACGGGTTCTTCCCGCGGAACCCGGCGCTGAACGTGCCGGCGGCCATCGGGGCGTCCGCCGGGTCGCACTGCTCGCACCACGTCTCCGGCGCCGTCGGGGCCGCACACGACGCAGCCGAGCACCAGCACGACCACGGGCACGGACACTGACGTGACCGACCTGCTCGGGCTCGCCGCGATCGTGCCGGCGTCCGCCGGAGCCTGCTGCACGGTCGGGGCGTGGCGCCCCGGCCGTGCAGTCGACGTGGTGGCGGCAGTGGTGATGGTGGCCGCGATGGTGGACGGGGCCTTCGGTCCGCGCGTGCTGCCCGGGGTGCTCTGGTTCGTGGTGCTCGCGCTGCTGGCCGTGGTGGTCGCCGCGGTGCACCGGGTGCAGAGTGCGTCCGGTGCGTCCGGTGCGTCCGGTGCGTCCGGTGCGTCCGGTGCGTCCGGTTCGGACGGGAGGCCCGGGTCGGCTCCGGCGGTCCGGGTCGCGTCGGCGCACGGCCGGTTCGGGCGACTGCACGCGGCGCTCGGTCTGCTGGTGATGGGCGCGCTGGGCGTCGGCATGGCGCACGACCCCGGCATGTCCGGCATGGCGGGTGTCGGCGTGCACGGACACGGCGGCGCAGTCGCAATGACGTGGCAGGTCGTCCTCGGCGGCCTGACCGTCGGCTACCTGCTGCTCACCGCCCACATGGTGCGGGACGGCATCCGGCGTCGGACCCGCGCGCTCCCCGTCGTCGAGACGCTCGCCATGGGGATCGCGGTGGCGGTGATGGCCGCAGCGATGGCCTGACGGCTCCGGAAGGCATCCCGCGACGATGGAACCGCCGCGGGATGCCTCGAGCACCTAGCCCTTCCGCCCCAGGTCGTACAAGAACCGCGCCACGGTCACGAGCAAGCTCGCGATCCCCAACCACGGAACCTGACGCCTGCGGTCGGACTCGTTGTCCTTCGACATCGAGTCCTCCTCTCGGTGTCAGCCGGCCGACACGAAAGAGCGGAGAGCCAGGGATGCGTACGCGAGCGTGCCCGCGTACACTTGCTCCCGAGCGCTCAGCTCGGGAAGACTTGTTTCCCTGGCTTTCCACTCGGAGAGCTGATCGAAGCCCACCACCGTTGCTGCGGTGGTGGGCTTCAACTTTGCCCGGATGCACTCCCCGGCGAGAGTGGCATCTGATGTGCAGCGTATCGGAGGGTCTTCGACCGCAGGCCCCCGCCGCGAGCTGATGTGCGAAGCGAACGGTTCGGTGCGCGAAACGTACAGTTTACGAACCGTTCGTTGCGAAAAACGTTCACGTCGTGAAAGAGTTCGAGCGTCCGCAGGGGACGAACGGCCGCAGAAGGGCGGGATCAGACATGCACAGCACGTACTCCGGTATGCCTCGGGCGGCACGGATCGGTGGCAGCCACACCCGCATCGGTCTGACCGACCCGGCCGTCATCGACGCCTACGTCGAGCGCCGCATCGAGGACCCGTCGCTCCTCGCCGGTCGCGCCGAGCCGGCGTACGCCGACTTCTTCACCGTCCCCGCCGCGTAGCAAGGAGCGCATGATCACATGCCGTTGACCGTCGTCCGTCGAGAGCACGTCCACCTCTACGCCCACGAGCCCCGATCCGAGGCCGCGAAGACCGCCGTCGACGCCCTGCTGCGCCTCCAGCACGCCGAAGAGCAGCAGATCGAGTCCGCACGCATCGAGAGCGGGCTGAGCAAGAACGAGTCCCTGGCGATCCGGTACATGCTCCAGGCCCACCGCGACGGCCGCACCATGGGCCCCAAGGACCTCGCCGTCATGCTCACCGTGTCGAACGCCTCGGTCACGAAGCTCGTGGACGCGCTCGTCGACAAGGAACTCCTCGTCCGCACCGCGCACCCCACCGACCGTCGTGCGCAGGTCCTCGAACCCACCGACCTCGCCGCCGAGAAGATCGATGCCTCGTACGCCCGCTTCCACGAGGCCGTGGTCGGGGTCCTCGACCACCTGTCCGACGCCGACAACGCCGTCCTCGCGGAGTCGCTGACCAGGATCGTCGACGCGCTCGCCGACGGTGAGCCGGCACCGGTCGACGAGTACACCGTCGACGACCAGGACTGACGAGCCCGGGCTGCAGCGAGCCGGGCCGACGCGACCGGACCGACGCGACCGAGGCGGTCGACGCGACCACCCGTCGACGGGAGGCGCGGTACCGGATCGCTGCGGGCCTCCAGACGGTGGCGGAAAAACCTTCCAGCGGTAAGTTGGGTGCATGACGCACCCCGCCGACGACGACGCGGCCCCGCCGCGACGCGGCGGGTACCGCAAGGGAGCCGAGCGCCGGACCCAGATCCTCGACGAGATGATCCGCATGGTCGCGGAACAGGGCGTCGACGCATCGTCGTTGCGGTCCGTGGCCGAGGCCCTCGGGATCACCCACGCGGCGCTCCGCCACTACTTCCCCAGCCGTGACGAACTGCTGCTCGCCGTCTACCGCGAGCACGAGGTGCGCGAGCAGGGGGCGCCCGACCGGTTGAAGTCGGCGATCGGGGACATGCGCGACAGTGCCTCGCGCAACCGTGCGGTGCCGGGCCTGGTGCAGCTCTACACGACGCTCGCGGCCGACGCCGTGCAGGAGGGGCACCCGGCGACACGTGACTTCATGCGGGAGCGGTTCACCCGGCTCCGGGCCGACCTGGCCGCGTTGATCGCGGCGGACCAGGAAGCGGGGCGGATCCGCAGCGACCTGGACCCGGTCGACCTCGCTTCGCTGAGCATCGCGGCGTCCGACGGGCTGCAGGTGCAGTGGTTGCTCGACCCCGAGGCCGTCGACGGCGAGAAGGTGCTGCGGTTGCTCGAGCAGATCGTGCCCGCGCCGCCGGAGTGAGCGCGGCGCGTGCGTGCGCGTGGCGCGCGGCGCGTGGCGCGTGCGTTTCGTGAGCAGAAATGGTCGGGTCCCCGTTCGGGACCCGACCATTTCTGCTCACCAAGTGCGGCGCGGTGCGCGACGCACGACGTGACTACGCGTTCGCGGCCTCGGCGAGGACCGCGGCGGCGGGGTCGAAGTCCTCGGGGAGCGGCTGGATCGGGTCGATCGACGAGGTGATCTCGACGGACTGACCCGACTCGGCGGCGTCGCGGATGCCGAGCATGACGTCCAGCGCGTGCGACGCGACGGCACCGGAGGCGCGCTCCGGGCGGCCCTCGGCAATCGCGCGGGCCAGCTCGACGACACCCGTGCCACGGCCCCAGGTGGAGCCCTTGTGCTCGAGCGTGGTCGGCTCGTCCTTGCCGAGCGTCCACAGCGTGCTGTCACCGTCGAAGACGTTCGGGTCCGGCAGCACGATGGTGCCCTCGGAGCCGTTGATCTCGACGAAGCCGTTGCGGGGCAGTGCGTGCTGGAACGACAGGGTCGTCTGGGCCGACTGGCCGCCCTCGAACGAGATGAGCGCTGCGTGGTGCGTGGGCACCTCGACGGCGAACTCGGTGCCAGCGCGGGGGCCGGAACCGATCACGCGCGTCTCGCGGGACTTCGACGACACGGCCTGCACGCGCGAGGCGGCGCCGAAGGCGTGCAGGAGCGTCGTGACGTAGTACGGGCCGATGTCGAACAGCGGACCGGCGCCCTGGGCGTACAGGAACTCGGGGTCCGGGTGCCACTGGTCCGGTCCGGGCACGTGGAACATCGTCGTCGCGGTGAGCGGCGTGCCGATGTCGCCGCGGGCGATGGCGCGGATGGCGGTCTGGATGCCGGCACCGAGGACGGTGTCGGGGGCGCAGGCGTAGCGGACACCGGCGGCGGCAGCGGCTGCGAGCAGCTCCTGCGCGTCCGAGGCGTTCGTCGCGACCGGCTTCTCGCTCCAGGTGTGCTTGCCGGCAGCGATGATCTGCTGCCCGACCTTGGCGTGCTCGGCGGGGATCGTGATGTTCACCACGATCTGGATGTCGTCGCGGGCGAGGAGCTCCTCAACCGTGCCGGACGCGGGCACGCCGTACTTCTCGGCCTGGGACGCGGCGCGCTCGAGGATGAGGTCGGCGACCATCAGGACCTCGACGTCGGCGAACTGGGTCAGGTTCGTCAGGTACTGGTCCGAGATGTTCCCCGCACCGATGATGCCGACTCCGATGCGGCTCACTTGTCGTTGTCCTTCAGCCATGCGAGGGACTCGGTGATGCCCTGGAAGACGTCGCCCGAGTAGGCGTCGAACTCGACGACGCGGATGGCCTGCGGCGCCGCGGCGAGGATGCCCGCCACGTTCACGTCGCCCTGGCCCGCGGGGGTCTGGTTCTCGAACGCACGCTGCAGCGCCTCGGGCACGACGAGCGCGCTCTCCGACGAGGGCAGTGCGGTGAGGATGTCACCGTCGACCTTGCCGTCCTTGACGTGGATGGCGACGACGCGGTCGCCGAGCGCCCGAAGGACGGCGGGGGCGTCGGCGCCGCCGACGGTGGCCCAGAAGGTGTCGAGCTCGAGCACCGTCTCCGGGCTGATCTGCTCGACGAAGTGGTCGTAGACCGTGCGGCCGTCGACCTTGTTCGTGAACTCCCACTGGTGGTTGTGGTAGCCGAACTTCAGGCCGCGCGAGGCTGCCTCGGCGGTCAGGACGTTGACGCGCTCCGCGATCTTCGCGACGTCGTCGGCGGTCTGCCAGCGGTCGGTCGGGATGAACGGGTCGATGACCGTCTGGATGCCGAGGCGCTCGGCGGCGTCCCAGATCGGCGCGGTGTCGTCGGCGTCGATCACGGCGACGTGGCCGGACGGTGCCTTGAGGCCGGTCGCGGCGAAGGCACGCTCGAGGTCCGTGGCACGCTCGACGAACGCGTAGGGTTCGACGTCCTCGTACCCGATCTCGGCGACGCGGGCGATGGCCTTGTCGAGGTCTTCGGCGATGGCGTCTCGCAGCGAGTACAGCTGCACAGAAGTGGTGGGCATTGCAGAGGCTCCTTCGGTCCTGTCTGGGGGTCGCGACTCCCAGGTGTCGAAGCACCGGGTGTCGCAGTCCGTCGAGGAGCGATGCTCCACGGCGAGATCGATGACGACGCTACCCCAAAAACCACCCGGTGTGTAGTTTTTGCGTCCTCCCGTGTCGCACGTCAGTACATGAACGACACCTGTCGATGTATGCTCAGCCAGTCAAAACCGTGCACAAGACGGTTTTGGCCACCAGCATCGACTCGAGGAGGCGTCATGAGCACACCCGAACCCGGCAGCCCGGCACTGTTGCACCCCGAAGAGGGCATCACCCAGCCGATCAGCACCGTGAAGGTGGGCATCGGCTACCAGATCGCCCTGTTCCTCGGGCAGTTCGGCCTCTTCGTCGCACTCATGGCACCGGTCTACGTCAGCATGCAGCTCAAGGCGCAGGCCCTGGTCGGCGACGACGCGGCGAACGTCATCGGCTCGGTGCTGCCGATCGGCGCGTTCGGTGCGCTCATCATGAACCCCCTCGCCGGCGCGCTGTCCGACCGCACCCGCACCCGTTGGGGTCGTCGTCGGCCCTGGCTGCTGAGCGGTGTCGTCGTCTTCGCGATCGCCCTCGCCTGGATCGCCTACTCGCCCGACGTCCTGAACCTGACGCTGGCCTGGCTCCTCGCCCAGCTCGCCGCCAACGCGACGCTGGCCACCCTGCTCGCGAGCTTCGCCGACAACGTCCCCCAGCTGCAGCGCGGCCGTTCGTCGAGCATCATCGCCCTCGCGCAGAACATCGCCGTGCTCGCCGGCACCTACCTGTCGGTGTTCTTCGTCGCGAACCTGCCGGTGCTGTTCATCGCACCCGGCATCCTGGCGATCATCCTCGTCGCGGTGTACGCCGTGGTCGCCCGTGACGACCTGCCGACGTACAAGCTGAAGAAGTTCACGTTCCTGAACCTCATCGCCTCGTTCTGGACGAACCCGATCAAGAACCCGGACTTCGCGTTCGCCTGGTGGTCGCGCTTCCTGATCATCTTCGCCACCTTCATGTTCACGACCTACCGCCTGCTCTACATGGAGAAGCACCTCGGCATCGAGGACGCGAAGGAGGCCACCGCGGCCGTCGCCTTCGGTGTGCTGCTCTACACGATCGCGCTCCTGGTCAGCGCGGCGCTGTCCGGCTGGGCGTCCGACAAGATCGGCCGTCGCAAGGTCTTCGTCGGCGGTTCGACGGCGATGTTCGCCGTCGGCCTGGTCGTGCTCGCGCACGCCGACACCGTGAACGGCTTCTACGTGGCCGAGGTCATCATGGGCTTCGCGTACGGGATCTACTCGGCCATCGACACGGCGCTCGTCGTCGACGTGCTGCCGAACGCCGACCGCCCCGGCAAGGACCTCGGGGTCATCAACATCGCCAACGCGCTGCCGCAGTCGCTCGCTCCGGCCGTCGCACTGTTCTTCCTGAAGATCGGGTCGGGCGACGCCGCCGACAACTACACGCTCATGTGCTGGGCCGCCGGCGCGATCGCCATCATCGGTGCCCTTGTGGTGATCCCCATCAAGCGGGTTCGATAGCCGGATGCACACCTCCGGGGTCGACGTGGACCGCAGCCAGCTCGCCGGGTGGCGGAACGCGATCATCGTCGCGTTCGCCATCGGCGGGATCAGCCTGGCCGGCTGGGGTCCCCGGCTCCCGGAGCTCCGCGTCGAACTCGGTGTCGACATCGGCACCATCGGTCTCATGCTCGGCGGTGTCACGATCGGCTCGATCGGCGGCCTGCTCAGCGCCGCCCCGCTGCTCCGGCGCCTGGGCGGCCGACGCGCCCTGACGGCGGTCGCCGTCCTGGTCCCCGCCGCACTGGCACTCATCGGCATCGCTGCTGCGCTGCACTCCGTGCCGCTGGCGAGCGTCGGGTTCGTCGTCGCCGGTGCCGGGATCGGCGCGCTCGACGTCATGGCGAACGTCGAGGGCACGGCGATCGAGGCGCTCGCCGGTCGCACGCTGCTCCCGTTGATGCACGCCGCCTGGTCGGGAGGCGCGGCCCTCGGCGCCGGGATCGCCGCCCTCTGCGCATGGCTGGGCATCACCCCCTCGGCCCAGTTGATCGGTGAGGCTGTCGTCATCCTGGTGGTCGGCGTGATCGCCATGCGTGCGATCCCGGACGGCACGCGCGCCGAGGAACACGACACGACGCTCACCCCGCGGCAGCGCCTGCGGCAGTGGGCGCGCGGCTGGGCGGACGTCCGACTGCTGCTGATCGGCGTCGTGATGCTCGGCGTCGAACTCGGCGAGGGGTCGGCGAACAACTGGCTCGCCCTGGCGGCCACCGACGGACACGGCCAGACGGCGACGGTCGGCGCACTCTTCTTCACCGTGTTCGCGGTCTCCGAGGCCGCGACGCGCGTCTTCGCCGGCCCCGTCGTCGATCGGCTCGGACGGGTCCGGACGGTCCGCTGGACGACCGCGCTCGGCATCCTCGGCGCCGTCCTGTTCATCGTCGGCACGACCTGGTGGCTCACGCTCATCGGCGTGGTCCTCTGGGCGGTCGGCGTCTCGATGGGGTTCCCGCTCGGCATGTCGGCAGCGGCGCAGAGCGGCCCGAACCCGGCTGCCCGGGTCAGCGTCGTCGCGTCGATCGGGTACTTCGCGAACTTCGCCGGCCCGCCCGTCATCGGCGCGATCGCCGAGCAGGTCGGCGCGCTCAGCGCGCTCTGGTTGATCGCCGTGCTCTTCGTGGCCGCCTTCGCCGCATCCGGGTCGCTGCGTCCGGTCGCCGAACCGACCCACGAGCGGGTCAGCGACCCTCGGTAGCGTGGAGCCCATGCTCGACGCGACGCCTGCCCCGTTCGACACCCCGGCCGGCCGGATCGTCGGGACGGTGGACGGCGACGTCGTCCGCGCGCTCGGGATCCCGTACGCGCGGGCTGACCGGTTCGCGCCGCCCGAGCCGATGACGCCCTTCGCGAGCGAACTCCACGCGTCGACGCCGTCCCCCGTGGCGCCGCAGCCGCACGCGCAGTTCGTCGACCAGCTGCTCGGCGAGGTCGAGGACATCACCGTCGACGAGCACTGCCAGCGCCTGTCGATCACGCTGCCCGCCGACGTGACGCCCGACGAGCGCCTGCCCGTGATGGTCTGGATCCACGGCGGCTCGTACGTCATCGGCGGCGGCGACCTGCCGATCTACGACGCTCGCGACCTCGTGACCGAGCAGCGCGTGATCGTGGTGTCGGTGACCTTCCGGCTCGGGGTCCTCGGGTTCCTGGGCGACGGGGCGTCGATCCCGGCGAACCTCGGACTGCTCGACCTGCTCGAGTCGCTCCGCTGGGTGCAGGCGAACATCGCCGCGTTCGGTGGCGACCCCGACCTCGTCACGGTGTTCGGGCAGTCGGCCGGCGGCGACGCAGCAGCCCACCTGATGATCAGCGACGGCGCGGCCGGGCTGTTCCGCCGGGCGATCATCCAGAGCGCACCGCTCGGGCTGTCGCGCGGTCGGTCCCGGATGAACCGCGCGATGATCCGGGCCGTCGGTGCCGTGCACGCCGACACCCCGCTCGACGACCTGCTCGAACGGCAGGCTCTCGGCACCCGGGCGGCCGCGTCGTACGGACTCGCGGGCGGGATGCCGTTCGGCACCCAGTACGGGTTCGCCCCGTTGCCCGCCGAACGCGACCTCGACGACGCCTGGAGCCGAGTCGCTCCCGACGTCGACGTCCTGATCGGTTCCGCGACGGACGAGACCGGCATGTACGTGCCGTTGGTCCGCGGTCTGTCGCGGGTCGCTCGGTCACGGATCCTGCGCCCGGCGCTCCGCTGGTGGGTGGTCCGTCCGCTCTCCGACGTCATCTACGGCCGCGACGTCCGACGCTTCACCGCGCGGCATCGTCGAGCCGGCGGGCGGGCGACGTCCTACCGGCTCGTCCGTGGCGTGACGACCGCGCCGACCGGCGCCGTCCACATGAGCGACCTGCCGCTGTTGCTCGGCGGCCGCGAGGCCTGGGCCGGCACCCGCTTCGTCCCCGAGCGCGACTGGCCCGAGGTCGAGCGGCGCGGCCGGTCCTTCCGTGCGATCTGGGCCGAGTTCGCCCGGACCGGCGCCGTCACCGCCCCGGACGACGAGACGCTGACCTTCGACCGGCCCTGACCTTCGACCGGCCCTGACCTTCGACCGGCTCTGACGTTCGACCGGCACTGGCCGTCTTCGCGCCCCCTGAACTGGCGGTCGCGTGGTCGCCCCCGGGACCGGACAATCGTCAGCATGCCCACGCCCGACGCCGATCTCCGTGCACGCATCGTGTCCGGCGCGATCGAGGCGTACCGCGCGACGGACTTCCACCGGGTCGGACCGGACGAGGTCGCCGAGCACGCCGAGGTGCCGGTCGCCGAGGTCAGCCGAGCGTTCCCGATGTGGGAACTCCTCGTCGTCGCGGTCATCGACCGGTGGAACAACGGCAGCCGGCTCGCGCTGTGGCCCGTCGCCGAACGGGACGGTGCCGTCGCGTACCTGCGTGCCCGGCTCGAGGCCGGCGTCACGGACCCGGCCCTCGTCCGGCTCCGGATCGCCGTGCTCAGCGCCGCGTCGAACCCCGGCCACCCCGCAGCCGGGTGGTTCCGCACCCAGTACACCCGGGCGTTCGAGGACCTCACCCTCGCCCTGGTCCGTGACGTCGTCGCTGCCCGCGAGCCACGGGGCGCCTCGCCCCGGCACGCCGCCGAGCAGCTCATGGCACTGTTCGAGGGGCTGCAGCTGCAGGCGATGGTCCGCGACGACGCCGAGCCACTGAGCGGCTTCGACCGCGCCGTCGCCCGGATGCGGGTCGGCTGGGCAGCAGCGCGCGTCGACGCCTGAGGACTCCGAGCGGGAGCACGGACGGGAGGCACGGCGCGGCTTGCGTGCGTCGGCTCGCGCACCTGGCATGGTCGGCCCATGGAGTACACCGACTACGACACCCGGCTCGCCGCGTACGGCGTGATCACGGACGGTGACCGGGTGCTCCTGGCGAAGCTGCGCTTTCCCGAAGCCGGCACGTGGACGTTGCCGGGCGGTGGCGTCGAGTTCGACGAGACCGTCGAGCAGGCCGTCGTGCGCGAGGTCCGCGAGGAGACCGGGTACGAGTCCGAGGTCGGCGCCCTGCTCGGCGTCCGGCAGCACGTCGTCCCCGCCGAGCGCCGGATCCACGCCAACGGTCGCCCGATGAAGGCCGTGCAGGTCGTGTTCCGCGCGACGGTCGTCGGCGGCACACTGCGCGACGAGATCGACGGGTCGACCGACGAGTCGCGCTGGCTGCCCATCGCCGAGCTCCCGCACCACCGGCACGGGCTGCTCGTACCCGTCGCACTGGCGTGGGCGGGTGCGCTCACGCGCTGACCCCTCATCCGGCGGCCAGCGTCGCGAACTGTGCCGGGATCTCAGCGGGTGCTGGCGGCTGGACGGACCACCCGAGTGCGCGGAGTGCCCCGGCGGTCTCGGCGGGGAACTGACGAGCAGTCGCGGCCGCTTCGCCTCGGCGCCATTGCTTCCGGAACTCGTGCACCGCTGACCGCCAGGTCGGGAGCGAATCGACGCCGCACTCGACGATGACGAACTCGACCACGTCGGCGAGACTCGGTCGGAAGTGCGGGCCGCCGAGCGGGAAGTGCAGCGAGGACAACCGAGCAGCGTCCCGACGCCCTGATCCGTTGTCGCCCGCCCTGGCCAGCAATGCACTGAACGCGCCGCGCTCGGCGTGCAGGTGCCAGTGCGACTGCGGGGTGGCGGTCAACGCTTCTTGGAACTCGAAACGGACCAGCGGCTGGCGCTCGTCCGCAAGGAGCAAACTGAACCGGCTCTCGTTCACCGCGAGCGCGCGGCAGTGGTCGAGCCACCGGAAGCGGATCGACACCGAGATGTCGGCCGTGTGGACGCCTCCGACAGTCAGGCGGAGTGGGGGAGTCCTTCGTGCTTCGGCGGTCGGTTGCACGACGATCGTTCCGCTCGCGACATCGAGATCGGAGGTGACCCGCACTCCGTGTCCGGGCAGGGAACCGTCCAGGAGTTCCTGCGTGAGCTCCATCTGCTGCTGGGCCGCGGACTCCGCGTTGCCGGTCATCGCTCGCCCAGCAGGAAGGAGATGCTGTCGAGCCAGTCCTGAGCCAGGTACTCGTCGGTGAAGAGATCGCGCCACTGCTCGGTCGGCGCGAACTCTCGTTCATCGAGGTCCCACTGCGCCCGGACCCGCGCGCGTTCGATGAGGAGTTCCTCGCGGGTCCAGTGTCGTCCCACTACAGCGGTCATGGCCGTCCTCTCGTCGGTGTGGGACGACGGTAGGGCGGTCAGTGGGGCCGGCGCGAGCTTTCTGAATACAACATGTTCACTCGGCGACGACGCTCAGGACGTTGCCCGACGGGTCGGTGAACCAGGCGATGAGCGGCCCGCCCTTGCGGTTCACGCCCTTCTCGTCGGTCATCCCCTCGTACTGCAGGAACGTGATGCCCTTCGCGGTGAGCTCGTCCACCGCGGTGTCGACGTCCGGCACGGGGAAGTTCAGCACCGTGAAGGCCGCGGGTTCGTGCGCAGGGCCCTTCGGGTAGACGAGGACACCGTGGCCGTCGCCGAGCTGCAGGAAGAGCATGCCGTGGTCCTCGGAGACCTCGACCCCCAGGACGTCCTGGTAGAACTCCTTCGCCTCCGGGACGTCCCGTACCGAGAACCCGCTGAACGCCTTCGTCGCATCGACCATGCCGCCAGTGAACCACCCCGGTCCGGTGTCGGCGCGCTCTGCCAGGATGGGGCCGTGAGCCACCCGGACAGCAGCGTCGACGACGCCGTCGAGCGTGCGGTCGAGCTGGCCTCGGCGGGGCCCCGGGCAGTGCTCGGCATCGCGGGTGCTCCCGGTGCCGGCAAGTCGACCCTGGCCCGCCGCGTGGTCGCCGCCGTCGACGAGCGACTCGGGGCCGGCACGGCGGTGCAGGTGCCGATGGACGGCTTCCACCTGTCGAACGCGGCGCTCGACGCCCTCGGCCGGCACGACCGCAAGGGTGCCGTCGACACGTTCGACGCCGACGGCTACGTCGCTCTGGTCCGACGACTCGTCGTTGCCGACACCACCGTGTGGGCGCCGGACTTCGACCGCCGCATCGACGAGCCCGTCGCCGGCAGCATCGCCGTCCCGCCGACCGCCCGGCTCGTGGTCTCCGAGGGGAACTACCTGCTCGACGATGCCGAACCGTGGGCAGCGCTCGGCGACCTGTTCACCGAGACCTGGTTCTGCGCCGTCGACGACGGGGTGCGGGTCGACCGCCTGGTCGGTCGGCACATGCGTCACGGACGCGACCACGACGCCGCGCGTGCCTGGGCGGTGGAGGTCGACGGCGTGAACGCGGCGAGGGTCGCGCCCACGGTGATCCGTGCCTCCATGACGGTGCGGACGTGACCAGCAGACCGACGCGACACCGATCGAAGGAGCGACCATGACCATCGCCATCACCGGAGCGACCGGCAACATCGGGGGCGCCGTCGCACGCGCGCTCGCCGCGGACGACGTGCCGTTCCGGATGATCGTGCGCGACGCAGCGCGCGCGCCGGAGCTGCCCGGCGCCGAGGTCGCGGTCGCGACGTTCGCCGACGCCAGCCGGGCGGCGCTCGAGGGGGTCGACGTGCTCCTGATGGTGTCGGCGGCCGAGGCCGAGGACCGGCTCGACCAGCACCGCACCTTCGTCGCAGCAGCTGCCGAAGCCGGTGTGCGGCACGTCGTCTACACGTCGTTCCTCGGCGCGGCCGAGGACGCGACCTTCACCCTCGGGCGCGACCACTGGGCGACCGAGCAGGCGATCCGCGCGACCGACACGGCGTACACGTTCCTGCGGGACAGCTTCTACCTGGACTTCGTCGAGGACCTGGTCGGCGAGGACGGCGTGATCCGCGGGCCGGCAGGCGACGGCGCCATGGCGGCGGTCGCCCGTGCGGACGTCGCACGGGTCGCGACCACCGTGCTGCAGGACCCGGGTGCGCACGTGGACCGCACGTACGAGCTGACCGGGCCGGCGGCGTTCACGCTCGCCGAAGCCGCCGCGGTGGTGACCGAGGTGCGTGGCCGGACGGTGACGTACCACCCGGAGACGCTGGACGAGGCGTACGCGTCTCGTGCGCAGTGGAACCCCGAGCCGTGGCAGGCCGACGCGTGGGTGAGCACCTACACGGCGATCGCCGAGGGGGCTCTCGCGCACGTGTCCGGCGACGTCGAGCGGATCACGGGCCGGCGCCCGATGTCGCTCCGCGAGGTGCTCGCCGCGCGGTAGTGGGCGCGGGCGGGGCGCGGGCGGGACTTCGTGAGCAGAAATGGTCGGGTCAGGTGCGGCGACCCGACCATTTCTGCTCACGAAGCGCCCCGCAGCGCAGCGCAGCGGGCGCGGCGCCGCTCAGGACACGCGGCGCGCGGCGAGCGTGCCGACGACCCCGAGCGTCAGCACCGACACGAGCACGACGAGCAGCGGTGCCGTCCAGTCCCCGGTCGCACCGTGCAGCGCGCCCGCGACGAGCGGCCCGGCCGAGCCGATCAGGTACCCGCCGCCCTGCACGAACGCGGACATCCGACGGGCATCGGCGTCGCTCGACACGATCCGCACGATCACGATGAAGATCACGGTGATGCCGCCGCCCTGGGCCGCGCCGCCGAGCACCGACCACAGCAGCCAGAGCTGCGGGGCGAACAGCAGCCCGAGCGGCATCGCCAGCCACAGGAACGCGACGAGCGCGATGATCGCCCGCGGCCGCCACTTCGCCGCGAGCAGCGGGACCCCGAGCGCACCGACCACGGCCAGGATCTGGAACACTGACGAGCTCGCCCCGGACGACGCCTTCGAGAACCCGATCTCGTCGTGCAGCAGGGTCGGGATCCAGGCGGTCAGGGCGTAGTACGAGAACGCCTGGCCGCCGAAGGCCAGCGTGAGCCCCCACGTGATGAGTCGTCGTGCGGGACGGACCGGCTCGGCGGCGGTGGCAGCAGCGGCCGCCGCGGCCCGGTCGGCGCGGATCGTCCGGATCGCCCCGGTGTCGAGCACCTGGTCGATCGGACCGGTGATCGGCAGGGGCTCGTCGTCGTCGGAGCGCACCGGGCGGCGCCACGCGGCCCGGGCACCCACTGCGTACGTCCACGCGAACCCGGCGATGACCGCGAAGACCGCCCACACGGCGATGGCGATCGGCCAGCCCCACAGCGCCGCCAGGGGAGCGGTCGCGAGCGACGTGATCATCGACCCGACGTTGAGCGCCGACGTGTAGACGCCGGTGACCAGGCCGACGCGCTCCGGTGAGGTGTCCCGCCGGATGACGACGGGGATCACCACGTTGCCGATCGTGATGCCGATGCCGATCACCGCGGTGCCGATGAGCAGTGCGGCGGACGACGGCATCGAACGCACCACGGTGCCGGCGAGCACGATGACGAGCGACAGGGACACCGCACGCTCGGGGTCGGCCTTCGCGATGACCCAGCTGGCGAACGGCGTCGCCAGGGCGAAGCAGAGCACGGGGATCGTCGTCAGCAGCCCGGCGATCGTGGACGTCAGGCCGAGGTCGAGCCGGACGTCGCCGATGACCGGGGCCGTCGCGACGATCGGCCCGCGGAAGTTCAGTGCGATGAGGACGATGGCGGCGGGCAGTACCCACGCGGCGGCACGCAGCCCCTGCCGCGTCGCGCCGGTCCGGCCGTGCCCGCTCGTCGCGTCGGTCCCGCCGGTCGCGTCGGTCCCGTCCGTCACGGCAGCAGGATCGGGAGCAGGTCCAGCGGGGTGGCGGCCGTGGCGATGGTGCCCTCGGCCTCGGCGGGGGAGCCGTACCCCCACTCGGCGAAGACCACCGGGACGCCGTGCACCGTGGCGCCCTCGACGTCGTGCACCCGGTCGCCGATGAGCACCGGACGGCTGATGTCGAACCCGCGGGCGTCGAGGCGGCGCAGCGCTTCCTCGACGACGTCGGCCTTGCTCGACCGGACCTCGTCGTCGCTGGCGCCCGTGATGATGTCGATGTCCCCGGTGAGCCCGTAGTGCTCGAGGATGTACGTCGCCGGCGTCTCGGGCTTGCTCGTCGCGGTCGAGATCGGCAGCCCCGCGTCGTGCAGCGCGCGGAGCACGACGTCGATGCCGGGGAACATCGTCGAGTCGAGGGCGCCGTGCGAGAAGTAGTGCTCGCGGTACACGGCGAGGGTGTGCTCCGCCTGCGCCTCGTCCATGCCCATCGCGACCCGGAACGTGTCCATGATCGGCGGGCCGACGAACGACATCAGGGTGTCGTGGTCGGGCACCGGGACGCCCACGGTGCGGAAGGTGTGCGTCAGGCTCTCGAGGATGCCCGGCGCGGAGTCGCTGATGGTGCCGTCGAGGTCGAACAGGATGGCGGAGAACGGGCTGGTCATGTCCTGCCCACCCTACCGGCGGCGGTCGACGGGACCATCCTGGTGCCGCGCGCGACGGGGCGGACGTGCACCGGGCCTCCCGGTCGGGCGGCGGCCGTCGGGCGGAACCTGGTTCCGGACACAGCACCACGCGATTCCGCGGTTCCGTGTCCGGAACCTGGTTCCGGCGGGAGACCCACCAACGCGACCGCGCTCAGAACAGGCGGGTGTGCCCGCCCTCGATGCCGCGCATCGCGTCGTAGTCGAGCACGAGGACGCGGATGCCGCGGTCCTCGGCGAGGGTGCGCGCCTGCGGTGCCACCGTCTGCGCCGCCAGCACGCCCTGCACCGGCCGCAGGTGCGGATCGCGGTTCATGAGTTCGAGGTAGCGCGTGAGCTGCTCGACCGCGTCGATGTTGGCGTTCCGCTTCATCTCGACCGCGACGCTCGCCCCGGCGTCGTCGCGGGCCAGGATGTCGACCGGCCCGATGGCGGTCATGTACTCGCGGCGGACCAGCGTGTGGCCGTCTCCGAGCAGTTCGATCTGCTCCGCGAGGAGCTGCTGCAGGTGCGCCTCGACCCCGTCCTTCACCAGGCCCGGGTCGACGCCGAGGTCGTGGGTCTGGTCCGCGATGACCTCGTGGATGGACACGATCAGGCGGTCCTGGGTCTTCTTCTGCGTCACCGTCCAGACCTCGGTGATGCCACCGACGGTCTGCTCCTCGTCCGGCTCGCTCATCTCGATCGAGCACGGCGGGCTCATCCAGTTCAGCGGCTTGTAGCTGCCACCGTCGGAGTGCACGAGCAGCGAGCCGTCCGCCTTGAGCATGAGCAGACGGGTCGCGAGCGGCAGGTGGGCTGAGAGCCGGCCCGCGTAGTCGACGGAGCAGCGGGCGATGACGAGACGCACCCGGGAAGCCTAACGGGCGTCGCGTCCCGACCCGGACGGCGCGCTCGTCGCGTCAGCAGTGCTGGTTGCGTCGGCAGCGCTCGTCGTGTTGGCAGCGCTCGTCGCGTTGTCGGCGCTGCCGGCCGGGAGGCGCGGCTCGCCCCCGCCGTGTCCGTCGCCGCCCCCGCGGGTCGGCCTGGCGGCGGCGCCGGTCTCACGGGCGGCACCCGACGCGAGTCCCGCCGCGATGATGAACACGAAGACGACCAGGAGCGCACCGAGCAGTCCGACGTGCTCGCCGAGGAACCCGATGAGCGGAGGACCGGCCAGGAACGCCACGTACCCGATGGTCGCGACGGCGCTGACCTTGGCGGCGGCCGTGCGGGGGTCGTCGGCAGCGGCCGACATGCCCATCGGGAAGCCGAGGCTGGCACCGAGGCCCCAGAGCACGACGCCCACGATCGCGAGCGGCACGTTGTCGATGAAGATGAGCATGCCGAGGCCGACCACCGCGACGGCGGCGCTGATCCGCAGGATCGGGACGCGCCCGAACTTGTCGATGAGGGGGCTGCCGGCGACCCGGCCGACGGTCATCGCGGCGAGGAACACCGTGAGCACGCCGGCGCCGGCGGCGTTGTCGAGCCCGTGGCCGTCGATCATCGCGAGTGGCAGCCAGTCGTTCGCGGAGCCCTCGGCCAGGGCCATGCCGAGCACGATCACGCCGATCAGGATCGTGGACGGCTGCGCCCAGACCTGCATGCGGGTGAGTGGCGTCGCGACCGGGCTGGTGTCGGTGGAGACCTGCTCGGCGAAGCGGTGCTCGTCCTGGAACTTCGTGACGGCGACGAGCATCGCGGCGCTCGTGATGACGACCAGCACGATGAAGTGCACGGAGACCGGGATCTCGAGCCGCTCGGCCAGGGCACCGAGCCCGGCGCCGGCCAGTGTGCCGAGGGAGAACGCTGCGTGGAACAGCGGCATGATCGTGCGCCCGCCGGCCTTCTCGGCAGCGGCGCCGGAGACGTTCATCGACACGTCGCACAGGCCGTTGCCGAACCCGAAGGCGATCAGGGCGATCCAGATGGCGGCGAAGCCCCAGCCGAGCGTGACCGCGATGCCAGCGAAGACCATGCCGAGCGCCAGGCAGGCGGCGGCGATCTGGATCCCGCGCCGCGCGCCGAGCTTGGCGACGATGTGGCCGGCGAAGGTCAGGCCACCGATCGAACCGACGGCCATGCCCAGGACGAGCAGGCCCATCTCGAACGTGCTCGCGCCGAGGGAGTCGCGGACGCTCGGGATCCGGCCGAGCCACGTCGCGATGTCGAGCCCGGACAGGGTGAACACCACGAACACCGCGATGATCCAGGCCCTGGTGGTCGGAACGGTGCGGGTGGACGGCGTCGTCATGGTGGTCCCATCGTGCTTCGTTGCTGGTGGTCGTGGTGCGGGTCGCGCTGCGCGTTTTGTTCTGGGTCGGCCGCTATCGAATCGATTCGACCGCTTGTTCCCGCTACGCTAACCGGCGATGGACGAACCGGCAACAGCACTCGGCGCGTCGCCTTCCCGCGGCGGCGGCACCCGTCCGTCGCGCCCGACGCTGGCCGCGGTCGCCCGTGCCGCCGGTGTCGCGCCGTCGACGGCCTCGCTCGCGTTCAGCGGCAGCGGCCCGGTGTCCGAGGACGCCAAGGCCCGAGTCCTCGCCGCCGCTGCCGAGCTCGGCTACGGCGGCCCCGACCCCCGTGCGCGTTCGCTCCGCCGAGGCCGTTCCGGCGTCATCGGTGTCGTGATGGACGAGCGCTTGAGCGACGCCTTCCGCGATCCGGTGAACGTCCTGACGCTCGACGGCATCGCCGAGGTGGCCGGGGCTGCGGGGGCTTCGCTCTTGCTGGTCCGGAGTCCGCTCGACGATGAGCAGGGTGCCGGCCCGCTGGTGGATGCCCCGATGGACGCCGTCGTGCTCGTGGGGTGCAACGTCCGGATCGACCCGGCCGTGGCGGTGCTGCGGCGTCGACAGATCCCCGTCGTCGCGATCGAGGCGGACGAGATCGAGGGTGCCGTGCCCGTCCAGCTCGACAACCGGGATGCCTCGCGCCGTGCTGCTGCGTACCTGCAGGACCTCGGGCACGCCGACGTCACGGTGGTGACGCTGCCGCTCGACGCTGCTCGTCGGCGGGGACCGATCGACGACGACCGGTTCGCCTCGGGCATCGCGTTCACGACGCTCGAACGGCTCCGGGGCGTGCGCGAGGTCTACCCCTCCGCCGTGGCGGTCGAGACGGCGGGGAGCTCGGTGGAAGAAGGACGCCTGGCCGGCGTGGAACTCTTCGCTGCCGATGGCCCTCGCCCCACCGCCGTCATCGCCCAGAGCGACCTGATCGCCGTGGGGGTGATCTCGGCCGCGCTCGACGCCGGGCTGCGGGTGCCCGAGGACGTCAGCGTCGTCGGGTTCGACGGCATCACGGTGGACGACAGCCTGCTGCACCGCACGCCGATCCGGCACCTGACCACGCTCGTGCAGCCGTTCGTGCAGAAGGGCCAGGCTGCCGCTCGTGCTGCCCTGGCCATGCTCGAGGGGGCGGAGCCGCAGCCGGCGTCGTTCGTCTCGGAGTTGCGCGTGGGGGACACGACGGGGCCGCCGCCGGCTGTGCGCTGATCCCACCCGTCCGGATTCCGCCACACCCCTACGAGTCGGTCAGCGCGACCTCGCGACGATCACCGCCACCGGGCGGGAAGTACGACGTCATCGACGACCTCGACGATGTCGTCGCGGGACAGCGGGCCAGTGGTGAGGTGACGGGCGAGCACGAGTGCGGCGCCAGCGCTGACGCGTGATGGGCTGACAGCGCTCGAGGGGATCTCGCCACGGGCCGCGGCGCGTCCGAATGCTTCGGTCACGAGGCGTTGGCGCGGCTCGATGAGCAGTGCGACGATGCGCTGCCACATCTCGGGTCGTCGCTCTCGCTCCAGGAGAAGTGGTGCGAGGACCCGTCCGACGGGGGTGGTGAGCCCGTCGGCGAGATCGGACAGGAACGCGATGAGTTCGTCGCGGAGGTCACCGACCGGCTGGAGTCGGGTCCCCCCGGGGTGATCGCTCCGCTCCGCGGTGTCTTCGGTCCAGGCGAGGGCGGCGAGGACGAGCTGCTCCGGATCGGTCCAGCGCCGGTAGAGCGAGGCCTTGCCCGCACCGGCTGCCGCGGCGACGTTCTCGAAGGTGAGGCCCGCCATGCCGTGGTCAGCCAGCTGTTCGAGTGTGGCGGCGAAGATCGCGTGCTCGAGGTCAGCACCGCGCCGCCGGACGGGAGCGTTCACGAGATGAGTGTCCCACCGACCCACACAGCGCCCGGCTGAGCGAGGACGGCTGGGTCGACGAGGGGATCGCCGGTCGTGAGCAGGAGGTCCGCACGCAGCCCCACTTCCACACGCCCGCGGTCGTGCAGACCGAATGCCGCCGCTGCCCCGTCCGTGGCAGCGGTCAGTACCGCGCCGTTCGTCATCCCGGTGTCCCGCAAGAGGAGCATCTCCTCGTGGAGGGCCTCGCCGTGGCGAACCGGCGCGAACGGGGTCTCGTTCGCGTCCGTGCCGGCGACGACTGGCACACCGGCGGTGTGCATCCGGCGCACACTCTCGACGGCGTTCTCGAATGCGGCGTCGGCACGGTCCCCGAGCCGCGCGCGCGCCATCGCGCGCATCATGACGAGGGTCGGTGACGCGATGGTGCCCTGGTCGACCATCCGACGGACGGTCTCGCCCGGCAGCGGCCGGTCGAGCGGTGCGTGCGTGAGGATGTCGACCCCGGCGTCGAGCCCGCGGACGAACGACGCGGCGGTCACGACGTGGGCCACGGTCCGGAGCCCCCGGCGGCGTGCACCGTCGACCAGGGCCGTGATCGTTGCGACGTCGAGCGCGGGGACGTCGGTGGCGTCGGGGTCCTCGATGATGATCTTCACCAGGTCCGACCCGTTCGCGGCCCGCCAGTCCAGGTACCGCTCGGCATCGGCTGCGCTGCTCACGCCGCTCGCGTCCGGGAAGCCCATCCGAGCGATCTGGGTGCTGCCCGGCGCCGAGGCAGCCGAGCCCGCGCTGAGGAGCCCCGGGGCCCCTGGTGCTCGTCGCTGCTCGTCGACGAGGGAGTCCGGGTGTGTCCCGAGGTCAACCATCGTCGTGACGCCGGCTCGGACTGCGGACGACAGCGCCGCCGGGGAGCCCAGGTGGACGTGCGTGTCGATCAGGCCCGGAACGAGGAACTGCCCCGTTCCGTCGACGACCGGACCGCCGGCTGGAGCGACGGTCCCCGCGGGACGGACCGTGCTGATGTGCTCGTCGAACTCGACGTCGACAGCCTCGGTTGTGGTCACCCCGCCGGAGCTGGTGCGGACGTTGCGAATGGTCGTGGTCATGCGGTCTACGATACAGAATCGTTCACTACATGCAACGAGGAGCCATCGATGTCCGAACTGATCGACGTCCACGCACACTTCGTCACCGCGGACTACGTCGCAGCGGCCCGAGCAGCCGGGTACGAACAGCCGGACGGCATGCCCGCCTGGCCGAGCTGGTCGCTCGCCGGCCAGCTCGGTGACATGGACCGCCGCGGGATCGCCCGAGCGGTCCTGTCCGTCTCGTCGCCCGGAGTGCACTTCGGGGACGACGACCGAGCCGCGGAGCTCGCGCGGACACTCAACGACGAAGCCGCCGCGATCGCGGCCGCGCACCCGGACCGGTTCTCGTACTTCGCGTCCCTCCCGGTGCCGGATGTCGACAGTGCGGTCCTGGAGGCCCGGCGCACGTTGCAGGGACCGGGTGCGGTCGGCGTCGTCCTCGAGTCCAACGCGCACGGCCAGTACCTGGGAGATCCCGCGTTGGAGCCGCTCTGGGCCGAGCTCGACGCCCGCGGCGCGGCCGTCTTCGTGCACCCGACCTCGCCCGTCGGGTGGGAGCACACCGCCCTCGGGCGTCCTCGCCCGATGCTGGAGTTCATGTTCGACAGCACCAGGAGCATCGTCGACCTGGTGCTCGCCGGCGTCCTCGACCGGTACCCGGACCTGCGCGTCATCGTGCCGCACTCGGGCGCGACTCTGCCGGTCCTCTCCGACCGGATCGCCCTGTTCCAGCAGTTGTTCGGCGCCACCGCCGGCACGATGCCCTGGAAGGACGCGATGCGGCGGCTCTGGTTCGACACGGCAGGCACGCCGTTCCCACTCGACGTGCCAGTCCTCGCCGAGGTCGCCGGGACGGACCGGCTGCTCTACGGCAGCGACTCGTGCTGGACGCCGACGCAGGGCGTGGACGCGCAGATCGCCGCGCTCGACGATGCCGAGCCGCCGCACGACGCGACGAGTTGGCGGGAACTCACGACCCGGAACGCTCGGCGTCTGCTCGACTGACTCCGGCGAGGACGCTCTGGATCGCGGGTCCGGCGATCGCGACGACGGTGTCGTGGTCGGCTGCGAGCACGGCAGGGACCCCGAAGACCTGCCGGCTCGTGATGATCCCGACGAGCATGGCCGCGGCGAGCCCGGCCCGGAGCGCACGGTCCTCGTGATCGGCGCCGGAGGCTCCGTGCACGAGGCGGGCCTGGATGAAGTCCCGCAGCTGCGCCGTCGCGTCCTCGTTGACCATCGCACCTCGGAGCATCGCCATCAGCGGTTCCGACTCCTCCGGGGCGCCTTCCCAGGCCTGTAGGAACGCCCGGACGACACGCTCGCCGAGATGCTCGTCCGGACCCTCGAAGGCCGTGTCGAAGCGCCGGAGCGCGGACGGGGACACGGCCATCACCGCTGCGAACAGGTCGGCCTTCGACCCGAAGAACTGCATCACCTGCGAAGGGTCGACGCCGGCGTCCGCCGCCACGGCCCGGATCGTCGTGCCGGCGAAACCGTCGCTGGCGAACCGCGCACTCGCCGCCGCGAGGACCGTCGTGCGGGTGCTGGCCGCCCCGGGACGGCGACCCACGCGGGAGGTCGTCGCTGCTTCCGTCGTTCCGTCCATGCCCGCAATCTACTCCGCCGACGGGTTTCTCAACACGCGTTGAGTTCTTGCCGGATCGGACGTACGCTCGCCTCGACGACGAGCCCACGGAGGACTCCCGCACGAAGGAGAACACGATGACCGACCAGAGGATGACCGTCCCCTCCACCCCGCTGCCCGCTCCGCGCACGGGTGTGCTCACCCCCTTCGAGCCCGGCACCCGAACCCTCGAGGCCGGGTTCCGGATCGCGCCGCAGTTCAAGCCGCTGCCCGTCGACACGGTGTTCGACAAGGACGTCGCGATGCAGCTGCGCGACGGCACGACCATCCACGTCGACGTGTTCCGCCCGGTCGGCACCGAGCCGGTGCCGGTGATCGTGGCATGGAGCCCGTACGGCAAGGCGCAGGGCACGTCGCTCAGCGTGATGGGGGTGTTCGGGCTCGTCGGGCTGCCGAACAGCACGGTGTCCGGACTCGAGAAGTTCGAGGCACCGGACCCGGCGTACTGGGTCGAGCACGGCTACGCGATCTGCAACGTCGACATCCGCGGCGTGGTCGACTCCGAGGGCGACAGCGTGCTCTGGGACCGGCAGGAGGGCCGCGACGCGTACGACGTCATCGAGTGGCTGGCCGAGCAAGAATGGTGCGACGGCAAGGTCGGCATGAGCGGCACGAGCTACCTCGCCGTGTCGCAGTGGTTCACCGCCGCCGAGCAGCCCCCGCACCTCGTCGCGATCAACCCGTGGGAGGGCGTCAGCGACGTCTACCGCGACCTCGTGAAGCGCGGCGGCATGCCCGACACCGGGTTCGCGCAGCAGCTGCAGGACGGCAGCTTCTTCGGGAAGGGCCAGAAGGAGGACATCCTCGCCGAGGTCGACGCCCACCCGCTGATGACCGACCTGTGGGAGCAGAAGATCCCTGACTTCTCGCAGATCGAGGTGCCGGCGTACGTCGTCGCGAGCTACTCGAACACCCTGCACACCGCCGGGACCTTCCGCGCCTGGCGTCGGATCGCCAGCGACGAGAAGTGGCTCCGGATCCACAACACCCAGGAGTGGCCGGACTACTACGACCCGGCGAACGTCGAGGACCTCCGCCGGTTCTTCGACCACTTCCTCAAGGGCGCCGACAACGGGTGGGAGACCACTCCGACCGTCCGGTACTCGGTCCTCGACCTGCAGGGCGGAGACGAGGTCGCCGTGCCGGCTGAGTCGTTCCCGCCGCAGGACGCCGCTTCGACGAAGTACTTCCTCGACGCCCGGACGCGAACGCTGACCACGGCCGCGCCCGAGGCACCTGCAGAAGCGTCCTACGCCGTCGACGCGAACCCGGACGCCGTCTCGTTCCTGACCCGCTTCGACGAGGAGACCGTCCTGGTCGGGTACCCGAAGGCGCACCTGTTCGTCGAGGCCCGGGGCGCCGACGACATGGACCTGTTCGTCCTCGTCCAGAAGCTCGACCGCTGGGGAACGCCGCTGCAGGCGTTCACCGTGCCGAACCAGTCGGCGATGGCGCACGACCTCACCGACCACGGCGCGACGATCCTGCGTTACAAGGGCTCCGACGGACGCCTCCGCGTGTCCGCCCGGCACCTCGACGAGGCGCTGTCGACCGACGACGTCCCCGCGCACTCGTTCGACCGCGTCGAGAAGCTCGCTGCCGGGCAGGTCGCCGAGATCGAGATCGACCTGTTCCCGGTCGGCCTGCGCTTCCACGCGGGCGAGCAGCTGCGGTTCATCGTGAGCTCCCGCAACCTGCTCGGCACGCTCATGCCGGCGATCCGCGAGTACGTCGGCGCGAACACCGGGCGGCACGTCGTGCACACCGGCGGCGACCAGGCCTCGTACCTCCAGCTCCCCGTCCGGGCCGCACGGTGACCGGCGCGACCGTCCGCCTGGCCGGCGAGGACACCGACTCGACCATCGACGGGTTCGAGCTGTTCTCCGCCCGCCGGGCGCTCGCGCTCCTGAAACGGAAGCTCGGCCGGGTCCAGCTGCTCGAGCTGCTCGAGGACGAGATCGCTGCGGGTGACGCGTTCCTCCGCGCCCACCTCGGACGCTCCGGCGGCGAGCAGGCAACCGGCACGACCACGCTCCGTGCACGGGGCATCAGTGCCGCGCAGTTCGGTGCGTGGCTCGGCGCCGCGTTCGCCCGCGAGGACGTCATGCTCGCCGGACACCCGGAGCACTACGGGATCCACGCCGAGCCGGGGCGCAACGTGAACATCGTCGAGACCCTCGACGAGTACGTCTGCTCGTTCTTCATGCGCCCCTGGGACGACAGTGCCGTCGTCGAGCAGGAGCTGCCCGCCGCAGAAGCGACTGCCGGTCGCCGGTCGCACATGCTGTTGGCGGACGGGACGGTGATCGGCTCGATCGCGAACTCCTTCGACGAGGAGCAGGACGGCTTCACCGCACGTCTGTCCGTCACCTTGCCGGCGACCTGCGCCCCGGCGGTGATCGAGCAGCACCTCGAGCACTTCGCCGTCGAGTTCCGCACCTGGATCCGCCGAGCCGCCAACGAGCGGTGACCACTCGAAGGCCGGCGATCCGCACGAGACGTTGGCTCAGGGCAGCGTTCGCTCCCACGTCGACGTCGACGTCGGCCGCTCCGCGCGCGACCGTGAGCTGCGAGTCCTACTGCCAGGTGGCGGTGTCGGGGTCGATGCCGCGGGCGCGTGCGCCGGCGTCGATGATGCGACGCAACCATGAGGCGAGCCCGGCTCGGATGCCGTCGTAGTGTGCGGCGTACCCCGGATCGGCTTCGTACATGCGGCCGAGGACGACCTGCATCTGCCGGGTGATCGGGAAGTAGGCGGAGAACACCTCGCGGTGCTGTTCAACGAGAGCGTCCGCGGCCGGGCTGCCGGGTTCGACACCAGCATCCATGGCGTCGGCAAGGGCCTGATCAAGCGCCGCAGACGCATCGGCGACGGCCTGCCAGTCGTCCACGGTGCGTGACGCCGAGCGTTCGGCGTAGTGCCGCCACTCCGGCGTATCGCCGTAGAGTTGCCGCGCCTCAGCCGGCCACTGCGGATTCCATCCAGGCCCGAACGTCGCGGTCTGCTCCTCATTGGTCATGAGCAGCCCGTGCTCGTGGGCGTCGGCCATCCGGGCCAGGTCATCGCCCAGCGCGCTGAGATGCTCGATCCGCGCCGCAAGCTGGGACTGCTGGGCGCGCAGCGCAATGACAACGGCCGCACTCGGATCGTCGAGAACGTTCCGAATGGCTTCCAGGTCGAGCCCCAGCTCGCGGTAGACGACGATGCGCCGCAGCCGCTCGAGGTCGTCTTCGGCATAGAGCCGGTACCCGGCAGCTGACCGTGACGACGGCCTCGCAAGGGCGATCTCGTCCCAGTGATGCAACGTCCGGACCGTCACGCCCAGGCGCGCCGCGGCCTGACCAACAGTCAGGTCCACGGCGTCGCTGTCATCAGGCATGCGCTCCATTCTTCTCGCCGTCGGCGTCAGGTGCGGTGATGCCGATCGCTTCGAGGTTCTTGGCGGTCTGGCTGGTCGGCTCGAAGGGTTTCGCGGCAGTGAAGACGACTCGCACCTTCTCCGGCGTGATCACCTCGACATCGCGGGTGCCCCAGGGCGTGTCCCGCGGCTCGCTCACCACGCCCGCGTCGTGGGCTCGGCACGCGGTGACGAGGGTGTCGATCTGGTTCAGGACGCACGCGAAGCTGAAGCTCACCGCCGGCGCCTGATCCGGAGCGGACGCGGTTGGGACCAGCAGGACGTCCTGAAAGGCCCACCGGCGCAGGTGCACGAGCTGGCCCGGCACGCTGAACAGGTCGAAGAAGCCCAGGCCGCGGGTCCAGAAGTCGACGGAAGCGGCCAGGTCGGTTGTCGGGATCGTCACGAACGACGGCATCCCGTAGATCCCGTGGAACGGCTCAGGCGCGACCACGTCAGGGCCGGGGGCGGGGACCGGGCTCATCTCAAAGGCGTTGTAGTAGCTGCTCATGGGTCCACGTTCGGCCCTCACGCGGCGTGAGGGTCAAATCGGGGAACTCTGGGACCAACCTGTTGGCCCGGTTCACCGAGTTGGCGGCCCGCGTCCGGAGAACGATCGACTACCGGACTCCGTCTGGTCCCGCCTTCGACTCTCTGGTCACTCGGGGTGACCGAAGATCGACAGGGGGATCCAGATGATGCCAATCATCGCAGCCCTCCAGCGAGAACACGCACGACTTCGCCTGCCTCATCACCATGTCCTCCGAAGAGGCGGCGAACCTCGCGCCACAGTCGAACGCCCGTGCCGACAGCGTCGGCTGCTATAACAGCACCCCCGTGCGCACGATCTGGGCTCCATCGTCGAGCGACATCGTCTACGGCGTGATCTACGGACAGGCGAACGACCCGACCAACGGCTCCTGGAGCAACTGCATCGACCTCACGTTCACCATCGGACTGCAGACCGACAAGCACATCTTCGGCCTGTCCGCTTTCTCCGTCCTCCGCAACTACAACGTGGACCTCAGCGGTGGCATCACTCTTGAGCAGATGGAAGGACTCCTGCCCAGCCGGACGGTGGACTCCACGGGCTACTCGAACCTCTCCGGCGACGGCTTCAACTTCACCGGCTCGATGGGCGGAACACACAACGGCACCTACATCTTCAAGCTCGGCAACATGAAGATCCAGGACTACGAGCGTGCGCACACGTTCAACCTCAACCTCGACCTCTCCACGTACCGTTTCCTGTGCACCCCGGGAGACAGCTGCCGGTACCCGGACGGCAAGGAAGCGCCGGTCTTCGGCTGAAACACCTAAGAGGAGGAGCGCACGTGAACAACCGCATCGAGGCAATTCGTGAAGCCATCAGAGCAGACACCGACCGTAGCGTCACCGCGACAGTCCTCATGCAGGACTTCAACGGTGTCGACGAGTGGAGTGTGAAGACCGACCTCCGGGACGCCAGCTGGACCGCCATCCACGTTGCAACGCAACGCACCATCGTCTCCGACGGCTACAACGAGCGCATCGGTGAGGGGCACAGCAAGCGCCCCCATCCGGTCGCGAGCCTCATCTATCCCGACAGCATGTTCATCTGGGGTGGTGATCAGTCCGACTGGCATCCGACCGACGCAGAAGACGGGGACGGCTTCACCGTGCTCGTCCTTCGACACCGATTGGACCGTTCTCTCCTTGCTTCCATCACCTACGACCAAGAGCTGAATCTCTTTAGCAGGTTCGACTCGCCAACCCGCCTCATCCACCTTCGAGACGCCGCAGTCAGCCGGTGACAGGTACGTACGCCGTCACCCTTTCGTTGGGCGATGACGAGGGCATGAGGTCGTCCTTCTTCCCACGGATGAGGAAGATCGCCAGGAGCGATGCGATGACCATGGCGATGCCGGAGGCGAGGAACGCGGCTGAGTATTCGTCGGTGAACGCAGTCAGCTGGTCACCACCGGCGGCGAGGGTGTGCTCGACGGCGCTGGCGTAGAAGACGGTAAACACGGCCAGGCCGATCGATCCGCCGATGTGGAAGGTCGAGTTGACGGTCGCGGAAGCGACGCCGGCATCCTCGGGCTGCACACCGGTGAGGGCGAGGTTTTGCAGCGGCACGAAGAGCATCGCCAGTCCAATCCCGAGGAGCACGAGCGCAGGGAGGCTGAACTAGGACCAGCCAGTAAATAGCCGGCAGGCCAACGAATCGAGGGGTGCGATGGACCTGTCTCGGTAGACAATCCTCAATCGAGACGGGCTCCGACAAAATACACGACCCTCGAACAGGTTACATTTCCCACAACAAATATTACGATGCGGTAACGGGGTACGGGATCCCCATCCGTTCAGCGGAGGGCGCCGAATAGCTTGCACAGACCGGGAAACACCCGGAGCGCTCACCAGCCGCACATTGCTGGTTCTCCACCCTGCACCAGGGTGTGTTCGGCGCGCACACAGCAGCCG
>NZ_JBIVGB010000008.1:0-100345 GCF_044748425.1 Curtobacterium sp. NPDC089991
ACCTGAACAACCGAAGCTGCCCAGGCACGAGGTCAATCAATAAATTGGCATTGACAATGTGCACGCTGTTGAGTTCTCAAGGACCAGACGCACTCGCTCTTCGGCTCAGGTTCGAGCTCCAGCCACGAGGCTTGTGTACTTGGCTTGCCACCGGTGTGTCGTCGGACCCGGAGGTCCTGTGGCTCATCCCCGAGGGGAGAGAACCGGTGGGTTTGTCATCCTAGGCGTCGAAGCGATCGAGCACAAGGCCAGATCTGATCTTCAGTGGAGGATGGTCCCGCTTGAGGGCCGACGTGCTCTGGGCTTTCGCTCCAGCCGCTCCGCCGCACCTTTGGGGTGACGAGTAGGAACTTTACGCAGGCCTGGGCGAGTGTGCCAAGCCAGGCCCGATCCCGGGCGTGTCGCGTTGTGCAACACGCGTCGCCCGGGTGCCGGGGCGATCAGGCCAGCGTCACGCCGGCGAGGGTCTTCTTGCCGCGGCGGAGCACGAGGACTCCCCCGGGCAGGGCGAGGTCCGACAGCGGTGCGGTGGCGTCCTCGGCTCGGACGTTGTTCACGTACACGCCGCCCTGGTCAATCGCCCGGCGCGCTTCGCCGAGGGACTTCACGAGCTCGGTCTCGACGAGTGCCCGGGCCACGTCGGCTCCGGCCTCGATGGTGACCGACCCCGGCAGCTCCGCGATCGCCGACCGCAGGGTGTCCGGATCCAGCGCACCGAGGTCCCCGTTGCCGAACAGCGCGGCCGCAGCGTCGATCGCGGCCTGGGTGGCGTCGAACCCGTGCACGAGCGAGGTGACCTCGAACGCGAGGGTCCGCTGCGCTTCGCGCCGGAACGGTTCGTCGGCGACCGCCTGCTCGAGTCGCTCGATCTCGGCACGGGACAGGAACGTGAACTCCCGCAACCGGGCGATCACGTCGGCATCCGCCGTGTTGAGCCAGAACTGGTACAGCGCGTACGGCGACGTCATCTCGGCGTCGAGCCAGATGGCGTTGCCCTCGCTCTTGCCGAACTTCGTGCCGTCCGAGTTCGTGATCAAGGGTGTCCCGAGCGCGTGCACCGTCGCACCCTCGGCACGACGGATGAGCTCCGTCCCCGAGGTCAGGTTGCCCCACTGGTCCGAGCCACCCGTCTGCAGCGTGCAGCCGTACTGCCGGAAGAGCTCGCGGTAGTCGAGGCCCTGCAGGATCTGGTAGCTGAACTCCGTGTAGCTGATGCCCGCGTCGGAGTTCAGCCGCGCGGCGACGGCGTCCTTCTTGAGCATCGAGTTCACCCGGAAGTACTTGCCGACGTCGCGCAGGAAGTCGATGGCGGACATCGGTGACGTCCAGTCGAGGTTGTTCACCAGCCGGACGCCGTTGTCACCGTCCGGACTGAGGAACCGCGACACCTGTCCCTGCAGACGCGCCACCCACTCGGCGACGGTCTCGCGGGTGTTCAGCGTGCGCTCCGCCGTCGGACGCGGGTCGCCGATGAGCCCCGTCGATCCCCCGACGAGCGCCAGCGGCTTGTGCCCGGCGAGCTGCAACCGACGCATGGTCAGGAGCTGCAGCAGGTTGCCGCAGTGCAGCGACGGTGCCGTGGGGTCGAAGCCGCAGTAGTACGTGATCGGATCACCGTCGAGGGCCTCTTGGAGTGCGGTCTCGTCGGTCGAGACCTGCACCAGACCGCGCCAGCGCAGTTCGTCCCACACCGAGGCGAAGGTGGGGTCGTTCTGCTGGCGCGTCAGGACGTCTTGAGCGGTATCACTGGACACCCCGCCATCGTAGCGGCGGCGCACCACCGACAGCGCGCCGTCGACCGGGAGGCCCGTGGTGCGTCTGGGCCCACGCCGCCGGTTCCGGCGCGACGCGCCAGCGGCGGGCCGGCCGTGCCGGTGGGGATCAGTCGAGGGCACCCTTGTGCCGTCGGTACGTCGAGACCGTCGGGTCGCCCGTCAACCAGAAGCGCCAGGGGTACTGCGCACCGCCGGCGATGCCGCCGACGCCGGTGCGCGGTCCGCGCGAGATGCGCGGGACCGGACCCGTCCCGCCGGGGCCGGGTGCGGTCTCGGTCAGGAGTTCCTCGACGACGCGGGCCGGAGAGGCGGAGGCGAGCCGCGCCTCCAGGCCGGGTGCCAACGTGAGCACGAACGGACCGGACCCGTCGAGCAGCGAGGTGCCGTCGTCCTGTCCGAGCACCGCGCCGAGGGCGCCACCGAGGTTGCCGGGGCCACGCGCCAACGCGACGTCGGCGACCGACGGGCCACGTCGTCCGCGTGCGGTGTCGACGCCCTCGATCACCTGCGCACCGCGGAGCAGGGAACCGGAGGAGATGCCGGCCGGTGCACTCACGACGTTGACGCAGGTGTGGATGCCGTACGAGCGGTACGCGTACAGGGTGCCCGGCGACCCGAACAGGTGGCGGTTGCGCTCGGTCGGACCGCGGTGCCCGTGCGAGCCGGGGTCGGTGGGGCCGAAGTAGGCCTCGACCTCGGTGATGCGCAGGGTCACGCCTCGGCCCGCGATCGTCGCGCCGAGCAGCGCCGGGGCGATGCGCGGCGCCGGCTTAGCGAGCATCGCGAGCAGCCCCTCGGTCATCGCGTGAAGGGTGCGCCCTCGGCCAGGTCGTGGACGCGACGCGTGACGGACGCCAGCTGCTCGGCCACACGGTCCGGAGCGGTTCCGCCGACACCCGAGCGGGACGCGACACTGCCCTCGATCGTGAGCACGGCACGGACCCCGGGGGTCAGGTGCTCGGAGACCGACCGGTACTCGTCGTCGGTCGGGTCGTCGAGCTCGATGCCCCGCTGTTCGCAGTACCGGACCAGCGCACCGGACACCTCGTGCGCATCGCGGAACGGGACGCCCTGACGGACCAGCCACTCGGCCACGTCGGTCGCGAGCGAGAAGCCCTGCGGCGCGAGCTCGGCCATCCGGTCCGTGTCGAACGTGAGCGTCGCGATCATGCCGGTGAAGGCCGGCAGCAGGACCTCGAGCGTGGCGACCGAGTCGAAGACGGGCTCCTTGTCCTCCTGCAGGTCGCGGTTGTAGGCGAGCGGCAGTCCCTTCAAGGTCGCGAGCAGGCCCGTCAGGTTGCCGATCAGACGACCGGACTTGCCGCGCGCGAGCTCGGCGATGTCCGGGTTCTTCTTCTGCGGCATGATGCTCGAGCCGGTCGAGAAGGCGTCGTGGAGCCGGACGAAGCCGAACTCCTTCGTGTTCCAGAGGATGACCTCTTCCGACAGACGCGAGACGTCGATGCCGATCTGCGCGAGGACGAACGCGAACTCGGCGACGACGTCGCGGGCGGCCGTGGCGTCGATCGAGTTGTCGGCCGGGCGGTCGAACCCGAGCTCCGCGGCGATCGCGGCGGGGTCGAGACCGAGCGAACTGCCGGCGAGGGCACCGGCGCCGTACGGGCTCACGCTCGCGCGGCCCGCCCAGTCGCGGAGGCGCTCGAGGTCGCGGACCAACGGCCACGCGTGCGCCAGCAGGTGGTGCGCGAGGAGGACGGGCTGCGCGTGCTGCAGGTGCGTGCGACCCGGCATGATCGCCGACGGGTGCTCGTTGGCCTGCTGGGTGATCGCGTCGACCAGGTCGATCACGAGCCGACCGATCCGGCGCCCGTGGTCGAGCATGTGCATGCGGCCGAGCGTCGCGATCTGGTCGTTGCGGCTGCGGCCGGCGCGGAGCTTGCCGCCGAGCTCCGGACCGAGGTCGGCGATGAGGAGGCGCTCGAGGGCACCGTGGACGTCCTCGTCTGACTCGTCGGGCTGCAGCGTGCCGTCGGCGTGCGCGGCCTCGAGCCGGTCGAGTCCGGCGAGCATGCGCTCGAGCTCGTCCGCCGTCAGGTACCCGGCCGTGTGCAGGGCCCGGGCGTGCGCGCGGGAGCCGGCGATGTCGTACGGGGCGAGCTGCCAGTCGAAGTGCGTCGACTTCGACAGCGCTGCCAGGGCCGCACTCGGGCCGTCGGCGAAGCGGGCGCCCCAGAGGGCTCCGGTGTTGGTGGCGTCGGTCTTCTCGTCGGTCATGTCGTCCTGCGTCGTTGTCGTCGGGCCGGGTGGCGGCGGGTGTCAGTTCGCCGCGTCGCGGCGGGCGGAGATCTTGCTGGGGAGCGACCAGAGTTCGATGAAGCCCTTCGAGAGGGACTGGTCGAACGTGTCGCCGGTGTCGTACGTTGCGAGGTCGAAGTCGTACAGGCTCTGCTCCGAGCGACGGCCGGTCACCGTCGCCCGACCGCCGTGCAGCTGGAGGCGGACGTCGCCGGAGACGTGCTGCTGGGTGTGGTCGACGAAGGCGTCGAGGCTGCGCTTCAGCCCGCCGAACCACAGACCGTCGTAGACCAGGTCGGCCCACTCCGACTCGACACCGCGCTTGTAGCGGTTCACGTCGCGCTCGAGGGTGAGGCGCTCGAGCTCCTCGTGCGCCGTGATGAGCGCGATCGCCGCAGGGGCCTCGTACACCTCGCGCGACTTGATGCCGACGAGGCGGTCCTCGACGACGTCGATCCGACCGACGCCGTGCTTGCCGGCCACGGCGTTCAGCTCCTGCACGATCCGCAGCACGCTGAAGCGCTGCCCGTCGAGCGCCACCGGGACGCCGCGCTCGAACGTGATGGTCACCTCGTCCGGCTCGCGCGGGACGGCGGGGTCCTGCGTGTACGCGTAGAGGTCCTCGGTCGGGGCGTTCCACGGGTCTTCGAGGAAGCCGGTCTCGACGGCCCGGCCCCACACGTTCTGGTCGATCGAGTACGGCGACCGCTGCGACTGCTGGATCGGCAGGGCGTGCTGCTCGGCGTACGCGATCGCCTTGTCCCGGGTCAGGGCGAGGTCACGCACCGGTGCCACGCTCCGCAGGTCCGGGGCGATCGCCGCGACGGCGGCTTCGAACCGGACCTGGTCGTTGCCCTTGCCGGTGCAGCCGTGCGCGACGCTGTCGGCACCGAGCTGCTTCGCCGTCAGCGCGAGGTGCTTCGCGATGAGCGGGCGGCTCAGCGCCGACACCAGCGGGTAGCGCTTTTGGTACAGCGCGTTGGCCTTGAGGGCCGGCACGATGTACTCGTCGGCGTACTCGTCCTTGGCGTCGACCACGATCGACTCGACGGCCCCGCAGTCGAGCGCGCGCTGTCGGATCGCGTCGAGGTCCTCGCCGCCCTGGCCGACGTCGACCGCCAGCGCCACCACCTCTTTGCCGGTGGCGTCACGCAGCCAGCCGATCCCGACGGAGGTGTCGAGGCCGCCGGAGTAGGCGAGGACGACGCGGTCAGCCATGGTGCTCAGACGTTCGCGGCGAGGAGCCAGGCCAGCAGCGCCTTCTGGGCGTGCAGACGGTTCTCCGCCTCGTCCCAGATGATGCTGCGCGGCCCGTCGATGACGTCGGCGGTCACCTCGTAGCCACGGTCGGCGGGCAGGCAGTGCATGAACACCGCGTCGTCGGCAGCGTGCGCCATCAGGGCGTCGTCCACGCGGTACCCGGAGAAGGTGTCGAGGCGCGACTGCTTCTCGGACTCCTTGCCCATCGACACCCAGGTGTCGGTGACCACGACGTCGGCACCGGCGACCGCTGCCACCGGGTCGGTGACGACCAGGACGGAACCGCCGGTCTCGGCCGAACGGTGCTCGGCGTCGGTGACGACCTGCGGGGACGGCGAGAACTCGGCGGGAGCCGCGACGCGGACGTGCATGCCCGCGGTCGCGCCGGCGAGCAGGTACGACTGCGCCATGTTGCTCGCGCCGTCGCCGATGAACGCCACGGTCTGGCCCGCCAGCGTGCCGCGGTGCTCGCGGATGGTGAGCAGGTCGGCGAGCAGCTGGCAGGGGTGGAAGTCGTCGGACAGTGCGTTGACGACGGGGACGGTCGTGCCGGCGGCCATCTCCTCGAGACCGGCCTGCCCGTAGGTGCGCCAGACGATCGCCGACACCATGCGCTCGAGCACGCGGGCGGTGTCCGACGGGGTCTCCTTGCCGCCGAGCTGGCTGTTCGCCGTCGAGATGATGAGCGGGCTGCCGCCCAGGTCGGAGATGCCGACGTGGAACGACACCCGGGTGCGGGTCGACGACTTGTCGAAGATGACCGCGACGCTCTGCGGGCCGGCGAGGGGCTTCGCACCCCAACGGTCGGCCTTCATCTGGTCGGCGATGTCGAGGATCGCGGACTGCTCGGCCTGGCTGAGGTCGTCGTCCCGGAGGAAGTGGCGGGTCATGCGGAGGTCTCCTGGGCGGCAGCGACGGCCGCGAGGCTCTGGGCGAGGATCGACACGAACTCGTCGATCTCGGCGTCGGACACGATGAGCGGCGGCGCGAGGCGCAGGCTCGACTCGTTCGGGGCGTTGATGATGAGGCCACGCTCGAGGGCGGCGGCGTTGACCGCGGCCGCGATCGGGCCGGTGAGCCCGACGCCGATGAGCAGACCGGTGCCGCGGACCTCTTCGACGAGCGGTGAGCCGATGCCGGCGATGCCGGTCCGGATCCGCTCGCCCTTGACCACGGCGGCAGCGACGAGGTCCGCGCGTTCGATCTCCTCGAGCACCGCGTTCGCCACGCGGGTGCCGAGCGGGTTGCCGCCGAAGGTCGAACCGTGCTGACCGGCCGAGAACAGGTCGGACGCCCACCCGAAGGTCACGAGCGCACCGATCGGGAAGCCGCCGGCGATGCCCTTGGCCACCGTGACGGCGTCGGGGGTGAAGCCGTGGCCCTGGTAGGTGAACCAGTTGCCCGTCCGGCCGACACCGGTCTGGATCTCGTCGAGGATCAGCAGCGCACCGTGCTCCTCGGTCAGCCGGCGCGCGGCGAGCAGGAAGCCCTCGGGCAGGTCGACGACGCCGGCCTCGCCCTTGATCGGCTCGATGACGATCGCCGCGACCGTGTCGTCGATGGACGCCTCGAGCGCTGCGACGGTGGAGTCGATGTGCTCGACGCCCGGGATCATCGGCAGGAAGTCCTGCTGCAGCGCGGGCTTGCCGGTGAGCGCGAGTGCCCCCATCGTCCGGCCGTGGAACCCCTGCTTCAGCGCGAGGATGCGGGTCTTCTGCCCGTCGGCGCCCTTGTTCAGGCGCGCGAGCTTGAACGCGGCCTCGTTCGCCTCTGCCCCGGAGTTGCCGAAGTACACCCGCCCGGCGTCGACCGCACCGGTGATGCGCTTGAGGCGCTCCGCCAGCTCGAGCTGGGGCGGCGTCGCGAAGTAGTTCGACACGTGCACGAGCTTCGCGGCCTGGTCGGCGATCGCCTCGACCAGGACGGGGTGCGCGTGGCCGAGCGAGTTGACGGCGATGCCCGCCAGGAAGTCGAGGTACTCGTTGCCCTCGACGTCCCAGACACGGCAGCCCTGTCCGCGCTCGAGCATGATCTTCGGCGGGGTCAGGGATCGCATGAGCGACGCCCCGAACCGGTCGTTCCAGGTCTCGGTCTGCGTCTCGCTGCTCACGGCTGCTGCCCCTTCTCGGTCGTGCTGGCCACGTGTTGGCCGGTGCTGGTGCTCGTCGACGGTGCTGCGACGCGTCGGCCGATCTCGGCGTGGGTCATCTGGTTCTCGGTGCGTCGGCTCGGGTCCGGGATCACCTCGGTGCCCGCACCGCGCAGGGTGAAGACCTCGAGCAGGATCGAGTGCGGGATCCGACCGTCGATGATCGTCGCCCCGCCGACCCCGCCGACCACGGCGTCGAGGCACGCGGTCATCTTCGGGATCATGCCCGACTCGAGGGACGGCAGGAGCGCGCGGAGCTCCTCGACCGCGATGAGGTCGACGAGCGAGTCACGGTCCGGCCAGTTGCGGTAGAGGCCGGGGACGTCGGTGAGCATGATGAGCTTCGACGCACGCAGCGCGATCGCCAGGGCACCCGCGGCCGCATCGGCGTTCACGTTGAGGGCCTGGTCCGGGTGGGCGTCGTCGATCGCGATGCTCGAGACCACCGGGATGCGGCCGGCCTCGATCGCGGCGAGCACCCCTGACGGGTCGACGTGGGTGATGTCACCGACGTGCCCGAGGTCGTACTCCTGCCCGTCGACGACCACGCCCTTCTGCTCGCCGGTGAACAGGGACCCGCCGTCGCCGAACACGCCGACGGCCAGGCCCTCGCCGTGCTCGTTCATCAGGTCGACGATCTCGCGGTTGACCTCGCCCGCCAGGACGTCGCGGACGACCGAGATCGCCTCGGTCGTGGTGACGCGGTAGCCGCCACGGAACTCGGACTCGATCCCCTGCTCCTTGAGCGCGGCCGAGATCTGCGGACCCCCGCCGTGCACGACGACGGGGTGCAACCCGGCGTAGCGGAGGTAGACCATGTCCTCGGCGAACGCACGCTTGAGGTCCTCGTTCACCATCGCGTTGCCGCCGAACTTGACGACGACGACCTTGCCGGAGAACCGCTTGAGCCACGGCAGGGACTCGATCAGGGTCGCGGCCTTGACGGCGGCGAACTCGTGCTCTTCTTCCTTCGTGAGGGGCGTCCCGGCCCCTTCGGTGTCGTTCGCCATCAGCTGGAGTACGCGCTGTTCTCGTGCACGTAGTCGTGCGTGAGGTCGTTGGTCAGGATCGTCGCCGAGTGCGTCCCGACGCCGAGGTCGATGCGCACGTGGGTGTCCCGCGGCGTCAGGTCGACGGTGTCGCTCGGCTGGTCCGGGGCGCCGGCGTGGCAGACCCGGACACCGTTCATGCTGACGTCGACCGCGTACGGGTCGAAGTCGGCGTCCGTGGTGCCGATGGCCGCGAGGACCCGGCCCCAGTTCGGGTCGTTGCCGAAGACGGCCGCCTTGAACAGGTTGTTGCGCGCGACACTCCGGCCGACGGTGACGGCGTCGTCCTCGGTCGCGGCGTGCACGACCTCGATCGCGATGTCGTGGCTGGCGCCCTCGGCGTCCTGCTGCAGCTGGCGGGCCAGGTCGGCGCAGACCGCGGTCAGGGCTTCCTGGAAGTCGCCGACCTCGGGCGTCACCCCGCTCGCACCCGACGACAGCAGCACGACGGTGTCGTTCGTCGACATGCAGCCGTCCGAGTCGACGCGGTCGAAGGTGATGCGGGTGGCCGCGCGGAGCGCCTGGTCGAGCTGGTCCGGGGTCTGCACGGCGTCGGTCGTGATCACGACGAGCATCGTCGCGAGTCCGGGTGCGAGCATGCCCGCACCCTTCGCCATGCCACCGACGGTCCAGCCGTCCTCGGTCACCACGGACTGCTTCGCCCTGGTGTCGGTCGTCATGATGGCCGTGGCCGCGTCCGGGCCGCCATCACCGGTGAGCGCAGCGCCCGCGAGGTCGACGCCCCGGAGCACGTTGTCGCGGAACGTCTGGTCGCCCACCCCGATGAGGCCGGTGGAGCAGACGACGACGTCGCCCGCACCGATGCCGAGGGCGTCACCGACGGCTTCGGCGGTCAAGTGCGTGGTCTGGAAGCCGAAGGGGCCCGTGAAGCAGTTGGCACCGCCGGAGTTCAGGACGACGGCGCGCGCGACGCCGTCACCGACGACCTGGCGGGACCAGATCACCGGATGCGCCTGCGCGCGGTTGCTGGTGAAGACCGCGGCCACGGCCGCGTCGGGGCCGTCGTTGACGACGAGGGCCACGTCCGGCTTGCCGCTGGTCTTCAGGCCGGCGGTCACGCCGGCAGCGCGGAAACCCGCTGCCGCGGTGACGCCCTGGAGGCCCGGTTCGCCCTGGGTGGGCTTGCTCACGTCGGTGAGGTCGGTCACGGTGCGACTCCGTCCACGCTGAGGCCCAGGGTCTCCGGCAGACCCAGGGCGATGTTGGTCGACTGGACGGCGGCACCCGCCGTGCCCTTCGCGAGGTTGTCGAGAGCCGTCACGGCGACGACGCGGCCTGCGGCCTCGTCCACCGCGATACCGACGAGTGCGGTGTTCGCACCGATGGTGTCCGAGACCCGGGGGAACTCGCCCTCGGGCAACAGGTGCACGAACGGCTCGTCGGCGTAGGCCTGTTCCCAGGCGAGCCGCACGTCGCGCGCGCTGACACCCGGGGTGAGCTTGGCCGTCGTCGTCGCGAGGATGCCCCGCGACATCGGGACGAGCACGGGCGTGAACGAGATCGTCACGTCGGCAGCACCCGCCACGACCAGGTTCTGCTGGATCTCCGGGACGTGCCGGTGCGTGCCGCCCACCGCGTAGGCGCTGGCGGAACCCATGATCTCGGACGCCAGGTAGGTGTTGGCGAGCTTCTTGCCGGCACCGCTCGGGCCGACGCTCAGCACGGCGACGATGTCGTCCGACTCGACGAGCCCGGCCTGGATGCCCGGCTGGATGCCGAGCGTCACCGCGGTGACGTTGCACCCGGGGACCGCGATCCGCTTGGTGCCGACCAGGGCCGAACGCTGCTTGCCCTGCGACGCGATGTCCTCGACCTCGCGCCACTCGTCGGCCGAACCCGGGGTCGGGGCGGCGAGCAGGAGCTCCGGCAGGCCGTAGGTCCAGGCGCCGTGGTAGTCACCGCCGTAGAACTGCTCCCAGGCTGCGGGGTCCGTCAGACGGTGGTCCGCGCCGCAGTCCACCACGAGGGCGTCGTCGCCGAGCTCCTCGGTGATCGCCCCCGACTGACCGTGCGGCAGCGCCAGGAACACGACGTCGTGCCCGCGGAGCGTCTCGGCCGTCGTCTTCTCGAGGGTCAGGTGCGACAGCGACCGGAGGTGCGGCTGCGTCGCGATCAACGGCTGTCCGGCGTTCGAGAACGCCGTCACCGTCCTGACGTCGAACTCGGGATGGGCGGAGAGCACGCGCAGGAGCTCACCACCCGCGTAGCCGGAGGCTCCCGCCACGGCGACGGATACGGACATGGGATTCCACCTTTGGTCGGACTGGTCGTCGAGAGAGTCGGAGGCGGCGACCCCGGGCGGTGCTGATCCCGTCGTGGGTCAGTCGCGCAGGGTCGCCCCGAATCGCTCGCCGGCACGTCGGACTGCGCCGTCACGGGCCTCGGTGGCCTCGGCAGCGGTCAGCGTGCGGTCCGTGGCACGGAAGCGCAGGGCGAACGTCAGGGACTTCTGTCCCTCGTCCACGCCGGAGCCCCGGTAGTCATCCACGAGCCGAGCATACTCCAACAGGTCTCCGGCACCAGAGCGGACCGCATCCAACACGTCACCGGCCGGCACCCCGGCGTCGACGACCAGGGACAGGTCCTGCGTCGCTGCCGGGTACGACACGATCGGCGCGACCGCGACGAGGTCGGGGGCCGCGGCCACCATGGCGTCGAGGTCGAGCTCGACCACGGCCACCACGCGGGGCAGCACCGCAGCGGCGGACAGCTCCGGCAGGAGTTCGCCGGCGACGCCCACGACGGTGTCGCCCACGAGCAGCGACGCCGCGCGGCCCGGGTGCAGGGACGGGTGGGTGGTCTGCACGACGCGCAGTTCCACGCCGACGGCCCACGCGACCTGGCGAGCCGCGTCGATCGCGTCGGCGATGCCGTACGGCTCCGCCGCGACGCCCGCCTGCTTGCCGACGCGGTTGCCGGTGAGCAGGGCGGACACGTGGAACGGCTGTGCGGGCAGGGACGCGTCGAGCGCCTCGAGCGTCGCGCGGTCGGGCAGCGCGGCACCGGCCGGGACCTCGTCGGTGCCGAGCGTCACGCCCGTCGCTGGAAGGAACACCCGCGAGGTCTCGTAGAGCGCGACGTCGAGCAGGCCGCGCGAGACGTTCCGGCGAGCGGCGTCGACGAGGGCCGGCACACCACTGCGGCGGAGCAGGTTCTGCTCGCTGTCGAGGGCGTTGGCGAGGACGACGCTCGGGCCGCCCTCCGGGTCGATCCCCGGGTAGGCGTCCTGCGTCGCGGCGGAGACGAACGGCGCCGTCACCGCTTCGACCAGACCCGCGGCGGCGAGGGCCGCGGAGATCCGACGGCGCGCCTGCTGGTGCGGGGTGAGCCCGCGTCCGGGCGGGGCCACGGGGAGCACGCTCGGGATGCGGTCGTACCCGACGATCCGCGCGACCTCTTCGACCAACGTGGTGTCGTCGGTCAGGTCCGGACGCCAGGTCGGCGGGGTGACGGCGAGCTGCGCGCCGTCGGCCTGCACCGTCGCGCCGATCGCACGGAGGGTGTCCACGACCTCGGCGTCGCTGTAGTCCACGCCGATGAGCTCGGCCGGACGCGAGGTCCGCATGGCGACCGTTGCACGGGGCTCGGTGTCGACGAGCGTGGAACCGAGGGCATCGGCCGTGCCGCCGGCCAGCTCGACGAGGAGGTCGACGGCACGGTTCGCAGCAGCCTCGGCCACGAGCGGGTCGACGCCGCGCTCGAACCGACGGGAGGCCTCGCTCGGCAGCTTGTGGCGGCGAGCGGTCCGCGCGATCGAGACCTGGTCGAAGCCAGCTGCCTCGATCAGGACGTCGGTCGTGCTCGCCGAGATCTCCGTCCGGGCACCGCCCATCACGCCGGCGAGCCCGACGGGGCCGTCGTGGTCGGTGATGACGAGGTCCTCGGGGTCGAGCTTCCGCTCGGCGCCGTCGAGGGTCTCGAGCGTCTCGCCAACAGCGGCACGACGGACGCCCAGGCCACCGCGGACGGTCGACAGGTCGTAGCCGTGCAGCGGCTGGCCGAGCTCGAACATGACGTAGTTCGTGATGTCGACGGGCAGCGAGATCGAACGGACGCCTGCCAGGGCGAGACGCGACACCATCCAAGCCGGTGTCTTCGCGGTGGGGTCGATGCCTCGGACGACGCGGGTGACGAAGGTGCTCGCGCCGACGCGACCGCGGATCGGAGCCTGGTCGTCGATCGTGACCGAGAAGCCCTCTGCCGTGCGGGGTGCGACGCGGTCGACGGGGTCGTGGAAGCTCGCGCCGGTGGCGTGGGCGTACTCACGCGCGACACCGCGCATGCTCAGCACGTACCCGCGGTCCGGCGTGACGTTGATCTCGACCGCCGCGTCGTCGAGGCCGAGGAGCGCGATGGCGTCCTGGCCGACGTCGGGCTCCATGTCGAGGTCTGCGAAGCGGAGGATGCCCTCGTGCTCGTCACCGAGACCGAGCTCACGCGCGGAGGCGATCATGCCGTCGGAGACGTGGCCGTAGGTCTTGCGGGCCGCGATCGGGAACGGTCCGGGCAGCACGGCGCCGGGCAGCGTCACGACGACGAGGTCGCCCACGTCGAAGTTGTGCGCACCGCAGACGATGCCGCGGGGCTCGGGCTCACCGACGTCCACCTGGCACCAGTTGATCGTCTTGCCGTTCTTCTGCGGTTCCGGGACGCGCTCGAGCACCCGGCCGACCACGACGGGGCCGGTCAGGTCGAAGGTGTGGACGTCCTCTTCCTCGAAGCCGACCGACACGAGCGCCGCGTGGACGTGTTCGAGGGTGACGTCCTCGGGGAGGTCGACGGACTCGCCGAGCCAGCGGAGTGGGACGCGCATCAGACCACCGTTCCGAACTGCTGCGAGAAGCGGATGTCGCCCTCGAGGAAGTCACGCATGTCGTTCAGGCCGTTGCGGAACTGCAGCGTCCGCTCGATGCCCATGCCGAAGGCGAAGCCCTGGTACTCGTCCGGGTCGATGCCGGCGGCACGCAGGACGTTGGGGTTGACCATGCCGCAGCCGCCCCACTCGACCCACCGCGCGCCACCCTTGGCGTTCGGCTGCCAGACGTCCATCTCGGCGCTGGGCTCGGTGAACGGGAAGTAGTTCGGGCGCAGGCGGATCTGCGCCTCGGCACCGAAGACCTGGCGGGCGAAGTGCTCGAGCGTGCCACGCAGGTGCGCCATCGTCAGGCCCTTGTCGATCGCGATGCCCTCGACCTGGGTGAAGACCGGCAGGTGCGTGGCGTCGAGCTCGTCGGCGCGGTACACGCGGCCCGGAGCGATGACGTAGAGCGGGAGGTCGCGGGACAGCAGGGACCGCACCTGCACGGGCGACGTGTGGGTGCGCATGACCAGGTGCCGGTCGACGGGCTCGACGAAGATCGTGTCCGCCATGGCCCGGGCCGGGTGGTCCTGGTCGAAGTTCAGGGCGTCGAAGTTGAACCACTCGTGCTCGAGCTCGGGGCCCTCTGCCACTTCCCACCCCATGCCGACGAAGATGTCCGCGACGGCTTCGTTGAGCAGCGAGAGCGGGTGGCGCGAGCCGGTCGGGCGGTGGGTCGGCAACGCGGTGACGTCGACGCGCTCGGCCTCGAGCCGCGCGCGCTCTTCAGCCACGGCGAGGACCGACTCCTGCTCCGCGATCGCCGCGTTCAGCCGCCCGCGGGCCTGACCGACGAGCTTGCCGGCCGCGGCCTTCTGCTCCGGCGGGACGCTGCGCATCGACGCGTTCATCCGAGCCAGCGGCGACTGCTCACCGGTGTGCTCGGCCCTGGCCTGCTTCAGTTCGGCGACCGTCGTCGTGGCGCGGACGGCGGCGAGTGCTGCATCCACGGCGTCGGCGACGGCCGATTCGCTGATCTCGAGAGGTTCTGACACGAGACCCAAGCCTACCGGCCGACGGGATACCACCCGCCTGCACCGATCAGACGGTGGATGACCGTCAGTACCGGCAGGCCTGTGGAGGAACGTCAGCTCCGGAGTGCGAACGCCGACTCGTACAGGCAGACCGAGGCCGCCGTCGCCAGGTTCATCGACTCCGCCTGACCGTAGATCGGCACCTTCACCGCACGGTCGACGAGCGCGAGGTCCTCGGTGGTGAGCCCGCGAGCCTCGTTGCCGAACACCCACGCGGTCGGACCGTCGAGCATGCCATCGGCCCGGACCACCGGCAGGTCGTCGCCCGAGACGTCGGCCGCGAGCACGGTGTACCCGAGTGCCTTCGCCCGCGCGATCGTGTCGGCCAGGGTCACGCCGACCGACACCGGCACGTGGAACAGCGAGCCCGTGGTCGACCGGACGACCTTCGGGTTGTACGGGTCCACCGACCGCCCGGTGAGGACCACCGCGTCGGCGCCGGCGGAGTCGGCGGCGCGGATGATCGTGCCGGCGTTCCCCGGGTCCCGTACCTCTTCGAGGATGGCGACCAGCCCCGGCAACGCGGCCGGCTCGTCGGCGTCCCCACGGGCCTCCAGGTCGACGGCAGCAGCAGCGTCACCGACGCGACGGTCCGGGAAGACGTCCTTGACCGACGTCGGGAACTGCTGGCAGACGGCGACGACGCCCTGCGGCGTCACGGTGTCCGCCATCGCGTCGAGGACCTGCTCCGTCACGAACCAGGTGTCGACCGGAGCGTCGTCGAGCCCGTAGCGGGCTGCGGCAGTCGGCGTCACGTAGAGCTCGCGCAAGAGCTCCGGGGCGTACTCGAGTGCTTCACGCACCGCCTGCGGCCCCTCCAGCAGGAAGAGGCCCGTTTCGGCACGGACGTCCTTCTTCGACAGGGCCGCGACGGCCTTCACGCGTCCGGCACGGGGGTTCTCGAGGAGTTCGCTCACGACCCAAGTCTAGGAACGACGAAACCCCCGCCGTGCGGCGGGGGTTTCGCGAGCAGAAGAACTGACTACGCAGCCTTCGGGGCCGAGGTGTCGGCCGGGAGGGCCTTCTTCGCGGTCTCGACGAGCGCGGTGAAGGTCTCGGGGTTGTTCACCGCGAGGTCGGCGAGGATGCGACGGTCGACCTCGACACCGGCCAGACCCAGACCCTGGATCAGACGGTTGTAGGTCAGGCCGTTCGCACGGGACGCAGCGTTGATGCGCTGGATCCACAGGCGACGGAACTCGCCCTTCTTCGCGTGACGGTCGCGGTACGCGTAGACCAGGGAGTGGGTGACCTGCTCCTTGGCCTTGCGGTACAGACGCGAACGCTGGCCGCGGTAACCCTCGGCGCGCTCGAGGATGACGCGGCGCTTCTTGGCGGCGTTGACCGCTCTCTTTACTCGTGCCATTGCACTATTCCTTTACGATCCGGGGGCTCAGTGGCCGAGGAGCTTCTTGACGTTCTTCGCGTCTGCCTTGGAGAGGACCTGGTCCTCGTTCAGGCGGGCCTTGCGCTTGGAGCTCTTGACCTCGAGGTTGTGACGCATACCGGCCTGCTGCTTCATGACCTTGCCGGTACCGGTGATCTTGAAGCGCTTCTTCGACCCGGAGTGGGTCTTCTGCTTGGGCATGGTGGTGCCTTTCCGTGGGATGGATGGGAGCCGCGTCGTTGCGGGGTCGGTCTGGGTGACCTACTCGGCGGGAGCGTCGCTCTTGGCCGGTGCCGTGTCCTGCGCGGGAGCCTCGGCCGGGGCCTCGGTCTCGGTCTCGGCGTCCGAGTGGTCCTTCGCAGCGTGCTCGGTGGCACGACGCTCGGCCTTCTGTGCAGCGCGCTTCGCGTTCTGCTCGCCCTTGACGTCGGACTTGTTCTTCAGGGGGGCGATGATCATCGTCATGTTGCGGCCGTCCTGGGTGGGACGGGACTCGACGACGCCGAACTCGGCGATCTCCTCCGCGAACTTGTGGAGGAGACGGACACCCTGCTCCGGACGCGACTGCTCGCGGCCACGGAAGAGGATCATCGCCTTCACCTTGTCGCCACCGAGGAGGAACCCCTCGGCGCGCTTGCGCTTCGTCTCGTAGTCGTGCACGTCGATCTTCAGGCGGAAACGGACCTCTTTCAGGTCCGTGTTCACCTGGTTGCGACGGGCTTCCTTGGCCTTCTGAGCGGCTTCGTACTTGAACTTGCCGTAGTCCATGATCTTGGCCACGGGCGGCTTCGAGTTCGGCGCGACCTCGACCAGATCCAGTTCGGCTTCCTGCGCGAGGCGCAGTGCCATGGCGATCGGGACAACGCCGACCTGCTCACCCTGCGGGCCGACGAGTCGGACTTCGGGAACGCGGATTCGGTCGTTGGTACGGGGATCGGTGATGCGGAGCTCCTTCAATCAGGTGGTGGTCGCCCGGGACGTTTGCCCTGGACGACAGCACGAGAGAGGAGATCTGACGCACGGATCGGAACCCGTTCGGCAGCCGCCCTGCGTCGGATCCGTGGACCCGACCGACGCGTGCACCCAGTTGCTGTGCACTCGCGGAGCGGTGGTGACCCGGTAGCCTGGTGGAACGCGGCCGCGGGTGGGAGAGACTCCTCTTTCGTGACACCGTCCGAGCGCTTCAGGAGAACCTGATGGCACACGGACAGCATCTGCCGCGAGTGAGTCTAGCAGAGGAGCACCGTGACCGACACCCCGATCGACGACGACGGCAGCGGCATCGACGCCGCCAGGGACATCTCGGAGGTGCCGGCCGTCGAACTCATCAACACCGTGGCCGTGCACCTGCTCAGTGCCGCCGCCGTGAAGGTCGGCCTGGCCGACGACCCCCAGGAGCAGACCGACCTGGACGAGGCGCGCAAGCTCATCACCGCACTGGCCGGACTGGTCACCGCCGCGGCGACCGAGATCGGCGACCACCACGCCCGTCCGCTGCGCGACGGGCTGCGCTCGGTGCAGCTCGCGTTCCGCGAGGCATCGGCGATCCCGGACGCACCGGGCGCCGGACCGGGCGAGAAGTACACCGGCCCCGTCAACTGACGGCTGGCGGCTGGCGACTGACGCGCGACGGGCACTGTCCGTCACGGCGTACGACGGGAGGCCCGTGGCGGGATCGCCACGGGCCTCCCGTCCGCCTTCGGGTGCGCGGTCAGGACCCGCTGCGGCCGACCAGGCGCGTGACGGCCGCGAGCGGGATGCCGACCCAGTCGGGTCGGTTCCGGGTCTCGTAGACGACCTCGTAGACGGCCTTGTCGAGCTCGAACGCATCCAGGAGCTCCCGGTGCGCGCCGAGGTCGGTGCCGGTCCCCCGCTGGTACCCGTCGAGGAACCGCACGCGTGCCTCGTCCGCCCAGCCCGCTGCGTCGACCGGTTCCGCGTCGTGCGCCAGGGCTCCGGCGACGTAGTCGAACGACCGGAGCATGCCGGCCACGTCACGGAGCGTGACGTCCGGCAACGAGCGTTCGGCCAGGGGGCGGAGCGGCTCCCCCTCGAAGTCGAGGAAGACCCACCCGCGCGGCTCGGGGGCAGCGAGCACCTGCCCGAGGTGCAGGTCGCCGTGGATGCGCTGCAGGTCCGGCCAGGGCGTCGCCGTCGCTGCCGCGTACACCGCTCGGATCGCGTCTGCGTGCTCGGCGACGGCCGGGGCCTCACGCGCGGCGGTGTCGAGCCGCTCGTGCATCGTCGCGACGGCGGTCCGTCGTCGCGCCTCGTCGGCGGGCTCGGACGGCAGCGCCTCGGCGAGGGTGCGGTGGACTTCGGCGAGCGCCGCCCCGAGCTGCTCGGCCCGATCGCCGAAGGGCGTGCCGGCGTGCGCTTCCTCGAGGGCCACACGCCAGGCGTCCTCGAGGCCCGGCAGGAACTCCTGCGCGAACGCGAGGTGACCGGTCGCCGTGCCGCTGCCCTGCCCGACGTCGGGCCAGCTACCCCGCAGTGCGCCGTAGACCTGGGGGACGCGTGCGCTGCCGGCTGCAGACAATGCGAGCTGCGTCGTGACGTCGGGGTTGTCGCCGTGGTGCAGGACGCGGAACACCTTGATGATGACGCGGGCACCGGACTCGGTGTCGCAGATGACCGAGGTGTTGGACTGCTCGCCGGTCAGGACGCGGGCAGCCGTGACGGTGCCGATGGGGCGGAGGCTCTGCGGGTCCGCGTCGATGCGTGCGGCGAGCGCCGTGATCCACGCGTGGTCGGCGGTGGCGTCGGCGATGGTGCCGTCGGGGCCGCTGGTCACGGGTGACTGGTAGAGGACCGGAGCCGCGGGTGCTGCGGGGGCTTCGTCGAGGACGAGCCGGGTGCCGTCGGCGGTGGAGAGGGTGCGGAGGCGCGGCACGGACCCCTTCGACGCGTACCACCGGCGGTCGGCGATCCAGGACTCGAGGTCGTGGTCGCTCGGGGCGGTGGCGCTCGGGGGTGCGGTGTCGCGGGTGTCGGGTGCGGTGTCGCGGGTGTCGGGTGCGGTGTCGCGGGGGTGGCGGGCTCCGTCGCTCATGCAGCGGACCGTACGCGCCGAGTGCTGGCGAGGTGCCGAGTCCGTCACTCATCCCTGCACAGCTCGCGGTTCTGGGCCGTCCGTCCACAGAACGCGCCTGCGCTCGGACCGCACGGGTGCTGGCGGACGACACTTGCGGACATGCCGAGCCAGCACCCCGCCCCCGACACCGCCCACACCGATCCCCGCCGGAGCTGGCGGATCCCCGACGACCGCCGGTTGCCGGCACTCGAGCCTCTCGCATCCGCCGTCGAACGGCACGAGCCCGTGTCGCTCCGCGAGACCGTGTGGGACTCCGACGAGCGCGTGCTCGCGGCCGAAGGGGTGACGCTCACCCGCGCCCAGGACGGTTCCTGGAGCCTCGACCACGGCGACGGCCCGGTACCGGTGGGCGCGGACCTCGATCGACCGGACGGCGAGCAGCCCCCGCGTGACGGGGTCGAGGTGTTCCTGCGCGGGCGGGCGGTGGCGACGGTCCGCCTCCGGGACACCACGACGACGCTCGTGACCCTGCGCGGGAAGGACGGTCGGGTCCGAGCCGAGATCGCCGACGTCCGGGTGGACGAAGGCGACCCGGACACCTCCGTGCTGCGGTCCGCACGGTGGTGGGCGCTGTCGGACGACGGGCGGGACGGCACCACGGCACGGGCCGCGGAGCGAGCACTGGACGACGCGGCCACCGAGCCGCCGTCGACCTCGGCGGTCGTGGTCCCGCCCGCCCCCGTGCTCGCCCCGGAGCGGCGCGGCAACCGGGCGAAGCGACCACGTTCGGGCACCGCTGCGGCGTTCGTGCTGCGGGTCCTCGAGTCACTCCGCGCCGACCTCGTCGCGGTCGACCCCCGAGTCCGCGCCGACGACCACGAGTCGGTGCACGACTTCCGGAAGATGGTCCGTCGGCTGCGGAGCGTGCTCGCGGCGTACCGCGGAGCCCTCGACCGCGAGGCGACCGAGGCACTGCGGGCCGCCCTCGCCGAAGCCGGACGTGTCGCCGGGGTCGCCCGCGATGCCGAGGTCCTGCACGGCGGGCTGTTCCGGTCGGCGGCTCGGACCCCCGAGGGCTTCGTCGACGCGCCGACACTGGACCGGATCGGCGAGCAGGCGGCGGCACTCCACAGCGCGGCCGCAGCGGAACTCCGCCAGGCCCTGCGCTCGGACGACTGGTTCCGCACCCTCGACGCGCTCGACCAGCTGCTGCTCCGCGCCCCGGCCGGACCGCACGCCGACGACGCCGCCGCCGCCTTCGTGGCGCAGCGCATCGACCGCGAGCGCGCTCGGGTCCGACGACTGGTCGACGGTGGCGCGGCGGGTCTCGACGTCCTGCACGAGATCCGGAAGGCGGCACGGCGCCTGCGGTACGCGCTGGAAGCAGCCGGTGACGTCGCCGACCTCGGGAAGCGGCGGCTCAGCCGGCTGCGGCGGGTGCAGGAGACGCTCGGTGACGCCCTCGACGCGGCACACGCGGCAGATGCCTACCGGCGGCTCTCCGGGCCCGCGGCCCGGGACGGCGCCGACACCTTCGGGTACGGGGCGCTGGCGACGGCCGAGCACGCCGTGCTCGAGCGGGGGCTGCGACGTTCGCGGAAGGTGCTCGCCCGACTGTGAGCGCGGCCGGGCGTGAGGCTCGTCGCGCTCCTCTGCGAGAATCGCGGACGTGCCCCACTACCTCGAGGACCTCGCCGCCGGACAGACCTTCACGACCCCGGGTCGCACGATCACCGAGGCGGACGTCGTGTCCTTCGCCTCGTGGACGAACGACAACAACCAGGTGCACACCGACGTCGAGTTCGCCGGCAAGACCCGGTACGGCCAGCGGGTCGTGCACGGGCTGCTCGGCACCTCGCTCTGCCTGGGGCTGATCGCACGGACCGGGGTGTTCGAGGGGTCGGCCGTGGCACTGCTCGGGATCGACCAGTGGCGGTTCACCGCGCCGGTGTTCATCGGGGACACCGTGACCTGCGAGGTCGAGATCCTGTCGACGCGCCTGACGAGCTCCGGCACGACCGGCATCGTCGAGCGGACGGTCTCACTGCGGAACCAGCGCGGCGACGTCGTGCAGCAGGGACGCATGGACGTGATGGTCCTGACGCGCGGCGCCGCGATCGCCTGACGTCGCCCCGAGCACCCGCCGGGTTCTCCGGACGGCAATCGTTGCGACGCCCTTTACAACGATGTACCGGCGCGGGAGCATGGACCCATGAGCACGCTCGACGGCACCGTGGCCGCACCTGACACCGCATCCGCTCCCGCACTCCCCCTCGCCTCGCGGCAGGACGGCACCTACCCCCGGCCGCAGATGCTCCGCACCGCGTGGGCTGACCTCGACGGCACGTGGTCCTTCCGGAACGACGGCGACGACACCGCCTGGCGCACCGGGTTCCCCGACGCCCGCGACATCGTCGTGCCGTTCCCGCCCGAGTCGGTCGCCTCGGGCATCGACGAGCCCGGCTTCCACCCGGTGGTCTGGTACTCCCGTGCGATCACCCGCGCCGATCTCGAGGCCGCCGGTCTCGGCACCGCCGCACCCCGACTCGTCCTGCACTTCGGCGCCGTCGACTACCGCGCCCGCGTCTGGATCGACGGCCAGTTCGTCGGCGAGCACGAGGGCGGCCACACGCCGTTCTCCTTCGACGTGACCGACGCCCTCGCCACCGACCCCGACGCTGTCCACACCCTGGTCGTCCGCGCCGAGGACGACCCGCACGACCTGACCCAGCCCCGCGGCAAGCAGGACTGGCACGAGGACCCGCACGCCATCTGGTACCGCCGCACCACGGGCATCTGGCAGACCGTGTGGCTCGAAGCCGTGCCGACCGCCTCGATCGAGTACCTGCGTTGGACGAACGTCGACCACGCCACCGTCCGCCTGACGGTCCGGATCGCTGGCGGCCGCACCGGCGGCGAGCGCCTGCGCGTCGTCGCCCGGTGGGACGAGCGTGACGAGCACCTCGCCACCGTCGAGGCCACGCTCGGTGACACCTCGGACGAGTTCGACGTGGTCGTGCCGATCGCGCGCCAGACGAACGGGCAGGCCGAGGACGAACTGCACTGGACCCCGGACGCCCCGCGCCTGGTCGACGCCACGGTCTCGCTCCTCCCCCGTACCGGCACGACGCCGATCGACTCCGTCGCGTCCTACTTCGGGCTCCGCACCGTCGGCGTCGACGGCGGCACCTTCCTGCTGAACGGCCACAGCTACGACGTCCGCAGTGTCCTGAACCAGGGCTACTGGCCGGACTCGCACATCGCCGCGCCGTCGCGCGAAGCACTGCGCCGCGAGGTCGAGCTCATCAAGGAGCTCGGCTTCAACGCGGCCCGCAACCACCAGAAGATCGAGGACCCCCGGTTCCTGTACTGGGCGGACCGACTCGGCATCCTGGTCTGGGGCGAGGCCCCCGGTGCCTACGCCTTCTCACCGCGTGCCGTCCAGCGCCTGATGCGTGAGTGGATGGACGCCGTCGAGCGTGATGCATCGCACCCGTCGATCGTCACGTGGGTGCCGGCGAACGAGAGCTGGGGCGTGCAGCACATCAGCACGGATCCGGCGCAGCAGGCCTACGCCCGGTCCCTGGCCGACGTCACGCGGGCGATCGACCCGACGCGTCCGGTGATCTCGAACGACGGGTGGGAGCACACCAACTCCGACATCGTCACGATCCACGACTACGAGGGTGCCGGCGACGCACTCGCCCGCACCTACGCCGACGACGCAGCACGCACGGCGCTGTTCACCCACTTCGGCCCGTCAGACCGCTGGGTGCTTGTGGGTGGCGCGCAGGACCTCGGCCAGCCGGTGATGCTCACCGAGTTCGGTGGCGTGAACTACCAGCCGGGTGCACAGCGCGAGGACGGCTGGGGCTACACCTCGGCCACCGACGGCGACGACTGGGTCACCCGCATCACGGCACTGTACGACGCGATCCGGGCGAGCTCGTTCCTGGCCGGCTCCTGCTACACGCAGCTGACCGACACCATGCAGGAGACGAACGGCCTGCTCAACGCCGACCGCTCCCCGAAGGTCCCGATCGAGCAGATCCGTCGCGCGGTCACCGGTCGCTAGCCGGGAGGCCCGCACTTCGTGAGCAGGAATGGTCGGGTCCGGTAGACGGACCCGACCATTGCTGCTCACCATGAGGGCAGATCGGCGCGCAGCCCGACGCACGGCCGCCCGCTGGCGCGGGCCCGAGCCCTGGTCTGCGAGGATCGGGCGGGTGACGAGCGTGGCGGAGACGAGCCGGGCCTCCCGGTCGGGGGTGCGCAGCCTGCTGACCGGACCCCGCAGCGCGTGGACCGCGCCCCTGCTCATCTGGGCCGCCTCGCGCCTGGTGAGCACGCTGCTGCTCGCCACGATGTACGTGCTGGCGACCGCGAACGGCTGGACGTTCGCGTCGTACCGGCAGGACCCGTCGTTCTTCACGTTCTCCGGATCGTGGGACGCCTCGTTCTACCGGACCATCGCGGAGCACGGGTACCCGGCCACGCTCCCCCTCGACGATGCGGGCCACGTCGCGCCGAACGCCTGGGCGTTCCTGCCGGTGTTCCCGGCCATCGTGCGGGCCGTCATGACCCTGACGGGGGCCTCGTTCTGGGTCGCGGGAGTGCTCGTCGCGACTATCGCCGGCGCCGGGGCCTGCGTCCTGCTGTACCGGCTCGTGCTCGCGGTGGGCTGCTCGCACCGGGCCCGCTGGGCCACCGCACTGTTCGCGTTCGCGCCGACCGGGTTCCTGCTGCAGGTCGCCTACGCCGAGAGCCTGCTGCTCGTGCTGCTGTTCGGAGCGCTGCTGGCGCTGGTCCGACGGCGGTACTGGCTGATCGCGCCGCTCGGGGTGGTCGCGGCGTTCACGAAACCCGGGGTCCTCGCGTTGGCCGTGGCGCTGGCCGTGCACCTGGTCGTCCGGTGGGTCGGGTCCCGCCGGTCTGCTCGACCTGCCGAGGTGTTCCCGTGGCGTGACCGCATCGCGATCGTGGTCTCCGGCCTCGTCGTCGCGGCGGCGGGTCTGGCCTGGCCGGTGATCGCCTCGGCGGTGACCGGGCGGCCGAACGCCTACCTGGACACCGAACTGTCGTGGTGGGTGGGGTTCGTCGGGCGACAGCACTTCGCCCCGTTGACGCCGTGGTTCACGATGGCATCGACGTGGCTCGGACCGCTTGGCATCGTGCTCGTCGTCGCGGTGCTCGTCGGCGCGGTGTGGTTCTTCTCGCGCAGGAGCACCCGGGCCCTCGGGCCGGACGTGCTCGCGTTCACGGCGTCGTACGGGCTGTACCTGGTCGCGGTGTTCCTGCCGCAGCAGTCGTTGCCGCGGCTGCTCATGCCGATGGCGCCGTTGCTCGGGTCGGACGTGTTCGTGCGGACGCGGCGGCGAGCGGTGACGTGGCTCGTGGTCGGGGTGTGCCTGCAGCCGGTCGCGATCGTGCTGCTCTGGTTCCTCGGGTACCCCTGAGCTGTTCGGGGTGTTCCTGAGCTGCTCGCGGTGCTCCTGAGCGCGGCGCGCGCCCGTCGGGCTACGCGTCGAAGGTGTGGAACCAGGCGCTTCCGCCCGGGTGCTGCACCGTGATCATCTCGTCGAGGTCGCGGTACGGGCCGTCCTGGTTGTGGCTCGCCGACTTGATGCGGATGGTGCCGTCCGACTCGGTGAAGACCTCGGACACGATGGTGGTGTGGTCCGGCGATCCGTTCGCGTTCCAGTCGTAGAAGACGATGTCGCCGACCTTGACCTTGTCGCGCTCGTCCGAGGAGCGCCGGGTGAGCCCGAACTCCGCAGCGTTCGTCTCGAGCCACGGGTCCATCGTCGGGCAGTACGTCCACGTGGCGCTGTGCTCGGCACCGGCTGCGCGGTTGTACCAGTCGGAGCGCTGCTCCCAGCCGCGGGCGATGAGCGTCTGGCTGACGTAGTTCGCGCAGTCGCCGCCGATCGGGTTCATGGTGCCGTACTCGGACAGGTTGTAGTCCTTCCAGTGCGCCATCGCGTACTGGAGCTGCCGGTCGACGTCGGTCAACGCGGCGTAGGCCATCGACGACGTCGCCACCGCGGTGGACGCATCGGGCACCGGCGCTGCCGTGGGGGTCGGCGTCGCAGTGGCCGAGTCCTGCGTCGCGCCGGTCTGCCCGTCGTTCGCGGCGCTGCCGTTGCCGTCGGACGACTGGTTGGCGGACGGGGTCGGCTCGATCGACTCGGTGAAGAGCGCGACGGCGGCGTCACCGGCGGTGTACATCGCCTGGTGTGGAGCCGTGAAGGTGACCTTCGACTCGGTGGCCGTGACGTCGCGGGCAGCGACCCCGCCGACGGTGACGCCCTTGACCGCGGCGAGACCGGTGCCCGCGACGGTGACCGTGACGCCGCCGACGAGCGGGACCTGCGCAGGGGTCAGGGACTTCGCGGCGGGCTTCGGGGTGGTCGTGCTCGTGCCGGCCTCGGCGTTGTCGTCCTTGCCGCTGCTGCTGTTCTTCTTGCCGGCATCGTCACTGCCGGACGAGCACGCGGCGACCGCGAGCCCGATCCCGGCGACACCGGCGAGGGACAGGAGTGCGCGGCGGTTCATCGAGGCAGTCATGACACAGCCAGCGTAAGCGACACACCTGACGTTCCGGCACGGCATGATCGTCGTCGGGGGGCGAGCGTCCTCCGTGTCCGCACGGACGCCTTCGAGAGGATCAGCAGACAATGCCCGAGAGTCACGACTTCTTCGTCGCCACCGACCCCGAGACCGCTCGCGGCCAGGTCCGCTCGGCACTCGCCAACGAGGGCTACACGGTGGAGGACGCCGAGCAGGGCGCGCTCCGAGCCACCCGCGGCAGCCTGGGCCTCACGCTGCTCATCGGCGGTCTCGCGAACGACCGCACCTTCCACACTCGGCTCGACGTGCAGATCATGGTCACCGCGGACGGCCGCACCGTCGCTCGACTGCTGCGCGGCTCCGGCAAGTCCGCGATCAAGGGCGGGGCGATCGGGATCTCGCGTGGCAACCGCGCGTTCGAGCAGGCCGCGAACGCGATCCACACGTCCTTCGTGCAGTCCGGCATGCTGATCGAGAGCATCGCCGGCTGAACTCTGAACCGTTAATACATCGTGGTTACTGCTGCCCCTGACGGTTCATACCCAAGGGTCGTCGGTAGATATCCGGCACCCTGTAACGCCCGTCGGTAAACCGAGAAACAAGCCCGACCTCCCGCGCTAGCTCCACCTCCCCGGACAGCTCCTCATCAAACGGTGTACGACCAATTTCCCGAAGCTCCTGCAGTATCTCCTCGAGCTCAGGAAACTCCTCCTCGAGAGCATCAAGGGCGCCCTCACTGACGGAATCGAGCGCCTCAGTCAGCGCCCTCGGGCGAATTAAGGCACGCGAGTAAGGGGCCCCTTGCTCGAGCGTCCGCTCCTTCTCTACTGCGTGTTCGAATAGCCCGATCAAGTGACGAGGAGCGTGGTCTTCGTTCACATCCGCCAAGCGCGCCCAAACCCAATTCTGAGTGAAGGCCGTCTTGCCGCCAGACATCCGTTCACCTACGAGAACTCGCCAGACAGCCAATACGATGTCGTCGGGCCAATATTCAATGTCCGTATTGAAATTGAATGCCCTCTCCGGAGCAAGCCCTGCATCATCTTGCACGAGCGCCGCTTCGACATACGTGCGAAATTCCCCGGACCGCCAGACCTGCCGAATTACGAGCCTTAGGTAGTCGTACTGATCATTCCAGGCGAGGACCGATGCCTCCGACCGAAGGTGCGTTCGGTTTGGGATATCCACCGAGCGGAAGATGTCTTCACGCAAGAACACCTTGAAGTGAAGTCGCTTGAAAGCTCGCGCCTCACCATTCAGAAGCAGTAGCAAACCGGTCACGGCACGATTACGGAGGCCCCTATCCGTATTAAACCCGGTATCTAAACCGTCGAAAAGGGCGTAAATGGGGGCGTCGAGGGATTCATCAACCTCTCCGAGCCAGTCCGCAATAACTACGTCGGCATCCGGGATAGCCAACAGGCTACGCACGTCGGCGAGCAGCGCCTGTCCGCGGTACGTCGAGCTCAGTTGCTCCGCTTTGAGCTCCGGGAGGCTGCCGGGCCGTGAGATGTGTCCGTCACGGAGCAAAGCGAGCAGAATAAGCGCGCGCCAGGCCACATCCCACGGCAATCCATGCTCAATGAGGATTTTGTCGAGGTTTGTATACTGAGCCGCGCTGATTCCCAGAGGACCCGGATCCTCCCCAGCCGGCATAGTGACCGCAACGCTCTTGATTCGCTCGTTGAAGTGGATCTGCCGGAAAAGAAGAGTCTTTCCGGTCCCCTTACGGCCGATGACGAGGCGAGTGTCAGAACGAAGCGCCTTAGCAACTGCCTCCGTACTCACAAAAATGTCGCGAATATCCTCCGCGCTTTGCCCATCCGCCGTCTGTCCAGTGAATCCGAGCGATTCGAGGACCTCCAGCTTTGACGGAATAATCTCATTGCTTGCTTCACCAGGACCGGCCACCTCGGCTGTTTCGACGAAGCCAGCGATCCACTGCGCGATCGGTTCATATGCCCCGTGCAGCGAAGCACCGCGCGCGGTGTCGCTAGAAGCGATCTCTTCGTTGTAACCAACTACATGGATGATCTCTTCCAAGTCATCGAACGGCTTATTGCCCTCATTGTCGCGAGCGGGTGCCAACCACTCACTAATCCAATTCAGGGCGCGCTGTTGCGCGCGTGCAAAGTTTTCCTCACTCGGAGCAACCGGTGAGACGACGAATCGAGGCTCAGGTGTTAGACGCACCCCATCAGCCGTTGCACGCGACGATCGGGCAGAAAGCAGGGCGCGCGTAAGAAGCGATGTCCCGACTCGCGCCTGCGGATGAGGCAGGAACGCAATGATTGCCAAGTCCGCGATATCGAAGAGAAGCGGGGCCGCGATCGGACTAAGTCCAGTGCGGGAGTCGACGAGAATTACATCAGGACGAACGGCAACGTCCAACTCTCGTATCGCGTCGACAAGCACGCGTAGTGGGTTGAAGTCTTCCCGATACCAGGCCTCGGGGTCGATCAACCCGAGGTCGCGGGCGTAGGAGGGCGATATTGTACCTGCGTGAAGAACCTCAAGTCGACTATTCGCGTCAGCTGTGGGAACGCGAATGAACGAGTCAGTAAAACCGGTCGGCACTTCACCATTGATATCGATAGAGCCGAGAATGTCGACGACTCCAGGGCGCTCGACCGCTTCGGCTTCGACTCCGAAGAGCGCAGCAAGACCCGGGGCCTCAAGGTCCATATCCACACAAAGAACGGCTAGCCCTTGCGCCGCGAGGTTGTAGGCCGCATGGGCTAAAGCAGTCGAGCGACCAACCCCGCCGCGTAGAGAATAGAAAGTCGCCACGATTGGTGGAGTCAGCTGTTCCTGCCTCGAAGAGGGGAGATGCACCTGCAGCGTCGGACTCGCGCTACCCTCGGCCAGGGTGTCAGCCCAGAGCGGCAGGTCCTCGCTATCTCGTTCGATTCGGACGTCGTCTGGACCGTCAACTTCCTCAGGCGAAAGTAGAGCGAGTGCTGCTATCTCTTCATCGTCTACGATGTCAAGCACGGCTTCGCGACGTGCTGACTTGTCCATCAGACGAAATCGTGAAGACACGATCCGCAATCGAAGGCCGCGGAAGTCATCGGGGATGACCGTTACCTCGTCGTGCACATCGTCGAAGAACGCCTCAAGTGACTGCACCAAGGTGTCAAGATCGTCTTGCTCGATCATCGACGGCTCCTATCTTCTCGTATGCGTGTGCGCCGGAGCTTTCGATCGACCATCCGCTGTACCCGCTTGTCCACAGTGTGCATCAGGCGCTGCATCCGTTTAATTTCGTCGAGGTCAAATCCGCTTGGAAGCTCACTCTGATACCGAAGGGATACATCGCGGATTTCTGCTGTCCTTCGAAGCTCAGTCGACAGACTGGTTCTCGGAACTCCCCCCAGTTCGAGCAGCTCGATGAGATTATGGGATTGCTTCATTTTACTCTGATACCGAGGTAGCTGAGCTAGAAGCGCTTTCGCGTAGCACTCGACGGCAAAGCCGTAGAAATAAAGCGCAGCAAGTGTCCGACCATCGCCGTGCAGACTAGATGCATCGATTTTCCGAGCCTCGGCCACACCTCGCCATTCGTGCGGCGTGCTTGGATCCTGCACCTGCCCCTCCTAACAGTATCTGTTGGACCAACTCTAGCCGGGAAGCCGCCCCTCGTCACGGTGCCGGGCTCGCGCGACTTGCCGCCACGCCAGCATGCCGTGGTTACGCTCACTTCTGGATTCATCTCCCAGGCAATTGTCTCGCTGCGTCCACGGTCCGCGAAGATCGGCCCGGGTAGGGCGATTCTGGCACAAGAGGCGGGGAAGGGAAGCAGCATGGCTCTCGACAACCGGCAGCCCGAACAGCGTCCACTTTGGGTAACGGATCTTGGCGAACATGCCCCTTGATCAGGTCAGCGCGATCAGGTGCAGGAGACGTTGCGGTCGATGGTGCCGGAGCCGTAGGGCACCTCGACCTGGACCATGGCGATCCGTCCGCCGGGCAGCGGTGTGCCGGAGCAGGCTTTGCGCGCCTTGGTGACGGTGCTGCGACCGAGAGCGATCCAGTTCGATCGTCCGTAGAGCGGGCTGTTCGACTTGACCGGACCTGCGATGGTCTTCCACTGCGAGACCGTCGAGTACAGGCCGATCGTGCGGACCCCACCGGCCTTGAGGCCAGTGATCATGCCCTGCATCGCAGCGCGGTTCTGCGCAGTGTTCGACTGGTAGGACAGCCCAGTCTCGACGTCCAGCCACCATCGGTAGGCGGCCGGGCGCCCGGCACCACGGATGGTGACGTCGTCGTACGCCCTCGCGTACCCGTACATGTACGAGCACGCCAGGGTGAGCTGCTTCTTTCCGCCCTTGGTCGCGCACTTTCCGAACGGGTTCGACGGCGTCTTGCCGCGGTAGGCGTTCGACGTCGGCCAGACCTTCGCCTTGAGTCCCGGGTTGGCGAACAACACGTACAGCTGTGTCTTGGGCTGAGTCGATCCGCCTACGGACTGTGCAGCCCAGCGAAGCTGTTCGGCGAGGCACGGGTTCGTTGAGTCACCGAGGGAGCCGTTCACCCCGACGATGGCGAAAGCTTGACCCGTCGGCACCTGAGCGCCGCACTGCGGCCAGGAGATGTCGACGCCCAGCGGCGTGACAGCGGCAGAAGCCCCCGAAGCCGGCCCTGCCACTGCGAGGCCCGCAGCCACGACGACGGCGGCCGAGATGGTCGCGACAAGACGACTGAGACGGTTCATGTTCTCCCCCTGACTGGACCTGCGCGTGGGCGGGCCGCGCCCCGTCGGCGCACCGGGAGTCTAGAACGATGCGCTCAGCAACACACCACCCCTGTTCGCGAACTGTGCACGACGACACAGTCACGCGACCCTGTGGAACACACCGAACGCAGAACGGCCCGGAACCTGTCGGTTCCGGGCCGTTTCGGCATTGCCTTGGTGGAGCTAAGGGGATTCGAACCCCTGACCTTCTCATTGCGAACGAGACGCGCTACCAACTGCGCCATAGCCCCAAGTGCTCGACCACACTAGCACCACCGTTCGGCCGATCCGAAATCGTGGACAGCCGGTCGGGCGAGCCGCGACTCAGACCGCGCGGCGCCGACGCATGATCGCGTCGAGGTCGGCCTGCTGGTACGCGTCGTCGTCCAGGACTCCCATGCCGGCCCACTTGCTCGGCGGACCCGGCGGCGTGGTCGGCTCGTCAGGGATCTCTGCGACGAGCTCGGGCACGGCGGGAGCACGCAGCCCCAGCCGCTCGGCGAGACGCCCCTGGTCGTGGGCGGACAGCGACGCGGCAGCGTCCTCGAGCTCGGGCCGCATGCGTGACACCCGGGCGAGCGACGGGTCGGCCTCGCCCACACGGATGGCAGCGGCTTCGGCGTCCGCCTCGGCCTTGGCCTCGGCGACGCGCTCCTTGAGTCGCGCAGCGAGCTCGGCGGACGACTCCGGCGACGCAGCGGGCGCTGTCGGCCGCTCCACGTACAGCGGCTTCGGCACCCGGTTCGGGGTCCAGCTGCGGTCCTGCGCGGGTTCTGCGGACTGCTCGGTCGTCAGCGGCGGTGCCGGGTCCGTCCACGTGCTCGCAGGCCGGGAGGCACGGGTCGCGCCCGCCTCGGCCGCCGCGACACGGGTCTTCCGTGCCGTCGCCACCTGGTGCAGCTGGGCCAGGACGGCTGCGGACCCACCCGCGGCGAGGAGCCCCGCGACACCGACGAGCCACAGGGCGGGCGCTGCGACGAAGACGACGAGCGCGACGACGACGCCGAGCGTGCCGAACAGGGTGGCTCCGAGCCGGGAGCGTCGCATGCGCATCGCGGTCAGTGCGGGCACCGACGACGCACGCTCGAGGACGGGGGCCTGCTCGGCGAGCCGACGGGTGATCTCGCGCTGGCGTGCGGCCTCGTGGGCGCGGACGATGGCGGTGCGCTTGGCCTCTTCGGACCGAGCGACGCGCTGCGCCTCGGCCAGGGACTTCGCGTTCATCTCGACACGGACCTCGTCGGGCAGTTCAGCGGTCTGCGCCAGGATCCGCAGGGTCTGCTGCAGCCGGATCGCGTTGCGTTCGGTGGCCAGGTACTGGCGTCGGGCAGCCCACGACGGCATCAGGTAGACGAGCCAGAGGACGGCCGCGACGAGCAGGACGATGCCGCCACCCCACGAGCCGATTCCTGCCATGGGGACACGGTAGGGGCGGGGGTATCCCCGTCGCGTGATTGCGGAACGCGTGTTGCGCGTGTCGCGGCGGAATCCGTGGGACGTGCCACGGGCCTCCCGTCAGAGCCGCGGCGTGGTGGTGATCGGCAGCGCCGCTTCGTCACGGGCCGCGAGCGGCACGGCACCGAGGCCGGGTGGCACCTGCCCGCGGACCCAGCGCTCGAGGACGCCCTCGCGGACCTCTTCGGCGACGAGCGCGAAGCAGAAGTGGTCGCGCCAGTCGCCGTTGATGTGGATGTACCGGCGGCGCAGCCCTTCGTACCGGAACCCGAGCTTCTCGACGACGCGCAGGGACGGGGCGTTCTCGGGCCGGATGCAGATCTCGATGCGGTGCACCCCGACCGCGCGGAAGCAGTGGTCGACGGCGAGGGCGACCGAGATCGGGGTGACGTTGTGTCCGGCGGCGTCCTCGACGACCCAGTAGCCGATCGAGGCACTGGCCAGCGACCCGTAGGTGATGCCGGAGACGTTCAGCTGCCCGACGAACCGGCCGTCGAGCTCCATCGCGAACGGCAGTCCGAGTCCCGCGCGGGCGTTGGCCTGGAGCGCGCGGATGCTGCCGCGGACGTCGGTGGAGACGTGTCCTGAGGGGTTCGTGGCCTCCCAAGTGCGGAGCCACGAACGGTTCGACGCGAGCGCGAGGTCGAGGTCGCGCGTGTCACGGAGCCGGAGGGGCCGGATGGTGACCCGCCCGTGGGACAGGGTCGGGATCGTCGTCATCGCTTGGTTCCTCCGGGATCCCGCCGCTGTGCGGGACGGGGTGTCCCGCCCGGGTCCGTGTGCACGGTCCCGGGCGGGATGGCCGACTCATTCGCCCGCGTTGAACTCCTTCAGCCACGACTTGAGGTCGGGGCCGAGGTCTTCGCGGTCCGAGGCGAGCTGCACGATCGCCTTGATGTAGTCGAGTTTGTCACCGGTGTCGTACCGGCGTCCACGGAACACGACGCCGTACACGCCGCCGGTCCACTCCTCGGCGCTCGCCATCTTCATGAGCGCGTCGGTGAGCTGGATCTCGCCGCCCTTGCCGGGCTCCTGCTTCTCGAGGACGTCGAAGACCTCGGGGCGGATGACGTAGCGGCCGATGATGGCCAGGTTCGAGGGCGCCTCGCCCTGCGGGGGCTTCTCGACGAGCCCGGTGATCTTCACGACGTCGTCGGTGTCGGTCGGCTCGACCGTGGCGATGCCGTACAGGTGGGTCTGCGACTCGGGGACCTCGAGCAGCGCCACGATCGTGGCGTTCTTCTCGCCCTGGACCTCGATCATGCGCTTGAGCAGCGGGTCGCGGGCGTCGATGATGTCGTCGCCGAGGAGCACGGCGAACGGCTCGCGGCCGACGTGCATCTTCGCGCGGAGCACCGCGTGGCCGAGGCCAAGCGGGTCACCCTGGCGCACGTAGTGCATGTCGGCGAGGTCCGTCGACTGGTTGACCTTCTGCAGCTTCTCGTGGTCACCCTTCTTCTTCAGGGTCTCCTCGAGCTCCGACACGTGGTCGAAGTGGTTCTCGAGTGCGTTCTTGTTGCGGCCCGTGATCATCAGGACGTCGGTGAGTCCTGCGTCGACAGCCTCTTCCACCACGTACTGGATGGCTGGCTTGTCGACGACGGGGAGCATCTCCTTCGGCATCGCCTTGGTCGCGGGGAGGAAGCGAGTGCCCAGCCCTGCCGCTGGGATCACCGCCTTGGAAATCTGGAAGCCCATGCCCCAGACCGTATCCGATCCGGGTTTCCGGGGCATGTCATCGCTACTGGGGACACGGCATCAGCGCGTTTCCCGGCGGGAAGCCGCAACGGATGCGCTCGGTAGACTCCTGCGCATGATCGCTGATCTCGGGAACGAGAAGCGCGCCCTGCGAGCCGAACTCCGGCAGCGGCGGCGCACCCGGACCACGACGGAACGCGACGCGGACAGTGCGGCGCTCACCGCGACCCTGCAGCGCTTCGCCGAGGAGCGCCAGGTCACCTCGCTGGCGCTCTACCTGTCGGCGTCGGACGAGCCGAACGTCCGGCCGTTCCTGAACTGGGCGTTTGCGCACGACATCCGGGTGCTCCTGCCGGTCACGCGCGAGGACGGCCTGCTCGACTGGGCCGTCGGCGACGGTGAGAGCGAGACCGAGGGGATCTTCGGCATGCCGGAGGTGGTCGGCGAGGTCCTGTCGCCGATCGCCATCAACGACGTCGACGCGATCCTGGCCCCCGCGGCGGCGGTCGGACACGACGGCGTCCGGATGGGCTGGGGCCGCGGCTACTACGACAAGACCCTCGGGTCCATGGCGAAGCGTCCGCCCGTCTATGCTGTGATCTTCGACGCGGAGTACCTCGACGAGGTCCCTCGCGAACCCCACGACGAACCCGTCGACGGCATCATCACGCCGTCGCGCATCATCACGTTCCGGAGCTGACGTGCCCACTTACTCGTACCGTTGCACCGAGTGCGACAACGCGTTCGACATCAAGCAGTCGTTCTCCGACGCCACCCTGACCGAGTGCCCGGTGTGCGGCGGTGTCCTGCGCAAGGTGTTCTCCCCCGTCGGCGTGACGTTCAACGGCGGCGGCTTCTACCGCACCGACTCCCGCCCGGCGCCGAAGTCCGAGGGCTCGTCGAGCACGCCGGCCAAGTCGGAGACGAAATCCACCCCGGCCAAGACCGAGTCGAAGCCGAGCACGCCGAAGCCCAGCGCCTCCTGACCACGAGCGCTCCTCGCCGATAGGTTGATGGGGTCGCCGTCCGGCGACTGTCCTCGACCGGAAGGAGTCCCGTGAAGGGCTTCAAGGAGTTCCTGCTCCGCGGCAACGTCATCGACCTGGCCGTCGCAGTCGTCATCGGTGCTGCGTTCACCGCCATCGTCACCGCCATCGTCAGCGCCGTGATCAATCCGGCAATCGGCGCGGTCTTCAACGCGTCCAGCCTGGACAAGGCGCTGCCCGTCGTCATCCCGACCGTGTCCGGCGGGAACGCGACGATGTACTTCGGCGCGGTCATCGGCGCGGTCATCAACTTCGTCATCGTCGCCGCGGTCGTCTACTTCGCCCTCGTCGTACCCGTGAACCACCTGAAGAAGGTGGCGTTCGAGCGCGTCAAGAACGACGAGCAGCAGACCCCGCAGGACGTGCCCCCGACCGACGTCGAGGTGCTGCTCGAGATCCGTGACCTGCTCCGCTCCCAGAACGGTGTCTCGACGAGCACCGGGACCGGCGCCCACATCGCCCCGAGCACCGCTCCCGAGGGACCCGGCATCGGCGGCTCGACGAAGCTCTAGCAGGGTCGTCCCCGCCGAAAGCGCCGCGATCGCGCCCCTCCACGGCCATCGCGCCCCGACTCTTCGGGGCGCGATGCCCGTTCGGGGGCGCGATCGTGCGCTACCGGCCGCAGCCGGCGTCACGCTGCGGCAGGGGGCGCGTCAGGCGGCCGTGACCGCTCGCCGCTTGGCGAACATCGCCGTCGCGTACTGGATACCCGCCAGGACGTGGCCCACGGTGCCGAGGTAGACGAAGACCAGTGCGACGACCCGCACCCACGGCGCGTTCTCGTCGACGGCGTGCACGGCCGAGAACAGCAGCACCGGCAGCCCGACGAAGAGCAGTGCGGAGCGGATCTTGCCGGTCCACGTGACGTCGAGGTCCGGGTTGCCGTGGAACAGCACGCTGGAGAGCACCACGAGCACCAGGTCGACGAGCACGACGACGGCGACGACCCACCACGGCAGCAGGCCGGTCAGCACGAGCGACAGCACGATCGCGATGATGGCGAGTCGGTCGGCGACGGGGTCGATCGCCTTGCCGAGCTTCGAGCCCTGGTCGAACTTGCGCGCGATGAAGCCGTCCGCCCAGTCGCTCACGCCGATGACGACGAGTGCGACCAACGCCCAACCCGGGTGTCCGGCGACGACGAGCCACACGAAGACCGGGATCAGCAGCAGCCGGAACAGCGAGATCAGGTTCGGCCAGGTCTGCCAGTCGGGGCGCTCCCGCACGGTGTCAGTCATCGCAGGCCAGGCTACCTGCTACCAGTGGGGCGGGACGTCCGCCCGGAGACGGACATCGTTCTCGCCGGATCCGTGGCGCGCCGGCTCCGGCGCGGGGGTGGGGTCCGAGCCCGGCACCGGCTGGGTGGTGACGCGTCTGCGGCGCTGCACCGGGCCTCCCGACAGGTCGTCCGTCTCGCGTTCCGGAGACGCTGACCGGACGGGAGGCGCGGCTGACGACGCGTCGTCGGCTCGCGTCCACGTGCCCACCAGCTGGGCCGTCTCCGGCGTCACCGGACCGGCGGGCCGGGAGGCCCGCCGACTCGCCCGAGGAGTCATCGGCGGGCGGGGATCGGCGGGATCGAGATCTCCTGCGTGGCGCCACGGTCGACACCGAGCACGGCGGCGACGGTGTTCGCGACACGGTCCGGGTCGGAGAACAGCTGGAACGCGTGCACGCGGACGTAGTGCCATCCGAGTCGGCGCAGGACCTCCGGGCGGAGGCGGAGTGACTCGCGCAGCGACCCCTTGACCAGCGACGCGTCGGTCTCGATCGTGACGCAGACCCCGCCGTGCGCGGCCACCAGGCCGAGCTTGCCGCGGTGTCCGAGCGCGACCGGGATGCCGCGCATCTCGAGTCGGCGGGCCAGGTCGACGAGCAGCGGGTCGGAGTCGTCCGGCACGTACTCGGCGGTGGTGCGCGCACGCACCTCGGCCAGGATCTCGGCGAGGGCGACGGTGCCGTGGCCCATGCGCTCGGCCTCGATGTCGGACGGCTGGAAGCACGTCACGATCACCATCGAGCGGCGCGCACGGGTCATCGCGACCGCGAGCAGCCGCTCGCCGCCGGGCTTGCCGAGCGGACCGAAGTCCCGCAGGACGCGGCCGTGCGGGGTGCGGCCGTAGCCGATGGAGAACACGACGCGGTCGCGGCTCTGCGCGACCGACTGCTCGAGCGTCGCCACGATGAACGGCTCGGCGCGGTCGCCGATGACGAACTCGGTCAGGTCCTTGTGGCCCTGCGCCGCGGTCAGCACGGCCTGCTCGACGCGCACGGCGTGCTTCGCCGAGGCGGTGATGACCATGAGCGACTCGGACGGGCGGGTGCGGGCGTGGTCGATGACGAGGCGGACGACGCGGTCCACCTCGGCGTCGACGCTCTCGACGGCGCCGGACTCGGGGTCCGGCACGGCCTTGCCGTCGCTGACGTAGTCGAGCGCGATCGAGCCGTGCCCGAGGAACGAGCCGGCCCACGGCAGCGACTCGATCTTGCCGCCGTAGAAGCGACGGTTCACGAGTTCGGCCAGGTCCTCGCCGCCGGCGCGGTACGACCGCGAGAGCGACAGGGTCGGCAGCAGCGTGGAGAGCTTCGCCAGGGCGGAGTCGGCGTGGAAGGCGTCGAGGGTGCCCTCGTCGACTTGCAGCGCACGGTGCTCGGGGTCGACGGCGATGCGGAACGGCGACGGCGTCTGCGTGACCGGGTCACCGAAGACGACGGTCTGGCGCGCACGACGGACTGCTCCGACGGTCTCGGCGATCGTCACGGCGCCGGCGTCGACCAGGATCACGGTGTCGAACGGCATCGTGTCGGCGATCTGCGACACCTCGTACGGGCTCGCGAGCCACACGGGCGCGATCGACCGGGACAGGTGCGGTGCGGAGTCCTGGAGCAGCCGCGAGGTGATCGCACCCTCGCGCAGCTGGGTCTTCAGCGCTGTGGCCTCTTCCGGCCAGTCGACGAGTCCGACCTTCCAGTTCTCGGCGAGCTGCCATGCCAGGCCCTGGGAGACCCCGGCCGCGTGGGCGTCGTCGACGAGGCGGAAGTCGGCCTCGACCCGGTCGAGCATGTCGGTGTTGGCGCCGAGCAGGGCCCGGTCGGACTCGAGCATGGTCTCGAGCGCGGACTGCCACCAGGCCAGTTCGAGCTCGGCCGGTACCTGGAGGTCCGGCACGTGCCGGTTCGCCAGGTCGGTGATGAGCGGCTCGAGCTGCAGGTCGCGCAGGGTCTGCATGAGCTCGGTGCGCTCCTGCAGGTTGTGCAGGACGTCGGACTCGGCCGCGAGCTCGGCGATGGTGGGGACGAGCTGGTCGACCGGGGTGTTCGCGAGCTGACGATCGCGCTCGGTCCGGCCGAGCGGCTCGTCGAGGCGCGCGAGGTCCTCGGCGACGTTCGAGAACAGCACCTGCACGTCCGCGATGCCCGTGGGCACCTCGGGGTTCACGCCGGCGGCGACGTAGCGCTGCCAGAGCACGCGCTGCTGCTGCACCCGGGTCAGGGCCTCGTGCAGGTCGGAGACGTGCACGCCGGGGCGGACGTACTCGCGAGCGAGCTTCTTCAGGCGACGGCGGTTCGTCGACGACATCGGAGCGCCCTCGCCACGAGGGGCGGTGGCGGCGACGAGCTCGGACACCGAACGGTCGAAGACCACCGGCAGGAAGCGGTCGAGGGTGTCACGGATCTCGGTGAGCAGGCGCAGGTAGATGCCGAGCTCGTTGATCGTCGTGAACTGGCGCATGTGCGTCGAGCTCACCAGGTCGTGCGCCCGGCGGAGCAGCGTCGGCAGCCCGTCGGAGTCGAGGTCCTTCGCGATGCGGTGGGCGCGCTGGGCACCGTCGCTGGTGGAGAACTTCGCGCCGTACCAGGGCGAGTCGTCGGGGCCGTAGCGGAACTCACCGAGGTTGGCCGCGCTGACCATCGTCTCGGCGACGCGCGAGCGCCCCTCGACCATGGACGCCACGGACTGCTTCGACAGCCGCGCGGTCGTCGACGGCGGGACCGGCAGGAGCGACAGGCGCGAGAGCTCGACCAGGCAGTCGAGCACCGAGACGCCGAAGTCGGCGTCCTTGCGGGTCAGTGAACCGCGGTAGTCCTTCAGGACCTTGCGGAGCCGGACCAGGGCGTCGTCGACCTCGCGCAGGTTCGGACGGGCCGCCTTCTCGTTCCGGGCGATGGCACGGACGACGTCACGGCGCAGGGTCGACGGCGTGACCGCGACGCCGGGCAGCTGGACCTCGCCGAAGCGCGCCGCGATGCCCCGCAGGGTCGCACGGCGCGGGCTCACCACGAGGACGCGCTTGTTCGCGGCGACCAAGCCGCCCAGCGCGTTCACGATCGTCTGGGTGCCGCCGGTGCCGGGCAGGGTCTTGACGACGATGGAGTTGCCGGCCGCGATCTGCGCGATCACGTTCTCCTGCTCGTCGTCGGCGTCGAGCAGCAGCGTGTCGGTCTCCGGGCTGCGCTCGTCCGACGGGGTCTGCTCGACCGGGTGGTACGACTGCTCGACCTGCCACTTGGCGCTCGGGTTGCCGGCCAGGGCGTCGAGCACGGGGTGGGACAGGTCGCCGGTGTCCTCGACCAGACCGGTCGCGACCTCGGCGAACGTGGAGACCACGAGCCGGGCGTGCACGGAGAAGCCGGGGATGTGCGCGGTCAGGCCACGCAGGCGGTCGATGACGGGGTTCGGGGTGAACGAGCCGTCCTGCTGCGCGAGCGCCACGAAGGACTGCGCGTCGAGGATGACGCCGAACTGCTCGTGCAGGGCGTCGGCGAGACCCGGGTTGAGCACCGGTTCGCCGAGCAGCCGGACCTCGAAGTCGCGGCCGTGGCGGCGGATCGCCAGCGGGCGCAGGAGCACCGGGCCGCGGAACTGCTCGTCGCCGTGCTTCCAGTCGGCCATGCCGATGCCGAGCTTCACGGCGTCGATCCCGCGCACGGTGGCGAGCTCGGTGCCCTTCGCCTCGACCTGGCCGGCGGCGACGCGGGCGGCACGGAGCGCCACCTCGTCGCGGATCAGGCTGGACAGCAGGGTGGTCTTGCCGGTGATGAACTGGGCGAGGCCGCCCGGGTGCGTCGTCGACAGTTCGATGCGCGCGCGGGGGTGGTCGCTGAAGTGGGTGAGCGGGCTCGTGCCGCCGACGCCGGTGAGCTGGCCGCGCCAGCCGTCCCACGTCGGTTCGGCCGCGTTGCCCGCCTGCAGCCGGGGATCGCCGAGGCTGATCGCCTGCGGGCTGGTCAGCTGCAGTTCCGGGCGGAGCGTGCGGTCCGGTTCGTCGTCGGTCCGGTCCTCGTCCACGTCCTGCTGCTCGTCTCGGTCGTCTCGCTCGTCGCGGTGGTCGCGCTGACCGCGGTCGTCTCGCTCGTCATCCGGGCGCTCGTGGGCACCCTCGACGGGGACGTCGTCGTTCACGTCGTCCTCACCGTCGGTCACCCTGTCCGCTCGCCACACATCCGACACTGTAGGCGGGAACGAGCGCCCTCTCTGGCAATGAACCGAGGTTTCGGGGTTTCCGGTACACGGTGAAGCACTCCGGTCCGCGCCCGACGCGTCCGATGTGGTACCAACGGGGCATGGCCATCGACGACCGCACCACCCCGTCCGCCCCCACGCCGAACCGGCGTCGATCGGTCCCCGCCGAGATCTCCCGCTCGTGGCTGCTCGTCTCCGGCACCGCGACCGACCGGTTCGATAAGTCCCAGCGGTCCCGCGCCGACCAGATCATCCTGGACATCGAGGACGCCGTCGACCCCGCCGCCAAGCCCTCGGCACGGCAGGGCGTCGCCGCGTGGCTGGCCGGAGGCGGCGAGGCCTGGGTCCGGATCAACGACGTCACGACCGACTTCTGGGCCGACGACGTCGAAGAACTCCGCGGCCTGCCCGGACTGCAGGGCGTGATGCTCGCGAAGACCGAGTCCCCGGCCCAGGTCACCGACACGTGGCACCGGCTCGGCGGCCAGACCCCGGTGATCGCCCTGGTCGAGTCGGCGCTCGGCATCGAGGAGTCCGTCTCGATCGCGCGGGCCCAGGGCGCGTTCCGGCTGGCGTTCGGCTCCGGCGACTACCGCCGCGACACCGGCACGAGCGCCGACACCCTGGCGATGGCGTACCCGCGGTCGAAGCTCGTCGTCGCCTCGCGCGTCGGCGACCTGCCCGGCCCGATCGACGGCCCGACGGTGGGGTCGTCGCACCCGATCCTGCGCGAGCAGTCCCAGGTCGCGGTGTCACTCGGCCTGACCGGCAAGCTCTGCCTGGACACCGAGCAGCTGCCCGTCATCAACGAGGTCATCTCCCCCACCCCGACCGACGTCGCCTGGGCGCAGGACTTCCTCGACGACTTCGAGGCCCGCGGCAAGGTCATCCGCGACGGTTCCGACCTGCCCCGCCTGGGTCGGGCGCAGAAGATCCAGCGGCTCGCACAGGCGTTCGGCGTGGAAGCGCGGTAGGACTGCTCCCATGACCTGGTCCAACGTCCCCGGCGGTCCGCCGCAGTCCTCGCCCGGCCCCCAGGACCCGCAGCGCGCGGCCTGGGAGCACAGCGGCACCACGTTGTTCCCGCCGGCGAAGCTCGCCGACCGGATCTCGACCGTGCTGCTGCTGGCCTTCGGCGCCGTGATGACGATCGTCACCGCCGTCGTCGGCATCATCGCGGTCATCTCGGCGACCGCGACCTGCGATGCCTCGGCCGGGTGCTCGCCCGGCGGGTACATCGGCGGCACGGCCATCGCGGTCGGCGGCGCGTTCGTGATCGGCGTCGCCACGATCGTGCTGGCGATCGGCGCGTGGATCCGTCGGAAGTCGTCGTGGTGGATCGCCGCGGTCGGCTTCGTGCTCGCGATCGCCGTCATCACGTGGGGTGGGGTCGTCTTCGCGAACGCCGCCGACGACGAGACCGCGTCGTCCTCGGTGTCCGCGAGCGCCTAGCGCCGACGCGCACCACTTCTCCGACAGGACACGAGGTGATCACCTCGTGTCCTGTCGCGTCGTGCGTGCGCACAGTGCGCGGGTCCGACAGGGCGTAGCGTCCACGGCATGGTGACGGTGTCGCGGACGACGGTCGCGGTGGTCGGTGGTGGCCCCGCCGGGGTCGTCCTCGGTCTGCTGCTCGCCCGGGCCGGCATCGCGGTGCGCGTCATCGAGCAGCACGACGACTTCAACCGGGACTTCCGCGGCGACACCGTGCACGCCTCGACGATCCGGCTGCTCGACGAGCTCGGCCTCGGCGAGCGCTTCCGGGCCCTGCCGCAGTCACGGCTCGACGACTTCTCCCTGCCCATGTCCGACGGGTCACGGCTGCTGCTCGGCGACTTCTCGCGGCTGGATCCTCCGTACGACCACGTGGCGATGGTGCCGCAGTGGGACCTGCTCGACCTGCTCGTGACCGCTGCCCGGCAGGAACCGTCGTTCGACATCGCGATGGGCCTCGCGGCGACCGGGCTCATCGAGGAGAACGGCACCGTCACCGGGGTGCACCTCCGCCGGCGCGACGGCAGCGGCGAACCCGAGGAACTCCGCGCCGACGTCGTGATCGCGTGCGACGGACGGAACTCGGTCCTGCGCCGGGCGGCGGGGCTCGTGCCGCGGGCGTTCCCGGTGCCGTTCGACACCTGGTGGTTCCGGCTCCCCCGTCGGTCGGGCGACGCGGCGAGCGCCCTGACCCCCGCGTTCTCGGGCAACGACGTGCTGCTGAGCTTCCCGCGGCCCGACTACCACCAGGTCGCGTACTTCGCTCCGAAGGGCTCGGACGCGGCGCTGCGGGCCGAGGGGATCGACGCCTTCCGGGAGCGGGTGGCGCGGCTCCGTCCGGACTTCGCCGACCGGGTCGACGCGATCGGGTCGATGGACGACGTGCACGTGCTCGCCGTCCGGATGGACCGGTTGCGGCGGTGGTGGCTGCCGGGGCTGCTGTGCATCGGCGACGCGGCGCACGCGATGTCGCCCGTGGGTGGGGTGGGGATCAACCTGGCGGTGCAGGACGCCGTGGCGACGGCGGGGATCCTGGTTCCGTCGTTGCGGCACGGGCTCCGAGGTGCGGGGCTGGACGGTGCGCTGGCCGCGGTGCAACGCCGCCGGAGGCCGCCGGCAGTGATCGTCCAGTCGGCGCAGGCCGTGCTGCACCGCGTCGTGTTCGAGCGGGCGTTCGCCGGACGGCTGCAGGACGGGCCACCGCTGCTGCCCGTGCTGCTCGCCCGGTACGTGCCGCCGTCGCGGGGTCTCTACGCCCGGGGCATCGCGTTCGGGCCGCTTCCGGAGCACGCGCCGAGCTGGGCGCGGCGCTGAACGGAGCGGGCGCGGTGGACGGGACCGGATGGCGGACGGGAGGCGCGGGGCGGGGCCGCCACGGGCCTCCCGGTCGGCGGGTGGTCACCACCACTGCGCGACGCACCCTGTGCGCGACCGCGCAGCCCCGGCGCATGCTGGGGCCATGAAGCAACGAGTCATCGGAGACGTGTCGGTCAGCGCCATCGGTCTGGGCGGGATGCCCATGTCGATCGAAGGGCGCCCCGACGAACGACAGTCCATCGCGACCATCCACGCCGCGCTCGAGAACGGTGTCACGCTCATCGACACCGCGGACGCGTACCACCTGGCCGCCCACGACGAGGTGGGGCACAACGAGGAGCTCATCGCCCGGGCGGTCCGCGAGTTCCACGGCGACACCGAGTCGATCCTCATCGCCACGAAGGGCGGACACCTGCGACCGGAGGCCGGCGCCTGGGCGCAGAACGGCCACCCGGAGTACCTGAAGCAGGCAGCGAAGGCGTCGGCGAAGCGCCTCGGCGTCGAGGCGATCGGCCTGTACCAGTTCCACCGTCCGGACCCCGCGGTCCCCTACGCCGAGTCGGTCGGCGCGCTCGGCGAGCTGCTCGACGAGGGCGTCATCCGGATGGCCGGCATCTCGAACGCGGACCCCGACCAGATCCGGACGGCGAACGAGGTCCTCGACGGACGACTCGCCTCGGTGCAGAACCAGTTCTCGCCGAAGTTCCGGTCGAGCGAGCCGGAACTCGAGCTCTGCGACGAGCTCGGGATCGCGTTCCTGCCGTGGAGCCCGCTCGGTGGCATCGCGAGCGCCGCCGACCTCGGCACCGCCTACGAGGACTTCGCGTACATCGCACGCGACCGTGGCGTGACCCCGCAGGTCATCGCGCTCGCGTGGGAGCTGCAGAAGAGCGACGTGGTCGTCCCGATCCCCGGGGCGTCGCGGCCGCAGTCGATCCTCAACTCGCTGACCGCACCGACCGTGAAGCTGCGGCCGGAGGACGTCGCCCGTCTGGACGCGTCGCAGCCGGCGGCCGTCTGAGTCGCCTTCGTCCTGCCGCTCCACGACGCGTGACGACGCCCCGCAGTTCCGGTCGGAGCTGCGGGGCGTCGTGGTGTCGGGGCCGGGTGTGGCGACTAGTTGCTCGGGCAGACCGCCGAGACCTCGTTGAGCGAGGACTGCACGTCGGTCTGGGCGTCCTTCGCCTCGGCGGAGTCGCTCGAGCCGCTGGAGGTGAGCGCCGAGGCGTACGCCTTCGCGTCCTCGGTGAAGTCCTCGAAGGCGTCGTGGACGTCGTCGTTGGTGACCTTCGGCAGCGCGGCGTCGAGACGGTCGGTGAACTCGCCGACCAGCTTCGCCCGCGCAGCGGGGTCCGCCGGCGCCGAGGACGACGTCTGCTCGGCGATGAACGACTTGAGCTCGTTCTCGACCAGGGCGCACGCCTCGGTCTTGGTCTGCGCGGGAGCGGCGGCCGAGGTCTTCGACGGGGCGGACGTCTTCGACGTCTCCGTCGGGGCGCCGTCGTCGGACGAGCCGCCATCGCTGGACGAGCCGCCGGAGCAGCCCGCCAGCAGCGCCACGGCGACGAGCGCCGTGGTCACCGCGGTGAGGGTGCGGCGCATCAGGAGTTGCACTCCTTCTGGAAGGCATTGCCGGCGTCCTGCACCTTGGTGCTGGACTTCGTGAGCGCCGAGACGTCCGCCGACTGCGGGTCCTTCGCGATGTCCTCGATCTGGTCGACGAGGTCGCCGTAGGCGTCCTCGAACGCCTCGCCCTTGTCCTGCAGGGCGTCGTCGGACAGGTCGTCGACGCCGTCGGAGATCTTCTCGTCGAGCTCCTTGAGCTTCGTGACGGCGGCGTCCGGGTCGGACTGCAGGTTCGCGGCTTCGGACTGCACGCCCTCGGCGGCGGACTTGACCGTCTTCTCGAACTGGGTGCACTGGTCGGCCTTCGACGGCCCGGTCGAGCAACCGGCGAGCAGGGTGAGCGCGAGGCCAGCGGTGGCGAGCGCGATGAACTTGTTCTTCGGCATGGTGGAGAGTCCCCCTCGATCGGTCCGCACTCCCCCGGATGAGGTGCAGATCCGTCATCGAGCGTACATGGGGCACTCACAGGATGACCGGCCGCCCGGCGTACCGTCGAGGGCATGCGCGCCATCACGTTCGACGACACCACCATGTCCGTGACCGATCTGCCCGACCCGGTGCCCGCCGCGGGCGAAGTGCTCATCGAGGTCGCCGCCGCCGGGGTGAACAACGCCGACCTGCAGCAGCGCGCGGGGAACTACCCGCCGCCGCCCGGAGCCTCGGAGATCCTCGGGCTCGAGGTCTCCGGCACCGTCCGGGCACTCGGCGACGGGGTGACCTCGGTGGCCGTCGGCGACCGCGTGTGCGCCCTGCTGTCCGGCGGCGGCTACGCCTCGCTCGTCGTGGCTCCCGCGACGCAGGTGCTGCCGGTCCCCGACGCGGTCGACCTGGTCGAGGCTGCCGGCCTGCCCGAAGCCGCCTGCACCGTGTACTCGAACATCGGCATGCTCGCCGGACTCCGCCCCGGGCAGACCCTGCTCGTGCACGGTGGCACCGGCGGCATGGGCTCGCACGCCGTCCTGTGGGCGAAGGCCCTCGGTGCCACGGTGATCGCGACGAGCGGCGGTGACCGCAAGGTCCAGGCGTCGCGTGACCTGGGTGCCGATCTGGTGGTCGACCACCGCACCGAGGACTTCGTCGAGCGCGTCCTCGCGTTCACGGACGGCGTCGGGGTCGACGTGGTGCTCGACGTCGTCGGACCGTCGTACCTGGCGCGGAACCTGCAGGCCCTCGCACCCAACGGGCACATCGCCGTCATCGCCTCGGGCAGCGGCAGCACCGCCGAGCTCGACCTCGGCGCCCTGATGCGGAAGCGGGCGTCGATCAGCGGGACGACCCTGCGCGCCCGGCCGCTCGCCGAGAAGGCCGCGATCGTCGCCGCCGTCCGTGAGCACGTCTGGCCCTTCGTCGCCGACGGCAGCGTCCGCCCGGTGATCGACACCGTCCTGCCACTCGCCGAGGTCGAGGAGGCGCACCGGAAGGTCCGCGACGGCGAGGTCGTCGGGAAGGTGCTGCTGACGCTCTAGGCGCGTGGGCGGGCGGCGCCCGGGTGCCCTGCGCCCGGGTGCCCTGTACCCGGGTGCCCTGCGCCCGGGTGCCCTGCGCCCGGGTGCCCTGCGCCCGGGTCTGCCGCGCTCGGCCGCACCAGGTCGAGCACCTGCCCGCACTTCGCGCCGAACGTCGCACGGAGCAGGTCCGCCGCGTCGCGGTCCTCGTCGAACCGTGCGGGCATGTCGATCGCGAGCATGATCGCGAAGATCATCCCGCTGCCGAGGAAGCCCTGCACCTGGTCGTCCGGGATCCCCGCCTCGTCCCGCAGGAACCGGTAGATCTCGAGGAAGCCGTCGCGTGCGGCCGCACCGATCGCGGGCTCGGCACCGGAGACGAACCCCTGCAGCAGCACGGTGTGCAGGCCCTGCTCGGCAGCGAGGTCGACGAACTGCTCACCGATGACGTGCGCCGGCACGTCATCCGGGCCGAGGGTCGTCAGGGTCTCGCGCCAGGCGTCGAGCAGGATGCCGAGGGTGTCGCGGAAGACCTCGAGGAACAGCGCTTCCTTCGACCCGAACATCCGGACGACGTACGGCTGGCTGATGCCCGCCGCCGAGGCGATCTGGTCGGTGGTGGTGCCGTGGTACCCCTGGCGGCCGAACACCCCGCGTGCGGCTTCGAGGATCATCGCGCGACGCTGCGCTGCCGGCATCCGGACGGCTGTCTCCGTGCTCATGGTTGACATGTTATCAGTCGATTACTACAGTCCGGTGAGACAAGTAATCATCGGATTACCAACGACTGGAGACACCATGTCCCGACGCATCCCCGTTTGGCTCGCGATCGCCGCCGCGTCCCTCCCGATGTTCATGGCGACGCTCGACAACCTCGTCGTCACCAGCGCACTCCCCGCCGTGCACGCCGACCTCGGCGCCTCGGTCGAGGAGCTGCAGTGGATCACCAACGCCTACACGCTCGCCTTCGCCGCCCTGATGCTGCTGGCCGTCGGCCTCGGCGACCGCATCGGCCGCCGCCACCTGTTCATCGCCGGCATCGGCGTCTTCACCGTCTCATCGGCCTTCGCCGCGATGAGCACCGACCCGACCGCCCTCATCGTCTGGCGCGCGGTCGAGGGGGCCGGCGCCGCGGCGATCATGCCCCTGTCGCTGACCCTGCTCGTCGGCAGCGTCCCGGACCGCCTGCGGACCGTGGGCATCGGCGTCTGGGGCGGCATCTCCGGCCTCGGCGTCGCGCTCGGCCCGCTCATCGGCGGAGCCGTCGTCGAGAGCTGGAGCTGGGAGGCGATCTTCTGGCTCAACGTTCCCGTCGGCGTGATCGCGATCCCGCTCGCCCTGTTCGCCCTGCCGAACACCCGTGGCGCCCGGGTCCGGACCGACGTCCTCGGCGTCGTGTTCGCGGGTCTCGGGGTGCTCGGCGTCGTGTTCGGCATCGTCCGCGGCAACGACGCGGGCTGGACGAGCACCGAGGTGCTGGTCGGCCTCATCGGTGGCGGCGCACTGCTCGTCGCGTTCGTCGTCCGCCAGGCCACGACGGCCGCACCGCTCCTGCCACTCCGGTTCTTCCGCGACCGCAGCTTCACCCTCGCCAACCTCGTCGCCATGACGTTCTCGTTCGGCGCGTTCGGGTCGGTCTTCATCCTGATCCAGTTCCTGCAGGTGGTGCAGGGCCGGTCACCGCTCGAGGCCGGCGTCTGGACGATGCCGTGGACGCTCGCACCGATGGTCGTCGCGCCGCTCGCCGGGATCATCGCACCACGGGTCGGCACCCGGGTGCTCATCGCCGGCGGCATGGCGTTCCTGTCCGCCGGACTGTTCTGGATCGCCGCCACGATGTCCGCCGACGTCACCTTCACCGGCCTCCTGCCCGGCTTCCTGCTCGCCGGCATCGGCATGGGCGCCGTGTTCGGGCCGATCTCGACCGCCGTGCTCGCGCGGATGCCGCAGGACGACCACGCGAAGGCCTCCGGCGCGAACTCCACCCTGCGCGAGATCGGCGTCGCACTCGGCATCGCGGTGCTCACCGCCGTGTTCACCGGTGCCGGCGGCCAGCTCACGCCCACCGGTTACGTCGACGCGGCACAGCCCGCCGTATTGGTCGGAGCGGCCGTCGTCGCGGCTTCGGCACTCGTCGCCGTGTTCCTGCCGGCAGGTCGCGGATCCCACGTCCCCGAGGTGGTCGCCGATGACGACCTGGGCCCACGCCGCCGGTTCCGGGTCGACGCGCCAGCGGCGAGCCGGCCGTGACGGTGGGGAGAGGCCCGGCCCACGCCCGCCGTCCCGGCTCCCGTCGCGTAGTCGCCCGGTCTGGTCCTAGGCGTGGACGCGGGAGAGGAACTCGACCAGCGCCGGGTGCTGCGGGGCGTCGAGGACCTGGGCGGGGACGCCCTGCTCGACGACCTCTCCCCGGTGCAGGAACACGATCCGGTCGGCCACGTTCCGCGCGAAGTGCATCTCGTGCGTGGTCATCAGGATCGTCGACCCCTGCCGCTTCAGCTCCGTGACCAGGTCGAGCACCTCACCGACGAGCTGGGGGTCGAGGGCACTCGTGACCTCGTCGAGCAGCAGGAGCTCGGGGTCGGACGCGATCGCCCGGACGATGGCCACGCGCTGCTGCTGGCCGCCGGAGAGCCGGTCCGGGTAGGCGTCGGCGAACTCCGCCAGCCCGATCCGTTCGAGCAGCCGACGCGCGGTCGCCTCGGCCTCGGCCCGGCCGACGCCGTGCACCTGCCGTGAGGCGAGCGTCACGTTGTCGAGCACGCGCATGTGCGGGAACAGGTTGAACTGCTGGAAGACCACGCCGATCCGCGCACGGACACCGTCGACCGCGACGCGGGGATCGGCGATGTCGGTGCCCTGCAGCAGGATCTCGCCGTCGTCGATGCCCTCGAGCAGGTTCACCGTCTTGAGCAGGGTCGACTTGCCCGAGCCGGACGCCCCGATGACGCAGATGACCTCGTGGCGGTGCAGCGTCAGGTCGATGCCGCGCAGGACCTCGTGCTCGCCGAAGGCCTTGCGCAACCCGCGCAGCTCGAGGACCGCAGCGTCCGCACCGGACGCACCACGGGCCTCCTGGCCGACCTCGCTCATACGGTCCCTCCGATCTGCTCGCGCCGCTGCTGGCGGCGCGCGATCGCGTCCGTGACGCGGATCAGCGGCAGGCTGATCACCACGAACAGCAGCCCCGCGACGAAGTACGGCGTGAAGTTGTAGGTCTCCGCCTGCGCGATCTGCGCCGAACGGACCGCGTCGACGGCGCCGAGGATCGACACCAGGCCGACGTCCTTCTGCATCGAGACGAAGTCGTTCATCAGTGCCGGTGTGACCTTGCGGATCGCCTGCGGCAGCACCACGAGTCGCAGCGTCTTGGCGTGCGAGAGCCCGAGCGACCGCGCGGCCAGACGTTGCGAGGGGTGCACGGCCTCCATGCCGGCACGCAGGACCTCAGCGATGTACGACGAGTACGTCAGGACGATCGCGATGGTGCCCCAGACCTCGGCGGGCAACCGCGGGAACACCCCGAGACCGGGGATCCCGTAGCCGACCAGGTAGAGCACGATGATGAGCGGCAGGCCGCGGAACAGGTCCGCAGCGGGAAGAAGACCGGGTTCCGCAGCCCCCGCACCACTGCGAGCAGGGTGCCGAACACGGCGACGCCGATGGCGCTGAAGAACAGGATCCGGACGTTCAGCCAGAGGCCCAGCAGGATGTCCGGGAACGTGTCGATCGCTGTCTGCGGGTCGAAGAACGACTGCTGGACCGCTGCCCAGCCGGGGGTGTTCACGACGCCGAAGTAGGCGATCGCGATCACCACGAGCGTCGACACCACCGACACCACGATCGACCGGCGTCCGCGCTGCCGGCGGTAGAGCCGACGTTCGAGCTCGACCTGGCTCGGCGCGGCTGCGGCGACCGGGGTCCCGGCGCCTGCTGGCACGGTCATGCGGTTACTTCAGGACCGGGGTGTTGGTCTCCGAGGAGAGCCACTTGGTCTGCAGGTCCTCGAGCGTGCCGTCGTCCGTCAGCGACTTGAGTGCCTTGTCCACCTTGCTCGTGAGCTCCGAGCCCTTCGGCAGGACGAAGCCGAACTGGTCGCCCTTGCCGTCGGACGGGAACTGCGCCGACACCGTGCCGTCGTCGAGCTGCGCTGCGGCCATGTAGAACGCCGTCGGCAGGTCGGTGACGATCGCGTCGATCTGGCCCGACTTCAGTGCGAGGACGGCGTCGTCGTTCGAGTTGAAGACCTGCGGGGTGATCCCGAGCACGCTCTTCACGCTGGCGATCGACGTGGACCCGGTGGCGACGCCGATCGCGTCCTTCTTGAGGGCGGCGATGCTCGTGTCGTCGACGGCCTTCGAGGTGCTGGTCGTCACCACGGCCTGCGTGGTCGTGTAGTACGCGCTCGACATGTCGACGGCCTTCTTGCGCTTCGCGTCGATCGAGAACTGCTGGACGTTGAGGTCCCAGTCCTTCGGGCCCGGTGCGATCGCGCTGTCGAAGGTGCTGCGCTTCCACACGACGTCGGACTTGGCGTAGCCCATCTCCTTCGCGACCGCGTAGGCGACGGCGGACTCGAAGCCCTTGCCGGACTCCGGCTTGTTGTCCTCGATCCACGGCGAGTACGCCGGTTCACCGGTGGCGACCGTCAGCTTGCCGTCGGTGACGGTGCCGTCTTCGTTGCTGCCGCTGCCGGCGGCGCACGACGTCAGGGCGAGGGCGGCGACCGCGGCTGTTGCGACGGCGAGGGTGAGGCGGAGGGATCGGGTCACGGTCGGGCCTTCGTGCGAGGGGGGTGGGGGCAGGTCGAAGTGTACTTCGCGGTGGGATACCAACGCGACTCCGGGTGCCCCTCGTGACCCGGTCTCGTGTCACACACCAGTCGACGGGTCGACGTCTGGCTGGTAATCTGGCGACGCGGGCTGAACCGAGCGCATGCTCGGCTAAGGTCTGAGATCAAGGGGCGTCCCAGCACGGGGCGCCCCCTTTCTGTTCTCGGAACGCTCCCGAACGCGATCACGGCCAGACGACGATGGCGTCGCGCCGAGCGTTCGTCACCTCGGTGCGCCAGACGGGCCGCAGCTCGTCCCACATCGTCTCGTCGCAGACGCTGCCGCTCTTCGGGCCAGGCGACTGGAACCGCCGGAACCCCGCGTACGCGACCAGGTCGGCCGCCTGGACGAAGTAGGACGACGCCGAGTCACGAGGCACCGGATCCTCGACGAGCAGCGGCGCGCTGACACGAGAACCCCCTGGTGCGAAGCTGTGCCGCCGGAAGCGCCGGTGGATCGCGCGGACCGTCGCGTCGTCGCCCGCGTCGTGCACGAGGATGATCGGCTTGCCGGTACGTCAGTCGGCCATCGTGAAGTCCTCGAACGAGAAGCCCGGCGACACCAGGCAGCTCAGCAGCACCTCGCCGTCGTTCGGGATCGTCCGCTGCCACACGCCGCCGCGCACGAACGCCTGTGCGTCGTTCACCCGGTCACGTCCGGCGTCGGGCCCGAGGGTGATCCGCGCACCGGGCTCGGGAGCATCGCCGGAGCCGCCGAGTTCGAGCTCGACGGTGTCCGGACCGTGCCACATCCAGATCTCGTCGCTCGTCACCCGGTGCCAGGCCGAGGCCTCGCCCGGGGGCAGCAGGAAGTGGATCAGGGTCGCGGCGGGGCGGTCCCCCGCGGGCGTCGTCACCGTGGCCGGCGAGGTCCAGGTGCGGACGTACCAACCACCTTCGGGGTGCGGCTCCATGCCGAGGGCGATGGCGCGCTTCGGCACGTCGAGCCACTCGATCAGTTCGCCGTCGACGGTGCGACGGGCGGCCATGCCGGGGCGGGGTGCGGTCTCGGTCATGATTCCTCCACAGGGATGACAGGGCGGGCGGGGCGGTCGGGCGATGACGCGGGCACGCCGGTCAGTGCTCCGTCGACGGCGCGGACGACCCCACGGATGACGGTCGCGGACGCACGCCCGGCACCGTCCTCGACGAGCTCGGCGAGTGCGTCGGGCACGGTCCGGGCGTCGACGTCGAAGACGGCCAGGTCGGCGCGGGCGCCCACGGCGAGGTGGCCGATGCGGTCCGGGCCGACGGCGAGTCCCATGGCGTGCGCACCACCGAGCGTCGCCGCAGACAGGAGCCGCTCGTGCAGGTCCCGGTGCCCGTAGCCCTGGGCACGGGCGATCCGGTGCAACGCCGTGACGTCGGCCATCAGGTCGAGGGACGGTGACGACGACAGCGAGTCGGTGCCGATGGCGATCGGGCTGCCCTCGCGCAGGTAGTCGGCGACGGGAGGCGGGTCGAGGCCGATGACGGCGTTCGACCGCGGGCACAGTGCGACTGCGGTGCCGCGAGCGCGCAGGAGCGCCCGGTCGGCAGCGGTCATGTACACGCCGTGCGCGATGTGGCAGTCCGGGCCGAGCACCCCGAGCCGGTCGACGAACGCGGTGGCGCTCGCCCCGAACCCGAGTGCCCGGAGCGCCCGGAACGAGGGCACGTTCGCCAGGTGCCAGTCGTTGCCGTGGCCGACGCCGTCGACGCCGTCGAGTCCGGGGACCGGTCCGAGGGCGATGCGCTCACCTTCGAAGGCGGCCTCGCCGAGGTGCAGGTGCAGGCGGAGCCCACGCTGCCGGACGATGTCGGGGAGTTCGAGGAGGGGCGCGACCTCGAGCGAGTACGGCGCATGCGGCGACAGACCGGCGCCGGGGTTCGTCGGGATCCGGGCGAGTTCGTCGAGCACCTGGTCGCGGCCGTGCGACTGCCAGGCGTCGTTCTCCCAGTCCATCACCTCCCAGTAGGCGATGCCGCCGAGCCCGGCATCCTCGAGCGCGGTGGAGGCCTCGATGTCGGTGACGATGTCCGCGATGCTCGTGACGCCCCCGCGGATCGAGGCGGCGGCACCAGCGGCTGCTTCGGCCCGCCAGTCGTGCGGTTCGGCGTAGTCCTGGTTGAACGCGGACGCCCAGTCCTCGAAACCGTTGTACTGGCCTCGGCCGACACTGGCCATGCCGGTGTACTGCAGGTGCGAGTGCGCGTTGACGAGGCCCGGCAGGAGGGCTCCGCGCCACTGCCGTTCGGTGAACGTCGCACCCGAGCGGGCGAGCTGGTCGACGACCCAGGACCGGTCGCCGACGTGCAGGATGCGGCCGTCCTGCACGGCGACGGCACCGTCGGCGATCGGGGGCGCGGTCATCGGCACGACGACGCGCGCCGAGTGCACGACGACGGAGTGGTCGGCACGCGGGTGCGCGGCGATCGGGTGCACGTCGCTCGGGTGCACGGCGCTCATGCGGGGTCTCCGAAACGACGCGTCCGGACGTCCGGCTCGCGGTCCGCAGGGTGTTCGGCTGGAAGGCCGGGAGGAACGGGGCGCGCTCCGAACGCGGCGAGCGCCACGCGGGCGGTCGCGTCGTCGACCGCGGGATCGATGGGCACGACGGCTCGCTCCAGTTCGTCGCCGCGCTCCAGCAGCATGCGGACGGCCCCGAGCTGCGCGGCGAAGGACAGGTCCATGATCTCGATCGGGTTGCCCTCGGCCGCGGTGATGTTGATGCAGCCGCCGCGGTCGAGCACGATGGGTCCGCCCTCGGCGTCGGGGAACACGAGGCGCTCGGCCTTCGGACCCACTGGCCGCAGTCCGGCTCCGGCGGCGCGGGCGTCGTCGAGCGCGACCTCGTGGTCGACCCCGCCCGCGACGGCGACGACGGCGCCGTCCGCGCACGAGCGCAGCACGCGCAGGTCGATGGTGTCGGCGACCCCGGTGGCGCTCACCACGAGGTCGGCGTCCTGCACCGCCTCGGCGAGCGGCGCGACGGCGTGGCCGGCGAACAGCGCCTGCAGGGCGCGCACCGGGTCGGTCTCGGCGACCGTGACCCGGAAACCGAGGGCGGTGAGCACCAACGCGACCCCCTCGCCGACGTGCCCGAACCCGGCGACGACCGCCGCGCCTCCCGAGATCGCTCGGTGTGTACCGGACGGGAGCCCGTCGACCAGGTCGAGCATCGCGAACACCGTCGACTGCCCGGTGCCGTACCGGTTGTCGAAGAACGTCTTGGTGCGGGCGTCGTTGACGGCGACCACGGGGATGCCGAGCTCGCCCCGCGACGCCATCACGCGCAGGGGTCGGAGGCCGCTCGTGGTCTCCTCGGCCGCGCCGAGCATCGTCGGCAGCAGGTCCGGACGCTCCTGGTGAGCGAGCCGGATGACGTGGGAACCGTCGTCGAGCAGGATGTGCGGCCGGGTGTCGAGCATCGCGAGGGCGAGCGCCTTCTGCTCCGGCAGCGAGGCCGTGCTGCTCGCGTGCACCGTGAGCCCCGCTGCCCGGAGCGACGCGGCCACGGCGTCGTCGGTCTCGTCGGCGTGCGCGTAGACGACGACCTCGGCACCGGCGTCGCGGAGGAGCAGGCTCAGCACCGCCGTCTTCGGCTCGAGGAACATCGCGACGCCGATGCGGGTGCCGCGCAGGAGTCCGCCGTCGCGGAGTTCGGCGGCGACCGCGCGCGAGACGGGCATCGAGCGCCGTGCCCAGCGCAGCCGGGCGTCGGCGGCCGGGTCGTCCTCGGGGTCGCGGCCGGTGGAGACCAGGAAGACGTCGTCGGAGAGCATGGGGACGCCGAGCACGCCGGGGCGGGCGGTGACGACGGGGCCGAAGGCGTCCTCGTCGACCGCGGGCAGGTGCCGGCCGGCGTCGATCACGATGAGCGTGGCGCCGCGGGGGCGGTCCGCCTCGCGCTCGATGACGGGGGTGGAGTCCTCGGGGGAACCGAGGCACCAGAGCTGGTCGATCGGTTCGTGCTCCGCGGCCGGGCGCGCACCGAGGCCGGTCAGCAGGCCGTGCAGCGCCGACGCGTCGCGGAGGTCGCCACCGACGATGCGGAACCGACGGGCCGCGACGAGCAGGTTCGTGACCGCGGCGAAGCGTCGGACGGCCGCCGACGCCCAGGATCGCGTCTCGGGGTCGGGTCCTGGCGGCATGCCCCAATCGTAGGGAATGCGCGGGGCCCCGCCGACGTACTCTCTGGGCATGAGCGATGCATCCACGACCGAAGTGTTCGACAAGGTGACGATGTTCGGCGCGGACTGGTGCCGCGACTGCCGCCGGTCCAAGGCGCTGCTCGACACCCTCGGCGTCGACTACGAGTACGTCGACGTCGAGCAGGACCTGTCGGCGGCCGACCGTGCCGAGGCGATCAGCGGGCGGAAGAACATCCCCGTCGTGGTGCTGCCGAACGGCAAGCACTTCGTCGAGCCGTCGGACGCCGAGCTGCGCGCCGAGCTCGAGGCCCCCGGCGCCGTCTGAGCCGCGGACTTTCGCGCCCAGCGACACGTCACGCCGACAGGCGCCCGTGACGTGTCGCTGGGCGCGAAAAGTCGTCGGCTGGCACACCCGGGCGGACATCGGATGAATCGGGCATCATGAGGGCGTGATCATCGACGCTCACCACCACCTCTGGGACCCCGCCGACCGGCCGTACCCCTGGATGGACGACTCCGTCGCCCCGATCCGCCGCCGGTTCGACGTGGACGACCTCCGCGCAGCGACGCAGCACACCGGCGTGACGCGGACCATCGTCGTGCAGGCCGTGCACGATCCCGACGAGACGGCCTGGCTCCTCGAGCAGCCCGCCCCCGTCGCGGGCGTCGTCGGCTGGGTTGACCTGACCGCGCCGGACGTGGCGGACCGGATCGCCGCCGTCCGTGCGCTCCCCGGCGGTGATCGCCTCGTCGGCATCCGGCACCTGGCACAGGACGAACCGGACCCCGGCTGGCTCGGCCGCCCCGACGTCGCCCGCGGGGTACGAGCCCTCGCCGGTGCCGGCCTGGTGTTCGACTTGCTCGTCCGCGCCCGAGAGCACTCGGCCGCGCTGGCCCTGGTCGACGCCGTCCCCGACGCATCGTTCGTGCTGGACCACGCCGGCAAACCATCGATCGACACGGGTGACCCGGCCTGGCCCGGACGGATGGCCGACTTCGCTGCACGCCCGAACGTCACGTGCAAGGTCTCCGGCTTGCTCACCGAGGCCGGACCGGACTGGCGCGACCGCCCGGTCGACCGGTACGTCCGTGAGGTCGTGGAGCAGTTCGGCCCCGAGCGGTCGTTGTTCGGCTCGGACTGGCCGGTCTCGACCCTGGCGACCGGGTACGCGGCGGTCGTGCAGCGGACGACGGACGCACTCGCCGACCTGTCGACGACCGAGCACGACGCCGTCTTCGGCGGCACCGCGGCGCGCATCTACCTTGTCCCGAGGACCACGCAGACATAGGATGTTTCTGGCTGCACTGGCGCAGCCGGAGAGCGAGGAACGATGCAGTTCGCACGACTCGGCCCGGCGGGGAGCGAGATCCCCGTGGCCATCGACACCGACGGCGAGGTCTTCGACCTCCGCTCGATCACCAGTGACATCAGCGGGTCCTTCCTGGCCTCGGACCCGGTCGGCCGCGTCGACCACGCCCGCAGCGCCGGCGACCTGACGATCATCGGCCGGGACCGGGCCGACGGCATGCGGCGCGGGGCACCGATCGCCCGCCCCGGCAAGGTCGTCTGCATCGGCCTGAACTACCGCGACCACGCCGCCGAGACCGGCGCCGACATCCCCACCGAACCGATCGTGTTCATGAAGGACCCGATGACGGTGATCGGCCCCGACGACGAGGTCCTGATCCCCCGGAACAGCAGGAAGACCGACTGGGAGATCGAGCTCGCGATCGTCATCGGCCGCACGGCTCGGTACTGCGAGACCGATGCGGACGCCGAGGCCTCCATCGCCGGCTACGCCATCGCGAACGACGTGTCCGAGCGGGAGTTCCAGCTCGAACGCGGCGGGCAGTGGGACAAGGGGAAGTCCTGCGAGACCTTCAACCCGCTCGGGCCGTGGCTGGTGACGCCCGGGTCGCTCGCCGCCGCCGGCCTCGACCCCGCGGCACTCGCGCTCCGGCTGACCGTCAACGGCGAGGTCCGGCAGGACGGCACCACCGCCGACATGATCTTCCGTCCTGTGGAGATCGTCCGGTACCTGTCACAGTTCATGGTGCTGTACCCCGGCGACGTCATCAGCACGGGGACCCCGGCAGGCGTCGCGCTGGCCGGACACGCGCCCTACCTGCAGCCCGGCGACGTCATCGAGCTCACCGCCGACGGGCTCGGCTCGCAGCGCCAGACGGTCGGAGCAGCCTGATGGCGGACGCAACCGGCAGCGCCGGCACCGGCGGCGGCGCCGGCCGCACTAGCAGCGCCGGCGGAACCGGCTCCGGCAGCGCCGGCAGCCACGACGGCGTCCGGGCCATCGTCACCGGGGGCGCGTCCGGCATCGGCGCAGCGATCGCCGCTGCCCTGCGGGACCGCGGTGCGACGGTCGCCGTGCTCGACCTCCAGCCGTCGACCGCCGAGGGGTTCCTCTCGGTCACGTGCGACGTCAGCGACGACGCGTCGGTCCGCGCCGCCGTCGCCACCGCCGTCGAGCAGCTCGGCGGCCTCGATGTCCTGGTCAACAACGCCGGCATCGGCGCCCAGGGCACGGTCGAGGACAACGACGACGACGAGTGGCGCCGCGTGTACGAGGTCAACGTCCTCGGGGCCGTCCGGCTGTCGCGGGCTGCGCTCCCCCACCTGCGGGCCTCTGGCAACGCGAGCATCGTGAACACCTGCTCGATCGCCGCCACTGCAGGGCTGCCCCAGCGAGCGCTGTACTCGGCGACCAAGGGCGCGATCGCCGCCCTGACCCGCGCGATGGCCGCCGACCACATCCGCGAGGGCATCCGCGTCAACGCCGTCAACCCCGGTACGGCCGACACTCCGTGGGTCGCGCGGTTGCTGTCCACCGCGGGCGACCCGGCCGCCGAGCGCGCTGCCCTCGAGGCCCGGCAGCCGCACGGTCGGCTCGTGCAGGCGGAGGAGGTCGCCGAGGCGGTCGCCTACCTGACGAGCCCGCTCGCCCGGTCCACGACGGGCGTCGACCTGGCCGTCGACGGCGGGATGCAGGCCCTCCGGCTGCGGCCCGCTTGATGGTCCGGCCGTGACGACCGGGAGGCCCGGCTATCGTCGACCTGTCGGCTCGCGTCCGCGAGCGGGCCGGGATCAGGAGGTGGTGACGTGGCGTCGCTGACCGACGATGCGATCGCACGCATCCAGCAGATGATCGTGAGCGGTGAGCTCCAACCCGGGCAGCGCCTCCCGCCCGAGAAGGAACTGAGCGAGTCGCTCGGCCTGTCCCGGAACAGCCTGCGCGAGGCGGTGAAGGCCCTCGAGCTCATCCGCGTGCTCGACGTCCGTCGTGGCGACGGCACCTACGTGACGTCGCTGGAACCGGGCGTCCTGCTCGAGGCTGTGTCGTTCGTCGTCGACATGCACCACGACCGGTCCCTCGTCGACCTGCTCGAGGTCCGCCGCATCCTCGAGCCCGCGTCCGCCGTCCTGGCGACCGCGCGGGCCTCGGAGCAGCAGATCGACGAGCTCGCCACGCTGATGCAGTCCGTCGGCGAGGACACCGGTGTCGAGGACCTCGTCGCCCACGACCTGCTGTTCCACTCGACGATCGCGGGCATCGGCGGCAACCAGTACCTGTCTGGGCTGCTCGACGCCCTGTCGAGCAAGACCGTGCGGGTGCGGGTCTGGCGGGGGCTGACGCAGAACGGCTCGGTGCAGCGCACCCTCGACGAGCACGCCGCCATCGTGGACGCCATCCGACGCCGGGATCCGCAGCTCGTGCAGGCGCTCGTGGTGTCGCACGTCGAGGGTGTCGAGCGCTGGCTGCGGCGTTCCCTCGACTGAAACCGAGAACGCGTGCAGCCGGGTGGGTGTTGCGTCGGTCGTCGGCCCTGAGCACGACATCCGTCGCGCTCGGACCGGCCGCAGAACACGGAGGAAACACCATGGGCGTCCTTGGCACCATCATCGGTCTTATCGTCGTCGGCCTGATCGCCGGCGCCATCGCCCGGCTCGTCGTCCCCGGCAAGCAGCACATCTCGATCCCCATGACCATCCTGCTGGGCATCATCGGCTCGTTCGTGGGCGGGTTCCTCGGGTTCCTGATCTTCCGCCACGACCTGATGGACGGCTTCTTCCAGCCGGCCGGCATCATCGGTTCGATCATCGGCGCCATCATCGTGCTGATCATCTACATCCGCTTCTCGGGTCGCAGCGCCAAGACCCGCTAGGCACCAGCACCCCCGCCGGAACCAGGTTCCGGACACAGCACCGCGGAAACGCCTGGTGCGGTGTCCGGAACCTGGTGTCGTTTCGGCAGGGACGTCAGTCGTGCAGCAGGCCCGCTGCACGGAGGTCGTCCCACAGGGCCTCCGGCACCACGGCCGCCGCCCGCTCGACGTTGGAGCGCACCTGCGCGGCGGACTGCGCGCCGAGGGCGATCGCGGCCACCGCAGCCGCACGGCGCGGGAACGCCAGCGCCGCCTCGGGCAGCGTGACCCCGTGCCGCTCGCAGACGTCGGCGATCGCGTTCGCCCGCGCGACGAGTGCCGCCGGTGCCGTGGCGTAGTCGTAGGTCGCCGTGGCGTCGGGCCGGTCCCGCCCGAGCAGTCCCGAGTTGTAGACCCCGACCGCGACGACCGCGACGCCGAGCGAGGCGCACCGGGCGACGAGCTCCGCCGCCGGCTGTTCCAGGAGCGTGTACCGGCCCGCGAGCATGACCACGTCGCACAGCCCGGTGGACACGGCGGCGTCGAGGGCCTCGACCGAGTTCGACCCGACGCCGACGGCTCGGACCACGCCTTCGTCCCGCAGCTCGGCGAGCGTCGGCAGCGCCTGCGTCAGGCCGTCCTCGAGCGAGTAGACGTCGGGGTCGTGCAGGTACGCGACGTCGACGTGGTCGAGTCCGAGCCGGTCGAGCGACTCGTCCAACGACCGCCGCACGCCCGACGGTGAGGGGTCCCACTGCCGCACGGTGTCGTTCGGCACCGCGAACCCGCCGGAGGCCAGGTCGTCCCCGTCGCCACGCCCGGGGACGAGCAGCCGCCCGACCTTCGTCGACACCAGGAACGCGTCGCGCGGACGGTCGGCGAGCGCCGCCCCGAGCCGCCGCTCCGACAGCCCGAGGCCGTAGTGCGGCGCGGTGTCGAACCCGCGCACGCCGGCGTCCCAGGCGGCGTCGACCGTGGCACGGGCGTCGTCGTCGGACACCGGGCGCAGCAGGTTGCCGATGCCGGCGCCGCCGAACCAGAACGGACCGCGGTCGAGGTCGAGGCCAGTCATGCGTCCACCTGTCCGGAGAGCGACCAGACCTGCGGCACACCGTCGTCGTTCCCCGAGTAGTCGTCGTCGGCCTCGAGCAGCGGGTTGATCGTCTCCTGCCACTCCGCGTTGACCGGGTCGTCGGCGAGCGCCCGACGCATCGCCCGGTAGTCCTCGACCTCGATGAGGTGGATCAGGTCCTGCCCGTCACGCCACACCGTCCAGTCGTGCACCCCGGCATCACGCAGCCGGGCCGCGAGCGCGGGCGGGATCGACGCGTGCACGGCGTCGTACGCGGCCTCGTTCCCCGCCCGCAGCCGGGTCCTCGACAGGATGCGCTGCATCAGTCGCGCAGGAACAGCTCGACGACCGGCACGGCGACGTCGGGTCGCACGATCGGCAGCGTGAGCGTCAGCGTCCCCGCCGGCTGCCCGCCGAGCCCGGTGTTCTGCGCGCGGGTCCCCGGCGGGATCTCGCGGAAGTGCAGCTCCGACGCGTCGTTGAGCAGCTGGGCGTAGGCGACGCGTCCGGCCAGGTCGGGCAGGTGCACGTGCTCGAACGGCCACGCGAACAGGTGCAGGTACAGGCGGTTGCCGTTCTGCGTGTACACGGTGTTGCGCGGCGCGACGAACGACGACGGTCCGGCGCCGTAGACGGACCGGGCGTGCTGGTGCATCCACGTCCCGATCCCGTCGAGGGTGTGGCGGGAGACCCCGTCGAACTCGCCACGGCCGGTGGGACCGATGTTGAGCAGCATGTTCCCGTTGTTCGAGACGCCGTCGACGAGCATGCGGACGAGCAGGTCGACGGGCTTGAGGTTCACGTTGTCGCGGTCGTAGCCCCACGATCCGTTGAGCGTCTGGCAGGCCTCCCACGGCACCTGAGCGCCGTCGACCTCCATCGGCTTGTCCGGCTGGTACTGCTCCGGGGTGACGATGTCGCCCGGCAGGTCGAGCCGGTCGTTGACGATGATGCCGGGCTGGAGCCGTCTGGTCAGTTCGAGCAGCTCCGCGGATCCCCAGTCGTCGCGACCCTTGCCGCCCCAGATCTCCTCGTGGTCGTTGTCCCGGTACGAGAAGTCGTAGAACAGGTAGTCGACCTGCCCGTAGTCGGTGAGCAGCTCCTCGACCTGCCCGTGCAGGTACTCCCGGTAGCGCGACATGTCGCGGCCCTGGTTGAACGCCTCGATCTCCTCGGGCGAGTCGTCGCGCCTCGGGTGCACGCCGTCGACGGTGAAGTCCGGGTGGTGCCAGTCGATGAGCGAGTGGTAGAAGCCGACCCGCAGTCCCTCGGCCCGGACGGCGTCGACGAACTCGCGCACGATGTCGCGGCCGAACGGGGTGTTGGTGGACTTGTAGTCGGTGAGCTTGCTGTCCCAGAGGCAGAAGCCCTCGTGGTGCTTCGTGGTGAGCACGACGTACTTCATGCCGGCTTCGCGAGCACGGCGGGCCCAGTCGGCGGCGTCGAACAAGTCGGGGTCGAAGTGGTCGAAGTACTTCTGGTAGTCGGCGTCGGTGATCCGTTCGCGGTTCTTCACCCACTCGTGCCGTGCCGGCAGGGCGTACAGCCCCCAGTGGATGAACATGCCGAACCGGTCGTGGGTGAACCAGGCGGGCAGGCCGCTCGCGTCGGTCGCGGTCTGCGGCTCTGCAGGTGCGGTGATGGTCATGAGGCCAGTGTTCCTTTCAGAGGGGGGAGGGGTGTCACCGGCCGCCGAGGCCGCTGGTGACGATGCCCTTGACGAGGTGCTTCTGCAGCAGGACGAGCAGGATCACGGTGGGCAGCATCGAGATCACCGACGCCGCCATCACGAGGTTCCACTCGGAGCCCTGCTGGCCGAAGAACTGCTGCAGGCCGAGTGGGATGGTGCCCCGGGCCTCGACGTCGTTGACGATGACGAGGGGCCAGAGGAACGAGTTCCAGTACGAGATGAACGAGAACACCGCGAGGACGGCCATGGTCGGTCGGGCGAGCGGCATCATCACCGAGAAGAAGGTCCGGATCGCGCCGGCCCCGTCGACCCGGGCGGCGTCGTCGAGTTCCTGCGGCACGGTCAGGAAGAACTGCCGGACCAGGAACGCGCCGAGGGCCGTGAACGCCCACGGGATGATGAGTGCCTGGAACGTGTCGACCCAGCCGAAGCCCTGCATCATCACGTACATCGGGATGACGAGGACGTCCTGCGGGATCATCAGCGTGACGAGGAACAGCAGGAACACCGTGTTCCGGCCGCGCCAGCGCAACCGTGAGAACGCGTACCCGGAGAGCACGGCCACGGCGACGTTGATCGCCGTCCCGACCGCCGCGACGAAGACGCCGTTGAGGATGAAGCGGGCGAACGGCAGGTAGGTGAACGCCTGCACGTAGTTGTCCCACTCGAGCGAGCGACCCCAGAGCGTCGGCGGGGTGGTGAACACCTGGTCGGCGGGCTTGAGGCTCGTCGCGACCATGTAGATGAGCGGCGAGACGAACAGGAGCGTGACGAGGCAGAGCAGGGCGTACCCGATCGCGTGCCGGACCCGCCCCGGTCGTGGCGCGGACTTCGTCCTGGCGACGGCACGCGGGTTGACCGTCCGGTTCGACGTGGTGGCAGCGACGTGCCCGCGGACCGCTTCACTCATAGTGCACCCACCGCTTCTGCCCGAGGAACTGGACGGCCGTGATCCCGAGGATGATGACGAACAGCACCCAGGCACCGGCCGAGGCCAGACCGAGCTGCTGGTTCTGGAAGCCGGTGTTGTAGATGTACTGCACGAGGGTCTCCGTCGCGGTGCCCGGCCCGCCCTTGGTGAGGACGAACGGCTGCACGAACACCTGGAACGAGGTGATCAGCGTCATCATCGTCGCGAAGAACACGGACGGCGAGATGAGCGGGAACTTGATGGCCCAGAAGGTCTGCCAGGCGTTCGCGCCGTCGAGCTGCGAGGCCTCGATCTGGTTCTCCGGCACGGCGTCGAGCGCCGCCGAGAAGATCAGCATGTTGTAGCCGAAGCCCTGCCAGACGCTCATCGCGACGATGGCGAGCATCGCCCAGTGCTCGTCGGCGAGGAAGTTCGGCGCGTGCACGCCCACGGTGGACTGCAGTGACGCGTCGATCGCTCCCCCGGGCTGGTACAGCATCCGCCACACCACGACGTTCGCGACGATCGGCGTGATGGTCGGGATGAAGAACAGGACGCGGAAGACGTGCCGGCCGGCGATCCGCGGCGTCAGCCATGCGGCGAGCCCGAGCGACACGACGAGGTTGAGCGGCACGTAGAGCACCACGAACAGCGCCGTGTTGAGGGCGACGGTGCGGAAGACCGGGTCGGCGAAGAGCCGGGCGTAGTTCTCGATGCCGGCCCAGCTGCGCTCGCCGAGCATGGGCCAGTTCATGAAGCTGACGACGAGTGAGGCGACGATGGGGAACGCCGTGAAGACGACGAGTCCGATCGAGTGCGGCGCCGCGAACGCGGCACCCCACCAGGAGCGGCGCCCGAGCGCGCTCGTGTCCTCGCCGTCCTTCCGCCGCGGGGTCGCGGCTCCGACCGCGACCGCGGGGACGGCCGCTTCGGCCGGTGGGTCCTGGATGGTGGTCATGCGACGACCTCCTCGTCGTTCGCGCGGTCCTGAACAGGGGATGGATCGGACGGGAGGCCCGTGGCGGGGCCGCAACGGGCCTCCCGTCCGATCACTGGTTCAGCTGGTCACTGCGTGCCGAGCTGGCCGGCGATGGAGGACATCGTCTCCTTGCCGGAGGTCTGCCCGTTCACCGCCTGCAGCGCGTACTGCGTGAACAGCTGGGAGAGCTGGTCGCTCTGCTTGTTCCCGAGGAGCGGCGAGGACTTCGCGAGCCCTGCCTTGAGCGCGGCCTCGGCGCCGTCGATGCCGGCGCTCGAGTACCACGCCGACTGGGCCGCGGTGCGGCCGGGGAAGGCTCGTCCCGCTTCGGCGAGCGAGGTCAGGACCTTCTCGCTGGTCATCGTCTGGACGGCCTTGAACGCCTGCTCCGGGTACTTGCACTGCTTCGAGACACCGAAGCCGGAGCCAGCGGCGAAGGTCGACGGACCGGACGTCCCCGCGGGGAGCGTCGTGACCCCGAGGTCGAACTTCACCTTGGCCTTCTGGCTGATGAGCGACCACGGACCGTCGGTGTACATCGCGACCTTGCCGGCGGCGAAGTCGTTGCCCGGCGTCGACGCGTCCGACGACGCCTGCGTCGCGTAGCCCTTCTTCACCAGTGTCGAGAGCCAGTCGAGGCCGTCCGCGAACTTCGCGTTCGACGCGTCGAGCTCGCCGTCGGACGTGATCACCCGGCCACCGTTGTAGCCGTAGACCATCGACTCGAGGTTGAGGTCGCCCACCGTCGAACCGAACATGGTGACGCCCTTCGCCTTGAGCGCGGCGCCCGCCGCCTCGAAGTCGTCGACGGTCCATCCCGGCTTCGGCTCGGCCACGCCCGCCTTCGTGAAGACGTCCTTGTTGTAGAACATCATGATGGGCCCGGTGTCGTAGGGCAGGCCGTAGAGCTTCCCGTCGACCTTCATGCCGTCGAGCGCGGTGCTGTCGAACGCGGACAGGTCGGTGCCGTCCTGCTTCGCGAGGTCGTCGAGCGGCAGCAGCGAGGACGTGTAGTTCGCGGTGCGGAGCGACTGCATGCTCACGACGCACTGGGCGCCGCCCGCACTCAACTGCGTGCTGAGCTTCGTGAAGTAGTTCTCGAACGGCGCGCCCTGGATCGTCAGGGTGATGTCGTCCTCGCTCTTCACGGTGTCGGCGACCTTCTGCCAGGCGGCCTTGTCCTCCTTCCCGGCGATCCACATGGACCAGGTCAGGGCGTCCTTCGACTGGCTTCCACCGGCACTGCTGCCGGAGGAACAGCCGGTGAGCACGAGGGCCGCAGCAGCTGCTGCCGCGAGCCCGGTGATGATGCGTCGTCGTTGCATCGGAGTCTCCACTTCGTCGTGGTGATGGGGTGTGTGGGGTGGGATCAGGCGACGCGGACCGCGTCGGGGACCGTCTCGGTGTCGACCACGGCCCAGGCCGGGCCGTCCGGGAACGCGTAGGCGTCGAGGGAGTCGGCGAGCATCTCGGTGCCGGCTCCCGGAGCGGTCGGCGGCCAGTAGCGGCCGTCGTGGACGTCCACCGGGGTCACGAAGTGCTCGTGCAGGTGGTCGACGAACTCGATGCAGCGGGTGTCGAGGTCGCCGGTCAGCGCGACGGCGTCGAACATCGACAGGTGCTGCACCGCCTCGCACAGGCCGACCCCGCCGGCGTGCGGGCACACCCGGACGCCGTGCTTCGCGGCGAGCAGCAGGATCGCGAGGTTCTCGTTGACCCCCGCGACCCGGGTGGCGTCGATCTGCAGCACCGACATCGACCCGGCCTGGATGAGCTGCTTCGCGATCACCCGGTTGGCCATGTGCTCGCCGGTCGCGACCGGGATCGGGGCGATGCGCCGGGCGATCTCGGCGTGCCCGAGGACGTCGTCGGGGCTCGTGGGTTCCTCGACCCAGGCGAGGTCGAACGGGCTCAGCCGTTCGATCCAGGTGACGGCCTCGTCGACGTCCCACCGCTGGTTGGCGTCGACCGCGATCCGGATGTCGGGGCCGACCGTGGCGCGGGCGATGCCCATCCGGCGGACGTCCTCGTCGAGGTCGCCGCCGACCTTGAGCTTGATCTGCTCGAAGCCCTCGTCGACGGCCTCGCGGCAGAGCCGGGCGAGCTTCTCGTCGTCGTAGCCGAGCCAGCCCGGGGTCGTCGTGTACGCCTGGTAGCCCTCCGCTTCGAGCCGGGCCCGACGGGTCGCACGGTGCGGTTCGGCAGCCCGGAACAGCTCGAGCGCCTCGTCCGGGGTGATCGCGTCGGTGAGGTACCGGAAGTCCACCAGGTCGACGAGCGCCTCGGGACTCAGGTCCGCCAGGAGCGCCCACAGCGGCTGTCCCGCACGCTTGGCTCGGAGGTCCCAGAGCGCGTTCACCACGGCGCCGATCGCCATGTGCATGACGCCCTTCTCCGGGCCGAGCCAGCGCAGCTGCGAGTCGTGGACCATCGCGCGCCAGGTGCCGCCCATGTCGGCGAGGACCGCTTCGGCGTCGGCGCCGACCACGTGCCCGCGCAGGGCGGCGATCGCGGCTTCCTGCACCTCGTTGCCGCGGCCGATCGTGAACACGAAGCCCGTGCCGACGTGTCCGTCCAGGGCGTCGGTCGTGATCTCGACGTACGCGGCGGAGTAGTCGGGCGCGGGGTTCATGGCGTCGGATCCGTCGTGCTCCCGAGAGGTCGGGAAGCGGATGTCGCGCACGTGCAGACCGGTGATGCGGCTCATTCGTGTCTCCTGCCGTCCGGTCTCCGTCGACCGAACGAGGCAATCAAAACATCGGATGTCTCGCGCGTCAAGAGAACTCTTCGTCACGTTCTGGTCTCGAACGGGGCCGAGTCGTCGGATGGCTGTGCGGCTTGCGACCGGACCACGGACGGGAGGCGCGGTGCGGGTCGGACCCGCGCCGCGCCTCCCGTCCGTGGTCGCGTCTCAGGCGGAGGCGAGCCGGCCCATCTCGGCCACCACGCCGCGGAGGCGGTCCGCCAGCTCGTCGCGCGAGCCGTCGGCGAAGCGGTGTGCCGACTCGATGAGCGCCGCCATGACGAGCGTCACCGCGGTCCGCGCGGAGTCCACGTCGGTGCGCTCGGCGGCGACCGTGAACACGGCGAGCCGGGCACGCGCCATCCACTGCAGCATCGCGGGCACCATCTCGGGTCGCGCCTGCACGAGTTCCTTCATGCGACGGCGGTCCGCCGGCAGTGTCACCGTCCGGGCGACGAGGTCACAGAGGTCCGACACGAGCGGGCCCTCCGCGGTCAGGAACGCCTGCCGTGCCGCCTCGGGCACCGAGCTCTCGGGGAGCCCGAGTGCCGCGTCGCCCTTCGACGGGAAGTAGTTGAAGAAGGTGCGGGGCGAGACGCCGGCGTCGGCGCAGATCTCCTCGACCGTGACGCCGGCCAGGCCTCGGTCGGAGACCAGCGCCAGCGCGGCCTGGTGGATCGCGTGCCGGGTCTGCTGCTTCTTGCGTTCCCGCAGGCCGCTGTCGCCTGCCGGGTGCGATTCGATCGTGCTCACTGCTGCTCCTGGTGCGGGTCGGGGCCTCCCGTCTGGTGACGAGAGGCCCCGGTGGCCGGTCCTACGCGCGGTCCCGCTGCACGGGGATCGATCCGGTGACGGGTGCCGTGGGCGATCCCATCGTGTCGGCCGCCTTGACGGCCTGCACCTCGAGGTCGTCGGCGGTGCCGGCCTGGTCCGCCTGCTCCTGCAGGGCCGAGCTCTTGCGGAGCGGCGGCGCCTTGAAGAACCAGCTGAGGATGAACGCCAGCAGGATCACGGCGAAGCCGACCCAGTAGACGGTCACGGCCGACGCGTTGAAGCCGGTCATGAACGGCTTGGTCAGCGCCGGGGTCGCACCGTTGAGGTAGGACGTGTCGCTCGTCTCGCTGCTCGAGCTGCTGCCGTCGCCGGCTCCCTTGTCGATCTGCTTCGACAGTTCGGGGGCGAGCTCACCGACCCAGTACGAGCGCTGCGAGGCGTCGGACCAGTCGACCACGAGCTTGCCGTCCTGCACGCTGGCGTGCGCCTTGTCGGCTGCGGCGGTGAGGGCCTGCTGCTGCACGGCCTCCGGGGCGCCGGTCGTCGCAGCGGTGACCTGCGCGGTGGCCTGGTCGAGGCCGGACTGCACCTGCGACTTCACCGGGGTGACGATCGGGTTCCAGATCTGCTCCATGACGCCCGCGTTCGCCTTCGCCGTGGCGACGGTCGGGTTCAGGGCGGCGTCGAGCGCACCGGACAGGTTCCTCTGGTCCGCGGTGGCGTGCAGGATGTTCGCCGGCATGATCGAGAACAGGATGCTGAGCAGCACCGCCGTACCGAGCGTTCCGCCGATCTGGCGGAAGAACGTGGCGGACGACGTCGCCACACCCATGTCCCGCGGCTGCACGGAGTTCTGGGAGGCGAGGGTGATGCTCTGCATGAGCTGCCCGAGGCCGAGGCCGATCAGGAACATGCCGATCATCAGGAACCAGAGCGGCTTGTCGATCGTCATGAACGTCAGGACGACGTAGCCGACCGAGACCAGGGCCGTGCCGATCACCGGGAAGATCCGGTAGCGACCGGTGCGGGCGACGATCTGCCCCGAGGCGATCGAGGCGATCATCAGACCACCGATCATCGGCAGGGTCGCGAAGCCGGACTCCGTCGGGGTCAGCCCCGTGACGATCTGCAGGTACAGCGGGATGGTCAGCATGGCGCCGAACATCGCGAAGCCGACCAGGAACCCGAGGATCGTGGCCATCGAGAAGGTGCCCGAGCGGAAGAGCTTGAGCGGGATGATCGCGTCGTCCTTCATCAGGGTCTCGATCACCAGGAAGGCGACGAGCCCGAGCGCACCGATCACGTAGCAGGCGATGGCGCCGACCGAACCCCACCCCCAGGTGCGGCCCTGCTCGGCCACGAGCAGGAGCGGGACGAGCGTCGCGATCACCGAGGTGGCACCCCACCAGTCGATGCGCGGCTTCGCCTTGGCGTCACCGAACTTCGGCAGGTGCAGGAAGGCGATGACCATCAGGAGGGCCGCGACGCCGATCGGCACGTTGATCAGGAAGACCCAGCGCCAGCCGGTGACACCGAGGATCGTGCTCGCGCCGGCGAACAGGCCACCGATGAGCGGGCCGATGACGGACGAGATGCCGAAGACCGCGAGGAAGTAGCCCTGGTACTTGGCGCGCTCACGCGGGGCGAGGATGTCACCCATGATCGCGAGCGGCAGCGACATCAGCGCACCGGCACCGATGCCCTGGAACGCACGGAACGCGGCGAGCATGATCATCGAGGTCGACATCGTCGAGAGCAGCGAGCCGAGGATGAAGACCGCGATGCCGAAGATGTAGAGCGGGCGGCGGCCGAAGACGTCGGAGAGTTTGCCGTAGATCGGCGTCGTGATGGTCGACGCGATCAGGTACGCGGTCGTGACCCACGCCTGCTGGTCGAGACCGTGCAGGTCGTCGCCGATGGTGCGGATCGCGGTGCCGACGATCGTCTGGTCGAGCGACGACAGGAACATGCCGGCCATGAGGCCGTAGATGACGAGCAGGATCTGACGGTGCGACATGATCGGCTTGCCCGGCGTGCTGACCGGGGAGTCGTCTCGTCCGCGCGACACCTCGACGGGTGCGGTGGCAGTAGACATGGGGGTCCTTCAGGGGTGCGTGGTGGTCGTCGTGCGGGCAAGGGACGCCGGAGCGTGTGTGGCGGGCCGTCGAACGGCGGGTCAACCTTGCAGACGCTGCAACTTTACATCATCAGCACGTTTGCTGCCAACGCAAACTTGCCATCCGTGCACGTTCGTGAACGGCTTCTCAGGTAGCGTCATCGGCCATGGGGCGAACTGCGTGGACGGACGTGCCGGCGATCCTGCGCGACCGGGTGGAGCAGACCCTCGGCGGAGCGGTGACGACCACCGAGTCCCAGACCGCCGGGTGGTCGCCGGGGAGTGCCGACCGTGTGGTCACGGCGACGGGGCGACGGGCGTTCGTCAAGACGGTCTCGCGATCGCGGAACGCCGATGCCTTCGCCCTGCACCGCCGGGAAGCCCGCGTGGTGGCGCAGCTGCCGTCGACGGTGCAGGCGCCGCCCCTGCTGGACGCCTTCGACGCCGCCGTGGACGGCGACGAGTGGGTCGTCCTGGTCCTCGACGACATCGAGGGCAAGCACCCCGGGGCGGCACTCGACGGCAGCGACACCGCGGCGGTGCTCGATGCGCTGGACACCCTGCCGCCGGCGACCGGCGACCTCGGCACGCTCCCCCGGATCGCCGACGACCTGCGCCACGAGTTCGGCGCCTGGGACCGGATGCTCGGCGACCCCACCCTTGCCGACCGGGTCGCCGAGGTCGTGCCGGCGCACGTGCTCGCCGCCGGCCCCGCGTTCGCCAGCACCGCCGCCCGGGCAGCGACCCTCGTCGACGGCGAGCACCTCGTGCACGCCGACTGCCGTGCCGACAACCTGCTCGTCGACGGCTCCGGGGTCGTCTGGGTCGTGGACTGGCCGTGGGCGAGCATCGGCGCGCACTGGCTCGACCCGCTGACCTACCTGATCGACACACTCGTCCGCGGCGAGGACAGCGACGTCGAGCACCACCTCGCCACCCACCCGGTGTTCGCCGGTGTGCCTGCCACCACCATCGACGCCGTGCTCGCCGGTCTCGCCGGTCTGTTCTTCGAGCACGCGCTGCCGCCGGCACCGCCGAACATGCCGACCATCCGTGACTTCCAACGGCGCGAGGGTCTGGCCGCTGCGGAGTGGTTGCTCCGCCGGTGGGACACGACACCGCACTGACGACGGGCGACGGGCGACGAGCAACAGGCGTCGGGTACCCCGTCTGTCCAGCAAGCGCGGCGCCCCGGAGCGTACGGTCCCCCGCATGACTGATGAGCACCGCACTCCGCGTCCCGAAGACGACGCAGCGCGCCTCGGTCTCGTCGTCGTCGGAGAAGCAGCAGCGCTGCACTCCGGTGACGAGGCGGCACTGGACGCGAGCGAACAGAACATCCGCGACACCATCGACGAGATGATCGACGAGCCCCTGACCCCACGCCAGGAGCAGGTGATCGAACGTCTGGCATCCGCCGGCGGGACCCTCACCGCCGGACTCAGCGGTGCGCTCGCGGCGCAGACCGGACGGAGCGTCGACGACATCCTCGAGGGTGCGGCGCGCAGCGTCGTGTGGCAGCAGCGGCTCGCCGACCAGCGCGAGGACGCCGGTGGCCAGCAGCGCGAGCGCCGCGACGAGAACGGGCGCGACGAGGACTGATCCTCGCCACGCCCGCCCCGGGTACCGCTGACGACTACTCGATCGGCTCCGCGACACCGGTGGACTGCTCGCGGACGACGGCCCGTGCGGCGGCCTGCCCCGTCGTCGAGCTCTTGACGATGTCGCTCAGGGTGAACCCGGCGGTCGTCCCGAGCAGGGCGTCGACCTCGCTGAACTGGCTCACGATGCTCTTCGACAGGGCGCCGGCGCCGTCGGAGGACACCACGGTCAGCTTGTCGATGTTGCCCATCGGCGCCGCGAGCTCGCGGGCGATGCTCGGCAGGGTCTCGATGGCCTTGACGCGCAGGACAGCCTCGGAGTGCTGTGCGAGTGCGTCGGCCTGGGCCTTCGTGGCGTCCGCCTCGGCCTGACCCTTGGCGCGGATCGCGTCGGCCGCTGCCTCACCTTCGGCACGGGAGGCGTCGGCGGCGAGCTTGCGCGCCTCGGACTCGGCCTTCGCCTCGGCGGCGATCGCTTCGGCGGAGATCCGACGGGCCTCGGCCTGGGCGCGGGCCGTCTCGACCTGGGCACCGGCGGCCGCTTCGGCCTCGACGCGGGTCTTGCGCGCCTGCGCCTCGGCGACGGCGGAGACCTCGGACTCGAGCTCGGCACGGCGCAGCTCGGCACGCTTCTGCGCGGTGATCTGCTCCTGCTCGACGACGCCCTGCGCCGCACGGGCCTGGGCGAGCGGACCGGCGGCTGCGGCCTCGGCCGATGCCCGGTCGGCGTCGAGCTGCAGTGCGGCACGTCGGATCGCCAGGGTGTTCTCGGCTTCGGCGATGGCCTGGTCGGCGGTGGCACGGGCTTCTCGCGCTTCGCGGTCGGCCTGCGCCTCGGCGTTCTCCGCCTCGAGCCGGACGCGGGCGCGCTCGGCACGACCGAGGTCGCTGATGTACTCGTTGCGGTCCGAGATGCCCTTGATCTCGAAGGAGTCGACGTCGAGCCCCTGGCTGTGCAGGGCCTCCTTCGCCACGTCGAGCACCGCGACGGTGAGCTGGTCGCGGTTGCGGATGATCGTGGACACGTCGGTCGCACCGATCGACGCACGGAGCGATCCCGACAGGACCTCGCGCGCGAAGTCGTCGATCTTCTTCTCCTGCCCGAGGAACCGCTGCGCGGCCGCCCGGATCGAGGCGTCGGTCTCACCGACCTTGACGAGCGCGACCGCTTCGACGTCGATCGTCACGCCGCGGGAGTCCTGCGCGTTGACGTTGATGTCGATCGCCCGGGAACTGAGCGAGAGCTTCGCGACCTTCTCGAAGAACGGTCGGACGAGGACGCCGGCGCCGAGCACGACCTTGATGCCGGACTCGACGGTCTCGGTTCCGTCGTCGTTCTTGACCTTGCGCGAGCGCTTGCCGGTGATGATGAGCGCTTCGTCGGCGCCGGCGTTGCGGTACACGACCTTCGCGTAGATCAGCGCGATCACGGCGAGGACGATGATCCCCACGATGATCAGCGGGATGGCTCCGAGCGCGAACAGGACTTCCATGACTCCCCCTCCGGACCAGGCGCCAGCCTGGATTCCGCATCTGTTGTTCCGTCGGCTCCCATCCTAGGAGATCGCGCGGACGGACAGGAGGCGCGGTGCAGGATCACCTGCAGCGCGCCTCCTGTCGATGGTCGCGTCAGCGCCTACGCGCCCGCACGCCACCAGTCGTCGAACGGCGTCGCCGGCACCTGACGCTTGTGCTCGGTCGCGCGGTACCGCGACTCGATCGCCTCGGCGACCTCGATCGGCACGTCGTGCCCCTGCAGGTAGGCGTCGATCTCGGCGTAGGACAGCCCGAGGTTCGCTTCGTCCGTCTGGCCGGGCGTCTCGTCGAGCAGGTCCGCGGTGGGGGCCTTCTCGTACAGGCGGGCGGGCGCACCGAGGTGCTCGAGCAGCTGCCGCCCCTGGCTCTTCGACAGGCCGGTGAGCGGCGTCAGGTCGACGCCGCCGTCGCCGTACTTCGTGAAGAAGCCGGTGACCGCCTCGGCCGCGTGGTCGGTCCCGACGACGAGCAGCCCGCGCTGGCCGGCGACGGCGTACTGGGCGACCATGCGCATCCGGGCCTTGACGTTGCCCTTCACGAAGTCGCTCAGCTCGACACCCGAGGCAGCGGTGTCGAGCATGACGCCGTCGACGCCGTGCTCGATGTTGACGGTGATGCCGGGGTCGGCTGCGATGAACTGCAGGGCGAGCTGGGCGTCGTCCTCGTCGGCCTGCACGCGGTACGGCATGCGGACGGTCGTGAACTCGGCGGGGTGGCCCTCGGCGCGGAGGGACTCGACCGCGAGCTGGGTCAGGCGCCCGGCGAGCGTGGAGTCCTGGCCGCCGCTGATCGCGAGCAGGAACCCCTTCGCGCCGGTCGTGAGCAGGTAGTCACGGAGGAACCCGACACGGCGGGCGATCTCCTGCTCCGGCTCGATGGTCGGCTGGACGTTGAGGTCCGCGGCGATGGCGGCTTGGAGTTCACGCACCACCCCAGTATCCCGCTGCACCCGCCGGTGTGCACAGCGTTCAGCGGACGGGTTCTGCGTCCACCGGCCGGATCGTGTTGTCGTGGTCGACGCCGATCGCGCAGGTGCAGACGACGCCGAGCGTCTCGGCGCTCTGCGTCAGCCGGAACCGCTCGACGTGCGGCGGGCCGACTCGACGGTCGAGCGGGTGGGTGTCGTGATCGTGCACGGTGGTCCTCACTGACTCGTGGTGGTGCGGATGTCCGGTGCGGTGGCGGTCCGAACCGCCACCGCACCGGAGAGCCCGAGGCGACCCGAACGCCGCGGCCTCGTGGAGACGCACGCCGGTACCCGCCGGCGCGCGTCGGAGTTCATGGACGCCGGCGGCGTCGCGCTCGGAGCGCAGTGCGAGTCATGGGTCCCTTTCCCGGGCGGAGGTCCGCCGCTGCTGATCCATCCCCCGGCGGTTCGACGGGAGACCCGAACGGTCCGGCACCGGACCGAGGACGACGGCTGGTGAGGCCGTCTTCCTGTGCAAGCTACCAGCGCCACACCCCGAGGCCATACCCCCGTTCCGGGGCCGAGCCACGGGTCGGACCCTCGTTGACAGTTAGAGATCAAACAGTTAGAGTTCTGATCATGCAGGCACCGGATCTCACCACCCCGCTCGAACTCATGCGGTGGATCGGATGGGCACAACGCAAGGCGGCTGACGAGTGGGTCCGTGATCGGGACCTCACCCGCGAGCAGAGCTTCGTGCTCGGGTACCTGCAGCAGAACCCCGGGGCGATCCAACGCGACATCGCCGAGATCACCCGGACCAGCGCGGCCAGCGTCTCGAGCCTCCTGCAGGGCCTCGAGCGGCGCGGCCTCGTCGAACGGCGACCCGACGCCACGAACGGTCGGACGAAGACGGTGCACGCCACCCCGGCGGGCATCGACCTCATCGCCGGCTTCACCGACGCGATGGTCGCCCTCGACGACACCCTGCTCGCACCACTCGACACGGACGAACGCGCCACCCTGCGGCACCTGCTGCAGAAGGTGACCGCGGAGCTCGCACCGCCGACGCGGTAGCGCCGCCCCGGCACCGACGTCACCGGCGCGCTCGACGCGCCACGGGCCTCCCGGCCCCACCCCCGCACGCGACGGCATCCCGTCGCGCCCTCAGCCCTGCCCACGAGGAGGCAGTCATGACCACCACCACCCCCGAGAACACCGCCGCGGCCACCAACCGCTGGTACCTCTCCGCCGCCCCGATCGCCCGGGCCCTCGTGCACCTGTGTGTGCCGATGGCCGCTGCGATGGTCGTCAGCGCCCTGTACAACGTCATCAACGCCGGCTTCATCGGCTCGCAGCACGACACGTCACTGCTCGCCGCGATCACCTTCGGCACCCCGCTGCTCGGCATCGTCATGGCCGTCGGCGGCGTGTTCGGCGTCGGCGGCAGTGCCCTGATGTCCCGTCTGCTCGGCGCCTCGGAGCACGACCCCGCCAAGGCGCAGGACATCAAGCACGTCGCCTCGTTCGCGCTGTGGGGAGCCGTCGTCACCGGTGCGGTCCTCGCCGTCGTCGGGCTCGTGCTCCTGCGCCCCCTGGTCGCCGTGCTCGGTGCCGACGCAGCAGCTGTCCCCGCCACGAGCGAGTACGTCGCCGTGATGCTCGCGTTCGTCCCGGTGCTCGCCTCGTCGTTCGCCCTCGAGCAGATCGTCCGCTCCGAGGGTGCTGCACGCCAGGCGATGATCGGCCTGGTCCTGTCGACCATCGGGAACCTGGTGTTCGACGTGCTCTTCATCCTCGTGCTGCACTGGGGCGTCGGCGGCGCAGCGCTGGCGGTCGGACTCGCGAACGTCGTGTCGATCGCCTACTGGGTGACCTGGCTGCAGCGGAACAGCGAGAACGTCAGCTTCGCGCCGAAGTGGTTCACGCTCCGTGCCGACATCCTGAAGCCCGTCTTCGGCATCGGCGTCGGCGAACTGCTGCAGTCCGCCTTCCTGATCGTCACGACGCTCGTGCTCAACAACCTCGCCGCCGCCTACGGCGACGACCCGCTCGCCGCCATGGGCGTCGCGGTCCGCATCGCGCAGGTGCCGGAGTTCCTGGTGATGGGCGTCACGATCGGCGTACTGCCCCTGCTCGCCTACGCGTTCGGCAAGGGCGACGCCGCACGTCTCCGGGCCGCCCTGCGCGGAGCCGCCTTCACGGTCGGCGCGATCGTCCTCGTGTTCTCCGGCGCGGTCTTCACCTTCCGCGAGCAGGTGTTCACGATCTTCTCCGGCGACCACTCGGTCCTCGCGATCGGCCTGACGATCCTGACGGCGCAGCTCGTCGCCGCCATCGTGAACGGGTTCACGGGGTTGCTCACCTCGCTGTTCCAGGCGACCGGCATGGTGCTGCCCGCGATGGTGCTGTCGCTGGCGCAGGGCGTGCTGTTCATCCCGATCGTCATCGTCGGCAACCTGTGGTTCGGACTCGCCGGGATCATCTGGGCGCTGACCGTCACCGAGGTCATCGTGTTCGTCGCCGCGGTGGTGCTGTGGCTGGCGTCGCGCGGGAAGATCGCGCGCGGCCTGGCCGCCGGCAGCGAGGAGCGGGCGGACGCCGCACTCGAGGAGGCGCCCGCCGCCGCGTAGCGCGGTGCGCGGTGCGGTGCGGCGCGCTCGCATGGTGAGCAGAAGAGGTCGGGTCCCGTTCCAGGACCCGACCTCTTCTGCTCACCAAGCGGGGGTGAACGTGGCCAGCGTCTGACGGGAGGCCCGTGGCGGCCGGGTGGCGGGCCTCCCGTCCGGCGCGTGGCCGGGTGGCAGGCACGGCGCATGGTGCGCAGGAATGGTCGCGTGGCGCTCGGCCACCCGACCATTCCTGCTCACGAAGTGCGTCGGGTGCGGCGCAGGAGGAGCACGACGACGGCCCCGGCTGCGAGGACCGTGCCGGCGCCGAGCGCGACCCAGACGCCCGGGGCGATGCCGGGCGCCGAGTCGGGCGCGCCGTCGGATGCCCCGGTGGCGGTCGCCGTCGACGTCGGAGTGGGGGTGACGGGGTCCGACGTGGGCACCGTCGTCGCCGGAGTCGTCGCGGATGGTGCCGCGACCGCGGCCCGGTACTCGAACCCGTACGAGCCGTCGATCGGGTGGCCGTCCGGCGACACGTACCGCCAGAGCACCGTGTACGCGCCGTTCTCGAGGTCGACGGCCTTGCCCATCGTCATGCCGGAGACGGTCACCTCGCCCGTCGACACGTCGGTGCCGTCGGCGTCGGTGACCTGGATCCGCAGTCCGGCGTCGAGACCGGCGAGCGGTGCCTCGCTGAACGTCAGGTCGACCCGGTCGAGCGGTTCGGTGATGACCGCGCCGTCAGCGGGCGAGCTGCCGGTGAGCGCCGAGTGCGCCGAGGCCGGCTGGACCCCGACGAGCGCCAGGAGCCCTCCGACGACGATCGCGAGGGAAGCTGCCGTCGTTCGTCCTGTCCGCATGCACAGACTCTACAAGCCGTAGAGCAGCGGACCGGGACGGATCAGATCTGCTCGCCGAGGAAGTCGGCGTAGGACGGCTCGCGCCGTGCGTCACCCGTGCTGGTGGAAGCGTGACCGGTTCCTTCGAGGCGCTCGGCCACGAGGGCTTCGAGGTCCTCCGGCGACCGGAGGCCGTGGCGGTGCCAATCGTGCTGCATCCTGGCGGTCATGACGACCAGCCCTTCGTCGAGATGATGCGCATCTCGGATTCGTCCGGATCGACCCGCTGTGCCAGACCCCACATCTGTGAGGAGCATCGTGACGACGGGTCCCTGATGACCGATCCAGTTCCTCCACGGTAGGGGTTGCGGCCGACGCCGTCGAGCGCGGTGCGCTTCTCGGCCGATCGCACGCCGCCGCCCGGATCGCCGTAGCGTCGGGGCATGGAGATCCTGTTCGTCCACGGCGCCCTGGTCCGCGACGGTGCCTGGTGGTGGCAGCCCACCGCCGACCTGCTGCACAGTCGCACCGGAACCCGCGGCCGCACCGGCATCCGCAGCCGAGCGGTCTCGTTGCCGTCCTGTGGCGAGGGGCCGTCGGGACACCCCGACGGTGGGCTCGCCGAGGACGCAGCCGCCCTGCGTGCCGCCCTCGACGACAGCGACGGGGCGATCGTCGTCGGGCACTCCTACGGCGGCACCGTCATCGCCGAGGCCGGACGGCACGACGCCGTCGCTCACCTGCTGTACGTGTCCTCGTACCTGCCCGACGTCGGCTCCGCGCAGGCCGGCATCATGGCCGACGAGCCCGATCCCGTGTCGATCGGACCGGCCGGTGACGGAGTCCTCGCAGTCGCCGGGCACGACGCGGCGTCCTTCGGTACCCGCTTCCTGCAGGACGCCGACACGAGCACCCAGCAGGCCGCCTGGGACCGGGTGACCGCCCAGTCGGCGGGGGCGTTCGTGACACCGACGACGGCAGCAGGGTGGCAGGACGTCGACTCGGCTTATCTCGTCTGTACCGAGGACCGCAGCACCACCGCGGGGCTGCAGCGCGCGCACGCGGCGCGGGCGACGCGGAGCGTCGACGTGCCGACCGGGCACCACCCGTTCATCACGCGGCCCGACCTGGTCGTCGAGCAGCTGGAGCTGCTGCTCGGAGGTGCCACGGCCTGAGCCGGGGCAAGACGACGGACGGGAGGTGCGGTGCCAGCTGGCACCGCACCTCCCGTCCGTCGGGTCCGTGCCATCAGGGCACGTGACCAGTCGCCTGGTCTCGCTCCGGTCAGTCGGTGCCGGAGTCGAAGGCTGCGCCCTCGGAAGCGAGGTCCGTCCGGCGTCCGAGCGCATCCTCGGCGTCCGAGGCGATGACGGCGCCACCGAGGATCTCCTCGGACTCGCCCGCCTCGAGCTCGCCGACGAGCTCGGCCGTCGCACCGCCGATGAGACCGGCGGCCGCGTACTGCTCGAGCCTCGACCGGGAGTCCGCGATGTCGAGGTTGCGCATCGTCAGCTGCCCGATGCGGTCGTCCGGACCGAAGGCGGCGTCGCCGACCCGCTCCATCGAGAGCTTGTCGGGGTGGTACGACAGCGCCGGGCCCGTGGTGTCGAGGATCGTGTAGTCGTCGCCGCGACGCAGGCGCAGCGTGACCTCGCCGGTGACCGCCGACGCGACCCAGCGCTGCAGGGACTCGCGGAGCATGAGCGACTGCGGGTCGAGCCAGCGGCCCTCGTACATCAGGCGCCCGAGTCGGCGGCCCTCGTTGTGGTACGACGCCACGGTGTCCTCGTTGTGGATCGCGTTGAGCAGACGCTCGTAGGCGATGTGCAGCAGGGCCATGCCCGGTGCCTCGTAGATGCCGCGGCTCTTCGCCTCGATGATGCGGTTCTCGATCTGGTCGGACGCGCCGAGGCCGTGACGACCGCCGATCGCGTTCGCCTCGTAGACCAGGGCGACGGCGTCCGTGTACTCCTCGCCGTTGATCGCGACGGGGCGACCGGCCTCGAAGCGGATGCTGACGATCTCGGTGGCGACCTCCACGTCGTCACGCCAAGCGGCGACGCCCATGATCGGCTCGACGATGTCCAGGCCGCTCGAGAGCTCTTCGAGGCTCTTCGCCTCGTGCGTTGCACCCCAGATGTTGGCGTCGGTCGAGTACGCCTTCTCGGTGGAGTCGCGGTACGGGAAGTCGCGGGCGACGAGCCACTCGCTCATCTCCTTGCGACCGCCGAGCTCCTCGACGAACTCGGAGTCCAGCCACGGCTTGTAGACGCGCAGACGCGGGTTCGCCATCAGGCCGTAGCGGTAGAACCGCTCGATGTCGTTGCCCTTGTAGGTGGAGCCGTCGCCCCAGATGTCGACGCCGTCCTCCTTCATCGCGCGGACGAGCATCGTGCCCGTCACCGCACGACCGAGGGGCGTCGTGTTGAAGTACGTCTTGCCGCCGGAACGGATGTGGAACGCGCCGGTCTGCAGGGCGACGAGGCCCTCCTCCACCAGGGCGCTCTTCGCGTCGACCAGGCGGGCGATCTCGGCACCGTACTCGTGCGCGCGGCTCGGGACGGCGTCGATGTCCGGCTCGTCGTACTGACCGATGTCAGCCGTGTACGTGCAGGGGATCGCCCCCTTCTCGCGCATCCAGGCAACGGCGCAGGAGGTGTCGAGACCCCCTGAGAACGCGATGCCGACTCGTTCGCCGACGGGGAGACTGCTCAGGACCTTGGACACGGGGTCAATCGTACGGGGAGACCGGGGCACACTACCGTCCAGCGCGACGGTTGTGGAGAACTCGTCCCGCGAACCGGGAACCGATCCGCTGCGCCCGGACAATACAGGGCATGAACCAGATCACGGGGGACCGAGCGGACTGGGCGCTGGGCATCGCCGGCGACGGCCGAGCGGTCGGACGCGTCTTCGACCGCCACGCCCCACGCCTGCGCCGGCACGCCGTCGGCCTCGTCCCCACACCGGCCGACGCCGACGACGTCGTGGCCATCGCGTTCCTCGAGGCCTGGCGGAAGCGCGAACGCGTCCGCTTCGTCGACGACTCCATGCTGCCCTGGCTGCTCGTCACGGCGACGAACACCGCGCACAACCTGACCCGCGCCACCCGCCGTCACCGGCTCTTCCTCGGGAGGTTCCCGGTCGACGACCCCGCTCCCGACCCCGCAGAGTCGTTCACCGACGCCGAAGCGGTCGCAGCATTGCGCGGGCTCCCGATCGCAGACCAGCGGGTCCTCACTCTCTGCGTGCTCGAAGGCCTCGGCGAACGCGAAGCGGCCGCAGCCCTCGGGGTCGCACCGGGCACCGTGAAGTCCCGGCTCCACCGGGCGAAGGCACGACTCCAGCAGCAGTACTCGACGTCAGCGGAACCCCTCGGAGGCACACTGTGAACGACCACATCTCCCCTCGTCTCGCCGCGATGCGCGACGCCCTCGTCGCCGACGTCGACGCAACGGCCCACCCCGCGCGTCCGCGGCGACGACGACCCACTCGCGGCACGGTCGCCGCGGTCGTGACGGCCTTCGCCGTCGGCGCCGGACTCACCGGAGGGATCACGGCTGCGGCGCTCCCCGGCGCCACCGCGGACGCCGCACGCGAGGATCTGCTCGCGACGACGACCCGCTACGGGACGGTCGAGGTCAACCACGCATCGATGCTCGGCTCCCCCGCGTTCACCGTCACCCACGGCGACGCCTCGTTCTCCCTCGGCGCTCGGCCGGAGGGAGCCGACCGCGTGACGCTCACGTGGGAGTGTCTCGACCCCGGCACCTTCACGGTCGAGGTCGGCGGGACGACCGTCGCCGACGCCGTCGCGTGCACGCCGGGTTCCATGCCGCGATGGAGCCTCTCCCCGCTGACCGGATCCGGAGCGGCCGCCGTGTCGGTCTCCGGTGGCGGCGGTGCCCGCTACGCCGTGTGGGCGTCGTGGGCCCGGTCGGCACGGATCGCGCAGCCCTCGCCCCAGCAGCAGGCTGCGATCGCCGACGGGACCATCACCCTGGCCGAGTACACCGCCGCCTTCGACCGGCTCGCGGCCTGCATGGCGCAGGCAGGGCACCCGATCGGCGACGTGGCGCCGTCGTGGTACGCCGACGGCTTGTGGTCGAGCACGGGCCCCGGCGCCGGCCCGTGGTACATCTGGTCGACGCCGACCGAAGCCGTCGACGTCCTCGACACGCAGTGCGCACCGCGCGAGTTCGAGCAGGTCGACACTATTTGGCAGGGCGAGCACCCGATCCCGGAGGACCCGCCGGCCGCGGGGTGATCCGCGGCGCCCGGCTTCGGTGCCCCTGGAGGGACTCGAACCCCCAACCGTTTCCTTAGGACGGAACTGCTCTTCCATTGAGCTACAGAGGCTGGCCCGTCCACTCTAGCGGCGGAACGGCTCCAGGAAGGTCGTCAGCTCGTCGACGTACAGCGCCGGTTGCTCGAACGGCGCGAAGTGCCCGCCGCGCGGCATCATCCGGTACGACACCAGGTTCGTCGTGCGCTCGAGCCACGCCCGCGGCGGCTCCACCAGGTCGCCGGGGAACAGCGAGAAACCGGAGGGCACCTCGACCCGTCGGGCCGACTGCTCCGGCGGGATGGCGGCGTTCGCGTGGTACATCCGCATCGCCGAGCCGATCGTGCCGGTGGCCCAGTACTCGGTCAGGAGTGCGAGCACCTCGTCCTGTGTGTACACGGACCACAGGTCACCGTCGCAGTCGCTCCACGACCGCAGTTTCTCGACGATCCACGCGGCGAGCCCGGCGGGTGAGTCGTTCAGGCCGACCGCGACGGTCTGCGGCTTGGTGCGGTGCATCATCGCGTAGGCCCCCTCGGCGTCGCGCCACCGTGCCGTCGCCGCGACGAACCCGCGCTCCTCCGGCGACAACGTGTCCAGGTCGATGCCGGGCCAGGCGAGCCCGCCGTCGATGCGGTGCACGGCGACGACCCGGTCGGCGTGGTCGAGCGCGAGGTACCGGGCGACGTGCGTGCCGATGTCCCCGCCGGCGACCGCGAACCGTTCGTAGCCGAGCTCGGTCATCAGCTCGGCCCACATGCCGGCGACCGCTCGGGCGTCGATCGGCTGCGGCGGGGCGTCGGAGAACCCGTACCCGGGCATGTCCGGCACGATCACGTCGAAGCCGGCCTCGACGAGCATCGGCAGGACCTTGCGGTACCGCCATCCGGAGTCCGGCCAGCCGTGCGCGAGCAGGAGCGGCAGCGCGTCGGGCGTGCCCGCTCGGGCGTGCAGCACGTGGATCCCGGTGCCGTCGATCGTCAGCCGTCGGCTGGGCAGCGCGGCGAGCGCCGCCCGGTGCGCGTCGAAGTCGAAGCCGTCGGCCCAGTACTCGATGAGTGACCGGAGCTCGTCGACGTCCGCCCCGAGTGACCAGCCAGCGCCGGCGGGTGCATCCGGCCAGCGCGTGGCCCGCAGTCGCGCGCGGAGGTCCTCGATGGTCGCGTCGTCGATCTGCGGTGTCTCGCCCATGCCCGCGACGCTACTCAGCGGGACCGACACCCGGGCGGCGGTCACCGCACCCGAGCCCGCGTCAGCAGCAGTCGCAGGCGTCGGCCGCGCGCTCGCCGGTCAGGGCGGCGACCGGCTGCTTGCATGCGTCACCCCGCCAGGCCTCGAGCCCCTCGCGCACCGCGAACACGACGACCACCAGGCCGGCCACCGGATCAGCCCACGACCAGCCGAACAGCGTGTTCAGGAGCAGCCCGACCAGCACCGCGGCGGACAGGTAGCTGCACACCAGGGTCTGCTTGGAGTCCGCGATCGCCGACGCCGAACCGAGTTCCTTGCCGGTGCGCCGTTCGAGCAGGCTGAGGAAGGGCATCACGGCCAGGCTGACCGCCGCCAGCACGATCCCGACGGTGCTGTGCTCCGGCTCGCGCATCCCGGTCAGGGTCAGCACCGCGTCGACACTGACGTACAGCGCCAGTGCGAAGAACGACACCGCGATGACCTTGAGCGCGACGCGCTCCCGCGCTTCGGGGTCCGGTCCGGCGAACTGCCACGCGACCGCTGCGGCGGACAGGACCTCGACGACGGAGTCGAGTCCGAAGCCGATCAGGGCGGTCGACGATGCCACCGAACCGGCGACGATCGCGATGACCGCCTCGATGACGTTGTACGTGATCGTCGCGGCGACGATCCACCGGATCCGTCGCTGCAGCACCCGTCTGCGATCAGGAACCGCCCGGACGGTCGCGTCGGTCATGCGCCGGGTCCGCAGCAGAGCGGGACGTCGCAGTCCTCGTCGGTGCAGGCTTCGCCGTCGTCGACGGCGAGCACGACCTCGAGGAGCGAGCGGATCGCAGCCCCGAGGTGCGGGTCGGCGATCTCGTAGCGGGTGGAGCGCCCCTCGGGCACCGCGACGACGATGCCGCATCCGCGCAGGCAGGCGAGGTGGTTCGAGACGTTCGAGCGGGTGAGCCCGAGGTCGGCCGCGAGCCGGCCCGGGTAGACCGGCGCTTCGAGCATCTCGAGCAGGATCCGGGAGCGCGTCCTGTCCGCCATCGCCCGGCCGAGCCGGTGCATGACGTCGAGCCGCGGGGCTATGGTCAGCATTCACTGACCATACAGCGTTCGCTGACTTGTTGCGAGCGAACGGCGGACGGGAGGCCCGTGGCGGGCCCGCCACGTGCCTCCAGTCCGTCATCGAGTGAGCACAAGACGACGGGTCCCCGCCCGCGACCCGTCGCCTTCTGCTCACTGGGCGCCTGCAGCGCAGGCCGCTACGCGGCCACGAGGTACTCGTCCCACTCCGCCTGCGGACGCTCGATGCCGCGGACGACCCACGACGAACCGTGCGGGATCTTCGGACGGAAACGCAGCCGCCACCCCATCTCCTGCGGGGTGCGGTCGCCCTTCTCGTTGTTGCACGCCAGGCAGCAGGCCACGAGGTTCTCCCACGAGTCCTGCCCACCGCGCGACTTCGGCTGCACGTGGTCGATGGTCGTCGCGTGCCGGTCGCAGTACGCGCACCGGTTCGCGTCACGGCGCAGGACGCCTCGCCGCGACACCGGCACGAGTCTCGAGTGCGGGATGCGCACGTACCGGGTGAGGATGATGACGGACGGCCGATCGAAGCTCGAGGTGGACCCGGTCACCGGGTGTTCGAGGTCGGCTGCGACGACGGAGGCCTTCTGGTTCATGACCAGCACGAGGGCTCGTCGGAACGAGATCACCGCGAGGGGCTCGTAACCGGCGTTGAGGACGAGAGTGCGCATTGGTTCCCTTCCGACGTGCCTGGACGGCTTCCAGGCGCTGCGGGTGCGTCGGACCGGGGTCCTTCGCAGGTGACCGTCGCTCGCGCACACGTCCCCTGAACCACGAAGAGCACCACCCGGATGGGAAGTGCTCTGGTCATGCAGGGGCGTGCTCGTGCACGCAGGCGGTGGTCGACCGTATGTCGATGCGCGCGCGCCGACCCATGGTGCGGGTCGTGCGGAACAACGACATGGGGTCTCCCTGCTCGGGGCCTTGCGGACCGGTGCAGCGCCAGGCTACGTCAGAAACCGGCCCGACACGAGGGTGCACGGGCCGGTTTCGGCGATGTTCACGGGTTCGATGCCCCGCGGTCGGGTCTGATGCCTCAGATGCCGAAGCGGACGATGTGGTAGTCGCTGGTCCAGATCGGACGGATCGACACGGAGCCACCGGGCTTCGGGGCGTCCATGATCATGCCGTTGCCCATGTAGAAGCCGTCGTGCGCCTCGTTGTTGAAGATGACGACGTCGCCGGGCTGCGCCTCGGACTCGGGGATCGTGGTGCCGGCCTGGTCCTGCAGCGGCACCGAGTGCGCGAGGTTGATGCCGTACTGGGCGTAGACGAACATGACGTAGCCCGAGCAGTCGAAGCCGGACGGGTCGGCGCCACCGAAGACGTACGGGGTGCCGATGTACTGCTTGGCGGTGGCGACCACGGCCGGCAGCGAGAACGGGGTGTCCGCGGCACTGGAGCTGGCCACGTAGTCGGCGGCGGACGGGCCGGTGTACGAGGCGTACTGCTCGGCGGTCTGGGCACGCGCCGCCTGCGTGGCCGATGCTGCCTGCTCGGCTTGCTCAGCGGCTGCCTCGGTCGCTTCGGCCTGGTCGGCTGCAGCCTGCTTGGCCGCTGCGCGTGCGTCGAGCGTCGCGGTCGACGTGGCACCGTAGCCGTCGCGGCTGGTGCCGGCCAGCGCGACGGCGTCGGACACCGAGAACTCCTGGCTCTCCGTCGCACGGACCTGGCGCTGCGCGTTCGCCGCCTCGGTGCCGGTGGAGGTCTGCGCGGCGAAGGCCGGCGCGACCGCCACGGTGCCGAACATGCCGGCGGCCACCGTCAGGACGATGGGGGCGAGGAACTTGCGCTTGCGCGACGACGAGCTCGCCTTGGCAGCGGTCGCGGTGGCTGCGGCCTGTGCGGCACGACGGCCACCGGGGAGCGGGGCAGAGCGGACCGGGACGACCTTGCGGGTCGGGCGCGCGTCGGCCTGGCGGACGGACCGCCGGGTGAGCGGTGCGTCGGTGGCGTTCTCGGTGTTCGTCGGGTTGGCGGGCGTCTGGTCGTCCGCGGCGGAACCGGTCTGCGTCAAGGGTGTGGTCTCCGGCGTCTCGTCATCACGCTGCCGTGGGTGTCCGGCGACGTGCAACCCCATCCGTTCGTCATCGTTTCCGATCGAGGCAGGAGACGGGTTCGAGACGTCCTGCCACGGGTCTCCGGCTCAGGCGCAGCGCGGGGACTCGACGAGTGTACGGGGCCGTCGTTACCTTGTCGAGATGAAACGGGCCGTTTGTAACGAAACGGTAAAGAAGCCCTGGTCAGGGCGGTGAAATCAGTCCCGCTCGATGTAGACGTGCTGCGCGACCTCGACGGGGAGCTCGATGCCCGAGTCCTCACCCTCGACGCGGACGGCGACGTAGGCCCCGGCGCGCTGCACGCTCGCCAGACGACCGGGCATGACGCCGGCCGTGCGGAGCTGGTGCAGGAGCTCGGGCTCGAACTGCACGGGCTCGCCCAGACGACGGATCACACCGGTCGCGACGGCGTCGGTGCCCTCGGTCGCGGCGACGATGTTCTGCACGCCGTCGAGGAACCCGGCGGCCGCGGGGCCGCCGATCTCGGCCAGGCCGGGGATCGGGTTGCCGTAGGGCGACTCGGTCGGGTTGCCGAGCATCTCGAGCAGGCGGACCTCGACCTGCTCGCTCATGACGTGTTCCCACCGGCAGGCCTCGTCGTGGACGAACGCCCAGTCGAGTCCGATGACGTCGGCCAGCAGGCGCTCCGCCAGACGGTGCTTGCGCATGACGTGGGTGGCCCGGGAGCGCCCTTCGTCGGTGAGCTCGAGGTGGCGGTCGCCGGAGACGACGACCAGGCCGTCGCGCTCCATGCGGGCGATGGTCTGCGAGACCGTCGGGCCCGAGTGGCCGAGGCGCTCCGAGATGCGAGCGCGCAGCGGAACGATCGCCTCCTCCTCCAAGTCGAGGATGGTGCGAAGGTACATCTCCGTGGTGTCGACGAGATCGGTCACGGTCCGCCTCTCATGTCTGGGCCCAGCGGCCACCACCCTACTTGTTCGGACCGACGAACTCCGACCGACACTTGCACGGGGCAAGAAGAGGGCCGTGGCCACAGCGCTCCAGGCCTCCCCGTCCGGCCGGTACAGGCGCACCAGCACTGGGATCGCGCTCGGTAGGATCGGTGCATGGCAGACATCGTCATCCCCGCCGAACTCCTCCCCACCGACGGCCGCTTCGGCTGCGGACCGTCCAAGATCCGCGGCGCGCAGCTCGAGTCCCTCGTGACGCGCGGGGCCACGATCCTCGGCACGTCCCACCGCCAGAAGCCCGTGAAGGACCTGGTCGGCAGCGTCCGCTCCGGGCTCGCCGACCTGTTCCAGGTCCCCGAGGGCTACGAGGTCGTCCTCGGCAACGGCGGCTCGACCGCGTTCTGGGACGCCGCCGCGTTCGGCCTCATCGAGCGTCGCGCAGAGAACCTGTCCTTCGGCGAGTTCGGGTCGAAGTTCGCCAAGGCCGCCGGCGCCCCGTGGCTCGAGGCACCGCACGTCGTCGAGGCCCCCGGCGGATCGCTCGCCGCGCTCGAGCCCGTCGACGGCGTCGACGTCTACGCCTACCCGCACAACGAGACCTCGACCGGCGTCATGGCCCCGGTCGTCCGCGCCGCCGGTGACGCCGGAGCACTGACGGTCGTCGACGCCACGAGCGCCGCCGGTGGTGCCGCGTTCGACGTGGACGCCGCCGACGTCTACTACTTCGCCCCGCAGAAGAACTTCGCCTCCGACGGCGGCCTGTGGCTCGCGCTGTTCTCCCCCGCCGCGATCGAGCGCGTCGAGCGCATCGCAGCGAGCGGTCGGTACATCCCCGAGTTCCTGTCGCTCAAGAACGCCGTCGACAACTCGCGCCTGAACCAGACGCTGAACACCCCGGCGATCTCGACGCTGCTGCTGCTCGACGACCAGGTCCGGTGGATCAACGAGTCGGGCGGCCTGGCCTGGGCGGACACCCGCACGAAGACCTCGTCGTCCACGCTGTACGACTGGGCCGAGTCGGTCGACTACGCGACGCCGTTCGTGACCGACCCCGCAGCCCGCTCGCAGGTCGTCGCCACGATCGACCTCGACGACTCGATCGACGCCAAGGCCGTCGCCGCGACCCTGCGCGCGAACGGCATCGTCGACACCGAGCCGTACCGGAAGCTCGGGCGCAACCAGCTGCGCGTCGCGACGTTCACCGCAATCGACCCGGACGACGTCGCGAAGCTCGTGCAGGCGATCGACTTCACGGTCGACGCCCTGCGCTGACCCGTCCGTCGCGCGGGCCAGCGCCGGCGACGAACACCACGGAAACGACGAAGCACCACGGGATCCCGTGGTGCTTCGTCGTTCTTCGGGTGCGTGTCAGGAGCGGTGGAAGTCCGGGTCGACCTCACCGGCATCGAGCTGGGCGCCGTCGAGGTCGGCGTCCGGGTCAACGGGCTGCACGCGCTGCGCGCGACGACGGCGAGGGGGCTGCGGGGCGTCGTCGACGTCGTCGTCGTCCGCATCAGCGGTGTCGGCGAGCGCATCGACGTCCACACCATCGATGTCGTCGTCGTCCGGTTCGTCGAGGTCGTCCTCGTCCGCTTCGAACTCGGCGTCGTCGTCGTCCTCGTCGTCATCCGACTCGTCGTCGGCTTCGTCGTCGTCCGAGTCGTCGTAGTCGGCGTCCTCGTCCGACTCGTCATCGAAGTCGTCGTCGTCCTCGTCGTCCGACTCGTCGTCGTCGCCCTCGTCGTCGGACTCCTCGTCGGACTCGTGGTCCTGCGCCGCCCGGTACTCGGCCAGTCGCTCGGACCACGGCACCCACTCCGGCGCGACGAGCGAGCCGTCGCCGGGCATCAGCTCGACCTCGAGCACGGTGGGGTCCTCGTCGCCGACCTTCGCGACGCTGACGGTCCAGCGCCAGCCGGGGTAGCCCGGCATGCGGTTCGCGAACAGGACGGAGACGACGCCGTCGCCCTCGTCCACGGTGCCGACGGGCGCGCCGATGCTCGACTCGGGGGTCACCTCGAGCAGCGCGGTCCGCGCCAGGTCTGTGTAGTCAACGGGTACTGCGTCGCTGTCTGTCATGGCGTCACGCCTCCAACTGGTCTGCGACGTGCCGCAGGATGGCGGCGAGTCGATCGCCGTTCTTCGGGTAGCGGCCGTGGCGGAGGTCTCCGCTGATCCGGTCGAGTTCCTTCACCAGGTCCTCGACGATCACGGCCATGTCGTCTGCGGAGCGACGGGTCATCCGGGACAACGACGGCTGCGGGTCGAGGAGCCGCACGGACAGTGCCTGCGACCCCTTCTTCCCCTGCACGACGCCGTACTCGAGCCGGGATCCCGCCTTCACGGTCACGACGCCTTCGGGCAGCGAGGACGCGTGCAGGAACACCTGGTCGCCGTCGTCTCCGGTGATGAAGCCGAAGCCCTTGTCGTCGTCGTAGAACTTGACCTTGCCGGTGGGCATGCGTGGACTCCTCGAGGTCGTGGTACGGCCGTGGTGCGTCGGATATCCTGGGTCGATGGCCAATCCGACCCGATCAACCGGGAACCCGCAGGATTCCGCAGAACCCCCGGTGACGTTCAATCGTACCGAACGCGCTCTGGCGTTCATGGTCGGTGGCATCTTCATCGCTGCGTTCCTCTGCATGGCGGCGATGATCGTCATGTGGTTGACGGTCCCGAGCGCGCAGGGCTCCATGCCGTGGCCGGTGATCATGGCGATCCCGCTCGTCGGTTTCCCGATCGGCATGGTCCTGGTCTTCACGCTCCTCGCCATCACCTGGACGCGCCGCGCACGAGCCAACCGGACGGCTCGCTGAAGTCCGCCCCGGACGCTGGCACCGGACGATGACGACCACCGCCGACCTGGCCGCCCGACTCCGGGCGTTGCCGGACGACTCCCTCGAACGACTCGTCGCTGCGCGGAGCCTGCCCCCGGCCGCCCTCGGCGAGACCGGTCCGCAACGGATCACCGACTTCTTCGACCTGGCCGAGGCGCTCCGCACCGACGACGCGGTCGACGCCGCCGTCGAGCACCTGCCCCGCGCCACGATCCTGGCGCTCCGCGACGGCGGTGACGCCGACCGCCTCGGTCCGGCGATCACGCTCGGCCTGGCGGACGAGGACGGCGCTGTCGACGACGCGGTCGCCGCACGCGTGGCCGCCCACCCCGACCTCGTGGCACTGCGATCGACGGGAGGCCCGGATCGCCCCGACCGCGCCGCCCACGCCGACGACGTGGCCGGCCAGGACCGCGCGCGCACCACGGGCGCGGAGCAGGCGTTCTCGAGCATGACCGTGCTCGCCGAGCTGCTGCGTGCGGTGGACGCCGGCACCGTCCGAGAACTCGTCAAGGGCGGCATCGGCACCCCGCTCGCGAAGACCCTGGCCGAGCGCATCGGCACCGACGCCGACGTCGTGCCCGGCCGCCTCGCACTGCTCGACCGGGTCGGGTTCGCCGCCCCGGGGTCCGGCCGGTGGACGGTCACCGACGCCGGACAGGACTGGCTCGTCGCCGACTGGCCGGACCGCTGGGCGACGCTCGTGTCGGCCTGGGCGGACACCCTCGGCCCCGCGGTGCACGAGGTCCTGGCACTCGCCGACGACGACCTGCGCGACCTCGTGGCCCTCGGCCGCTGGGCGTACCCGGCGGGCTCCCGCTGGCTCGACGCCGTGCTGCTCGACGCGGCCGGCACCGCCGCGTCGCTCGGACTCGCGGTCGACGGCATCGTCACGAGCACCGGCCGAGCGCTGCTGGACGGTGACGCCGGGCCCGCGGCGGAGGACCTGCCCGGCACCGTCGACCAGGTGTACCTGCAGCACGACCTGACGGTGATCGCCCCCGGCCCCCTCGCCCCGGTCGACGACGCCGCCCTGCGCACGGTCGCCGTGCTCGAAGCTCCCGGACTGGCCGCCCGCTACCGCATCTCCGAGGACACCCTGCGCACCGCCTTCCGCGCCGGGCACTCCCGCGACGACGTCCTGGCGCTGCTCACCCGGCTGTCGTCGACCGGCGTCCCGCAACCCCTCGCCTACCTGGTCGACCAGGTCGCCGGACGCGACGGCAGCATCGTCGTCGACCGCGGCGAGGGCGGGGTCGGCACCGTCGTCCGCGGCACCGCGGACCAGCTCGACCTGATCGGTGTGGACGCCGAACTGCGGCAGATGGCGTGGGAGCGCAGCGACCTGACGACGCTCACCACCCGTTACCCGGCGCACGTCGTGCACACCGCGCTCGAGGACCAGCGCTACCCGGCCGTGCTCGCGACCGGCGCCCGCCCCGAGACGCACCACGGGCCTCCCGGTCGGCGCAGCCCCACCGGACGCTCGCCGGAACAGGCGGCGCACGCACTCGTGGAACGGCTCCGCCTGACCACCCAGCGCGGCGACGCGGAGCCGGAGCAGGAGTGGCTGGGGCGGCAGATCGACCTGGCCGTGCGCGGTCGCACGCCGATCCGGCTGACGGTGCGGATGCCGGACGGCTCCGAGCGGCCGTTCTCGATCATCCCGACCTCGGTCGCCGCCGGACGCGTCCGTGGGCGCGACACCAGTGTGGACGTCGAGCGCACGCTGCCGCTGTCGCTCGTCGTGTCGGTCGAGAGCGACGCCTGAGGTGCACGGTCACCCGAACGCAGGTGACGACGGCTAGGCTGGCAGGTCATGAACGGACCGCTGATCGTGCAGAGCGACCGCACCGTGCTCCTCGAGGTCGCACACCCCGACGCCGAGGACGCACGCCACGAGCTCGCGGCCTTCGCCGAACTCGAACGCGCCCCCGAGCACGTGCACACCTACCGCATCACCCGCCTCGGCCTGTGGAACGCACGGGCCGCCGGACACGACGCCGAGGCGATGATCGCCACCCTCGAGCGCTTCGCCAAGTTCCCGGTGCCGCAGAGCGTCACCGTGGACATCCGCGACACGGTGTCCCGCTACGGCCGACTCGTCATCCGGCGCGAGGAACGCGAGGACGCCCCGGTCATCGCGAACTCCCCCACCGAGGAACTCGAGCGCCTGCCCGTCCTGCTCCTGACCGCCGAGGACCCGTCCGTGCTGGCCGAGGTCATCCGGTCGAAGCGGATCAAGCCACTGCTCGGCGACATGCGGACCCCCTCCGAGGTCGAGCTGCAGCCGTGGGCACGCGGGCAGATCAAGCAGGAACTCGTGAAGCTCGGCTGGCCGGCCGAGGACCTGGCGGGCTACACCCCCGGGCAGCCGCACCCGATCGACCTCGACACGGCCGAGTGGCACATGCGCCCGTACCAGGAGCAGGCCGTCGACACCTTCTTCGCGCAGGGCTCCGGTGTCGTCGTGCTGCCCTGTGGCGCCGGCAAGACCCTGGTCGGCGCCGGGGCGATGGCGACCGTCAAGGCGACCACGCTCATCCTCGTGACGAACACCGTGTCCGCGCGGCAGTGGCGCAGCGAGCTCCTCAAGCGCACGACCCTGAAGGCCGAGGACATCGGCGAGTACTCGGGCAGCGTCAAGGAGATCCGGCCGGTCACGATCGCGACCTACCAGATCCTGACCGCCCGTCGGAAGGGCGAGTACACGCACCTGTCCCTGCTCGACGCCCTCGACTGGGGCCTCATCGTCTACGACGAGGTCCACCTGCTGCCGGCCCCGGTGTTCAAGCTGACCGCCGACCTGCAGGCCCGCCGACGCCTGGGCCTGACCGCGACGCTCGTGCGCGAGGACGGCCGCGAGGGCGACGTGTTCTCGCTCATCGGTCCGAAGCGCTACGACGCTCCGTGGAAGGAGATCGAGGCCCAGGGCTACATCTCCCCGGCCGAGTGCTACGAGGTGCGCATCGACCTGCCGCACCAGGAACGCCTGGAGTACGCGGCCTCGAGCGACGACGAACGGTACCGGCTCGCCGCCACCTCGCCCGCGAAGACCCCGGTCGTCCGCGAGCTCATCGAGAAGCACCGCGGCGAGCAGATCCTGGTGATCGGGCAGTACATCGACCAGCTCGACGAACTGGCGGCGTCGCTCGACGCGGCCGAGATCACGGGTGCGACCCCGGTCGACGAACGTGAGCGGCTGTACGACGCGTTCCGTGCCGGCGAGGTGGACGTGCTCGTCGTGTCGAAGGTCGCGAACTTCTCCATCGACCTGCCCGACGCCACCGTCGCGATCCAGGTCTCCGGGTCGTTCGGGTCACGGCAAGAAGAAGCGCAGCGCCTCGGTCGACTGCTCCGCCCGAACAAGGACGGCCTGCCCGCGTCGTTCTACACGCTCGTGGCGCGGGACACCGTCGACCAGGACTTCGCGCAGAACCGGCAGCGGTTCCTCGCCGAGCAGGGGTACTCCTACACGATCCTGGATGCCGACCAGGTCCAGGCGCCCGTGGGCTGACGTACGCACCGCTCTCAGGAAACCACTAGGGAACGGTCAGAAGATAGGACCATGAGCGATGGCCCCAAGATCCTGATCGTCGACGACGAGCCGAACATCCGCGACCTCCTGACGACCTCGTTGCGCTTCGCCGGGTTCGCTGTCCGTGCCGTCGGCAACGGCGCACAGGCGATCTCGGCCGTGCTCGAGGAAGAACCCGACCTGATCATCCTCGACGTAATGCTCCCCGACATGAACGGCTTCGGCGTCACCAAGCGCCTGCGGTCGTCCGGGTACACCTCGCCGATCCTGTTCCTCACCGCGAAGGACGACACCGAGGACAAGATCACCGGCCTCACCGTCGGCGGCGACGACTACGTCACCAAGCCGTTCTCCCTCGACGAGATCGTCGCCCGCATCAAGGCCATCCTCCGTCGCACCATGAACGACGAGGAAGACGCGATCATCCGCGCCGGCGAGCTCACCATGGACCAGGACACGCACGAGGTCACGATCGGCGACGCGCAGATCGAGCTCTCCCCCACCGAGTTCAAGCTGCTCCGCTACCTGATGCTCAACCCGAACCGCGTGCTGTCGAAGGCGCAGATCCTCGACCACGTGTGGGAGTACGACTTCAACGGCGACGCCGGCATCGTCGAGAGCTACATCTCGTACCTGCGTCGCAAGCTCGACCAGTACTCGGCCGAGCCGATCATCCAGACCAAGCGCGGCTTCGGGTACATGCTCAAGGCGTCCAAGGCCTCGTAGCACCTCCGTTCTTCACGGCGGTCGTCCGGTTTCACCGGGCGGCCGCTGTCTATCGTTGGGGCAGCATGCACACGCGAATGAGCCGCTGGTGGGACGGGATCTCCCTGCGCACCAAGATCACCGGGATCACGGTGCTCCTGGTGGCGCTCGGCCTGCTCGTGGCCGGACTCGGCACGATGACCGTCCTGTCGACGTACCTGATGGCGCAGCTCGACAACAACGTCAAGGGCACCACGGAGCAGCTCGAGGGCCAGAACATCAGCGACGGCGAGCAGTACTGCAAGCTGTCGGTCGTGTTGTCGCAGAGCGCCTACGTGGCCGCGTACGACGCCGACGGCGACCAGATCTGCCAGACGAAGGCATCGAGCCGTCCGGACATCCGCGAACTGGACTTCTCCGCAGCGGCGCAGAACGGTGCACGCTTCTCGCTCTACGACAGCCAGCACAACCACGAGTGGCGCGCCCAGGTCATCCCGGCCTCACTGCAGAACCAGACGAGCGGCTCCACCGAGACCGGCTTCGTGCTCGTCGCAGTGTCGAGCGCCGACACCGACCAGACCATCGCCCGATTCACCGTCATCTTCCTGGGCTTCGGCATCTCCGTGATCCTGCTCGGCGCCATGCTCACACGGCTACTCGTCACCGCCACGTTCGACCCGTTGCGCGACGTCGAGGACACCGCCGCACGGTTCGCCGCCGGTGACTTCAACCAGCGCCTCGAGGCCGACACCCCGAACACCGAGGTCGGGCGACTGAACCGCTCCCTCAACGTCATGCTCGAGCGCATCGACACCGCGTTCGAGGACCGCCAGCGCACCATCGACCAGATGCGCCGGTTCGTCGGCGACGCCTCGCACGAACTCCGCACCCCGCTGGTGTCCCTGCGCGGGTACGCCGAGCTGTACCGGATGGGCGCCCTGCGCAAGGAAGAGGACGTCGCCCAGGCGATGGAGCGCATCGAGAAGGAGGCGAAGCGGATGGGCCTGCTCGTGCAGGACCTGCTCCAGCTCGCCCGCATCGACGAGTCCAAGCCGCTCGAGCTCGGCCCGGTCGACCTCGTCGCCATCGCCCGTGACTCGGCGCTCGACACCATGGCGTCCAACCCGGACCGCGAGATCCAGGTCCTGGTCGAGGACGCCATGACGGGCGAGAGCGTCCCCCAGGCAGTGCGGCCGCCCGCTTCGTCGTCCTCGCTCTCGTCGGGGTCGTCGGACTCGTCGGGCTCCTCGTCCGACACGGGCGAGGTCCCCCCGGCATCGCCCACGTCGGCGAACACCACGGGTCCCATCGCATTCTCGCGGCAGACGATCGCGCGGCTGCGTGCTCGGCGCACCCGGGCGATGGACATCGAGGCCGGTGCCGCTCCCACCGACGAGACCACGCCGCTTCCGACGGTCGTCATGCCCCAGCGTCCCCCGATCGTGCTGGCGGAGGAGAACAAGATCCGCCAGATCGTCACGAACCTGATGGGCAACGCCATGCGGTTCACCGAGCACGACGACCCGATCGAGATCGGCGTCGGGGTGGACGACGACCGCGGCATGGCCCACATCGACGTCATCGACCACGGTGAGGGGATCCCGGCGCAGCTGCGCGACAAGATCTTCCAGCGGTTCTGGCGTGCCGACACCTCGCGTGCACGGGACACCGGTGGCTCGGGCCTCGGGCTCGCGATCGTGTCGGGCATCGTCGCGGCGCACCACGGCTCGGTCGAGGTGTTCGACACCGAGGGTGGCGGCGCGACCTTCCGCGTCTGGCTGCCGCTGCTGCCGCGCGACTACGCCGCCTGACGCGGGCGCTTGCCGACTGGTCACGAACCGTCGCCCCGCAACTGTCCGTGCGACGAGCCCTGACCACTCGACGTGCACCCGACAGCACGTTGCGACCACTCTGTGGCGCCGGACTGCCGGGAGTTCACGTCCGGCGGAGACGGATCGTGACCGTCCGCGCCTCGAAGGCCTGGCGAAGCCGCTCCAACAGCACCGCTGGCCGCCCCGCGTCGGCAGCCGTCGCGTGGATGATGAGCCAGTCGTTCACCACGAATCCGTTGTCGCGTCGCTGGTCGTGACGGAACGCGTCGCGCTCCCGGTGGTGGTCGCCGTCGTACTCGAGACCGATCCGGAGCGCCGGCCAGACGAGGTCGACGCGACCAAGGAACAGCCCGCTCGGGTCGTGCACGTCCAGGTTGAGTTCCGGCTCCGGGAACCCTGCGTCCTCGACAGCGAGCCGGAGCCAGGTCTCCATCGCGGACTCTGCCCCCACGCGGATCCGGTCAAGCGCGCTCCGCGCCCGGCGGACGTAGCGGCTGCCCGGCAACACCGCCGCCCGGAGGTCGTCGATCGTCGCCAATCCGGATCGGCCGACCAGGTGATCACCGACCGCAACGAGCGCGGGGACGTCGAGACTCGCAGCACACTCGAACCACATCGCGGACGGGGCACTGACCCGGTGGCCCCTGTGCTCCACCACCTCGGGCTCTGCACGTCGGTGCCCGACGACGTTCGGACGGCGCATCCGCACCCCGTTCTCAACCGTCGTCACGTGGACGGCCGTCTCGGACCGCATCGACGCGGGAAGCGGCGCACCCCAGAGCCGAGCGGCCGTGGTGTGGCTGAAGTACTGATCAGGGCGCATCACCTGCGCGACGGCCTCGAGGAAGTCCGCCGACCCTGCCGGCGCGCGAACACCTCGGACCGGCGCGACGAGGTCACTCCGGCGGAGCCGCTCGGGATGCACACCCTTCCCCACGGCCTCGGCCACCGTGAAGGTGCGGACTTCGAGGGCTCGGGGCAGGCGGCGCGGCGTCGGCATCTGGCCAGCTTGAGGCGCGGGAGGGGGACGTGAGGCACGGGCGGACCGGACTGTGGAAGAGGAGGCGAGCCGGGCCTCCTGTGCAGGACTGGGCTCCGCCCGAGCCGGCACGCGTGCCCACCAACGGCCAGAACACCCCGTTCGCACGTCGGCGACCGGTCGCCTGCTGTCGGTACGCGCTCGCGCTGCCGACGTCTGGTGACCGCTCGGCGAACCTGAGCGGCGCGCCACCCCCCCCCCCCCGCACGCGGAAGGGCCCCGCACGCGCAGCGTGCGGGGCCCTTCCGACAGGACTGCTTAGAAGTCCATGCCACCCGTCGGGTCGCCGGCCGGAGCGGCCGCGGCACGCTCGGGCTTGTCGGCGACGACGACCTCGGTCGTCAGGAACAGACCAGCGATCGACGCAGCGTTCTGCAGCGCCGAGCGCGTGACCTTGGCCGGGTCGATGATGCCCGCGGCGATGAGGTCGACGTACTCGCCGGTCGCGGCGTTGAGGCCCCAACCTGCTTCGAGCTCGCGGACCTTGGCGGCCACGACACCCGGCTCGAGACCGGCGTTCAGCGCGATCTGCTTGAGCGGTGCGTCGATGGCGACGCGGACGATGTTCGCACCGGTCGCCTCGTCACCCTCGAGGGTGAGTGCGTCGAGCGCGACCTTGCCGGCCTGGATGAGGGCGACGCCACCACCGGCGACGATGCCCTCTTCGACGGCAGCCTTCGCGTTGCGGACGGCGTCCTCGATGCGGTGCTTGCGCTCCTTGAGCTCGACCTCGGTCGCGGCACCCGCCTTGATGACGGCGACGCCACCGGCGAGCTTCGCGAGGCGCTCCTGGAGCTTCTCGCGGTCGTAGTCGGAGTCGGTCGCGTCGATCTCGGCGCGGATCTGACGGACACGGCCGGCGATCTGCTCGGCGTCGCCGGCACCCTCGACGATCGTGGTCTCGTCCTTCGTGATGACGACCTTGCGGGCACGACCGAGCAGGTCGAGCGTCGCGTTCTCGAGCTTGAGGCCGACCTCTTCGGAGATGACCTGGCCACCGGTCAGGATCGCGATGTCCTGCAGCATGGCCTTGCGGCGGTCACCGAAGCCCGGGGCCTTGACGGCGACGGACTTGAAGATGCCGCGGATCTTGTTCACGACGAGCGTGGCCAGAGCCTCGCCGTCGACGTCCTCGGCGATGATCAGGAGCTGCTTGCCCGCCTGGATCACCTTGTCGACGACCGGCAGGAGGTCCTTGATGTTCGAGATCTTCGAGTTGACGATCAGGATGTAGGCGTCCTCGAAGACGGCTTCCTGACGCTCGGGGTCGGTGACGAAGTACTGCGACAGGTAGCCCTTGTCGAAGCGCATGCCCTCGGTCAGCTCGAGCTCGGTGCCGAAGGTGTTCGACTCCTCGACGGTGACGACACCTTCCTTGCCGACCTTGTCGATGGCCTCGGCGATGAGCGCGCCGATGGTCGGGTCTGCAGCCGAGATCGACGCGGTCGCGGCGATCTGGTCCTTGGTCTCGATGTCCTTCGCGTTGGCGAGGAGCTGGTCGGAGACGGCAGAGACGGCCTTCTCGATGCCGCGCTTGAGCGACACGGGGTCGGCGCCAGCGGCGACGTTGCGCAGGCCCTCGCGGACGAGTGCCTGGGCGAGGACGGTCGCGGTGGTCGTACCGTCACCGGCGACGTCGTCGGTCTTCTTGGCGACCTCCTTGACGAGCTCCGCACCGATCTTCTCGTACGGGTCGTCGAGCTCGATCTCCTTGGCGATGGAGACACCGTCGTTCGTGATCGTGGGGGCGCCCCACTTCTTCTCGAGGACGACGTTGCGGCCGCGCGGGCCGAGCGTCACCTTCACGGCGTCGGCCAGCTGGTTCAGGCCGCGCTCGAGGCCACGGCGGGCCTCCTCGTCGAAAGCAATGATCTTAGCCATGTGAGTTCTCGTCCCTCCCGGACGTCGTGGGGTCGTGCTGGCACTCAACGTGAGCGAGTGCCAACGCCGATTCTGGCACTCGCCCGGTGCGAGTGCAACACGATCGGGAGGCTCGTCACGTCTTCCCAGGACACGCCCCGCCAACAGCGCACCCCGACCACCGCCGCGGACCTCCCGCCACGCACGTCACGCAGCAGGGGCCACGCACGACGAACGCGCCGCCCCTGACGGGACGGCGCGTTCGTGATGAGTGTCGTGCGTTCAGGCCGGTCGGACTGCCTCCGCCTGCGGGCCCTTCGACCCGGTGCCGACGTCGAACACCACTGCCTGGCCCTCCTCGAGGACCTTGTAACCCGACATGTCGATGGCCGAGTAGTGCACGAACACGTCCTGGCCTCCTCCATCGACGGTGATGAAGCCGAAGCCCTTTTCAGCGTTGAACCACTTGACGGTTCCGTTGGCCATGATCTCTTGCTCCCTGGTACTGCTGTGCGAACGACGTGTTCGTCGTCTGCAAGGGACTCTGCTCGAAGCGCGCCGATCAGGCAAGAGGTGTGACGTTGTTTCACGTCGATTCCGTCAGAAATCAACGTGCCCGAAACACGACCGTCACAAATGCGGGTCGAAAGCGCCCGCGGAATGCGGATCAGCCGGTGTAGTCGGCCCCGAGCACGACGCTCACGTCGGCGTTCGGGAACGCTGCCGACTGCTGCACGGCGGTGACCCCGAGCTGCTTCGCGATGCCCTGCGCGACCGCCGCCTGTGCGGCCTGCTGGTAGTACACGACGGTCGAGGTCGACCCGGTCGTGCCGGCGTCCCCGGTCGAGGCGACCTGCCAGCCGGCACCGGTCAGCGTGGCGCTGGCGCGGGCGGCGAGACCGGTGGTCGTCGTGCCGTTCAGGACGACGACAGTGGTCGTGCCCTGCTGTGCCGGCGTCGCGGCAGCGGCTCCGGAGTCGGCACCCGACCCGGCCGACGACGACGCCGAGGGCTTCGAGGTGGCGGACGCGGACGGCTTCGACGTGGCCGACGAGCTCGTCGACGCCGAGGGCGAGTCCGAGCCGCTGAACGAGTAGCTGCCGTTCAGGAGCGCGAGGACGAGCACGCCGATGCCGACGAGCACACCGGTGGCGAGTGCCGCCCAGGCGAACGCGATCCAGCCACGGCCGCGGCGCTGGGCACCGCGGTGTGCGCCGACCCGGGGGCCGTCGGCGACGTCGTCGAACCGGTCACGGGGGAATCTGGTGCTCATCGTTCCTCTTCACGTCCTTCGGGAGCGGCACCGGGCGCGACGAAGCTGCGCGTCGCCCGGGCGCTGGTGCGCGCGTGGCGGAGCCGCTGCAGCCTGGTGACGAGCTGCGGGTCGTACGCGAGTGCCGCGGGCGAGTCGATCACGCGGTTCAGCACCTGGTAGTAGCGCGCCGCCGACATCTCGAACTCGACCCGGATCTCCGCTTCCTTCGTGCGGTCGTGCCGTGCCCGGTCGTGCTCGAACGACAGCACACGCTGCGCGAGCTCACTGAGCTGGTCAGCGCGGTGCTGGTCAGCGCGGTGCTCGTCAGCACGGTGCTCGTCGGTGGAGCTGGTCACGGCGGTTCCGATCACGGTCGGGTAACGGGTCTCGAACATCGTAGGGGCGGAGAGCATCCGGACCCTGGCACGGCGCTGGACTGTCGCGAACACCGGTCACAGGTTCGGGTCGCGGAACCAGCGCACACGCGTGCCGAACGGGTCCGAGACGGCGACCGCGGTGCCGTCGATCGAGGCCGTGGCGAAGGCGTCCGGATCCGCCGCGCCGACGTCGTCGGGCAGCGTCGCCGCCACACCGCGCAGGATCCCGGTGCGTTCGAGCGCGATCCAGTGCACGCCGCGTTCGCGGACGCGGTCCACGAACCGCTGGCGCTCGGCACCCGGCACGTAGACCAGGGTGCCGGTGGTCAGCACGACCGGCTCCACGTCGTCCGGCAGGGCGTCCAGTGCACGGTCGAGGTCGCCGGGCAGCGTGCCCCGGATCCGCACGGGAGGCACGGCGAGCGTCGCGCGCGCCGCCTCGCGCATCAGGGCGATCCGGTCCAGGGCCTCTGGTGGGACCGCTTCGACCAGACGGTCGAACGCGCCGTCCGCCGAGAGGTCGATCGGGTTCGGGTCGAGCAGCACCCGCGCACCGACGCGGATCGGCCTGCTCGCCGGAGCCGGAAGGACCCCGGAGACGCCCGCGACGAGACGGACCGCGGGTTCGTCGACCGCCGTGTGCATCCGGACGAGCTCGGTGCGCGCCCCGCCGTGGTCGGGGGGGGCCCCGGGGGGGGGGGGGGGGGGCCCCCCCCCGCCCGGCCCCCCCCCCCCCCCCCCCCCCCCCCGCCCGGGGGGGGGGGGGGGCCCCCGCCGGGCGGGCGCCCCGCCCCCCCCGC
>NZ_JBIVGB010000009.1:0-50911 GCF_044748425.1 Curtobacterium sp. NPDC089991
ATCCGCTGCCCGGGGAAGAACCGTGGCGGACAAGATCCCCGGGTAAACCCAGTGACCGTCTCAGCCGTTCCGTTCTCCGCCGCCGTGGCAACGAGAGGTAACACTACACAGGCTCCGGGGGCCTCGCCAACCGTGGTTCCTCCCGGGCGTGTCGGCCTGGGAGCGCCCGTCGGCGGCGGGGCTACTCCGCTGCAGCGAGCTGCCCGCAGGCCCCGTCGATCTCCTTGCCGCGGGTGTCGCGCAGGGTCGTCGGGATGCCCGCGGCGTTGAGCCGGCGGACGAACTCGTCCTGCACGTGCACCTCGGACGAGGTCCACACGGAGCCCGGCGTCGGGTTGAGCGGGATCGGGTTGACGTGCACCCAGCCCTTGCCGCGCTTGTTGAGCTTCTCGGCGAGCAGGTCGGCACGCCAGGCGTGGTCGTTCATGTCCTTGATGAGCGCGTACTCGATCGAGACACGGCGGCCCGTCTTGACGTAGTAGTTGTGCGCGGCGTCGATCGCCTCGTCGGCCTTCCAGCGCGAGTTCACCGGGATGAGCTCGTCGCGGAGCTCGTCATCAGGGGCGTGCAGCGACAGCGCGAAGGTCACCGGGATGTTCTCGTCCGCCAGTTTGAGGATCGCGGGCACCAGCCCGACGGTCGAGATCGTGATGCCACGGGCGCTCATGCCGAGGCCGTTCGGCTGCGGCGCGACCATCAACCGCACGGCGTCCATCACCCGCTTGTAGTTGGCGAGCGGCTCCCCCATGCCCATGAACACGATGTTCGTCACGCGCTCGGCGTCGACGCGGTCCTTGCCGCCCTTGCGGGGATCGCCCCCGAGCTCCCCCGCGGCGATGGCCGCGTTGGCCCGGACGATCTGCTCGATGATCTCGGCGGTCGACATGTTGCGGGTCAGCCCCGCCTGGCCGGTGGCGCAGAACGGGCAGTTCATGCCGCAGCCGGCCTGCGACGAGACGCAGAGCGTGATGCGACCGGGGTACCGCATGAGCACCGACTCGACCAGGGCGCCGTCGTGCAGCTTCCACAGGAACTTGATCGTGTCGCCGTTGTCCGTCGCCAGCCGCCGGGTCTCGGTCAGCAGGGGCGGCAGCATCCCGGCGACGAGCTGCTCGCGCTGGGCGGCCGGCAGGTCGGTCATCTTGTCCGGGTCGGACGTGTAGTGCGTGAAAAAGTGGGTCGCGAGCTGCTTCGCGCGGAAGCCCGGCAGCCCGAGTTCCTTGACGCGGGCCTCGCGCTCCTCGGCCGTCAGGTCGGCCAGGTGCACGGGCGGCTTGCCGCGCTTCGGCGACGCGAACTGCAGCAGCGGACGGCCGTCGGTGTCGGTCGCCTGCTTCCAGCCCTCGGTGCGCGGGCGCACCTGCGGACGAGCAGACTGCTGCTGTTCGAACGGGGTACGGGTGTCGGAAGCCATCAGGCCAGGATACGGGAGGCCCGTGACACGTCGGTGCCGGACCCTCCGGTGGCCGGGATGGTCACCATCCACGGCCCCGCCTGCGTCGGGTCAGCTGCCGGCGGGCAGCAGGCGCGCGAAGTGGTGCGCGGCCGAGTACATCGGCACGATGTCGACGACCTCGCCCGGGTGCGGTGCCTGCAGCACGAGTCCCTGGCCGAGGTACAGGCCGACGTGGTCCTCGTCGTCGTACACGACCATGTCGCCGGGCAGCGCCTCGGACTCGGGGATCGTCGTCGCCGCGGCGTCCTGCGTCGGGACGTAGTGCACGAGCGGGATGCCGACAGCCGCGTACGCGACCATCGTCAGGCCGGAGCAGTCGATGCCCTCGTGGCTCGCGCCACCCTCGACGTACGGGTCCCCCATGTACTGCAGGGCGGTCTCGACGATGGTGGCGCGGTCGCCGCCGGCGGACAGCGCCGCCGAAAGGGCCGACTGCGCCTGGGCTGTCGTCACCCCGAAGCGCAGGTCGAGCGTCGGGTACGAGACGACCGTGGTCGTGGTGGTCATGCCGTCGGTCGTGACGACGGGGACCTTGACGTCGTGCGCCACGGTGAAGGTCTGCGCGGCCTGCGAGGTCGTCGTGCCCTGCTGCGTCTCGGCCGGGGTCGCCGCGTTCGCCGGCACGGCCAGGGTCAGGCTCGAGGTCACGGCGATCGCCGGTGCGAGCAGGATCGCGGCACGCTTGGCGTTCGCGGTGCGGCGGATGTGCCGCGGGTCGACGGCCCGCTCGGCACGCAGGACGGCCTTCCGGCTCAGCACGGCCGCACCGGCGCTCGAGGCGACTGGGAGCGGACGCGGCTGCATCCGGACGGTGCGGGTCGGCTTCGGGTGCTCCACGAACGTGGCCCGGGCAGCAGCGGGACCGAGGGCCGAGCGACGACCACGGGGACGGGACAGCTGCGGCTGCGGAGACGCCGGAGCGGGTTCCACCGCGGTGTGCGGGGTCCCTCGCGAGGGCTGTCGGTCTTCGGCTGCTGCAGGCAGGGCGTGGCGTCCCATGGGTCCTTCCGGGTCGGGACCGCTGGGCGATCCGGAAAGTAACGTATTGGTCACGGGGCGGATCGAGGCTGGGCAGTCCCGGAGTGTTCCTGCGGCTCGTCACAGGAACGGGCGGTCCTCGCAGGTCGCTCAGATGCGGCGGATCCGCGACCAGGGGCCTGAAGACCCGGCCTCAGACGGACGCGACCCGCATGACGGCGGCGATCCGGGCCTCCCGGTCGGACGACAGCCGGTCGAGGCGAGCCGCCAGCGCCACGACGGACGCGTCCACCGGGGCGTCCCCCGAGATGTCCCCCGGTACCGGGACGCCCGCGCGGACCGCGAGCGGCAGCACGCCGGCCCAGACCGCGTGGTCCTCGCCGTCGTCCGCGGCCTCGCCGTTGCCCTGGAACCGGACCTTCACACTCGCGCGGTCGAGGGGCAGCTGCAGGACCTGGGTGGCGCGGACCTCCTTCGGGGTCATCTCGCGGACCTCGTCGCGGCGGCCGGGCATGAGGTGGTCGGAGACCTGCCAGAGCGCCTCGGTGCGGAGTTCAGGCGGCACGACCGTCGCGGCGCCCGCGATCATCGCGCTGCGGTAGTTCGCCGAGCTGTCGAAGGTCGAACGGGCGAACACGAGCCCGTCCAGGTGCGTGACCGTCGCTGCGACCTGCACGCCGGTGGCACCTGCTCCGAGGAAGAGGCCGCCGCCGGTCGATCCGTGCAGCAGCAGGACCGGGCCGGCGCCGAGGTCGCCGACGCCGCACAGGAAGGGCAGCACGATCGGGTGGCCGCCGCGGACGAACCCGACGTGGGCGAGGTGGGCCTCGGCGAGGATCGCCCGGAGGACGGCGGGGTCGTCGGACTGGCGCTCGCGGATGCGTCGGACGCGCAGGTCGGGGCCGTCGACGGGGTTCGGGGTGCTCATGCGGGCCACGCTAGGTTCGACAGTGGTCCGGTGCGTGGACCAGATCGAGGTGATCGTGGTGGACCAGTCCGGCAAGACCGCTGGGGTCGTCGAGCGCATCCGGCGGATGGTCCACGACGGCACGCTGCGCGAGGGCGATCCGCTGCCCTCGACCCGGGCGTTGGCCGCCGAGCTCGGCGTCGCACGCGGAACGGTCGTCGCCGCCTACGACCAGCTCGACGGCGAGGGCTGGATCCGGACGCGGCACGGTGCGGTGGCGCGGGTCGTCGCGTCGGCTGGCGTGGGCGGCGTGGGCGGCCGGGGCGGCGCCGTCGTCGGGGACTTGCTGCTGGCGACGGACCCGCGTGCTCGAGCGGCGGCGTCAGCTGCGGCGTCAGCGGCGGCCGCCGCCGCCCGGACCATCGACTGCCGCCCCGGGGTCCCCGCCGTCACCGCGATCGCGCAGCGGGACTGGCGCGCAGCCTGGCGGGCGGCGGCCGACGCCCCACTGCGGAACGCGGTCGCGGACCCCCTCGGCACGGTGGAGCTCCGAGCGCAGGTGGTGGCGCAGCTCGGCCTGAGTCGCGGGTTCGCGCCGTCGGTCGACCGGGTGCTGCTGACCGCGGGGACCTCGGAGGCGCTGTCGCTCGTCGCCGAGGCGCTCCGCGTGCACCTCGGTCGCGCCCCCGTGTTCGCGGTCGAGGACCCGGGGTACCGGACCGGTCAGCGTGCGGTGCTCAGCGCGGGCGGGACCGTGGTCGGCATCCCGCTCGACGACGACGGGATGGACCTCGACGCCCTGACGGCAGCCCCGCCGGTCGACGTCGTGCTCGTCACGCCGACGCACCAGTACCCGCTCGGCTCGGTGATGCCGGTGGCTCGACGGCAGCGGCTGCTCGCCTGGGCTGCGGCGACGGGCACGCTCGTGGTCGAGGACGACTACGACTCGGAGTTCCGGCACCGCGGCAGCCCCGTGCCCGCGCTCGCAGCACTCGACGCCGAGGGGGTGGTACTCCACGTCGGCGGGTTCTCGAAGACGCTCGACCCGCGGTTGCGCTGCTCCTACGTCGTGCTGCCCGCGGCGGCAGGCGGGCCGGTCGAGGCCGGGTCCGGGTCCGTGTCCGCGTCCGTGGTCGGGGTCGGGGTCACCGACGCGGTGCTCGCTGCCCGTCGCGCCCGCGGCGCGGTCGTCGCCGAGCCCGTGCAGGTCGCGCTCGCGCACCTGCTCCGGACCGGCGCGCTCCGCCGGCACCTCGGCCGGGTCCGGCGCGACTACACGCACCGTCGCGCCCGGATCGCGGCTCGACTCAACGGCGTCGCCGGACTGGAGGCCCGTGCCCTGACCGGCGGACTGCACGCCGTGGTCGTGTGGTCCGGCCCGGCGACCGGGCAGGAGGTCGCGGCGCGGATGGCCGGTGCCGGCGTGCTCGTCGCGACGCTCGAGGAGTACGGGATCGCTCCGGGCAGCACGCCGGCCGGGATCGTGCTGGGGTACGGGGCGGTGACGGTGCCGGAGCTGGACCGTGCCCTCGATGCGCTGATCGCGTCGGTCGAGCGGACCGACACCGTTGCGTGACCATGGTGTTCTTGGTGCCCCGGTGCGCTCTGGCCGCCGGACGAGTCGCGATCAGCCGCCGGACTGAGCGGTCGCCACCACGTTCGATCCGGCCTGCTGGCACGCGGTGTTCAGGGTGCGCCCGACGAGCTCCCACTCGGGGCTGTCCTGGAGCGCCGGCCCCGACGTGGGTGCCGGGTGGGCGTCGAGGTACTCGAGCGCGTAGTCGATCGCGTTGTCGAGCCGCTCGTCGCTGCTCGACAGGTGCTCGTACCCGAAGCGCTCCGCCGCGATCAGCGCCTCGTACTGCGCATCGGTCAGGGCACCGCGGGAACGACCGTCCGAGGCGTTCAGGGCGATCGTCGACAGCGCGCTGATCTGCCCGCAGACGGCCGCGGCGCTCCGGTCCTCCTCCATCGGGTCCACCGTGGGGGACGCCGCCGGTGCGTCCACCGCTGCGTCCGCCGACCGAGCGCTCGACGAGGTCGGCGCCGGGGTCGACGAGGCGTCGGCCGAGCACGACGACAGGGCGACGGATGCAAGCAGTGCGCCGACGACCAGGGGCAGTGCGAGTCGGAGGGAAGCCACACCCGCCATCGTGGCAGCGCCGTCGTCACGCACGGGGCGTCGTGTCGCGATCGAGACCTCGTCGATACCGGATCGTGAGCAAGTGGGCGAGCCGGTGGTCAGGGTCGCTGCAGGTGTGCGCGCACCTGTGCTTGCACGGCGGCGGCGTCGCGGTGGTCCCAGAGCGCGAAGTGCGTGCCACCCGGCAGCGTGACGAGCTCGGCGCCGGGGATCGCTGCGGCGGCGCGGGTGCTGTCGTCCCGCCGGACCTCGGTGTCGGCGTCGCCGTGCACCAGGAGCGTCGGGGCTCGGACTGCTCCGAGGTCGAGCGACTCGACGGCCGCGAGCTGGCGCACGTCGTTGTCCCAGCCGGCGCGTCGGGGTCCGGAGGCGTTGCCGGTCCGGGCGAGGCCGAGCAGGAACGCCCGCCGCTCCGGGTCGGCCAGGACGCCGGCGACGTGTTCCCGCAGGGCACCGCCACGCAGGGTGCTCACGCCGGCCACCGCAGCGCGTGCCGCGGCAGCCGGGGCGATGCGCGCAGCGGCCGCTGCCAGACCGGCGCCGAACGCGGTGTCGGTCACGAGTCGTTCGGCAGGTCCCGCCGGCCCGGGGACCCAGCGACCGGACACCCCGGAGGCGACGGCGAGCGCGCTGATCCGATCTGGGTGGCGGGCCGCCAGTCGGTACGCGGCCGGAGCACCACCGGACCAGGCGAGCACGCCGACCCGGTCGATGCCGAGGTCGTCGAGGACCCGGGCGAGCTGGTCGGCCTCGTCGTCGATCGTGGAGTGGTCGGCGTCGAGCCGGGTGCCGAGGTAGCCCGGTCGCGAGACCGTGACCACGCGGAAGTCCTCGGACGGCAGGAACGCCCCCATCAACTCGGCGACGTCGATCCCGCCGGGACTGCCGTGCAGGACCAGTACGGGGACGCCGGTGTCGGAGCCTCGGGTCCCGACCTCGACGCCACGGGTGACCGCTCGGGTCGAAGGGGGCATGAGCCGACGATACTGCTGGCCCCAAAGCGGCGTCGGTGGCGGGGTCAGCGGGCCTCGGGGCGCGCGGAGCCGCGGGTGCTCACGAGGTCGGCGAGGGACGGTTCGGCCTCGTCGGTGGGCACGGCCCAACCACGTCGGGCGGCCTTGCGGACGAGACGGTAGGTGGTGACCTGGACGGGCTCCACCCCGTCGGCGGATTCGTAGTTCGTCATCGTGGTTTTCTCCCTGAATAGCGAGTGGTTCGCTGCAGCCGAAAGTACCCGGACGCCGTACCCCCGGACGGGGGCCTGCGTTCCATGGCCAAAGGCCGGAGAGCGCGACACGAGCACCCTCGCCACGGCGGGATTGTTCGCATACAATGCGAACATGTTGATCACCGTCGACCCGACCGCACGGGCCACGCTCGCCGAACAGGTCGCGTCGCAGATCCGGTACGCGATCGCACGCGGAGACCTCGCGAGCGGGGAACGCCTGCCGTCGGCGCGCGACCTCGCCGCCGCGGTCGACGTCAACATGCACACGGTGCTGCGCGCCTACGCGCAGCTGCAGGACGACGGATTGATCGAACTGCGGCGGGGTCGCGGAGCAACGGTCTTGCGATCGGGCAACGCGTCGTTCGACCGGCTGCGCACGCTCGTGGACGAGCTGCGCGACCAGGCCGACACGCTCGGGGTGCCGCTCGACGACCTGTTCACGATGATCAAGGGGGCACGATGACGAACCGACCGATGCGTTTGAGGACCCGTGTGGCAGTGGTGGCACCCGGGATGGTGGTGTTGCTGACCCTGGTGGTCGCGGCCTTCGTCGCCGCGCCGAGCCTGCCGGACCGCATGGCCGTGCACTTCGGGGCCGACGGCACCGCCGACGGCTGGAGTTCGCCCTGGCCGGTGTTCTGGATCACGCTCGCGGTGACCGCCGGCGCCGTGGCCCTGGCGTTCGCGGCGCTGCGGATGCCCGACCGCCGGACCGCCGCCACCCTGGTGCTCGTCGCCAACCTGTTCGCCGGCAGCCTGGGCACCGCCTGGATCGTGCTCGCCGCGACGAACACCGTCGGCGACGGGACGCTGTCCGGCTGGTGGACCGTGCCGTTCCTGGCCGTCAGCGCGGTCATCGCCGCGGTGCCGGTCGTCGCGCTCGTCCGGTCGGCTCCACCGGTGCCCGCGCACGACGTCGAACCGCTGCGCATCGGGTCGGACACACGGGTCGCGTGGCGCGCCCGCATCGGCAGTCGCTGGTTCGCGGCGCTCGGGGCCGTCGTGGTCGGACTCGGGATCGGCACGGGGCTCGCGATGGCTCCGGCCGACCTCGGTGCGGCCGTCGCCTCCGGAGCGGTGCTGGTCGTCGCCGGGCTCGCCGTGCTGGTGCTCGCCCGGGTGGAGCTCACCGTGGACCGTCGCGGGATGCGGCTGACCTCGACGTGGACCCGCATCCCGCTCATGCGCGTCCCGCTCGAGCGGATCGAGTCCTGCGGGTGGGAGGACGTCTCGCCCGGACAGTGGGGTGGCTGGGGCTACCGGTTCTCCGGCCGCGGGGTCGCCTACGTGGTGCGGTCCGGGCCGGGCCTCGTGGCACGGCTCCGCGGTGGGCAGGCACGGATGGTGACGGTGCCGGACGCTGCGGGCGGGGCCGCGGCCCTGGGCGCACTGCTCGCGCACCGCACGCCGGCCTGACGGGGCTGCGCCGGGCCTCCCGGTCGGGGTGGTGGTGCGTGCTGCGAAGGCGACAGATCTCGTCGGCCGCGCGCCGTCACGTCCGCGAAAGCGACAGCGTGCCGCGAACCGTTGGCGGCACACTGTCGCTTTCGCGGAACGCCGCGGTCAGAGGCTCGTCATGCCGCCGTCGACGCGGAACTCGGCGCCCGTCGCATAGGACGACTCCGCGCTGGCCAGGTAGACCATGATGCCGGTGACGTCGTCGGGGGTCCCCGGGCGACCGAGGGGCGTGCGGGCGACGATCGCGGCCCGCGCCGAAGGGTCGCCCGAGATCGTCGAGACGAGCCCGGTCTCGGTGTAGCCCGGCACGACGGTGTTCACCCGGATGCCGTCCCGCGCGTAGGCCATCGCGGTCGCGCGGACGAGCGAGTGGATACCGCCTTTGGTCGAGGAGTAGGCCGCGAATTCCGCACCCTCGCCGTTCAGCCCGGTGGGTGAGCCCGTCACGATGATCGACCCGCCGCCGCCGGCCGCGAGCATCGCCCGGACGGCGTGCTTGACGGTCAGGAACGTGCCCGTCAGGTTCACCGCGACCGTGCGGTTCCAGGTGTCGAGCGAGACCTCCGCGACCCGGGCGTCGTGGCCGAACAGCTGCACGCCGGCGTTCGCGACGACCACGTCGGGCGTCAGGTCGCGCTCCGCGAGGGCGGCGAACCCGGCCGCGACGCTGGTCTCGTCGGCGATGTCCATGGTGAGCGGCAGCGCGAGCGCGCCGGCTGCCGCTGCTGCGGTGCCCGCCGCCGTCGCGTCCCGGTCGGCGTAGACGACGCGCGCTCCCTCGGCGACGAACCGGTCCGCGATCGCACGGCCGATGCCGGAGCCCGCCCCCGTGACGAGTGCGGTCCTGTGGTCGAGTCGAGCGGTCATGCGGGAGCTCCGTCCTGGGAGCGTCGTCGCTCCACGGACCCATCATTGCCCAACCGGTTGACCGGTGGTAGTCATGAGCCATGACTCTGACGTCGATGGGCACTGTGACGTCGATGGGCACTGTGGTGTCGATCGGAGCGTGGCGGTTCACGCTGCGCGGTGCCGAGCTCGCCGACCTCGGGTACGACGACGAACCGGTGCTGCGGGCGATCCGCTTCGTGACGCGGGACCACGACTGGCGCACCGCCGACGACGTCGTGCTCGCCCGGACGACCGACACCGGCACCGACAGCACGAGCGGGCGGCTCCGCATCGAGGCCAGCGCGCGCTACGACGGCACCGAGGTGCTCCGGTACGTCCTCGAGGTCACCGTCGACGGCCCCATCCTGCACGTCGACGCGGTCGGCACCACGACGACGCCGTTCCGCCGCAACCGCATCGGCCTGGTCGTGCTCCACCCGCCGACCCTCGCCGGCGTGCCGTTCACCGCGCGGCACCCGTCCGGCTCCGCCACCGCGGCCGCGTTCCCGACCTGGATCGCGCCGCACCAGCCGGCCGCCGACCTGTCGGGGCTGGACTGGTCGACGGGTCGGGTCGCGCTGACGCTCGACTTGGCCGGCGACGTGTTCGAGACCGAGGACCAGCGCAACTGGACCGATGCCTCGTTCAAGACCTACTCGACGCCGCTGTCCGAGCCGTTCCCCGTCGCGCTCGACGCGGGTTCCGTGGTCCACCAGTCGCTCACGCTGCGCGCGACGACGGACGGTCGACCGGGAGGCACGGCCTCCCCCGCCCCGGACCTCGCGTTCCTGGACGGGCCGGCTCCCACCGCCGTGGTCGCCCCACCCCCGACGCTCCAGCTGCTCGCCGCCTCGGCCCCGGCCGCTGCACGCCCGGCCGCGGTGCCGCTCGGCGTGCCCGTCCTGGTCGAACCCGTGCTCGGCGATCCGAACGTCGGGGCGGTGCTGGCGTCAGCTCGGCTCGATGCGGGTGGCGGGCCGCTCGACGTCCGGTTCGTGACCGACGACCCGGACGTGCTGCGTGCCGCGATCGACGACGTGCTCGACTCGGGCGCGGTCGTGCGGATCGGCGCGTTCGACCCGACCTCGCACGTGACGACCCCGGCGCTGCAGCGGGCCCTGCGCAACGCCGCGGCTGCTGCGGGCGACCTCGAGGTCGTGGCGGGCACCCGCGCGCACTTCACCGAGCTGAACCGGACCGTCGACCTGTTCCGCGACTGGGACGGGCCCCTGACCTTCAGCGTGACGCCGCAGATGCACGACCGGTCGCCCGAACAGGTGACCGAGTCGATCCGGATGCAGCGCTGGGTGGTGATGAGCGCCTCCCGGCTGGCCGCCGGCAGGGCGCTCCACGTCGGACCGGTGACGCTGCGGCCACGGTTCAACGCGGTGGCGACGTCCGCGCGCCCCGTCGTGACCGACGCGACGATCGAGGCCGGGTACGGGCCGCAGCTCGTGGCGGACGCGACGGACCCGGCGCAGCACTCGGCGGCGGCGCGGGCGTGGTTCGCGGCGTCCGTGGAGGCGCTGACGGTGCCGGGGGTCGTCTCGATCACCCTCGCCGAGGCCTGGGGACCCCGCGGCGGGCCGCTGCCGGGGTAGCGCGTGGTGAGTACCGCGAAAGCGACAGATTCCCGCCGATGGTCGGCGGGAATCTGTCGCTTCGGCGGATCAGACGGGTGTCAGCGACGGACGGCGTCGATCTTGAGCATCTTGGCGATGACGCTGTCGAGCTCGCTGTCGTCGAAGACCTGCTTCCAGTCCTCCTTGATGAGCTTCTCGCGGCCGTAGCCCATGGCGATGTGGCAGGCGTCCGAGAACGGGTTCGAGCCGCGCAGGCCGTTGGTCAGCGCGATCCAGGTGTGGCCGTAGAGCATGGCGCGGGCGGCCTCGCGGGGCACGCCGACACCGGTGACGGTCTCCTCGAGGGCGTCGTTGAGGAAGTCACCGATCATGCAGGCGATCGTCTCGACCAGGGTCGGCTCGAGGACGGCGAGCTGCTTCACGGTGACCCAGTGCACCTGGATGACGGGCGCGTACATGGTGGTGATGACGGCCTCGGCGATCGCCTTGGCGGAGTCGTCCTGGTCACCGAGGGACTCGGACGCGTCGAAGGCCGCGATGACCTCCTGCGGGGCGGCGATGCCACCGAAGGTGTCGTCCCACTCGGCCTTGGTGGTGCGCTCGAGGAACACCGACGGGTGGCACGGGTGCGCCACGGCGTAGTGGATGTCCTCGCGCTTGGCGAGCAGTCCGGCGTAGGCGGCGGCCGGGTCGAGCGTCAGGATGCTGGCACCCGACTTCATGACCGGGACGAGCTGCTCCGAGATGGTGCCGAGCAGGACGTCCGGCACGGCGAGGATGACCACGTCGGCGACCTTGGCAGCCTCGACGCTGTCGGTGAGTGACCGGCCGAGGGCCTGGATGCGCTCCTGCCCGGCGGGCGAGGCCTCGCTGTAGAGCGTCGTGTACTCGCTCTTCGCGAAGTTGTTCGAGACGCGGGTGCCCATCTTGCCGCCGGCACCGATCACGGCGACGGTGACGTCGGCCGTACCGGATCCGGCAGCGACGGTGTGGGGGGTGGTGACGGTGTCGGTCATGATTCCTTGCTCCTGATGTGCTCGATGGTGTGTTCGGTCCACGCCGCCTCGATGCGGGTGGTGGTCTGTGCGGGCGTCTCGCCCGGTCGTGGTTCGGCGCCCGCGTGCTCGTCCTGCCAGGGCAGCCAGAACTCGATGACGCGGTTGATCCCGCGGGCGTCGGGGTCGATCGCGGCGCGGATGCTGTCGTGGTCGACGACCCCGGTGCCCATCGGGACGCCGGTGTACTGGAAGCCGACCCACCCCGGCGACCGGGTGAACCCGGAGTCCTTGACGTGCCAGTTGACGACGTGCGGGGCGGTCATCGCGACGACGTCGGCGGGGTGTTCGAGCCGTGCGACGGTGTTCGCCGGGTCCAGGCAGATGCCGAGGTGGTCGGAGCCGATCGCCTGGACGACCGCGACGAGGTCGGCGGTGGCCACGAACTCGTAGGTCTCGAGGGCGAGCGTCACCCCGGCCGCCTCGTAGGCGGGGAGCGCCTGGCGCAGACGGCGTTCGGTCTCGGCGGCGTCCGGCTGGTCGTCGCCGCTCGTCCACATCGACCGGACGAGCGTCGCACCGAGCACCTGCGCGACGTGCAGGTACCGAGCGAGGTGCGCCGGGTCGGTGCCGCGGGTGCCGACCTCGAGCGTGAGCCCGAGGTCGTCGGCCAGCGTCTGGATCGCGCCCAACCGGTTGTCGGACGCGGTGTCGAGCGGCAGGTGGTCGCAGATCTGGAACAGGTCGACGCCGTCGTGCGACGCGGCGTCGTGCAGGGCGTCGTCGAGGGACAGCGGTGCCGGCACACGGTCGGACATGCGCCAGGTGTAGGCGTAGGTGGAGAGGCCGAGCAGGGAGGTCACGCCGGTGCTCCGTTCTGCGTCGCGGCCAGCGCCTCGGCTTCGTCGAGGATGGTGCGGATCGCCTCGGGGTCGTGGGCGAAGCGGCCGAGGAACAGGCCACCGATACGGCCCTGTCCCCGGGTGAGCAGACCAGGCCCGGCGCTGCCGCCGTAGATGACGACCGAACCGGCGAGTTCCGGGCGGTTCGCCAGGTGCTGCTCGATGCCCGCGAGCACCGCGACGATGTGCTCGTCGGGAGCGGGCTGCGGTGCGCCGATGGCCCAGACCGGCTCGTAGGCGGCGATGACCGGCCCGGCGAGCCCGTCGGCGACCGCCGTGGCGACGAAGCGGTCGAGCTGCGCGGTGACCTCGGCGACGGCAGCGGACGGGTCGCCGTCGGCCGCGCGGTCGGTCTCGCCGATGCAGATGAGGGGACGCAGGCCGTTGCGGAAGGCGGCGTGCACCTTGCCGGCGATGTCCTGGTCGGACTCGTGGAACAGGGAGCGACGCTCGGCGTGCGCGATCTCGACCAGGTCGACCCCGACCTCGCGGAGTTCGCGGCCGGACACCTCACCCGTGAAGGCACCCTCGTCGGCCCACGCCAGGTCCTGCGCGCCGAGGAGCACCGGGGTGCGCTCGAGCACGGCGTGCACCGGCACGAGCGACGGGAACGTCGGGATGACGAAGAGTTCGACGGCGCCGGACTGCACCGCCGGGTGGGTCCGGGCGATGTCGGCCACGGCGGCAGCCCACTCGAGCGTCCGGGCGTGCCCGAAGTACATCTTGAGCGACACCCCGATCGTGATCGGGGCCGCCGCCGTGGTCGCCGGCATCAGGCGTCGGTCCCGACCGGGGCCGAGCCGTCGTAGGCACAGATCGCGGCGACCTTCGAGGCGCTGGCGGAGGACGGGTCGAACGTGTAGCCCAACCACTCGCGAGCCATCCGGCGTGCGACCTCGACGCCGACGACCCGCTGGCCCATGCAGAGGACCTGGGCGTCGTTCGACAGGACCGAACGCTCGACGCTGAACGAGTCGTGCGCCGTGACGGCGCGGATGCCGGGGACCTTGTTCGCCGCGATCGCCACGCCGAGTCCGGTGCCGCAGATCAGGATCGCCCGGTCCGCCTCGCCGTTCGCGACCAGTCGTGCTGCGTCGACCGCCACGTGCGGGTACGCGGTGTGCCCGTCCGCGTCGACGCCCACGTCAGTGACGCTGACCACGCGCGGGTCCTTCGCGAGGTCGGCCTTGATGATCTCCTTGTAGTCGAACCCGGCGTCGTCCGAGCCGACGACGATGCGGAACTGCTGCTCGGTCATGGGGGGCTTCCTTACTTCTCGGCCAGCGTCGCGAGGACCGCGGCGGTGATCAGGGCGAACGAGATCGCGCCGGCGTCGGGGGTGCCGACCGCGTCCTCGCCGTGGGTGCGGGCGCGGCCCATCTTCGGCAGCAGGTCGGCGGTCGCGTCGGCGGCCGCCGTCGCCGCGGCGGACGCGGCCGACCAGGCACGGACCAGGTCGTCGCCGGCCGCGACGCGGTCGGTGAGGACCTGGTCGAACGGGACGATCGCGTCGACCATGGTCTTGTCGCCGGGGACGGCGCCGAACGCGAGGACCGCCTCGGTGGCGGCGTGCACCGCGCTCTGGACCGTGGCGGCGGTCGGACGTGACGCGTCCCCGAGGACGCGACCCAGTGCCTCCAAGGCGGCTCCCCAGATCGCGCCGGACGTGCCACCGGCCTTGTCCGACCAGGCGTCTCCGGCGATCGCCAGGACGCTCCCGGCGCCGGCGCCGCGCGTCACCGCATCCGAAGCGGCGCGGTCCGCGGCGGTGGAGCCGCGCTGCATCCCGATGCCGTGGTCGCCGTCGCCGGCGACGGCGTCGATCCGGCCGAGCTCGTCGGCGTGGTCGTCGATGGTGGTGCGGATGGCCGTGATCGCCTCGGCGACCCGGGCGGCGGACGCCTGCGACGCCTCGGTGCCCGGCGTGACCGGTGCCTGCTCGTCCGCGGCGAGGGCCTCGGGTGCGACCGGCTGTTGCGGGACGGCACCGCCCTTGCGGTACGCGGGGCTGTCGGCTGGGGCGCCCCAGAGCTGCTCGAGTTCGTCGTCGAGCCAGAAGAGCGTCAGCGAGACGCCGGCCATGTCGAAGCTCGTGACCAGTTCGCCGACCTCGGGCTCGACGACGACGGCACCGGCCGCCGCGAGCCCGCGCTGCACGGCGCCGAAGACGACGAAGAGCTCCTCGTACTTGACGCTGCCCAGGCCGTTGAGGATCGGGACGACGCGTGCCCCGTCGACGACGACACCGGATGGCAGCTCGGTGAGCAGCTTGTCGACGAGCAGGTCGGCCAGTCCGGACGCGGTGGGGACGTCGGCCTCGGCGATGCCGCGTTCGCCGTGGATGCCCATGCCGATGGCCATCCGGCCCTCGGGGACGGTGAAGAGTGGTTCGTCGGCACCGGGCAGGGAGCAGCCGGAGAAGGCGACGCCGAAGCTGCGGGTGCGGTCGTTGGCGCGGGTCGCGATCGCGGTGACCGTGTCGAGGTCGTCCCCGCGTTCCGCTGCGGCACCGGCGACCTTGAAGACGCAGAGGTCACCGGCGATGCCGCGGCGCTTGTGGGCTTCGTCGCTCGGGGCAGAGGCGACGTCGTCGGTCACCCGCACGGTGCGGACGTCGATCCCGCTGTCGGCCAGTGCCCGCGCCGCGGCGTCGAAGTTGAGCACGTCGCCGGCGTAGTTGCCGTAGCTCAGGAGCACCCCGCCGCCGTGCTCGGACGCCTTCGCGACCGCCGTGACCTGCTGGGCGCTCGGGCTGGCGAACAGGTTCCCCATCGCAGCACCGGCTGCCAGACCGTGCCCGACGAGTCCGCCGAAGGCCGGGTAGTGGCCGGAGCCACCGCCGACGACGAGCGCGACGGTACCCTCGGGGCTGGTGGTCGAGCGGGCGACGCCGCCGTGGACCTTGCGGACCCGGGCCTGGTTCGCGGACACGAAGCCGTCGACCATCTCGTCGGCGAAGTCGGCCGGGTCGTTGAACAGGCGGGTCATGCGTGGCTCTCCTGGGTCGGGGTCGTAGTGGCCTGCGCCGCAGCGTCGGCGTCCCGTCGTTCGTTCCGCTTGGTGTTCCGACCGAGCACGAACATCAGCACGCTCGACAGCACCATGAAGAAGCCGACGATGAACATCGGGACCTGGTAGCCGCCGGTCCACCCGCTGACGACGCCCGTGATGTACGGGGCGGCGAACCCGCCCAGGTTGCCGATCGTGTTGATGAGCGCGACTCCCGCGGCAGCGGCGGCACCGGTCAGGAACTGCGTCGGCACGGTCCAGAAGTTCGGCAGCGCGGCGAAGATCGCGCAGGCGGTGACCGCGATGACGGCGATCGTGGCGGCCGGGCTGTTCATGTAGAGCGCGACCGGGATGCTCAGGCCACCGACGAGCGCGGGGACGGCGATGTGCCAGACCCGGACGCCACGGCGGAAGGCGTCACGCGACCAGAAGTACAGGACGACCGCGGCGGGGACGTACGGGATCGCCGTGATCATGCCCTTCTGGAACAGGTCGAACGTGGTGCCGAACTGCTCCTGGAAGCCGTCGATGATCGTCGGCAGGAAGAAGCTCAGGGCGTAGAGGCCGTAGATGAAGCCGAAGTAGACCGCGGCGAGCATCCAGACGCGGCCGGAACCGAAGGCTGCACGGAGACCGCCCTTGGCGTGCCCGTCTCCCCCGCCCTTGGCCTTGTTCTCGGCTGCGAGGGCACCCTCGAGCCACAGCTTCTCGTCCTCGTCGAGCCACTTCGCCTGCGACGGCTTGTCCTTGAGCACGAAGAGGCACAGGACGCCGACGATGATCGCCGGGATCGAGACGCACAGGAACATGAAGCGCCAGCCGGCCAGGCCACCGAGCATGCCCTCGTGGGTCATCAGCCAGCCGGCGAGCGGGGAGCCGATGACGCTCGTCAGGGGCTGGGCCAGGTAGAACAGCGCGAGCATCTTGCCGCGGTGCCGGGCGGGCACCCACGTCGACAGGAACAGGATCGCGCCGGGGAAGAAGCCGGCCTCGGCGATGCCGAGCAGGAAGCGCAGCCCGACGAGCTGCGGGTAGTTCTGCACCCACGTGAAGAGCAGCGAGACGATGCCCCACGTGATCATGATGCGCGCGAGCCAGATCCGCGCGCCGAACTTGTGCAGCGCCAGGTTGGAGGGCACCTCGAGCACGAGGTAGCCGATGAAGAACACGCCGGAGGCGAACCCGAACTGGGCGGCGGTCAGACCGAGGTCCGCCTCCATGCCGTTCGGGGCCGCGAAGGAGATCGCGGTGCGGTCGAGGAAGTTGATGAAGAACATCAGTGCCACGAACGGCACGATGCGGATCGCGATCTTGCGGATGGCCGTCTTCTCGACGACCGAGGTGGGGATGCCTCGCGTGGCGGGGATGTCCACGATGACTCCTGCTCGGTGGGGGTGGTACGACTCCGACCCGTGCTGCTGCGCCCGGACGGAGCGGGCGCATCGGTGCGCCTGGTCCAGTGTGCGGATTCGAATCCGACTTGTCAACCGGTTGACCAAACCATCCCGAGTGCCTCGAAGCCCAACCGGTTGACCGAACGGTACGCTCACTGCATGCCCGCGTTCAGCCCGGACGATCCCCTCAACATCCGACTCGAACTCGAGTCCGTGCCCGCGGGGTCGCCCGCCTCCGAGGTCGCCCGACAGCTCGTGTCCCTGCTCACCGCGGGCGAGCTGGCCCCCGGTTCGCGACTGCCGTCCGAGCGGATCCTGGCCGAACGGCTCGGGGTCGGACGCTCCGCCGTGCGCGAGGCCCTGGCGGCCCTCGAGATCCTGGGCATCGTGCAGATCCGGCCCGGCTCGGGCACGTACCTGCAGGGCGGCACCTCGGACCTGCTGCCGACGACGCTGTCGTGGGGCCTCATGCTCGCCTCGAACCGCACCCGCGAGCTGCTCGAGGTCCGGTCGTCGCTCGAGCGCACGGTCGCGATCCTCGCCGCGCAGCGCGCCACGCCCGAGCAGGTCGCGGAGCTCGGCGAGTACCTCGTCCGGCAAGAGGCGACCCTCGACGACCCCGAGGCCTTCATCGACGCCGACGTCCGCTTCCACGTCCTGCTCGCCCGGGCCGCGGGGAACGACGTGCTCGGCGACCTGCTGCAGAGCCTGCGCTCGATGCTCAGCGTGTGGGTCGGCCGCCGCGTGCAGACCCGCCAGGCCACGGAGGCCGCCTACGACGAACACCGTGCGATCTACGAGGCGCTCCGGGCCGGCGACGTGCCCGCCGTGCAGCGTGCGATGGACGAGCACATGGCCACGGCGAGCGCCCGCATCGAGAACGCGGAGCCCATCCCTCCCGCCGAGTAGCGGGGCGCGTGCGCGCGGGGCGTGCGCTTCGTGAGCAGAAATGGTCGGGTCCGTGGCGGCGACCCGACATCTTCTGCTCACGATCGGGCGGCCGGGAGGCGCGGTGCGGGTCCGCCTCGCACCGCGCGACGTTGCTGGGGCGGCAACAGGGCTTGGGTCGGGCCCGGCGGGTGCGCTGGAGTGGGCGGATGCATGCACACGAGACCACCACCGATGGCGTCGGCTCGGCCCGCGACTGGTGGGAGCAGCGGTACGCCGAGCGCGACGGGATCTGGTCGGGCCGGGTGAACGCGGTGCTGGCCGACGTCGCCGGGGCGCTGCCGATGGGGCGCGCGCTCGACCTCGGCTGCGGTGAGGGCGGCGACGTCGTCTGGCTCGCCGAGCAGGGTTGGGACGGACTCGGGGTCGACCTGTCGGTGACGGCGATCGAGCGCGGTTCGCGGGCGTCCGTGTCGGCCGGGGTCGAGGAACGGACCGCGTTCGTCGCTGCCGACCTCGCCACGTGGGAGACGGCTGCGCGCTTCGGCCTGGTGACGGCGTCGTTCCTGCAGTCGTGGCCGGTGGAGATCCCGCGCGCGGAGATCCTGCGCCGGGCGACCGGGTTCGTCGCGGTCGGCGGGCACCTGCTCGTGACCGCGCACGCCGCCCCACCGCACGACGACCTGCCGGTCGAGATGCGGGAGTACCGGTTCCCGACGCCCGACGAGGACCTGACGGCCCTGCAGCTCGACGGCTCGTGGGACGTCGTCGCCGCCGAACTCCGGCCACGCACCGCGACGACTCCCGACGGCGACCCGCACGAGGTCCTCGACAGCGTGGTGCTGGTCCGCCGCGCGCGCTGACGACGGCTGCAGCGCCGGACGGTGCAGCGCCGGACGGTCAGCGCGGGAGTGGGACCGCGGCGTCGAACGCCTGCACGACGCGGGCCACCACCTGGGCCGGCGGGGTGTCCCAGATCGCCTGGTTGAAGAGCTCGACCTCGACGTCACCGGTGTACCCGGCCGCGACCACCGCGTCCGTCACCGGCCCGAAGTCGACGTGGCCGTCGCCCGGGTAGCCCCGGGACAGCAGCGGGTCCGCCGCGATCGGGGTGGTCCAGTCGCACACCTGGTACGACGCGATCCGCCCGGCAGCCCCGGCGCGGGCGATCGACGCCGCGAGCGCCGGGTCCCACCACACGTGGAACGTGTCGACCACGACCCCCACGGCAGCGGCCGGGAACGGTGCCGCCAGGTCGATCGCCTGCGCGAGCGTCGACACCACGGCACGGTCGGCGGCGTACATCGGGTGCAGCGGCTCGACGGCGAGCTGGACCCCCGCGTCGAGGGCGTGCGGCACGAGGTCGGCGAGCGCGTCGGCCACCCGGCCCCGGGCGTCGACCAGGTCGCGCGAGCCCTCGGGCAGTCCCCCGGCGACGAGCACGAGCACGGGCGCCGAACCGGGTGCTCCGGTCGCGGCGAGGGCGGCGGTCTCGTCGATCGCGCGGCGGTTGTCGTCGAGCGCCCGCTGCCGCGCGGTGCCTGGCGGGAGCGTGAAGAAGCCTCCGCGGCAGTGCGACGACACCCGGAGCCCGGAGTCCGCGACCATCCGGGCGGCCTCGGCGAGACCGACCTCGGCGACGGGCTCCCGCCAGGTGCCGATGGCTCCGACGCCGGCCTCCGCCACGGTGTCGAGCGCCTGCCGGAGCGGCGCGTACTTGATCGTCGCCTGGTTGACCGACAGCCGCGGATGCGGCGCAGCGCCGGCGGACCGGACCGGCGTGACGGCGTCCGCCGCGGTCGTCACGCGACCACCTCGGCGACGGTGCGGTCGACGGCGGGTGATCCGGGCCTCCCGGTCGACCGTGTCTCCACGCCGGCCACCGCGAGCAGCGCGTGCCAGCGCGAGGCGGCGAGGTCCGGGTGTTCGAGGGCGCCGCAGGCGTTCGCGAGCCGGATGGTCTCGGACAAGTGCGGCAGGGAGCGGCCGGCGTGCTGGCCGCCGACCATCTGGAAGGCGGGCTGGTGGCCGTTCAGCCAGGCGAGGAACGCGATGCCGGTCTTGTAGTGCCAGGTCGGGGCGCTGAAGACGTGGCGGGAGAGCGCCTCGGTGGGGGCGAGGAGGGCGCGGTAGGCGGTCTCGTCGGGCAGGGCCTGGACGGCGGCGGAGGCGATGGGGGCGATGGCTGCGAAGGCGCCGAGGAGGGCGTCGGAGTGGGCTCGGCCCCGTGCTCCGGCCCGGTCTCCGGCCCGGTCTCCGGCGATCAGGTCCACGTAGTGGAAGTCGTCGCCGGTGAACATCCGCGCGGTCGCGGGCAGCTGGGAGCGGAGGGCGACCTCGGCGCGGGCGTTCAGCAGGCTCATCTTGATGCCGGAGACCTTCGGCCCGGCGTCGCGCATGATGTCGAGCACGGTGTCGGGGCCTTGCTGCCCGCCGAAGTAGCCGGCGAGGGCGGGGTCGAAGGCCTCCCCCAGCCAGTGCAGGACGACGGGGGCGCTCGCCCGCTCGATGACCCGGCCGTAGACGCGGCGGTAGGTGCTGGCGGCGGCGTTGCTGCTGGGGCTGTCGCTGTCTGCGCGCTGCGCGAGTCGCGCCAGGTGGCGGCTCGCCATGAGCACGACGCCCGCGCCGGCGTCCTCGGCGTGGTGGAGCTGGGCGACGTAGGCGTCGACGACCTGCTGCTCGGTGGGCAGGTCGTCCCCGTCGTCCGGCAGGTCGTCGGTGTTCACGCCGACGACGATGCGGCCGCCGACGGACTGCGCCTCGCGGGCGCTGCGGGTGATGAGTTCGCGCGTCGCGGCCGGGTCGAGGCCCATGTTCCGCTGCGCGGTGTCCATCGCGTCGGCGACGCCGAGTCCCCACGACCACAGGTGGTGGCGGAACGCGAGGGTGGCGTCCCAGTCGAGGTCGGCCGGGGCGCCGGGGGTGTTGTCGGCGGCGGTGCGCGGGACGACGTGGGCGGCCGCGTAGACGAGGCGCTCGGTCAGGGGCGCGGTCGGCTTGGCGGCGGCGGTGACTGCCGGCGGGTTCAGGGTCGTCCGGCTGGTCGTGCCGTCGGCGGCGAGGAGGGTGAGGTCGGTCATGCGCGTGCGCCGACCGTTTCGGTGTGCTGGGCGACCTCCGGTGTCTCGACCTGGAGGCGCGGCTCGGCTCCCGTGGGCAGGTGCAGCTCCGGCAGGTCCACGCGTCGACCCTCGGCGCTGGACCGCAGGCCGGCCTCCGCCAGCGCCACGCCGCGGGCACCGGAGAGCAGGTCGTAGGGGTGCGGGCGGCCGGCGACCAGGTCCTGCAGGAAGTCCTCCCACTGGGCGCGGAACCCGTTGCCGAACACCTCGTTGTCGGGGACCTCGAGCCACTGCGCCTTGTAGTCACGGTCGTCCTTCAGGTCGGGGTTCCACACCGGCTTCGGCGTCGCCGTCCGGGGCTGGATGCGGCAGCCGAACAGTCCCGCGACGGCGCTGCCGTGCGTGCCGTCGACCTGGAACTCGACGAGCTCGTCACGGTCCACCCGGACCGCCCAGCTCGAGTTGATCTGCGCCGTGATGCCGCCGGCCAGGTCGAAGACCCCGTAGGCGGCGTCGTCCGCGGTCGCCGGGTACTCGTGACCCTGCTCGTCGGTGCGCTGCTCGATGTGGGTGACGGCGCGGGCGTACACGGACTCGACGCGGCCGAACAGCTGCTCGAGCACGTAGTTCCAGTGCGGGAACATGTCGACGACGATCCCGCCGCCGTCCTGCTGCCGGTAGTTCCAGCTCGGGCGCTGTGCGGTCTGCCAGTCCCCCTCGAACACCCAGTAGCCGAACTCGCCGCGGACGCTGAGGACCTTCCCGAAGAACCCGGAGTCGATCAGGCGGCGGAGCTTCCGGAGGCCCGGCAGGTAGAGCTTGTCGTGCACGACGCCGTTCGGCACCCCGGCCTCGGCGGCCAGCCGGGCGAGCTCGAGCGCTTCCGAGGAGGTCTCGGCGGTCGGCTTCTCGGTGTAGACCGCCTTGCCGGCAGCGATCGCCTTGCGCAGCGCATCGGCACGGGCGCTCGTGACGGCGAAGTCGGCGAAGACGTCCCAGCGCGGGTCGGCGAGGGCGGCGTCGAGGTCGGTCGTCCAGTGCTCGAGGCCGTGGAGGGTGGCGATCTCCTCGAGCTTCGCGGCGTTGCGGCCGACCAGGATCGGTTCGAGCTGCACGCGGGAGCCGTCCGGCAGCCGGAGTCCGCCGTCCTCGCGGATGGCCAGGATCGACCGGACGAGGTGCTGGCGGTAGCCCATGCGTCCGGTGACGCCGTTCATGATGATGCCGATGGTGCGCGTGGTGGTCAACGCGTGCTCCCTTGCTCGCTGTGGCCTGCTCTCCGCGTGGTGGAAAGCGCTTGCCCGGAACCGTACACCACGCCCGGCGCGCTGCAGTAGTACCCGAACACGAACGCACACGCGCGGCCCGGGCCCGGCGGCTCCGGCTGCTGCGGCCCGCGCCCGAGGTTCCGAAATCTTGGAGACTCGGGGCGCTGAGCGGCATTCCGTGGAACCTCGGCGCCGAACCCGCGGCGTGTTGTGGAACCTCGACGCCCCGGGCGTCGGAGTGTCGTGCGACGCTCCGCATGCGCCGGTGGCCGATGGGGACCGCCTGGGACGCTCCCGACCGCGCCAGCCGAGGTTCCGAGATCTCGGAACTTCGGCGCGCCAGACGGCGTTCCGTGGAACCTCGACGCCGAACCCGCGGCATGTTGTGGAACCTCGACGCCCGACCGACGGCGTGTCACGCACCCTCGAGCCCGACCGGCCGCCGGCGCCGCACTCAGTGAGCAGAAAAGGTCGAGTGGCGGCGCCGGACTCGACCTTTTCTGCTCACCAAGCGCGAGCGCCCCGCCCCCGCCGCGCTACCGCGCCGTGCTCGCGCGCAGGACGACCTCGCCGTCGATGGCCCCGTCGGCCTCGAGCCCCAGGGCCCGCCGCACCGCCCGCTCCCCGATCTCCTCCAACGGGAGCCGCACCGTGCTGAGCGCCGGCACGACGTCGGCGAGCATCTGCACGTCGTCGAACCCCGCGACGCCGACGTCCACCCCGGGGACGAGCCCACGCTCCCGGATCGCCGCGACCGCCCCCACCGCCATCAGGTCGGTGACCGCGAACACGCACCGCGGCAACGCCCACGCACCGCCCGCCGCCCGGTCGAGCAGGGTCACCATCGCCTGGTACCCGCCGTCGCGCGTGAACGCCGAGGGCACCACCGCGTCGTCCGGCACCCGGATGCCGTGCGCGGCGAGCCCTGCGACGAAGCCCTCGACCCGCGCGTGCGCCGTCGCCAGGTCCGGGTCGCCGGACAGGACGGCGAAGGAGTCGTGCCCCTGCTCGACCAGCGCACCCGCAAGGGCCGCGGCACCACTGAGGTTCCGGATGACGACCCCGTGCACGCCGGGCACCCCGGCGGCGGCACCGTCGAGGTCGGACACGAGCGCGGACACCCCGGCACCGGCGGCGACGAGTGCGCCGACGGCAGCTGCGGAGTCCGACGCTCCCGACGTCTGCCCGGCACCGAGTCGACGACTCACGGCGAGCACCACGGCCCGCGGCCGGAGTCCGGCGACGACGCCGAGCACCGCGGCCTCGCGCGAAGGATCCCCGCCGGTCGAGGTGATCGTCACCACGAGCCCGGCGTCGTCGGCAGCCCGGATCGCCCCCGCGGCGATCGCGGCGAAGTACGGGTCGGCGATGTCGCCGACGACGAGCGCCAGGGTCGTGGTGGTCCCGCGAGCGACGGCCTGCGCCTGCACGTTGGCGGTGTACCGGAGCTCGTGGGCGGCGGCCTGCACACGGTCCACCGACTCCGGTCGGACCTTCCGCGTGCTGCCGTTCAGCGCCCGCGAGGCGGTCGCGAGCGACACGCCTGCGAGCTCGGCCACGTCGGCCAGGGTGACGGTGCCTCGCTCGGGCATGTCGTGCCTCCAGTCCGGTCCGCGCCGTGCGCGGTCTGTGGCGAGGATAGCGATTTCCCGGGAGGCCCGACCAGCGTCCGCGCCGTCGGCGCGGCCATCCGAGACGGCTGGTCACATTGTCAGAACATCACCCAGGAAAGCGCTTGCCATGAGCGCTCACGTCGTGTAGACCTGGGGTCCTCGGCCGAGACACCCCGAACGCTCGCCCACGGCAGACGCCAGTGGTCCCGAACGAAAGCAGTGACGATGAAGTCATCCAAGAGAATGCTCGCGCTCGCCGGCGGCATCGCCGCACTGGCCCTGTTGAGCGGCTGTGCCTCCGGCAGCTCCGGCGACGGCGGCAAGGTCGATCAGCTGACCTTCTGGCTCTCCACCTCCACCGCGCAGGAGAAGGGCTACCAGGACCTCGCCACCGCGTACGAGGAGAAGACCGGCGTCACGGTCAAGATCGTGAACCTGCCGTACGACGGACTGCAGACCAAGCTCCGCGAGTCCGCCCAGGCGAACTCGCTGCCCGACGTCGTGCGCGCCGCCGGCATCGACCCGATCTGGACCGGCAAGACCGTCGACCTGGCCTCGATCGTCGACGACGACGCGAACAAGATCGACCAGGACATCATCGCGAAGGACGACGACGGCAAGGTCACCTCGATCCCGTCCGATGTCACCGCCGCCGGCCTGTTCGTGAACAAGTCGCTGTTCGAGAAGGCCGGCGTCGACTACCCGACCGACCCCGCGAAGGCGTGGACCTGGGACGAGTTCCTCACGGCCGCCGACAAGGTGAAGGCGAAGACCGGCGCGAAGTACGACATGGTGTTCGACTCGTCGCCGTCGCGTCTGCGTGCCTACATGTTCACCAAGGGCACCGACTTCATGCAGCAGGAGAAGGACGGCTCCTTCCCGACCGACGCGAAGACCGTCGACGCACTGCAGGACTTCGCCGACATGAACGACGACTCGGTCATGCCGAAGTCGGTGTGGACGAGCGGTCAGGACCCGAACGCCCTGTTCAAGAGCGGTCAGGTCGTCGCGTACTTCTCGGGGGTGTGGCAGTCGTCGGACTTCGCGTCGAACATCACCGACTTCGACTGGGCGAGCGCCGCCACCCCGGCCGACCCGACCCACGCCACCGAGATCAACTACGGCGGCAACATCGTCGGCTTCGAGAACTCGGACGCCCGAGGTGCCGCGGCCAAGAAGTTCATCGACTACATGTACGACCCGACGAACTACGCGAAGCTCGTGACGACGAACGGCTTCCTGCCGGTCGAGACCGGGCTGGACATCCAGTACCCGTTCGAGTCCCAGGCAGCCAAGGACTCCTTCGCGCTGTACCAGAAGGAGATCGACGCAGCCGACCCGATCTCGAGCTCCTACGCCAAGGAGAGCGCGAAGTGGGCGGTCGAGGGCAAGGAACTCGGCACCGATCCCACCACGGCCGAGGTCGGCAAGCTCATCAACGGGCAGCAGTCGGCGAAGAAGACCCTCGAGACGATCACGAAGTACTACGAGGAGCACGTCGGCTGACGGAACGGGGCCGGGCGCACGCGTCCGGCCCCGTTGCCTCTCCTTCCACAGCAGCACCACGACGAACGAAGAGGATCATCGTGAGCATCCCCACCGCAGCCGGTGACGTGCAGACCGCCGTCCCCACCCCGGTGCCGCCCCACCGGCCCGGAGCCGCGAAGACGACGAAGCGACGCCGCTCCGGCGTCAGCAAGCCCGTCCTCGCCCCGATCCTGTTCGTGAGCGTCAACGCCGTCCTGTTCGTCGTGTTCTTCGTGTGGCCCGCCGTCATCGGCCTCGGCTACTCGTTCACCGACTACAACGGCGTCGTCGACCCGAAGTTCATCGGGTTGGCGAACTACTTCGAGCTGTTCGCCGACGACACCTTCTACGCAGCCCTCGGGCGCACCTTCCTGTACGCGATCGTCGCCGTCCCGCTCGGCTTCGTCCTCGCACTGTCGATGGCGCTGATGCTGACGAGCCCGGCGGCGAAGGGCCGGAGCGTCGCACGCATCGTGTTCTTCGTGCCGTGGCTCATCTCCCCGATCGTCACCGGTGTGATCTGGCGGTGGATGTTCGGCGAGAACTTCGGCCTGGCGAACTTCGTCATCGAGTCCCTCGGTGGCAAGGCCGTGCCGTGGCAGTCGAACGCCGACCTCTCGCTGCTCGTGGTGGTCTTCGCCACCGCGTGGGCCGGAGCCGCCTTCAACATGCTGCTGTTCGTCGCCGCGATCCGGAACGTGCCGCAGTCGTACTACGAGGCAGCGTCCCTCGACGGGGCCGGCGCCTGGCACCAGTTCCGGTACATCACGTTGCCGAGCATCGCGCCGACGTCGTTCATCGTGATCCTGCTGTCGTCGCTCGGGGCGTTCAAGGAGTTCGCCACCATCCAGGCGCTCAACGGCGGCGGACCCGGCACCGACAACAACCTGCTCGTGCAGTACATCTACACGAACGGGTTCCAGAACGCCCACATCGGCTACGCGAGCGCGGCGTCGATGGTCCTCATGCTCATCCTCATGGCCATCGCGCTCATCCAGCTGGCCGTGAACCGTCGGACGGAGGCCCGTCGATGACCGCCACCCTGCCCAGCGCCCCCGGCGCACCCGCAACCGACAACACGACCAAGAGCAAGAGCAAGAGCAAGAGCACGACCAAGACCAAGCGCCTCGACGGCCCGCCCCGTCCGAAGGCCATCGCCGCCACCGCCCTGCTCTGGGTCTTCATCATCGCCTTCGGCTTCCCGGTCCTCTGGTTCGTGCTGAGCGCCTTCAAGCCCGGCGGCGAACTGTTCTCGTACCCGCTGACCCTGCTGCCGAAGAACTGGTCGGTCAGCGGCTTCACCGAGGCGTGGGCGAGCTACGACTTCGCCCGCTACTTCGGCAACACCGTCATCGTCGCGCTGGTCACCACCGTGCTCACCGTCCTGGCGAGCGCCGCCACCGGATACGCCCTGGCGAAGTACGACAACAAGTGGCTCAAGGTCTTCTTCGTCTGCATCCTGGCGACGACCATGCTGCCGACCGAGGTCATCCTCGCGCCGACGTTCATCGTCATCCGCGACCTCGGCATGTACGACTCGTTGGCCGGCATCATCGTGCCGTCGGTCATCACCGCGACCGGCATCTTCATGTTCCGGCAGTTCTTCATCACGGTGCCCGACGACCTGGTGGAGGCCGCGCGCATCGATGGTGCGAGCGAGTTCGGGATCTTCTGGCGGATCATGCTGCCGATCTCCCGGCCGATCATGCTGACGCTCGCGATCTTCTCGTTCCAGTGGCGGTGGAACGACTACATCTGGCCGCTCCTGGTGCTCAACGACCCGCACCAGTTCACGATCCAGATCGCACTGCAGAGCATCGTCGGGGCCGAGAACGTCAACTGGACCGTCCTGCTCGGTGCCTCGGTGATCTCGATCATCCCGCTCGTGCTCATCTACCTGGTGTTCCAGAAGTACGTGAACGGCGCAGACCTCAACGCGGGACTCAAGGACTGATGGGGTTCCTCGACGCGGTCGGCCCGGCCGCGGACGCCGCCGTCGCGCGCCTCCGGCTCGCCGACGACGATCCGGCTGCGCTGCAGCACCGGGAACTGATGGCGCGTGCCCTCACCCTGGTCGGGGCGTGGGTCCGGAACGAGCGGACGGGAGGCCCCGATCGCCTTCCCGACGACGACCTCGCCACCGCGCACGGCTGGGTCCGACACCTCGCGGCCCGGCAGTCCCCCGGCGGCACGTTCGTCGGCGGCGACAACGTGCTCTCGCCGCCGGACTCGGCGTTCACGGTGAACGACGTCTGCGACGCCCTCGAACTGCTCGCGCCGTACCGGGCGTCGGTCCCGGCGGCCGCGGTGCTGGCCGACGACCTCGACCGGATCGTGCACCGTGCGACGCCGGCGCTGCTCACCGGTGGCGTGCACACGCCGAACCACCGGTGGGAGGTCTCGGCCGCGCTCGCCCGGATCCACCGATTGCACCCGGCACCGGCGCTGGTTGCGCGGATCGAGGAGTGGCTCGCCGAGGGCGCGGACATCGACGCCGACGGGCTGTGGTCCGAGCGCAGCCCGAACTACGCGGCGGCCGTCTCGTGCCCGTCGTTCCTCGTCCTCGCCTCGGTGCTCGACCGCCCGGAGCTGCTCGGCCCCGTCCGCCGGTCCCTCGACGCCACCCTTGCGCTGCTGCTGCCCGACGACACCGTCGAGACCGTCCAGTCCCGCCGCCAGGACCAGTCGCAGGCGTTCGGCATCGGCGCGTTCGCGCCCCTGCTCTGGCACGTGGCCGTGCTCGACGACCGCGCCGACCTCGCCGCCGTCGCTGCCCGGGCCGCCGTCGCGGACATGTGGCAGCCCGGTGCGGTCGCCGCCCGCGCGATGACGGATCCGCTGCTCGCCCGTCCATTGCCCGTCGGTGCGCCGCTCGAACCGGTCGTGCACACCTTCGCCGGCGCCCGGCTCGTGCACGTCCGAGAACAGGTCCGCAGCGTCGTCCTGTTCGCCGGCTCGGACGTGCGGTCGCAGGGCCACGTCCGATCGGGCCTGGCGAACAGCCCCACGTTCCTGCGGGTGTTCGCCGGCTCGGTCGTGCTGTCCGACGTCCGGCTGTCGCGGGAGTTCTTCGGGCTCGGACCGTTCCGTCCGACGTCGCTGGAGTCCCTCGGCGACGGGCGGTACCGGCTCGCCGAGACCGTGTCCGCCGGGTACCACCAGCCCTTGCCCACCGCGGCTCGACGGACCGACGGCGCGTACGCGCTCGGTGACGAGGGCCGGTTCTCAGCGTCGATGTCCTTCGGTGCGCGCGCGGCGGACACCGTCTCCCTCACCACGACGGTCGACATCACCATCACGCCGGACGCGGTCTCGCTCGACGTGGCGACCGAGGGCGCCGACGTGCCGTGGTCGCTCCAGCTGACGTTCCGCGGCGGGGGTACGTTCACCGGTGTGAGCACCGACGCCGCGACCGGGGAGACCGTCCTCGCCGACGGGACCGGCACCTACCGTGTCGGCGACGACGCCGTGTCCTTCGGGGCAGGCAACGGCAGCGGCCCGACCCAGTCGGCGTTCTACGCGCCCGGACAGGACTACGCGTTCCTCGGCGGCACCGATCGACCGGACGGCGAGCACGTCCACGTGACCGGGCGCTCCCCCGGCACGACGCGCATCGTGATCGGCACCGCTCGATGACCCTCCCCGGCGTGGTGCTCGTCGGTGCGCGTGGTTACGGCCTGCACCACCGGGCGAACATCGACCGGCTCGTCGCCGCGGGGGTCTGCACGATGACCGCCGTCGTCGACCCCACGCTGGGCACCACCACCGACGACGGCGCACCGGTGGCGTCGGACGTCGCCGCAGCGCGCGACCACGGCCCGGTCGACGTCGTCGTCATCGCCGCCCCGATCGCCGCGCACCTGCCGCTGGCGCTCGCTGCCCTCGAGGCCGGTGCCGACGTCCTGCTCGAGAAGCCCCCGGTGACCACCCGCGACGCGCTCGACACCCTGCTCGACGCCGAGCAGCGCACCGGCCGCGTCGTGCAGGTCGGGTTCCAGAGCCTCGGGTCCGAGGCGCTGCCGGCGTTCCGTGACGGGTCGCTCGTCGGTCCGGTCCGCTCCGCCGCGGCCGTCGGCACGTGGACGCGGAACCAGGCGTACTGGGACCGCTCCGCGTGGGCCGGACGGCGTCGGGTCCAGGGCGTCGACGTCCTCGACGGCGTCGTGACGAACCCGCTCGCCCACGCGGTCGCGACGGCCCTGGCGCTCGTCGGCTGCCGTCGGGCGTCCGACGTCAGGCGCGTCGAGGTCGAACTGTTCCGGGCGAACGACATCGAGGGCGACGACACCTCGGCCGTCCGGGTCACGACGAGCGCCGGGCTCGAAGCCACCGCGGCCCTGACCCTCTGCGCTCCGTCCGAGGTCCTGCCGACCGTTCGGGTCCGCGGCACCGCCGGGAGCGCCGTGCTGCACTACACGGCCGACGAGGTCACCGTCGGCGACACCACCCGGACGCTCGGCCGGACGGACCTGCTCGAGAATCTGCTCGCCCACCGGTCCCACGGCGACGACCTGCTCGTCCCCCTGGTCTCCACGGGTGCGTTCGTCGAGGTGCTCGAGGCCGTTCGCGCCGCCGAGCCCGTCCGCATCGACCACCCCTGGGTGACGTGGGAGGGCGAGGGGCCGGCCCGTCGTCCGCTCGTCGCCGACGTCGAGGCGATCGTCGACCGCGCCGCCGACGCACGAGCGCTGTTCTCGGAGGTCGGTGCGCCCTGGGCCCACACCGCCCGCGACGAGGTGCTGCAGGTCCTGCGCGTCGACGGGGCACCGGTGGCCACGGAGCGCGACGGTGCAGCCACCATCGCGACGTCGTCGCCGCGTCCGTACCTGCACCCGGTGCGGACCCTCGGCGGCACCGTCCTGAGCGCCGACCACCCGGCCGACCACGACTGGCACTGCGGCGTCGGGGTCGCGATCCCGGACGTCGACGCCGTGAACTGCTGGGGCGGCCGCACCTACGTGCACGGTCCGGGCTACGTGTGGCGCGACGACCACGGCCGCGTCGACGTCGTGCGGGCTGAGCAGCACCCAGCCCCGCACGGCGGCGGCACGGTCCAGGAACTCGTCTGGCGCGGCCCCGACCACACGGTCGTCCTGCACGAGGACCGCACCCTCGCCTGGCGCGCCGTCGACTCCGGGTGGGAGCTGACCTGGTCGTCCTCGTTCCGAACCCCCGGCGACGCCGTCGTGCACCTCGGCGGTCCGGGCAGCAACGGCCGGGTCGGCGCCGGGTACGGCGGGTTCTTCTGGCGCTTCGCCGACTGCACCGACGTGGTCGTCCGGACCGCTGACGCGCAGGGCGAAGCGGCGGTGCACGGCTCGGTCGCGCCCTGGGTGGAGTGGTCCGCGGTGTTCGAGGGAGCGCCTGCGACGATCCGGCTCGAAGCGCTCGACCACCGCGATCCCTGGTTCGTCCGGGCCGCCGAGTACCCGGCGATCGGTTCGGCCCTCGCCTGGCGTGCGCCGGCGCTCGTGCACCCCGGCGTCCCGCTCGTCCGGTCCTTCCGCGCGACGATCGCCGACGGTGCGACGCCGGGCGGCAATACGCTGGACCGATGAGCACCGCAGACTGGGAAGCCCGCGTCGCCGCACTCTGGGCCGACGACACGATCGACGACCAGCAGCGCATCGACCGCATGCGCGAACTCGCCGACGCTGCGCCGCACCCGGCCCTCGGCGCGTTCGAGCTCGGCGGCGCGAACGACTCCGGCGGCCACGAGGCCGAGGCCGACGTCCACTACGCAGCCGCCACCGCCGCGGGACTCGCGCACGTCGATCCTGCCCGGGCTGCGCAGATGGTCGTGCAGCACGCCTCGACCCTCCGGAACCTCGACCGTGTCGACGAGGCCATCGCGATGCTCCGCGACGCCCCGGAACACCCGTCCACCGGTGCCGCGCCGAAGGTGTTCCTCGCGCTCGCCCTGCACAGTGCGGGCCGTCACGACGAGGCGCTCCGTGTCGCGATCGAGGCCGTCGAACCGACACTCCCCCGCTACCACCGCTCGGTCCGCGCCTACGCAGCGGCCCTCACTGAGTGAACTGCACGAGCCGGGCGACGGTGAGTGCCCGGCTCGCGGGGACGCGGACGTCCCTCCCGTCCGGTCGCGACACCCGAATCGCGGCGGGACGAGCTGCGGGGCAGGACAGGAAGGAAGCGTCGACGCTCGACTGAGGCCCAGAGAGGCGCTCCCTCCCCACGGGTCGATCGTGCTTCGACCACTTGCGGATTCGGGTTCCGTTACCTCGCACAGCATGCGCCTGCGCGGCCTGAACCGATAGGGGCAGTGCCCGATCAGCCGGGATCGGCGGTCAGGCGTTCCGTCGCTGCAGCGCTTCTGCAGCCTTGCCGAGCAGCCAGTTGACGGCCCAGCCCAGCACGCCGATGACCGGCAGTGCCAGGATCACGAGCGTCCAGAGGACCTTGACCACGAGCGTGCGCCGACGGTCACGCCAGACCTGCACGAGCGCGAGGACCTCGAGGGCCAGCATCAGCAGGAGCACAATCACGTGCGACTCGGACAGGTCCATGAACACAGTGCAATCCCTCCGTGGCGGCCGCTGCCGCGCAACGAACCGACAGTAGGGCCGACGCCGCCGCCCACGCCACCTCCCGTCCAGGTGTCACCGCGCCACCGTTCCCGCACCCGCAATGCCCCCGAACCCGCGAACGGGCACTCGTATTCCACCGGATGCATGCGAGTTGCGGCATGCGACCGCGAGCGGGCGAAAAGCCCGGGTCGCGGGGCGCGCAACCCCGGTATTTCGCCCGCTCGGCATCCAGCGCGCGCCGACCGGGCGAGCGAGCAGGCCGGCGCGCGGCGCGCGGCGACCGGGCAGGCAGGCAGCCGCCCGCGGGCGGGACCGACGCACGAGGCACGACCGCGGGCCGACGGGAGGCGCGGGGCGGGCCCGCACCGGGCCTCCCGTCCGTCAGCGGCGACCGTCTAGGGCCGCGCGCCCTCCTGCGGGACCGCCTGCGCGACCGGCAGGGAGTCGCTCGTCGTGCGGAGCGACTCCTGCCGGATCTCGAGCTGCGTCACGGCGAGGGCGGCCAGGTCGTGCAGGTTGGCGAGGTCGGCCTCGGTCGCCTGCCGCGGCTTCGTGTCGAGCACCGCGAGGGTGCCGATCGGGACACCGTCGTGCCGCACGAGCGGCACGCTCACGTAGAACCGGATGCCGAGCGCGCCGGTGACGAGCGGGCTGTGCTGCATGTCGGGGTGGATCGACCCGTCCGGGATGACGACGGGGACCGCGACGGGCGCGAAGCCGTTGCCGAAGTTGATGTTGCGCGCTGCTTCGTCGACGCCCTCGGCGATGTACGACTGCGACCAGGCGCGGTCCTCGTCGAGCACCTCGACCAGGGCGATGGGCGCGTCGAACAGGCGGGCGGCCATCGCGGTGGTGCGGTGCAGGGCCTCGTCGGGCAGGGTGTCGAGCGTCGCCGGGCGGGCTGTGTCGGCGTCGGCTCGCGGCGCACCGGCAGCGGCGGTCGGAGCCGCGGCCGTGGTGTCCACGACGTGGTCGGTGCCGGCGGTCTCGGTCATGACGACGTCGCGCAGCATCGTGACCAGCTCGGCGCCGGCGGGGCGTGCGGCCGGGTCCTGCGCGGTCATCGCGCGGAGCAGTTGCTTCCAGTGCTCGGGCAGTGGCTCGGGCACGACCGGGTCGCGGGACAGCCGGGCGACCGCGGACTCGACGAGCGAGCCGGGGAACTCGCGGCGGCGGGTGAAGCACTGCAACAGCACGAGGCCGAGCGAGTAGACGTCGCTCGGGCTCCCGACGTCGCCGCCGCGGGCCTGCTCGGGGCTGAGGTAGGCGGCGGTGCCGGTGGTGACGCCGTCGGCGGTCATGCGTTCGACGCCCGCGGCGAGCGCGATGCCGAAGTCGGTGAGCCGCGCGCGGGCGCGGTCGGAGTCGTGGCCGTAGTCGACGAGCAGGATGTTCGACGGCTTGATGTCGCGGTGCACGACGCCGTGGCTGTGGATGTAGTGCAGCGCCTCGGCCATGTCGTAGCCGATCTCGGCGATGTGGCGGGAGGCGAGCGGGCCGACGGCGAGGCGTTCCTCGAGGTCCTGGCCGACGACCAGCGCCATCACGAGGTACCGCTGGTGGGTGCCGTCGTGGCCGGTGACGACGCCGGTGTCGAGCAGGCTGACGAGGTTGTGGTGCTCGAGCGAGGCGAGCACGCCGAGTTCGGCCTCTTGCCGGGCGATGTCGACCGTGCCGGCGTGGAACACCTTGACGGCGACGGGGCGGTGCAGGCTCTCGTCGATGCCGCGGTACACGACGGACATGCCGCCCTGGCCGATGGCGTGTTCGAGTCGGTAGCGCCCGTCGAGCAGTGGGGCCGCGGACTGGGGGTCCTCGGTCGGACTCATCGAACCTCGTTCTCGGTGCGGGCAGGCGTCGGTGCATCCTCCCATCCCGACGGGGATCGTGGGGGCCCGCGGCGTTCTCCGGATGGACGGCGCCGGCGTGCGCGGCACGTCAGACCGTCACCGCCGGTGCGTCGCCACCGTGCTCACCCGCAGGTCCTCGAACGTGCTCGTGAACCCGGCACCGCCGAGCGAGATGAGCCCGATCCTCGGCGCGCTCCCGAGGTCCGCCGTCCAGGTCCCACCTCGGACGAAGTGCCGCCCGTCGACGCTCGTGGACGCCGTGTACCGGTGCTCTCCGCCGACCACCCGGTGCACGATCCGGAGCGTGGTGGTGTCCCCGACCGGTCCGACGACCGTGTTGCCGTAGCTCGGCGACCCAGCCGGTTGCCCGGACACCTGCTTGCCGAACTCCGTCTGCCGGGTGTTGAAGATCGAGTTCGACGTCAGCCGGACGTAGTTCCCGTCGTCGCCCCACACGATCAGTCCGCCCTGCACGTAGTTCACCCCGTCGCCGGTGGCGGGGGTGTCAACCGCGACGGTCGTCTGCAGCACGTAGTCGCCTCGCGGCGCCGGTTCGGACAGGACCGAGGCGAGTGGCGTCGCCGGTGGGTGGATGTCGGCGTCCTGTGTCTGCCAGCGGAACGTGCCGCCGCCGACGGTCCAGGTCGAGCGGTCGGGTTCGCGGGTCCAGCGGAGCGCCGCGGGGAGCGTGGTCCCGTCGAACGACGTCGACAGCGCGCGGATGGTCCGTCCGGGAACGTCGACGGGTGCGGTGGTCGCCCGGTAGGTCGCACGCTGCCCCGGTTGTGCGACCGGCCCCGGCTGCACCGTGTCGGACGGCCCCGCTCCGCCCCGCACGACGGGCCAGCCGTTCCGCCAGTCGAGCGGGTCGATGAGCGCCGGCCGCTTCGTGTACGTCGGCTGCCCGGTGTAGTACGGGTCGCCACGGTCGACCGCGTGGGAGATGATCCAGTCCTGGCCGGCGAGGTCGGTGACCACGGTGTTGTGCCCGGTGCCGACCCAGCGGTTGCCGTTCTGCGCGAGGAGGGGTGTCCCGCCGACCCGGGTGCTCGTGATCGCGACACCGTCCTGGTCGGTGAAGGGTCCGAGGGGGCTGCGCGACCGGGCGACGAAGACGCCGTACCCGGTCAGGGCGCCGTTGCAGCAGTTCGTGGCGGAGCCCGTGAAGTACCACCAGCCGTCGTGGCGCATCAAGTACGCGCCCTCGTACCGGTTGTCGATCGCGATCTGCCGCTCGCTCGCGGGGTCGGAGCGGAGTCCGTCGGCGCTGAGCGTGCGGACGTTGACGCCGCCGAAGTAGCTGCCGAAGTACAGGTACGTGGTGCCCTTGTCGGTGATGACCTCGGGGTCGAACGCCCAGCGCGCCCCGGTGCCGTTCGCGGCGGTCTGCGGTGCCACGACCGGGCCGCCGGAGTCCTTCCACGGACCGGTCGGACTCGAGCTCGTCGCGACGCCGACCGCGGATCCCCCGCCGGTCGGTGCCGATGCCGAGGGCGTGTCGGACGCGGCGTAGTACAGGTACCAGGTGCCCGCGCGACCACGGTCGCCGGCCCGGTACACGACGTCCGGCGCCCAGATCCCGTTGGCGGACCCCACCCACGCCGGTCGCGTCGGGAACGCGTCGTTCACGTACGTCCAGTGCGTCAGGTCCGTCGACCGGTAGGTCGGCACACCGTGCTGCACGAGCGACCCGTCGGCGTTCTGCTCCGTCGCCGTCAACGCGTCGGTCGTGCAGTACAGGTACCAGTTGCGGTCGCGCCCGACGCCGCGGATCGCGGTCGGGTCGGCGCAGCTCGCCGCCGTCTCGCCGTCGGGCAGGCTGAGCGCGACCGGGTTCCGGTGGGTCGGCGCAGCCGCGCCGTGTCCCGAGCCGCTGTGTCCGGTGGTCCGGTCCGCCACGGGCGTGGACGCTGCGGCGGGGCCGACCGGGAGGCCCGTGGCCGCGACCGCCGTGAGCGTCACGACGGCGAGGATGGTTGCGACTGTTCGGCGCACGGGGTCCTGCTCTCATCGTCGAGGAAGGGCTGCGTGCGCGAGCGTACGCTCGCGGGCAGCGGACCGGGCCGGTTCCGTCCGGTTCCGCGCGACGAAGGAGTCTGCGATGCCCGCGAGGTTCGTGTACTGGATGAACGTGTCGATCGACGGCTTCGTCGAGCGCGACGCCGGAGAACTCGGCGACGTCGAGGGGCCCGAGTGGATGCGGATCGACGAGCCGCTGCACCGCGAGTTCAACGCCCGCGCCGCCGCGATGACCCTGTCCGTCGAGGGGCGGGTCGTCCGCGACATGATGGACCCGTTCTGGCCGGACGCCCGCACCGACGAGTCGATGCCGGCGTTCATGCGCGAGTACGGCGAGGTCTGGACCGACCAGCCGAAGGTCCTGGTATCGCGCACCCGGACCAGCGCCGACCACAACACCCGGGTCATCGGAGGCGACGACGCCATCGCGCAGCTCGCCGTCCTGCGCGAGGAGTCCGAGGGCGACATCGGTGTCGGCGGCCCGAACCTCGCGACGCAGTTGCTCGACGCGGGGCTGCTCGACGAGCTCTTGCTCTACACGCACCCCGCGGTGCTCGGCGCCGGTCGGCCGCTGTTCGACCCGCCGGTGACGGGCGTGCGATCGCCGGTGCTGCTGGACCTGCTCGAGCAGCGGGAGTACCACAACGGGGTCACGCTGCACCGCTACCAGGTGCTGCGGTAGTCACTCTCCCGAGGGGCCCGGACCGAAGATGACGAGTCGCCAGGCGCTCGGCCGGTCGCTGTCGAAGTCGTTGAACGCGACGCTGTCGACGTCCTTGCTCGATGACAGTTCGATCTGGTGCGGGCTGTCGCGGCAGTCCATCGGATCGAGTTCGATGCTCTGCGATCCGCCCGGCAGCACCGTCCGCACGATGCCACGCATGTGCCCGTTGCCGTAGCAGGAGAACTCGAGGTGGTCGATCGTCCGGGAGTCCGGGAACTGCACGCGGACGCCGGGCTCGAGATGGGCGGGGTCCTCGTCGCCGGGGGTCGTGTCGGCGCTCAGCACGCCGAGGACCGCGTCCTCGGTCTCGGTCGTCGCCTCCTGCTGCGTCTTCCACTTGGCGAGGGCCTGCTCGTCGACGGGCGGCGCCGACGTGCAGCCGGCGAGCAGGGCCACGACGGCGAGCGCCGGCAGGACCAGGGCGGGAAGGTGTCGCACGCCGTGAGCCTAGCGACGCCGCGGGGCCACTCGTCGCACGGGCAGTCGATGCGTGTGCAACGAGCGACGTCCCACCTGTCGATCGACAGGTGGGACGTCGCAGGACGCGTGCGCAGTCGGTCGGGTCAGACGTCGCGTCGACGCGCGACCGTCAGCGCGAGTGCACCCACGACGAGCACCTCGGCCGCCAAGACACCGAAGCCGCCCCAGCCGTTCAGGACGATGTCGTCCTGACTGGCTTCCTGGCCGTCGTAGGAGTACGCGAAGAGCTGGCTGCCGGCCTGGTCGGGCAGGAACTTCATGATGTTGACCGGCCACTCGAGGTTCATCAGCCCCGCCATCAGCGACAGGACCACCGGCAGCACCAGCAGGATCCCGAGCGTGATCGCGATGCCGCCGGCGCTCGACCGGACCAGCAGGCCGATCCCGTACGCGAGCAGCGCGAGCAGCGTCAGGTAGACGGACGACCCGAGGATCGGCAGGAACACCGACGGGTTGCCGATCTCCGGCTCCACCCCGTTGCCGGCCAGCAGCGGCAGGGAGATGAGTACACCGATCCAGGTCGCGACGGCACTGACGACGAACGTCGTGACCGCCAGGACCACGGCCTTCGCGAGGATCACACCGGTGCGCCGGGGGTCGGCCGTGAACGTCGAGCGGACCTGACCGGTGCCGTACTCGCCGGTGATGATGAGCACGCCGAGCACACCCACGACGAGCGACGAGAGCAGGACGCCCACGGTGTTGACGTTCACGAGGGTGCCGTTGGCGATGTCCGTCGGCATCTGGTCGCCACCACTGTTGGTGTTCGCACCGACGAGTGCGGCCATGCCGATCGTCACGAGCACCAGGATCGCATAGCACCAGAACGTGGACCGGATGCTGCGCAGCTTGATCCACTCGCTCCGCACCAGGTGCGGGAACGACAGACGGGTCGCGCCGTGCATGCGGGTCGACGGCGTGGTGGGCGAGGTGGTGGCGCTCATCGAGTGCCCTCCGATCGGTACTCGACGTCGTCGCGGGTGAGGGCCATGTAGGCCTCCTCCAGGCTCGCGCCGGTCGGGGTGAGTTCGTGCAGTGCGACGCCGGCCTGGGCGGCGATGTTGCCGACCGTCGGTGCGTCGGGACCGACGACCAGGAAGGTGCCGTCTTCGCGCGGGGTGACCGTCGCGTTCGGGCCGATGGCCTGGAACAGCTGGTCGGGCGACGGCGTCCGGACGATGACCCGGCTGCCACCGCCAGCGGCGCCCGGTGCGGCTCCCCCACCGGCGACGAACTCGGCGATCGGGGCGTCGGCCAGGACCTTGCCGCGGCCGAGCACGACCACGCGGTCGGCGGTCTGCGCCATCTCGCTCATCAGGTGGCTGGACAGGAACACGGTGCGACCGTCGGCGGCCATGCGTCGGGCGAGCTGCCTGACCCACAGGACGCCGTCGGGGTCGAGACCGTTGACGGGCTCGTCGAGGATCAGGGTCTTCGGATCGCCGAGCAGTGCGGCAGCGATTCCCAGGCGCTGCCCCATGCCGAGCGAGAACCCGCCGACGCGCTTCTTCGCGACCGACTCGAGGCCGGTCATGTCGATGACCTCGTGCACGCGGGCCTTCGGGATGCCGTGGGTCGCCGCGAGCGAGAGCAGGTGGTTGTAGGCGCTGCGGCCCGAGTGGACCGCCTTCGCCTCGAGCAGGGCGCCGACCTGTCGGAGCGGGTCGCGGAACGTCGTGTACGGCTGGCCGTTCACCGTCGCGCTCCCCGCGGTGGGCCGGTCGAGGCCCATGATCATGCGCATCGTGGTGGACTTCCCGGCGCCGTTCGGCCCCAGGAAGCCGGTCACACTGCCGGGTCGGACGACGAACGAGACGTCGTCCACGGCGGTCTTCGGACCGTACTGTTTGGTGAGGTGGCTGACTTCGATCACGGCGGCCACGCTATTGCAGCGGTGTCCGGCGGCGCGTCCGTCGGAAGGGGGATATGTCAGGTGCCTGGGGTTAACCCGCTCGGCGTAGCCTGTCGCCGTGAAGCAGGCACACGACGACGGACCGTTCTTCCACGGCACCAAGGCCGACCTCGTGCCGGGCGACCTGCTCACCGCGGGCTTCCGGTCGAACTACCGCCCCGAGGTGGTCATGAACCACGTCTACTTCACGGCGGTCTCCGACGGCGCCGGGCTCGCGGCCGAGCTCGCCGCCGGTGACGCCGAACCGCGGGTCTACGAGGTCGCGCCGACCGGTCCGTACGAGGACGACCCCAACGTCACCGACAAGAAGTTCCCCGGCAACCCGACCCGGTCCTACCGCAGCACCGAACCGGTGCGGATCGTCCGCGAGGTCACCGACTGGCCCCGACTCACGCCCGACGCGCTGCGCCTCTGGCACGAGCGCCTGGCCGCACTGCGCGCGGACGAGCGCGGCGAGATCATCAACTGAGCCGGCTGGCGGACGGGAGGCGCGGGGCGGGGCCGCCACGGGCCTCCCGTCCGCTTCGCCCTGGTCTCAGTGCCCCGAACGCGCCCTGCGGACGTCAGCGGCTCAGCGCGTCGCTCGTCGTGACGGTCGCGAAGCTGCCGTCGAGCGCCGCCATGAAGGCGGCGTGGACGCTCGCGCCCGGGACGGTGACGCCCCCGGAGGTCAGGTCCGGCGCGGCGCACGCGTCGGCGACGACCGTCGCGGTGAAGCCGAGTTCGTGCGCGGCCCGGGTCGTCGAGTCGATGCACATACTGCTCATCATCCCGACGATCGTGACCTCGTCGACTCCGGCGTCGGTCAGCAGTTCCTGGAGTCCGGTGCCGATGAAGCTGTTCGGCTCGTGCTTCTCGAGGACCGGCTCGCCATCGACGGGCGCGACCGACGGGTGGAAGTCGAGGCCCGGCGTGCCCGGCACGAAGAACGTGGCGTCGGGGTCGGTGGACACGTGGAAGACGTGCACCACGAGGTCGCCGGCGGTGCGGAAGGAGTCGAGCACGGTGCGGGCCGCGGCGGCAGCGGCCTCGGGTTCGACGAGGGGGAAGGCCCCGCCCGGGAAGTAGTCCAGCTGGATGTCGACGAGGAGCAGCGCGCGGGTCATCGGTTCAGTATGGCGGGCGGCGGGCTTCAGGCCGGGCCGTGTCCGGGCTGTTCGTCGCCGGGATCGCGGGCGAAGGCGAGGCTCTCCGCGATGATCGAGAGCACGACGTCCACCTCGTGGTCGTCGCGCGGCCCGTAGACGAGGAACTCGGTGCCGTGGTCCTCGTACTGGTGCGGGGTCGCCCACCCGAGAGCGGTGAGCTCGACGCCGCGCGCCGCCGGCAGGCACAGGTGCACCGAGGTGTCATCGACACCGTGCAGGTGCACGGGTTCGAGGCGCCCATCGGGAGCGAGCGACGTCCACGGCACGACGTGGTCGGCACGGTCGCGGAGGAACAGTGCGCGCGACGACGCCGGCGAGACCTGACTGTGCCCCTCGACCACGTCCGGTAGTGCCAGTGCGTCCGCGACGAGTCGTCCCCACCGCTCCGGGGTCGCGCGGTCAGTGAGCTGACGCTGTGGCCCGTCGTCGGACACGGACGGGCGGACACCGGGGCGAGGTGTGGAGATCACCGTTCGACGCTACCGGCGCGCTCCGCCGCCGCGGGTCACGGTTTCGCGCCGTTGCCGAACGCGCCGTGCAGGGTCGTGTCCGCGAAGGCCGTCGTGTCGATCACGGCGCGGACGCCATCGAGGACGCCCTGGTCGTCCGAGTCCACGCCGATGACGAGCGAGCCGTAGTCGACGCGCATCGTGTACGGGATCGAGGCCTCGAGCCCGGTCACGTGCGGGGTCGCGGCGAGGGTCGCCAGACCCTGCGCCACCGCAGTGGACGTCGAGATCGGGATCTGCTGGTCGAACGTGCCGTTGTAGTGGACGGTGCTGGCGATGTGCCCCTCGTCCGCCGGCACGGTCAGCGTCAGGGAGACGCCGGTCCACGCCAGTTCGGTGGCCATCGTCGTCGGGACGGCTCCGGCCTCGGACGGGGTCGCGTCGGGGTCCATCGTGACCGTGAACCGCGACGCGAAGTGGTTCGACGTGACCCACCGGGTGGAGCAGGTCGGGTCCGGGGCGGAGCTGGGGGTGTTCGTGGTCGTCTGCGTCGCCTCGGCGACGGCCGGGAGCGCACGGACCTGTCGGAGGGCGGTGCGCACCTGGCTCGCAACGGCGGGGTCGAGTGTCGGCGCCGGGGTCGGGTCCGGTGTCGCATTCGCTGCGTCCGGCGCCGGCGCCTCCGAGCTCGGGCAAACCGCCGTCTCGGTGCCGCTCCATCCGCCAGACGACCCCAGTGCGTTCCGGGCCAGGCCCTCCGCGGCCGAGCACGCCGTGAGCGGTACGGTGCAGGCGAGGGCGACGAGGAGTCCGATGACGAGACGAGAGCGCACCGACCCAGTCTCGCTGCCGCGTGCTGCACGCTGGAGCCGGATCCGTGCGCTGTGTCCCGAGTGCTACCCGGTCGCCCTCCTCAGTTCGACTGGTCGTCCAGGTCGAGCGACGTGGTCAGTTCCGGGAACGCCCGCGCCTGCTCGATGAGCTGCTGCGCCTTCCGCACGACCCCCTCGACGCTGTCGGCACCGGCGACGAGGCGCACCGGTGGTGCGGACATCTCGGTCAGGGCGAGGAGCGTCCGGGCGAGCTTCGCCGGGTCGCCGCTCTGCTTGCCCTCCATGCCGCGGAAGAACTCCTTGGTCTGGTCCGACGAGGACCGGTAGTCGTCGAGGTGGACGTCGCCCCAGAACGTGGAGCTGCCCTCCGCGAGCAGGTCGGTCCGGAAGAAGCCGGGCTCGACGACCGTGGTGTGGATGCCGAACGGCAGGACCTCGTCGTGCAGCGCTTCCATCCACCCCTCGAGCGCGAACTTCGACGCGGCGTACGCGCTCCCACCGGCTCCGGCGACGATGCCGGCGGTCGAGCTGATGCTGATGACCCGACCGGAGCCCTGCGCGCGCATGACGGGGAGCACCGCGCGGGTGACGTTCATCGCACCGAAGAAGTTCGTCTCCATCTGCGCGCGGAACTGCTCCGCGGAGACCTCTTCGAAGAACCCGCCCTGGAAGCTCCCGGCGTTGTTCACCAGGACGTCGATGTGGCCGAACCGCTCGATCGCTGCCTCGACCGCGCTCCGGACGGTGCGCTCGTCCGTGACGTCCAACGCGACGGCGAACAGCTCGTCGTGCTGGCCGACCGCTGCGACGACACGTTCCGGGTCCCGCCCGGTCGCGACGACGTGGTGTCCGGCGTCCAGGGCGGCGCGCGCGAACTCGGTGCCCATGCCGCGGCTGGTCCCGGTGATGAAGAAGGTCTGGGGTTCGGTCATGCCCCCAGCGAAGACCACTTCCGCGCAGCGAGTGAGGCTCTGCCGAAACGGGGTCGAGCAGAACCTCCCTCCCGACGCTCGAGCCGCCCTACCGTCAGGGACATGGACCCCCTCGTGACCACGACCCCGTCGACTCCGTCGACCACTCCGGTTGCCGACGACCGGCTGCCGTGGTTCCCGCTCGCACTGCTCGCGGCGATCGGGTTTGTGCTCGTCGCCATGGAGACCATGCCCGCGGGCCTCCTGCCGGTCATCGCGGACGGCATGGGGACGTCCGAGGGCACGGTCGGACTGTTCGTCAGCGCCTACGCGATCGGCACGGTCATCGCCACGGTGCCGGCGATCGCCCTCACGCGGGGCCTGCGCCGCAAGCCGTTGATCATGACGGCCATCGCCGTGCTGATCATCGCGAACACCGTCACCGCGTTCGCCCCGAACGTGACCATCGCGCTCGTCACGCGGTTCGTCGCCGGCGCCGCTTCCGGGATCATCTGGGGCATGTTCGCCACCTACGCGCGGCGCATCAGTCCCGCCCGGTTCGCGGGCGTCTCCCTCGCCATCGTCTCCACCGGTGCGCCCGTCGGCTTCGCGCTGGGCACGCCGCTCGGGTCGTTCATCGGCACCGCCCTGGACTGGCGCTGGTCGTTCATCGGCCTCAGCCTCGTCGGGGTCGTCATCCTCGGGTTGATCGCCGTGTTCGTGCCGGACGCACCCGGCCAGACCGGCACTGCGAAGCTCTCCGTGGTCAAGGTGTTCCGCATCCGTGGGATCGCGATCATCCTCGCCGTCATCGCCGCTTGGATGGTCGCGCACAACACGATCTACACCTACATCTCCCCGTACCTGCGGGTGACCGGCACCGACCTCAGCGCCGGGCTCGTCCTCCTCGTCTACGGCATCGCGGCGATCCTCGGCGTCGTGATCACGGGCGCGCTCCTCGACCGGCATCCCCGGCCCCTGCTGCACCTGAGCGTCGGACTGTTCGTCGTCACCGGGGTCGTCCTGCTCGTCGGCCACTCGTCGCCGGTCGCCGTCCTCGTCGCCGCCGTCCTGTGGGGTGTCAGCTTCGGAGGCGCCTCGACGCAGCTGCAGGCGGCGCTCACCACGGCAGGTGGGGAGAACGCCGACGTCGCCAGCGCCTTCCTGCCCGTCGCGTTCAACATCGCGATCTTCGTCGCCGGGATCTTCGGAGCCGCGCTGTTGACCGTGTTCGACGGACTGGTCCTGGCCGTGGTGATGATCGTGTTCGGGGCGATCGCGGCGCTGCTCACGCTGGTCGGCCGGCGGTCGGCGTTCCCCGCGCGGCTCTAGGCGACGGACGGCGGACGAGGCCGCCGACACCGCCACGGTTCAACCGTTGACGAGGTCCCCGCCCCACGTCAGGTCGCTGTCCTCGTCGACCGGGAAGGCCTCGAACCGGTCGTCGGCAAGGACCGCGTCGACCAGGGCACGTGACCCGGCGACGATCGTCGAGTCCCAGTCGATCTCCGACGCGAGCACCCAGGAGTGGTCTTCCGGCCAGAGCATCTGCGGGGTGTGGGCGAGGTCGACGACCGTCCCGATCCGAGCGCGGTCGAGCCACGTCGGGTCGGCGAGCTGCGGCAGGGTCACCGAGAGGAGGAAGCACTCGCGGTGCGGCGACGGGAAGAGCTCGACGGCGAGGGCGGCGCGGATCGCCGCCTGATCTCCGTCGTGCACTGCTTGCTGCTCGACGACGTACCGCTGCATCGACTCGATCTCCTCCGCAGTCGGCTCGTCCGGACCCTGCCAACCGACGGCGAGCGTCGAACCGCCGCTCAGATCACCCCACCCGCCCCAGACCGCTGCGACCAGATCGTCCGGGGTCGACGTGGCCTCGGCCAGGTGCTCGGTGAGCGCAGCAAGCAGGATCGGCTCGAACCAGCCTTCCTCGGGCGGGTGGACGCGCCATCCGTCCTCGAACACCAGGTCGGACTCGTCGGTCCGGCCGGTCAGGCTCCGCCACTGGACGAGTGGGTGCGCGATGCCGCCCGTTCGCGACGCGACGTCGGACCACCGACCAGGCGGACTCGAGGACGGGGTGGTCGTCCCATTCGTCCACGATCGAATGGTCCTCGCGGTCCGCCGACACCGGGTGGAGGATGCGCGCGTAGGCGTCGAAGCCGGTTCCGACTGTCCCGCCCACGGTGCCGAACGCCCCCGCGCGGGCGAGCAGCCAGGCGCCGCGGGACACGTCGGTGATCAGTTCCACGAGTCGACCCTAGACACCCACGCGATCGTGGGTCGACTGACGACTCGAGTTGCGGGACAGGGTGAAGCGCGCCAGACTCGTGGATAGTATTTGATAGTTGAAACTTCAGGAGATCGATGTCTGTTCGGCGGAGAATGAGGTCTGCCCTCGGGGTAGTGATCGGCGTCGCGCTCACCGTGTCAGCGCTGGGCGCCGCTGGGCCGGCGACCGCGGCGGAGAAACCGGGCGCACGGGACGCTCGAGCAGCGTGGGGCAGCTACCACAAGATCATCAGCAAGACGTCGACCGGAAGCCACGTAGGATCCCAGAAACTCGCATCGTGTGGATCACGAACCGCCGCGATGGACTGCTCACTCACTCGCGGAAGGACGGCCAACCGCACGATCGGACTCGACTTGGGCGCCTCTCGCGGCTGGGCTGCTGGCCAGTTGAAGATCAGCGCCTCGACCACCCAGAGCGTCTCGGTGACCTGCAGCAAGCGGAAGGTCCCCAAGGGCAAGCAACTCGTCGCGTACCCGGTCGGCGTTCGCTACAAGTACAAGATCCAGAAGCACATCACCGGCGCTGGCAAGGACTACGTGTCGGGCACGTCGAAGTGGCTGTACGCGTTCAATCCTGGCAGCGCACGCGTCTCCTGCGACATCAGGAGCTTCTAGCTGAAGGAGGACGCATGCGCATCACTCTCGTTTCCGTTGCGATCGTGACCACACTGCTCGGGTTGTCAGGGTGCACTTCCGCTCCTGACGTCGCGACCACCGATCTCATCGGCAAGAGCGTCGCGCTGGCCACCGAGCAGGTCCCCTCGGGTCGGTCGTACGCATGGTACGACCTCACCGAGCAGATCCTCCACCGGGAAGGCGACTTGATCGGAGGGGCCGAACCGGATGGCGAAGGCGGCGTGATCGTCGCCGTGTGCGCGGACGCTGAGGCCATCGGACGCACCTCGAGCATCACCACTGGCGCCATCCCTGCCGGCGATTACCACGGACGGATCAAGCGCGAAGCCGAGGCGGGAGCCTTTGACGCACTCCTTCCGGAGTGTCAGCGTCAAGGCTGATCCCGTGCGACTCCGGCCGTCAGGGCCAACCCGGCAGTCAGGCCTCCATCGACGGCCTGGCTGGACGGCCAACGCGCAGCTCGGGGAACTGCTCGTCGCGCCACTCACCGTCGATCGGCGTGCCACTTGCGGCCGCACGCTCCTCGCGCTCCCTCAGCTCCACGCGCCGGATCTTGCCCGAGATGGTCTTCGGCAGCTCCGCGAACTCGACCCGACGCACGCGTGCGTACGCCGGGAGTGCGGTCCGCGCGTACGCGAGCACCTGTTCGGCGGTTTCCGCCGTCGCGTCGAACCCGGCGGCGAGCGACACGTACGCCTTGACGACGTTGAGCCGGGCGTCGTCCGGCGCGGGTACGACGGCGCTCTCTGCCACGGCGGGGTGCTGCAGCAGGGCACTCTCGACCTCGAACGGTGACACCTTGTAGTCGGACGACTTGAACACGTCGTCGGTCCGACCGATGAAGGTCAGCTCCCCGTCGGCGTCCCGCACCGCGATGTCGCCGGTGTGGAAGAAGCCGTCACGCATCGATGCCGCGGTCCGGTCGGGGTCACCGAGGTACTCGGCCATCAGGTTGACCGGTCGCTCGTCGAGGTCGAGGCAGACCTCGCCCTCGTCGCCGGGCTGCCCGGTGACCGGGTCGAGCAGCGTCACGGTCACACCGGGCAACGCGCGGCCCATCGCCCCCGGGGTCACAGCGCTGCCGGGGGCATTGCCGATGATCGCGGTGGTCTCGGTCTGCCCGTAGCCGTCGCGGATGGTCAGACCCCAAGCGCGTTCGACGCGGTCGATGACCTCGGGGTTCAGCGGTTCTCCGGCCGACACGACCTCGCGCAGTGCCCGAGGGCGCGCACCGAGATCGGACTGGAGCATCATCCGCCAGGCGGTGGGCGGTGCGCAGAACGTGCTCACCTCGGCGGACTCCAGCTGGGCGAGGAGCGCGGCCGGATCGAACCGCGGGGTGTCGTGGACGAAGACGGTCGCCTCGGCGATCCACGGCGCGAAGAAGCAGCTCCAGGCGTGCTTGCCCCAGCCCGGTGAGCTGATCGCCAGGTGCACGTCTCCGGGCCGCAGACCGAGCCAGTGCATCGTGCTGAGGTGTCCGACCGGGTACGACGTCTGGGTGTGCACGACCATCTTCGGCTTCGAGGTCGTGCCCGACGTGAAGTAGACGAGGCAGGGATCGGCGGTCTTGGTGACCACGACCGGTCGCGACTCCCCCGCGGGCGCTGGTTCGCCGAGATCCGACGGGTAGTCCGTCCACCCGTCCGCCGTGCCGCCGATCACCACGCGCGAGAATTCCCCGCGGACGTCGTCGTACTTCGCGGTCTCGCTGCGGTTCGTGACGACGTGTGCGACGGCTCCGCGGTCGACGCGGTCCTGCAGGTCGGCGGTGTCGAGCATCGTCGACGTCGGCAGGATCACCGCTCCGAGCTTGATCACCGCGAGCATCGTCTCCCACAGCTCGAGCTGGTTGCCGAGCATGACGAGCACGTGGTCGCCCTTCCGGACGCCGTGCTCGTGCAGGCGAACGGCCAAACGGTCGGACCGGGCGGCCATCTCCGCGTAGCTGAGCCGCTGTTCCGAGCCGGCCGCGTCGACGATCCAGAGCGCGATGCGGTCGTTCCCGGCCGCGATGACGTCGAACCAGTCGTCCGCCCAGTTGAAGGTGTCGCCGAGGTCCGGCCACCGGAAGGCGGCGCGGGCGGCATCGGCGGACTCTGCGGAGAGCAACTGGTCACGGGCAGCGCGGTACGCGGCGGTCACGTTCGGGTTGGGCACGGACCGATCATGCCGCATCCTTCTGGTCGCCGATCCTGAACAGCCGACGTGCGTTCCCCGACGTGAACGCGTCGCGGGCCGCGTCCGAGGGGAACTGCTGCAGGAACGTGTCGATCTCGGCGGCGGAGGGTCGCTGGAACGGGTGGTCGGTGGAGAACAGCAGCCGATCGGTCGTCGTGACGTCCAGCGCGTGCCGGAGCAGCGTGGGGCTGAGCATCCCTGAGCTGGTGATGTGGAGGTTCGAGCGGACGGTGTCGGACACCGTCCGCTCGAGTCCGGCGACCCGCGACAGGCTGTCCGCACGGTCGAGCCAGAACAGCAGCAGCTCGCCCCAGTGGCCGAGCACGACCTGCAGGTCCGGGTGCCGGTCGAAGGTGCCGCCGACGATCAGGCGCAGTGCCGCGCGTGCCGCCTCGAGGTGCCACCCCCACCCGAAGGTCGCCAATCCGAGCTCGACCATCGGGTCGAACCCCTCGTACGCCGCCTCGCGCAGGCGCTTCGACGGGATCTGCGGGTGGATGAAGACCGGCTGCCCGAGCGACGCCGCGACGGCGAAGAGGTCGTCGTACCGGCGGTCGTCGAGCTGCACCTCGCCCGTCCGCCCGTAGACCATCGCCCCCACGCAACCGAAGCCGGCAGTGCGCTCCAGCTCGGCGACGGCAGCGTCCGGGTCGGCCATCGGCAGGGTCGCGAACGCGCGGAACCGGTCCGGGTGGTCCGCGACCGCGGCGATCGCGATGTCGTTCGCCTGCCGACTCAGCGGGATCGCGTCCGCGGCATCGAGCGGCTGCGCTCCGGGCGGCGCAAGGGACAGCACCTGGACGTCGATCCCCTGCGCGTCCATCGCTGCGAGCCGGGCGTCACCGAGGTCACGGAGCAGCTCGCCGTTGTCGCCGAGTTCGTCCAGCGCCGTGCTCGGGTCGCGGCGGTCGTCGGGCAGGGCGTTGACGGCGTCCGTCAGGGCCGGGTGGTTCCAGTGCTCTTCGATCGCGATCAGGGTCATCGGGGTTCCTCCGTCTGGTCTCGCGCCAGTGCATTCACTCATCGGCGTTGAGTGAACCGTACACCTCGCTCAACGCCGTAGAGTCGGACGCATGACCGAGACCTCACGCGACGCGAAACGCGCACAGACCGCCGAGCGCATCCGCGCAGCCGCTCGGCGGCAGTTCGGTGCGAACGGGTACGAGGGCACGACGATCCGGAGCATCGCCGCAGCAGCGGGCATCGATCCGTCGCTCGTCATGCAGCACTTCGGGTCGAAGGCAGCGCTGTTCGCGACCGCCGTGCAGCTGCCGGCCACGTCGGACGGTGGGAGCGAGCGCGCGGCGGCCGACCACCTCCTCGACGTCCTGGGCATCCGGTTCGACGCGCTCCCCGCCGAGACGGCGGCGCTCGTCCGGTCGATGCTGACGGTGCCCGAGGCGGCGGACACCATGCGCGGCTACCTCGACGAGCGGGTCGAGAACCTGGCGCGCTCTCTCGACGGCGACGACGCCCGGCTGCGGGCGTTGATGACCGTGAGCGGCATCCTCGGCATCACGATCACGCAGCACTTCCTGCGCCTCAGCGCGTTCGAAGGCGCGTCACGTGACGACCTGCTCCGCGCGGCGCAGGGCTGGGTGGAGTCGCTCACGACGGAGGCCGGGGCATCCACTCGCTGAGCCGGGTCAGTCCAGACTGTTCAGCCACGTCTCGAGCCACGGCACGACGTCCGACAGGTCCGCCGTGTCGATCGCGGTCGATGCTGCCGCCCTGGCCGCTCCGGTCGCGTTGAGAGCCAGCGCCGCGGGGACCACCTCGAAGAGTGGGATGTCCGACCGACTGTCCCCGATCGCACAGCACCGCTCGATCGGCACACCACGGGCCAGCGCGTACCGGAGCGCACGGTCTCGCTTGTCGAACTCGTCGAAGTGCTCCGCCACCGCCCCGTCGTAGGTGCCACCCGTGACCCCGACCCGCGGTCCGCCGTGCGCGACGAACCCGAACCGCCGCGCGAGCGACCGAGTGACCGGCTGCCACGCGAGCGACGCCAGCACGGGGACGACCTGGTGCGTGCGGCACCACGCCACCACGAGCTCCACACCGGGGAGCACCGGTAGGTCGTCGAGCCAGCGGTCCACGGTCGTCGTCGATGCGCCGCGCCAGCCCGCGGCATCGATCTCGCTCACCTGTCGATTCGTGAGCGAGCCGTCGGCGTACCGACGCTCAGCCTCGTCCAGCGCGTCCTGGTGCCCGAATCGTTCCGCGAGATGACTGCTGCTCGAACCGGTCGACACGAGCGTCCCGTCGACGTCGAAGAAGACCATGCCGCGCACCGGCTCCGTCACTGCTCCCGATCCTCCGGCATCGCCGCGCGGATTGCTGCGATCGTGTCTGCGGTCTCGACGTGCAGGTGCGCCCGGATCCCGACCGCCCGCGCAGCCTCGATGTTCTCCGGTACGTCGTCGACGAAGAGGACATCCGCGGGCGCGGCAGCGAGCCGATCGAGCGTGATCCGGAAGGCCTCTGGCTCCGGCTTCGTGACCCCGATCTCGTGGCTGTAGCAGATCGGGTCGAACACGGCCGCGAACCCGAATCGTCGCTCCTCTTCCTGACGGGCGCCGTCACCGGAATTGGACAGGATCGCGAGCCCGACCGTCCCGCGCAGACCGGCGACGAAGTCGAAGAGCGGCTCGTTCAAGGAGCCGCAGTACGCGTCCCAGAAGTCGGCTCGCATCGACGCGAGCACCTCGGCCGAGGCGCCGAGAGCGGCGCCGATCTTCCCCCAGTACTCGTCGTCGACCCCGGTCCGTCGCGCGGCATCGGGCAGGTCGGCGTCCGACAACCGCGAGGAGAACTCCTCGTCCGTCATGCCGAACGCAGCCGCCCACCACGCGCGGAACTGCCCGGGCCATGCCGCGTCGTCGACCATCTCGAGCACGCCACCGACGTCGAGCAGCAGCCACCGCACCCCACCGCCGGTCATGCGGAGATCCCGTCGAGTCGACGGATCATCTCGAGCTCCCGCTCGTCGGGCGCGAGGACGTACGGCTCGGTCGCCCCGGTCAGCTCGTACCCACGTCGCGCGTAGAAGGCCTGCGCCCGGAGGTTGCGCTCGTGCACGTGGAGTCGGAGCGTGGCGCCGTGGCCGGAAGCCCACGACTCGATGGCGTCGAGCAACGCATCGGTCACGCCGGCCGCACGGCCGCGGTGCGACGGCGCGACGTACACGCCGACCAGCAATGGTCCGGTGGCGGCGTCCGGGATGAACGCCCCCATCGCACCGACCCAGCGGCCGTCGGCGTCGATCGCCACGAGCGAGGTTCCCCCGACGTCCTGACCGCGGCGACCCCGCGCACGCCACTCGGTCTCGTCGTGCTGCTCGGCGTCCGCCAGGTGCTCCGCGTAAGCCATCGGGGTGTCCTGGATCATCTCCAGGCGGAGCGCTCGGACGGCTTCCCAGTCAGCCTCGGTCGTCGTTCGGATCGTTATCCCCTGCATGGACCGAGCGTAGGACAGACAGCCGTCGGCGAAACTCGTCCAAACGGATTCCAATCGACTTGGGGCAGGGCGCCGAATCACCTGCACAGACCGGGAAACACCCGGAGCGCTCACCAGCCGCACATTGCTGGTTCTCCACCCTGCACCAGGGTGTGTTCGGCGCGCAC
>NZ_JBIVGB010000010.1:0-6077 GCF_044748425.1 Curtobacterium sp. NPDC089991
CCGGTTTCCGTGTCACTCCTAGCCGACGAGCCGTCGCCCAATCACTCAACCCCCGACCGAACCACTCCACCGCAGCCACCCGCTGCGCACTCGTCGACGACGACGCGGTACCACCCACACGAACCATCCCCGGATCTCGAACCGACTAATCAGTCCAAGAACCGGGGACCAGTCCACAGCCCGCCCCGCGCCTCCCGTCCGTCACCCGGCTCAGTTCCGGGCCGCGCCCTCCGTCGCGAACGCCGCACGCAGCGCCGTCGCGAGGTCGGCCACGTGCGGTTCCCGCAGCAGCGAGCTGTGCTCGGCCGCGATCCGCACGGTCTCGGTCCGCCCGCGCAGCAGCGCGGACCAGCCGGTCGCGTCCGGGTTCGCATCGGCGAGCACGTAGGTCGCCCGTCCGTGGAACGGCGTCGGGTGGTGCCGCCGGGTGACGAGCTCGGCCTGGTCGAAGAAGGCGTCGAAGTCCTTCTGCCCGCCGTGCCGCAGCACACCAGCGCTGTAGGCCCGCGCGCGCTTCGCGACGTGCTCGCCCCACGACATGCCGGACGGCATGACCCGCCGGACGGCCCCGGCGAGGCGCTGGCTGACGACACGGACGGCGGGGTTGCGGTGTTCGCGGGGCTCGAGCCGCCCGAACTGCTGCCGGACCCCCTCGGCCCCGGTCCGCGGCAGGTAGGTGTCCAGCAACGCGACGTGCTCGACCTGCTCGCCGCTCTCGGTGAGCAGCCGGGCGATCTCGAGCGCGATCAGCCCGCCGAGCGAGTGGCCGACCAGCAGGTACGGCCCGCGCGGCTGCACGATGCGCATCAGGGCGACGTACCGGCGGGCGCTGGCCTGGATGCTCCAGTCCGGCATGCCCCGACGCTCTAGGCCGTGCTGCTGGAACGCGTACACGTCGTGCTCGGGCAGGTAGCGGGACAACGGCAGGAACGTCAGGGCGAGGGCACCACCGCCGGCGAAGCAGAACACCGGCGGACGGCCGGACTCGCGCGCGCCGGACACCTTGACGACGTCGGGGTGGCTCGGCAGCGCCGTCGTGCCGCTCCGCACCCGACGGGCGAACGCCCGGAGCGTGGGGTGCTGCAGGACGTCCGACGAGCGCAGGTCGATGCCGAGACGGCTCTGCACGAGCGCGAGCATCTCCTCCGCCGACAACGAGTCGCCGCCGAGGGCCGAGAAGTCCTCGTCGAGGTGGACGCCTCGAAGGCCCAGCACCTCGGCCCAGATCTGCCCGACCACGAGCTCCCACTGGTCGTACTCGCCCTCGACCATCTCGGTCTCGATGCTCGGCGCACCCGGCAGCTCGGCCCGGTCGACCTTGCCGCGTTCGTTCCGCGGCAGCTCGGTCATCGGCACGATCGACGCCGGCACCATGTACTCCGGCAGGCGGTCGCGCAGGGCCAGGCGCAGGGCCGCGGGCGCCGGCGTGCGCTGGCCCGGACGGCCGACGACGTACGCGACCAGGCGGGTGACGGCGGGCGGGTCGACCTGCGCGGTGACGACGGCGTCGTGCACCTCGGGGATCGCGCGGAGCGCCGCCTCGACCTCGCTCGGTTCCACGAGGTACCCGCGGACCTTGACGGCGTCGTCGGAGCGTCCGAGCAGCACGAGCCGGCCGTCCGGCTCGATCCGGGCCAGGTCGCCCTGCCGCCACGTCGGCGTGCCGTCGTCGGTGTGTCCGGCACGTTCGGCGGTCTTCTCCGGGGCACCCCAGTACCCGGCGGTCAGGCCCTGGGAGACGATGACGAGTTCGCCGGTCTCCCCCGGGTCGGCGGGGCTGCCGTCCTCGCGCAGCACGAGCACCTGCTTGCCGGGCAGCGGCCACCCAGCGGGCACCACGCCCTCGGGCACCGGGGCACCGGGCTCCACGGGGCAGTAGGCCACGCAGCCGGTCTCGCTCGACCCGAAGGCGTTCAGCAGCAGGGTCGTCGGGTCGAGGTGCGGTCGGGCGGCGGCGATGTCGGCACCGGTCACCGCCTCGCCGGTGGTCATCAGGAAGCGGAGGCCGCCGAGCGCGGGACCCGCCCCGGATGCCTGCGCCCCGGGTGCCGTCTGCGAGCCGACGATCGACCGCAGCAGGTGCGGGGTGCAGACGAGGACGTTCACGCCGTCGGCGGAGAACCGTGCGAGCAGGCGTTCGACGCCGAGCTCGCGGGGTTCGAGGAGCACGACGCTGCCGCCGCTCAGCAGGGTGTCGAACGAGAACAGCAGACCGGCGGCGAACGACAGCGGCAGGACCACGCCGAGGCGGTCACCGGGTCCGGTGCCGAGGGCGACGGCGTCCTGCTCGGCGTTCGCGAGCTGCTGCCGGTGCGTCAGGACGACGCCCTTCGGCATGCCCGTCGAGCCGGAGGTGAACACGATCGCGAACGCGTCGTGGCCGCCCGGGCGGGTGCTGGGCGCGTCGGCCGCTGTGTCCGTCTGCGTTTCGCTGCCCGCTGTCTCGCCGCGTCGTTCGATCAGCTCGTCGAGTGCGTGCACCCGGCCGTCACGGTCGGCGACGACGGTCGCCGCCAGGTCGGCGCGCGCGGTGTCCGCCACGATCTCGTCGACCCCGGCGAGTTGCGCGACGTGCCCCAGGCGGACCGCTGGCAGGTGCTCGTCGAGCACCACCACGGTGCGCCCCGCGCGGACGAGCGCCAGGATCGCGACGACGGCCTCGGTGGTCTGGCCGGCCATGATGCCGACCGGCTTCGATGCCCCACCGGCCACGGCGCCGACGCCGGCACCACTGTGGTCGTCGGGTCGGAGCTCGGCCCCGAGCACCGACGCGAGGTCGCGCGCCGCCCGGTCCGCCTCACTGAACGTGTAGGGACGGCCGTCCCCGGCAAGAGCAGCGGCGTCGCCGTGGAGCGCGACCACACGGTCCCAGCGGTCCAGCACGGAGTGGTCGTCGGCCAGCGGGATCGCGGCGCGGTGGGTCCAGTGCTCGGTCGTCGTCAGCGGGTCGGCGGAGGTCACGATGACACCTCGGATGCTCGTCGGCGGGCCGCCGCGGGTCCCGCGCCGGTCCTGCGACGGTACGTCCGACGCGGTACGGCCCACGAGCCGTGTCGCGCGGGGTGCGGGGTCACGCAACCCGACCGGGAGGCCCGGTGCACCTCCGCCAGCGTGCTCGGCCCCCGTACGGGGACGGTCCAGAGCCGGGGGCGGCCCGGGTGGGCGCGGAGCATCGTGCGGTTCCGCGCAACCTCGGAATGCGCAGTCCGGAGCCTGTGAATCGCCGATGGAGGCGATGGCGGCGCACGAGTCCGGAGACGAGAACAGCCCCCGGGGATCCCGGGGGCTGTTCTTCGAGTGCTGGGGTACCTGGACTCGAACCAAGAACGACGGTACCAGAAACCGCTGTGTTGCCAATTACACCATACCCCAAAAGGCCTGCTGGCCTTCTGTCCCCGTTGTCCGGGGCACGATCAACTACTGTACAGCATCCCGGAGGTCCACGAGACCACCCACGAGGTCTCGGTGCACTGCCGCGGCCGTCGTGGCACCGTGCCCGGCGGCGACGATGAGCTGCTCCGGCCCGGGAGGGGTCACGTCCCCCACGGCGTACAGCCCGGGAACGGTGGTCCGACCGACCCGGTCGACGACGAGGAGTCCGTGGGCATCGCGCTCCGGGGCTGTCGGCGCACCGGGCGTGTCGGCGCGCAGCCAGTCGAGGTCGGCGTGCCACGTCGGCCGGACGAACCCGCCGGTCCGCGGCTCCACGTGGCCGTCGACCAACCGGACCCCGGTCATGCCGGTCCGGTCGCCCTCGAGGTCCTCGATCACCCGTTCGTCGACCACGACACCGGCACGCGCCAGCCGTGCTCGCCCCGCGTCGTCGAGCGGGGCGACACCGTTCGTGTACACGATGAGGTCGTCGGCCCACGCCGCGATGAGCAGTGCCCGGTCCACGACGTCGTCGGTCTCGCAGATGAACGCGAGGGGCTCCCCCGCCTTCTCGTACGCATCGCACTCGACGCAGCTGTGCACCGCGGTGCCGTAGAACGCACGGAGCATCGGCAGTGCCGGGAACTCCTCGCGCAGCCCCGTGGCGACGACGACGGTCCGCGCCCGCGCGTCCACCTCGGCACCACGCCAGGTCCCGTGCAGCCGCCACCCGTCGGCGTCGGGGGTCACCAGGTCGACGACGGCCTGCACGATCGTCGCCTCGGGGTACTCCTCGACCTCGGCGCGACCGAGCTTCCGGAGCTCGAGGGGGGAGATCCCGTCACGCGTCAGGAAGCCGTGCGACCGCAGGGTCGCGGCGTTGCGTGGCCGGTTGGCGTCGACGAGGAGCACCGTGCGCTTCGCCCGCACCAGGTTGAGCGCAGCGCTCAAGCCGGCCGGTCCGGCACCGATGACCGCGACGTCGTGGACGACCGGCGTACTCGGCGCGTCCGTGGGTCGTGCAGCGCTTCCCGCGGTGCTCATCGTTCGCCGTTCAGCGGGCCGCGAGGGCGCGGAGCCGCGTCAGGGTGGACTCCTTGCCGAGGATCTCCATCGACTCGAAGAGCGGCGGGCTGATCCGGCGCCCGGAGACCCCCACGCGCAGCGGACCGAAGGCGACCCGGGGCTTCAACCCGAGGTCGTCGATGAGCGCCGTGCGGAGGGCACCCTCGATCGCCTCGGTGCGCCAGTCCTCGAGCTGCTCGAGCGCCGCGATGCCGGCCGTGAGCACGGCGCCGGTGTCGCCCTTGAGCGATGCCAGTGCGTCGTCCTCGACCACCAGGTCGGCGTCGGCGGTGAACAGGAATCCGAGCATCGCCGGGGCCTCACCGAGCAGCTGCATGCGCTCCTGGACGAGCGGCGCCGCCTTCGTCAGGACCTCGGTCTGCTCCGCGGTCGGCGGGTCGGCCACGAGGTCGGTCAGGTACGGCAGGAGCCGGGAGCGGAAGTCCGACGGCTCGAGCAACCGGATGTGGTCGCCGTTGATCGCCTCGGCCTTCTTGTGGTCGAAGCGCGCCGGGTTCGGGTTGACGTCGGTGACGTCGAACGCCGCCACCATCTCGTCGATCGAGAAGACGTCGCGGTCGGCGCCGATCGACCACCCCAGCAGGGCCAGGTAGTTGACGAGCCCCTCGGGGATCATGCCGGCGTCGCGGTGGTGGAACAGGTTCGCCTCGGGGTCGCGCTTCGAGAGCTTCTTGTTGCCCTCGCCCATGACGTACGGCAGGTGACCGAACACCGGGATCGCCGGTGCGAGCCCGATCTCGTACAGCGCCTCGTACAGGGCGATCTGCCGCGGGGTCGACGACAGCAGGTCCTCGCCGCGCAGGACGTGCGTGATTCCCATCAGGGCGTCGTCCACCGGGTTCGTGAACGTGTACAGCGGCTTGCCGTTCGGCCGGACGACCACGAAGTCCGGGAACGTCCCCTGCTTGAAGGTGATCTCGCCACGGACAAGGTCGTCGAAGCTCAGGTCACGGTCCGGGACCCGGAGTCGCAGCGCCGGCTCGCGGCCCTGGTCGCGGAGCGCCTGACGCTCGTCGTCGGACAGGTCCCGCTCGTGGTTGTCGTAACCCTGCTTCGGATCGCGCCCGGCGGCCTTGTTGCGGGCCTCCATCTCCTCGGGCGTGACGAAGGACTCGTAGATGTGCCCGGACGCCTTGAGCTTCGCGATGACGTCGTCGTAGATCGCGGTGCGCTCCGACTGCCGGTACGGTCCGTGCTCGCCGCCGGCGTCGACACCCTCGTCCCAGTCCAGCCGGAGCCAGCGCAGGCCGTCGAGGATCTGCGCGTAGGACTCTTCGCTGTCCCGCGCGGCGTCGGTGTCCTCGATGCGGAACACGAGCTTGCCGCCGGTGTGGCGTGCGTACGCCCAGTTGAAGAGCGCCGTGCGGATGAGCCCCACATGCGGGGTCCCCGTCGGGCTCGGGCAGAAACGGACGCGGATCTCGGACCCGGAAGCAGTGGTGAATGGCGCAGTCATGACCCGCCAATGCTACCGTCACGCCCTGCTCGAGCGACCCGTGAACGCAGAAAACCCCTGACCGAATCGGTCAGGGGTTCCCTGGTGTTGCAACGTTAAGTCCGGCGGCGTCCTACTCTCCCACAAGGTCCCCCTTGCAGTACCATCGGCGCTGAGAGGCTTA
>NZ_JBIVGB010000011.1:0-1416 GCF_044748425.1 Curtobacterium sp. NPDC089991
AGTGACGGTACCTGCAGAAAAAGCACCGGCTAACTACGTGCCAGCAGCCGCGGTAATACGTAGGGTGCAAGCGTTGTCCGGAATTATTGGGCGTAAAGAGCTCGTAGGCGGTTTGTCGCGTCTGCTGTGAAATCCCGAGGCTCAACCTCGGGCTTGCAGTGGGTACGGGCAGACTAGAGTGCGGTAGGGGAGATTGGAATTCCTGGTGTAGCGGTGGAATGCGCAGATATCAGGAGGAACACCGATGGCGAAGGCAGATCTCTGGGCCGTAACTGACGCTGAGGAGCGAAAGCATGGGGAGCGAACAGGATTAGATACCCTGGTAGTCCATGCCGTAAACGTTGGGCGCTAGATGTAGGGACCTTTCCACGGTTTCTGTGTCGTAGCTAACGCATTAAGCGCCCCGCCTGGGGAGTACGGCCGCAAGGCTAAAACTCAAAGGAATTGACGGGGGCCCGCACAAGCGGCGGAGCATGCGGATTAATTCGATGCAACGCGAAGAACCTTACCAAGGCTTGACATACACCGGAAACGGCCAGAGATGGTCGCCCCCTTGTGGTCGGTGTACAGGTGGTGCATGGTTGTCGTCAGCTCGTGTCGTGAGATGTTGGGTTAAGTCCCGCAACGAGCGCAACCCTCGTTCTATGTTGCCAGCGGGTTATGCCGGGGACTCATAGGAGACTGCCGGGGTCAACTCGGAGGAAGGTGGGGATGACGTCAAATCATCATGCCCCTTATGTCTTGGGCTTCACGCATGCTACAATGGCCGGTACAAAGGGCTGCGATACCGTAAGGTGGAGCGAATCCCAAAAAGCCGGTCTCAGTTCGGATTGAGGTCTGCAACTCGACCTCATGAAGTCGGAGTCGCTAGTAATCGCAGATCAGCAACGCTGCGGTGAATACGTTCCCGGGCCTTGTACACACCGCCCGTCAAGTCATGAAAGTCGGTAACACCCGAAGCCGGTGGCCTAACCCTTGTGGAAGGAGCCGTCGAAGGTGGGATCGGTGATTAGGACTAAGTCGTAACAAGGTAGCCGTACCGGAAGGTGCGGCTGGATCACCTCCTTTCTAAGGAGCATCTGGCCTCGTGTGCCCTTCGGGGTGGGCGTGGTCCAGGCGCCGAGTAACCCGAACGTGGTTGCCGGTAGCTCATGGGTGGAACATTGACAGTGCAGTTGGGAGTGATGCTTCCGACCTCAGTACGCTCTGCTTGCAGGGTTGGGACGGGTTGGGGTGGAGTTGCCTGCTGGTGCACGTTGTTGGGTCCTGAGGGACCAGGCTTCCTGATCTGCCGTGAGGTGGGTTGGGGGTTGGGCCTACGGGTCCTTCGTTGGGCCGCATGAAGCACTGTCACTGGACGGTGGGGAGTGTGGTGCCGATCGTATGTTGAGAACTACACAGTGGACGCGAGCATCT
>NZ_JBIVGB010000011.1:1513-3262 GCF_044748425.1 Curtobacterium sp. NPDC089991
ACGGGTCCTTCGTTGGGCCGCATGAAGCACTGTCACTGGACGGTGGGGAGTGTGGTGCCGATCGTATGTTGAGAACTACACAGTGGACGCGAGCATCTTTGATTCGCGTCATCCAATCGACCGGGCACTTTTGGTGTTCGTGTTGTGGGTGATGACGGATCGCAATTTTAATCTTTGTGGTCAAGTTTCTAAGAGCAAACGGTGGATGCCTTGGCATCTGGAGCCGAAGAAGGACGTAGAAATCTGCGATAAGCCTCGGGGAGCTGATAATCGAGCCCTGATCCGAGGATTTCCGAATGGGGAAACCCCGCTGGGCGCTTTTGTGACCTGGTGACTCCCGCCTGAATATATAGGGCGGGTAGAGGGAACGTGGGGAAGTGAAACATCTCAGTACCCACAGGAAGAGAAAACAACATGTGATTCCGTGAGTAGTGGCGAGCGAAAGCGGATGAGGCTAAACCGATCATGTGTGATAGCCGGCGGGCGTTGCATGGTCGGGGTTGTGGGACACGTCACTCAGTTCTGCCGGACTGGGGCGGTTACAGCGCATCATAGTCGAACCGGTTTGAAAGCCGGGCCGTAGTGGGTGCCAGCCCCGTAGACGAAATGGTGTTATGGCCGGATGTGTATCCCAAGTAGCACGGGGCCCGAGAAATCCCGTGTGAATCTGTCAGGACCACCTGATAAGCCTAAATACTCCCAGATGACCGATAGCGGACAAGTACCGTGAGGGAAAGGTGAAAAGTACCCCGGGAGGGGAGTGAAATAGTACCTGAAACCGTTTGCTTACAAACCGTCGGAGCCTCCTTAGTAGGGGTGACGGCGTGCCTTTTGAAGAATGAGCCTGCGAGTTAGTGATATGTGGCGAGGTTAACCCGTGTGGGGCAGCCGTAGCGAAAGCGAGTCTGAATAGGGCGTTTGAGTCGCATGTTCTAGACCCGAAGCGAAGTGATCTATCCATGGCCAGGTTGAAGCGACGGTAAGACGTCGTGGAGGACCGAACCCACTTCAGTTGAAAATGGAGGGGATGAGCTGTGGATAGGGGTGAAAGGCCAATCAAACTTCGTGATAGCTGGTTCTCTCCGAAATGCATTTAGGTGCAGCGTTGCGTGTTTCTCGCCGGAGGTAGAGCTACTGGATGGCCGATGGGCCTCAACAGGTTACTGACGTCAGCCAAACTCCGAATGCCGGTGAGTGAGAGCGCAGCAGTGAGACGGTGGGGGATAAGCTTCATCGTCGAGAGGGAAACAACCCAGACTACCAACTAAGGTCCCTAAGCGTGTGCTAAGTGGGAAAGGATGTGGAGTTGCATAGACAACCAGGAGGTTGGCTTAGAAGCAGCCACCCTTGAAAGAGTGCGTAATAGCTCACTGGTCAAGTGATTCCGCGCCGACAATGTAACGGGGCTCAAGCACACCACCGAAGTTGTAGATTTCGCACACTAGACAAGCCTTCGTGGTTCAGTCGTGCGGAGTGGTAGGAGAGCGTCGTGTGGCGAGTGAAGCGGCGGAGTGATCCAGCCGTGGACGCTACACGAGTGAGAATGCAGGCATGAGTAGCGAAAGACGGGTGAGAAACCCGTCCTCCGAAAGACCAAGGGTTCCAGGGCCAGGTTAATCCGCCCTGGGTAAGTCGGGACCTAAGGCGAGGCCGACAGGCGTAGTCGATGGACAACGGGTTGATATTCCCGTACCGGCGAACAACCGCCCAAGCTAATCCAGTGGTGCTAAGAGTCCTAACCCGGAACAA
>NZ_JBIVGB010000011.1:3359-5018 GCF_044748425.1 Curtobacterium sp. NPDC089991
GACCGGATCCCTTCGGGGTGATGGTGGCCGGTCTAACGCTCGACCCCATGCTGGTGCGGTTAGCGTATGAACAGGTGTGACGCAGGAAGGTAGCTGAGCCAGGCGATGGTATCCGTAAGGTGAACCTGGTGTAAGGATGTAGGGCTGACGATAGGCAAATCCGTCGTCTGTATGCCTGAGATCCGACGCGTACCCGTAAGGGGAAATCAGTGATCCTATGCTGCCGAGAAAAGCATCGACGCGAGGTTGCAGCCGCCCGTACCCGAAACCGACTCAGGTGGTCAGGTAGAGAATACCAAGGAGATCGAGAGAATCGTGGTTAAGGAACTCGGCAAAATGCCCCCGTAACTTCGGGAGAAGGGGGGCCGGACACGTGACCGGATTTACTCCGTGAGCGTTGAAGGCCGCAGAGACCAGTGGGAAGCGACTGTTTACTAAAAACACAGGTCCGTGCGAAGTCGCAAGACGATGTATACGGACTGACGCCTGCCCGGTGCTGGAAGGTTAAGAGGAAGGGTTAGCCTTTGGGCGAAGCTCTGAATTTAAGCCCCAGTAAACGGCGGTGGTAACTATAACCATCCTAAGGTAGCGAAATTCCTTGTCGGGTAAGTTCCGACCTGCACGAATGGCGTAACGACTTCCCAGCTGTCTCAACCGCGAACTCGGCGAAATTGCACTACGAGTAAAGATGCTCGTTACGCGCAGCAGGACGGAAAGACCCCGTGACCTTTACTACAGTTTGGTATTGGTGTTCGGTGTGGCTTGTGTAGGATAGGTGGGAGACTGTGAAGCGGGCACGCTAGTGTTCGTGGAGTCATTGTTGAAATACCACTCTGGTCACTCTGGATGTCTAACGTAGGACCCTGATCGGGTTCATGGACAGTGCCTGATGGGTAGTTTAACTGGGGCGGTTGCCTCCCAAAGAGTAACGGAGGCGCCCAAAGGTTCCCTCAACCTGGTTGGCAATCAGGTGGCGAGTGTAAGTGCACAAGGGAGCTTGACTGTGAGACTGACAGGTCGAGCAGGGACGAAAGTCGGGACTAGTGATCCGGCAGTGGCTTGTGGAAGCGCTGTCGCTCAACGGATAAAAGGTACCTCGGGGATAACAGGCTGATCTTGCCCAAGAGTCCATATCGACGGCATGGTTTGGCACCTCGATGTCGGCTCGTCGCATCCTGGGGCTGGAGTAGGTCCCAAGGGTTGGGCTGTTCGCCCATTAAAGCGGTACGCGAGCTGGGTTTAGAACGTCGTGAGACAGTTCGGTCCCTATCCGCTGCGCGCGTTGGAAATTTGAGAAGATCTATCCCTAGTACGAGAGGACCGGGATGGACGAACCTCTGGTGTGTCAGTTGTTCTGCCAAGGGCACCGCTGATTAGCTACGTTCGGACCGGATAACCGCTGAAAGCATCTAAGCGGGAAGCCGTCTTCGAGATGAGATTTCCATGCACCTTGAGTGTGAGAGGCTCCCAGCAGACTACTGGGTTGATAGGCCGGATGTGGAAGCGGGGACTAACGACCCGTGGAGCTGACCGGTACTAATAAGCCGAAGACTTGATAACACACTGATTTCCGTGCACTTGTTGCACGGGCTCGCGTCCACTTTGTGGTTCCCGACAGACGATCGGGAATCAAACTGAATACACCGCTCTGCCCATTCG
>NZ_JBIVGB010000012.1:0-1342 GCF_044748425.1 Curtobacterium sp. NPDC089991
GACGAGTGCGCAGCGGGTGGCTGCGGTGGAGTGGTTCGGTCGGGGGTTGAGTGATTGGGCGACGGCTCGTCGGCTAGGAGTGACACGGAAACCGGTGCGACGCTTGCATCAACGGTGGTTGCTGCATGGTCCGGAGGTGCTCATGGATTCCCCCAGACGCTCGTACTCGTTCGAGGTGAAACGTGACCTCGTGCGCCGCTTCCTTGCCGGGGAACCAGCCGATGCGCTCGCTTCCGAGGGAGGGCTCTCCTCAGCGCTGCTGCTGCGCAAATGGGCGAACCAGGTTCGCAAGGACGGTGAGGACGCCCTCCGGCCGCGCCCAACGGGCCGCCCGAAAGCGAAGCCGGACACCGAGCTCAGCGAGCTGGAACGACTCCGGCGGGAGAACGAGTACTTACGGGCCGAGAACGCGTACTTGGGAAAATTGCGGGCCTTGCAGGCGCAGCAACGGCGTCGGTGAAGACCACAGCCGTTGCCGCTTGCAAGGCCGAACACTCACTCCAGACGCTGCTGCAGATCGCCGGTCTTGCCCGCTCCACGTTCTTCTACCAGCAAGCCCGCTCGCGTGAACCTGACCGGCACGCTGACACCGCGGACGCGATCCGCGCGATCTTCGTCCGCACCAAGGGCCGGTATGGGCATCGGCGGATCCACGCCGAGCTCCGCCGGACCGGGCCAGTGGCGAAGAAGACGGTCCTGGCGTTGATGCGACGCCACGACCTGGTCTGCCTGGTGCGTCGTCGACGCCGATACTCGTCCTACGGCGGCGAGGTCGGCAAGGTTGCAGCGAACCTGCTGAACCGGGACTTCACCTCGACAGCGCCGAACCAGAAATGGGTCACGGACGTGACGGAGTTCCGGGTCGGTGAGTACAAGCTCTACCTGTCACCAGTGATGGACCTCTTCGACCGGCAGATCATCGCCTATCGAACCGGAACGTCCCCGACCCTGGAACTCACCCACGGCTCGCTCCGCGACGCACTCCACACCGCACTCGGGGCGGCACCGCTGGTGCACTCGGACCAGGGCATCCACTACCAGCACCGGTCCTGGCGGTCACTGCTGGCAGCCGCCGGCGCGTCCCAGTCGATGTCGCGAAAGGGCAACTGCCACGACAACGCGATCATCGAGAACTTCTTCGGCCATCTGAAAGCCGAGATGTTCCACCCAACCCGTTTCGACAGCATCACCACGCTCGACACCGCGATCCACGACTACATCACCTGGTGGAACACCGACCGCTCCCAGGCACGACTCGAGGGCATGAGCCCGGTTCAATACCGAGCTCACGCCCTCGCGGCCTAATCTGACTTCACGGTCCAATAAACCGGGACCAGTTCAC
>NZ_JBIVGB010000013.1:0-1289 GCF_044748425.1 Curtobacterium sp. NPDC089991
GGGGACCTTGTGGGAGAGTAGGACGCCGCCGGACTTAACGTTGCAACACCAGGGAACCCCTGACCAGCACTGGTCAGGGGTTTTCTGCGTTTCCGAGGGTTCTTCGCGGCGGGCGTCCGTTCGCGGTGCCGGTTTGTGAGCAGAAATGGTCGAGTACACGTGTGCGACCCGACCATTTCTGCTCACGAAGTGTCCCGTTCGGTTCCGTGGTCCTGCCACTCCTCGCTGCCTCCGTCAGTCGCGGTCTGGCGCCGGCCTCCCGCGATGACGAGCTCGACGTTCCTCCGCGAGTGGCGCTGACCCTTCGTGAGCAGAAACGGTCGAGTGATGCCGAGCGCACCCGACCGTTTCTGCTCACGAAGCAGTGTGCGTGCGTGGCTGGGTGGTCGGGTGGGACAGGCCTCGGAGCCAGCGGCGCTCAGTGTCGAACCGTGGGTTGAACGTGGCACGGGCCCAGGCGGGATACTGCCCAAGGTGCGGCGGCTGTGAGCGCCTTCGAGTGTGCGACTCGGTTCGGGACGAAGTGGTCCACTCGCTTGCGGCCGCGCCTCGAGCCGGTCTCCGGGCTCGAGGGAGCCTGCCGAGCCGGCGGTGCCTACCGCGATGTGGATCCTGCTTACGGACGCCGCTCGCTGGTCCAAGGGGCGTTGTTCATGTGATGAGTGGCTAACCGTTGCCCTCTGCGCGATCGCCTGAGCTGGGCGCGTCGTGGTGTTCGGCCTGCACGGGAGGGATGGACACGACGTCGACGTTCGCCATCCGACTGCCGGGCGAGGATGCTGGTCCCGGAGTCCCGGAGTCCCGGAGTCCCGGAGTCCCGGAGTCCCGGAGTCCCGGAGTCCCGGTGTCCCGGTGTCCCGGTGTCCCGGTGTCCCGGTGTCCCGGTGTCCCGGTGCAGGTAACGACGTCGATCCGTTCGGGCCTGCTCGTCGACGCACGTGGGTCCCCGCCTGCGACACGCCCGGGAAGCGGCCCGGCTGGCGCTCCCGTTCACCTCCCCGTAATGTTGTCACTCGTTGCCGCTGAGGCGGAGAACGGAACGGCCGAGACGGTCACCAAGTGGAAACACCTGGAGATGCAGTCCGGACGGGGTCCCGCTCAGGCAACCGACACCCAAGGTTCCACGGTCTCGATCGTGGTGCTCGACGGTGTCGAGAGACGAATGCCTCTCTGACGAAGCCCGACGGGCGGAATGGGGAGTGCGTCTGGTCCTTGAGAACTCAACAGCGTGCACATTGTCAATGCCAATTTATTGATTGACCTCGTGCCTGGGCAGCTTCGGTTGTTCA